>CAVZCK010000034.1:0-232832 GCA_963773735.1 uncultured Alphaproteobacteria bacterium | reverse complement strand
ACGGACGACGAGCGGGGCCCGCATTCCGCCCCTTCCCAGGTTGTCAGCTTGCCGCCGCGGAACGGAGTGACGCCACCGTCCGGATAGGTAATGGCCTCGGCCCCGTTGTCGGTGGTGAAGACGACGATCGTGTCGTCGAGCTGGCCCATGTCCTCCAGCTTCTTGAGCACGACGCCGATGTTGTCATCGAGCTGCTTCATGCCCGCTTCGTTGATGCCCCAATCCTTGCCGCCCTTCACGCCCAGCATCGCTTCGTACTTGGGCGGCAGCATTGTTGTGATATGCATGCGCGCCGGGTTGTACCAGACGAAGAACGGCTTGTTTGTCTTCTTCGGGTCATGGCGATCAAGGTAGTCGACGACCTTGGCTGAGATTTCCTCATCCACCGTCCTCGAACGATCCAATGTCAGAGGGCCTTCGTCCTTACAGGTCTGGTTCTGCTCCGTGCCGTCGGAGGACGTACACGCGATTACCGGCCGCGGCGGCGTCAAGCACAGTGTGGTCCTCGGATCGACCGCGCCCGGCGTATCGGATAGCCCGCGGACAGGCGTGTTCTTGCATGGCGGTAGGACAGCCTGATCTGTTGGGGTCTTGTTGATGTCCGGGAAACTCACTCCCTGCATCGCATCGAGGTGATAGAGGTACCCCCAGAATTCTTGGACGCCGTGGGCGGTCGGTAGCGAGTTTGCCTTGTCGCCCAAGTGGTTCTTGCCGAATTCGCCCGTGTTTTACCCGGTCGAGCAGTGCTTTCGCAAGTGATGGTGTACCCGGCAACAGGGAGCTGGTTGCGCCTGGCAGCTGAGGCAGGACCATGCCAGCGCGTAACGGGTGCATGCCGGTAAAGAATGCGGTGCGTCCCGCCGTGCAGCTCTGCTCGGCGTAATAGGTCATGAAAAGCGCACCCTCCTGCGCGATCCGGTGAATGTTGGGCGTCTCCCGACCATCAGGCCCCGATGGTAGATGGACGGCTGCATGATGCCGATGTCATCGCCCATGATGAAGAGGATGTTGGGCCTTTGCTGCTGCTGCGCGGTTGCCGGCAAGCACATCACCATGGCTGCAAGCAGCGCGTACGCACCGAACCAGATCTTTCTGCTTGTACTCATAGCTAAGATCCCTGTTGGCTGTCCGAAACGGGCCCGCAGCCGATGCCCGGATTCAATCGCTTCGAGTTGCGGGCGGCCCTTGCTGGCCGCCCGCCCCGTTGAGCCTCCGACTATTGCTGTTGTTGCCTCATGGCTTCATCGATCTTCGCTTTCACGGCGTCGAGGTTGAAGCTCGCGCCCTTCTGCATCGGCGGGAACTCGATGGCCGTCATGGCCAGCTTCGCCACTTCCTGCTGGACGAACACGAAGCGCCAGAACTCGTACTTGAACCAGTCGAAGTATTCCTGCGCCCCATACTTGGTCCCGCTATTGGGCCAGCCCGTGCGCTCGAACGGATCGAGACGAAGATTGATCAGGTAGGGCACGTCCGGCTGGGTCTTCTCGCCCAGCCAGCCGCCGGGCTGGTCGATGAAGCGATACTTGTAGTCGTCGATGCGCACGGCGCCGAGCGTGCTTTCCCCGAAATAAAAGATCTCGTGGCGGTTCGACGGCCCCTTGCCGGTGATCATGTCCATCTGGTTGTAGCCGTCGAGATGCACCTTGTAGGTCGTCGCCGAGCTGCTTCCCTTTCTTCAGCTCTTCGGCGATGTTGGGATTGCCGGCGGCGGCGACGAAGGTCGGGAACCAGTCGAGGCCGGAGATGATGCCGTTCTCGACCTTGCCGGCGGGAACCTTGCCCGGCCAGCGGATGATGGCCGGCACGCGGAAGCCGCCTTCCAAGACGGTGCCCTTGCTCTGCGCGAACGGCGTCTGTCCGCCATCGGGCCAGGTGAAGACCTCGGTGCCGTTGTCGGTGGTGAAGACGACGATGGTGTTGTCGTCCACGCCCATGTCCTTGAGCTTCTTCATCACGGCGCCGACGACGTCGTCGAGCTGGGCCATGCCGGCTTCGTGAATGGTCCAGCCGTTCTTCGAGTTGCGCATCGCCTCGTATTTGGCCGAGAGGTGCGTGACGATGTGCATGCGCGTCGGATTGAGCCACAGGAAGAACGGCTTGCCGTCGGCCTTGGCCTTGTCGATGAACTTGAACGACAGGTCGAGGATCTCGTCGTCGACGGTTTCCATCCGCTTGGGATAGAGCGTCCCGGCGTCCTCGATCTTCTGCTTGCCGATCTTGCCCCAGCGCGGCATCACCGTCGGGTCGTCCTTGTCGGTGGCCCAGCTGTGGACCATGTTGCGCGGACCGACCTTGTCCAGCAGCTCCTGCGGGTAGGCGGGGTGCGCTGGGTCTTCCATCGCGTCGAGGTGATACAGGTAGCCGAAGAACTCGTCGAAGCCGTGCACCGTGGGCAGGAACTCGTTCAGATCGCCGAGGTGGTTCTTGCCGAACTGGCCGGTGGCATAGCCCATCGCCTTGAGCGCCGTGGCGATGGTCACCGCCTGCGCCGGGATGCCGATGGTCGCGCCGGCCTGGCCGACCGTGGTCATGCCGGTGCGGATCGGCAGCTCGCCGGTGATGAAGTTCGCCCGTCCCGCCGTGCAGCTCGCCTCGGCGTAGTAGTCGGTGAACAGCATGCCCTCGGCGGCGAGCTTGTCGAGGTTCGGCGTCCGGCCGGCCATCATGCCGCGGTTGTAGGCGCCGATGTTCCACATGCCGATGTCGTCGCCCATGATCACGACGATGTTGGGCGCTGCTGCGCGGTTGCCGGCTTGCTTATCGCCGTTGCGGCGATGAATGAAACCATGAGACCGAGCCCGATGTTTCTGATCCAACTCATGCTTTGTTACTCAGTTGGCTGCCCGAAACGGGCCGACAGCCGGCGCCCTGGTGCAATCACGTCGTGTGTTCGACGCGAGGACAAAACAACCTATCGATCATGAGGTACAACTCGTTGACGATTCCGGCCGGTCAGCAGTGCCGCACGGCTAGGCGAGCAGATCGCCGTGGGGTGAAAGCCGTGGTCGCTGACGTCCTGGTTTGCGACCCGCGTCAGCGTCGGCGTGTAGGTTGATCCGCCGCAGCCATCGGGAAGGCCGAAGCCGACGTGATCTGAACAGACGATGGCCATGCCCGGCAGGGCAAGCGCTGGACGGACCGATGCGGCGCTCACGGAAAATATCTTGACGTTGACCGCTATCACCGAAATCTCCACAGATGGGCGAAAGGAAACCAATTTTTCCGCTCGCCAGTCATCGTGGCACAGATGAATTCGTCTTGGTGTCGTCGGCGCGACAAATGCGCTTTGGGTTACGATCAGAACATTCTGATGTTCAAATCGTTAACGTCTCGAATGCATTCCGCTGTCCCGGTCGCGTGCGACAATCAACCAAGCCGGTCGCTTGCGACTGGATTGCTTAAGAAGGCGATCCCGCTATGTTTCAGGGCGGGTACAATTTCGCCAGTGATAGCGAACATCGGCCCCGCCAGGCTCGCGTTTGCGCTTGGCAGGCCGATCTTCACAATTACCAGCTAAAATTGATGCCGATCACGGGACCGTATTGCAGAATATCGATCCCTCTTGCGCCAGATGGACCGTTCTCGCTGAAGTCGACGGAAAGAGCACGATAGCCAACGACGCCTCGGGCACGGCAATCGCTGATCGGTAACTGAAATGCGTAGCCGCCAAACAGTTGCCAGGAGAAATCGCTTCCGACACCGAAGCCACCAATATCGCCCCGGAGCAGCATTTCCTGACCGGGCGAGAATTGGCGACGCACCCTCATTCCGATGACCGGGTCCACCCACTCCATGGAGCCGGACCGAGCCACCGCCAGATCTCCTGATCTTGTAAATCCGATCGATGGAAGATCGACAACGCCAGTTATTGCTAATGACAGGTCCACCTCCTGCCGCCAGTAACGGGCTCCCGCCAGCAGGTCGACAGCGGTAAACGATGTTGCGCCATCGTAGGGATCTTTGGCGGATCCGCCATACCCCGGCAGCCTCGCAATTTCATATGCAACGCCGCCTTCAAAAATCGACTGTCGGTAATCGACGCCTGCGCTGGCCGAAGTCGTCAGCGAGAGATTTGCAATTGGGTTGCGCAAAGTCAGAGTGTCGGCGGAGAAGGTAAGTTTGTCCCAGACGAAATCCCCATAGAGAGACAATCGACCCTTTCGGGCCTCGAAATGGCCCATCAATGCGGCCAGAGAATCGCTTTCCTGAACGATGTCGATAAAGCTTGCATCTACATCGAGAGTGCGTCCACGAACGGTGACATCGCCGTTGACGCTGGTCAGCCATCCATAAGGTGTAAAGTTGAATTGCCAGTCGCTGGGCGGCGATACCGGTTCGGCGAGCTGTTCGTGAGGTGGTTCACCAAGGTCGGCGCTTATCGCCGGACTTGCCGAGGCAATCAGCCCACAAACTATGAATGCCAGTCCACCTGAAAGATTGCCGCGACTACAGGTCATTGGCCCCTACCCCAGAAATGGAATTGAACGTAGTAAATCTTGATCAACACGAATTGCTTGTCCGAAGTCGGTCAAGCAGGAACTCGATAACACTTGGTCGGATTCCGCCGAACCCTACGAGGGGCGGGTGAGCTTTCAGATCGAAGCCAAAGGCGGCCGCACCGGCTTGACGTCGACGGGATAGCGTGGACCAGCAATCGCGCACGCAGCCCAGAAGCTTGTTCCGCTGAGGCCGACAGCGCGGCAAACCGTGAAGAAACTTGCGCTTAGGAAATGACAGAGCGGCATCGGAGCGGCTTTTGCAAAGTTTAATTCGCCGCAATTATTGATTGTTTAATCTTACATTTGCAATCATTGATTGTATACACCTTGTCGTTTTGACCCGGAGCAGATGCGGTCTCCAGGCCCGGTCACTGGGACGCTGTGCGCATTATCCGGTCCCGTCGTACGCGTGCCGGGCACGGCAAACACGTCTGACCACAGGCTGAGCATGGGCAGCATGAATGGATAGCCATATATGGAGGCGTCGCGGGCAATCCCATAAGCCTCTTAATCCGGCAAGAGCTGAGACCGCGGCTCCACAGTCTGTGCCAGCAGACCGGCGCCAATGGCGGCAGTCAGCCGCACCGGGCAGATAGCGCCGGGAGGCATAAAATTCATTGCGCGCTCCCAAAGTTGAAGGATTTGCCAGCTTTACGGATTGGAGGCGGCGCCCAGCGTCCGTCGGCAACTTCGTTCCGTGGTGAATAGATCCTCATGGTGGGCTGGAACGGCGCGTCCTTCGGCGCCGGCAGCCAGTTCAATTCCTTGTCCTTTCCAGGCAATTCCGCCTGCATATAGATGTCGAGCGAACCGTCTTCGTTGAAGGTCAGCTTGTCGCGGTCGCCGAGGGCGAAGCGGTTGATCGGGTTCGGTACCTGAAAGCCATCTTTGTCGTACATCGTGATCGACCAGAAGGCGTCGGCGGGCGGCAGCTGTCCTTTGTCAAAATGGATGACGTAGTTTTCGGTGCTGATGAGAGGGCGTCCATCCTCGTCAGCAAACGCGGTCGGATAGACAGCATCTTCCGGCAAATTCGCCCCGAGGCCGCCGAGCGCGATCACCGCCCGCTGCTTATAGGACGTTCCGTATGTGCCAATAAATTGGGTCGCTACACTCCAACCGTTTACGACCTGGCCGATTTTTCTCATGGCCGCGGGCATATCCGCGAGCGTTTCGCCTGCCACCTGATTGATCGTCTTGACTGTCTCAGGATCGAGCGCTGCCGGGTTAAAAGGCTTCCCGGGCTCCAGCCCAAGCGCCCGTAGGCGGAACAGCATGGGATAATCGTTTGCGTGCGGCGGATATTTGCTGAACAGCTCTGCAAGACGCGACAACATGCCGATGCCGTCAAGCCGGTTGACCTGCGTCTGAGGTGGTGTCGCGTCATCGCTCGCAACATCGACCGGCTGGTTGCCAGGCGGTATATAATCTTGGCCCCATCGGTCAAGCGGCGTCAGCTTGTAGCCGTCTTAAATCCTATGCACAAATTCGTAATCGGCCGGACCGTTTGTCTGTGTACGACCTATAATCCAAAATCTAGGCGTAGGGGTTACGATCTTCTCGATGCCCTCGGGGAGAGTTCCATTCCAGTCGGAGCCAACGAGCGCGAAGTTACCGGCTTTCGTTCCGGTGGTGCGGCTGCCGACAACTGCGAAAACGTCCGTCCACATGTCGAGCATCTCGAGCAGATAATAGCGGCCGCCAGTATCCGGCACCGAAAGCACTACTGGTTGGGAGGTGACATCAATCCACGCCGACGAATAAAGCGTGTCGAAATTGGGCCGAACCACGACCTTCACATCGGCTCCGGGGTAGGCGCGCACATTGGCGAATTGGTTGAGCGGCGCCTTCAGGGGTTTGGATTTTGCGTCCGGCACGTTCGTCGCCTGCCGCATGGTGAGGTCCATGCTGACGATTGGATAGGCATAAAGATAGGCGTCACGGGCCAAGTTGCGGATTTCCTCAGCGCTCCGCGGGTCGGCTTCGGCGGCCAAGGCCGGCATAGCTAGACCAGCCGCGATTATTGCCGGCCCCGCGAATTTAAAACAGGCGCGCATCATGAAAGTCGTCTCCTTGCTACAGGACCCAAGCACATTTCACGATATCCCATGGAGATCTGGGTGTTTGTCTGATCCGCGACATATCGAAATCAGCGGTGATTGGCAGCCTGCGCTTTGCCTTCGTCTGATGCATTTTGATTACAGCCTCGGCTCCCCCCACAGCGATAGACTGCCCCTTTGGCAGGCCCCTTTCTGGTCTGCCGCGTAAGAATGCAGGATGCACAACCGGGGGGGTGGCGCTATGCGTCAGTGTTTGCTTTCAATTCTCGTCTTGGTCGCGACATCGGCTCGTATCGAGGCGTCGTGTGTCGATCCGTCCACGCTGGTTCGCTCCACGGTCAACATCACAAGGGATTTCGGTGAGGAAGAGCGGCAGGCGGAGCCTGGCGTGCTCGGAATTGGCGGAACCGGTTGGTTCCTCTCTGCCCGGTTGATCGTCACCGCAGCGCATGTTGCCGAGGCCATGCATCTTTCGGCGCAGGACTGGAAGGAGGTCGAGGTGAAGGAGGGGAATGACAAGGCGTCGATTCCCGCCCGGATCCTGCGCCTTGCGGGTTCCGGCTCCGAAAAAATTGCCGTGCTCGAATTGAGGACGTCATTTCCCGATGCGAGTGTCCTTCAAAACAGGATGGAGCCACTCGTTCCGGAAGAACGTGTCGTCAGTCTCGCCTATCCTAAGTAGCGAGCTGCGTTTCGCGGGCGGTCGCTTCGTACGATACGGCGACGATGACGAGTTTGCTGGCATGGCGCTCCTCGAAATGTACGATGGCAACGATCGCCTCGTGCTCGACCACGGCGCCTCTGGAGCGCCGGTGCTCGATTGTGAGGGCCGCGTGGTCGCTGTCGTCACCACACTCATCACACAGACCATAAACCTAGCGTCCCACGCGGTACGCGTCTCGACGGCATGGCAGACGCCCAACGTCGTTTCCATACCCATTGAGGTGCTGAAGGATTTTTCCCGGTCGGCGGAATGACCAGCAAGACCGGCGTCCCATGCTCGCGGGAGTGGGCCCGCATCGAAATTTCGCCAAGCATTGCCGAGGCGCCCCGGTACGCGGGGCAGGCCAGCCGATCGGCCTGCTAGTGGTCCAATTCCGGCATTTGCATCCGCTTGCAGCACGTTCGAGAGCAAATGCCGGAATCAAAAGGACCACTTGCAACTTTATGATTCTAGTGGAGCTTTTGAATTTGACATTTGAGCGCGAGCTCGCAACAGGCGGAACTCAAATGTCAAATTCGCTCCACTAGGCCACACGCTTGAGTAGGCAATCCGCCAACTGAGGTCATAGCAATCAGTGACTATTATTGAGCCGCTCCACCCGGCCGCGTGATGCTAGAAAATTTCCATAAACATAGTGCATTCGCTTGAGGCAGGCTCACTCACCTACGCTATTCAACTACGTTGTTGAGCGTATTTTGTTTCAACAATTCGACGTTGCGAACGTTTAGGAATGGGCAATAAGCCGCTGTCTTTTCAACGTAAAACTGCCATAAGTGCGGACGACGGTTGCGCCGATATGGCCCGTAGCCCATCTAGTGGTCCAATTCCGGCATTTGCATCCGCTTGCAGCACGCTCGAGAGCAAATGCCGGAATCAAAAGGACCGCTCGCAACTTTATGATTCCAGTGGAGCTTTTGAATTTGACATTTGAGCGCGAGCTCGCGACAGGCGGGAACTCGGATGTCAAATTCGCTCCGCTAGGGCAGCCGACCATAAACATAACTTGCCGGCCCATTTGGAGGTCGCGCGTCAACGAGGCTGAGTTCCCGTGTTCGTCTCATTCTTTCCCCGACCGAAGCTTTTCTTTCTCTCCGCTATTCTGTGGACCGGCTTGTCCATGGCTCTCTGGTATGCCGTCGTCCGCGATCTGGGCCCGTCGCTCAGCATCGGCGCGTTGTTCGGCTACGGCTATCCGGAGATACCGCCGGGCGCCGCCCCCAATGCAGCCTTGCAAGTCTCGGTCGCCGCGGCGAGCGACATCTGGCTCTATCAATATATGATCGTCGTCGGCGCGATCTTCTGTGCACTCTGGGGACGGTTCTCACCGCATCGCTGGTTCTTGTGGTCGGTGGTGGTGTCGGCGATCATCATTTTCGTGACCTGGTTCCAGGTCCAGCTCAATGTCATGATTAATGATTGGTTCGGCGCATTCTACAACACAATACAAAACGCGCTCGCAGAACCCGGAAACGTGACAATTGACGCTTACTATGCTCTGCTCCTGACCTTTTTCAGCATCGCCTCTGTCTATATCATCACCGCCGTGCTCAATCGCTTTATCGTCAGCCATTACGTCTTCCGTTGGCGGACGGCTATGAATGACTACTACGTTGAGAACTGGTCGAAGCTGCGCAACATCGAGGGCGCATCGCAGCGTGTTCAGGAAACACGATGCGTTTTGCAACCATCACGGAAAACCTTGGTGTCAGCCTGATCAATTCGATCATGACGTTGATTGCTTTTCTGCCCATTCTTTGGGTGCTTTCGGCATATGTGAAGGTGCTCCCGATTGTCGGGGAAGTGTCACAGGCTCTTGTCTTCGTCGCAATTCTTTGGGCGGCCTTCGGTACTGGTTTGCTTGCTCTCGCAGGCATCCGTCTTCCGGGCCTTCAATTCCGGAATCAACGCGTCGAGGCCGCTTATCGCAAAGAGCTCGTCCTCGGTGAGGACCACACGGATCGGGCTCAGCCACCAACCCTCGCCGAGCTTTTTGCCAATGTCCGGCGGAATTACTTCCGCATCTATTTTAATTATCTTTATTTCAACATCGCCCGTTACAGCTATTTGCAGGCAAGCGTGCTTGTTCCCTATGTTGCGCTGGGTCCAACCATCGTTGCCACCGGCTTCACTCTCGGCGTCATGCAGCAAATCATAAGAGCCTTCAACCAGGTGGAATCGTTCTTCCAATATCTCGTCAATAGCTGGAGCACGATCGTCGAACTGATTTCGATCTATAAGCGCCTGCAGGCCTTCGAAGCCACGCTTCACCACGAGCCGCTCTCCGATATCGAGCGCGAAACGGAGCCGGGCGTCCCCGCCACTTGATCGGTGCTGCGCTCCTGTCGTTGCCAAGGTCAGCTACGCACCAGCACTAAGCGGCAAGCTTGGCGCTGGCACGCGCTTAAGATGATGCATCCTGCCATGAGGTTTGATGGCTGGCCGGCGCGGGAGTCGCTCGCCCGGCGGCATTCGGTGAATGCGGCCTCCGCAGGAAGACCACAATATGAAATCAGCGCCGACAGCGGTCGAATACGCAGACACTAGCGCCGAGCTGTTGGGCATGGCCCGTCTGGTCCGTCTCGCCTATGAGGGGCGCGACCTTACGCCGATCTGGCAACGGTTTGTCGCGCGCCTTGCTGCCAATCCGCAGGATGCGGCGGCGCAAGCTCGGTTCCGCAACGGTCCGTCATTAGGAGGGTATTTGTTGCTCTCGAAGCACGGCGCTCGTGTCCTCATCTCCGTGGGCACACGAACGATCGCCGAAGCGCGCGGCTGCAAAGCCGCCGCGCGGA
Source organism: uncultured Alphaproteobacteria bacterium (assembly GCA_963773735.1). Taxonomy (GTDB): domain Bacteria; phylum Pseudomonadota; class Alphaproteobacteria; order Rhizobiales; family Rhodomicrobiaceae; genus CAVZCK01. Next base: position 222,754 of record CAVZCK010000034.1, on the reverse strand, counting down.
AATCCAGGCGCGTCCATCCAATTTGCTATGGGCTCGGCGAGGTGCTTCAAAACCGGTAGCCGTAACGCACGCCAAGGCGGTCCAAGCCCTCGTTATAATCCTGCGTATAGGCGTTCGAGGTATGCTCGAAATAAACCGAGAAGCTATTGTGCTCGTCAAAACGGTAGCCGAGCTCGATCGGAATGTGGAACAGAACGCGCGAGCCGAGCGCCTTTCTGTCCGGGTCGCTGGCGTCCAGATTGCCGTTATGGATCGCGGCGCCGACGCCCAAGCCGAAAAAGACGCCGTCCGGCAGCTCATATTGCCAGCGGGCATCGATATAGGCGTGGCTCGTCTCGCCGCGGGTATTGACCGTCCCACCGATCGCGGGGCGCAAGATGCCGCCGAAAAACATCACCGACGGCGACAGAAGAGCTTCGAGATTGATGTCGGCGGAATTCTCCTCCCGGCGAAAGCCGCTCCACAGATCCGGCACATCATGGTCGAGAACGCCGATCTTCAGCTCTGAAATGAGATCGCCCGCCGAAGCGGAGGTTGCCCAGCCCATTGCAACCAGGAGGAAAAAGGCCAGCCGCCAGCACTTGAAATGGGGAGATTGCACCATGCCCGCCCTAAAGATCGTCGAGCGAACGCTACACCCTGTCTGGAATGGCCGCAAGTTCGCCGCGGTTTTGCGGCGGTAGAACCGGCCATTCGTGGCCCGGCGGTTACGCTTGCCCTTCGCCGCTCGAAAGCCAAGCGCTCACAAACCCTTGAAAAGCCATATCGCCGGCTGCTCCAGCGGATATGGCTTTCAGCTTGCGCGGCTAAGACGCCTCTATTCGTCCAATTCCTTGAGGCCAAGCGGCGGAATGCCCTGCGCCGCGCCGAAATATTTATAGGGCAGGAATTTGCCCGACATGCCAATCTTCACGCGGTCGCCCTTCGGATCGGGCTGGCGCTCGATTTCAAAATCGAAGTCGATGGCCGACATGATGCCATCGCCGAATTCTTCCTCGATCAGCGCCTTCCAGGCCGGACCGTTGATCAGGACAACCTCGTAGAAGCGGTAGATCAGCGGATCGGTCGGGACCGGCGGCATCCCTGCGCCGCGCATCGGCACTTCGTTCAGCATGCGCTCCTCGACGTCGCTGAGCCCGAAAAGCTGCGCGGCTGCCTTGGCGAGCGGCTTGACGAGCCGATGCTGGCCGAGCAGCGCGCCAACGATCAAGACCGGGCTGATGCCGCCGATCTCGTCGGTGATGTGCTTCCAGCTCCAGCCCTTCTGGCGCTTGATGTCGAGGATCTTTTCGGTGAGCTCTTCCCGTTTCATGGCCATTGCTCCTGTGTTGGACGGGGTTGGATGGTGATGGATCCGGGCGCGGGCCTCGCACCCCACCCGGGCGGGCTCTGTCCCCAAACGCTTAGGTCTCACGGCTCGCCCGTTCAAGCTGCGGCGATAGTGCTTCAGTGCCGACGCCTTCGGCCTCGATCGCCAGCCGCACCTTGCGGCGCGCCTGCCACGACGGCGTCGCCTTTTCCATGTCGCGCCCAACACATTGCCAGATGTGAAGCCGCCTGCGAAGAGCGGACGCAAGGGATGCGCCGCGACCGCAATGCGGTCCATGCTTTCCTGAACTGAATGACACTCGATCCGGCGGCGGCTGAGCGCGCAGATCTCGCCTGTGCCTGCGTCATCCGCGCCCGAAGAAAGCATGACGCGCCCATCTTGGCCCTGGAGAGAAATTTCAAGCGATTGCGCAACAAGGTGCACCACGCTGAGCCGGCGCTACTTCGACGGAGCGCCCATTGCTGCCGGCTGCGACGAGGATGGCCAGGTCGGGGGGCGCCGGCATGGTCCTCTTTGCGGCGCAGCCCTCGATGAGATTGGCGCGCAGGTCGCCAGTCGGATAGCCGCCTGACCCCGTCGGCATGGCGCCGAATGACCGCATCCGCCGCGTCGTTTCCCGGATCACGTCGGCACGCTCGGCTTTCGCCAGCGCGACGGCGGCACAGCAATCCGCATCGAGCTCCAGGCCGCGGCTGACGGCGGAAAAGGCGAGAAGCGGTTTTTCGCGGCGCTTTTCCTTGAGCCGCTTCAAATGGCCGCGCGTATGGTGGCAACATTCGTGGGCCATCAGAAAGTCCCGGTAGGCCGGGTCACCCATCGCCTCGTCGCGCCCGATATAGATCACTGGGTGACCATTTTCGTCGATCGCCGCCAGCCCCTGGGTGAGGAGGTCGCGCCGGACGTAGGTCGGCACGTCACAGAACGGATTATGCAGCCGCGGGCCGTGCCGCGGTGGCTCGGAAGCGTGCGCCGGAGAGGACGTTCCGGCGGATCGGATGGCTGCAGCAAGAATGACGGCGGTAAATGCTGTCTTTGTAATGTGACGAAGATTGCAACCATCCATAATGGGATTATCATGACATGGATCGGCGCATCGGTGTAGGCGGTGCGCGGTGCACCGAATGGACACATCGTCCGAAAGCAGGCGAGGTCTGCTGGACCAGATGGCGACCAACTCATCATCGAACTCATCAGGTCGTCAAGAACGCGGCAGCGCGAGCTGCGCAAGCCGCGATGATATCTATGGGAGGATCTGCAATGGACGTCCATGGAATGCGGGTATTCGCCCGCGTGGCAGCTCTGAGCAACATTTCGGCTGCCGCGTCAGAGCTGGAGATGACCCCCGGCAATGTGAGCAAGAGGCTCCAGACGCTGGAGAATTCGCTCGGCGTACGGCTTTTCGACCGGAACACGCGCATGATCCGCATCACCGAGGAAGGCGAAATGCTGCTCCGGTCGGTCACCCGCATCCTCGCCGAGATCGATGAGGTCCGTGAATGTTTGGCCGAGTTCGGCGACACATCCTCGCGGCACGCTGCGCGTGACGGCGCCGGCCGCGCTTGGCCGCTCGATCCGTCCCTGGATCTGCGAGTTCCAGCAGAAGCATCCGAATGTCAGTCTGGATCTCAATCTGACCGACCGGATCGTCGACATTCTGGAGGAAGGCTACGATGTGGCGATCCGCACAGGTCCGCTGCCCGATAGCCAGCTTATCGCCAAACGCCTCGCTCCGGACAAATATTTCATCCTCGCATCACCCGGCTATATCGAGAAGAACGGCAGGCCGCTTACGCCCAACGATCTGGCCAATCACAATTGCCTCGTTCTCAGCGATCATTCGGTCTGGCGGTTCTCGAACGGCGAATCGGACGTTTCCGTTCGTGTCAGCGGCACGCTGTCGAGCAACAGCACCGAGATGCTGATCGAGGCGGCGCATTACGGGCTCGGCATCGTGCGGATTTCAGGCATGAAAACGCATGACCTCATTGAGGACCGCCAGCTCGTGCCGGTCCTGGAGAACTACGAGGTCGCCGGTGACACCGCGATCTGGGCGCTGTTCCCGTCTTCGCGGCATATCTCGCCGAAGGTCAGAGTATTCCTCGATTTCTTCGCCGCCAAGTTCCGGCGCCGCCAGGACGAGAGCGCGAGCCTCGCTCCGCTGCCGGCCGCCGCCGAATGAGTGCACAAGACCGATTCCGCTGGGGCAACGGCTTTGTGACCAGGCCCGGAACATAGGCCGGAGATTTGGGCTTTGAGCATTCGGCATGGGCCACTATGATGGGTGGCCAGTGCGATGTGCACCGTGATGCTCGACCATGAGCGAAAGGGAGATGCGCCAATGCAGAAGAAATCGTGGCAGAAGCCGGAAGTGACCTCGAAGGAAACCAGCCTTGAAGTCACAGCCTATCTGCCGGCTCGGCTCACCGCCCGCAAATAGCTGAACGACACCGAAGGACCGGGGCGCCTGCCCAATCCGGCCTTCGAACAGCCGATTAGACATAAAAGCTCCGCGCGGCAATCGCTGCTGCGGAGCTGTTGTTGTTGAGTGGGCTGCTTCCGTGCCCGGAGACGATAGCGCCACGGGCCTTTGAGCAATCCGGGGCGGGGTCGGGCAACCTGTTGCAAAAGCCTCGGCCGCGATCCCTTCACATTGAAGAGATCCCGGCCGAGCGATACCGTTTGCTCAAGAGCTGCCGCAAGCGTTAAGCCGCGAGCGTCCCTTTCGATTTCGCAACATGCGTCGCGATTGCATCCATGAGCGCCGGTGACAGGCAGTCATAGGGCGGCAGGCCGAGCTCGTTCAGGCGCGCGCAGAATCGGGCCCAGCATCGACGGAGGCGTGCCGGTCTCGATGATCGACGACACGAAGGCGGCAAACTCCGGCGCCGACCAGCCCTGCTGTGGAGACAGCTCGGTGTGGATGAAGTCGAGGCCGTAAAACGGGTGGGCGGTATTTTCGATGCGCCCGTACATGTGTACACCGCACCCTTTGCAGGCATAGCGCTGAATCGCCGCGGAAGGATCGACGATCGCCAGCTTTTGCCCATTCGCGGTGACGCTCAATGCGCTGCGGGGCACCACCGCAACCTGCGAAAACAGCGCGCCGGCCGGCTTCCAGCATTTGCTGCAGCCGCAGACATGATTATGCGCGCTGTTGCTGGTCACGGTGACCTCGACGCGGTCGGTCGGGCAATGGCAATAGAGCTTGCCGCCGCTGAAGCCCGCGACGCCTGGACGGACACCATTGTCCACGGCCGGATAAATCGAAACGGTCATCGTCACTTCCTCCCATTTTTATTGAAATTCAAGCAAGGCAAGCTTTCCTTTTTCGCCTTTGACGGTCATTTTATCACGGTACGGCAGGCCGGATTAGTTTCCAGAATTCAATAAATTCGTGATGCACACGTAGATGTTACTTGTGTAACAACCTTAAATGCCCTTACACGGACGGCAAGATCTCGGTCGAGTTTTGCGTGGCGACGATAGAAATACTCGCCTACAGCCTGTTGCCGAGCCTTATCGTATCTCTCCGCGCTGGCCGGCGACCTTTCCTTGGCGAAAGTGGCTCTGTATAAAGCTTGATACTGCGTGCGATCCGCCCGAATCGCGCATCACAGATGGCGGGCCACATGCAAGCATCTCCGCAGTTTCTTGAGGCGAACGCGCTATGAGCGGCCTGGCCGTATCGCATCTATCCTTCGACTACGGCTCGAAGCCCGCGCTCGATGACGTCTCCTTCGAGGTCGCGCCCGGCGATTTCTGTGCGCTGCTCGGCCCAAATGGCGCGGGCAAAACGACCCTGTTTGCACTCCTGACCCGGCTTTTTCTGCCGAGCGCGGGCCATATCGAGATTGCCGGCATCGATCTTGCCAAACATCCGCGTAAAGCGCTGGCCCGCATAGGCGTGGTGTTTCAGCAGCCGACGCTCGATCTCGATCTGACGGTATGGCGCAACCTGACCTATTACGCCGCGCTGCATGGCCTCTCCGGACGGCGGGCCGCAAGCCGCATCGAAGCGGCGCTTGACCGGCTCGGGATGCGCGAGCGCTCCGGCGAGAAGGCGCGCAATCTGAATGGCGGTCACCGAAGGCGGATGGAGATCGCACGCGCCCTCATCCATGGGCCCTCGCTGCTCCTTCTCGACGAGCCGACCGTCGGCCTCGACGTCTCCACGCGTCTGTCGATCACCGCGCATGTTCATGCGCTCTGCCGGAACGAGGGCCTGACGGCGCTTTGGGCGACGCATCTCGTCGATGAGGTGGAGCCCGACGACGAGCTCGTCATCCTGCACCGCGGACGCATCGTGGCGCAGGGCCTGATGGAGGAGGTGTCCGGGGAGGAGCGGCTCGCCGACAGATTTGCGGCGCTGACCCAGACGGAGGCCGTGCTGTGAACGCCTGGCTGACCGCGCTCCTCGCCATCATATGGCGCGAGGCGCTGCGCTTCATCACACAAAGAGAGCGCTTCATCGCGGCACTGGTCCGCCCGCTGGTCTGGCTGATCGTCTTCGCCGCGGGCTTTCGCGCCGCGCTCGGCCTCTCGATCATCCCGCCTTATCAGACCTACATCACTTACGACGTCTATATCGTGCCGGGGCTCTGCGGCATGGTCCAGCTTTTCAACGGCATGCAGTCCTCGCTCTCCCTGGTCTACGACCGCGAGATGGGTTCGATGCGTCTTCTGCTGACGAGCCCCCTGCCGCGCTGGTGGCTCCTGTTCTGCAAGCTGGTCGCCGGCTGCGTGATTTCCGTCCTGCAGGTTTACACCTTCCTGGCCATCGCCGCGGCGACCGGAATCGTCCTCCCCTGGCCGGGTTATTTGTTCGTGCTCCCGGCGCTGGTGATTTCAGGGCTCATGCTCGGTGCGCTCGGGCTGCTGCTCTCCTCCACCATCGACCGGCTGGAGAATTTCGCCGGCGTGATGAATTTCGTCATCTTCCCGATGTTCTTCCTGTCGACCGCGCTTTATCCGCTCTGGAAGATGCAGGAAAGCTCGCCGCTGCTGCGCGATGTCTGCGCCGTCAATCCGTTCACCCAGGGCGTCGAACTGATCCGTTTCGCGCTCTACAGCCAGCTCAATTGGCAGGCACTCGGCTGGACCCTTTTGGCCTTCGCGATTTTCTTCGCCGGCGCAGTGCGCGGCTACGATCCGAGCCGGGGCATGATCCGCGGCAAGGCTGGCGCAGGCGCGAGCTAAGCCGGCTTGCGTCCCTCTTCGAGAAAGCTACTTCGAGTAAGCCTCGATAAAGCGGGTGACATCCGGTCCCCAGACGGACACGCCTTTCATGCAAAAACTGTGACCTCCCTGAGCGCCGGCGCCGAACGCCGGGTACACTTTCAACTCGGTAGGCTTGCCGCTTGCTTTCACCTGTTCGCTCAGGATGCGGTTCGGCGCCAAGTCATAGTCGTTCCTGGCTTGCAAGAAGAAGACAGGCATCGTGGCGTTGCGCGCAGCAGCGCTCAATCGGCGCCGCAAGTCCGGGGCATGCTCCCAGGTTTCGGCGGCACCCGAACAATTCACGGCAACGCGATACCCGGCTCCTCGCTCGACCGCCAACATGGTTTGAATGCCGCCGAAGGAAAATCCCATCACGGCCAACCGCTGTTGATCCACGAAAGGGCGGCCCTTGAGATAGGTAAGAGCCGCCAGCTGGTCCCGGAACTGCGTTTCGTGCAATTTGACGAGCATGCGACTGCGTTCGCCAGCCGAGCGCGCCGTTTTCAATTGATCCATGATGTAGGGACCTGGCGACCGTCCTTGGCCACGCCGGTGGGGCACAAAGAATACATAACCGCGAGCCACGAAAAACTGAGCAACCGGATCAGCGGCCCCCGGTCGCTTCTCGCTACCGTGATTCCAGAGAATTGCCGGAAACGGGCCGTCTCCCGCCGGCTTCCAAAGGAAACCCTTGAGGTCCAGCTCGCCGCTGTGGAAGTCAACAAGGGCCGGTTTGCCGTCCGCGGTTTCGGCATTGCCGCCAGCAATCGTTGTTGTGAACGCCGTGATCGAGAGTCCGATACCGACCACGAGCCGCATCAATGCACGCACACACTTTTTCATGTTAGGCCCCAGCCCCAGAGAATCCGGTCTCAGGATATTGCGTTCGCTTGCGGCCCGCAACGCATCAGCCGTATGCACGGAGAGCTCCCGGCACTCGCTCGCTCTGTTTTCGAAAGCCGGAGACCCTGCTTCGCAGCGACGATGATACGGTGAAAGCCCTGTCCGCCGCTCGACATCGAGACGGGGTCATTCAGCTTAGCCCGCGACCTTGGCCAGCGCCTTACGCAGCCGTTGCGCATGATCCGCATCCAACTTTCCGGGAAGCTCTTCAATCCGGTACTCGCCGACGATCATGGCCGGGCGGCCGGCCATCAGCAAGGCACGGTTTGTGAGCGCGACGGCTTCTTCGGCGGCGTGCGTGACCAGCAGGCAGGTGATTCGCCGGCCGGCCAGCATTCGCGAGGTCAGTGCGATCATGGAGGCGGCCGTCGCTTCATCGAGAGACGCAAAAGGCTCGTCGAGCAATAAGAGGCGCGGCTTGGCGGCGAAGGCCCGCACCAGCGCCAAGCGCCGTTGCTGGCCGAGCGAAAGCTGGCCGGGAAAATGCCTGGCCTTGTCGGCGAGGCCAACCTCGGCAAGGCCGTCTCGCGCCTCGTCTGGGCTGATGCCAGTGGTTATGGTCAGATTTTCGAGGGCACTGCGCCATGGCAGCAGCGTCGGTTCCTGAAACACAACGGCCATGCTGCCCGCGCCGATGATTTCACCGTCGAAATCATCGATCAGGCCGGCAATGATGCGCAGAAGCGTGGTCTTGCCGATCCCCGAAGGGCCGAGGATCGCAAGCCTTTCCTCCGGCGCCATCGTGAAGCGGATATCGTGCAGAATTTCCGTCTCGCCGAAAGCCATGCGACGGATGTCGACCGAAATCATGCTGTTCGCCACCGGCTCGCGCTGCGCTCCCAGGGTTGGAGCACCCAGGTCTCGATCGCCAGCATGACGACGACGAAAGAGAGCGCATAGGCCAGCACCATACCCACATCGAAAAGCTGAAAATAGAGATGAATCTGGAAGCCTATGCCGTTCGGCCGGCCGAGGAATTCGACGACGAGCACGATTTTCCAGATCAGCGCCACGCCGGCCCGCGCCGCCGCCGCGATATGCGGCGCCAGTTGCGGCAGATGGACATGGCGGAAGCGCGCCCAGGCGCTCATGCGGTAGATTTTCGCCATCGCGTCCAACTCGGGATCAAGGGTGCGCGCGCCTTCGCGGATCATGGCCGCAGCCATCGGGACTTTGTTGATGGCAACCGCGGCGATCGCGGCGGCTTCGGTCAGGCCGATCCAGAGATAGCAGAGGACGATGATGACCAGCGCCGGCATGTTGAGAAAGACGATCAGCCAGGGGTCGAGCCAGCGGTCGGCGTGCTCGCTGCGTCCCATGGCAAGACCCAGGCCCACGCCGATCGTCATCGCAAGGACGAAGGATGCAACGACCCGTGCGAGGGTTGCGGTGAGATGGTAGGCGAGCGACCCAGAAGCCGCTTCGTGCCAGATCAGCCGTGTGACCGTCAGCGGATCGGGCAGCAGCGTGGCGTCGCGGACGACGATTGCAGCCAGCCACCAGACGAGCGCCAACGCGCCCAGCGAGAGAAACGCGGTCTGCCGGCGCCCCACCTCAGCTGCCCGCACGATAGAATACGCCTGCCGGCAAAGTGGTCGCGCCGCCGACCAGGGCCTCGCCGCCCAGCTCGGCCATCAGCGCCAGAAGCCGGCTTGCGGCACCTTCGTCAATCGGGGCCCGCGAAGGTATGCCTTCGCGGAAGCCCGCTTTCAGCGCTGCGAATTCCGCATCGTTCGCCGCGTTCAAGATTGGGCGCAGCCGCTCCCACTCGGCATCGTCATGGCTCAGGATCTGCTTTGCCTCGCGCGAGGCTGCGGCGAAACCGGCAACGAGCTTCGGCTGTGCGTGAGCAAGTTCGCCCTTAACGACATAGCCGAGCAGAGGCGTGTCCGGATCGAGACCGAGATCACGCGCGGCCTCGGCGACCGAGATCAGCCGGCGCATTCCGGCCGCTTCCATTTTAGCCGCGAAATGCCAGAAATTGATGGCACCTGCCATTTCGCCTTGCAGTGCCTTTTTGTAGATCAGGGGCGGCGCCGCGAAAACCACCTCCGTCTCCCTCGCAAGATCAAGAGCGTAGCGCTTCTTCGCCAGCGCCTGGAGCAGCAGCCAGCTCTTGTCGAGCGGGCCGCCCGCCACGCCGATCGTGCCCCCCTTCAGATCGGCAAGTGTTTTCGCAGGCGAGTTTGCCGGGACGAGCAGCCCGCCGACGGCCTTGGAATAGGGGATGAAGGTGTAGTCCTTGCCGGACGCGCGCTGACGCGCCACCCAGATCCAGTCCGACACCATGGCGTCCGCCACCCCGCCCTGAAAAGCGATCTGAGCGGCCGCCTCGCCCGCGACGTCGTCGACCTCGAGCTTGAAGCCGTATTTCGCGTCGAGCCTGTGAAAGGCAATCGTATTCAGCTCCCAGGTCACCGTGCCGAATTTCAACGCCGCGACCTTGAAGACCGGCATCGGCGCCTGCGCCGTCGCGGTGCACGGCAAGCCGGCCAGCGCCGCCAGCCATGCCGCCAGAGCTAAGCAAGCGTTCCTCAGCCCTTTGACGAATAGCCGCCCATCGCCCTCACCCCTCCGCCTTCGGCGGGAGCCCGCTCCCGGGTCGTGAGCCTTTACGGCGAACGACAAGCGTTCGCCTTGGAGAGGGGGCAAAGTCGCGGCGTCTTGCTTTTTCTGCCCCCGCCCTTGATGGGAGAGGGCGGCGCGAGGCGCCGGGTGAGGGTGAGGCCGCACATTCAGATCGCGCGACGTTGGAATCCGTTGGCCTCGCAATAGCAGCCTGCTTAGCCGGAAAGCCAGGAAGCCAAGCTTTGCGGTCATGCCTTCCTCCCAAAGCGGGGTTTTCTTTATTGTTGCGCGAGCAGCCGATTGCGCACCAGCCAGGCGACGCCGCGCGTCCAGGATTCATTGGTGTCGCCGCGAATCTGCGCGGTCGCAACTTGCAGTGTCCGGCCGGTCATCACATCGCGCTCGAAGATGGTGATGATGAGGATAAGCGTGCTGATCTTCCGGATTGTGCCGGTCATGACACGATCAGCGCCGAGTGAGCGGGCGATGCTGATGTCGCAGCCATTGCAGCCATCGATCAGCCCGGCATCGGCAATCTTCGCTGCGGCGGGCCTAAGATCGAGAACCTTATATCGGCTCGACTTGTTCAGCAGTTCGCGCAGGAGATCGCTGATCAGGGTGAGCCGCGCGGTCTCCGACGGATCGACGCCGCGGCTTGCGCCCTCCAGGCTCGTATCGATGAGCTCGAAATTGAGGACGGCAACGCTCGGCGGAGTGGGATCGACGTTGGTCGGCACCGCCACGGCTGGCGGCGATGAAGCCGTCAAGCAGAAACAGACGATCGCCCAGAGCGTTGCCGCGGCCCGCGTCATCCACAAAGCTCTCCGAATGCAGGGTCAGGATCACAATATCCGCGCTCGTTGAGACTGTATCGGCGCCGTCACGCTGACCAGGGCAATAGTCTTTTGACCGGAACAATCGGGGTTTGGCCTGTCCCCGGTTTGGGCTAAAAGTTACGTTGAAAAGCAACGGCATCACGGCTCACGCGCGCTTTGCGCAAGGTAGCCGAGCGCAGCGTACGCGCGAGCCTAGCCAAACAGCTCGCAGCCGTGTTGGGAGACGTTCCGGTTGTTTGACCTTCGGTCAAAGCGAGGCTGGCTTGCCTCTATCATCATTTGCGTATCCGTGATGGTTGCGGCCGGCGGGGCGGCGGCGCAAGGCGTCCCTCAGAATGCGGCCGGTACCACGCAAATCGCCATTGCCATCATCAAGGCAGAGCAGGACCGCCCGACGCCGATTTCCCGCCTCGACCTAGTGCCGGAAGATGCCGGAATTCGCGGCGCTGAGCTTGCGATCAAGGACAACAACACCACCGGACGTTTCACCAAGCAATCTTTCTCGCTGGCGCGCTACGATCTGCCGAAATCCGGCGACGCGGCCGCGATGATCGAAAAAATCGCCGCTGACGGGATCGGCCTCGTGCTGGTCGATGCTGGCGCCGAGACGCTGCTCGCCCTTGCCGATGCGGCGCGTGGCAAGCCGATGCTGCTGTTCAATCTGAGCGCGGAGGACACCCGGCTTCGCCAGGAGGACTGCCGGGCGAATGTCGTCCATATCGTGCCGAGCCGCGCCATGCTTGCCGACGCGCTCGCACAGTTCCTGGTCTGGAAAAGATGGAGCCGCTGGTTCCTGGTGTCGGGCGCGAACGCACGCGACAAGGCCTTTGCCGAGGCGATCCGCAATTCCGCAAAGAAATTCGGCGGACGCATCGTCGCCGAGAAGAACTATACGGTCACCGACACGACGAACCGCACCGATACCGGCAGCGCGCTGGTGCAGCAGCAGATGGCGGTGTTCACGCAAGTCTCAAGCGATTATGACGTGCTGGTCGTGGCGGATGAGAGCGAGATTTTTGGGCCCTATCTGCCGTTCCGCACCTGGTCGCCGCGCCCGGTCGCCGGCACGTCGGGGCTGATGCCGATGAGCTGGCATCCGGCCGTCGAGCAATGGGGCGCCACGCAATTCCAGAACCGCTTTTTCGCACTTGCCAACCGGATGATGACGCCGCTCGACTATCACGGCTGGGTCGGCGTGCGCGCAATCGGCGAAGCGGCAACGCGGACCAATTCCGGCACCTTCGCAGCCATTCACGACTATCTGCTAGGGGCCGATTTCAGCGTCGCCGCATTCAAGGGCCAGAAGGTCAGCTTGCGGAATTGGGACCAGCAGCTTCGCCAGCCGATCGTGGTGGCGACGACAGAATTGCCGGTGTCCTGGTCGCCCCAGCCCGGATTTCTGCATCAGCGCACCGAGGTGGACACGCTCGGCATCGACGAGCCCGAGAGCAAATGCAAATTGCGCTAACCGGGAAGAGGCACTGGAGGAGGCTGGAAGGATGATCGTGACGGTTTCGCCGAGATGCCTCTGCTGCGCGGCTGTTGTCGCGGGGCTGACATCGCTCTTGCCGACCGGCGCAGCCCACGCCTTCCTGGCCTATATCTCCAATGAAAAGGACAATACGATTTCGGTGCTCGACACCGACAAGCTTGAGGTCGTGAAGACCTTCCATGTCGGCCGGCGACCGCGCGGCATCACCCTGACCAAGGACGGCAAAGACATCTTGCTCTGCGCCAGCGACGACGACACGGTCCAGGTGATCGACGCCAAAACCGGCAAGCTCGTCAAGACCTTGCCGTCTGGCGAGGACCCCGAGTTGTTCATCCTGCACCCGTCCGGCAATCCGCTCTATATCGCCAATGAGAACAGCAATCTCGTCACCGTGGTGGACATCCAGACAAACAAGGTGCTCGCAGAGATCCCGGTCGGCGTCGAGCCGGAAGGGATGGGCATCAGCCCGGATGGCAGCATCCTGGTCAACACCTCCGAAACCACCAATATGGCGCATTTCGTCGACACGAAAACGCGCGAGATCGTCGGCAATGTCCTGGTGGACGCCCGGCCGCGTTTTGCCGAATTCAGCGCCGACGGCAAGCAGCTTTGGGTGTCATCGGAAGTCGGCGGCACGGTGAGCGTCATCGACCCGGTCAAGCATATGGTCGTCAAGAAGATCGGCTTCAAAATTCCTGGCGTGCAGGCCGAGGCAATCCAGCCGGTCGGAATCTCCGTCACCAAGGATGACAAATACGCCTTCGTCGCGCTCGGCCCCGCCAATCATGTGGCCGTGATCGACGCGAAGACCTTCGAGGTGATGAAATATCTGCTGGTCGGCCAGCGTGTCTGGCACATGGCTTTCACACCGGACGAGAAATATCTGATTACGACCAATGGCAATTCGAATGACGTCTCGATCATCGACGTCGCAGCCCAGGATGTGATCAAATCGATCACGGTCGGCCAGCAGCCTTGGGGTGTGGTGATATCGCCTCAATAGGCGTCGCGGTGACCGGCATAAGAAGGACCAGACCGACCTTGCGTATTGCGACCATCGCCCTCCTGATCGCCTTCTCCCCGACGCTTGCCGCGGCGGCGCCGCCCGCCGGCAACGATCCCGATTGGCCGTGCATCCAGCGCGAGATTCCGCAAATATCGGCCGGCATGGTCTGGGCCGGCGGCCCGCTCGATCCTGACGATCAGAGCTGGTCCGCCGACCCGCTGGTTGCGCCTAAGGTTTCGGAAGTCAGCTCGCGGCGCAAAACGGTAGAGGAGGCCATTGCGGCCATCGATGCCTTCGCGGCGGGCCTCAAGGACGATCGCGCACGTCTCCTGACCGCGCTCTTTACCGGCGTCCTGCAGCGCATCAATGTTGAACGCAGCCAGATCTTGGCCGGCATCAAGCGCTATGCGCGCAAACAGGCGGCGCTCGCAAATGCGATCAAGGATAAGTCGATCGAGCGCGCCAAGCTCGCCTCGGAGCCTTCCCCATCACCCGAGGCGCAGAAGCGGCGCGCCGATCTCGACGAGCAACTGACCTGGGATGACCGCATCTACCAGGAGCGGCAGCAGTCGCTGCGTTATGTCTGCGAAACGCCGGTGCTCCTCGAGCAGAGGCTGTTTCAGATCGGCCGGCATATCTCGCAGCTCGTCAGCCAGAACTGACGCTGGCCAAAGCACGATCGGAAGAGACGGAAGCGGGACGGGAGTCACCCCGGCCACCCTATGCGTCATTGCCGGGTCTCGCTGCGCTCGCCCGGGGACGACCTCAGAGCGAGGAGCGATACAAAGGGGACGCCAGCCGGCTCAATCCGAATCGACCAGCGGCACGCCGTAGCTTTGCAGAATGGCGTTGATCTCGCCTTGGTGTTGGCGGATCACATCGTTCAGCTGGCGCTTCCAGTTGATGTCACTTTGGCGTACGCCCATGGTGATGCGGTAAGTCATTCGCGGACCCTGCTGCTCTTTGACGAGCGGGATCACCTTGAGCGGAACCTTGCTCTGCTTCGCATAATAGCCGCCGATCGGCCCCCAGAGAACGCCGGCGTCGAGTTCGCCTTTATCGATATCGGCGACCATATCTTCGGCGGGCGAGAAAAAACGCCGGTCCACCATCAGCTGGAACGGACGCACATTGGGCATCAGGCCGGCGACAGCGAGATTGGTGGCAGGGGGCGTCCCCGCGATGACGCCGATTTTCTTGTCTCTAAGTCGTGGATCTTCGAGCGTTTCAACGCCTGTAAGATCACCATCCGCGCGGACCACAAGGACGTAGGCAGATGAATAGTAGTGATTGGTGTTCAGCACAAGTTCGTCGCCCTGCGCATATCCCATCACCACGTCGCACATCTTGGCGCCGAGCGTCTTGCGGATGAAGCCGGTGGCCTGCGGAAACCAGAAATAGCTCACCGGAATCTTCAGGGCCTGTCCGACCAGATCGGCAAGCTTGTTCTCGAAACCCTCGCCCTTCTGATTGGAGAAGGGCATGTTCGCCGGGTCCGCACAGACGCGAAGCTCGCTGCGGACGACGAGATCGGAGGCTTGCGCCGACGCGTGATCCGCCAAGCCGATCGAAGCCACATACGCGGCGAAGAACGCCGCGCCGGCCCTTCTATAGAACGGCGCTGCGCTCATTGCATGCAGCCCTCCTCGGACGTTTTCGCGGCTTCCGGTTTGTCGGCATGTTTTTGCGGCCGGCCGCGCGGAACCGCGTCGTCAGCGCGCGCTTTGAGATAGACATAGATATCGTCGATGTAGCACATCACGTTTTTATTGTTGGCGAGCGCCGGCATTTTGAGCTGCTCGGCAGCATTGACGTCCTCGCGGCCATTCGCGACGACCGTCAAAAAATCGACGTAACTCATTGTTTTCAAAGAATCTTTCAGAGCCGGAGCATAAGAGCTGCCTTCACCGTCCGGGCCATGGCAAACATGGCACTCGGAATGATAGCGCCTGAAGCCACTGTAAGTGTACCAGTCGACCGTGCCGTCGGCTTGGATGTTATAGATCGGATCGTCGTTCTTATCGAAATACTTGCCATCGTCCTGGCGCACGGCCGGGCCTGCCGTGCCGGGCGCGAGCTGGAGGCAAGCGAAGGAAAGGCCGAGTGCGGCACAGGCGATCGCTTTGGTGATCGGGCGCAGGCTGATCAAGAGAGTCCTCCGACGTATTCATCTTGTTGAGGCTGGGCGAACTTGCTGCGGTGACGTCCACGTCGGCAACCCGGCGCTGGGAAATGACGAGGTCTGGCAATGCTTGATTGCCAGACCTCTTCTCATTGAGAGACCGTCGTCAATCGTGGCCTCGCCTATGGCAGCGCGAATACCGTCAAGCTGCCGCCCAGGGACGTATATTTGCTGAGGCCGGCATAACCGCCCACGGCGCCAAGACCGTCCTGAGGATTGGTGAGGCCAGCCGCAAGGCCGATGCCTGCCCAGCCGCCGACGCCCGACAGCACCGCGACGTACTGCTTGCCGCCGTGCATATAGGTCATGACGTTGCCGATGATTCCGGACGGTGTCTTGAACTTGTACAGCTCCTTGCCGGTCTTAGCGTCGACCGCCTTCAGATAGCCTTCAAGCGTGCCGTAGAACACGACGCCGCCGGCGGTTGCGAGCGCGCCCGACCAGACCGAGAACTCCTCGGGGTTCGACCATACGATCTTGCCCTTACCGGCATCCCAGGCAATGAAGTTGCCCATATTGGTCTCGACCCTTCGGCGGGTACATGGAGAGTGTAGCGCCGACATAGGGCTGGCCGGCCGTATATGAGACCTTGAACGGCTCATAGTCCATGCAGACATGGTTGGTCGGCACATAGAACAGCTTCGTATCTGGCGAGAAGGCGGCTGGCTGCTCGTCCTTCGAGCCGAGCGCCGCCGGGCAGATGCCCGTGTTGTTATGGTCCTCGCCGTTCTGGTCCGTCGACATTGCCGGAACGACGGCGGGACGGCCGTAGTTCTTGGAGTTCTTGTCCATGTCGACGCCGGTCGTCCAGTTCACGACCGGATCGTATTTGTCGGCAACCAGGAGCTCGCCCGTCTCACGGTTGAGCGTATAGCCGAGGCCATTACGGTCGAAGTGAACGAGCGCCTTGGTCTCCTTCCCGTTCACCGGGATGTCAGCCAGGATCATCTCGTTGATGCCGTCATAGTCCCATTCGTCATGGGGCGTCATCTGATAGACCCACTTCGCCATGCCCGTATCGGGATTGCGGGCGAAAATGGTCATCGACCACTTATTGTCGCCAGGACGCTGCTTCGGATTCCAGGTCGAGGGGTTGCCCGAGCCGTAGTAGACCAGGTCGAGGGCCGGATCGTAGGATATCCATCCCCATGTGCAACCGCCGCCGATCTTCCACTGATCGCCCTGCCAGGTCTTCAGGCTGGAGTCCTTGCCGACCGGCTTGCCGAGGGCTGTGGTCTTCTCGGGGTCGACCAAGATCTCGTTGTCCGGGCCTTCCGAATAGGCCTTCCATGCGAGCTTGCCGTCTTTGATGTCGTAGGCAGTCATACGGCATTGCACGCCGAACTCGCCGCCGGAAATGCCGACGAGCACCTTGTCCTTGACGACCATCGGAGCGCTGGTGCCAGTCTCACCCTTCTTCGGATCGCCGTTGACGACCTTCCACAGGACGTTGCCGGTCTTGGCGTCGAGAGCCACGAGCGTGGTATCCGCCTGGTTCAGGAAGATCTTGCCGTCCGCATAAGCCACACCGCGATTGACCGTATCGCAGCACATCACCGGGATGACATCCGGATTCTGTTTCGGCTCATATTTCCACAGGATCGCACCGTCATGGTTCAAGTCGAGCGCCATCACCTTGTTCGGAAACGGGGTGTGGACATACATGACGTCGCCGACCACGAGCGGATTGCCTTCGTGACCGCGCAACACACCCGTTGAGAATGTCCAGGCAACTTGGAGCTTGCCGACATTATCCTTGGTGATTTGCGAAAGCTTGCTATAGCGGTGATTGGCATAGTCACCGGTCGGCAAGACCCATTGGTTGGGGTCTTTTTCCAGCTTTTGCAGCGCCTCATTTGCCACTGCCGGAGCTGACAGCCATCCCACAATCAGGGTGGCCGACGCTAAAAGTCGAAACCAAGCCATATTTCTGACCTTCCTCCTCTTTTTTGATATTTTGCAATTACTAGGCAACTCTGATCTAAAGAAATAATCAAAACGCTCCGCTGAATAGGCCATCATAGCCATGCAGATCGGCAAATAATACTTCAATATCTGGATAAATTGCGTGCGTTATGCACTAAATGGGCGCTATCGTTCCCATTCTTTTCTATTCCTCCCTGGCGGCATTAAGCCACTAATATTCACTCTTAACAAAGCCATGGTAATAGTGCTTAATGGCAGTGACAAGCCGAACCATGGCTAAATTGCTATTGACTGAGTTCGTCGCCCATCAAAGGATCATTTCCAAAATGGCATTAATATGAAGCCTGAAAGGAAATAGATCTTTTACCCAGAGACATTTCTCGCCATATTTTCAATAGAGCGCAGCGTGGCGATATAATCTAAAATAATTACGCACCGACTTGGCATCGATGCTCTATTTCAATTGAATTATTGATGGGCGATCGAGAATCCCTCAAGGCCGTAATGGCTGGAGGTGAAACTCAACTTATGCAATCGGACGCTCATAGTTTGGGCACGGCCCAACGCGGCCGCGGGGGGTTTGGTCTTGGAGACACGGAATGTGACCATGATGCGGAAGCGGTCCACCACTCCCCGCAGACCGCGAGGCGGTTTTTGGCTCGCAATCTTTCTCATTCTGCCGGCCGCCGCCATGGCGCAGGACATCATGCACGATCTCGATCTGGCCTCGCCGTCATTTACCGAGAGGGAGCTGAGCCGCGAACAGGTGATGAGCCCTGATGCGGAACGCCGTGGCAAATCAACCCGTTGATTTCACCGGGAAAAGCCTTAACGGCATCGATCTTTCCGGCCTCGATCTCTCCAATGCCGTGTTTCGCTCGGCGCGGCTGAATAAGGCGACCTTCAAGGACAGCATTCTCAAGGGCGCGGTTCTGGATCAGGCCTGGATGATTTCGGCCGATTTGAGCGCCGCCAATCTCAGCGGCGCCTCGCTGTTCCAGACGCAGCTCGGCTCGGCCAGGCTCGACGGAGCCGATTTGTCGGGCGCGCGCGTCGCCGCCGATCTGACGCGGGCCAGCTTGAAGCGCGCGGTGCTTCGCGGAGCCGACTTCTCCGCCGATATGCGCAACCAATCAATGGGCCTGATGCGCGGCGTGCTGCGCTCGGCGGATCTGGAAGGCGCGGATCTGACCGAGGCCAATCTGGCCCGCGCCGACCTCGAATTCGCTTCGCTCCGCGGAGCAATTCTGAAGCGTGCCAATTTCAAGGGGGCGGATCTCGGCGGCGCGGATCTGACCGGAGCCGATGTCAGCGGTGCGTCATTCGAGGATGCGGACGTCAATTCGGCGCATCTCGTCGGCTTGCTGGGTGAAGCAGAGACCACCTTTCAGCGCGCGCGCAATGTCGGCGCCGCGGCCCGCCAATAACGCTGACGCGAGGCAGTCGTCACGTCAGCGATAGGCGGACCGCGGCCATCCTGCTCGCAGCCGCGCTGCAGACCGGCGCCTCACTCCTCCCGGGCGCCGGTCTTGCCATGCAGCCGGTGGTTCTTCGGTCGCGTGCAGCTGCGGCTAGTGGTCCGATTCCGGCATTTGCATCCGCTTGCAGCACGCTCGAGAGCAAATGCCGGAATGGACCACTAGCAACCTTGTATTCTAGTGGAGCTTTTGAATTTGACATTTGAGCGCGAGCTCGCGACAGGCGGACTCAATGTCAAATTCGCTCCACTAGCCGCCGCGGCGCCGCTGTTCGGCCTCATCCCATGCAAAAAGCGGCTGGTAATCCGGCACGAAGCCGAGACCCTTGCGGGCGTCGGACGAAATCACCGTTTGCGATGTCACCACGTCGATGAGAGCTGGCGCATTCGCTAGCGCCCGGCCTAATGCCGCCGGAAGTTCGGCCGGGTCCTCGACACGCTCGCCATGGGCGCCGAGCGCGCGGGCCATGGCTGCATAGTCGGAGTATCGCAAGGTCGTGCCGACCACCCGGCCGCCGTAATTCATCTCCTGATCGAGGCGCTCGATGTTCCAGGCGGCATTGTTGGAGACGATGAACACCGCCTTGGCGCCATGCCTGACGGCGGTGTCGATTTCCATGGCGTTGATGCCGAACGCACCGTCGCCGTTCACCGAGATCACCTGACGGTCCGGACAGGCGAGCGCGGCGGCGACGGCAAAGGGCACGCCGACGCCGAGGCAGCCGAAGGCGCCAGCATCCATATAGGTCCGGGCCTGAAGGCCGACGCGCGCAAAGCTCAAGAGATCGCCGCCATCGGCGATGCCGATATAGTCAGGATCAGCAACCTCGGCGATCGCGTCGAAGATGACCTGCGGGTGGATTTTTCCGTCGGCGCCGGTCTGGGGTTTGCTCTTGTTCGACGAAGAGGCAAGCCGCTCCTGATGGCCCTCGCGCAGCCGCTCGATCCAGGCTTCGTCTCGCGCGGAGCGGCGGTTTCCGGCGGTCTCGACCATGGCCGCAAGCGCGAGCGTCGGCGTCGCCATGAGCTCCGGTGTCCCGCGTCGGTTGTCGATCAGCTCGCCGGCATTGTCGGCGAGCCGGATGAAGCGCGCATTCGGAAACACCGCAGGCGAGCCATAGCCGAGCTGGTAGTCGAGCTTGCGCCCGATGACGAACACGACATCGGCCTCCGTCATCGCCGCCGCACGCATCGCTCCAATGACGGATGGGTGATCCGCCGGCACCAGGCCCCGGCTCTCCTGCGTATCGAGATAGGCGGCGCCGCAGGCATCGAGCAGTCTGACAAGCTCGCGGCCGGCATTGCGGGCGCCGCGGCCGGTGATCACAAGCGGACGTTTCGCCCGCCAAAGTGCATCGACCGCCTCGCGCACCGCTGTGCCGTCCGGCGGGATCATGCGCGCAGGTTTGGCCGACATCCATTCGTCGAGCACGAGCTGCGGCGGGACCGGCGTGCGTAGGACGTCCGTTGGGATTTCGATATAGACGGGGCCGGGCTCGCCCATGTCGCCCATCGCCTTGGCGACTGCTTCGTCCAGCTCACGGATGACCTGATCGGTGACGCGCGCCGTCCGCGCCTGCCGCGTCACCGGACGGAGAATATCAACATGCGGAATATCCTGAAGCGGCCCCATATTGGCCTGCGGCCGCGAGGTGCAGCCGCCGATCAGCAGAACCGGCGCGCGTGCGAGGGAGGCATTCGCGATCGCCGTCACCGTGTTGGTCACGCCCGGCCCCGCTGTGACCATCGACGCACCGAGCGCGCCGGTCAGCTCGGCATGGGCGTGAGCCATGTGCACGGCGGCACCCTCGTCCCGAACATCGATGATGCGGATACCCTGGCGCGCCACATGATCCCAGATCGGCTGAATATGGCCGCCCTGGAGCCCGAAGATCCGGTCGACGCCGCGCGCTTTGAGAAAACGGGCAATCCATGCCGCGCAGGCGGTTTCATCGGTATTGAGGTCTTGAACGGCGATGTCCATTTCGGGCGTCCTCGCGGCGATTGTTTTGCTGGATTACTCTAAAAGCGTTGCAATCTTCGCCTTAAGCTGGCGATGCAGAATCTTGCCGGTCGCCGTGCGCGGCATCTCGTCTTCGTTAAAGAAGGTCATCGACTTCGGGCGTTTGTAGCCGGCGATGCCGGTCCTTGCACCAGTCGATCAGCGCTGCCTCGGTGATCACGGCGTCCTCATGCAGGACGATCACGGCGTGAACGCGCTCGCCCCATTTCTCGTCGGGAACACCAATGACAGCGGCATCCTTGACGCTCGGATGAGCGCCGAGCAGAGCCTCCACCTCCGAGGGGTAGACGTTCTCGCCGCCGGTGATGATCATGTTGCTCTTGCGGTCGACCAGATAGATGTAGCCGTCCGCATCGCGCCTAGCCATGTCGCCGACTGTGCAGTAATCGCCGCGAAACGCCTCGGCTGGTCTTCTCCGGCAGCCGCCAATAGCCGTCGAATGTGTACGGATTGGAGGAATAGAGTTCGCCGGGCTCGCCGTCCGGGACTTCGACGCCATTTGCATCGAGAATGCGGATCGGCGCTGAGCCGACACATTCACGGCCGACCGAGCCGAGCTTGTCGAACTGCTCGTCGGGATGCAGCATCGTCACCCATCCCGCCTCGGTCGAGCCGTAAAGCTCGAACAGACCGGAATTCCTGAAATAATCCAGGATCGCCAGCTTGGTGTCCCGGCGGGCAGGCGCCGAGGAGATCATCAGCTTGCTGACCTTCTCGACATTGTATCGCTCTCGAACGGAGGCCGGGAGGCCGAGCATGGTGATGTAATGGGTCGGCACGAGCGAGGTGAAGGTAGCCTCGTCCTCGGCAAGCGTGCGCAAGAGATGCTCTGGATCGAAGCTTTTCCGGCTGTAAATCGAGCAGGCGCCGCCGCAATAGCTGAAGGATCCGAAGAAATAGAGCGAATTGGCGTGACACATCGGCATGACCAGGAGCGCCGTGTCCCGCCTCGACAGCCCGAGTTCGATCTCGGTGACCAGCGAAAGCAGCGCGCTGCCCTTATGGCTGCGGATTGCGCCTTTGGGCCGCCCCGTCGTGCCGGAGGTGTACATCAGCATCCACTGATCGTCCGGGGCGACCGGCACGCCCGGCTCGCTGTCAGCCGCGGCGGCGAGCAGATCCTCATAGGCGTGGAAGCCCGCGGGGCAGCGCTCGCGCGCGATGCAGATATAATTCCGCTCGGGAACGGGGAGGCTCGCGCGTACGTCCTCGATGCTTCCCGCGAGTTCGTCCTGCACGATGAGCGCGCGCGCCTCGCAATTCTCCACGATATAAGCGATCTCCGGCCCGACAAGCCGAAAATTGATCGGTACAGCCACCAGACCGGCCTTCGCCGTCGCCGCGTAAATCTCCGCCCATTCCAGGCAGTTATAGGCGAAGACGGCAACGCGATCGCCCTTGCCGAGGCCGAGGCCAAGGAGCGCATTCGCCAGGCGGCAGGAGCGCTCGTTCCATTTGCGGAAACTCATCGACCGTTCGAGGTCGCGCGCACCAAGCCGTTCCGGCTGTAAACGCGCGTTCGCGCTGAGGATTTCGCCCAAGTGCAAGAGACGTCCGGTCATGGCCGCGTTTGCCTCCTATGCTTCCCCCGGCTTCCTCTGCAATTCCCGGCCGAAGCGCTTGACGACGGTTTCGGTTTTCCCGCTTAGCGCCGTTGCCCAGCGTCACCCAAATCTATCCTACATTCGCCTTTCGTCGTCGGTAATGAGCCTTGTTCGCAACTGCAAAGCGCCCGCAGCGTTGCTGGGCAAGCCGCCGGAGACTTATTACCGGCGTCCCGCGAGCCTCGCCCTGCCGCCCAGCTCCGACTCGATCCGGATGGCTTCGTTCCATTTCGCCATGCGCTCCGAGCGGGCGAAGGAGCCGACTTTGAGCTGGTCCGCGCGCCAGCCGACGGCGAGATGCACGATGGTCACGTCTTCGCTCTCGCCGGAGCGCGCAGAGATGATGGTCCGCCATCCGGCTTCGCGTGCCGCGTCGAAGGCGGCCCGCGTTTCGGTCAAAGTCCCAGCCTGGTTCGGTTTGATGAGTGCGGAGTTGCAGGCGCCCAATTGCGCCGCCCGGCGAATGCGCACGGCCGAGGTAACGAGGTAATCGTCGCCGACGACGTGAACGCGGCCGCCGACCGACTTGGTGAAGGCCGCCATGCCGGCATCGTCGTCCTCGGCGACAGGGTCTTCCACCGAAACGATCGGATATCTACCGCACCATCCGGCGAGCTTTGCGAGCCATGCGTCGCGCGCCAGATCGATGCCGTCGGCAGCGAGGCGATAGCCGGCGCCGTGCCGAAATTGCGTGGCGGCGACGTCGAGCGCGATGCCGACCTCGTCTCCGGGCCGGTAGCCGGCGCGCTCAATGGCGCGGACCGTCTGATCGAGCGCCTCTTCGTTGGAGCCGAACTCCGGCCACCAGCCGCCTTCATCGGCGACGCCCCTGAGCAGACCGGCCTCCGCCATCAGATTGCCCGCCGCCCTGTAGACCTCGGCAATCATTACCGTCGCCTCATCGAAGGATGCGGCTGAGACCGGCACTGCCATGATGTCCTGCAGGTCGATGCGGCGCCCGGCATGAGCGCCGCCGCCAAAAATCTGGATGATCGGCATCGGCAGTCTCGGCGACGCGCCTTGCGCGAGATAGCGCCAAAGCGCCTCGCCGTGGCTGGCGGCCGATGCGTGCGCCGCCGCCATGGATACGGCAATCATGGCATTGCCGCCGAGACGCGCTTTATTGGCCGTGCCGTCGAGCGCGATCATCGCGGCATCGAGTGCTGCCTGATCGTCGGCTGCCATGCCGGTCAGCGCAGGCGCGATCTCATCCCGAACGGCGCGGCAGGCCGCTTCGACGCCGAGACCGCCGAATGCCTTGCCTCCATCCCTGAGATCGACGGCCTCATGCGAGCCGCGCGAGGCGCCGGCCGGCGCGATCGCCCTTCCCTTTGCGCCGTCCGCCAGTTCGATCTCGGCTTCGACCGTGGGCCGGCCGCGCGAGTCCCAGACTCGCAGGGCGGAAATCCGTCTGATGCGCCTGTCCATTCACCCACTTTCCCGAAAGGCGGAATCCTCCCACCCGGCACGCAGGGCGGCAAGGTCTTGCGGTGAACTCGTCAGCAGGCGCCGCGCAGCAGATGCGCACGCGGGCTTTGTCCTGCTTACGAGTGATATATTCGACCGGCGACTTGCCGTCGATGCGAGCCAGCAATAGGCCGGGAAGTAAAGTTGCGGCGCGCTGCTCGATGTCCCGCGCCGGCTCCCAGTCGACGAGAGGCAGATAGGCTTGCGCCAGGCGCGAAAAACCGGCGAGCAATTCCGCGCGCGCGGCAGGCACCGCGATCGTTTTCAGCAGCAGATGATTGAGGCAAAAGGCGAGATCGAACGCCGGATCGCCATACCAGGCGCATTCGGCATCAAGGAAGACCGGGCCGGCCGGACCGATGAGAATGTTTTTCGGGCTGACATCGCCATGGACCACGGTTCGCTTGGACGCCTGGGTGCGTTCGGCAAGCCCGCACAGCGTTTCGGCGAGATCGGGATGCGCGCGCGCCGTGGCCAGAAGATAAGGCTCCAGGCGGATTGCCTGAAAAATCGCGTCGGTCGCAAATCGTTGCGGCGAAAGCGGATCGCGCGCAAAGCCCGCATGGATCACCGCCAGCCGCGATCCGACCTCGGCCGCGAGGGCCTGGTCGACATGCGCGGCCAATAGCTCGGTCTTCCAGCATCGGTGCGTGCCGGGGTCGAGATAGTCCATCGCGAAGATGCCGGACGCCGGATCGCTGGCAAGAACGCTCGGCACGGCCGTCGGCAGAATCCGGTAGGCGCCCTCGAGCCAGGCGGCCTCATAGACGCTACGCTCGACCGGCGCAAACCACTGGGCTGCGACGCGGAGCTGCGGCAAAGCGCGTTTGACGCAGAGTCTTCGGCCGCGCGTCTCGACCAGCCAGATGTCGGACGACACGCCGCCCGCCAACGGCTCGAAGCGCACGGCCTCAGACCGGCGCAGCAAGCCCGCCGAAATCAGGAATGTCTCGATCGCCGGATCAGGCGGCGGGATAGCATTTGCGGACATCGATCGAGTTTCGCCGGGGGGTGCAATGTCGCGCAAGCTTACCGTGAATATCCGCCCGCACGAATAGCCCGAGTTACAAAGATGTATCCGTCTGCGGAACCGCTTGTAACCCTGCCCCGCTATCGCTTGCGCAGCCGGGCTCCACGCAGAATCGTCAGCGCTCCTATTCCGACCATCCTTCGATGGTAGCCTGGATGATCAAAGTCGGCACTGCTGATCGGGCAATCAGCCGCCTTCATCAAATCGCGGCTAATCGTCGAAACGGCGGAGCGGATTCATGGGGAACGCATGGATGACGATCACGAGTGTCGTCGCGACTGCATCCGAACGCCCTATGGAGAGCACGCGCGCGCGCGCTCCCTCCTCTCGTCGCCCTATGCGACCGCCTTTTGGGCCGTCGCGGTTTCCACTCTCGTGATCAGGTTCGCTGCGGGGTTTGCCTTCGATCTCAACCTTATGGAGAGCTACGGGGTGATCATGGCGCGCCACCCCTCGCTGTCATATGTCGATCATCCGCCCTTGACCTGGTGGTTGATCGGTTTGGTGACCCATGCCACTGGTTCGGAAGCGGCGACGTTCGTTCGAGCCCCCTTCATCGTGCTGTTCCTCGGAACCAGCTGGCTGCTCTATCTCACGACCGAGCGCCTCTTTGGTGCACGATCAGCCTTCTACGCGGCAGGTGCTCTGACGCTCTCGCCGCTCTTTGGCCTTTGGGTGGGGGCGCTGGCTCTCACCGACGGTCTGACGATCTTCTTTGCGCTCGCCGCTATTCTCTGTCTCATCCAGATTTTCTTTGACGCTGGGCGGAATCGCTCGGTCGTTTGGAGCCTCTGGCTGGCCGCGGGGCTTTTCTTCGGCCTGGCGCTAGCGTCCAAATATACGGCGATCCTGCTGTTGCCGGGCCTCGTGCTTTTTCTTCTTTCGAGCGGTCCGGATCGCCGGCACTGGTTCTTGCGACCGCATCCCTATGTGGCCATTTCCGTGTCCCTGATACCGTTGCTTCCTGTGCTGATCTGGAACGCCGAACACGGCTGGGTGTCTTTCATCTTCCAGGGAAGCCGGGCCGGCTTCGATGATGGTCTTCATCCCTTGCGGGCCTTGCGCTGGATTGGCGCGCAATTCCTCTATCTGCAGCCGTGGATTTTTGTCGCGGCGATTGCCGGCCTTGTCCGTGGCTTGAAAATCGGACCCAGCAACGGAAGAAGCTGGTTTTGCGTTTGCTTGGCCGTGACGCCGCTTGTCTTCTTTCCAAGCGTGATGCTTTGGAGCAGCCACAGCCTCAGAGGCTATCACTGGGCGGCGATCGGCTATGTGACGCTGTTTCCGCTCATCGGCGTTTCCCTGGACCGTCTCACGGTGGAGAGCCCCCGCTCGGCAATGCGCTGGGTCACCACCACCGCTCTCACCTATGTTGCGGGTCTCGTTGTTCTAGTGACGCACGCAATGACGGGCTGGGTAACCTCCACGCTGGCGCGAGTGGACCCGGCGCCGTTTACGCAGACGGACCCCATTCTCGTCGAACTGTTCGACTGGACCAATCTGCCGAAGTCCCTTGAGGACCGCCATATCGATCCGCACCGCACCTTCGTCGCCGGCATGCGCTGGGAAGCCTGCGCCAAGGCCGGCTACGCGCTCGCAACATCCTATAAGCTCCTCTGCCTTGCTAAAAATAACATCCAGTTCTCCTATATCGCCGATCCGGCTGACTTCGAAGGGCAGGACGCCATCATCGTCGACCTTTCTGCGAGCCTCAACACCGTGAAAGCGGCCCTGGGTTCGAAATTCGATCGCATCGAGGAAGAAGCGCCGATCCCTCTGACCGATTTCGGTCGAACCATCATGCCCTTGAAGGTCTTTCGCGGCGTCGGGTTTCATAGCCGGCGACACGAAGAAGGCTCGTCAGCCGAGCACGACGTAACTCCTTCGGTTGGTTCGTCTTGGGCCGGCGCGGTGCAAAAGGCGTCAGTTTTCCCGTCGCCGGCATCCTCAGGTTACAAAAATGTAACCACCAGCAGAACCGCGCGTAACCCTGCCCCGCTAGTGCTTGCGCAGCGCAGCTCCGAAGCCCGGCGGCGTCTTGCTGCGCCGGTTCCGCGAAGAATACCGGGGGAGCGGGAACGATAACGGCGCCGGGGAAGACCGCGGAACGTGTGGCGAACGGCGCCGGTGCGGGCCTTCTCAACCCCGTCCGACCGAGGGAGGAAAGATTTGGTGGCTATCTCGGCGGCCGCTCGCGTTGCGGGATGGTCAGCGCGGACGATCTTCCTTTGCGGGCTCGCCCTTATCACTTTTGCCCGGCTCGTGGTCGCGGACCATCTCGAACTGCATTTCGACGAAGCCTATTATTGGTACTGGGCGCAGAACCTTCAGCTTTCCTATTACGACCACCCGCCGATGGTTGCATGGCTGATCCGGGCTGGAACGGCGATTGCCGGCGATAGCGAGCTGGGGGTCAGATTTATCGGGCAAGTCGCCACCTTCGTCGCGTCGTGGCTGATTTTCGACGCCGCGGAGCGAATTTACGGAGACCGTGCGGCCCTCCTCGCCGGATTCGCCATGCAGGCGACGCTTCTCCTCGGTGCCGGCAGCATTCTGATGACGCCCGACGCTCCGCTCATGTTCTTTTTGAGCGTGATGATTTGGGCGCTGCTGCGGCTTTGTCTTGAGCCACGCTGGTACTGGTGGCCGATCGCGGGCATCGCCGGGGGGCTGGCGATGCTCAGCAAATACACCGCTGCGCTTGCCGCCCTTTCGGTCCTGCTCTGGCTGCTGACAAGCCTCAAGATGCGGCGCTGGATCATGACGCCATGGCCATGGATCGCGCTCATCCTTGCCATCTTGTGTTTCTCGCCGGTCCTGATCTGGAACGACCAAAACGGCTGGATCTCGTTCGGCAAGCAGGGCGGCCGCCTCGATTGGTCACGCGGCGTGCACCCCGGCTACATTCTGGAATTCATCGGCGGCCAGGCCGGTGTCATCACGCCGCTCCTGTTCGGCCTGCTGATCATCGCCATCTTGCAGGCGGGCCATCGCGCGCTGCGCGACCGGAACCCCGTCGACACGCTGCTCGTCAGCCTGTTTCTAGTGCCGGCGGGCTTCTTTCTCCTGCAGTCGCCTTTCATGCATGTTCAGGCGAATTGGCCGTCCGTGGCCTGGCCTGCCGCATTTCTGGCTCTCGCTGCGCTGTCGGATCGGCCGGCCAGCGCTCGCCAATATCAGCGCTGGTTGCGTTGGTCGGTGGCAAGCGGCGGCGCGCTGGTGGCGTTGGTCTGGTTCTATGCGCTGAGCCCTGATGTGTTCTGCCTGCGGCTGGATCCGCTGCGGGTCATGCGCGGCAATCGGGATTTCGCGGGCGAGGTTGCCAGTCTGGCAAGCCGCGATGGCACAAGCCAGATCGTCGTCCCCGACTACGCGACGGCGAGCATCCTGCGCTTCTATGCGCCGAAAACGCTTGCGATCACCCATGTCACCGACGAGCCGCGCTATGTGGGCTTCGAGCAGCCTGACATTCCTGCCGCGCTCAAACGCTCATTCTATCCCGCAAAGCCGACTTGCCGGCCGGCCTTACCGACCGCTTCCAGCCGCTTGGCTCACCAATGCCGATCATGCGCAAGCAAGGCGGCTGCACCTTCCAAACCTACTCCGTCTACCGCGCGACGAGGAAAGATCATGGCTGAAACATTGGCCGAAAAAGCCGGTGAAACGCGCATGAACGGTCGAGCTCAGCCGGTCAACGATTTGCGCGAGCATCGCCGGCTGGCGGAATCCGCGGGCGCTGAGGCCAAACGGGACGCAAGCCCGACACGCCACAAAGCGCCGATGCTTTCGATCATTATCCCGACCTATAACGAGCAGGGCAATATCGGCGCCATCGCCGCGAGCATCGAAGCGGCGATGCCGGCTGGGGACTGGGAGATCATCTTTGTCGACGACGACAGTTCCGATGGCACCAGTGAGCTTGGCCCGCGCGATTGCGGAAAAGGATGCGCGGATCCGATGTATCCGGCGGGTCGGGCGGCGCGGGCTTTCGAGCGCCGTGATCGAAGGCATTCTGTCGTCATCCGCGCAATATGTGGCGGTTATGGATGGTGATCGGCAGCATGATGAAGGGCTGCTCGCAGCGCATGCTGGAGCTGCTTCGTTCGGGGCACGCGGATATGGTGATCGGCAGCCGCTATATTGACGGCGGCGATGCCGGCGGCCTCGGCATGAAGCAGCGCCACACCATGAGCCGCATCGGAACGCTGGCGGCGCGGCGCTTTCTCGGAGTTGAGATCCGCGATCCCATGAGCGGCTATTTCATGATGCCGCGTGCTCTGTTCGACAAGGTCGCCGCCTCGCTTTCGGGCCAGGGGTTCAAAATCCTGCTCGACATTCTGGTGTCGCTGCCAAAGCCCGTGCGGGTCATCGAGGTGCCAATGATGTTCCGCGCGCGCCTTTCCGGCGACAGCAAGCTTGATGTCGCGGTGCTGCTCGCATTTGCACGGATGTTGATCGACAAGACGGCCGGCCGCTACGTACCAACCGAATTCGTGCTGTTCCTCATGGTCGGCGCAAGCGGCATCCTGGTGCATCTCGCCGCATTGCGCCTCGCCATCGCTGCCGGTATCGGCTTTGATGCAGCCCAGATGGTGGCGTCGCTGACCGCAATGACATCGAATTTCTGGATCAATAATCGTGTCACCTTCTGCGACCGCCGGCTGCGAGGCCTGCAGTTTGCCATCGGCCTGCTTTCGTTCTATGCCGTCTGTTCCTTCGGCCTGATCGGCAATATCGGCGTTGCCCACCTGTTATTCACTCGCCGATATTCCTGGTGGGCAGCAGGTGTTGCCGGGGCGATCGCGGGTGCGGTATGGAACTATGCTGCCAGCTCTTTCGTCACATGGGGACGCCGTAAATAGCGCAAATATTTGCGCAATGGTAATGAGCGCATCACCGCCCGCTCTTCGGGGCGCCTCGCAACCGTCGCGGTCCGGCCGCCATTCCTATGCAACGCCCGGATTTCGATGCAACGGCAACGGGATAGACCGATGAAGGTCTTGCTGATTGAGGACGATGTCGAGACTGCCGGCTTTATCGCATCCGGTCTCAAAGAGGACGGTCATGTGGTGGAGGTTGCCGATGTCGGCCGCGATGGCCTCCTGCTTGCGTCGAGCGAGACCCATGACATTCTGATCGTCGATCGGGCGCTTCCGGACGTCGACGGACTGTCGATTGTGCGGACGTTTCGCAGCAATGGCGGCACGGCGCCCGTGATTTTCCTGACAACGATGAGCAGCATCGAAGACCGCGTGAAAGGCTTTGAAGCGGGCGGCGATGATTATCTCGTCAAGCCCTTCGCCTTTGCCGAGCTGCGCGCCCGCATCCAGGCCCTGAGCCGCCGTCCGCCCATCACCCAGTCGGAGACCGTGCTCCATGTCGGCGATCTGGAGATGGATTTGATCCGGCGCAAGGTCACGCGCGGCGGCCAGGATATTGACCTGCAGCCGCTTGAATTCCGGATGCTGGAATATTTCATTCGCAATAAGGGCCGTGTCGTCACGCGCACCATGCTGCTCGATCGCGTCTGGGACTTTCATTTCGACCCCATGACGAAGGTCGTCGAGGCCAATATTTCCCGCCTGCGCAACAAAATCGACCGGCCTTTCGACCAGCCTCTCCTTCATACTCTGCGCGGCTCCGGCTATGTTCTCGAAGCGAGTGGCGCGGCAAAATGATTCCCGCAGTGCTTCGAAGTTCACCTTTCCGTATTACTCTCTTATATCTACTGCTATTCGGCTTGACGCTCGCTACGATACTTACATTCATCTACGTCAACGCGACCTATGAACTCAAAAAGACATTGCGCGTGCAAATCGCAGCGGAAATGTCCGTTCTGCAAAGCATCTTCAAAGCGCGCGGCTATACCGAACTGGCGAGAACCATCCAGGAGCGATCGAACGCGCCCGGGACGGGCATCTTCCTTTACGCGATGGTGGACAAAGACGGCGCCCAGATTCTCGGCAACCTGCCGGCGGACAAGCTCGTCGAGGGCTGGAGCGAGATCGACGTCAAGAGCAACATTGTCGACCCCGCAGATGAGGGAGACACCATTCTGCTCATGCTCGGCAGCCGCCTGGCCACCGGCAACCTTCTCATCGTCGGCGCGGGGCTGGATCAAGTCTACGATCTCCGCCAGATCATCATCAAATCGCTGATCAGCTCCCTGGCATTGATGCTGCCGCTGGCGCTCGGCAGCGGCGTGCTTCTGAGCCGCGCCGCGCTTGCGCGCGTGTCGACGATCCATCGCACAAGCCGGACGATCATGGCCGGCGATTTATCGCGGCGGCTGCCCATACGCGGGAGCGGCGACGAATTCGATCAGCTTTCGGAGAGCATCAACGCGATGCTCGATCGCATCGAAGCGCTGATGGGCACGATGAAGCAGGTTACCAATGATATCGCCCATGATCTGCGAACGCCGCTCGGCCGTCTGCGCCAGCGCCTTGAGGCCGCCAAATTGGGGCATCCCACGATCGAAGGCTGCCTCGATGCCCTCGAAAAAGCAAAGGCCGACACCGATCAGATTCTGAGGATCTTCGATGCCCTGCTCCAGATCGGACAGATCGAAGCTCTCGACATGGGCAAGCTCTTCACCACGGTCGACCTGTCGGCGCTGGCCGCGGAACTCGTCGATATTTATCAGCCGCTTGTCGCGGAGAAGGGCCAGCGTTTCGCGGCACAGGTCGCGCCGGGACTTTGCGTGCAGGGCCACCGGGAACTGCTGGCGCAAATGCTGGTGAATCTGATCGAGAACGCGGTCAACCACTGTCCCGAAGGGGCCGATATCGGTCTGTGGCTGGGCAGCCGTGCGGAACGGGTGATGCTGATCCTGTCCGATACCGGACCGGGAATCCCGGCCGAGCATCGCAGGAAGATCTTCCAGCCCTTCTACCGGCTGGAGCGCAGCCGCAAGACGCCGGGCAGCGGCCTCGGCCTGGCCCTCGTGCGCTCGATCGCGGTTATCCATGGGGTCGGCATCGCTATGGGTGACAACGATCCCGGCCTGGAGGTAAGGCTGACCTTCCCGCGTCGGACCAGGGTCGCCACCCGCCCCCGGTTAAGCGAGCCGGTTCCTGCGGACGGCTGAGATCCGGCGGCGATAGATGCTTGCCCCGCCGGCGCCCCCGCGGATTTCCCCGACATCGTCAAGGCACGGCCGCACGCTCCTGCGAAAAGGTCTTCACGCTGCCGAATTCATGCGCTTGATCCACGGCCACCTCATGCGTTTCGCGGCCAACTTGGTTTCCAGCAATTCCACCCTCGCCTGAGCGGCTGCAAGCTCCTGCCTGAGCGCCGGCAACGCGCGTTGGGCTGACCCATTCGCTCCGGCG
This sequence comes from uncultured Alphaproteobacteria bacterium, assembly GCA_963773735.1. Taxonomy (GTDB): domain Bacteria; phylum Pseudomonadota; class Alphaproteobacteria; order Rhizobiales; family Rhodomicrobiaceae; genus CAVZCK01. The sequence goes on along the minus strand of CAVZCK010000034.1, from coordinate 190,359 downwards.
CATGGCTGCAGCATCCGCACTCGCTCCTCAAGGCTGACAACCGCGCTAATAGCGCGGCGAGCAAGATCCTCGACCTCTTCAATTGTCGGGACGGGAGGCGTCGGAGAGGCGACCTCACGATGCCGGTATGCCTCGGCATCCCACCATTGCGGATCATTTTCGATGAACGCGCGCTCCGATGGCGAGACAAGGGAGAGCAGATCTTCATTGGATGGTCGAAAATATTCAATGAGTTCGGCAACTTTCGTCCAAGGGATTACCCAAGGCGTCTCCTTTGGGCTGGGAGCGAGGCATCTCTGGAGCACGAAGTCGATTTCCGATGCGTGTTCGTGAGGCCGAAATTCGCGGTTCCGCTGGAAAAAACGGAGGACGTCGGCGTCCAGACTCTTGTTCGACACCTCCACATCTGGCGCCGGAGCGTTAATCGATTGAAAAAATGTCGTCACGACATCGCGTGTCGCTGCATAGACTTCAACGGTCCGAACGCCGGGGACCGATTGCCAGCTCCGGATCAGGTCTGCCCACAGCGTCACCTCTTTCGCCCAGAGTTCCAGCCAATCGTCAAATTCCTGCCCGGACCAGGCGCCCCACTGCCACCAGGCCGAATTAATCCAGGGAACTTGCGGACGTATGAAAACAATGACCTTCGCACTTAGCCCAAGCCTGCGCAGTATGTCATGGTCTGCGAATACCGAAGCGTCATATAACCATTCTTCCCAAGACAGAATTGGGACAACATTGGCTTTAGCCATTTTTATGAAGTCTTCGTTTAAGCGGGCTAAGAAATTCTCGTCACCTGCCCATCGTTTTGCCGCGCTCGAACAACAATAACCCGCGGGGCTCATCTGGGCGGCGCCGCGGACAAGCATCTCACCGCGCAGCAGCCCCGTGTACTCGGGCACAATACAGACATACTCATACCTCGCCGATGCATCGAACGAGGCAAAAACAGGCCTGAGGGACAGTGCGGTTTGTAGCGAGCTACTGCCGCATTTGCCCGCGCCGACATGAAGAATGCAGTTCACCATGCCTTCTTGGAAATAATCAAAGAGCTTAAGGATCCATTCGGGGACGGTTTCGATCAAATATGGTGCGGATTCATCAAACTCGACTGTGCGGCGAACTTATAGCTTTTGCTGCCGCAACCCAGAACAGCCTCGGCACTGGATTCAATCTCGGGATGATCGCCCAGCGTAACCATACCGCCATCCGGCTCGAGATATGCGCCTTCCGCCCATTCTTTCCATGCATTGATCACTCGTGGCATTTTACCCGGTAATCATTGCCGCAAGCCGTCGCAGCTGCCGGCGGCCCACGGCGATCGGATCATGTCTCGCAGCACCCCTCCCCACGTCCACGAGATGGGCTGCACTCGTTCGTTCAGATCGCTGCAGTTCTCGCACTAGATCTTGCCCCCAACTTGACGCTCGCGCCCGCTCGTCCCAAATCCTCTGCAATAGCCGCGTTCTGGTCGCATTCAATTCTGCGGTCGTGGTATCAGTGCGAGCTCTTGTCAGGTCGATCAACAAGGCGGACGAAAAACTCGCAACCCGGGGCGGTTGAGATCTCTCCAATTTCGAAGGAGACTAGACCAAGATACTGACATTCCGTGATGATCAATTCTAGCGACGCCGGTGTCATCACAGAACAGTGCGAAATCTTGATAGTCTCCATTGTCGTCAGCAGTCACCCACTTCTGATATGCCGCAGACAGATCTCCAGTAACCATGATCGCCGTTACAGGGTCCTCCAAGGAAAAGGCGCCGACGCTTTGCTCATCGCGGCATAGGCCCGCCATGTTAGCGGCAAGTGCGAAAACCTGCCCCGGCTTTGGTTTCTGGCGCTGCTCTATGAAGGCATCCAACCAATCAACTAAGGTCGTGTGCGGGCGGAAAAAATCGAAACATGCCCGTCCGTCCGGTACGGCCATCGAGAGGATACCTCCCGGCTTAAGTACCCTCTGGCACCCTTGCAGAAATCGGACCGGGTTCGGAATATGCTCGAAATTATGTGAGCTGACGATGTAATCGAATGTGCCGTGGTCGCGGATTGGAACCAAGTCTGCCAATTGAGTCGCGCTGCCGACGAAATCGACCTCTTCGATTAAGGAAAGACCCTCACGCGGAATATTCGGGTCGACCTCAGCTTTTTGCAGCAGCGTCGGGCGGTCAAAAACGTCAAGCACGAGGCAATTCCAACCGTCGCGCTTCGGCGTCAGTGGTGCAAAGTAGGGCGCGATTTCGATCCCTCGCTGCCGCTTCGTAATCCCTTGAAGAATTTTTTCCTGACGGCTCATTTGACCTCCATGCTTTAATGCGACCATCGATCGTCAGCACACTGTGGATTTTGCCGGAATAATCCCCGCCATATCGTCCTGCTTAGGAACTCGTATCTAACGCTGGACTCTCATCGCCACCATGCTTGGAACTGTGGCGGGCCATTCTCGCTCGCGTCGCTGGACGTATTCTTCGCCAAGTCCAGCTACTCGACCACGAGGCTCACCAGGACGCCGGCGAGATGCTCCTTGGTCAGACAGTTCTGCACGCTACTGCGCAGACGCATGAGCGAAGTGAATGCGCCAGTACGCTAGGTACGGTGGCTGCCCGCCCTGATAATTTCTTTGAGCGCCGGAGCCTTTGGGCGCACCCGGTGCAGATGCCGCTTGATAAGCCCGACATCGAAGCCGCGGGAGGACAAAAAGCGATCCCATCCGCTCAGGTCAACGCCTGCTGGATTGTCGCGCAGAAGGTCCACTTTGATAAAAGGGAAGCCGCTTTCTATTAGCTCCCGCCAGCGGAAATGTGTTGGATTGCGGCGCTCGTTCCAGAGACTTGCGGGGAAAAGTGCCTTGCATCTCAGACCAGCGGCTTCGAAACGCGACGTATGAAAACTTCGTAGTTTGCGATTACCTCCCGCTTGGTCGATAAAACGCGAACGTTGTTCCAAAATTCTTGGATCTTGGGATGCTGAAGTGCCTTGTTCTGAAGTACGAAGAAGAATGATTGGAAAGCCCGATAGCCGCATTCGATCGAATCGGTCAGCCCGACGAAATCTGCTGGAATGCCCTCTATACGCTCGATGGTTTCAGGCAGGTTTGGGGAAGCCGAGTAGACGCTGTCATTCGCAAAAAGAAGTGAGCTGCACGTCCAAAGGCGGGGCTCAATTTTGAGGGCCATTGCCCAAGAGGCAAAGTCAAAGCCGGCATTCTCCCGAACTATAAGAGCATCGCAGACCTGCGTTCCCGGGATCGATGAATTTCAGAGACTTCTGCCTCTGTCGCGACGATAAGTGCAACGCACAGCCCAAGCTCCCGCAGGCGCTGACAATACGAAATCGTGTGCGGCCATACTGTTCCATCTGGGCTGTACGATGCAAAAAGGCAAAACTTTCTGGCTTGGATCGACCAGAATTGGCCGAAAAATTTCGTGTCTGCAAGTTAAGACATTCGGCGGGCGCCACCTAGTGACCCCAGAACCTTTTCCGCAAAATGGAAGGGCCTCAATTGCTTCAATCTCATAGCCTGCGTCTGCTACGACAGCGCCAAAAAATCGTTCCACAGCGTGCGGCATTGCACCATCATTAGGTAATGGCTCAAGATCAAAGTCGTCGGCACCCAAAAGTCCTTGCAAACGCTTGAGGGCCTGCGGTCTAACCCAAAACATAGTGCCCGCGACAAACGCCAACGTGGTGTAGTCCACGGATATTCCCGTTATTCTTTCAAGCTCGCCAATCGCCTTGGCGTTAATACTCAGATGCTGCTCTCGGACGTTTACCGATAATCAAACGCTCTTTGGGCCCAGCCAAGCCAAGGCGTTTTTGGTGCTGGAAGCTAACGATAATGCTCCGAACCTTTTCGGGCGTGCCAAGAAGCCCTTCGAGCAAAGCCTCTCTATATAGTCGGCCAGCTTCCGGATCTTGCAGCGTTTTTTTCGAGTGCAGTTTGAGGACCAATTCATACCGTGCGAGGACACCGCTGTTCAAAAAGGCAATGAACGGGAAAACGTCGCGGCCGTGGTTTGGAAAAACGAAGATCTGCGCGTCCGGTTTAAATGAATGGATCGTATGCGTCAGATGAGCACTTGCATCATGCACAAGGCTGACGAACAAGTCGTAGTCATCCTGGAGGTTGCAGAGGTAACTTGCGAACTCGTCCCACTGCTCCGAAAAGTATATATGGAGTACAACGCAAATACTGTGGCGTGGATTAAAGTACACCAGTGGAATAAAATTCGGAAATTTCATTTATTGTGCAATTTGACTATGGATGTGCGGCGCAGCGGCTTGTTATCTTCACCCTGATTTCGGGGATATAGGCATTTTTTTTTACCCGATTCCGCATGCGCCTTGCGAATGATCGCGACAAGACCGGCTCAAATTTGAGCAACAAGCGGCTAGAAAGAGATTTACGATATCGCGAGTTAAGGAGGCGACCGATACCGATTTCCGTAACACCGCTAACCGCTTGCGTCAGAGCAGGCTTATGACTCTGCTTTTGCCACGACCGCCGCACCCGGCGGGAAATATCCCGCGGCGCATGGACCAGCTTCGCGCCGAGCGCCTTGAACAGCCAGCGGGAGGAGGCGCATCGTCTCTCAAGATCAGAAATCCTGTCGCCAACCTGCCCAAAGCTGGCGTTCTGCGTGCTCTTTGTCTTCGCGCTCCAGTTCCAGCTCTGCTTTGAGAGCGGAGATCTGCGCTAGAGGCTCGGTCACGACCTGCTCGAGTTCCGCAATACGTGCGCTTTGCGTGACGAGTTGACGTTCGGCCGCCTCCTTTTTTTCGAGCGCATGGGTGAGATCGGCTTGAAGCCCCAGGTTTTCTGCCCCGCCGTCCCCCGCTTTGCACCTGAGCTCGTTGAGCGCCGCAATTGCTTTGTCCGCCTTAAGCCAATCTTCCGTCCTGGCCCGCTGATTTTGCACTCCATGCCGGTCAAAGCGGCGCACGTTGGTGCAATCGGCAAGGCTATCGACGATCAGCCCCTTTGGCACAGGCGTTGGGGCGGCCGCTTTCTGGAAAACCGCAAAAAAATCATTCCAAGAGTCCCGGTCCTGTGCCGCGATGCCGCTCTCGATCAAGCTGATTGGCGAGAATTGTGCCGCTTTCCCCACTCCACGAGCGCCAGCCCCGTGTCCGGATAGAAGCGCCAGAAGTCATGCGGATATTGGTGAAAATCCCCGTTGGAGGGAGCGTTGATATATAAGTAGCCATTGGGTTTGAGAACCCTCATGCATTCGACAAAGAGCAGCCAGAAATGCGCTGCGTGCTCGAATGTCGACGTTGAAACAACCGCATCGAAATGATGGTCCGGAAATGGCAAGGAATTCGGGATCCTCCAGGATGATGTCCACCCCGTCTCCCGCTGCAAGATCGGCGCCAATATATTCGATGCCGTCGCGGGAAAAGTCGCGAAGCGTGCCGTTGACGTTCATGGCGCCGACATCCAAAACGCTGAGGGCTGGCGCCATGCAATAATTCTCGAAGAACAGGCTGTCCAATTTGATAAGCCGATTTATGCAATGTGCGATTCCATATTCGAATTTGATGCGATGAATTGATCGCTTGTTGAACCGCTGAAGAATTGCGCAATTTATGCAGCTCTCAGCTCTATAAAGAACAGCTCGCGCTTCGACCTCATTTGCCGCTCTGGGTTGCACAACTTAAGAGCGAAACACTCCTGACCGATCAAACCGCAACTCCTTGAATTGCAAATTGAGAAAACCACAACTTTTTCACGGTATGTGGATCGTCGTCGCCAAATCGCTGGGCGATCATCTTCTTCCCGGGGCCTTGATCGACTCCATCGGCTCGCGCGCTCGGCGGCATCGCGCGCTTGCATCGAGTCGGCCTATCGCTTGCTCCGTGCTCGCGTCAGCTCTATGGCCATCAGGTCCCAGCGCATGTTCTCGACCTGAGGGGCCTCGGGAGCAGTGCGTGACGATCCTCGCGATCGACGATGACGAGTTCGACCGCGGCGCACATGCGCGCTGCCCGGTCGGCTCACTGGTCCGGGTCTATGAGACGGTGCAATGCTACGGCAGCGCCGGTTCCGCGCGCCGATGGGCCTTCGAGCCCGCGCTCCCAATTCAGCGCGTGGTCGACGATGAGACTCCAGATCCTCAAATTGCGGACGCCATGACAGCACCTCGTGAATGAGCGCAGTGCCCGCAACGAGCTCGGCAGAATCGCCTGCGCGCCGCTCCGCCATGCGCACCTCGAAATCCATGCCTGAGACGCGCTTCACGGTGTCGATCACCTCAAGCACCGAATATCCCTGGCCATAGCCGCAATTGAGCACGATGCTGTCGCCGCCGCGCCGCAGGAACTGCAGGGCCTGCCAGTGCGCGTGAACGAGATCGCCGACATGGATGTAGTCGCGCACGCAGGTGCCGTCGCGCGTCGGATAATCGGTCCCGAAAACGTCAAGATGCCTCCGCCGCCCCGTCACCACCTCGCAGGCGACCTTGATGAGATGCGTTGCCTGCCGGCTCGCCTGGCCGGACCGGCCTGCAGGATCGGCGCCCGCGACATTGAAATAGCGTAGCGCGCAATAGCGCAGCGGGTAGGCAACCGCCGCATCCGCCAGCATCTGTTCGGTCATCATCTTCGACGCGCCATAAGGCGAGATCGGCCGAAGCGGCGCGGTCTCGGCAACCGGCACGCGCTCGGGCATGCCATAAACCGCGGCGGTCGATGAGAAGATGAAATGCTTCACGCGGTGCGCGACCGCCGCGGCAATCAGCGTGCGGGATTTCACCGTATTGTTGAAATAGTAGCCGAGCGGATCGACCACGAAGTTGGGAACCACGATCGAGCCGGCGAAATGCAGGACCGATTCGATGTCGAATTCGGCGATGAGACGGCCGAGCAGAGCCTCATCGCCGACATCCCCTTCGATGAAAGCCGCATCCGCCGGTACGAGACGACGGAGCCCGGTCGACAGATTGTCGAGAACGACAACCTTCTCGCCATGTTCGGCGAGTTCGAGCGCCATGTGACTGCCGATATAGCCGGCTCCACCCGTCACCAAGACAGCCAATTCGACATCCTCTCCGCCGCCGGCCTTCGAGACCGTTCAATCGTCGCGATAGATGCGCTCGCGGCGTTCATGCCGTTCCTGCGCTTCCAGGCTTCGTTCGACGACCGGACGCGCTTCGAGCCGTTTGAGACTGATCGGCTCGCCGGTATCGACACAAAAGCCATAACTACCGTCTTCGATTCGCGTTAAGGCTTCCTCAATCTTGGCGATCAACTTGCGCTGGCGGTCGCGGGCGCGCAGCTCAAGGGCGCGTTCGGTTTCCGAACTCGCGCGGTCGGTCAGATCGGGATGCTGGCCGGAATCCTGGAGATTATCGAGAGTTCTCGCGGCTTGAGCGCAGGATTTCCGTCTTCCAATCGAGCAGCTTTTTCCGGAAATAGGCCAGCTGCCGCTCGTTCATAAAAGGCTCGTCCTCTGACGGCCTGTAGTCCTTAGGCAGAGCAGAGCCGCCCATACAGAACCTCTTGCTGGTAACGAGATGCCGCTCTCAGTGCCGTCGCAGCATTTCGGCCGAGTTATGCAGCGCCGCGTGAACCGTAAATTTGCGGGACGTATTTAGCCTTAATTGGCCTTCAAGTCAAGCGCGACGATCTGAGACTACATGCCAAGCGCTGCAATCGGCTGTATTGCGGCGGGACGATTTTCTAAAAAGATGAAATGTTTAGAGCTTTCAGGCGACACGCCTTTCGGCCGTGTTATGCCCTCTTTCATCGCGGCCGTCGAACCAGATCTTCGTCGCCGTTGAATTGGATATCCGCGAGCGGACGCATGGCGCCGTTCGAATAATGCGCGAAGAGCCGCCCGCGTCCCGACATCGAGATGCCGGCAAAGTCCCCGCCGACGCAGCCATCGGCGTCGGACTTCAGCACTTTGACGAGGCCGCTCCGGTCGGCAAATTGCGTGATGCCGGCGCTGCCGAAGATCATCGAGACATTGCCGATGCGGACGCCGTCGATCATCATGTCGATGACCGGCACCACCAGAGAGGCTTCCTCAAGGCGGCCGTCGGCGCCGAACACGAAGGGATGTCCGGTATTCTTCCAGGCGACCTCGCCGCCGCGGGCATCGCGGCGCACCCGGTAGAACAGGTTCCAGCAATCGCGCCCGGCGCTGCGCAGTGAGGTCATCTTCGCCCAGCGCAGAACGAGCTGAACGGTCCCGCCGTTGGAGGACGTTACCGACACCGAGCCTCCGGCCAGCGTGCGGTCGAGGAATTTCGAGCGGTCATCGCCAAGCACGACCCCCGAGCCGTGGACCGACGGGTCGCGCGCGAACAGGGTCTTGTCGAGGAGTTCGCTGCACGACTCCTCGAAATCGGCAAGGGCGGTCAGCGGGTAGGCGGGCAGATTCGCCCGGTAGGTGATCCGGGTAGTGCCGAACGTCTCGGCCGCCCCGGCGTCGACGCGCACGATCTCGGGCTCGGTGGCCGCCGGCTCGCCATCGTCGTCGAGCGGCACGCCAAGCAGGAAGCGGCCCTCACTGTCGATCAGATAGCCGTCGTCGCTGAGGGCAAGGTCATCGTCGGTCGACGCGAAGGGCCGGCCGAAAATCGGCTGACCGGAACCGGTGACGGCACTCTGCTCACAGACGAGAAAAAGCTCCGCGGGCGCGGAACGTCGAATGCTTTCGGGCTCATCCGTCTCCGGTTCGTCGTCGGCCCAAGGCAGGCGGAGTTCCGGCTCGAAAGCCCGGAAATCGTCCCGCAAATCGAAAGCCGGCGCGCCCGTAAATTGCCGCAAGCCCGGTGCTGACGCCAATGCCTGTATCAGCCCCATCTTACGCCTCCCCACGAAATCCGAACTGAAATCTCCCGCCAGACTGCTCCATCAATGCTTACGAAACGTAAACGCGCGCCGCCCACTTGAAAAAGAAATTGATTAAAAGCGTCGGCCGGGTTTTCCTGATGCCCGCAATTGGCGGTTGCGCGGGCACGGCTTGCAGCCACGCTGCTAAGCTTTCCACGACACCAGGGCGGAAATGAACCAGGACGGATGATGCGCTTCGAAGGCACCAGCACCTATGTCGCGACCGAGGATTTGAGGGTCGCCGTCAATGCCGCGATCACCTTGGAACGGCCTCTCCTGATCAAGGGTGAGCCCGGCACGGGAAAGACGGTGCTGGCGCGCGAGGTCGCCAATGCGCTCGGCAGGCCGCTGATCGAGTGGCACATCAAATCGACGACGAAAGCGCAGCAAGGGCTTTACGATTACGACGCTGTCAGCCGTCTGAGGGACAGCCAGCTTGGCGATGAACGCGTCAAGGACATCCGCAATTACATTCGTCGGGGCAAGCTCTGGGAGGCGTTCGTTTCAGACCAGCGTCCGGTCCTCCTCATCGACGAGGTCGACAAGGCTGACATCGAGTTTCCGAACGATCTGCTCCAGGAACTCGACCGGATGGAGTTCTTCGTCTATGAGACCGGCGAGACGATCAACGCGGCGCAGCGCCCGATCGTGTTCATCACCTCGAACAATGAGAAAGAGCTGCCCGATGCGTTCCTGCGCCGCTGCTTCTTCCACTACATCAAGTTTCCCGATGCCGACACCATGGCGCGGATCGTCGACGTGCACTTCCCTGGCCTCAAGCAGCAGCTACTCCGGGAAGCACTGACGGTTTTCTACGATCTGCGCGAGGTGCCGGGTCTGAAGAAGAAGCCGTCGACCTCCGAGCTTCTCGACTGGCTGAAGCTGCTTCTCAACGAAGACATCGGCCCGGAAACGCTGCGTCAGCGCGACCCGAAAAAGGCAATCCCGCCGCTTTACGGTGCACTGCTCAAGAACGAACAGGACGTCCATCTTTTCGAGCGGCTCGCTTTTCTCGCGCGACGTAAAGAAAACTGATCAATCGTAACACCCTTCGCCGCCGGCTGTGCTATAAGGGCTGTAACGGCCGGGGTTCGGAAAGGAGATCCCACAATGCCCAGCTTTCATAGGCTTGCGGCTTTCTCAGCAATTCTCGGGGCATTCGCGATCGGTTCGGGTTGTGCCCAGGCAAGCACCAGCGTTTGGGACCATAACGGCTCCACCCTACGCCTTGATGAAAACGGCAAGAAGCGGACATTCGTCTATGACGATCCCCGCGGCACGCTCGCCGGCGCCGGGGTGAAGCGCGGCACCGTCCTGTTCGACGGCGAGGAAAAGGCCGATGGCAGACTTGCCGGCTATGCCAAGCTGTTCAGAAAGGGGTGCAGCCCGGTCGATTATTTCGTCGAGGGCTCATTCGACAAGCAGAAGGGCGAAATCCTGCTTCAAGGCCAAGCGCCGATTTATTCGGGCAATGGCTGCAAGATCACCGGCTATTCCGACAACGGCAGTGCGAGCAGCCTTTCCTTTAGCCGCATCGGCGGCTCGAATGATTACGTAGCGCATGCCGACGAGGGCATATCGGACACTCATCGCGACCGTCCCTCTTATCTGCCACCCTCTCATCTGCCACCCTCTTCACTGCCGCCGTCTTCGGATCAGGCAAGCCGCGACGACCGGACCTACGGAACAGATCGCGACGAACGGAGCTATGGAGCACAAACGGGTCGCGACCCGCGCTATGACGCCCGCAGCGACCCGCCGCGAGATGATGCCGCACAAGATAGCAGCCAGCGTGACGACGGTCAGCGCGACTATGGCCGTGGCGACGATGCCGGGCCTGACTATTACGGCCACCGATACAGCAGCGAGCCAGACTATGGGCGGCGGGATTATTATCCGCGCGACTATGCCGCGCGCCGCGACTACTATCGCCGCTATGACTATTACGGTTATCCGGTCAATCCCGACGCGGCGGACGATTACGACTTCGAGTCCGTACAATGATGAGGACGATCCGGCATACATTCCCTATCAACCGCGCTGGCGGCGCTATTGACGGGCGGCCTAAAGAGAGGGCAGTGACGGCTGGCAGGACACAACCTTGATCCTTGACGAGCTGGCCGGCCTTGCCCGTTCGGCCGGGGACCTTGCCGGCGCGTGGTTAACGCCGTCGGTGCGCCTTGGCGTGACCGGCCTAGCGCGCTCCGGAAAGACCGTCTTCATCACCGCTCTGGTGCACAACCTTGTCGCCGGTGGCCGGCTGCCCTTTTTCGGCGCCGCGTCCCAAGGGCGCCTCATCCGCGCCTATCTCGAACCGCAGCCGGACGACGAGGTTCCCCAATTCGCCTATGAAGATCATCTGGCAAAGCTGACAGCCGTGCCGCCGGAATGGCCCGAGAGCACCAAACAAATCAGCCAGCTCAGGCTGACGCTCGACTATGAGCCGACCACGCTTTGGCGCCGGCCGTTCGGCACCTCGACGCTGCATGTCGATATCGTCGACTATCCGGGAGAATGGCTGCTCGATCTGCCGCTTCTGCGGCTCGATTATCAGGGCTGGTCGGCAGAAGCCATGACACTCAGCCGCGCGCCGGAACGGCGAGGTTTTGCGCGCGAATGGCATGGGTTCTTGAGCGGCATCGATCCAGCGGCGAAACGGGACGAGTCGAAGGCGATGCGCGGAGCCGAGCTGTTCACCGCCTATTTGCTCCGCTGCCGCGCCGAGGGCGGCCTGCTTTCTACGCTGTCGCCCGGCCGGATGCTGATGCCCGGCGATCTTAAGGACTTCGCCGGCCCTGACCTTCATGCCGCTTGACCTGAAGCCGGGCGCAAGCGCGCCGTACGGCTCGCTTCACGCCATGATGGCGCGGCGCTTCGAAGCCTATAAGGCGCATGTGGTAAAGCCGTTCTTCCGCGATCATTTCGCGCGGCTCGAACGTCAGATCGTGCTGGTTGACGTCCTGGGTGCGATGAACGCTGGAAGCGCCGCGATACGGGACCTTGAACGCGCACTTGCATCGATCCTGAGCTGTTTCCGGCCCGGCCCGAACACCTGGCTGTCGTCAATCCTCGGCAAGCGGATCGACCGCATCCTATTCGCCGCGACGAAGGCCGACCACATCCATCACACCAGCCACGACCGGCTGGAGGCGATCCTCCAAGCCCTGGTGCAGAAGGCAATCGACCGCGCGCTGTTCTCGGGCGCGTCCGTGCAGTCGGTTGCGCTTGCCGCGGTCCGCGCGACTCATGAAATCGAGGCGCGCGAGACCGGCGGCCCGCTTGCCTGCATTGCCGGAACGCCGCTGCCGGGCGAGGCGCTCGACGGCCAGCATTTTAACGGCCGCGATGAGGTCGCGCTGTTTCCCGGCGATCTTCCGGAGCCGTCGCTGCTTGCGCAGGCGACAAACGCGGCGCGGCCCGCGGGTTCCGAAGTCGCATTCCTGCGCTTCCGACCGCCGAGGCCGCAATCGGCCGGCTTTGGTGCGCCCGCTGCGCTGCCGCATATCCGGCTGGACCGTGCCATGCAGTTCCTTCTCGGAGACAAGCTCGAATGAGCGGCGAGGATCAGGCAAGGACACCGAGAATCTTCCGGCTGGACGATACCAGGCTCAGCCCCGTCGAGGTGAGCCCGGTCAATGAGCCGGCCGCAAACAGCGTCGGCGAGCAACCGGAGATTGCCGCAGCTGGCTCGGCCAGGACGAAGCTCGCCCGCATTCGCGGCATCGGCTGGGGCGCAATCTTTCTCTCGGCGATCAGCGGGCTCGTTTCGATCGGGATCGGCATCTGGATCACGAATTTTGTCACGGATCTTTTTTCACGCGGCGGCTGGCTCGGCTATATCGCCCTCGCGCTGGCGCTCATGGCAGCGCTTGCCGCGGCCATGATCGCGGGAAGAGAGATCCTTGGATTTTTCCGTCTCGGCCGGGTCGCCGCCATTCGGCTGAAGGCCGAAAGCGCGCTCGCCGACGCCCACAAAAAACATGCCATTGACGTCTCGCATCAGATCGAGGGGCTGTTTTCGGCGCGCGAAGAGCTGAAATGGGGCGCGCGGCGGCTCGCCGATCATCGCCGCGATGTGCTGAGCGCGCGCGAGCTTCTGATTTTGACCGAGCGGGAAATTCTGGTGCCGGTCGACCGGCAAGCGCGAAACGCCCTCTCTGCGACGGTCCGGCGTGTGGCGCTGATCACGGCGGTGAGCCCATCGGCGATCGTCGATGTCGCCTTCGTCGGCATCGCCAATCTGGCGATGCTGCGGCGTCTCGCGACGCTTTATGGCGGCCGTCCCGGCTTTCTCGGCTCGCTGCGGCTGGCGCGGCTCGTGCTCGGTCATCTGGCCTTGACCGGAAGCGTCGCGCTCGGTGACGACGTCATTCAGCAGCTCATCGGCCATGGCCTGACGGCACGGCTCTCAGCCCGGCTGGGCGAAGGCGTGATGAACGGCGCCTTCACCGGCCGCATCGGTATCGCCGCGATCGATCTCTGCCGGCCTCTGCCCTATATCGACGCCGAGCGCCCGCGGCTGCGCGATTTCGTCGCCGAAATCAGGACCATCCGCCGAGCCTCGGCGCGTGCCACACCGACGGGCCCTAAGGCCGAATGACGATCCGTGTGCCGTCTCTTCCGTAGGAACTCACAATCTCAAACAGCTCGCGCGCATTCGCGATATGCAGGCGGATGCAGCCATGTGAGGCAGGACTGCCAAGCCGGCGAATCGCATAGGTGCCGTGAATGGCATAGCCACCGTTGAAGAAGATCGAATAGGGCATCGGCGCGTTGTCATAGATCCTCGAACGGTGGAACCGATAAAGCGCGTAGGGCCGATAGGATCCCGGAGGCGTGTTGTAGCCCCGCCTGGCTGTAGAGACGGGCCAGACATAGGCCAGATCGCCATCCACATAGACGCGCATGAGCTGCTCGGACTTGTCTACGGAAACCACCACGGAAGCCTGCGCCGTTTTGGCGAGACCGATCGACAATAGACATGCTGCAAGAAAAACGGTTAGGAAGCGCATCGTTGACACCCGCTCTCAGACGCTGAACCTCTCCCACCTATTAGATATCGCGGCGCAGGGAAGACACGCCAAAGCCGATAATATGGTTAAACGCCCGATCTGAGCGTTTTCCAATGCCGCCGACCGCCGATAGGAACAAGGTGGCAACAGATGCGTTGCGCACCGCCGCCAATGGAGCTAAAAGATGAGCGAGTGAAGATGAGGGGCATTCCGCGAGCCGGAATACGATTCATTTGTGTTGCCGTCACAATATTGAAACACGAAATCCCCGTTACTGTTTAATCACCGTTCAGGCGTGCGGGATAGGATTGTGCTGCAACCCAGCGAGCAGGGCGACTTGAACAAACACTACCGCACGCTTTTCATCTCCGATGTGCATTTGGGAACCAAAGCGTGCCAGGCCGACGATCTTCTAGAGTTTCTCAAAAGATACGAAGCGGATACTTACTACCTCGTCGGGGATATTGTCGATTTCTGGCGAATCCGGCGCAGTCCGCATTGGCCGCAAACCCACAATGATGTCGTGCAAAAACTCTTGCGCAAGGTGCGCAAGGGAGCACGTTTCGTCTACATCCCTGGTAATCACGACGAGGCTCTGCGCGCCTATTGCGGGCAGCATTTCGGCGGCATCGAATTCAAGCTGAACGACATCCACATCACTGCCGACGGCCGGCGTTTTCTGATCATGCATGGCGACGAGTTCGATGTCGTCATCCAATATGTGAAATGGCTCGCATTTCTCGGCGATTGGGCCTATGTGCTTGCGCTCAACCTCAATACAGCCTTCAACAACGTCCGGCGCCAATTGGGATTTTCCTACTGGTCGCTTTCGGCTTTTCTCAAGCAGAAGGTCAAGAAGGCCGTTAACTATATCGGCGACTTTGAAGCCGCGCTCGCCGGCGAGGCCAGGCGGCACGGCGCAAGCGGCGTGATCTGCGGTCACATCCATTTTGCCGCGATGCGGGATATTTCCGACATCACCTACATCAATTGCGGAGACTGGGTCGAAAGCGGCACGGCGGTCGGCGAGACCCATGACGGCAAGTTCGAGATCATCCGCTGGCTCAATATCCGCGACGCCGAGATGGCCGAGGCCGCCGCGCTGAACCAGGCGGCTGCGGCCTGATGCGCTGTCTGATCGCGACGGACGCCTGGCACCCTCAGATCAACGGCGTCGTGTACACCTATGCGCAGCTTGCTGGGCACCTTTCTCGGCTCGGCCATGAGACTGTGTTCATCACGCCGGACGACTTCCGAACTGTTCCCATGCCGACCTACTCGGAGATCCGCCTCGCTTTCGTTACACCGCGCCAGGTGAGACGCCGGGTCGAGGCGATAGAGCCGGATTATATCCATATCGCGACGGAAGGCCCGATCGGCTTTGCGACGCGGGCCTCTTGCGTAAGAGCGGGCTGGCCGTTCACCACGAGCTATCACACGCGCTTTCCGGAATATTTGGCCGCTCGCCTGCCGGTGCCGCAATCCTTCGGCTATTCGCTCGAACGCTGGTTTCATGGCGCTTCGTGCGCGACGATGGTGGCAACGCCATCGCTCATGGAGGAATTGGCGGGCAAAGGCTTCAAGCGTCTTCTGCCTTGGAGCCGGGGCGTCGACACCGCGTTGTTCCGTCCCCGCAACATTCGCCTGTTCGGCGAGGGGCCCGTCTTCCTCAACGTCGGCCGGGTCGCGGTCGAAAAAAACCTCAAAGCGTTCCTCGATCTCGATCTGCCGGGGAAAAAGGTCATTGTCGGGAGCGGCCCCCAGCTCAAGGCGCTCAAGGCCGCCTATGGCGATGCCATTTTTACCGGGCCGCTGTTCGGCGAGCCCCTTGCCGAAGCCTTTGCGTCGGCGGATTGCTTCGTTTTCCCAAGCCGGACAGACACTTACGGCGTAGTCCTTTTGGAAGCGCTTGCGTCCGGCGTTCCCATTGCCGCCTACCCGGTGACAGGACCGAAGGACGTGGTTCTCAACGGCCTGGTGGGCTATTTGAGCGAGGACCTGAAGGACGCCGCCCTGAAAGCCCTGACGATAGACCGCGGCGCCTGCCGGGATTATGCTCTCGGCTTCAGCTGGGATGCCTGTGCCCGCCAGTTCATCGACAACGTCACGTCCGCTTGCCGTGGTTCTCTGGGGAAACAATGACGCTTCAATTCCGCCTTCCGGCCATCAATGACGTGCGCGATGCCGCCCGGCGCATCGCGCCTTACGCCGCCCGCACGCCGCTTCTGGAGTCCGCCTTCCTTAACGAGAAGCTCGGGACACGGGTGCTGCTCAAAGCGGAGGTTCTGCAGCGCACCGGAAGCTTCAAATTCCGGGGCGCCTATAATTGCATCTCGCGAATCGACCGCGCCGCCTTTCCGGGCGGGGTCGTGGCCTGCTCGTCCGGCAATCATGCCCAGGGCGTCGCCGAAGCGGCGCGGCTGTGCGGCATTCCCGCCGTCATCGTCATGCCGGCCGATGCTCCGGCAATCAAGGTCGAGCGCACGCGGCGCTCCGGCGCCGAGGTCGTCCATTATGACCGCTACACCGAGGATCGCGAGGCGATCGCCGCAGCCATCGCGGAGAAGCGTCGCGCGGAGTTCGTCGCACCTTTCGACAATCCCGATGTCATCGCCGGACAGGGAACCGTCGGCCTTGAAATCATCGAACAAGCCGAGGCCGCCGGCGCCGACCTGGAGGCCGTTCTTGTACCTTGCAGCGGCGGCGGCCTCGCCTCGGGAATTTCGCTGGCGGTGAAGGACGCCCTGCCCGAGTGCGGCGTCTACACGGTCGAGCCGGCCGGATTCGACGATTTCGCCCGGTCCCTGAAGAGCGGCGAGCCTGCGCGGAACGACCCCAGCGCGCGCTCGATTTGCGACGCACTGCTCATGCAGCATCCGGGCGAGCTGACCTTCGCGATCGGCCGCGAGAGGCTTGCCGGCGGCATCGCCGTTCCCGATGAGGATACGCGCGCGGCGGTTGCCTTTGCCTTCAATGAGCTGAAGCTCGTCGTCGAACCCGGCGGGGCGATTGCGCTGGCGGCGCTGCTCAGCGGCCGTTACAAGCCGTCAGGCCAACCGGTTGCCATCGTGCTTTCGGGGGGCAATATCGATCCGGGCCTGCTGATCGATGTCCTCGGCAAATAGCCCGGATATGCGTCACATCTTGGGCGGGCCGTCGAACGCGCCTTCGCGAGGGCTTTCGCCGAGTGCTGCCGATATTTCCTCGACAAGCTCCTCCGGAATATGGCGGCGGCGCCGGCTCAGGATGTCGCTGATCTCGGCCTGGTGATCGTCTCCATAGGGCGCATGGCTTTGATCATCGTCGAAGACGCTCATCAACTCGGATTCGATCTCGCTCAGAAGCGAGGCCATGCGCTTGGCGCGGTTCAGCACGGCTTCCTGCCCGGCGCAGGAGCGTTCGACGATCTCAGCCCGGCCGATGATCTGGCTTGCCACGCCCTGGAAAACACCCGCCGCCTGTAGCGCATAGGCCGCGCTCTGAATGCTTGCGGCGGCGTCGCGAATCGCTTTGGTCTCATCGGCGAGCGCGGCAGGAATATGTTCAAAATCGAAGCGCTTCAGCGGAAGCTGGGCGGTATCGCCACGGGCGCTCGGCAGATAGGCCATGTCCTCGCGCGTCTGACTGATTGCTTCGCGCAGCGACATCAGTGTATCGAACGCCCTCACGCTCTCGACGGCTTGGCCATTGTCGCGTATCGCGGATTCGAGCTTGGCGATTGCACCGAGAAGCATCTTCGTTTCGGCGGAACGGTTCCGCTCCAAATAGCTGGAGAGAAACCAGCGGCCGCGGCTCGTCTCCCGGATCGCGCGCTCGATGGCCTCGTAATCCGCGGTAAACGAGGTAATGGATGACATGGATGGGGGCATGTGTGTCCAGGCTCGAAGTCGGTCGCCGGTTCCGGGCTTTCTCAAGGCGCCAACTATGCATCGAATCTCTTAGCGTTTGGTTTAGCAGCCCGTGCTTCGAATAAACGGACCCGATAGACGGTTGCCGGACGCCGGCTTCGGCCTGCGCCTCTCGGTCTTTTACGTGGCGATATTCTTCATCGTCGGCTGCTACATGCCGTTTCTGCCGGTCTGGCTGCGGTCACGGGAGCTGACGGATGGCCAGATTTCGCTGATCTACGCCGTGCCGGTGCTTGTCCGGGCGATTTTCACCCCGGCGATGACCTTCGCGGCGGACCGCTCCGGCAGACCCGTGGCAATGCTCAAATGGCTTGCCTGGGGATCGCTCCTGTCCGTCGCGCTTCTGCCGGCGATGCATGGCTTTGCCGGGATTTTCTCGGTTGTCCTGGTCTTCACGCTGTTCTGGATGTCGGTCATTCCGATCACGGACTCCCTCGCCCTCGCGGGAGCGGGCGCCGGACTGGCGGCTTACGGGCGGATGCGCCTTTGGGGGTCCTTCAGCTATATCGCCATGACGTCTGCCGGCGGCGCAGCCGTCGAGATCTGGGGGCCTCCAGGCGCTCTCTGGCTGTTCATCAGTGCCGCCGTCTGCGTTCTGGCGGCGGTTTACTGGCTGCCGAACGAAAAACAGCTCGCCCGCGTCACCGGCGAACTCGAAACGCTGCCCATCCAGAAGCTCCGCCCGTCAGATATATTGCAGCTCATCCGCGTTCCCGATCTCTGGCTCTTCCTGGCGGCGACCGGCGCAACTCAATCGGCGCATGCCGTCTATTACATCTTCGGGACGTTGCATTGGACCTCGGCAGGCATTCCGCCGACCGTGATCGGCGCGCTTTGGGGGATCGGCGTCGTCGCCGAAATCGTGCTCTTTGCCTATGGGGCACGTATCAGCCGCCGGCTCGGCCCGGTCCAACTGCTTGCCGTCGCAGCCGCGGCGGCTGTGATCCGCTGGACGATCACCGCTTACGATCCGCCGCTGGCGATCCTGTTCCTGACGCAGACGCTGCATGGGCTGACCTTCGGGGCCGCCCATCTCGGCGCAATGCAGTTCCTCAACCGCGCGATCCCGCAGCGCCTATCGGCTTCCGCACAGGGGCTTTACGCCTCGGTGACGATGGGGATCTTCATGGGGCTTGTTTCGCTCGGAGCGGGCGCGCTATACCGAAATTTCGGCGGCAGCGCCTATCTCGCCATGGCCGGTCTCGGCTTCCTCGGGCTGATGCTCAGCCTTATCCTCATGCGCCGCTGGCAGGGCGGAGCGATCGTCAGCCCCAAAGCGACGGGGACGGCGGCAGGATGAACGGGCCGTGGAACTGGAGGCCGGGCGTTCGGTCTTTCTCCAGCAGGAGCGGGCCGTCAAGGTCGACCCAGTCCGCGCCCTGGCCGAGTATCGTCGCCGGGGCCATAGCCAGCGAGGTGGCGACCATGCAGCCAACCATGATTTTCATCCCCAGCGCTCTTGCCTTTTCGGCCATGACGAGCGCCTCGGTCAGCCCGCCGGTCTTGTCCAGCTTGATGTTGACGGCATCGTAGCGCCCAGCGAGGTCGGCGAGGCTATCGCTCGTATGGGCCGACTCGTCGGCGCAGACGGGCACCGGCCGGGCGAGATCGCCGAGAATTGCATCCTGCCCCACTGGCAGAGGCTGTTCGACGAGTTCGACCCCGATTTCGGCACAAGCGGCGAGCAAACCGGCGGTCTGATCCGGACGCCAGGCTTCGTTCGCGTCGACGATCAGCCGCGCATCCGGCCGGGCGGCGCCGACCGCACGAAGCCGTTCCGCATCGCCGTTGCCGCCAAGCTTCAGCTTCAGCAGCGGATAGCTCCGCGCGGCAAGCGCCTTTGCGCCCATCTCCTCCGGCGAGGCGAGGCTGATCGTGTAGGCCGTCAGCAACGGCTTCATATCGTGAAAGCCGGCGCGTGCAGTGGCACGAATGTCGGTTGCCTTCGCCTCATAATCCCACAGCGCGCAGTCGAGTGCATTCCGCGCGGCGCCCGCCGGCAATTCGGCCCGGAGCGAGGCGCGATCCGCGGCGCGCGCTCCGCGGATTTCGGCCAAAGTCCGTTCCGCGCTCTCGCCGTAGCGCGCATAGGGCACGCATTCGCCGCGCCCGGTCACCTGACCGTCCGTGAGCTCGGCTACGACCACGACCGCCGCGCGTTTCGCGCCGCGGGAGATCGTAAAGCCCCCCGCGATCGGCCAGCTTTCGACCCGAGCCGAGATCATCAGCGGCCCGAACATGAACAGCGCCTCCCGTTTTCCTATGCCGAGGGCCTATTGGAGCGAATTTGACATTTGAGTCCCGCCTGTCGCGAACTCGCGCTCAAATGTCAAATTCAAAAGCTCCACTAAACTCATAACATTGCGAGTGGTCCTTTTGATTCCGGAATTTGCTCTCGATCGCGCTGCAAGCGCATGCAAATGCCGGAATCGGACCACTAGACCCGCCCCCGTTTTCTTGGCAAGGTCTCGCCCTTAGTCACTCTGCCATTCTACCATTAATTGGTCGGTCCATGCTCGATCTCGCCGAAAAATCGCGCTCAAATGCGGGCAGGCCCGCGCCCCGGCTTCGCGCTGAAGTTCGCGGCAGCACGCTGCGTCTTACGCCCGTGGGGCGCTGGTCCGTTCAGGATTTCACCGCACTCGACGCCGAGATCAAAGCGTTGAATATGCCGGCGCGCAAAAGCGAGGTCGCCGATGCCGAGATCGCATTATCGGCGGTCGAGGAACTGGATACCGCCGGCGCCTGGCTGCTCCATCACATGCGCAAGGAGCTGGAGGCCGCCGGCTTGCCTTCGCGTTTTTCGGGCGCCAGCGAAAAGCAGCGCATCCTCCTCGGCGTTGTCGATGAAAACGTTACGGCGCAAAGGCCGGACATCGTCCAGCGCAGGCCGATCGCCCCGATTGTCGGAGATGCCGTCGAGGCGGTTTTCGTGGCGACGAATGACGCCCTGCAACTGACGGCCTTTCTCGGACAGGCGACGGCCTGTGCCGCGCGGACTTTCGTCCGTCCCTGGCGCTTCCGCTGGACCGCCTTCATTCACCATATCGACCATGCGGGGCTTCGCGCCGTGCCGATTACCGCGCTGATCTGCTTCTTGATCGGCGGCGTCGTCGTGCAGCAGGGCGTGATCCAGCTCCGGGCTTTTGGCGCCGAGCCGTTCGCCATCGACATGCTGGGCGTGCTCGCCTTGCGCGAGGTCGGCGTGCTTCTCACTGCGATCATGGTCGCCGGGCGCTCCGCCTCGGCCTTCACCGCCGAAATCGGCTCGATGAAGATGCGCGAGGAAATCGACGCCATGCGCACGCTCGGCATCGACCCAATCGAAACGCTCGTGCTTCCGCGCGCGGCGGCGCTGATCGTTGCGCTGCCGATCCTGGTCTTCATCGGCGATGTGATGTGCTTTGCCGGCGGCGCGCTGATGTCGCTGATCTATCTCGATACGTCGGTTCACATTTACGTCGAGCGGCTGCACGACGCCATCAATCTGCGCCATTTTCTCGTCGGCATCGTCAAGGCGCCGTTCGCCGCGCTGATCATCAGTCTCGTCGGCTGCCTGGAAGGCCTGCGCGTCGAAGGGAGCGCCGAATCGCTCGGCCGGCGGGTCACGAGTTCGGTCGTGAAAGCGATCTTTCTCGTCATCATTTTCGACGCGCTTTTTGCCATGTATCTGTCGGCGAGCGGCTACTGAGCATGAAGAACGGTCACGGCGACATCGTTATCAGCGTCCGCGATCTCTCGAAGCGGTTCGGCGGACAGATGATTTTCGACGAGCTGGATCTCGATGTGTATCGCGGCGAGGTGCTGGGCATCGCAGGCGCGTCCGGCACCGGCAAATCCGTTCTTCTGCGCTGCATCACGGGACTTCTGCCTGCCGACCGCGGCAGTATCGCCGTTTTCGGCCAGGACATGATGCGGCTCGACTGGCGCAGCCGCCTCGCGATCGAGCGCCGCTGGGGCGTGCTGTTCCAGGACGGCGCGCTGTTTTCCTCGCTGACCGTGCTGCAGAACGTGCAGGTGCCGATGCGCGAACAGCTCAAGCTGCCGAAATCGGCGATGGACGATCTGGCGCTGCTGAAACTCGCCATGGTCGGCCTCGGCCCGGACGCGGCGCATAAATATCCTTCGGAGCTGTCCGGGGGCATGAGAAAACGCGCGGGGCTGGCGAGAGCACTGGCGCTCGACCCGGAAATCGTGTTTCTGGACGAACCGACATCCGGGCTTGACCCGATCGGCGCCGCGGCGTTCGATCAGCTCATCCGGCGCCTGCAGCAGACGCTTGGGCTGACCGTCTATATGGTGACGCACGACCTCGACAGCATTTTTTCGATCTGCGACCGGGTCGCCGTGCTGGCGGATCATAAGGTTGTGCGAACGGGCACGGCGAACGAGCTTGCGGCCAACCCGGCGCATCCCTGGGTGAAGGATTATTTCTGCGGAGAGCGGGCCCGCGCCGCACATCGGTGAGGTGGCATGGAAACGAAAGCGAATCATCTGATCGTCGGCGCCTTCGTGCTGGCAATGCTGGGCGCGGTATTCGGCTTCATCTACTGGATGCAGAATTATGTGAATGGCGCCGGATCAAAGCGCTATGACGTGATCTTCAGCGGCTCGGTTCAGGGTCTGGCCGAAGCGAGCGCCGTGCTTTTCAACGGACTGCGGGTCGGAACGGTTAAGGAGCTTGGTATTCTGCCGGAAGACACGGGCAAGGTCAGGGTGATCATTGCCGTCTCGGACGATACGCCGATCCGCGAGAACTCGCGTGCCCAGGTTTTGCAGCAGGGCCTCGCTGGCTGGGTGGCGCTGGCGCTCACGCCCGGCACGCCGGACTCGGCCTTTCTAAAGGCCAAGCCGGGCGAAGCTCATCCCATCATTTACGCCGACGACACCGGCTCGGGCTCGATCATGAGCGGCGTGCCGGAGGCCATCGGCAACGCCAATGCGCTATTTGTCCGGCTGAACACGATCATCGCCGACAATGAGAAGCTGATTTCGAGCACCGCCAAGAACGTCGAGTCCTTCACGGCGATGCTCAAGGACAACAAGGACAACGTCGCCGTCGTCATCGAGAATGCCAAACAGCTTTCGACTCGTTTCAATACGCTCGCGGACAAGCTGGATCACGCGGTCGATGAGGTGAGCGGATCGCTGACCGGAGGCCAGAATTCGGCTGTGGCCCAAGCGCAACAGGCGGCGCAATCTTTCCATAGATTGGCCGAGAAATTGGAGAAGTCCCTTGGCGATCAGGCCGGCGGTCTTACCTATCAAGCCAAGAAGAGTATGCGAGAATTCGAGCTTTTCATGGCTGATGGCCGGCGCTTGGCCGAGAATCTCGACCGCTTGGTTCAGAAGGTCGATGCCAATCCGTCCAGTCTGATTTTCGGGGGCTCGCAAGTTCCGGAGTATAAACCGGGCCAACAATGACTTTGACACGGCGCTGGAGCATGTTAGGCGTAACGCCGGGTTGAATCGGGGCAGACGGCACAGAGGGGCATGCCAGTCTTCAGTTTTTTTCGCGTCGGATTGATCTGTCTGATGCTCGGCGGCTGTGCCTTCGCTGGGAGTGGAAGTTCCGCTCCGGATACATTCAACTTGTCCGCACCACGCCTGGCCGAAAATGGGGTTCGTCGCTGGCCTGTCCAAATCACGGTCATGCGCCCGACAGCGATGCACGCCATCGACACGAACCGTATCGTGGTCATGGCACCGGGCGGACGCCTCTCCTATTTCGAAGACGCCGCCTGGAGCGATCGGCTGACGAGCCTCGTCCAAGCCCGTATCGTCGAAGCGATGCAGGATTCGAACGCGTTTCGCGCCGTTCTCACGACGCAGGACCAGGTCGAGGGCGACTATGCGCTGGCCGTCGAGATCCGCGAATTTCAGGTCCAGGTCGACAACGGCCATGCCGACGCCGTGGTAACCTTGTTCGCGAAACTCATCCAGGAACAACGCGGAAAGGTGATCGCGACGAAGGAATTCAGCTCGCGCTCGGCGGCGTCCAAGGATAATCCGGCTGCGGGCGTGATCGCGCTTCAAGCCGGATTCGATCAGGTCACCAAAGACCTTGTCGATTGGCTTGCCTCGACGCGGCGGTCATCCGCCTGAGTAAGCCGAACGCCTCGCCGCGCGGGCGTATTCGGCCGCGCTTGCATTCTCATCCGGTTGTGGGCTAATGCCTTCCGAAAAGTGCTGGATGCCGTCCAGCCTCGAGGAGAAAATGTAGCCATGGCCGACCCGATGCCCGCGCAGCTGAGCCCTTATCTCGTGGAGCTGGTCGAGGGTCGAACCTATGTCTGGTGCCGTTGCGGACGTTCGTCCCGGCAGCCTTTCTGCGACGGATCGCATAAGGGCACGGGGATCGAGCCTTTGCCGTTTACCGCGGTGCGGACGGAAGCTGCTAATCTTTGCGGCTGCAAACAGACTTGCGATGCGCCCTATTGCGACGGCTCGCACAACGTTCTTTAACGGAGGGCTACCAGCCTTAATAGCCGTCAATCTTCCGGTATGGTGTAGGGCGGAGCCATACCAATCCAGCCAGCACGCCGAGCGTCTTGAAGAAAAGCCTGCCGCCGGCGAGCGCCGCCGCCTTGAATCGCCCGGCGCTGAATGTCGCCAGGGCCGGCGAGACGGCTATCAGCAAAATTCCGCGTGCAAGCCGCAGCGGACTCTGCGGCAGCCGGCGCAGCAGAATCCGGCCGGTGCCGTAATGCTTGCGCTTGATATAGACGTCGTTGGCGCCGTTGCGGAAGGCCAGTTTCATCTGCCGCGCAAAGGTCAAACGCTCCGGCGCGATTTCTTCATAAGCCACCGCATCGGCTGAATAGACGATGCGAACGCCCCGCATCTTCGCCCGCAGAAAGAAATCGGTGTCCTCGCCGCCGGTCAGCGCCATCGCCTCGTCGAAGCGTAAGCCAAGCCCATCTGGGCGGATCAGTGATGCGGCGAAAAGCACATTTCCCGTCGCGGCAAATTTCGTCTCGTCTCCGTCGGCGAGTTCCGAGCGGCGGCAGCAGGGCCCAAAACGGCCTGGGATGGGGATAGCGCGGCATGACCGGCCCGTGGATCACCTCGGCATCGTAGCGCCTCGCAGCTTCGAGCAGCCTTGCCAACCATTCGGGCGCCGCGGTCTCATCATCGTCGATGAAGCCGACCCATTGCGCGCCGAGAGCGAGCGCCTGCTGGAGCGCGCGGTTGCGGGCGAAGGAGATGCCCCGGCGCGGCTCGTGCTCATAGCGCATGGCGTGCCGCGAGTGAACGGAAGCCGCCTCCACGATCTGGCGCACGGCCGGCTTTGACTCATTATCCACGATAATGAAGCAGTAGCGATGGCCGGGTGGTGCGGGCTGACGGACCAGCGATGCAAGGCATTTTGCCAGCAGACGCGGCCGTCCGGCGGTGCAGACGCCGATACAGACCAGAACCGGAAACGCCGCCTCGGCGTGCGCGTGCCGAGGCGGCGCGGCGACTGCCGGAGTGAGCTTTCGTCGTGCAGACATGAATATACACCGAATAAGTGCAAATGATCGAAATGCACTCTATTGACCTCGCTTCGCGGCCACGACAGATATTTCGCTTATCCACAAGGGCATGGTTCAACTGACGGAACGGAATCGATGCCCCGAAAAGCAATCATTTGCCTTGCCCGTCAAGGCGCGGTCAGCCAGTGTGCTGGTCTTTAAGACAAGCTGACCCGAACAGAGCGAGGCGTGAGCCGCGTCATGAGCGCATTGAACATTTCCGCGATTTCAAGCGAGGTTGAGAAAAGCGTAGCCTCGGATGGCCAGAATGGGCAGCTCGCGGCCAATTTCACCAAGGCGCTTTTCTCCGGGACGGGCGAAAGCGGCGGCGAAGGCTTTCCCGCGCCAAGACTTGCCCGGCTAGCGGTCAATGGCTTTGCCTTCTTTGCCGAGCGGCGACCGAAGACGCGCAAGCTGCGGGCCTACGACTTCGACGATGACAGTGACGCCGGCCCTGTGACGGTCATCGAGGCGGTCAATGACGACATGCCCTTCCTGCTCTCCTCGGTCCTTGCCGAAATCATCGATCGCGGGCTGACCGTTCGTTTCGTGGCGCATCCAATCTTCCGGGTTCAGCGAGACCAGCAAGGCCGGCTGACCGCGCTCACTCCCTCCGAAGGCGCCCCCGCGGGCGCCGGACAGGCCGAAAGCTTTCTGCACATCGAGATCCACCCGGTCACGAATGAAACCGCCCGCTCCGAACTCCTCCGCGAGCTTGAGAAAATCGTCGATCAGGTGCGCGTCGTCGTCGGCGACTGGATGGCGATGCTGTCGCGGCTCCGTGAGACCATCGACGCCTATGTCACCCTGCCGCCGCCGGTCGCAGTCGATGAGCTGGCCGAGTCCGTCCAATTCCTGAAATGGCTCGCGGAAGGCCATTTCACCTTTCTCGGGTTGCGCCAATATGACTTCTCCATGCGCCACGACGGTCCGCATCTGACCATGAAGCCGGAGACCGGCCTCGGCCTTCTGCGCGACCCCAACCTTCACGTTCTGCGCCGTACCGGCGCCGACATGGAAATGAGCCCGATCGCGCGGGAATTCTTCTCAACGCCGGCGCTCCTCATCATCGCCAAGGCGAATTTCCTGTCGGCGGTCCAGCGCCGGATGCATGTCGACTCCATCGGAATCAAGCTCTATTCCGCCGAGGGCAGCCTCACTGGCGAACTGCGCATCGTTGGGCTGTTCACGGCGGAAGCCTATAATCAATCATCCAAGAACATCCCCTTCCTGCGCCACAAGGTCGAGCAGGTCTTCCGACGCCTCGGCTACGGCCCGAACAGCTATTCCGGGCGCGTGCTGTCGAATGTCCTGGAGACTTTTCCGCGCGACGAGCTGTTTCAGATCTCCACCGCCCAGCTCACTGAAATTGCCGCCGCGCTCGTCCATCTTGAGCTGATGCCGCAGACGCGCGTCTTCGTCCGCCGCGACGAGTTCGGCCGTTTCGCCTCGATCCTCGTCTATGTCATGCGCGAGCGGTTCACGACCGAGGTCCGCCAGAAGATCGTCGGGCTTCTGGAGCGCGCCTTCGACGCGCGAATGAGCGAGTTCACGCCGGTGTTCACGATCGGGCCGCTGGTAAGGCTTCATGTCGTCGTCTGGAAGGATGAAGGCACGATCGCCGATGTCTCGGCGGGTGCGATCGAAGCCGATGTCGCAAAAATCGTTCGCACCTGGCGCGACGATCTTCAGGATCTGATCCGCCGGCATTACGGGCGCAGCACGAATCGTATTCTGGAGCGATATGGCGAAGCGTTTCCGCCCGGCTACGAATATTCAAACCCCCCCGACCGCGCGCTGACCGATATCGAGCAGATCGAGAAACTCTCCGACGAGGGTCCTGTCGGGATCAAATTCTTTCAGGACCGGGGCGGCTCGGCACACGAGCTGCGCGTCGCACTCTATAAGCTCCGCGAACCGATCTCGCTGAGCCGGCGCGTCCCGGTCCTTGAAAATCTCGGCTTTTCGGTCATCTCCGAGCAGACCTACGAGATTGCCACTCCCCGTGCCGGCGAGCCGACGACGGTGTTTCTCCATGAGCTGCTGCTAGAGACCGTGAACAGCGAGCCGCTCGACCTCAAAACTCATGGCAAGCGCCTCGAGGACACCTTTCTCGCCATTTGGCGCGGCGATGCCGGAAACGATCAGTTCAATCGGCTCATCGTCGAGGCGGGCCTGAATTGGCGGGAAGCTGCGCTGATCAGGGCCTATTGCTCCTACCTCCGCCAGATCGGCGCGCCTTTCGGCCAGTTCTATCTGGCCCAGACGCTCGCCCGCCACGGCGGCATCGTCCGGGATCTGGTCTTCCTGTTTCATACGCTGTTCGATCCGGAGAGCGGCAAGTCCGTGGAGCAGCGGCGAGAAGCGGCGCAGAAGACCGTCGCCAGCATCGAACGCGCGCTCGACAATGTGGCGAGCCTCGACGAAGACCGGATGATCCGGAGGATACTCAATCTCATTCAATCCACGATCCGCACGAATTTCTACCAAACGCCGACGGAACTCGCCGACGGCGCTTCGATCGCCATCAAGATCAAGAGCGCAAATGTCGACGCCATGCCGGCGCCGAAGCCGTTTGCCGAGATCTTCGTGACCTCGCCGCGCTTTGAGGGCGTGCATCTGCGCGGCGGCCCGATCGCCCGCGGCGGCCTGCGCTGGTCGGACCGGCCTCAGGATTTCCGCACCGAGATCCTCAGCCTCGCCAAGGCGCAGCAGGTCAAGAACGCTATCATCGTGCCCCAGGGCGCAAAGGGCGGTTTCGTGCCGCGCAAGATCCCGCAGGATGCCGCGCGCGACCAGATCCTGGGCGAAGGGATTGCCTGCTACCGCTCCTTCATCGCCAATCTTCTGTCCTTAACGGACAACCTCAAGGACGGTCAGGTGGTGCCGCCGAGCGGCACGGTCCGCCTCGATGCCGACGATCCCTATCTGGTCGTCGCAGCCGACAAGGGAACAGCGACCTTCTCGGACATCGCCAATGCGCTTGCCGTCTCGAACGGCTTCTGGCTCGGCGATGCCTTCGCCTCGGGCGGCTCGGCGGGCTACGACCACAAGAAAATGGGCATCACGGCGCTTGGCGCCTGGGAGGCGGTCAAGCGCCATTTCCGCGAGATGAACATCGACATACAGACGACGCCGTTCCGTGTGATCGGCGTCGGCGATATGTCCGGCGATGTGTTCGGCAACGGGATGCTCCGGTCACAGAAGATCGAGCTTCTTGCCGCGTTCGACCACCGCGACATCTTCATCGATCCGGCGCCGAACCCCGAAGCGAGCTGGGAGGAGCGCGAGCGCCTGTTCGGGCTGCCGCGCTCGAGCTGGCAGGACTATAACCGCGAGCTGATTTCCGACGGCGGCGGCGTCTTCAGCCGCTCGGCCAAAAGCATTCCGCTCTCCGTTCCGATGCAGCTCCTGCTGGGCACGACGCAAAAGGCTGCCTCGCCGGCCGAGGTGATCCGTATGCTCTTGAAAGCGCAAACCGATCTGCTCTGGTTCGGCGGCATCGGCACCTATGTCCGCGCCTCGGGCGAAACCGACGAGGCGGTCAACGACCGCGCGAATGACGTCGTCCGCGTGACGGCTGCCGAGCTCCAGGCCAAGGTGATCGGCGAGGGCGCCAATCTCGGCATTACTCAGGCAGGGCGGATCGAATTCGCAATGCGCGGCGGGCGGATCAACACCGATGCGATCGACAATTCGGCGGGCGTCAATACCTCCGATATGGAGGTCAACATCAAGATCGCGCTCGCGACCGCGCTGCGCAACGGACGGATCAATACGGAGCAGCGCAACCGCATTCTCTCCGAGATGACCGGCGATGTGGCGGAAACCGTGCTCCGCAACAACTATCTGCAAACACTCGCCATCAGCCTTGGCGAAAAACGCGGCCTTGCCGGCATCGGGTTTCAGAACCGGCTCATGCATGCGCTGGAAGATGCCGATCTTCTCGACCGGAGCATCGAACAGCTTCCGTCTGACGCAGAGGTCGCCGAGCGCGCCAAGCGGCGTCAGCCATTGACACGGCCCGAGCTTGCCGTGCTGCTCGCCTATGCGAAGATCGCGCTTTATTCCGGCCTGATCCAGTCGCAGGTTCTCGACGATCCTTATCTGAGCCAGGTCCTCGCCGATTATTTCCCGCGCCCTATGCGCGAGCGATTCCGCCAGGAAATAGAAACGCACGCGCTGCGCCGCGAGATCATCGGGACGATGCTGGCGAACAGCGTCATCAACCGCGGCGGCTCCACTTTCGTCATTCGCCTCCAAGAGGAAACCGGCCACGAGACGGCTGACATCGCCTGTGCTTTCGCGGCCGCGATGGGCGCGTTCCGGCTGCGGGATTTCTATGCGGCGATCGACGCGCTCGACGGCAAAGTCGATGGCCAGTGCCAGCTTTCGCTCTATATGCAGGTGCAGGACGTGCTGCGCCGCCAAACTGCCTGGTTCCTTCGCCATGGCGACTTTCAGGACGGCCTTTCCTCTCTGATCGAGCGCTATCGGGAGGGGCTCGACGCCCTCGGAGCTTCTATTGAAAGTATTTTCGATGAATGGCTGATCGGCCGTCTCGAAGACATGCAGACCCGGCTTTCCGCGGAGGAGGTTCCGCCCGATCTGGCGAAGCGGCTCGCCATTCTGAACGCGCTTACCGACGGCCCCGATATCATCTCCCTTGCGATCAGGCTCGGCCGGCCTGTGGACGAGGTCGCCCAAGTCTATTTCCGGACGGGCAGTCATTTCCGCGTCGAGGAACTGCGCGCGGCAAGCGAGAAACTCGGCCAGTCCGACTATTACAGCCGGCTGGCCGTCAACAGCACGCTCAATGCCGTCGCCTCGGCGCAGCGCGCCATTGTGGAGATGATTTTTGCCGCGACCGCAAATGGCGCGCCCGATTTTGAAGCCTGGCATATGGCGAATTGGCACGCCGCCAAGCGGGCGCGGGAGAGTCTTGACGAAATCCTGAATGGCAGCGAGCTTACGCTTGCCAAGCTTACCGTTGCCGTTGCGCATTTCCGGGAGCTGGCCGAACTTTAGTCCTTTGGAGGCCGGCCGTCCCATGACCACCACTGCCGCGAGCGGCTATGCCGCGCCACGAGCATCAGCCGGTCCCGTGGCCATTGTCTCATGGATGCTGTTCGACATGGCGGCCCAGCCATTCTACAGCCTCGTCACCACATTCCTGTTCGCACCCTATTTTTCCGCTTATGTGATCGGCGATGCGGCGCGCGGCGCGGCGCTCTGGGGCTATACCATGGCTGCGGCCGCCATTCTGGTCGCGCTCGGCAGCCCCGTTCTCGGCGCCATCGCCGATGCGCGCGGGCGGCTGAAACGCCTGATGGCGAGGCTTTCCGTCGGCTTCGTGCTCGGACAGGCGGCCTTGTGGTTCGCCGTGCCGGGAACCTCGGCCAATGTCTGGTTCATCCTGCTTGCCCTCATCGTCGCCACCGTCTGCGGCGAATTTAACTCCGTCCTCAACAATTCGCTGATGCCGCGCCTTGCCCCGCCCGACCAGCTCGGACGTCTCAGTGGCGGCGGCTGGGCGCTCGGCTATGTCGGCGGCCTCATCAGCCTGATCCTGGTGGTCGGCTTCATTTTGGTCGACACACGAACCGGCACGACCATGCTCGGGCTCAAGCCGCTCTTGCCGCTCGATATCCAGACCCGCGAGACGGACCGCGCCGTCGGCCCGCTCTCGGCGCTATGGTTCCTCATCTTCTCGCTGCCATTCTTTCTGTTCACGCCGGACGCGCCGCCGAAAGCAGGGGCAGAGCAGGTCACGCTCAGCTCGGCCCTCGGATCGCTCCAGGAGACGCTGCGCCATATCGGCCGCTATCGCGACATTGTCTTGTTCTTCCTAGCCCGCATGCTGTTCATCGACGGGCTGCAGGCCATCTTCACTTTTGGCGGCATTTATGCGATCGCCGCGTTTGCCTGGCCGACCATCGTCGTCGGCTATTTCGGGATCATCCTCCTGATCACCGCCGGGATCGGCGCGGCGATCGGCGGCTTTCTCGATGACCGGCTCGGCTCAAAGACAGTCATTATCGGCTCGCTGGTCTTATTGATCGCTGGCTCACTCGGCGTCATGTCCATCGATGGATCGCACATCTTTTTCGTCATCGACGTTGCGCCGCGCCTCGCCGACGCCGCGCCTTTCACCGGCACCGGCGAGCGTTTCTATATCGCCTTCGCGATGCTCATCGGCCTTGCTTCGGGCCCGCTCCAAGCGGCGAGCCGCAGCCTGCTCGCCCGGCTAGCGCCCGCCGAGCATATGAGCGAATTCTTCGGCTTCTTCGCCTTCTCCGGCAAGGTCACCGCCTTTGCCGCGCCCTTCGTCATCGGCCTCGTTGCCGAGATGACAGGCAGTCTGCAAAGCGCGCTGTCGATGATACTGGTGTTTTTGTCAGCGGGGCTGGCGATCATGAGCTTCGTCAAGACCGCGCGGAGCTGACCGGCTCAATGCCCCTTCGCTTCCGCGCGCAGCTCCTTCTTCGACAGCTTGCCGACCATGGTCTTCGGCAGGGCGTCGCGGAATTCGATCTGCGCCGGCATTTCGATCTTCGACAGTTTCGGCTCCAGGAATTTGAAAATATCCGCCTTCGTCGCGCTCTGCCCCTCGCGCAGCTTGATGAACGCTTTCGGCGCCTCGCCGCGATAGTCGTCGGGGATGCCGATCACCGTCACTTCCTCGACCGCCGGGTGCTGATAGATCGCCTCCTCGATCCGGCGCGGATAGACGTTGTAGCCCGAGCAGAGGATCAGATCCTTGATGCGGTCGACGATATAGGTGAAGCCATCCGCGTCCATGATCCCGACATCGCCGCTGCGGAAGAATTCGCCGACAAAGGCCGCCTTGGTTTCGTCCGGCTTGTTCCAATAGCCCTTCATCACCTGCGGTCCGGCAATGCAGATCTCTCCCCGCTCCCCGATGGCCACTTCCTTTGACGGGTCATCCAGCGAGCGCAGCGAGATGATCGTGCCCGGCATGGGCAGGCCGATCGAGCCTTCCCTGATCGGCACGTCTGCGTGATTGCAGGTCGCGATCGGCGCGGTTTCGGAGAGGCCGTAGCCCTCGACGAGGACGACGCCCGCATCGCGTTCGAAATTTCGCTTCAGCTCGACGGGAAGCGGCGCGCCGCCGGAAATGCCGGTGCGCAGCGATTTGAGATCATCCGGCCTGAGTTTGGGGTAGTTGCGGATCGCATTGAACAGCGTCGGCACGCCCGGCATTACGGTCGGCCGCGTGGCGCGGATCAGCTTCATCACCATTTCCACGTCGAAGCGCGGCACCAGGATCATCTGCGCGGCATTGGCGACGGCCCGGTTCATGATCGCCGTCATGGCAAAAACGTGGAAGAAAGGCAGCACCGACATGATCCGCTCGGTGCCCTTGCCGAAATCGGGCTCATAAGTATCGGCCTGCTTCACATTGATCGACAGGTTGGAGTGGGTGAGCATCGCGCCTTTCGGCGTGCCGGTCGTGCCGCCGGTATATTGCAGCACGGCAATGTCATTGTCCGGATCGATGCCGACGCGGGCATATTTGCCGTCATTGGCGGTGAGCTGATCGAATGTCGTGAGCTTGCCGCGCTGAGACGAGGCGGCGATGTTCGCCAGCTCCTTGCCCTTCAACAGCTTGAACAGCACGCCCTTGATGCCGGGCAGAACCTTCGGGAACGGGCAGATGATCGCCTTCTCAAGCGTGCCGGAGGCAAGCAGCGCCTCGACTTTCGGAAACAGCGCGGCGAGATCGAGCGTCGCCATGATCGCCGTGCCGCTGTCCTTCACCTGATGGCTTAGCTCCTCGACTGTATAGAGCGGATTGAAATTGACGACGATGCCGCCGGCCTTGAGGATCGCGTAATAAAGGATCGGATAATAGGGCACGTTGGGCAGCAGCAGGCCGACGCGTGTGCCCTTCTTCACACCCATCGCCTGCAGGCCTTTGGCCGCTTTGTCCGCAAGCGCCCCGATCTGCCGATAGGTCATGGCCGCGCCCATGAAATAGGTGGCGCTGGCGCCGCCATAGTCACGCACCGTGCGGTCGAGCATATCCGGCAGCGGCTCGCCCTTGAGCGGCGCGAACCAGTCGACGTTTTTCGGGTAGGTCCGCAGCCATTGATAATCGTGCCGGATCTCGGGCTTGGCCGCGCTCGGAAAAGCGTTGAGCGTTGTCTCTGCCATCTTTATCCTCCCATTCGCCGCACCTTCTATTCGGGCGTCCGGGCGTTCGAGCCCGGCGGCGTTGGTGCTGACGGTCCTTGCGGGCATTTCGCATCGACGCGTGCGACGCGACGGCCTCTGCCGTCTGCAGCTCGGGCCGCCACATCGCGCAATCTCCTGCCGTTTGTGACTGTATCATGTCAAGCAGCGCCGTCCAGATTCCGCGGACTATGCGCAGACTTCACGGCCGCCGCGCTCAAATCTCCTCGCTCACCTGGCCGTAGGCGATGACGGAGAAAAGCGCGGTGCCGCCGAGAATATTGCCGATCAGCGTCGGCAGAATGGCTGAGCCGAACGCCGCGCCGGCCGATATTTTTCCGGCGATGAGGAGCAGAAAGATCTCAGCAGAGCCGGCAACGACGTGACCGAAACCGCCGAGCGCGATGACATAGGTCATCGTCAGGATCACCCAGAATTTGCCGCCTTCCGCATTCGGAATCATCCAGGTGAGAGCAGCCATCAGGAAGCCGGCGGGAATGGCAAGCACGAGGAGCTGCGAGAAACTGTTGTCTGCGATCGGGCTGGAGAGGGCAAGAAAGGCATCGAGCTGCTCTGGTGTCGTCCCCGCGCTCAGCGTCGCAAACAGCGCGGCGGCAAATGCGCCGACGAGATTGGCGACGAGGACAACGCTCCAGAGCCGCGCCGTGCGCATAAGATTGTCCCATGTTCGGTCGCTAAGCAGCGGCAGAATCGCCATGACGGTCTGCTCGGTGAAGAGTTGAAAGCCGCTCGATGATCACGAGGATGAAGCCGACCGCAATAGCCGAAATTCTCGATGAGCGGCCGCCAAGGCTCGTCAGGGAGATGCAGACGCAGAAAGCCCTGGCAAAAGATGGACGCAGAAATCGCAAGCCCAGCAGCGACACCCGACCACCACAGCGAGATCACGGGCCGCTGCAGCTCGTCCAATCCAGCCTGCCGCACGATCTCATAGATGACCGGCGCCCGGACCCGCCGGCGCTCCTCCACGGCTTCGCGATCTTTCCGGTCCAGGCCGCGGCGCGCGTCCATGAATGTTTCCTCCTTGCGGACTGCAATGTTTGGGGAAACGTTTCGTGCGGCGCCGGGTTCAACGAGAGGTCATTGAGCCGCAAGCTGGAGGAAGCGCGTCAAAGCCTGGGGACGGAAGGCACCGGGCGGGACATGCCCTGGCGCGACATAGGCGTGATAGAGCGCGTCGAGTTGGGCCCAGAGCACGTTGCATTTGAAGCGGACCGCGGCGACGCAAGCCTCCTGCGCTTCGCGCGTGAGTGCGTTTTGCTTGACATATTCGAGCGCGAAACCGGCATCGTCGGTCGCCTGGGTCAGGCGCCGCCGGAAATAGGCGAGCACCGGCTCGCTGATGAAATCGTAATTCTCCAGCATCCCCGAGATGCGCTCCCGGTGAATTTTCGGAGCAAACAGTTCGGTGAGCGAGGAGGCCACGGCCTCGACCAGAGTGCGCTCGCTGACGAACCGGACATAGGCCTCAACGGCAAAGCGCGTTGCCGGCAGGGCGCCATCCATCGAGATCACGTAATCGCGGTCGAGCCCGAGACCGTCCGTCAAGACCAGCCAGCGCTCGATGCCGCCTTCCTCCGCGCCGTAGCCGTCATGATCGAGGATGCGCTTGACCCAGGCCCGCCGCAGCTCCCGATCCATCGTCCTCGCGATCAGGGCGGCGTCCTTGCGGGGAACTGCCGTCTGATAGCAATAGCGGTTGAGCGCCCAGGCCTGGACCTGGCCCTTGTTCAGCTTGCCCGAATGCAGGAGGTGGTGGAAGGGGTGCTTGTCGTGATAGCGCTCGGCCCCGACGGCACGGATTTCAGCCTCGAAGGCGTCCGGATCAGGCGGATGGCTCATAGGCGGATCTCCATGCCGTCTTCGGCGATTTCCCAGCCGGCGGCCACGGCGGCGCGGCGCTCGGCGCTGTCCTCGCGCAGGACCGGGTTGGAATTGTTGATGTGAATGAAAATGCGCCGGCCAAGCTTGGCATCGGCAAGCTGCGCGATCGATCCGTCCTTGCCGGACATGCTGATATGGCCCATGCGCCGTCCGCTCTTCTGCGACAGGCCCAGAGCGATCATCTCCTCGTCTTCGAACAGTGTTCCGTCGAAGAACAGAGCCGATGCTCCCTCGATGCGCCGCCTGATCCGGTCGTCGACCTCCGCACAGCCGGGGATGTAGCAGATGAAGCGCCCCGTCTTGCGATCGACGAGCTTCAGTCCGACAACATCCCCTTCGCCTGAGCCGAATTGCGGTCCGGCGCCAGGATCCTCCAGATAAAGCGCGATCTTGCCAGGCACCGCAAACAGCTCGATGGCCAGCCCTGGACAGCCGGCGGGCTCGAAGATCTGACCGTTAGCGACCGGGACGCGCATTACGATGTCTTCCTGAAGCACGCCAAAGATCGGATTGGCGGCGATCGCGGCGAGAACGCGGCCGCTGGCATAAAGATGAAAAGGCTGGACCTCGCGCAGGTTTAACAGCCCGGCCACATGATCGACATCGGCGTTGGTGAGAACGACCGCCTTCAGCGGGCTGCCGCGCAAGGGACCATCAGCGCTTGGCGCCAGGGCCTGATGGGCCGCAAGCTGCTGGCGCAAATCGGGCGATGCATTGAGCAGGACCCAGTTGGCGCCATCGGCGCTCACGGCGAGGGAGGATTGGCTGCGCGGCTTGAGCCCCGCGACACCGCGCCTGACATCCGCGCAATTGCGGCAGGCACAATTCCATTGCGGGAAACCCCCGCCGGCAGCCGATCCCAGAACTTTGACGAGCATAAGCTCCGTCTGCGTTTACGACTTCAACTCAGCCGCGATATAGGCGGTCACCTCAAGGCTGGCGCCCTGTTCGGCAACCTGCGGCTTCGTCCAGCTTTTCTTCTTCATCAAGACTCTCCTTCGATGATGGACATTGAACACAACACGGGCGAGGCTGTTGGGGCCGAGGAGCCGCCGCACCTGCCCCGATTGCTTAATTTTATATCAACTTCAGGACATCCGCCATGGCCGAACCCGGTCAACTTCCTGCGACATGGTGCAAGGACCGTTGCATCCGCCTCAAAAGAATAGGTGCCAGAGCAGCGGCAAGAGCACCGCGGTCGCCAGTGCATTCAGCCCCATCGCCAGGCCGGAAAAGGCGCCGGCCACCTCATTCACCTGCAAGGCTCTTGCTGTGCCGATGCCGTGGCTCGCCGTGCCGATGGCGAGACCACGCGCGCTCCAGTCCTCGATTTTAAGGAGATTGAGAAGCGGCGGCCCGAGCATCGCGCCCAGAATGCCGGTCAGAATGACGAGCACCGCCGTCAGCGAAGGCAGGCCGCCAAGCTGCTCCGATATGCCCATGGCGACCGGCGCGGTTACCGACTTCGGGGCGATCGAGATCGCCGTCTTCCAACTGCCGCCGAGAAGCCTCGTAAGAGCGAAGGCGGAAATCGAGGCGGTGAGCGATCCGGTGATGACGCTCGTAAGAATTGCCAGAGCCGAGCGCTTCACGCGATCGAACTGCCGATAGAGCGGTATGGCAAGAGCGACCGTCGCCGGTCCGAGCAGGAAGTGCACGAATTGCGCGCCCTCGAAATAGGTGGGATAGCTGGTCCCTGTGGCGATCAGCGTCGCAACCAGGAGTGAGACAGCGAGCAGAACCGGGTTCAGAAGCGGATTGAGGCCGCCCTTGCGGTAGACCCAGCTTCCGGCCTGATAGGCAAGCAGCGTGAGCGTCAGATGCAGAAGCGGGCTCGCCGCCAGATAGACCCAGATCTCGTGCAGATTTGTGGTCATTGGCCGGCTCCAGTCCCGCTGCCGGCCTCGGAGGCCCGGCGGTTGAACCATTGCATCAGCAGCGCCGTCACAGCGATGGTGATCAGCGTCGAGACGACCAGGGCCACCGAAATCGGCACGATCTCCGCTTCGATCAGCTTAAGGTGGAGCATGACACCGACGCCCGCCGGCACGAACAGCAGCGACAGATTGCCGAGGAGCGTGTCGGCTACGTTCGCCAGATCGCTGGGAATATCGCCCCAGATCACGAGTCCGGCGAAAAGCAGCGCCATGCCGCAGACAGGGCCGGGCACCGGCAGACCGGTTGCCGTAACCAACAGTTCGCCTGCAAGCTGACAGCAGAGGATAAGTGTGAGAGCGTTCAGCATGATGGTTTTCTCACGTTTCAACAAGCTGCGGGGCCCGCACCGACTGCCCCGGACGGCCATAAAGGCGGTCACATTCATTGGCAATTCATGCCGAAAACGGAATAGTGCTCGGTATATAATCGGCGGTGGCGCCCGGCGGCCTTACCCCGGCGGGCAGCCCGGTCCTCGGCAGGCAGGTGGCGGTGAGCCGGCGCCGGCCGCCGACGCCGCGCACGTCCTTTTTAAGTCTTCTCGTCCGCATCCGATAGGAAGTTCTCTGAGATGGAAGGCCCCCATGAAAAAGATCGTTATCGCGGCACTCGCCGCCAGCCTCGCCTCGCCCGCCATGGCTGAGGAATTGCCTTTGAAGCGCGTCGTTCTGTCGACCGCCGGCCTTGTACAATTCACCCATGCGGGCCAGGTTCAAGCCGGATCGACCATCGAGCTGCCGGCCCGGCTCGATCAGGTCGACGATCTTCTGAAGAGCCTGACGATCTTCGATGAGGAGGGCGCGATCGGGGCAGTCAGCCTGCCAGGCAAAGCGCCGCTCACCGAACTCTTCCGGGATCTGCCCTTCGGCCCAGACGCGCTCAATTCGCTGCCGGCGCTGCTTAACGCGCTTGTCGGCTCAGAGGTCGAGATCGAGGGCAATGTCAGCGCCACCGGGCGCCTCCTTCGCGTCACCGAGGAGCATGTCCAGCTCCCCAATAATGGCGGCCAGGTGACGCGCCACCGTATCGCGCTGATGACGAGCACGGGCCTCGTCCAGGCGACGCTCGAAGAGCTGTCCTCGGTCCGTTTCACCGACCGGGAGGCGCAGGCGCAGATCGACCGCGCGCTCGCGGGCCTTGCGCAAAACCGCGCCAAGGACCGCCGGACGCTGTCGATCAGCCTGCTCGGCAAAGGAGCTCGCCAGGTCGGCTTCAGCTATGTCGTCGCCGCGCCGGTCTGGAAGACCGCCTATCGCCTGGTGCTGCCGAAGGATGACGGCGCCAAAGCGCGCCTGCAAGGCTGGGGCATTGTCGAGAATCTGACTGGGAGCGACTGGAAGAATGTCGAGCTGTCGCTGATTTCCGGCAATCCTGTCGCGCTCAGGCAGCCGCTTTATACGGCCTTCTACTCCGAGCGCCCCGAGATTCCGGTGACGGCGGCGCAGCGCATCGTGCCGCGCAGGGACGATGTCGATCAGGCCATGCCCGCGCCCGCGCCGACGGCGAACGCAGCGCAATTTGGCGCGCTTGGCGAAGCCAGGTCGGTGCGGACGCGCAACTATGCCGCAAAATCCATGGACCAGATGGCAATGGGCGGCGCAGAGAAGCCCGCAGCGGAGTCCGAAATCCGGCAGGAGCTCGGCAGCGCGGCGTCCGCGGCCGAAGCCGAGGAAGCCGCGACGCAGATCTCCTATCGCTTCCCGGAGAAGGTCACGCTTGCGAACGGCTCGACGATGATGGTGCCCTTTGTCGATCGCGAAATCACGGCGTCGCGGACCTGGCTCTATCAGCCGGAGACCAACGCCCGCCACCCGCTCGCCTCGGTTAAGCTCGAAAATGATACGCAAACCGCCCTGCCGGCCGGGATCATTACCGCCTTCGACCAGGCCGGCGACGGCAGGGCCAATTTCGTCGGCGACGCGCAATTGCCGCTCAGCGCCAAGGGCTCGACGAAGTTCGTCACCTTCGCCCTTGACGCCAAGACCGACATCCGCCGCACGGATAATGGCGTGAAGCAGACGCGGCTTGGCAAGGCCGTCAATGGCGAGCTGACCTTGACGACGAAATCAGTCCGCAAGATCGACTATGAGATCACGCCGCCGAAGGAAGAAGACCGCGAGGTCGTGATCGACGAGGCCCGTGCGGAAGGCTGGCAACCTTCCGGTTCCGCCGCCAATATCGAGCAGAACGCGGCCCGGCTCCGCTATAAGGTGACGGCGCCCAAGGGCCAGACCACGAAAGCCGCGCTGACGCTTGAGCGAACCGACAAGGAGACCATCAACCTGTCGAGCCTCGATGCGGGCGGCATCTACGCGACGCTTCAGGAGCTGGAGAATGTGAGCTCCACATTGAAGCAGGCGATCGCCAAGCTCGGCGAAGTGGTGACGGCAATCAACAAGGCCGAGCAGCGCCGCAATGAGCTGGAGACCGAGACGGGAGCGATCGGGACGGACCAGGAACGCATCCGCAAGAATCTGCAGACGGTCGGCCAAGGCTCCGATCTCGGGCGCCGCTATGTGGACACGCTTCGTGTTCAGGAGGACCGGCTGCAGGCGATCCGCGAGGAGACGAAGAAGCTCGAAGCCGCAGTTGCAGCAAAGCGGGAGGAGGCTACCCAGTTGGCGAAGGCACTGGTTCTGTAGCGCCGATTGGCAGAGAGAGGGCGGCGCGGTTCGACCCCGCCGCCCGGCTGTCAGCTATCCGTTGCTCGCGCGCAATATGATCGGCTCCGTCGCTGCCGCCAATGACAGCGGCGTAACCGGGGCAATCGCGGGCGTCGGCTGCATGACCCGGTTCAGCGGGAAGGTGACCTTCACCTGCGTGCCCTGGCGCATTCGGCTGCGCAGTGTGAACTTGCCGCCATGGAGATCGACCAGGCCCTTGACGATCGGCAGTCCGAGACCGCTGCCCCCCTCATTTGTCGCCGTCGCCAGCGACCCCTGGCCGAACGGGCTCATCACCCGCGGGATCTCGGCTTCGGGAATGCCAGGCCCGCTGTCCTTGACGCTCAAATATTGCTCGCCCCGCCGCGTCGTCCCGACCGTGAGCGTCACCGTGCCGTTCGCCGGCGTGAACTTGATGGCGTTGGACAAGAGATTGAGGCAGATCTGGCGGACGGCGCGCTTCTCAGCCCAAAGGCGCGGCAGGTCTTCGGAGAAGTCCTCGGCGATCTTCAGCCGCTTGTTTTCCG
Organism: uncultured Alphaproteobacteria bacterium; assembly: GCA_963773735.1. Lineage (GTDB taxonomy): Bacteria > Pseudomonadota > Alphaproteobacteria > Rhizobiales > Rhodomicrobiaceae > CAVZCK01. The sequence goes on along the minus strand of CAVZCK010000034.1, from coordinate 149,855 downwards.
CGCGCAGGCTCAGAAGATGCCGGCAGTCCTCCATGACGTCGGCCAGCATTACCGGCTCTTCATTCAACTCGTAGCGCCCGGCCTCGATGCGCGACAGATCGAGAATCTGATTGATCAGATTGAGCAGATGCTCACCGCTATGATGAATGTCCTCCGAATAGGTCTTGTAAGTCGGATTGCTCATCGGCCCGAGGATCTCCGAGCGCATCATCTCGGAGAAGCCGAGGATCGCATTGAGCGGCGTTCGCAGCTCATGGCTCATATTGGCCAGAAATTTCGACTTGGCGACATTGGCAGCCTCGGCGCGGCGGCGGGCCTCATCGGAGACCGCGTTGGCCTGTTCAAGCTCGGCGACGAGCGCATCCTTCTCCGCCCGGTATTCGAGCATAGCGAGCACGGTGTGCTGCAATCCGCTCGCCAGAAAGACCAGATAGACGTGGATGCCGATCGCCACTGCGGCGAGGGTCCAATAGAAGGGGTGGCCGGTCAGCAGCAGGCGCAAGACCAGCGCCGATGTCATCGGAATGGTTCCGGCATAGAGGATGCGCAGCACGGTTGACGCGAACATGGTCCGCATGGCGACGACGACCATGATGGCCGCGAACAGGAAGAAGAACGCCGAGCGCTGATCGTGCGGCGCAAGATCGACGAAGGCGATCGACGCCCAGGTGGTGCCGTAAAGGAACTCCGCGGCGGCGAGATAGCGGCGCCACAGCTCACAGTCCGCCTGCTTCCGGCTCAGCATCTGGAACCGCCGGCAGAGCAGAATGAGGATGCCCTTCGAGATGAAGACGGTCGCCAGCCAGAACAACAGCGCCTCGACCGGCGCCCATGGAAGCAGCCCCATGGCGAGAACGACCGCCAGCATCGGAATGGCGAGCGACGCCGTCAGCTCTGAGCGGACAAAAATCGCCAGAAGCTCGTAATTGAACTCGGGGCGAGCCCCAGATCGGCTCATCAGCCTTTCGCGGGCTCGTCTTATACACAGCGAAGTCGCTTGGGGAGTGACCGCTTTAAGTCTCGGGAGGTGGACATGCGCGGCGATATCGGCACTCATACTCATGGACCTGTCTTCCAACGCAAATAGCGCAACTGTGGCACTGGGCGACATCCAACGATGTCTCTGCCCAAATGCCCGGACGTAGCGCAGGCATCTTAACCGGCAGCGGCAATGCATCGTTGATGACCGCTTCGGAGCGGCACGGGACCGTCCCATTCAGCGCCACTACGCCTCTATTGGAGGCCCGAAAGGTAAATTCGGATTTAAACAGTCCGCGAAAATCCGAATGAGCGCGCAGAAATTGCGACAATCGATTTAACCGCTTGGTCTGGCGAGACAAATCGGCTGTTGCGCCGCACGTACCGCGCGACCTGCCGCGCTGGGCGCCAGTCACCGTCCCACAGCCGTCTTCCCCAAATTGCACATTCGAAAAACTACAACCTTGACGGGAATTCTCACATGTTCATAGTCCATGGCTTTGACGGGGAAAGGGTCCGATCGACGCCATGGCCTGGCCTGCACAAAAATCCACCTGGCGCAAACGCCTCAACGCAAGATGGCTGCGCTGGACCGTCAGCCGCTGGCTTTTCCAGCGCCTTCCTTTGGCAAAGCACTGGTCGTTTCCGCTCGAATGCGTCGCGGCGCTGGCGGCTGCCAGCGATATCATCGACGATACGGTCAGATTCGAGCTCGCGCCTTTCGAAGAGGACGACCGCAAGCTTTTGCGCTTGGCGGCCATCAATGACAAGGTGCCCGGCCCCTCGGGTCTCGGCCGCTCGCTGCTGTTTCGCCGGCAAGTCGCGATCATCCCGCACTGTGCGGCGCTCGGCCATGTCGGCGCAGTCGTCACGAGCCATGGCGGTATGCTGCTCACCCGGCATCAGGGCGAGATCCCGAATTGGAACCGGGCCAAGCCGAGGCGGCTGAAGAAGGTGCCGTTCGGCGACGGCCTTGTCACCTGGCTCGACGGCACGAAGCACTATTTCCACTTTTTCGAGGCTCTTTTGCCATTGATCGACTATCTGGAGAATGAGCACACGCCCGACAGGCCGCTGACGGTGCTCATTCCATCGGACGGTCCGCCCTATCAGGACGAGGTCTGCGCGGCGGTCGCGCGCGGCTATCCGGGCGTCAAATTCGTTGGACTGAGACCGCATGAGCGCGCCGAAATCGCAAACTATCTCTGGCTTTCCCACGTCAGCTCCAATGCAGAATGGCTGCCGATTGAAGCGCAGAAAGCCTCACGGCTTGCCTCGCTTGTGCGCGCGCACCATGCGCTTGACGAGCCGAGGCGTGGCGGACTGATGTTCTTCAGCCGTGGCGGCGCCAAACAGCGGAAGCTTCTCAACGAGGCCGAGCTGCAATCCATTGCCGCCGCCCAGGGATTCACGCAGTTCGAGGCCGATCCGGGGGATCATCGCGAGCAGGTACGGCGTTTTGGCGAGGCTGACGTCATCATCGCCGTGCACGGCGCCGGCCTTACGAATCTGCTATTTGCCCGGCCCGGAGCGACGGTCGTCGAGATCTTTCCGGAAAATTGTGTGAAGAGCACCTATCTATGGCTGGCGCGCAGGCTGGAGCTGAACTACCTGCCGCTGATCGGCCGCCGGGGCAATTATCACCAGGCGTTCACGCTGCCGCGCGACCACTTCATCGCCGCTCTTGAAGCGGCCCTGCAATTCCGGAAGCGAGATCAGGCTCCATTCGTGACGAAAAGGGCGGTTCGGAGCAGTAGCGCCGATGTCACGATGGCCAGACGCTCACGGTTGATCGGGCGCGCCTCATCACAGCGATAGGCCGCGGCGGCGGCAGTGACCGCGAGACGACGCGGCGTGCCGCTAATCACCATTCGCCTTGCCGGACGGATTTGGCATGCGCACCCAACCGTGACGGGTTAGCCGTTCCTGCGGCGTGAAGCGCGACTTGTACGCCATCTTCCGCGAGCCGTCGATCCAATAGCCGAGATAGACGTAAGGCAGCTTCAGCGCCCGCGCATATTCGATATGTTCGAGAATGATGTAGCTGCCGAGGCTGCGGTCCCTGAGATCGGGGTCGTAGAAGCTGTAGACCAGCGACAGGCCGTCGCTCAGCCGGTCACACAACGCCGCCCCCGCAATCGGCAGGTCGCCGGTCACCGCGCTGCTCAGAAGCCGCGAGGCGGGCTTGCGGCGATATTCGGTGATGAACGTCTCAACAGCGCTGTCCTCGACCATCATGGAATAGTCGAAAACCGACATATCGGCCATCCCACCGTCCGAATGGCGCGCGGCGATATAGTCGCGGAAAAGCGCATATTGTTCGGATGTGGCCACGGCGCCAACCCGCCGGCTGTGCAGATCGTGGTTCCGCCGCAGGACGCGCCGCATCGACCGGGTGGTCTTGAACTCGTTCACGACGATTCGAACGGAAACACAAGCCTGGCAGCCATCGCAATAAGGCATGTATGCGATATTCTGACTGCGCCGAAATCCGCCTTTAAGCAGATTGTCGATCATCGCAGCCGACTTGTCCGGCGTCAGATGGGTGAAAATCTTTCTTTCAAATCGTCCCGACAGATAGGGACAGGGCTGAGGGGCAGTTACGTAAAACTCAGGGAAACGTCGACTCTGCTCTGTCACGTCATGCCCTCACTCGTCGCCTGTCGTCGCTCGCTCACTCTGGACCCCCATCCCGTTATACAGCTTAAGTGACAGCCGGCCTTGAAATCAAGTGCTCCAGATGGTGACCGAGGAAAGCACTCGGGAATGAGACAATACGACAATCACATCATTTACTTACGCAAATCATTGAAAACATCTGCACGGCGCCGAGAGCGAATAGCGAAATTTCTAAATTCTGTACAGCACCTTATTAATTCATAAAAACTGTTTCTGCCGCGCCGCGGGCTTTACGCGGGGAGCCGGGGACCCGTCAAAAATCCATCCGGAATACACTAAAACCCTTCTCCTTCAGCATCCCGATAATTGCTGCGGCGTGGCTCGCATCTTTGGTTTCGATGACGACGTCGAGCGTGGTGCCTTTCACGGGCACGTTGAGGGAGGTGCGCCGGTGCGCGACCTCCAGAATATTCGCGCCCGCCTCCCCGAGACAGGTCGCTACCCGGCCAAGCACACCGGGATGATCGTCAATGACCAGACGCAGGGAGATGATCTTGTCCTCGCGCTCGAGCCCCCGCACCATGATCGAGGCGAGGATGCGCACATCGATATTCCCGCCCGAAAGGACGAGGCCGACCTTGCGCCCGCAAAACCGTTCCGGCTGGGCGAACAATGCGGCAAGACCAGCCGCGCCTGCCCCTTCCGCCATGGTCTTCTGCAGCGACATGAACGCGGCGACCGCCTGCTCGATCTGCTGCTCGCTGACGAGAATGATGTCAGAAACGAACTTTGCGACGATCGGCAAAGTCAGTTGACCGGCCGTCTTCACCGCAATGCCCTCCGCCAGCGTCTGGCCGCCGCAGACCGGCTTTGTGCCGTCCAGCGCCGCCTTCATGGACGGAAAAAGCTCTGCCTCGACGCCGAAAATTTCGATGCCGGGCTTCAGCTTCTTCATCGCCACGGCGCAGCCGGAGATCAGCCCGCCGCCGCCGATTGGAATGATCACGCAGTCGAGGTCAGGCTGGTCTTCGAGAATCTCGGCGCCGAGCGTTCCCTGCCCCGCCATGACGAAGGGGTCGTCATAGGGGTGAACGAAAACCAGGCCGCGGGCGTCGGCAATGTCGAGCGCGCGCTCACGCGCCTCGGCGACGGTTTCGCCGGCGAGCACGACCTCGGCCCCAAAAGCCTCGGTGTTGCTGACCTTCACGAATGGGGTCCGCTCGGGCATCACGATCAGCCCGGGAATGCCCAGGCGCCGTGCATGGAAGGCGATAGCCTGAGCATGGTTTCCGGCCGACATGGCGATGACGCCGCGCTCCCGGTCGGCATCGCGTCAGCGACAAGAGCTTGACCAGCGCCCCACGGTCCTTGAACGAGCCGGTGACCTGGAGATTTTCGTATTTGACGAAGACCTGAGCGCCGGTCAGTTGCGAGAGCTTTGGCGCAGGCAAGGTCGGCGTCCGCAACACGCGGCCGCTGATGAGCTTGGTTGCTTCGAATACGTCGCGGTAGCTGATCGCCAATTCCGACTCGGCCAGATCCGGCGCTGCAGAGGTCATCCGCCGCGTGCCGTCAGCCGCGCGGCCACGTCGCGCGCGAAATAGGTGAGGATGCCGTCGGCTCCGGCGCGCTTGAACGCCAGGAGGCTTTCCATAATCGCTCGGTCGCGGTCGAGCCAACCATTGCCGATGGCGGCCATCAGCATCGCATATTCACCGGAGACCTGATAAACGAACGTCGGCGCGCCGAAGCGGTCCTTCACCCGCCGGACGATGTCGAGATAGGGCATTCCCGGCTTGACCATGACCATGTCGGCCCCCTCGGCGAGATCGAGTTCGACCTCGCGAAGCGCTTCATCGGAATTGGCCGGGTCCATTTGATAGGTGCGCTTGTCGCCCTTCAGCGTCCCCGAGGAGCCGACGGCATCGCGGAACGGCCCATAGAAGGCCGAGGCATATTTCGCCGAATAGGCCATGATCAGCGTGTTCTTATGGCCGCGATCCTCAAGCGCCTGACGGATGGCGCCGATACGGCCGTCCATCATGTCCGATGGCGCCAGCACGTCGCAACCGGCCTCGGCCTGCACCAGTGACTGGCCGATCAGCATCTCCAGCGTCTCGTCATTGGCGATTTCGTCGCCGATGATGAGGCCGTCATGTCCGTGGGAGGTGTAGGGATCAAGCGCCACATCGCAAAGCACACCGATCTCCGGAACCGCCGCCTTGATCGCCCGCACAGTGCGGCAAACGAGATTTTCGGGGTTGACCGCTTCGGTCGCCTTTTCGTTGCGCCGCGCCATATCGGTATAGGGAAAGAGCGCAATTGTGGGGATCGAGAGCCGTGCGGCTTCTTCCGCCGCCGCGACCGCGAGGTCGACGGAGAGCCGCTCGACACCCGGCATGGAGGCAACCGGAACGCGCTGATTTTCGCCGTCCACGACAAAAATCGGCCAAATCAGATCGTCCGCGGTGACGCGATTTTCGCGGGCCAGACGGCGCGACCATTCGGCCTGCCTGACGCGGCGCATGCGCGTTGCCGGAAACCCGCGTTCAGGCATCGTCGGCGCTTCGCTGCGCCGCGCTTTGGCGGCGTCTGCGTCATCCCTCACCTTCTTATCCATGGCAAAGCATCCCCTGGATCAAAGTCATCCCCGTGTGTTTATCACCTGAATGCTACGGGGGCAACGACGTGGCTGAATTCTTTTAATGCCGAAACTCACCCTATTTTTGACGCAGCGAAATAAACACTGATGCCTATGCGCAAAAATTGCGCTAAATGAGCGCCCGAGCTTATTCCGGCTCGTCAATTGATGTGTTGGAGAGGAAGCTGAAGATGTCATTGTCGAAGAAATTTAGGCATTTTTTGCCCGCCCTGACCGCAACTTGCATTGGAGTCGTGGCGCTGACCGCATCATCCGCTCACGCGCAAGCCCGGCGTGAAGCCTGCGAAGATTATGCCGACCAGGCCGCCCGTCAGGTGGAAGCCAATGAACGGCGGCACTGCGGCTATGAGGGCCCGCGTTGGACGGGCAATCGCACGGCGCATTTCGCATGGTGCATGCTGGCGCCGCGCCAGGCCCAGGAAGAAACTGAGGCCCGTAAGCGCATGCTGGAAGAATGCCGCGACGACCGCGGAGGCGAACGTCTCGGCAAGCGGGCGAACTGCGACACCTATGCGAAGATCGCGGTGGTTCAGGCCGAGGCCAATCAGAAGTACAACTGCAATCTTCGCGGTGGAGAATGGAATCGCGACGAGGGCGACCATTTCCGCTGGTGCATGCGCGCCCGGCGCGAATATCTCATCGATGAGATGCGGTATCGCGCCACCGAGCTGCAGAAATGCTTCAACACGCTCGGCGACTATGACGAACAGGGCGACGACCGGGACTATAAGCGGCGGCGGTTCTAACGCCCCGCACGCAAATCCATACGAGGCGGCGGAACAGCTGGCCGCCTCAATGATCCGATCAAAGGCAATCTCGCGCAAACGGCGGTGGCCGCTCCTATTCGCAAAAGGCGCTATAGCGGCGCTGGGCCATATCCACATGGAAATGGTTTTTATGCGCGGCATTGGCGTCGGGCCCGAGCACGGTGCCGAAAATCTTGCAGGCCCCGTCATGCGCCTGCTTCAGGAACGCGCCGCGTTCGTCGGGGCTCGACCATAAGTCCTCAACCTTGATATGCTCGCCTTTCGCCGTGACGAATTCGGCGATATCGATGGCTTCGGCCGAGGCGTGATAGCTGATGCGCTCATGGGGATTACCGTAGCGCGTCCGGCACTGATAGGAGCCGAGGTTTACGAGGCGGATGACATTGGCCTGAAGGAGTTCCTTCGCCAGCGGCTGAACGACCTCTTCGAGCCAGCGCTCGAGCGCCGCGGCGAGTTCGCATCTCATCGTCGGAGCGGGGCGCATCTCGACGCGCGGGGTCTCGTTGATGTATTCGAGCTGGATCGGCGCCGGAGCGCCGCAGACACCCTCCTTGATCGGCGGCAGCGCCTTGTAATCGAACATATCGTCCTTGAGCAGGCGGTCGCACTGCGCTTTTGCATCGGCGATTTCGGCAGCGCTCCATGTTTCGGGCGGAGGCGGCGGTCCGTAAGGCTCGGAGGCTATTCTCGGATTGCGCAATGAGGGGATGGGCGCACGTTCGGGCAGCGGAGGAATGCCGGGCTGCTCCTCTTCGAGCGCGCCTTTCTCACCGGCCTCGTTCGAGACAGTCTCGTGCTCGGCGTCCGGCTCGTGATCGGCTGCGGGCGGCACGCCTGTCTCCTTGCCGATGGCCTCGGAGCGCTTTTCCGGCACCTCGACCGCCAGCGGCCGCTTCTCCGGAATACGGTGAGTTCCTGGCCTGGCTCTGGATGGCCATGCCGCAGAGGACCAATGCCGCTATGACGAGCCTCATCGACAATGTCCCCTGCTCGGCAAATTCACGCCCGATAAACACACGATTCAGCCGATCGTTTCACTTGTTCCGCGGCTTCGCGCAAGTGTAGCCTGCCGCCCGCGGTTCAAGCGCGCACCGCTTTGACCGCAATCCGCTTCTGAAATCCCGCAACTGCCGTCAGGAGATCAAATGTCCGAACCCTCAACGTCTGCAGACGACCTCATCGTTCGTGAGGAAGGCCGCGCGGGATTTCTGACTCTCAACCGGCCGAAGGCGCTCAACGCGCTGACGCGGGAGATGATTAACACCCTGGAGGAGCGGTATCTGAAATGGGCCTCCACCGCCCGCATCTATGGCATCGTGCTCGACGCCGTGCCCGGCCGCGCATTTTGCGGCGGCGGCGATATTCGGGCAGCCGCTGCCGCCATCGATACCGACTTCGACGCCGTCACCCAGTTCTTTCGCGACGAGTATCAGCACAATTGGACGCTTGACCGCTTCACCAAGCCCAATGTGTCGCTGGTCAATGGCATTGTCATGGGCGGCGGCATCGGAATTTCGATGTTTGGGACCCATCGCATCGCCGGTGAGAATTTACAGTTTGCCATGCCTGAGACGGGCATCGGGCTTTTTCCCGATATCGGCGGCGGCTACTTTCTATCGCGCTTCCCCGGCGAGACGGGGCTTTATCTCGGCCTGACCGGCCACAGCATCGGGCCTTCCGATGCCTATCATCTCGGCTTCGCAACGCATTGCATCGACGCCGCCGACTTCGACACGATCCGCCACGCCATGATCGAAGGCGACCCGATCGACCCGGTGCTTGCCGCACTCCACCGCGATCCCGGCGAAGGCGAACTCGCGGCCTTGCGCCCGGCGATCGACAGGATTTTTTCCGCCGATAGCGTCGAGGCGATTCTGGCGCGGCTCGAAGACGAGGCAGGTGCGCACGCCGTTTGGGCGAAGGAAACCGCGGCGATCCTGCGCCAGCGCGCGCCGCTCAGTCTGAAAGTTGCGTTCCGGCAAATTCGCGAGGGGCGCCATAGAGCTTCGCTCAAGGATGAATTGCAGGTCGAATTCCGCATTGTTTGCCGGCTGATGAAACGACCCGATCTGCGCGAGGGCGTGCGCGCGCTGCTCATCGATCGCGACCGCTCGCCCAAATGGCAGCCCGCAACGCTGGAGGAGGTCACCGACGCCATGGTCGATGCCTGTTTCGCGCCGCTGGGCGAGAAGGAAATCGATCTCAAAGACCGCTGGACGCTGATAGACTGAACGCGCGGCGCCCGGCGAAAACAAGCCATGGGGCGCGGTGAATACGGCGGAGGAGACAAACGTCATGACACCGATCGGATTTATTGGCCTCGGCAAAATGGGAACGCCGATGGCGGTCAATCTCCTCAAGGCCGGCTATCGGCTGAAGGTCTACGACGTTGCGCCGGAAGGCGTTGCACGCGCGGTCGGCGCCGGGGCCGAACAGGCCGGCAGTCTGCGCGACGCAGTTGCCGGTGCCGAAGCGGTCGTAACCATGCTGCCGGCTGGCGCAGAAGTCCGCGCCGTTTATCTGGGCCCGGACGGCATCCTGGCAGCAGCCGCGCCCGGAACGCTGTTCATGGACTGCTCGACGATCGATGTCGCCACGGCACGTGCCGTTGCGGCGGAGGCGGAAACGGCGGCAATGGCCATGGTCGATGCGCCGGTGTCGGGCGGCGTCGGCGGCGCGGAAGCGGCAACGCTCACATTCATGGTCGGCGGCAGCGAGGCCGCCTTCGCCCGCGCCGAGCCGATCCTCAAAACCATGGGGAAGGCGGTCGTTCATGCCGGCGGACCCGGCAACGGTCAGGCGGCGAAAATCTGCAACAACATGATCCTCGGCGTTTCGATGATCGCAGTCTGCGAGGCGTTCGTGCTCGCCGAGAGATTGGGGCTCGACAAGCAGAAATTGTTCGACATTGCCTCAAAAGCGTCCGGTCAATGCTGGTCGCTTACGACCTATTGTCCCGTGCCCGGTCCCGTGCCGACATCGCCGGCCAATCGCGACTATGCCGCCGGCTTTACCGCCGCGATGATGCTCAAGGATCTGCGGCTTTCCCAGGACGCGGCCCAGAGCAGCGGCGCGGCGACCCCTCTCGGGGCGGAAGCGGCACAGCTTTACAGCCTGTTCGCGGCACGGGGCGGGGCGATGACCGATTTTTCGGGGATCATTAAATTTCTTCGCGGCGAAAGCGCGACATCCTAAAGGTGTAGATCGCGTCCGCGGCTACAATTTTAGCTTGTATAATTAAGCTCAATTTAGCAAATTGCACGCTAAGGTAGTGATCAAGCTACATGATCAACCCTTGAGAGGCGTGCAATGAGCGTGGCTTTGGACTACACGCGGGCAGAGTCGGCTTCCGACGACCGTCCGCTCATGACGCAATATCTTCTGACGCTGAAAATCATCGAGCGCCTTCACCGGCTGCTTCTCGACGTCGTCAAGAACGAATTCGAGCGTGTCGGCCGCACCGATGTGAACGGCGTCCAGGCGTTGCTGCTCTATAATATCGGCGACTGCGAGCTGACGGCCGGCGAAATCCGGACACGGGGCTATTATCTCGGCTCGAACGTCTCTTATAATCTGAAAAAACTCGTCGACGCCGGCTATGTCCATCATCAGCGCTCCAAAACGGACCGGCGCTCGGTCCGTGTCCGCCTGACGCAGAAGGGGAAAGAAGTCTACACCGTCGTCAACGGCCTCTTCGAGCGGCAGCTCACGATGCTGGAGAAGGTCGCCGGGCTTTCCGTCGCCGACTTCAAGACGCTCAATCAGGGCCTGTCCCGCCTCGAGCGTTTCTGGGGTGATCAGATCCGCTACCGTTTATGAAAAGGAAGACGCGGATACCTGCCCTCAAACGCCCGCCCCGTGGCTAATCCTGTGCCTCGTCCGTTATCAATCGAGGCGAATCGTTGCCCGAATTCAACGACACTCGACAGAGTTTGTTGCGGTTGGCTCAAGGCTTGATTTAATCCGCGTTTTCCCACACTTTGTTAACCATATGCTGAGAGCTGATGTATGCGGCGCGGATTCGCTCGTGCGGATTGGCGAATGGTATTTGGTCGGCTCGGTGCTAAGGGTACAAACCCTTGTGAATTGCCGACCGATCTCGGGTCGATTAACAGATGACCGCGCATAGTGGTGCAAAACCGCAACGTGGCTTGGTTTTTCGCCATCTTATTGGCGGAACTTTTGACGATGTGGGGGTTGTCGGTGCGGCTAGGCAAAAAGCAGAGGGGAGTGCGAAAGGTGACTGTAGCGCGTAGATCCGGAGGCCTTTCTGTTCGCGCGGTCGTTGTAGCGACTGCGGTTTCGGTTAGCGGGATGCTGATCGCGGCGCCAACGCAAGCGCAGACCGTCGCGGCGATCGACGATTGGATGAAATTTGACAAGGGGGACACCTGGGATCCGGGTTTTGACCGGTCTTTTGCGCGCCAGTGGGAGACGCAGCCCGCGCGCGGCTATCCGACGATTTCTCCGACCAACATCGAGACCATGAAGGCCGCGATCAAGCGCTACGCCGAAATCGTCGCGCATGGCGGCTGGGATCAGCTGCCGCTTGTCGAGCTTCGGGTCGGCAAGACCCATCCGGCGGTCGTTGCTCTGCGTCGTCGGCTGATGGCAGAGGGCGACTTGACCAACGATGCCGGCTATGAGCAGACCTTCGATTCTTATGTCGAGAAAGCCGTGAAGGCCGCTCAACAAAGGAACGGACTGCCGCCGACCGGCGTGGTCGACAAGGCGACGATCATGGCGCTCGACGTGCCCGCAAGCTCGCGGCTTCGCCAGCTTCGCACCAATCTAACGAGAATTCAGTCACTCGCCGCTCCGGCAAAGGGCCGTTACATTCTGGTGAACATTCCTGCGGCGCAGATCGAGGCCGTCGAGGACGATCAGGTCGTCTCGCGCCATGCCGGCGTGGTCGGCAAGGTCGATCGGCCGACGCCGATCCTGCAGTCGTCGATTCACGAGATCAACTTCAACAAAGAATGGATCCTGCCGCCGACCGTGATCCATGAGGATCTTCTGCCGAAGGCTCGGGGCGCCAAGGGCTACGAAGTCCTCAAGCAATATGGCATCGATGTCTATACCGACTACACGGCCTATCAGAAAGGCCGGCCCCTCGATCCGAAATCGATCGATTGGTCGAGCCCGAGCGCGAACAATCTGTTCTTCGCGCAAAAGCCGGGTGAGGATAATCCGCTCGGCTTCCTGAAGATCAACTTCTTCAACCCCTATTCCGTCTATATGCACGACACGCCGTCCAAGAGCATCTTCGCCCGCAATTTCCGCGCCGAAAGTTCTGGCTGTGTCCGTGTCCAGAACGTCCCGCAGCTTGCCGCCTGGATTCTTCGCGACAACGGCTGGGACTTGCCGCGCGTGAACGCGATGAAGCAGAGCGGCGAAACGCTGAATGTTCAGGTTAAGGCCAAGATCAAGCTCTACTTCGCCTATGTGACCGCCTGGGCAACGCCTGATGGCGCCGCCCATTTCCGCCGCGACCTTTACAATCGCGACGGCGTCGGCGTAACGGCGACGGCTTACTAAGACGGGTTTCTCACTCTTTGCATGGGCGGGCGCAGCGATTGCGCCCGTTTTGTTTTTGCATGCTCCGAGGATGGCGCGCTTCAGCTGGCGGAGCGGCCATCAGCGCATACGCAACGCGTTTAATTCGGCGCGCGTCCCCCGAAAGACATTCAGGTCCGCCGGCCCGTCAATGCCGTCGCGCCGCCCCCGATTGTGATATTGCCAAAATACCCATTGGTCCTTACGGACGCGCGGCGGCAGCACGAGACTGCGAATCCAGAAGCGGTCCTTCGCGAACTTTCCGGCGAGATAAGCATCATGAAACTGGGCCGTCGTATAGATGATCGGGCGCTTGCCGAAATGCGCTGCAACCGCAGCGAGGAAGGCTTCCAGTTCGGCCGCAACGTCCCGGACCGCGGGCGAGTCGCGGCACGGTCCCATATGCTCCGCGTCGACCGCCGGGACCAGCGCATCGGGGTCTTTCGGCACGACGCGGATGAAATTCTCGGCCTGAGCTTTGCCCGGCCGGCACAGCGTGAAGAAATGATAGGCGCCGCGCAGCAGCCCCGCCTGCTGCGCCGCATACCAGTTTCGCGAAAAGCGCGGATCGTTGAAGTTTTCGCCTTCAGTGGCCTTGATATAGGCGAATTCGACGCCGTCCGACCTCAGCCGGTCCCAGTCGATGACGCCCTGATGGCGTGAGACATCGACCCCGCGCACTGCGTAGAGAAAGGCAGCAGGCTCGAACCACGGATAGAGGAATCGGATTACGAGATACGCGCAAGCCAAGACCAATGCCAACCGGGTCGATACGCCCCAGACGATCCTTGCAGACATCCAAACCCAACGAAGACGCTTGTACGATGGTCCGCCAATGTTATGCCGATCAGGCAATGAATAGCCGAACCCGCCGGGGCACGCCACCAGCCAGGCGGAGAAGGCGGCCGGCGTCTGCTCGCCGACGTTCTCGGCCTTTTCCCGCAAATGCGGTCAGCCGTTGTGATATTCATGCTTGGATGGGCTGGAGCGAGAAAGCCATGGGCGCAAAGACGACAGCGGGCAATTTCTTTGAAGATTTCAGCGTGGGGCAGGTCATCGACCATGCCACGCCGCGAACGCTGACGACGGGGGACGCGGCGCTTTACCTGGCGCTCTATGGAAGCCGGTTCGCCGTTCAGTCATCCGATGCGTTCGCCAGGTCGATCGGATATCAACGGGCGCCGCTCGACGACCTTCTCGTCTTCCACACGGTTTTCGGCAAGACCGTCCCGGATATTTCGCTCAACGCCGTCGCCAATCTCGGCTATGCGGATTGCCGGTTCCTGAAGCCGGTCTTTCCGGGCGACACATTGACAGCGTCGTCGAAAATCATCGGCCTGCGCGAGAATTCCAACCGCAAGACCGGTGTCGTCTATGTGCGCTCGACCGGCCGTAACCAGCATGGCGGCACGATCCTCGATTATGTGCGCTGGGTGATGGTCAGAAAGCGCGACGAAGCCGCTGCGGCCCCGCCGAGCCAGGTGCCGGAGCTGTCCACGCGGGTCGACACGGCGGCCTTGGGAGGCGCGGTGCCGACGCTCAACACCGCCGCTTATAATCTCTCGCTTGCGGGGAGCGCCGCGCGCTGGGGCGACTATAAGGTTGGCGAGCGCATCGACCATATTGACGGCATGACCATCGAGGAAGCCGAGCATCAGCTCGCAACAAGGCTCTACCAGAACACGGCCCGGGTCCACTTCAACCTGCATAGCGAGGGATCGGGGCGCTTCGGCCGCCGCCTGGTCTATGGCGGTCATGTCATTTCACTGGTGCGGGCGCTCAGCTTCAATGGACTGGCCAACGCATTCCACATCGCCGCGATCAATGGCGGGCGTCACGTGGCACCGGCCTTCGCCGGGGATACAGTCTACGCCTGGAGTGGGGTTCTGGAAAAAGCGCAACTGCCGGACCGTGATGATCTCGGCGCGCTGCGCATCCGGACTATCGGTCTGAAGAACCGCGTGGCCGACGGCTTCCCGCTGATGGCGGATGAGAACACGCCTGAGGATGGTGTGATCCTCGACTTCGATTATTGGGTGCTGATCCCCCGCTGAAGGTTTTCAACCGGCGGGTTTTTGCACACGTTTTTCGGTCCGGGTGGCGACACGCTGTCGCCGGCTGCGGTTGCCGGCACGACCGGCTTTCCCATAATAAATTTACCAATCTTTAAGAATTTTTTTTCTGCCAGCGCTTAACGTTGTCAGAGTCGCTTCACAAATGACTTCAGCGGGATCGTCGACGAATTCATCATGTGAGCATTCAGTCAATGGGATAGTCGGGTGGACATCCAGGACGATATCGTGACCACGCTGGTGCCGCTGCTGCTCGCGCTGATCGGCGCCTTTCTGATTGTCGAATGGTTCATCGATGAGCGGAAAGAAAAGATCGCGACCTATCTCACGCTGGCCGAACGCGATCTCAACAATCTGCTCAGCAGCGGCCTGGAGCACGGCGGACGTAAGAGCAAGGCCGTCGAGCGCAGCGAATGGGCATCGGCTTATCCGATCATCCAGCTGAGCGGTTTCGGGCATCGGACCGCCGCCGAGGATCTCATTGCCGAAAACGAAAAAGAGTTGAAGAGCAAGGGCGCCACCATGGGCAAGGCCACGATTACGGCCTTTCTTCTGCGCGAGCTCTATGAGGGCAATGTCGGCGCGGCGCAAAGCAAGATTTTTGCCGATACGTTGAACAGCGAAGGGACGCCGCCCTATATCGCGCCGGGCATCTACGAGCTCGTCGGCTTCGACAAGTTCGATGCCAAGACCGGCTTTGCCCCGGACGCCGGCGTCAGCTCGCGGCTGTTAAGACGCGTGGTTCGGGAAATGCGCTTTCCGCGCGACATCCAGATCGTCAAGACCGACGCGAAGGGCATGCGGTTCCGGCTTACCGGCAAAGAGGTTCTCACCGAACTGACCGAGCAGAAGGTTTGACCGCGATCCGCGTTGATCGCTTGCCGATGAAAATAAGGCGCAGGCCCGCCGCTATCGCCAGCGAACCTGCGCCATCGTGATGCAAGCCTCATGGGGCGTGTGCCATCCGACCCGGCGCGTCGTCTATCGCCTCTCCCGAACCAGCTGGACCGCAACCAGACCGATGCTTGCCAGGACGATCACGACAACCGCCCAGAAGATCGCCTCACGCCGATTGCTCTCACTTCGGTCAGCGGGGGTCCCGAGGACGAGTTGTGTCACCGGCTCCGAACGCGGTACACAATAGGGCTTCCCGGTTACCTGATCGAAGATATAGATATGCGTCGGATCTTCTCCCAGCCGTAGAAACCGGTCCGCGTCTGGCGCGTCAGCTTGCGCTTTCTTCCTGCGCAGCTTTGCGATGGCAGCCGCAAACATTGTCAGATCACACCCGGCTGTGTCTGGCGCCGGCACTTCTCCGATCGGGGGCCGCCTGATTTCCGGTGTTGCGGTCTGCGGCCGCACCGTGCTTGGCGCTTGATCCGAGCGGCCACCCCAATGACCGACCTGCCACAGATCGAGGATAAATGACCCGATCGTCGCTAACGTGGCCAGCATTGCGAATATCCGATGGGCGCGCATACTGTCCTCCTCCCGGGCAGCAGCGCGTATATCGTGCGTCTACCCGGCCTCACTAAAGGACTTCAGCTCCGTCGTCGCCGAACCGGCGGCTTTCTCAAGTCGATTTATGTAAACCATTGTTATTCAGCGTTCTTTTCTTCTTTGATAGGCCAACGGTTTTCTAGCGGTTTCATCGTTTCAGGTCCTGTCATTGACCTATATCAAGACAATATCATTTTGGTGTAAAAATTAAAGCACCAATTAATAAATCATGAACGATTTAATATTTAAAATTTACAAAACTTTTAAAAGCACGAAAAACTTCCCTTCGGCTTCGAATTTTGCTAAACAGATTAATCCCTTCTAAATCCGCCCCTTAGCGGGTGGTGGAGCTTTCAGCACAGTGGCAGTCCTCCCGTCTTGAAGCAGGCGCAAACGATTTGAAGCTCTGATGAGAAATCCATCCAAAGGCCGTGAATGGGAGTTGAAGGCCCGCAAGGAGTGGACGGCGAGATTGAACCGGTTCGCCAAGACTAAGTCTGCGAAGCAGCGACAGGAGATCCTTGATCCGACCCTTAAGATCAATCCGGGCGGAACCCTGCGGAGCGTCCTCGAAGCGTGGGGATATTCTGCATCGTCAAGAGGGCGTAAAACCAAGGCTACCGGGGCAAGGCAACAGACAAAGCCGGCGAGAGAGCGTCTCGAAGCCGCCCTGAAGGAGATCTTCGGCTCGGACAGAGCGCCAGTTCCGAGTCTTTATCCAAAGCTTGCCGGAAGTGCAGATACGAGCGTCAAAGACGCCTGCCGGATCCTCGCCGCACTCCTAATCTCCTGGCCGGAGCCATTGAGCGTCTTGAAGGATACAAAATCGCGGGAGGGGCGCAGACAAACGGCGCTCGAATTGGCGGCGGCGTTCTCGAGGGAGCTATTGAGCTACCTATCCAACCAGCGGTCCTACGAATGGACAGCTCAGGACATGGAGATCCGCGGATTCAGGTTGGTGGATGAAGAGCGCGTCCGGGTCAGCCAATTCATCAAAGACGCGGGTGAAAAACAAGGAGCGCTGATCGTCGCAGGGGCACGCAATATTCTTGTTGGGCCAAATCCCGTAGCTATTATTCAACAGTTTAACGAATTAACTAGCGAATTCATCGGAGAGAAACACCAAGGAATTCTTATATTTGCATTTGACGCAGCGCTCTTCGAGGCTGGGGAGCACGGCTTTAACCTTCTCTATAATATTGGACTTCTTTCGACAGCGATAACAGCTTTTGCGCTTTTCCAAGGCAAGTATAGCCAGAGCCAACCAATTCGAAAGCACCGGGTGGACTGGTCACGCTGGAGAATTCTCAACAGCCGCTGCTGTGTCGTGATCCGCAAACCATCCGTCGTCGATCCCATATCCGGAGAATTGCTCAAGCGGGAGAAATTCGATGAATTCATTACCAGTTGGCGGTACGAGCAGGACTTTGTGCGGCTTGATGACCTCAAAGGCTTCGTTCGCTTCGATAGCGGTCATGTCATGCCACGCACTTACCCGCCAGAATTGGGCGATCCCGAAGCATTAAGCGGGCGTGACCTCTATTGGGATGTGCTCGTTCGCCCCGCGCACAATGAACCGGAGGGTCTGGCAATTCAATATTTCACACCTCCGGTCGACAGAACGTCCACAACGTCCCAGATCCAGGAAGCGCTACAACGGGGACGTGGCCGTCCCCCCGGGAAATTGCTGCCAATCGAAGAAGACTTAATTTACGTGATAAGACGCAATTCTCCCGGTCCATTATATGATGACGCGCAGCGAGCAATTTACATGGCCGCCAGAGGTCGGCTCAATCTTGATCGTGGAGACCGTCACCTTGAAAACCTCAATGCGGCCGCTGCCCTTAGGCAAGTCGGTTATGAGGTTTTTCCGATATCGACAATGCTGTCGCTATTTCCGTGGTCGCTCCATTTCGCTGCGGCTCGGAAACCTGATGCTTCTGGGACGAGCGCCAGCGACACAGTAACCGTAAAAGATAGTTGAGAACTCACAATTGCGTTGATTCCTGCACGGATCATTTGTAACTCAATATTCAAGCTGCTCGTCTCACATTCTCCTCATCGCGCGGGCATATTAAGGTCGCGCGAGTGATTGCTTATCAAGCGAGGGATAATAACAAAATGGGTTACTGCGCTCTGACCGCATTTCTGGAAAGTGAACGGATTCCTCCATCGGGTCTTGTCGTAACTGCGGTCCTAAAAGGCGGGTGCCCTCTGAATTGTCCCTTTTGCATCGTCAACCAGCGGGATGAGCGGCGCGAGCAGTCTTATCTGGCGACGGATCATCTAATTGGCCTTCTGGCGGCGGTCGAACGCCGGGGGCTGCTTGGCGGCGCCGCGATCGTCGGCGATGAACCGCTGCAGAGCCAGTGCTGGCCCACGGCCAGGGCGTTTCTGAGCCATGCCGCGGACCGCAAATTACCGACCGCGCTCATAAGCAATGGCTACAACCTCATCGATTTCGTTGATGAGCTACGCGCCCTGAGCACCACGAAAATCACGATCAGCCTCGACGCGGCGAGCGAGAAACATGATGAGATCCGCCGCAAGCCTGGTGCCTTTGCCAGAATATCCGAAGGTATCCGCCTTGCGGCGAGCGATCCGGGCCTTCGCGAAAGACTGTCAATCGCGGCGATCCTGATGCCAGGCAATCTCGAAACGATCAGCGAGATCATCGCATTTACCGCCGCAAACGGAATTCCGCAGCTTCTCCTCTCGCCGCTTCTGACTTCTTCCCGCACCACGCCGCTCACCGTTCATCCGAAGATCATGAAAGAGGCTTGGCGCGCGATCCCGCAGCTCCTGGATCAGGCGACGTCGGTCGGCGTCAAGCTGCGTCTCTCAGACGAGTTCGCCATGCTCGGGCCGTGGGAGGAGAAGCTGGCCTCGACCGGCATCGAGATCATGGCGCCGAAAGAGCCGGCGAAGCTCATCCGCGTCGATGCCGCCGGACGTGTAGAAACTTTCACACACAATGCAGGCCGGGACTACGACCGGCGCTCAGCCTCCTCAGCTCTCTAGGAAATGGACGATTCGTGGATGATCTACTCGAGCAGCGCTTTGAACCGGCTCCGGGCAGCCTAGCAGGCTTTCAGGAATACCACGAGCCATTGGCATTAAATCCCAAAGACAGAGGAGGCATAATGGCAATCTCGGTTCGCATCGCTCACTTCCGTTGCGCCCACGGCACCACAATTCGCCGTCAAAGGGAAACCGTCGCCGATCGTGCCACCAGAAAGCGCAAGCGTTTCGCGGGACAAGCGCAAAAACCTGCAAATGCAAATATTTGCTGCGCAAGGCAAAATGAGCCAAAATCAATAGCTTGAGCAATTCTTCAAGGACCATCAGCTGCTCGGCAGCGAAGGCAATCAGCTCACGCATGACATCGCATCAGGCACCTTTTCAACAGAGGCCTTCGGGCTCATTCAGATGATCGCACATCGGCGCGTCCTCATATCAGATCTGCGCGTTGGCATCCGACCCATGGCCAGACTATCATCAGCGGCCCGCGAAGCCGCCAAAGCCAAACCGCGCATTTGGAGAACGCGCGGGCGCGTCGGCTTCGTTACCGCCGTACGACCCATCCGCGTGGGACGCCCAAAAATGATTTGACTAGCGAGTGCGTTAATGGCCTTTTTTCGAACGAGTGAAGATATTTTATTATTTATCGGAGGTTGCAGTGTTTCTCAGAACTAGCGTTGTTATCGTATTGGCGATCGCGTTTCCTTCAATTCATGCGATTCTCACAGGATAAGCTTGAACTCGGCGGGATCGACGGCCAGCGGCGCAGAATCGAACACAAGCAATGACTCGGACTACCGTTCGCTCGTAGACGAACCGTCGCGAGCATACCTGTTTAGGTTTATCAGGTCGGCCGCCGAAAAGGAGAATCCCGCTACTCAGCTTGAACAGAGGTCGTTGGCGGTGATGGGGCCGTTTAGGTTTCCGGATGACGTTACGCTCGATCGGGTTGAAAATAAACCACGGGCTAATTCGATCTTTGGTATCGATATTAGCCATTACGAAGGTCCAGACTTCAAATTTGATACTTTGAGGCAACAGGGAGTACGCTTTGTATATGTGAAGGCGACGCAAGGTGTTGGCCTGAAAGACAATATGTTTTCGAAGTATTGGGCTAGCTTGGACGCACTTCCTCCAGACAAAAGTGTTTTGCGCGGCGCCTACCACTTTTTATCTGCGGGCGTGGATGGATCAGCTCAAGCCGACAGTTTTATAAAATGGGTCGAGAAGAATGGGAATTTCAAGGATACGGATATGCCACCCGTTCTCGATCTGGAATGGGATGTCCCGCCCGGCGGCGGAATTGATCGAGACCGCTGGAAAGGACATAGCGCCGACGAGATTATGAATACTGCTTTAGCGTGGCTGCGCAAGGTCGAGCAACGCACGCATAAAGCGCCTATCGTGTATACATCCAAGGCTTTTTGGGGCGACCGCCATATAGCTGAGTCCAACGTTAATAAAATTGCGCCACATTACAAAATTTGGATAGCAAACTATTCCACATCAGCAAGAGCCATAGAAATTCCGTCGCAGATTAATAATGTAAAAGAAACGATCTGGCAGTTTTCCGAGACAGCAAAAATTTCTGTCGGGTATGACAAAGCGGTTGACGCAAACATCTTTAAAGGCACCGAAGCGGAATTCATAGCTAACCTTCAGCCAGCACCGCTGAATTAGACCTGCCGCAAAGACCGGGCAACCCGAATTCAACGCAGCCTTTCTGCTTCAATGACGCAGAGCTGCTCCGCAGAGACATTCTTTTCCGACCTTCGAGCGGCTCTGTTGCGGCGCGGGGGGGCGGATGCCGCGCCATATCGCCTGACGCGAGGGAGCCATACACAGGCGTGTCCAAGCATCGTCGCAAGCCTTGATCGTCACGAAGGTATTTTCCGCCAGCTCCTGTGCCACTGCCGAATCATTTGATGGCGTCGCCGGCACCTGGCCTATGACTAGGCACAATTCGCTTATCTCCGCGGAATTCCCCGTGGCCGGATTGCCCGCTTCTGGGCGGCGATGCGGAAGGGCGCATTCGGCGCTCCATACCCCTTGTAGCCGCCGCGCCGCTCGACGATCTCGAAGAAAAAGCCCTCACCGTAGCTGCGGCTGTAAAGCTGGAAATATTCGCCATCCCCATCGCGGTCGTAGAGGATGTTCTCCGCGCGAAGGAGATCGACAAAGCTGGGCGCGAGGCCGAAGCGCGCTTCGAGATCGTCGTAATAGTTCGGCGAGATCGGCAGCGGCTGAAACCCGCATTGCCTTCAGGGCCTCCACGGTTGCAAGAATGTCGCCGGTCGCGAAGGCCAGATGCTGAATGGTCGAGCCGAAACGTTCTGCAATGAAATGTCCAGCGAGTGTTTTCTGATTCTCAGCGCCATTGAGCGTCAGACGCAGCGAGCCTTCGCCATTCTCGATCGCCTGGCTGCGGACGAGGCCGCCCGGATCGACCAGATCGACCACCGGCGCTTTGCTGGTGTCGAAGATCGAGATGTAGAAGAGCAGCCAAGTCAGCATTTCTTCATAGTTCATGGTCTGGGCGATGTGATCGACGTTGACCAGCCCCGCATTGCCTTGGCCGTCCGCGCCTACCGGATCGAATTCGATTTCCCAGACGCGGGCAAGGTCGGTCTTGGCATCGATGAAATAAATGACCCCGCCGCCGACACCGCGGATCGCCGGAATCGCAAGCTCGCCTGGGCCGGGGCGCTGTTCGAATGGCTCGGCACCGAGCACGCGCGCCCGCGCCACGGTCGCCGCGGCGTCCTCGACCTTCAAGCCGATCGCATAGGCATTGGTGCCATGGACGATATAGGAGGAATGCGCCAGGCCCTCCCTCTCGGTGTTGATGACGATGTTGATGCCGCCTTGACGGTAGAGCGTCACCTCCTTGTTCTTATGGCGGGCCGTCTCGGCAAAGCCCACGGTTTGCAGCAGCTTGACAAGCTCCTGCGCCTCGGTCTCGTCGGCGGCGAATTCGATGAACTCCACGCCCTTCACCGTGACGCGCTCGGGCATGGCCGGAACGGAAATGGCGATGCCGGGCTCGCTTCGCGCGACCTGATCCATCAGATAGATCAGCGAGCGCCGGCCATCGACTGAGATCGATTTGGGCGAGCCGCCGCGGAACTGATCGTTGAAGATTTCGAGGGAAAGCGGGCCGTCATAGCCGGTCGCCGCCACCGCGCGCATGAAATCCGCGACCGGCAAATCGCCTTCGCCGGGCATATTGCGGAAATGCCGGCTCCAATAGAGCAGATCCATGTCGATGAGCGGCGCGTCGGCGAGTTGGACGATGAAGATGCGCTCGCCGGGGATCGCGCGGATCGAAGCGACGTCGATCTTGCGCGCCAGGGTGTGGAACGAGTCGAGGATCAGCCCGATGCTGGGATGGTCCGCGCGGCGGACGATTTCCCAGGCGTCGCGATGGTCGTTGATATGGCGTCCCCAGGCGAGCGCCTCATAGCCGACGCGCAAGCCGCGCTTCGCCGCACGCTCGCCAAGCTCGCGGAAATCCGCGGCCGCCCGATCGATGCCGCCGAGCGACAGGGGCGAGACGTTGGAGCAGACCAGCATCAGATCGGTGCCGAGTTCCTGCATGAGATCGAATTTGCGCTCGGCCCGGTCGAAGGCACGCGAACGCTGCGGCTCGGGAAGCCCCTCGAAATCGCGGAAGGGCTGAAACAGGGTGATTTCCAGCCCGTGATCGCGGACCATCCGGCCGACCTCGGCCGGCGTGCCATCGAAGGCCAGAAAGTCGTTTTCGAAGATCTCCACGCCGTCGAAACCGGCGGCCGCGATCGCCGCCAGCTTCTCCTTCAGGTCGCCGCTGATCGAAACGGTCGCAATCGAGGTTTTCATGGCCGCCTCGCTTCGTCGCCGCCCTGCTCGCTCATCAGCGCGGCCCGCAGCGCGTCAATGTCAACCGCGCAGCCGGTGAAGATGCCGGAAGGCATCGACACCTTGATGGAAGAAGAGTTCATAGCCGCTGAGCGTCTCAAGACCGCTGGCGCGCGCATCGCGCAAGAATTCGGTTTCAACGGGGGTGTAGACGGCATCGAAGGCCCAGCGCCGGCCCCTCATGACGGATTTGGGGATCGCCGTTCCCGGATAGCCGGCCATGCCGAGCGGGGTGCAGTTGATGAGGCCATCCGTGCCCGACGCCGCCTCGTCGACCGATTTGGCGATGACGACCCTCATATTGGGAACCGCGCACCCCAGCGCCTCGGCAAGCGCTTCGGCTTTAGCGCGGTCTCGATCGAACAGCTTCAGCACGTCCGCGCCAAGCTCGCCCAAGGCAAAGCCGATCGCCCTGCCGACGCCGCCCGCGCCGGCCATCGCCACAATGCCGGGCGACGAGCCGGGGAAAGCGCCGCGATATGCGGCGATGAAGCCGGAATAGTCGGTATTGAAGCCGAGCGGCTTTCCCTCGCCGAACAGGACGGTGTTGCAGGCGCCGATCGCGGCGACGCGCGGATCATCGACCCGGAGCTTTGCAACCACCTTCTCCTTGTAGGGATAGGTGATGTTGATCCCCCGATAGCCGCCAGCACGGCACCCTTCGAAGACCGCGTCGAAATCGAGCCGCATATCGGCGGGGATCAGCGGCTTGTAGACGACATCAAGGCCGCAGAGCTTGCCGGCGAGGCGATGCAGCAGCGGCGATCGGGATCGCCCGATATTGTCTCCAATCAGGCCAAGCAGGATCGCCGGCATGACTGACACTCCCTGTCACATTCGTCTGCGGCCGATATCCAGCATCTGATCGACCAAGTTCGCACGGGCGTTAACCATGATCAACATGCGAATTTCGATATATCAGAGATTATAAGTTTTCTCAGGTGAAAGTGAACAGCGCATGACAGCGGCGGCGTGGGCGCCGCAAGCGATACGACGCCATTACGGAATTTGGGCGTTAGCTGATCGTGCCCGTGGCGAGTGCGTGCTCGACGCCGCCATGAACGTGTTCGGCAAGCACGCGCCGGGCGGTTTCAGCATCGCGGCGCAGGGCGCAGTCGAGCAGGATCTTATGTTCGCGCGCGGCAATTTCGCCGCGAAAGCTCAGCGCGATCATTTGGTAGCGCAGATATTTGTCGAAGACGCCGGCATGGGTCTCCATCAGCACCCGGGAACCGCAGGCCGAGATCAACGCCTGATGGAATTCCCAATCATAGCGCTTCCAGGCCTCGGTCCCACTCCGGTCCCCCGCCTGCATCAGCTTTTCCATGGCGGCAAGCTTATGATGCGCCGCCACGACCCGGCCTTCCCACTCCATGTCCCCAGCGGCGAAGGATTGCTCGATGGCATGCCCTTCGAGCAGCAGCCGCAGCGCGGCGATTTCCCGTAAATTTCCGACCGAGACTCCCGAGACCTCGAATCCCCGCTGACCTTCGGCGAGGACAAGCCCTTCGGAGGAAAGACGGTTCAGAATTTCACGCAAGGTGCTGATGCTGGGGCCATAAGTGTCCTTGAGCTTGTCCAGCTTGAGCCTCTGGCCGGGTTTCAGGCGTCCGAAAATGATATCCGAACGCATCCGGCGATAGGCATTTTCACCAATCGAGTCTGTGGAATGGTCGAGGGACAGCATCAAGCCAGCAACTGATTATCGTTGTTTTATCGGAGACGGCCGCGTCAGCCGCAACGCTCTGACGGAAGGCGTTGGTATCATATGAGCGTTGGATCACCTGATCAATGCGTCTCTGCCGAAGGATTCCATGATGCCGCTGGCCGTATCGCGAGATTTTCGCCACAAAGCCGAATGCCGCCCTCCCCCACACGGCGCGGAAGATCGCGTCCCGATCTTGCATGTCCACGAAGCAGCCTGCAGCGAATTCGGAATTGCCACA
This sequence comes from uncultured Alphaproteobacteria bacterium, assembly GCA_963773735.1. Taxonomy (GTDB): domain Bacteria; phylum Pseudomonadota; class Alphaproteobacteria; order Rhizobiales; family Rhodomicrobiaceae; genus CAVZCK01. The sequence continues at coordinate 124,837 of CAVZCK010000034.1, read as the reverse complement.
TCAGCATAGAAATCAAAAAATATCATATGAAATTCGATTCACATATTGAAATACAGACTGTCGAGTGCGATGACTAGGCTTGGCTGGGCGAGTCCGGCAAGAGGCACGTCCATCCAGGGCAATCTGGGAGGAGTTTCATGCGTATCTCGCTAAACCGTCGTTCCGTCATCGCCGGTGCCATGCTCATGGCCACCGCAACGGTCGCATCCATCGCCGCGGCTCAGGACAAGCCGGTCCTCCGCTTCTCGGCCGTCTTTTCCGAGCAGGACATCCGCGCCAAGATGATGCAGATGTTCGGCGAGGCGATCGCCGGCGACTTCAAGCTGCAGCCCTATTATGGCGGCACGCTGTTCAAGCAGGGCACCGAGCTCGTCGCCCTCCAGCGCGGCAATCTGGAGATGGGCAACATCGCGCCGCAGGACATCGCCAATCAGATCCCCGAATGGTCCATCCTCACCTCCGCCTATCTCTTCCGCGATGCCGACCATCTGAAAAAATTCTTCGCCAGCGACATCGGCCAGCAGATGAAGCAGATGGCCGAGGACAAGCTCGGCATCCATATCCTCGGGCCGACCTATTTCGGCACGCGCCAGGTCGGCTTGAAACCGAAAAAGAAGATCAAGACGCCTGACGGACATGGCCGGCATCAAATTGCGGATGCCGCCCGGCGAGTCCTGGCAGTTTCTGGGCAAGGCGCTCGGCGCCAACCCGACGCCCATGGCCTATGCCGAAGTCTATACCGGCTTGCAGACCGGCGCGATCGACGGCCAGGACAATCCGCTCCCCAACGTTCAGAACATGAAGTTCTACGAGGTGATGTCGCAGATCGTGCTCACCTCCCACCTCGTCGGCTATGACCTGCTCACCGTGTCGGCGAAAGTGTGGAAGGCCATGACGCCGGATCAGCAGAAGGCGTTTCAGGCCGCCGCGGACAAGGCGATCGGCTGGAGCACGAACGAGCATTTGAAACGCGAGCAGGAACTCGTGGCCTTCATGAAGGAGAAGGGGCTCGAAGTCTATAAGCCGGATGTCGATGCCTTCCGCAAATATGCGCAGAAGCTCTATCTGGGGTCCGATCTGGCCAAGAGCTGGCCGGCGGGCATGCTTGACAAGATCAACGCGCTTTGACCGATCAGCCCGGCTTGCCGTCGGCGGATCGGATCGCCGGCGGCAAACTCACATCTTCGAGCATGTGCTAAGGGTGTTCTGATCTCGGCACCGTGCGGCGCCTGGGATCGTGGCGCGGTTAGATCACCGATGAGTTGAGCGGATGAAACACGCATCCTTTCGCAAGCTGGGCGGCTGGCTCAGGCGCCGCGCGGAGAATGTTGCAGCGGCCATGCTTGCCGTCATGTTCGTCACCTTCATCATCCAGGTCGTCTTTCGCTATGTGCTGAACTTTCCGGTCGGCTGGACCTCGGAAGTGACCGTGATCAGTTGGCTGTGGCTGGTCTTATGGGGCGCGGCCTTCGTGGTGAAAGAACGCGAGGAAATCCGCTTCGATCTGATCTACGGCGCCGTCGGCCGCAGAACACGCCGCGTGCTCGCAATCATCGGCTCCATTGCCCTCCTCATCCTTTACATCCTATCTCTGCCCGCGGCTGTCGATTACGTCACCTTCATGAAAGTTCAGAGCACGGCGTATATGAAGATCCGCTTCGACTATCTGTTCTCGATCTACGTGATCTTCGCCGTCGCCGTCATCATCCGCTACGTCTGGATTCTCTGGAGCGCAATCGCCGGCTCGGACTCAGGCGAATGCGACGCATCCGGAACGAGTTCCGGCTGATGAACCTCGCCAGCCCGTTTTCGCTCGCGATTTTCGCCATCGTCGGGCTGAGCCTTGTCGGCCTGCCGATCGGTCACGCGATGATCGGCGGGTCGATCCTCTATCTGTACCTCGCCGGGCTCGACATGGGCACCGCCGCCGAGCAACTGCTCAACGGCATGTATAGCAGCTACATCCTGCTTGCCGTGCCGCTGTTCATCCTCGCCGCCGAGCTCATGAACACCGGCAGCATGACCGAGCGCCTGCTGCATTTCTGCAATGCGCTGGTCGGGCGTTTCCGCGGCGGTCTCGCCCTCGTCAACGTCGCGCAGGCCATCGTCTTTGCCGGCATGTCGGGCTCCGCCATCGCCGAAGCCGCCGGCAGCGGCAAGCTGATGCAGAAGATGATGACGCAGGACGGCAAATACACGCCGAGCTTCGCCGCAGCGCTGACGGCAGCGTCCTCCGTTATCGGACCGATCATCCCGCCCTCCATACCGATGGTGGTCTACGCCCTGATTTCGGACGCTTCGATCGGCTATCTCTTCCTCGGCGGCGTCGTTCCCGGCCTGCTCATGGGCGCGGCGCAGATGACCATCATCGTCTCGACGGCACGCCGGCGCAATTTTCCCGTGGAGAAACCCGTGCCGCTCCGGCAATTGCCCGGGATTACCATCCGGGCCTTTCCGGCCTTGATGATGCCGGTCGTGTTGCTAGGGGGCATCTATAGCGGCGTCACCACCCCAACCGAGGCCGCCGCCGTCGCTGCCGCCTATGCCTACGTCATCTCGGCGCTGCTCTACCGGGCGGTGACCTTGCGCGTCACCTATCAGTCGCTGCTCACCAGCGCCCGGACGACGGCATCGATTGGCATGCTGATCGCCGGCGCGCTCGTCTTCAACTATGTCGTCACAGTCGAGAACATACCGAACGCGCTGAAGGCCTTCCTGGCGGGCTATCATCTCTCGCCGCTCGGCTTCCTTCTGATCGTCAACGTCATCCTGCTGGTGCTCGGCTGCCTGCTTGGAGGGCACCACGATCCTGCTCGTGGTGGTGCCGGTCTTCATCCCGACGGCGCAGTCGCTCGGCATCGATCTGGTCCATTTCGGCATCGTCGCGGTGGTCAACATCATGATCGGGCTGATCACGCCGCCCTACGGTCTCCTGCTTTTCGTCATGACCAGCATTTCCGGGGTGCCGATGCGCGACATCGTGCGCGAGACGCTGCCATTCCTTTTCGCGATGCTCGCCACGCTCGTTCTCATCACCCTTGTTCCCGGAGACCGTGCTCTGGCTGCCGCGGCTATTCGGCTATCAGGGATAAGCGGTGCGGAGATCCGAAGGAGCCCCGATGACCGCACCGATCTACATCCTCAACGGCCCAAATTTGAACCGGCTCGGCACGCGCGAGCCGGAGATCTACGGCCGGACGACACTGGCCGAGATCGAAGCCATGTGCCGCGCGGCGGCCGGCGATCGGCCGGTCGAATTCCGCCAGTCCAATGCCGAGCATGAAATCATCGGCTGGATTCACGAGGCCATCGACAACGGCGCCGGCATCATCATCAATCCGGCCGCCTTCACCTTCACCTCGATCGCCATTCTCGACGCGCTGAAGATGGTCCGTGTCCCGATCATCGAGCTGCACATCTCCAATATCCATCGGCGCGAGGCGATCTATCACCACTCTCACGTCTCGACGGTCGCGACCGCCGTCATTGCCGGCCTCGGCGCCAATGGCTACGCCTTGGCGGTCGAAGCAATGAAGCATCTTTTGGATCGGGATTGACTCGGGAACGCTGCGGGCGACATGTCGCCCGCCTTCCTGGCGTGCTCGGCCTGGCTTGACGCGGTAAGTTCGGCCGTCGCCTTGCGCATGGTCGCGGTCACTATGAGCTCTTGGGCAGTTCGGCCCATTCCGCCACACAGCGCGCGAGGTCCTTGAAGTTCTGGTGCATTTGCTCGAGCGCGAACCCGATCGCAAAAAGCCGTTCCGCCGCGTCGCCGGAAAGGCTTCGCGTCAGGCCGTCGCGACGCAGCGCGGCGATGGCGGCCTCATAAGCGTCAAGAGCCGCTTCGACCGCGTCAAGCGAGGGGGGAGCCCGCCGTAGCCGGAGTGCGTCGCCGCTTGCGCTCAGATAATCGGTGAAAGCCGCCGCGCATTGCGCCAGCGGTGCCTCAAGCCGTGGCCGGAAGACATCGGGTAGCGGAACGATGGCCGCCCGGCCGATCATCACGACGTCGTGGCGCAATCTGAGCAAGGTTCGCAGCAGCGGTCCGGTCTCGGCCCCGAACGTCAGACGCGCCAGGCGCTCACGCTCAGCCTCGGCGCCCACCGCCTGCAATTCCGCCAATGTTTGACCAATGCCGTCCTGAAGGCGGTGGAGCGAGTCGATGTCCAGCCCGTGCGTCAATTCCGCCAGCAGCCCGCCAAGCGCCCGCGCCATCCGATCGAGCGCGTGGGCGGCCGTCTCGGCGACGAGGCGATGGGCGCTCGACGGCAGCAAGACCAGCGAAACGACGAAGCCCGTGATGCTTCCGAGCCCGACCTCAAGAAGCCGGTCGACGATCGAATTGACTGGGCTTGCATGGGTGATCTCCGGGACCAGCAGGACGATGATCGCGGTGACCGGCGCCGCGGTGAGGCTGGGGTTTATCGCTGCAAGCAGGGCGAGCGGGGCGACCGCCAGTCCCAGCACCGCAAGAAGCGCGATTTCATTCGTATGCGGGATGAGCACCGCGATGGCGCCGCCATAGATCGCGCCGCCGAGCGTGCCGACGAGATAGTCGGTCGTCGCCTTCAGCGACCGGCCGACGCTCATCTGCGTGACGATGACGGCTGTCAATACCGCCCACAATGGCAGGGGAAGCTGCAGTAATTGCGCAAGCGCGAGCGACAAAAGAGCAGCAACAGCTACCCTGAAGGAAAGCTTCAGCTGTGCACGGTGGCGCCGGAGCTGGGCACGGAACCCGCTCAAGAGGCTTGCGATCTGGCTCACGACGACTTGTAGGAACAGCGATTCCAGAGCTGAAAGCAAATGCTGTTGCCAAAATGAAAGCATCACATCGACGCCGGCCGGGGCATCGGAAAGGCAGGTCGCTGTGCGGACGGCTTTCGGATTAGTGCGCGGACGATAGGAATATCGATTGGCCCAGGTCCAAGTTCAAAAGCGCTATTGCGATGCCGCGGGGCATGGCACTGGGTTCGCAGCTCATCTTCGCAGCGCTCGGCGCGATATCGCTAGAAGAATGCGAGTGTCTCGCAACCGACGCCGGCCGAGAAATAATCCACCACCTTCTGCGTCTTGGTATCGATGACGTGGACGCTGCCATCACCTTGGCAAGCGACAAAAAGTAAGCCGTTATGGAAGGCGCCGTCCATCGGCTGCTTGCCGACCCCGAGCGTCGTTTGCTGCGCAAACGCCGCATCGATCAGCGTCGCAGTCGCGCTTCGCATGCTGGTGATCAGCAGGATTTGACCATCGGGGCTATAGCGGGCGATTTGGCCGGGCTCCGGAACATTCTCGAGGCGCACGGTCTTTGCGACCTCAAGGGTCGCGGCATCGATCAAGCGCAGCACCGGCTCTTCGTCGTCGACCGCGATCAGAAGCGTTCCATCGGGCGAAGCCGCTAGCCCCGCGAGTGCGCGAGGCGTCGCGATCTGCCGTACCAGCTTGCGCCCTGGCAGATCGATGACTGAAATCGAGGCGTCCTCTTCGTTTTCCGTATAGAGCCACCGGCCATTTGGCGCGATGGCAAGCCGATGCGCGTTGGTCGAGCCGGTCTCGATCGCGCCGACCAATTGACGCTCTTCGAGATTGACGAGTGCAACAACGCCGCTGTTTTCGCAGGTGACGTAGAGCAAGCCGTCCGGGCCGATCTGCATGCTGTGCGGAGCCAGATAAGGGGACAGATCGATGTCGGCCACATGCTGGCGCTTCTCCAGGTCGACGACCGACAGCAAATGCCCGGGATGCGGGTTGCGGCCGTGGATGCCGTCTCCAAAAATCGGCACATAGGCCGTCGAGGCACGAGAATTGACCAGCAGCTCATGCGGCAGGCGTTCAAAGTCATCAAGGACGCACGTCGTCGCATAACTGACGGGATCCAAGAAGATGACTTTGCCGCCGATCTTGTCCACGGCGATCAGTCCCCGCGCATTGGGCACATTTTTGTCCATTGCTAGGGGCTCCTCTCAAGCTCGGGTGAACGGCCAGTTCATTTCATGATCGCGGTGGCATGGGCCAAATTCAAGGGTCGACTTATGCATATGACCGATCAGCCGAATCCGTCCTTGATTTTCGCGCGCAGCATTCTTCGGCGACAGCAGAGGCTGGACGATCAGACGTAACGCGGAATTGGTCCGTTATGCGGCGTCATGCGATCCGACAAATCGAACATGACCTCATCGACATAACACCAGCCCCAGCCTTCGGGCGGATCGTAGCCTTCGATGATGGGATGCCCTGTCGCATGATAATGCTTGGTTGCATGTTTGTTCGGCGAGGAATCGCAGCAGCCGACATGGCCGCATGTCCGGCAAATCCGCAAATGCACCCAGGGTGAGCCGATCCGCAGACATTCTTCACAGCCCAGCGCGCTCGGCGTCACATCGCGAATGGTAGCGAGATGCGTGCAGCGATTAGACATGAACAGCTCCCAGGGACGGGGTTATGGCGCCTACGGGCCGGTCGCCTTCCCAGGCGAAAAATCGATGAAGAATGGCAACGACTCGCATGCATCGGACTGCCGCAATTGAACGGGTGGGCTGAGGCATGAATGCCTCAAGGCAGGCGAGGCCACGGCCGGTCTGCAAACTTTGATCGATGATCTATCAGCGCCGCGTCAAAAGATACTGTTTTCGGAAATCGCGCAGCGCGGCGGGCGTGGGCGGACTCCCTCGCATGGATCATCAGATTTGGCGCAAGCAATCCGGGCGGTTGGGATCTGCATCTTCCCGCAAGCGCTTTATGCGCTCAGCCTTTACGTCGCCAGGGTCCGGGAGTGAGGCCGCCAGGCCGCAGGCGAGCACTGCGAACAGGGAGAGCATCGCGAAGGCGGCGGCGTAGCCACCGAAAAGCACCATGGTCCCCGCCGCGGCGTTGCTGAGCGAGCCGCCGACCCCCTGCACCGTGCTGACCACGCCGCGGCTGGTGCTGTAACGCCCTGAACCGACCACGATGTCGGCCAGGATCAGCGGGACGAGCACGTCCCAGATGCCTGTGGCAACGCCGTCGAGAGTCTGTGCCCCAAGGAGCAGAGGGGCGCTCTCGAACCATGCGAACGCGGCGCCCCGCAAGGCCAGGGCGACGCATGCGGCGGCCAGCAGCAATCGCAACCCCCAGGCCTCGACGTTTCTTCCCACCATCATCGCAACCGGGATCGTGACCAGCTGGGCGATGAGGATGCACGCCGAAGTGAGCGCGCTTTCCAGCCCAGGATGGGCGAGCCCGAGCTTCTGGCCGACCAGCGGCAGCATCGAAGCATTGGCAAAGTGAAACGTCGCGGCGATCAACGCCAGAATGAGAAGTGGCCTATTCTCTGTGAGGAGAGTCGCAGAATCCCTGGGGTTGCTCGACGATCTGGCTGCTGGCGAAGCCGCGGGCGCGTTCGTGGTCGATGGCATCCGCCGGTATGGTCAGCATGACCATGGCCGAGACGACGGCAAAGACTGGGATCAGGTAGAACGTCGTTCGCTGCGACCACCACCAGCCGACGGCTCCGACGATGGCGGCGATGGTCAGATTGCCGATCCGGTCCCAGACCGCGTTGCGCGCGAGTCGGGACGGGAAGACGGGCTCCGGGACGAGCCCCAGGGTTAACGCCGCAACCGTCGGGGCAAAGACGCCGCCGAGCACCGCCATGGTCAGGTCCGCCGCGAAAACCACCGGACCGGTCGGCCGCCGTTCGATGGCCACGGCACAAATGGCCAGCAGCGCGACGGCCCCGACCAGCAACGCCCGCTTGGCGCGCGCGGCATCGATCATCGCGCCGACCGGGGTGTGCAGGGCAATGCCCAAAAGCCCGCTCACCGTGAGAACCGCTCCGACCTCCGCCGGCGTCCAGCCCGCCGCCGTCACCAGAAAGACGCTGACGAAGGCGCCAAGCCCGCCGCGCACGTCGGCGAGGAAGAAGTTCAGGGCGTCCAGTCGGTAGTGAATGGCTGGCAACGATGCGTCCAATTAGCGTTGAGAGGTTGCGCGTACGATGCAAGGGCAGAGAGGACCATGCTTGCGAACTCGCAGCAACAGGCCAGAGCGACCCGGGCGCAGAGAACCAACGGGCGTACGGGGCTATGTGACACGCTCCGCCATGGCGGAAATCGGAGCGAGGGGATAAGCAGCTCACTTTGCCTGCAGGACTCGATGAGCGAGACCAACCCAATATTCGACGCCCACCGGCAGGACGTCGTCATTGAAATCGTAATGGGGGCTGTGCAGATTGCGGCCACCCTCGGCTGGGCCGTTGCCGAGCCAGATATAGGCGCCGGGCTTTTCCTGGAGCATATAGGCGAAATCCTCCGAGGCCATGCTCGGAGCCAGATCGGTCTGAACGGCGCTTTCCCCTGCCACGTCCGCTGCCGCGATTCGAGCCGTTTCCGCCTCGGCGGCCGTGTTGATCGTCGCAGGATAACGGCGCTGATAGCTGAACCGCGCCCGGGCGCCGAAGGCGCGGCAGATGAGGTCAGCGCGCTCGCCCATCGCGGCCTCGATCATGTCGCGCGTCTGCGCCCGCAGCGTTCTTACCGTGCCACGCAGCGTGACGGCGGCGGGAACGACATTCCAGGTGTCGCCGGCATGGATCTGGGTGACGCTGATCACCGCGGCGTCGGTCGGGTTGATGCTGCGGCTGACGATGAGTTGCCACGCCAGATGCAGCTCCGCGCTCACCGTGATCGGGTCGATGCCCTGATGCGGCATGGCGCCATGGCTGCCCCGGCCCTCGATGACAAGCTCGAACGTGTCGAAGGCCGCCATGACGGGACCGGCATGCACGGCGAACCGACCGGCCGGCAGTCCCGGCCAGTTATGCATGCCGTAGACGGACGAGACGGGGAAATCGCGGAAGAGCCCGGCTTCGACCATGGCCTTGCCGCCGCCTTCGTTCTCTTCAGCCGGCTGAAAAATGAAGGCGATCGCGCCGTTCGCCGGCGGAGCTTCGCTGAGAATCCGCGCCGCGCCGAGCAGCATGGCCGTGTGCCCGTCATGGCCGCAAGCATGCATGCGGCCCGGCGAGGTGGATGCGTAAGGCACGCCCGTTGCCTCAACAATCGGAAGCGCGTCGATATCGGCTCGGAGCCCGACCATGGGCCCGTTGCCGTGACGCAGCACGCCGACCACGCCGGTTCCGCCTATGCCCTCATGGACCTCAAGCCCAAATTCGCGCAGCTTCTCGGCGATGAAGGCCGCGGTCTTATGCTCCTCGAAGGCGAGCTCGGGGAAGGAATGGAGATGCCTCCGCCAGCCAACAAATTCGGGCGTCAGGCTTTCGATATGAGACTTCAATTCCATGGCGGTTATCCTCACGGGCGGATGAAATAGAGCGTGGCCGCGGCGCCGACGGCAAGGCCGACCAGAAACCAGGCCAGCCGGTCGATGACGGGAAGCCGTCCGGTGAGTGCCCCCTCCCGCGGCTGGATCGAAGCGCCCTCCAACGCCTCCTCCACGGCGACCTCGCCGGTGACGACCTTGCTGAAGCGGCCGAAGAAGTCGTCCGCCATGCGCCGGGAGACGGACTCGATGAGCCGGCCGCCGACGCTCGCAAGCTTGCCGCCGACATCGACGGTGGCGACATAGGTGAGGCGGGTTCCCTCGCCATCTGCGACGAGGCGCACCTTGGCGTCCCCTTTGGCGAAGCCGGCGGCACCCCCCTGTCCGCGGCCCGTAAGTGTGTAGCCATGCGGCGGATCGAGATCGGTGAGCTCGACCTTGCCCTTGAAGGTCGCCGAGACCGGTCCGACCTTGGCGCGCACTGCGCCCGTGAATTCGTTGGCGCCCGTGCGCATCAATGTCTCGCAGCCGGGAATGCTACGGCGCAGAGCCTCGGCATCGTTGAGGGCCGCCCAGACGGTTTCAGGCGCCGCTTCTATCTTCTGTTCGCCCGTGATCTGCATCGGCTTCCGCTCAAGCCTTCGCCTGCCCGTCGTAAAGGCGGAACAGCGCCTGGGTGCCGTCCTGCGCGTGGCCCGCCTCGACGAGCTTGTCGTAGAGCTGCTTCGCCAGCGCGAGCCCAGGCAGGTTCAGCTTCATCCGCTCGGCCTCCGCAAGCGCGATGCCGAGATCCTTGACGAAATGATGGACGTAGAAGCCGGCGCTGTAATCGCCTTGCGCCATGCGCGGCCCGAGATTGTTGAGCAGGAAGCTCGAGGCGGCGCCCGTGCCGATCAGCTTCAGAACGCCGTCAAGATCGAGACCCGCACCTCTGGCGTAAGCAAGACATTCGCACACGCCCATCATCGTGCTCGCGATGGCGATCTGATTGGCCATCTTGGTATGCTGCCCGGCGCCGGGGCCGCCCATGCGCGCGATATTGGTGCCCATCAGCTCCAGAAGCGGACGAATCTGCTCGAAGGCGTCCGCGTCGCCGCCGACCATGATCGCCAGCTTGGCGTCGCGGGCGCCGACCTCGCCGCCGGAGACGGGCGCGTCGAGCGCCGCCACATGCTTTTCTGCCGCTTCGCTGGCGATGCGCTCCGCCAGCGTCGGACTCGAGGTCGTGGCGTCGATCAGAATGGTGCCGGCCTTCGCCCGCTCAAGGATCGCGCCGCGATCGAGATAGATCTGCGCGACATCCGCCGGATAGCCGACCATGGTGATCACGACAGCCGAGGCCTCCGCGACGGCGCCCGGAGAGTTGTGCCAAATGGCGCGCTCGGCGAGAAGCGCCTCCGCGCTGCCGCGGCTTCGGTTGTATACGTGTAGCTCGTGGCCGGCCGCGAGGATATGGCCCGCCATGTGACGGCCCATGATTCCCAGTCCGATGAAGCCGATCGCCTTATGGCCCTCTGGGTGCATGTTCGTCTCCTTCGTTCATCTAGGTCGCGTTACGTAGCAGCGCGCGGATCGACTCCGGGCTCAGCGGCTGCCGCTCAACTTTGACGCCGAACGGCACCAGGGCATCATTGACGGCGTTGGTTACCGCGCCGATCGCGCCCATGACTCCTCCTTCCGCCATGCCCTTGATGCCGGCGGGTGTGCGGCGGTTGGGCGTGTGCATGGGAATGATTTCGAAATTCGGCAGTTCGCAAGCGGTTGCCACGAGATAATCGGCGAGCGTGCTGGTCAGATTCTGCCCGGTCTCAGGATCGTAGACGACCTCCTCGAACAGCGAGCCGCTGAGGCCCATGGCGATGGCGCCCTGCTGCTGTCCGAGGACGACGATCGGGTTCAGCACCGTGCCGCAATCTTCAGCGACAACGTAGCGCTCGATGGTGATGCGCCCTGTTTCGACATCCACCGAAAGGATGCAGGCATGGGTGGCGTTGGAATAGGTCATGGGCGGCGGATCGTAGGTCATGGAGAAGTCGAGGCCGGGCGGCACGCCCTCCGGCAGCGCCGTCGGATCGAGATAGGCCGTGCGCGCGACCTGAGGAAGCGTCAGGCCGGTCGCCTTCCATTCGCCCTCGATGAAGCGCTCGATCTCGCCCGAGATCATGCGCAGCTCGCCCGGGCTATTGAGCTTGAGCATCGCCGCCGCAATGGCCAGCACCCGCTCGCGCGCCTTGCCCGCACACAGATACAGCGCGCCGCCGCCCGCGGTGCCGCCGCGCGCGCCGCGGCTGCCCATGCCATAGGGCGCGACATCGGTATTACCGAGCACCATGCGAACCACGGAGGCGTCAACGCCCAGCCCCTCCGCCACGGCCTGCGCCAAGGCCGTCTCATAGCCTTGACCCGTCGCCATCAGCCCGGCGGAAGCGTTCACCGCGCCGGTCGGCTCGATACGCACCCACACGGCCTCATGGCCGGAGCCGGGGATGCCGGCCGCCTTGTAAAAGCGCGATCCGTAAGTGGTGGACTCCACGACCACACAGAAGCCCAGTCCGAGATAGCGTCCGCGACTGCGCTCTACGGCCTGGCGCTTGCGGAAAGCCTCGTAGTCGACCGCCTTCACGACAGCCTCAAGCGTCTCGGAGGGCGTGATGTCGTCCAGCACTTCGCCGGTCGCCATCGTGTAGGGAAGGTCTTCCTTGTGCAGAATGTTGACGCGGCGCACATCGAGCGGATCGAGGCCGAGCTGGCGCGCGATGGCGTCCATGGTGCCTTCCATGACCCAGCTCGTGATCGACATCGGCGCACGCATCGGGCCCGCGCCGCATTTATTGGTGAGCGCCACCTTCACATCGAACGCATAGCTCTGCACGCGATAGGGGCCGGTGAGGATCATGGCAACGACCCGGGCGAGATAGTTGGCCGGGTAGAAGCAGTAGGCGCCGAAGTCCTCCTCGATGCTGAGCTCCAGAGCCAGAAGTCCGCCCGTCGCGATCGACGCCCGCGCGCACCCGGCAGACTTCCTCGCGGGCATGGCTGGCGGCCTGCAAATTCTCCAGCCGATCCTCGCGCCAGCGCACCGGCCGCTGCAGATGCCGCGACAGGGCGGCGACGGTCAGCTCCTCGCGATAGAGCGCGATCTTCTGGCCGAAGCCGCCGCCGACGTCCGGGCAGATGACGGTCACCTGGCTTTCGGAGAGGCGCAGGCGGGCGGCCAGCTGGGTGCGCAGCGGATGCGGCACCTGATTGCCGACATGAAAGGTCAGATGCTCGCGGCCCGCATCCCAGACGGCAAGGCAGCCGCGGGTCTCGATGGGCAGATGCGTCTGGCGATGCTGCGAGAAGGATGCCTCGACGATGGCATAAGCTTCGCGCATGCGCGCCGCCAGATCGTCATTCTGGAACGTTTGATGCGAAACGAGATTGCTGGTCAGAGTTTCATCGACGAGAGGCGCGCCCTCGCGCACCGCCTCGGCATAGGAGGTCACGGGCGGCAGCACCTCATAGTCGATCTCGACAAGTTCGGCCGCGTCCTCGGCGAGATAGCGGTCGGTCGCGATGATGCAGACGATCGGATCACCCTGAAAGCGCGCTTTGTCGGCCGGCAGCGTCGTGATCTCGGTCGGCTGGAGGCCCTCGATCGGCGGCGCCATGCGCAGCGTGGTCGTCCATTCCATGAGTTCGGTCGCGCTCACCGCGGTGATCACGCCGGGCATGGCGAGAGCCTTTGACGTGTCGATCGAGCGGATGCGCGCATGGGCATGCGGCGAGCGGACGAAATGCGCATGCAGCGCGCCGGGAACCACGATGTCGTCGAGATAGCGGCCCTGGCCCGTCAGCAGGCGGTAGTCTTCCTTGCGGGGCAGAGGGCCGACCGATCTGGCGGAATTGCGGAGGGGTGTCACGTCCGTCATGAGCCGCCCTCCCGCATGGCCGCCGCGGCCTTGCGGATGGCGGCGACGATGTTCTGATAGCCGGTGCAGCGGCACAGATTTCCGGAAAGCACCTCGCGAATTTCAGCCTCGCGTCGGATCGGCATTGTCCTTCAGATAGGCCTCGAAGGTCATGATGATGCCGGGCGTGCAAAAACCGCATTGCAGCCCGTGCTCCTCATGCAGCGCCTGCTGAAGCGGGCTGTAGCGGCCATCGGCGGCGACCGCTTCGATGGTGGTGATCTCGTGCCCCTCCATCTGCACCGCGATATGTCAGGCAGGCGCGCGGCGGGCCGGCCGTCCACGAGGACGGTGCAGGCCCCGCAGACGCCGTGCTCGCAGCCGACATGGGTGCCGGTGAGGCCGCAGATCGTCGCGCAGGACGTCGGACAAGAGCCGCCGAGGCTCGACGCTCGCCTCGCGGGTCTCGCCATTGACCGTGAGAATGATGCCCCGTGCGGTCATGATGCCCGGCTCTCTCCGCGCACGGCCGACCGCCACCGCCAGGGCGCGGCGAACCAGCACGCCTGCCAGCTCCTTGCGATAGGTCGCGGATATTCTTGCCTCGTCCACGGCATCACAGCTCTTCGCCGCGACATCGCCGATGGCCTTCAGCCACACTGCGTCGGGCGGCCGGTTGAGGAATTGTCCCGACTTGGGCGTCGAGCAGGACGGGCCTCGGCCCAGCACCGCCCACTGCCAATCTGAGATCGCTCACGCGGTCATCCTCCAAGGCAACGAGAGCCCCTGCCGCCACGATGGCGAAATCGCCCCGGCGCCGGCTGAACAGCTCGAAGCCCCAGCCGGTCGCCGGCGGCGGCTTCGGGAAGCGTGCCGCGACGACGACTTCTCCGCGCGTCAAGGCGGTCGTCATGATGGAGAGGAAGAAATCGTCCGCCTTGATCTCGCGTCTCCCCTCGCGGGACTCGCAGATGATTTCGGCGTCCATCAGCACGGCCAGGAGCGGAAGCTGCGCCGCGGGGTCGGCATGCGCCAAGCTGCCACCGAGAGTGCCGCGCTGACGGATGGCATAATGGCCGATCGATGCGGCGGCGGCGGCGAGAAGTGGCAGGGCTGCGCTGATTTCGGGGTCGATGGCGATGCGATGCTGCCGCGTCAGTCCGCCGATCTCGATCGCGTCGCCTAACTCTGCGCACATAATCGAGCTCGACCAGATCGTTGAGATCGACGAGGTGCTGAGGTCTCGCCAGACGCAGGTTCAGCATCGGCGCAAGGCTTTGCCCGCCGGCGAGCAGGCTGATGTCGCCGCCCAGTCGCTCGAAGCAGTCGAAGACGCCGCCAAGGCTCTGCGGCCGATGATATTCGAAAGATGCCGGCTTCACCTGCGAACCTCTCAGCTCCGCCACAGCAGCGTTTGCCCGCTGTCCGGATCGAAGATATGCAATCTGTTCACGTCGACCGACAGGTCGATGGGCTGCCCGGTCGCGTGGCGCAGACCCTTGCCGACGCGGAAGAACAGCTCCTCGCCTTCGATTTCCATGCCGAGGAACTGATCGGACCCGATCGGCAGCACCGAGGTCACACGGCCGCTGATGCTGCGCCCAGCCGGCGGCTCGCTACGCTCATCGACATCCTCGGCGCGAAGGCCGACACAGACATTGCGTCCGTTGAACCCGTTGAGGCGGGATGCCAAGGGCGGCGGGATCAGGAGATCGAGCTGCCCGCGCCGGAAGCGCAACTCCTCGCCGTCTGCGAGCAAGCTCGCCCTTCAAATAGTTTATCGGCGGATTGCTGAGGAACGAGGCCACGAACATATTGACGGGGCGTTCGTAGATCTCGTCCGACGTGCCGATCTGCTGCACCACGCCGTCATTCATCACGACGATCCGGTCGGCGAGGGTCAGAGCCTCGGCCTGGTCGTGCGTGACATAGACGAAGGTCGTCTGCATCTCCGTATGCAGATGTTTGATCTCGGCGCGCATGGAGATGCGTAGCGTGGCGTCGAGATTGGAAAGCGGCTCGTCCATGAGAAAAACCGAGGGCTGGCGCACGATCGCCCGCCCCAGCGCCACGCGCTGGCGCTGGCCGCCGGAGAGCTGGCTCGGCCGCCGCTCCAGGAGATGCGCGATCTCCAGCTTCGCGGCGGCATCGCGCACCCGGCGGTCGACCTCGTCGCTGGCGATCTTGCGCATGCGCAGCCCGAAGGCGATGTTCTCGTAGACCGATTTGTGCGGATAGAGCGCATAGCTCTGGAACACCATCGCCACGTCGCGGCGGTGGGGCGGCAGCGCGTTGACGATCTGGTCGTCGAACCAAAGCTCGCCCTCGGTCACCTCCTCCAGGCCGGCGATCATGTTCAGCGTCGTCGATTTTCCGCAGCCGGAGGGCCCGAGGAGAACGATGAACTCCCTGTCGAATATCTCCAGATTGAGATCGCGCACGGCGACGACTTCACCATAGTGCTTGGTCACGTCATTGAAGTTGATGCGGGCCATGGCGGACGTCTCCCCTTAGCCTTTCACCGCGCCGGCGGTGAGCCCGGAAACGATGTAGCGCTGGAACAGCAGGGCCAGGATGACGGGTGGGATGATCGCCAGCACGCCGGCCGCGTTGATGAACGAGAAGCTGATGGTGAAATCCGAAGTGAACGAGGCGACGATGATCGGCAGCGTCTGCGAGTTCGGCGTCTGCGTGAACATCAGGGCCAGCAGGAACTCGTTCCAGCTCGACAGGAACGCGAACAGGATGACGGCGACAAGCGAGGGCAGGGCGAGCGGAAGGTAGACTTTGGTAAGGGTCTGCCAGCGCGAGCAGCCATCGACGCGCGCCGCCTTGTCGAGCTCATCGGGCAGCGATTCGAAATAGCTGACCAGAATGAAGACGGTGAACGGCACAGTCACTGCCAGATAGGTGATGATCAGCGACCAGAGCGAATCCAGAAGACCGAGATTGCGGATGAACAGGAAGAACGGCACCACGAGCGCGATGTCGGGGATGACGCGCGTGGTCAGAATGGCGTAGATCGAGGCTTGCCGGCCGCGGAAGCGGATCTTGGCCATGGCATAGGCGGCGGGAACGCCGATCAGCAGGTTCAGAATCACGACCGTGCAGGCGACGATCAGGCTGTTGCCCATCGCCGGCAGCAGATTTTTCGCCGTAGACGGAATGAAGCCGCCGGTCGCAGGGTCGGCTGCGCGGCGGGTCTTATAGGTGACGGTCTTATCCCGCGCCTCGAAGATCGCAGCAAAGTTCTCGATCGTCGGCTCATCGGGGATCCAGTGCGGCGGCTTCGAAACGATCTCGCGCTCGTTCTGGAAGGAGGACGACACCAGCCAGCCGATCGGCGCGAGCACATAGCCGAGGAACAGCATCGAGGCCACGAACAGGAAGAGGCCGCGAGCGACGCGGCTGCGGCCGGAGCGGGCCCGGTAGTGGCGCGTGGCGGCGGCGGATGCTGGGAGGGCTATGTCTCGCATGTCAGATTTGCTGCGCCAATGTGCGGATCACCACGTAAGCCAACATCAGCGTGGCGAGCGCCAGGATGTAAGACATGGCCGCGCCGGTGCCGAAGGACAGATTGCGGAAGGTCTCAACGTAGATCCTCCAAGCCACGACGTCGCTGGCACTACCGGGGCCGCCCTCGGTGAGGATGAAGAACAGGTCGAAATGGCGGATGGCCATCATCGCTTCATAAATGATCACGAGGGCGAAGCTCGATTTCAGCGCCGGCAGCGTAATGTGATAAAAGCGATTGCACGACATTGGCGCCGTCGACCTTGGCCGCGGCATAAAGATCGGCCGG
Source organism: uncultured Alphaproteobacteria bacterium (assembly GCA_963773735.1). Lineage (GTDB taxonomy): Bacteria > Pseudomonadota > Alphaproteobacteria > Rhizobiales > Rhodomicrobiaceae > CAVZCK01. The sequence continues at coordinate 107,884 of CAVZCK010000034.1, read as the reverse complement.
AATGGTCTTGAGGCCGACAAGCAAGAGTATCGCCGCCAGCGGCACTTCCTTCCAGACGAAGGCCTGCGCGATGAGCGGCAGGGTTTTCGCCGAGTTGCCCAGCCAGACCATATAGCTGTCGATGAAGCCAAGCTGCAGCAGCGCCCCATTGAGCGCGCCGTAATTGGAATCGTAAATCCATTTCCACATCAAGGCGTTGGCGACGTAGGGAATGGCCCATGGCACCAGCAGCAGCGCGCTCAAGATGCGCCGGCCCGGAAAGTCCTCATTGAGCAGCAGAGCCATTAGCAGCGCAATAATCGAGATGGCCACGACCGACATCACCGTGAAGATGACGGTGCGCTCGACGGACGCCCAAAAAACCGGATCGGAGAGCACGGTCAGATAGTTCTCCAAGCCGACGAAGGGCACGCTGCGCGGGCGGGTCAGCTTCAGGCTGTAGAGGCTGATGTAGAAAGAATAGAGGATCGGGAAAACCGCAACGGCGAACAGCACCGCAGCGAGCGGCGCAATAAGAAGGAATGCATTGCGCTCGTCATAGGACAAGCGGAAGGCCGGCAGCGATCGGCGCATTGTGGTAGCGCTTGCTGTCATGAGCGGGTAATGGCGGCGTCGGGGCCGATCGAGGCGAGCCGCCGGACGCGGCTGGTCGTCATGCGGCTCAGGCCTGCTTTTTGAGCGCGTTCCATTTGTCGGCAGAGGTCTTGAGCGCCTGCTCGGGGGTAACCTTGCCGAGCAGAGCCTGTTGCCAGGCCGCGCCGTTCACATCCTGCCACTCGCCGAACCACGGCGTTACGACATCCTTCTTGCGTGCGAGGTTCTGCTGCTTGCCGATCAGGTCGACATCGCCATAGGCGGCATAGGCGGCCCGCATTTCGGGATCATTGAACAAGGACTTGACGCCGAAGCCGGCACCGACGTCCTTGAAGAGCAACTTCTGGAACTTGTATTCCCCGTCGGCCTTGCCGCCGAACCATTCCATCAGCTTCACGGTATCGGCGGCGTGGTCGGCCTTGGCCTGGGCGCGCGGCGTCATGCCGTAGAAGCGCATCCAGCCGACAGTTGCATGCGAGCCCTTCTCGCCCTTCGGCATCAGCACCAGCTTTGCGTGGCCGGCGACCTGACTCTGCTTGGGGTCGTTGAGGGTGCGCAGGCGGTATTTGGGGATCAGGCCGAAGGCGTGCTGGCCGGCGGAGAAGCTCTTCAGCCCGGCGAGTTCGCCGGTCTCGACGCAGGAGGGCGAGAGCGTCTTGTCCTTATGGACACGGTCGACCAGCCAGGTGAGCGCCTCGACGGCGCCGCCGCTCGGGTCCTGCATCGCGGCACTGCCCTTGTCGTCGGTGAAGCGGCCGCCATGCGAAAAGACCAGCGCCGACATGAATTCGATGAGCCAGGTCTCCTGCGCCATGCCGACCAGGATCGGATATTCCGCAAGTCCCTTGCTTTTGATGAGCTTGGCCTGATCGGCGACCTCCGCCCAGCTCGTCGGCGGCGTCGAGATGCCAGCCTTTTGCAGCATGTCCTCGTTGACGATGAAGCCCATGAAGTCGGTGTAGTAGGTAATGCCGTACTGCTTGCCCTTATAGGACATCGAGTTGATGCAGAACTGCTCGACGTCGTCGTTGTATTTGGTCAGGTCCTTGTACTGATCGACGGGCAGGATCCAACCGGCCTCCGCCCATTCGGGCAGCCAGCTATCGGACACCCACAAGGTGTCGATCGGGGCGCCGCCCGCGAATTTGGTGATCAGCGTCTCGCGATACTGCGCCCAGGGCGTGTTCGAATATTCGACCTTCAGCCCGGTCTTGGCTTCGAAGGCCGCGATATGGCTCTTCACCGTGTCGACGGCGGCCGACCAGGTGGAGAAATAGATCGGGTCGCCGCTCGCGGCACGGGCGATGCGGCCAAAGCTGGCCGCGGCGGCCAGCCCCGCGGCGGAGGTCTTGAGAAACGAGCGGCGGCTAAGCGATTTCGAGCTGATCACGGGAAGACCCTCCCTTGCACTGACCTCATCCCATGGCGCCATCCTGCGACGGAGAGAAAATCCATCATCGGCGACTCGGCTGCATTCATGTTAGCGTCAGCTTCCTAAGTCGTAAACTGACGACTTGTGGGGCTCATGCGGCGTCATGCCGCAGTCTCCATCTTGCGCGGCTTCCGCCACGACGGTCGGGAAGCTGTCAAGAAAGGCGCGGATGTGCAGAGCGAGAATATGCTTGGCCGGCAGCGATTGGCTGGCTTCATAAAGATGCCGGCGGATGGCGAAATGCGATACCGCGCCATGTAGCACCCAGCCGACCTCATGCAACAAAGCGCGGTCAAGCGGCAACGTCACGCCTTGATCCGCTGCGGCTTCGCCGACGATTGTCTCCAGCATCTCCTTGATGATCGCCTGGATATAGTCGGGCGCCATCCGCGCGTCGGCGAGCGAGGCGTACATGAAGAGGCGCAGCCACCGCCGCGTAAGCACCTGCTCGTAATAGTCCTTGTAGAACGCGGTGAGCCGCTCCTCGAAGGGACGCGTGCGGTCCTTGAGCTGCACCAGCCACACGGCTTTGAACGGCGACAGAATTCCCTCTCTGTAGACTTCGCCGACCAGCGCCGCCTTCGACGGGAAGTAGCGATAGAGAAGCCGCTGAGCCACGCCGCAGGCTTCGGCGAGCGCGCGCGTTTGCGCCGTGAGCCCGTATTCGGCGAAAAAATCCACCGCACGCTTGAGGATCATGGCGCGGCGCTCCTCGGGCGCCATGCGTGGCACGGGGCCTTCTTTTCCTGGCCGCGGCGGCCGGCCGATACCAGTGAGGAGTTCCGAACGAGCTTTCATGACACCGTTCCGTTATGGGAGGCTTGTCGTAATTCGTCGAACGACGACAATACCCCTTTGCGAAGGATCAGCCCAGCCGTTAGGGTTGGGAGACCTGAAAGCGGAGGGGAATGACGCCGGTGATCTATGAAATGCGTAGCTATCAGCTACAGGCGGGCAAGGCACCCGAATTCCTGAAAATCTACGAGGCGAACGGCCTCGGCATCATCACCCGCTATGCCAAGCTGGTTGGCTGTTGGACCAAGGAATTGGGCACCCTCAACTCCGTCGTCTTTCTATGGGCCTATGATGACTTCGCGCACCGCACCGCGCAGCGCGCCCAGCTCGGCACAGGACCCTGACTGGCAAGCCTTCGTCCCGACGATCCTGCCGTTTCTCGTGCATCAGGAAAGCGTCTTCCTGACGCCGGCACCCTTCTCGCCCGCGAGATAACACTAGGCGATGGGCGGTGTCTTGCAGCCCGGCATTATTCGCTGATAATTGCCAGGACTGGTCATCGGAACATGCGAGGTCGGGGATGCAGCCGGAAAATGACGCGTTGCCACGCCTGAAGGCGCCGCCTGGGACATGCGACACGCATATGCACATCTATGATCCGCGTTATCCAGTGTCACCGACCGCGGCATTCAAGCCACCCGCTGGATCCGTTGCCGACTATCTCAAGGTGCGCAAGCGCCTTGGCATCGAGCGCACGGTCGTCGTCCAGCCATCGGCCTATGGCACGGACAATCGCTGCACGCTTGAGGGCATGGCCGCCATCGGTCCGAGCGCGCGCGGTATCGCCGTCGTTGATGAGAGCGTCGATGATGGCGAGCTGGAACGGCTAACCGGACTCGGTATCCGCGGCATTCGCTTTCATATGCTCCCCGGCGGCGTGCTGGGTTGGGACATTCTGGAGAGCATGGCCGACCGCGTGCATGCCTTCGGCTGGCACGTCCAGCTCCAGCTCGATGGCCGGCAACTGCCCGACCGTGAAGCTGTGCTGATGCGGCTGCCCGGCACGCTGGTCATCGACCATGTCGGCAAGTTTCTCGAACCGGTGCCGGTCGATCATCCGAGCTTTCGCGCTCCTCGTCCGCCTCGTCGAGGCCGGCGCCTATGTAAAATTATCCGCGCCTTACGAGGTCTCCAAGGTCGGGCCGCCGAATTACGATGACGTCGGCGCGCTCGCCAAGGTCCTCGTTCGCACGGCGCCCGAACGCATGCTGTGGGCGACTAACTGGCCGCATCCGTCACCCGGTGTGCCGAAACCGGATGACGCGTGGGTGCTCGATATGATGCTCGACTGGGTGCCGGACGAGGCGATCCGGCATGGGATTTTGGTCGAAAATCCGGCCCGTTTGTATGGGTACTGAGCGCTCCCTCTCCCGTGGGGAGAGGGTTGGGGTGAGGGGTTACACCCTATCGATAGGAATTACCCCCTCACCCGGAATGCTTGCGCATTCCGACCTCTCCCCATGGGAGAGGTCAAGCGGTGCATACCGTTGGCCGAGTGATCCACAATCGATGCGTGATGCTTTGCGAAAAGCTATGCTACTCAGCTCGGACAGATCCAGCCCGCGCCGCTCGGGCTTTTGAAACAGCCGACCGATTGCGGCAGAAGCTGCTTCGGCAGCCACAGCACGAGGTCGGGCAGGAAGATGCAAAGCCCGATGGCCGCGAGAAAGATCACATAGATCGGAAACGAGGCGATCATCGCTCGTGAGAATTTGACGTTGGTGAACTTCGCCGCCATCAGCAGCGCAAGGCCGTAAGGCGGCGTGATCAATCCGAAAGCCAGCGTCAGCACGATCACCACGCCCATATGGACCGGATTGATGCTGGCGAGCTGCGTCAGGTCGGCGATGATCGGCATGAAGATGATGATGGCGGGAATGGCGTCGATGAAATCGCCGACGATGATGAACAGCGCGACCAGCAGCACCATGATCAGATAGGGATCGTTGCCGGCGGCGGCCGAAATCCAGCCCGACACCACGGCGGGCCCGCGCAGATAGGCGAGCATCCAGCCGAAGGCGGACGCCGCGGCGATGGTGATGAGCGGAATGGAATAGAGGAGGCCGGTCGTCGCCATATCGTGCGGCAGTCGCAGGATGTGACGGAAATTGAGCAGCGGGATCGCGATGAAAACAATGTAGACGACGGCGATGACGCCGGCTTCGGTCGGTGTAAAAAAGCCGGTCAGGATGCCCCCCATGATGATGATCGGGATCATCATCGGCACGACCGAACCCTTCGCCGCGATCACGAGCTCGCCGAATTTCGATCGCCGCTTCAGCACGCCGACCGGGCCGAAAAAATAGCTGTAGATCATCAAGCCGATGCCGACCAGAAGGCCGGGCACGACGCCGCCGAGAAACAGACCGCCGATCGAGACGTTTCCCGTCGCGCCATAGACCACCGCCATGATGCTCGGTGGGATGAGATTGGCCATGGTCGAGGCCGAAGCGATCAGCGCGGCGGTGAAGGCCTGATCATAGCCCTCGCGTTTCATCTCCGGGCCGAGCGTGCGCGTGAGCACCGCGACGTCGGCTGCGGACGAGCCGGAAATGCCAGCGAAAAAGATGCTGAACAAGGTGACGACCTGCGCCAGCCCGCCGCGCATATGCCCGATCAGGGCCTGCGAGAGATTGATCATCCGTATGGTGACATTCGCGGATGTCATCAGCTCGCCGACCAGAAGAAAGAACGGAACTGCAAGCAAGCGCCTCGGTGTCGATGCCGTTGAAAAGCTGCGCCATCATCGATGGAATGCTCACCGGAGTGAACGCCGTTACCGTCAGGACCGCCGCGATCAGCGCGAAGGCGACCGGCACGCCCAAATAGCCGAGAAACAGAAACAGAAACCCCATCAGAAAGATGAGTAGGCCGTTGGTCGTCACAAGAGCTGGCTCCCGAGGGCGGCATGCGCCGCAGCCCGGCACACCGGCCGGCTCGGCAAAGCCCTGGCGCCAGCCATTGACCAATTGCTCGACGGTGAAGAGGACGATCAACGCGCCGGAGATCGGAATTGCGGCGTAAAGGCTCGCCAGCGGCGTCATGGACGGCATGCGCAGGCTATGGAAGCCATCGAGAAAATTGAGATAGCCGAAATAGCACATGCACAGCGCGACCATCAGAACCACCAGGCGGTTGAAGGTCTCGAAGGCGAGGCGCTTTGCCCCGGTGAACGATTTGGCGAGGGCGGCGAGATAGAGATGATCGTTGCGGCGCGTCGCCACGGCGGTGCCGATGAATACGCCGTATATGAAGAACGTCATCGTCACTTCCTGCAGCCAGAGCCAGGGATGGCCGATGGTGCGGGTGACGATGTCGCAGACGACGCTGACGGTGAAGCCGGTAATGGCGATGCCGCACAGCACCATCAGGCCCTGCTCAAGGGCATCGAGGGCGCGCCATTTCAGATGGCGCTGCGCGGACAGAACCAGGGAATATCGGTCGCTAATCGCCGCCTCCAGCTGCCATGATGATCGAGGCCGGCGGGCGCCGGCCCCTCATTCCCTCCGGAGACGCGTCTATTTCACCTCGCGGACGAGCTTCAATATTTTCACCGCATGCGGTCCGAGCTTGGCCGCCAGCTCGTCCTGGATCGGCTGGCTGACTTTCTCGAAGCCGGACTTGTCGACGTCGTCGACGATCTTGACGCCGAGCTTTTCCAGCTTGGCGCGGGACTGATGCTCGAGATCGAAGGCCGATCTTCGGCTGGGTGCGCCCGACCTCCTCGGCGGCCGTCTGCATCCACTTTTTCTGCTCGTCGGTCAGGCTCGACCAGACCTTGTCGCTGACGAACATCACCGAATTGTTGGCCTCGTGCTGCGTCACCGACATGATCGGCGCCACCTCGTAATGCTTATTGAGCAGATAGACCGTGTAGCCATTCTCGGCCATGTCGACGACGCCGGTCTGCAAGGAGGTATAGACCTCGCCAAACGGCATATGCACGACCTGGGCGCCATAAGCAGGAAAGAGCCGGTCCTCGGTCGGCGTCGCCTGAACGCGGATCTTTACGTTCTTGAGATCCTCGATCTTGTGGATCTCCTTCTTGCCATAGAGATTGCGCAGGCCCTGGGTCGCCAGCGTCAGCATATGCGCGCCCTTGACCTTGCTGGCGAACATCTCGCGCATGGCGCCGTTGACGCCGGGATCGCCGAGCGCCTTGATGGCGTGGTCTTCGTTGCGGAAGATGAAATGCAGCGAGAAGACGCCGGATTCGGGCTGGATGGTCGCCGCATTCGCGGTCGCTACCAGGACGAAATCGATGTCGCCGGTCTGGATCTTCTGCAAGGTCGCCGGTTCCTGGCCAAGCTGGGCGCCGGGATATTGATTGATCTTGAACGTGCCCTTGCTCAGCTCGGAGAGTTTGTTCGCGAAGATGTCGGCCGCGGTGCCGTAAGCGCTGGCATGCGGCTGATCATAGGCGAAGGAGAACTCACGATTCTGAGCGATCGCCGCGGGAGCCGCCGCGATGTAAGCGCAAACAAATACTATCGCCGCCACGGGCGAAATACGAAAACCGGCCATAAATTCCTCCCGAAAACCCCTTTTGAGACAGGGTCTATGTCGCTGCTGATCAGCTCTTTTTACGCGGCTGATAATGGAATTAGGGACCACGGCCATTTTGTTGTCAACGGAAGATAAAGTGCCCAAACTTGCGCGGGTGCTGGACGCCTAACCCACGGACGCGGATTCGCGTGGGCGCGCCCCAGGGCGATGTGTAACTATCGGCGGGGACTGGCGTCGGTGACTGCAGGGCAGATGCAGTAATCACCGGTCGCATGCTCATTGCTGAAGTTCGCTGGAAAGCCGCCGCAGAGTGCAGAGATCCGCGCGGTGCGATGCGCCCCGAAGTGAAGGTGAGTTTGGCTGCAGCATCGAGGCGCAAATACCGCAGATTCGCCGCGAGAGACGCGTCGGCTGTTCCTTTCGACTGCCGGCGCGCACACCAGCCACCAAGATCCGCGCGCCGGTCAAGGTCGCGCCCATCGCCGATGGTTCTCACACAGCTGCGCGGGAAGCAGTCAAAACGATCCTCAGTGGGGTTTCCGATTGACGAGAAACGGATCTTTCATAGGTCGGGGCCACCTGCGCTTAACTTTCCGACGGCCAGCCGTTCAGGCCGTTTCGGTGGTCGGATCGATCATGCGGCGGATTTCAGTAATCTTGGTTGCCGGAAAGCCGCTTATCTCGGCATGCCGCTGAATAATCGCTTCGTCTTTAGCGAGATAGACGCAGAACGTCTTATCCGCCGCGACAAAGGATTCGATCCATTGAATGTCGGTGCCGAGTTCCTTGAGCGCCGCATTGGATTTGCCGGCCGCCTGACGAAGCTGCTCCCTCTCCAGGCTGCCGACGGCAGGAATGCTTCGTTCGATAATGAATTTGCGCATGCCTCTTTCTCCGATGTCCAATTCGCAAACCGCCGGCGCTCCCGCCCAGCCCGTGGAACGCGAGCTGCGAGCGTCCACAACGAATATCCGGCTATTGTGATGCCTGTCCAGGCAAAGCAGAATTCGAGCATCGCAAGCCGCTCATATTCGTCGACAACTCCGCACTCAACAATAAGCGTCATTAGCGACACAGCATCTGGTCTGATGCATCAGACCAGATGCTGCGGCCGCGCCCTGCATGAACAGCTCGATATTCTCGACGACCTGAGCGGCCAGAAACCGGATCGCCTCGCGGCTCGACCACGCAACGTGCGGCGTCAGGATGAAATTGCGATGCGCGAGCAGCCGCATCAGCGGATGGTCCGGCGGCGGCGGCTCGACTGTCGCGACATCGAAGCCGGCGCCGGAAATCTGGCCTCTCTCCAGCGCCCGCGCGAGCGCCTCCTCATCGACCAGCCCACCGCGCGCGGTGTTGATCAGCACCGGCTTGCGCTCCATCAGCGCGAACTCGGGGTCGCTGATCAGATTCCGCGTCGAAGGCATCAGCGGCGCGTGCAGCGTCAGCACGTCGCTGATCCGCAGCACCTCCTCGAACGGCGTATAGAGCGGCCCCATGCCCTCGACGCCCTTATAGGTCGAGAACAGCACCCGCATGCGGAAGGCGCGGGCGATGTTGGCGACCGCCTGGCCGAGCGCTCCGTCGCCGATGATGCCGATGGTGGAGCCGGCAAGGTCGTTGACGGGATAGTCGAAATAGCAGAACTGGCCGGCGCGCTGCCACGCACCGTCGACCACCGACTGCCGATAGGCGAGGATATTGCGCCGGAGCGCCAGGATCAGCGCGAAAGTGTGCTCTGGCACCGTCGTCGTTGCGTAATTCCGGATGTTCGAGACCTTGATGCCTCGCTCGGCGCAGGCCTTGACGTCGATGACGTCGTAGCCGGTCGCTGCAACGGCAATGAAGCGCAGCCTGGGCGCGGCGGCGATGGTTTCCGCCGAGAACGGCACCTTGTTGGTGATGGCGATGTCGGCGTCGGCGACGCGCCCGGCGATATCCTCCGGCTTGGTGGAATTGTGGACAACCAGCTCATGCGGAAAGCTGAAAGGCGGAAGATCGATCTCCGGCGGCAAAGTTGCGCGGTCGAGAAAGACGATGCGGGTCTTGGTCGTATTCAATGTGTGCCCCTTGTCGTCGGACGCCGAGCAGCAGGTCGCGGGATCGGCCCGCCCTCGCCCAATGGCTCCCCGTGCGTTGACCATGAACGATTCGACTATGGCCGCATGATACCACCTTCGATGGTTTCGGCGAGAGCGGCTGCGTCCGTGGCCGGTCATGAATGCCGAGGCCGGGGAGAGGAGGAAGATCGCCGCGCCGATCTCGCTCTATTAGGTCGAGGGCGTTCTGGACGTGGCTGAGATCATAGACCTCCAGCTAGTTGCGGATGCCTCTCTCTGTGGCCCGCGACGAATTCGGCGTTCCACCGCTTGGAGTTGGGGAACAGGAACTCGGTGTTTCGCCGCCCCAGTTAGCCGCTTCTGGAAAGGCTATTGGCAACGCGCAGCGTGATGGCGGGGCCAGCAAAACAGATGCACACGTCCTTTCGCTTCTCCACCATAAAGGGCAAGGCAATCAAGCTGATAGCAACGGGATAATCCAGGTACGCGTGCATTGTCTTGGGGACGTGTCCCCAAGACCCAAGATCATCTGGCATTACGCGGCAAGAAAGTGATGCTTGTGAATGGCATCGATCACAGCCTCGAGACTCTCCTGCAGAGTGGTCTTCGAGGTGTTGACATGCGCCTCCGCCCTCGAATAGAGCGCTTCCCGGCTCGTCAGGATATTGCGCAGCTCGGCCATTGCGTCCGGGTTGCCCGCCATGGGCCGCTCGTCGCCCTGGCCGCGCACGCGCGCCATATGCTCTTCCGGCTCGGCCTTCAGCCAGATCGTGTGAAAATTGCGCAAGAGGTAGTTGAACGTCTCGGGTTGTGAGACGATGCCGCCGGCGACGGCAAGCACCACCTCGTCGTGTGTTGCCACGACACGCTCGAGCGACTGCCGCTCAAGATGGCGGTAACCTTCCTGGCCGTAGAGCGCCATCACTTCGTCGACGGGCATCCCGCTCGCCTGTTCGATATCCTCGTTCAGCTCCAGAAACGGCAATTTCAGCTGCGCGGCCGTGAGCCGTCCCAACGTCGACTTGCCAGCCCCACGCAGGCCGATGAAAGCGATCCGCTGGGCGCGGCGCAAACCGGGATTTTCGGGATCGAGAATTTCCAGTACGCGCTCGCGCTGCGCCCGCGTGGCGCTGCGCAGGAGCGACGAGATCATGACGATTTCCGACGTCCAGGGATCTTCCTCGGCAACGAGCCACTCGATACGGAAATCCAGTGCGTGAGCGATCCGCAGCAGCAGCGCGATCGAGATATTGCCCTGACCACTTTCAAGCTGGGCAAGATAGCGCTGCGACACACCGGATTTCTCTGCGAGAGCACGACGAGACAGACCCATGCGGGTGCGCGCGTTGCGGACGCGCTCGCCGACCGAGACGAGCAGCCGATCGATCGTGGCCTCATCGATGTGGCGCGTCGCCAATCGCGGAGCTGACCTGCCCGCCGAAAGTCACTATTTCGCTCATCCGTAGAACTCTTGATCGCCGTCGATGCATTATATTGCAATCGCTTCTCGATTCGCCAAGGTGTTTCGCGGCTGTCTACGAAGCGGCTTACTCCGGCGATGGATTGCGCTCGATCGCGCATAAAATATCCGCAGGAAGCCGGCGCGGTTTCATTGCCTTGGCATCGACAAACGCGGCCACGAACTCGCCCTCGAAGCACAAAACGCCGTTTTGAGAACCGGTGACCCGGTGGGTGATGGAGCTATTTCCGAGCCGCACGAGCGCAACCTGGCACTCAAGCAGATGGCGGGGCGTAACCGGCGATCTGAAGTCGAGCGTCATATGCACGAAAGGGGTGCCGATATTCCGGTCGAGATTGAGCTGATACCAGTCGAGCCCCGCATGGTGCTCCCACCACGCCTCGATTGCTTCCAGCGCAAAACGCGGGATCTGCCCCGTATAGGCGATCGAAGCCGGATCGCAATCGGCCCAATGTACGCGAATTCTATGAATGAACGCGGTGGATACGCCTTCCTGCCGCGCCGGTCCCGGCCGCTGCCGGGGCAGGAGGCTTAATAGGTTTCGACATGATAACGCCCCGTCTCGCGCATGGCCTCGCGCAAGCTCTCCCAGTGCAGCCCCGCATTGTCGGCAATGGCAGCGAAGGCGTTGTCGACGCCGGCCTCCATCTCTTTCAACCCGCAAATATAGATATGCGCCGTCGGATCGGTCAGAAGCGGTGCGAGCATCTCTCCCGTCTGCTGCAGCCGGTCCTGGACATAGACTTTGGGCTCGCCAGCCACCCGGCTGAAGGCAAAATGCTTGGCGAGGAAAGCGGCGGAAACCTTTTTTAGTGGGCCGAAATAAGGCAGGCAGTCTGGGCTGCGCGCCCCGAAGAACAGCATCAGCGAGCCCTTGACTTCCGGCATGACACGCTGCCGCCGCATCGTGAAGGCGCGGAATGGCGCTGAACCTGTGCCAGTGCACACCATGATCAGCTTAGTCTGCGGATCGTTGGGCATGAGGAAGGTCGCACCGAACGGGCCGGTCATCAGGACACGATCGCCCTTTGCAAGGTCGCAAATATAGTTGGAGCAAACGCCGCCCGGCTCGCGCTTGACAGTGAGTGAGAGGTTGTTGGTGTTGGGCCGCTCGCCGTCGCGCGGGCTCGACACCGAATAGAGGCGAGGCAGATGGGGCTTGCCCTTCGCGTCGGTGCCTGGCGGGATGATCCCCACGCTCTGACCTTCGAGCACAGGAAATGTCGTTGCGCCTAGATCGAGGATGATGTGGCGCACATCGGAATCGGCGTGTTCGGCCGTCAGCCGGTAATTGCCCTGAACTGTCGCTTCGACGGGCTGGCCGAGAGGGAAGAGATTGACGGTGGGTTTCGATGCCGAAACGGGGGGCCTGGCGAGCCCGCCCGTGCCTTTATGCGCCTCGGCCAAGAGGGCGGCGATCTCTCCGTCGAGCGCCTCGATTGCCGTCTCGACGCCGTAACCGTTGCCGAGTTCCTCCTGAGGCGGCAATTCAGACCATGCGAGTTGTTCCGCTAGCGAATACGGGCGCGCGCACCACGCGCCAATTATCGATCGAGCCGGTGGGGCAGGGCGCGATGCAGGCCATGCAGAAATTGCACTTCTCCGCATCCACGACAACGTTGACGTGGTCATGGGTGATGGCATCGGCCGGGCAGGCTTCCTCGCATGTATGGCAACGAATGCAGATTTCCGGATCGATCAGATGCTGCTTGATAGGCTCAGTCATCGCTGAAATCCGCGCCACGCAGAAACCATTTCACCTTCGGACAGTCCAAGGCGGCGTTGTTGACCCACTGCGGTGCGTTGCGGGCGCGGATGCTCGCGAGCCGCCTCGATCGTGGCACCGCAAGGCATGTGCTTGCGCTCGCTTTGGCGAATGGATGCGAGCCGAGCAATCCGCTGCCATGGACCCGCGCACCTTACGCCATGTGCAATTGTACATATTCGAAATCGCCAGGCTTGTTGTCGATGCCGACCCTGGGCGGTGCGATCCATCCCGCGAATTTGCCCGGCTCCCATTGCGGCTTCATCAAAGATTGGATGAAATCGGCATCCGCGGCGCTGGGCAGCCATTCATCGCGTTTGGCCCACCACTCATCCTTGGAGACGACCGTTCCGTCCGGGGTAATATGAGCATTCGCGAAAGCGCCGATCTGGCGGTGAAAGCCCTGATAGGGCAGCTTGACCTCGAACTCGACGCCCGTCTTGTCGATGATGGCGTTCCAGCGGGTGACGCCGCCTGAGGCGTCACGCGTGTAATCGTCGCGCAGCCGTATATTGATTGCCGACAGCGCGGGCACTTCCTCGGAAACGATCCGGCCATCCCTCATGTGCACGACAGGATAGGTCGTGTCGTGGAGCCGGTGATCGTCATCGAGCTTGGCTTCCTGATAGCGGCCCTTGACGCCCGCATGGAAGGCGTTTGCCGCATTGGTGGAGATTTCCGAGCCGAACAGGTCGAGCGACAAGGAGTAGTGCAGGTTCAGCTTCTTCTGAACGGTCGGCAGGTCGATGACGCCAAGGGCGCGAACCTTGTCGATGTCGTAAGGATCGGTGATGCCGGCTTCGTCCATCGCCTCGCATGTACGCTGAATGATGCGTCCGACGCCCGTCTCGCCGACGAACATGTGATGTGCCTCCTCGGTCAGCATGAAGCGGCAGGTGCGCGACAGAGGATCGAACCCGGATTGGGCAAGGGCTTCAAGCTGCATCTTGCCATCGCGGTCGGTGAAATAGGTGAACATGAAGAAGGACAGCCAATCGGGCGTCGCCTCGTTGAAGGCCCCTAACATGCGAGGTGCTTCCTCCGATCCTGATTGACGGCGCAATAGCTCATCAGCCTCCTCGCGCCCGTCCGCGCCGAAATATTTGTGCAGCAGATAGACCATCGCCCAGAGATGGCGCCCTTCCTCGACATTGACCTGGAACAGGTTGCGCATGTCGTAGAGGGACGGCGCCGTCTTGCCGAGATGGCGCTGTTGTTCGACCGAAGCCGGCTCGGTGTCGCCCTGGATTACAATGAGGCGGCGGAGCATGGCGCGATATTCGCCGGGAACCTCCTGCCACGCCGGCTGGCCGCAATGCTCGCCGCAAGGAATTTTGCGTCCCTCGACCTGAGGCGCGAGCAGAATGCCCCAGCGATATTCCGGCATCCGGACATAATCGAATTTCGCCCAGCCCTTGGGATCGACGCTGACGGCGGTGCGCAGATAGACAAGGCTTTGCTGAAAGCCTTCCGGACCCAGATCATGCCACCAGGTGAGGTAGCCCGGATGCCATCGCTCCAGCGCCTTGAGGACACGCTTGTCGCTCGACAGTCCGACATTGTTCGGGATTTGCGTGTCATAGGCGACATTGACCAGATCGGACATCATTCAACTCCTTTGGGGGGTTCCTCGCCCGGACGTCACACCCGGCGTCTGTCGAATTCGCCGCGCAGGCCGGTTCCGTAGCGCTTGAGCGCGCCATTCTCACCTACGGCGTTGGGGCGTTGGAAAATCCAGTTCTGCCATGCGGTGAGACGACCGAAGATGCGCGTCTCCATGGTCTCGGGACCGGCGAAGCGGAGATTGGCCTCCATGCCGGTCATGGCGTCGGGGGAAAAACTGGTGCGCTCCTCGAGGAAGACGCGGATTTCATCCTCCCAGTCGATATCGTCGAGGGCGAAGGTGACGAGGCCCAGAGCGCTGGCGTCGCGGGCGAGCAGCGATGCGCCGGCTTTTGACTTCGCCTCCTCCACTCGCTCCGGCTCGCCGAGAAAGCGTGTTTGCAGCCGCGTGAGATCGTTGGACATCGGATAGAGGCCGAAATTTGCCTCCGTCAAAGTGAGCGTGGCGACGGGCCGATTGTCGCCTTCGAACTCGCCATCGGCCATGTAGCTGCGGTCGACTGCGAAAAGGATTTCGGCAAGCGTGCCGACGAAGCAGGAGCCTGGTTCGATCAGCGCGACGAGTGAGCGCGAGGTCAGATCGATGCGCTTCAGGACGCGCTTCCAGGCGAGCAGGATTTCGTTCGCCAGCCAGTCATCGCGGTTGCTCAGCAGAAAACGCTCATGGGCGACGACCAGCTCGGGATCGCCTTGCGATTTGAATATGATGAGCCCAAGCTCCGGCTCGTTGAACCGAAGATGCAGGATGGCATCGTCAAGCTCGCGGGCGCAGCGCAGCATCCAATTGTCCGCGCCTTGAGCGTGGAGTGCGTCGCGTCCGGCGGGAGGGGCATCTTTCGGACCGGAAATCGTGATCGTCGCGATGCCGAGAGCGCGGTCGATCGCAATCTCGACGGTGGAATAGGTCACCGAGCCGTCGTCACCGAAGGCGCGCGTGAGCGGTGTCAGAGCGATGCCGGTCCCGCCTTTGCGGGACGAACGCGCGGCGAATGCTTGGGCGCGCTCGGCGACGATCTCGTCGAATTTGGAATTCGGCGCGATCTCATCGACGAGACGCCACTCGGCGGCGCGCTTGCCCTTCACCCCCTCCTCCACAGAGCAGAACACGTCGGCAAGGTCCCGGCGCACCTTCCTCTTGTCGGTCACGCGGGTCAGGCCGCCCGTGCCGGGCAATACGGCGAGAAGCGGCACTTCGGGGAGCGCCACGGTGGATGAGCCGTCATCGGCGAGGATGATGTGGTCGCAGGCGAGGGCGAGTTCGTAGCCGCCGCCCGCGCAGGCGCCCCGCACGGCGCAGATATAGGGCTGGCGGGATTCGCGGCCCGCCGCTTCGAAGGTGTTGCGCGTCTCGTTGGTGAATTTGCAGAAATTGACCTTATGGGCGTGGCTTGCCGCGCCGAGCATGCGAATATTCGCTCCAGCGCAGAAAACGTTGTTCTTGCCCGAGCGCAGCACGACCGCGCGCACTTCCGGATGCTCGAAGCGGAGGCGCTGAACGGCGTCCGCCAGCTCGATATCCACACCGAGATCGTAGGAGTTGAGCTTCAGGTCGTAGCCATCGAAAAGCCCGCCCTTCTCGTCGACATCCATGTAGAGGGTCGCGATGTCGCCGTCACAGGCGATACGCCAATGACGGTAGCGCGATGGGTCGGTCTGAAAGTCGATGCGTTTGGTCATGCGCCCATCTCCTAGCGAGCAATAAGCATTATATTGCACCTATTTCTCAAGTAAATGAAAAATAACGCATATAAGCTGGTCATTTGCCTTCACGTTGCCGAGCGTAATGCATTTTATCGCACATTGCGCAGGCCGAAGGTCAGTAAGCCACCGCCCTTCCACATAGCTCTCCGGCTTCATGCGACCATCCCCTCGACGGCTTCGATACGGTCGAGCCGCGCGAGAAAATCGGTGACCATCGCAAGCGTCTCGTCGGGACGCTCGAGATGCGGCGAGTGTCTGCAACCATCGAGGATTTCGACATCCAGCGGTGAATAGAGGCCGTTCCGCAGCGCGTCGATCTGAGCCAGCGTGCCATATTGATCGTCGCGCCCCTGGACTGCGAGCACGGGAACACGGATATAGGCGATCGCGTCCTCGATATTCCAGGCCTTGAAGCCCGGATCGAGCCAAGCCTCGTTCCAGCCGCGAAAGGCGTTATCGACATCGCCGTGGTGCCGGGCAAGCCGTTCGCGCAGATCACCTGTCTCGTACTGGAGCTTGGCTTCGGCGATCGATGCAAGCCCCTCCGGCTCGGTGAAAAAATGCGGCGAGATCAGGCAAAGGCCGCGAACGCGGAAATCCTTCACGCTGCCTGCATAAATCGCAGCGATGGACGCGCCGTCGCTGTGGCCGAGAAGAACGCCGCGCCGAAACCCGATGGCTTCGAGGACGCGTGGGAGAACATCGACGGCTTCGCGCGTCATGTAGTCGAGATGGCGCGGCAGCGTGGCCGGATCGGACCTGCCGTAACCTGCACGTGAATAGGCGAAGACGCCGTAGCTGGTCCTCTCGGCCAGCTTCTCGGGGAAGTCTTTCCATAAGCTGGCCGAGCCAAGCCCTTCATGCAGCAGCACAAGCGTCGGCGCGACTTCGGGCGCCCGGCCCCAATAACGGCATTCGAGCCGCTTTCCGTCCGACCGTGATCCACTGGGTTCCGCCCGGCTGCCAGCTCATAAGGAAGTTCTCTCCATCTCTCTCAGCTTGAAACGCTGGATTTTTCCAGTGGCGGTCTTGGGCAGGTCGTCGACAAACTGAATCCAGCGCGGATATTTCCACTTGCCGACTTTTTCCTTCACATGCTCCTTCAACTCGTCCGCCAGGGTATGTGTTTCATTGCCGGATTTGAGCACGACATAGGCTTTGGGTTTCTCGAGCCCGTCTTCATCGCGCGCAGCGATCACGGCGCATTCGAGCACGGAGGGGTGCGAAATCAGCGCCTGCTCGATCTCGAAAGGCGCAACCCACATGCCGCTGACCTTGAACATGTCGTCCGTGCGCCCGCAATAGACGAGCCGGCCGTCCTCGCGGAGCTCATATTTATCGCCGGTGCGCGTCCACTGGCCCTGGAATGTCGCCCGGCTTTGGGCCCGCTTGTTCCAATAGCTGTCAGCCGCGGAGGGACCGTTCACCAGGAGTTCGCCGATATTTCCAGCGCTCACCGGCTCGCCCTGCTCATTGACCAGACGCAGCTCATATCCCGGCACGGCGACGCCCGATGTTCCGAGCACGACATCGCTCGGCCGGTTGGAAAGGAAGATATGAAGCATCTCGGTCGAGCCGACCCCGTCCAATATGTCAACGCCGGTTAGCTCGGCCCAGCGCGCACCGACCTCTGCCGGAAGGGCCTCGCCGGCCGAGATGCAACGCCGGAGACGGTCGAAGCCCGCCGGCTTCTTGCCGGCGAAAGCGGCCAGCATCGCTGCATAGAGCGTCGGCACGCCGCAAAAGATCGTCGGCTCCGTCTGCCGCATCACCGCCGCCACGCTGTCTGGAGTCGGCCGGGCGGATAACAGCACCGTGGTCGCCCCGACTGACATCGGGAATGTCATTGAATTTCCCAGGCCGTAGGCGAAAAACATCTTCGCGGCTGAGAACACGACATCATCGGGCAAGACGCCGAGAACGTGCGCGCGCATAGGTGTCGGCGGTTGCCTGAAGGCTGCCATGGACATGCCTGACGCCCTTTGGCGCGCCGGTTGAGCCCGACGAATAAAGCCAGAAGGCGCACTCGTCCGGCGACACCGCTGATTGCACCGCGCGGCGAGGCTGAAGCCAGCTCTTCGGCGAAGTCGTGGAAAGACGCGTCGCGCTGTTTGCCGGCGCCGCCGAAAAGCCGTTCGAAGATCGATGCACCGGTGCGCCCGGTCTGCCGCTCGATAACGAAAACCACCCGAAGATAGGGATTGCCGGCAAGAACGGGCTCGATAGCGGGAAGCAGCTCGGCGGAGATGAAAAGGGCCCGCGCGCGGCTATCCTTCAGCATGGCGTCATAAAGTGCGGGGGACAGCAAGGTATTGAGCGGAACGGGGACGATGCCGGCCTTTAGGCTTCCCCAGAAAATGACGGGAAACTCGATCTGGTCGAGCACCAACATCGCCGCGCGGTCTTCTGGCCTGAGACCGTGGCGCTCATAAAGGTCCGCCATATTGTCGGATTTCTGGGCCAGGTCGCGATAGGCGAGCGAGCGCCCGCCGTCGCCGGCTTCGATAAAAGCGATCTTGTCGGCTGAGTGTCCGGACCGATGCCGGTCTACGAAATACAGGGCGGCATTGCCGTTGCTCTCAGTCATGCGCTCCTCCCGCTGGCCGGCCGTCATTTTCTTGTCTGTGACGTATTCTGTGAAGTATTTGCCGGTGAACTCGATCGCTCATTCAGGCCCGCCCTCCAGGGTTGACCGCGCGGCCGAGTGTAAGGCCGCCTGCATCCTGCGCATCGGCCAGCCTTCTTTGTCCTCCGCGCACACGGCTTGCTAAGAGAGGTTGGTCCGCCACGGCCGGGAAGTGCTCAGTGAGCATTGTCCAGCGCTCGCCCTTTCACCACGCTCCTCCCGGATTGCCGTCACGTCTGTGCGTAATAATGCATGTTCTGCAATAACGATGCAATATAATACTTTACTTGGTTCCAAATCGGAATAAATTAAGAAGTTCATAAGCTCGGAAATCGGGCGCCAAGGCACTAAGAATGCATTTTTTCGCATAAGTGCTCCGATCGACCCTGGTGCACTGATCCAAGCCGCCCTCAGCGCGGCGCATCAAAAGGAGGAGGCTATGATGAGGCATCTGACACGGTCTGTTCTGGCCGCGGTCACTTTATCCGGCGTCATCGGCGGATCGGCCGGGATCGCGGCGGCGAAGGTCCAGAACGTGGGGCTGCTGCTGCCCTATAGCGGCGTCTATGCCGCGCTCGGCAAGGAGATCGATGACGGTTTCATGCTGGCGCTCGACGAAGCCGGCATGGCGAAGGATATCAGTGTTATGCGCGAGGACAGCGAGGCCAAGCCCCCGGTTGGACTTGCTAAGGCCCGCAAGCTGGTGCTCGAGGATCAGGCGGATGTGATCGTCGGCATCGTCTCCTCCGGCGTGCTGGCCGCTGTGCGTGACTTCGTCGATAGGTCGAAGGTGCCGCTGATCGTCGCCAATGCCGGCAACGACGAGACGACGGGCGCGAATTGCAGCAAATATATCGTCCGTGTCTCCTTCTCCAACGCCCAGGTGAACCGGCCGATGGGCAAATGGATGTATGATAAGGGTATCCGCAAGGTTTACGGGCTTGCTCCGGACTATGCCGCAGGGCATCAGATGATCGAGGCTTTCGAGAAGGCCTTTCAGGCCGCGGGCGGCCAGATGGTCGGCGCCGATTACACGCCGTTTCAGAAAACCCAGGATTTCGGCCCCTATCTGACCAAGGCGAAGGCCGCCAATCCGGACGCGATCTTTGTCTTTTATGCCGGATCGGAGGCGATCTCCTTCGTCAAGCAATACGGCTCCTTGGGGCTCAAGAAGGATCTGCCACTCTACGGCTCGGGTTTCCTGACCTCGCCGCTTTACGTGAACGCCGAGGGACCTGCGGCAGAAGGCGTCATCACCTCGCTCCATTATGTCCCGACGATCGATACGCCGGAAAACAAGGCCTTCGTCAAAGCCTTCAAGGCCAAGGCAGGGCACGATCCGTCCGAATATGCGGTCCAGGGCTATGACGCAGGCCGGGCCCTGACGGAAGCCATCAAGAGCGGAGCCGTCGACCGGGCCAGCCTTGCCGCTGCTCTGCCGAAGGTCAGCTATACCGGCCCGCGCGGCCCTCTGAAGATCGACCCGGCGACCAATAACATCATTCAGAACATCTATATTTACGAGACGGTGGCTGGCCAAGGGGGTCTCAGCCAGAAGGTGATCGACACGATCAAGGATGTCGCCGACGAGCCGAATGGGTGCAAAATGTAAGTTTGAGCGATAACGAAGGCAACCCGCCCGTTTTTGCGGGCTGCTCCATTCCCAAGGCATCGGCCGATGCGCCCGGGCGCTAACATGAAGGCCACAGATATAAGGAGCTGCCGCAATTAGCCCTCTCCCGAGGGGAGAGGGCGGAATGCGTCAGCATTCCGGGTGAGGGCGTACAACCGATCGAAAGTGCGTAACCCCTCACCCAGCCCTCTCCCAATGGTAGAGGGCTTTGCACGAGTCTTTGGCGGTTTTCTGTTACATTTGCGCCTGTGGGCTATGCCTTCGGTGGATCAGAGGGCGAGAGATAAGAAGGTTTCGAGCATGACCGCCGACCTCTCCTTCTGGATCGTGCAGACCCTCCACGGCCTTCAATTGTCCATGCTGCTGTTCCTTCTCTCCGTCGGCCTGACGGTGATTTTCGGGCTCCTGCATTTCGTCAATCTAGCCCATGGAGCGCTCTACGCGCTCGGAGCCTATATCGGCTTTTCCATTGTCAGAATGACCGGATCCTACTGGGCCGGTTTTCTGCTCGCGCCGGCCGTGGTCTCTGCGCTCGGCGCGGCGCTCTATTTCGGCCTGATCCGGCGTATGCGCCATGCCGGCCCGATGAACCAGGTGCTGGTGACTTTCGGACTGATCTTCATCTTCCTCGATCTCTTCCGCATCGTCTGGGGAGACATCGCGCTCGGCGTCGAACCGCCCTTCGCTTTGGCGGATACGGTGCAGGTGTTCGGTGTCACCTATTCCGCCTACCGCCTGTTCATCATCTTCCTTGGTCTCTCCGTCATGGCCTTGCTGCAGCTCGTGCTCACGCGCACGCCGATCGGCGCAATGATCCGCGCAGGCGTCGACAACGAGCAGATGGCGGCCTGCCTCGGCATTAATGTGGAGCTTGTATTCTTTCTGGCATTCTGCGTCGGTTGCGCGCTGGCCGGGCTTGCCGGAGTGGTTGCCGCACCGGTCTTATCGGTTAGTCCGAATATGGGCACCGAAATCCTGATCCCGACACTGATCGTCGTCGTGATCGGTGGCCTGGGCAGCCTGAAAGGCGCGGTCGCCGGCTCGCTGCTCGTCGGTTTCGTGCAAACCTTCGGTGCGGTGCTGGCGCCGCAGATCGCCTCGATTGTGGTTTACGGGCTCCTCGCCGCTGCGCTGATCTATCGCCCGGCAGGCCTTTTCCCCGCGCGGAGCTGAGCCTATGTTCCGGCAAACGCCGACGAAGAGCTGGACCGTTTTCACGGTTGTCGCCGGACTTTGCGCGTACACATTGCTTGGAGGGTATTTCGCGCGGGAACTTGTCATCGATGCGGCGATCCTGGCGATGCTCGCCATCAGCCTCGATGTCATGGCGGGATATGGCGGCATGGTCTCCCTCGCGCACGGAGCGCTGTTGGGCCTGGGGGCCTATGCCTATGCTGTGGCGGGCCTCATGCTGGGCGCTCCGCCTCTAGCGGCGATGCTTGCTGCAATGGCGGTCGCGGCGCTTTTCGGAGCGGCTGTCGGAGCGGTGGCGTCGAGAACGCGCGGCATCTTCTTCATGATGGCCAGCCTCGCATTCGGACAGATGGCCTACGTTCTGGTTTTCGATGCGCGTGCGCTCGGCGGCGATGACGGCATGTCCGGCGTCAGGCGGCTCGATCTTTCCGCGCTCGGCCTCGATCTGCAGGGCTCCACAGCCTTTGCCTTTTTCTCCCTCCTTTGCCTCATCCTGATCTATGCGGCGGCGGCCTGGCTCCTGACATCGGGGTTCGGGCGCACGCTTTGCGGCATTCGTGAGAACGAGGACAGGATGCGCGCACTCGGCGTGACCATATGGAAATTCAAGTCCGGCGCCTTCGCCTTTTCCGGACTGTTCGCGGGTCTCGCCGGCGCACTGTCGGCCCAGCACACGATGTTCGTCTCGCCCGAGCTCATGACCTGGACCGTGTCCGGCGAAGCTGCTCGTCATGGTGATCCTCGGCGGGATCGGCACGCTCGCCGGCCCAGTCGTTGGAGCGGTGTTTTTGGTGTTCCTGAAGTATCTGGTCAGCGGTGTCACCAACTATTGGCACATGATCATCGGGCTCATCCTCATCCTCGCAGTCGCGGTTGGCGGGCGCGGCCTTTATGGCGCGCTGGAGCGGCAGATCGAGATCTGTCTGTCGCGGCTGGCGAAGAGACGCGAGGCAGCCACCAAATTGGCTGGAGCGCAGGCCGATGCTTGAGGTCGTCGGACTTTGCAAATCCTTCGGCTCCCTCGTCGTCATCGACAATGTTTCGCTGCGGCTCGATAAGGGAGAACGCCGCGTCTTACTTGGGCCGAACGGCGCCGGCAAGACGACCCTGTTCAACCTGCTGGCGGGGGAGCTGGTGCCCGAACTCGGGCGACATCCGGATGGACGGCAAGCCTGTCACGCATATGGCGGTAGAGCAACGTGCGCGCATGGGTCTGTCGCGCAGCTATCAGAAGAACAACCTGTTTAACGGGCTGACCGTCCGCGAGAATCTCTCGCTGGCGACCGTGGCCGCAATGGGGCTGGCCGGGACACTGAGCCGCGACGTTCATCGCGACCCGCAAATCAAGCACGTCGTGACCGACATCGCAGCTCGGGTCGGCCTGCAAGACGTGCTCGACCTCCATGTCGCTGAATGCGCATATGGCTATCGTCGCCAGCTCGAGGTCGGGATCGCGCTTGCCGCCCGGCCGAAGGTTCTGCTGATGGACGAACCCACCTCCGGCGTCGGCCCCGGCATGATCCGCGCATTTCGCCGTCTTCTGAATACGCTGCCGCGCGAACTCACCATCCTCATCATCGAGCACGACATGGATCTCGCTTTCGACGTTGCCGATCAGATCACGGTGCTCGACTACGGCAAAGTCGTATTCGAGGGGACGCCGGAAGCGACGCGCGCCAGCGCCCTGGTGCGTGAAATCTATCTCGGCGCATGGGCTGGCCATGCTTGAAATCCGCAATCTCGAGACCGGCTATGGCGAGACCCAGATCATCCACGGCCTCGATCTCGCGGCGGAGCGGGGACGGCTGCTCGCCATCCTGGGACGGAATGGTGCGGGCAAGACGACGATCCTCAAGGCGATCATGGGCCTCCTTCCGGCAACGCGAGGCTCCATCGCCTTCCGCGGCAAGGAAACGACCGGCAGGACCTGCTACGAAATCGCCCGTTCCGGAATCGCTTATGTGCCCGAAACCCGCGATATCTTCCCCTCGCTCACCGTCGAAGAGAATCTAGCGCTCGCCGCGCGCCTGACGCCGATTGGCGAGCGGCACTGGACCATGGAACGCGCTCTGGCGTTCTTTCCCCAGCTCGCCGAGCGGCTGAAGAATGGCGGCAACCAGCTCTCCGGCGGCGAACAGCAGATGCTCGCCATTGCCCGCGCCCTCCTCACCAATCCGCTGTTGCTCCTGCTCGACGAGCCCACCGAGGGTCTTGCTCCGATCATCGTCCGCCAGATCCACGACAAGCTCGCCGAATTGAAGTCCGAAGGCCTGACCATAATTCTCGTCGAGCAGAATTTCGGCTTTGCCACCTCCCTTGCCGATGATGTCTGCATCATCGGCCGCGGACAGGCTGTCTGGAAAGGCGACCGCATGGGCATTCGCGCTGATCGCGCCCTCAAGGCGCGGTGGTTGGGCGTGTAAGACGACGGAGCAATTGCCTTCCCAACACCCAAAGCGGTTTTGGCGCGGTTTCTGAGCGCGATCGCCGCTCTCAAAAACAAGACGTAAAGTTCAATCAAGGAGGAGACGATGAGCCAGCCTTCGATCTAACGTCGCAGAAAGAACAACCAGAAAAGCTAGCATTCGATCTTCTGTTTACAATCGCAGCAACGCAGACGGAGGCCGCGTCGTCCCGCAGGACAACAACTCATAAACTTTCCATGTGCGTGAAGTCTGCTCTTGTTACGACCAATTCGATTCATGTGGTCATATGGCAAGAAGCGGAATAGCGGTGGCCTTAGCTGTAGTGGCGCGATCAGGTCGGCCACAGCGGCACCGCCCAGTTCCGCCTCTGAACGAACGTCACCAAAATCGCCCTGTAGACCTCTCGTGTTTCTCGGCGCTGCCTCCAGATCAGCGGTCGATATTGCGCCACATGGCGCTCGCCATCAAAAGCGTTCGCCGGTGATGGCCAGAAACAGCGTGCAAGACGACTGACAATGACCTTCACCAGCCCTGACATTCCTGTCAGCCCGTGTCCTTGCCATTTTCAGCGTGATCAGCTGGGCACATCTTCTTTACGTCTACGCTGTGACCGCGTCCAGGTCCGTGTCGGCGACTGAGCGCCGGGCTGCGACCCGGCTTCATCCGCGCTGTGATGGTGTTCTATTCAATAGGCTAGCCGGTAGCCGAGGTAGCGCTGCGAGTCGATCGGATCGTAGGCGAGACGATGCCTGAGCCGCTTGCGGAGCTTGCTGATATGGCTTTCGACGACGTTTTCGTCGATGTCCTCGCCGAATAGCCCGTAGACGAAATTGAAAATCTGGCTCTTCGTCACCCGGCGGCCGCGATTGTTGACGAGATATTCGAGAATGCGGCGTTCGCGGCGCGGCAGCGGCAGAACGTCGCCCTTCACCTCCGGGTCGCGCCCGTCGGAGAAAACCCGAATATCGCCGATGAGCTTGCCTTCGTCGTCGCCCTTTGCGCGGCGCTGGATTGCCTTGATCCGCGCCAGAATTTCACGGACATGCACCGGCTTGCGGACGACATCGTCCACACCGGCGTCAAACAGGTCCAGCGTTTCGTCGAGACATCTGTGATCGTTCATGGCGATCACGGCGGCGCTGCTGCGGTTGCGGATCAGCCTCGGAAGCAAATGACGGTCTTGGCAAGTTCCGATGAGGAAGGCTTCGACGGCGCCGATGTCGGGATCGGAGACGGTCTTAACCCAATTGCCGAAATCGGTCGCGCAAAAGCCCGTCGCCGACACGCCCTCGCGGTCGAACCACGCCGCATAGCCCCCTTTGACGGTGTCACGCTCGTCCACAATCACGATCATAAGACGACCCCCGAATCATTATGAGCGCTGCCATGGAATCGAGGTAAACGCTGAGGCCAGCGAACGCAATCAAAGGTTGCGCAAATCTTAAATAACTCTACCGTGCGTTGCTAAAACATCTCTCACAGTACGGTGCTCGCCATGGCGGTCACGGCTGGTTCGTTATGTGTGGCGGCCGGGCTACGGATTGCCTTCGCGGCGCGGTTGGCTGTTGTTGCAACAGTGTTCGTCTGATCGATCGCCGCAGTCGTCCCATCCTGCCGTTCACGCCGGGCCCACTGCGCCGAAAAGCACGCGAATTCAGCGCAGATAGCGACGGAACTCAGCGATAACGGCCTGATAAACCTCACGCTTGAATGGCACGATAAGGCCGGGCAAGTCCACAGAGGTCGCCCAGCGCCAATCGCTGAACTCGGGCTGGTGACCGCCGGGCGGATTGTGAATATTGAAGTCCGCGTCGATGCCGGTGAAACGCATCGCGAACCATTTCTGCCTTTGGCCGCGATACTTGCCTTTAAGCGCAATGCCGAGTCGATCCGGCGGGAGATCGTATTGAAACCAGTCTTTCGTCTCGGCGAGGATTTCGGCTTTGTCGGTCCCGGTTTCCTCTGCAAGTTCACGGATAGCCGCCGCGGCGGGCGCTTCGTCCTTGTCGATGCCGCCTTGCGGCATCTGCCAGTTGCGGCCGTCTTGGGCGAAATGATTGCGCCGCTGCCCGATCCAGATCAACCCCTCGGCGTTGATCAGCATGATGCCGGCACCGAGGCGGTAAGGCATCAGCGATGCATCGACCGGCCCGACCGCCTTGTTCATGAGGCGCCGGGCGCCTGAGCGAGGACGCCAACGGGCACGAGCGTGACGCCGTCTGCCCCTAATTGCTGGGACCAGCTTTCCAGCTGTTCGATCGTTGTGCGCGAAGCCGTGCCCATGCCGATGGCGCTGCCCTGTTTGCGCGCGAGCACCACCAGCCGGTCCAACGCTTTCCTGATCGCCGTCGGCGACGGCTGGGCATCGATCATCACATCGGCGTTGCCATAGCGCAGACCGATTTCTTTGGCGACGCCTTGGACCACGGCATGGCTATTGTTGCCTTCGCCGACATAGATCAGACCCTTTGCCTTGACTTCCTCAAGGATCGGGCGAAGCGCGACTTTCGACTGCAGAAGCCTGCCGCCCAGGAAATTGGTCACGCCGCTATATCCGTCGAAACGGGACAGAACGGTGTGCAATCTGGAGAGATTCTCATCGGAGCCAGACGATGACAACAATGTCTCGGGTCCTGGATTATTGACCGGGTAGTCTGACGGCTCAAGCGGAAGCTGCACGATGACCTCATGACCCAGCTCCAGCGCTTTTTTCGCCCATTGCTGAGAGCTGCCAGCATAGGGCACGAAAGCCAGCGAAACCGGAGGTGGCAATTTCGTGATCGCGTCATCGCTGATCCGGTCGTCGCGGCCTATCCCACGAAGAAGAATGGCAATGCGGGCCGAGCGCGGCGCTGCGACTTCTGTCGTTGTGAAATTCGTGCTCTTCCAACCTCCGAGCGCCGCAGTTTTCGTCGACGGGATATTGCCTGGGCGCCTATAGGGAAGCGGCGGTGGCGGCACGGTGGGCGCCGCGGGCTCCAACGCGTCTTTCTCGTTCAGCGCCGCGAGGACAGCGTTGACATTGGTCTTTCCGCCATCCGTCTGCGTGGCCGCGCCAGATGCATTTCCGGTGTCCTCGGGAGGCGCTGCCGCCTGCAATCCCGTGTCCGCGGTGGCGGACGCTCCGGGCTTTGCGCCCGGCTCCGCCGGCACGATACTCCGCCCGCTATTCAGAGTTGGCTTGGATGTTTCCCGTTCGGCAAGCTCCTGCTGCGTGGAGGACGGACCTTGGCCTACACCCTCGGGATTGGGTTGAGCCGATGTCGGCTCCGGCTGCGCAGCCGCGTCATTATCATGCGATGCAAGGTCAGCCGAGCCTTTGTCGATATCGTCGAGTGGCGGCTTGTCGCCCTCCAGCCCGGCCAAAGTCGTGCCCGGGAGCGTATCGCTCTGGTCCTCGATATGACCTTGGGCCGTCTCCTCACCCTCAGCCGCAGACGTTCCCGGTGAGGCGGCTTCCGCGGATAAGGAAGGCTTTATCGCATCCGGGGGGGTATCGCTCGCATCGGCCCGCTTCAGCCTCGCTGCCGCCTCAGCGAGCAAATCGCCGTCGGCACCTTGGCTCGCTTGAGACGAGGCACCGGGCA
The DNA here is from genome assembly GCA_963773735.1 of uncultured Alphaproteobacteria bacterium. Lineage (GTDB taxonomy): Bacteria > Pseudomonadota > Alphaproteobacteria > Rhizobiales > Rhodomicrobiaceae > CAVZCK01. The sequence continues at coordinate 80,462 of CAVZCK010000034.1, read as the reverse complement.
TCTGGCTTGCGTCGATGCTGAGAACGACCTTCGCGCCACCGCCGCTCGCCGGCGCCCGCAGGGCGTAGAAAGCAAAGATGCCTGCCAGAAGGATGAATAACGCTGTCGCGGTGTAAAAAAGGACTCGCATAGCTTTTCTGCCGGTCGATGCAGACCATTGCTCAGACGCCAATATAACGAACGATTTGTAGCGTGACGCCCAAAAAGAGTTGTTTCACCCAACAATAAAGGCGCGCCAGAGCAAAAATGCGTTGCCCCACGCGCCTTTACAGGAATCTGTGGAAAGACGCTACTGCGCCGATTTCACAGACTCACCGGGAATTTCGACCTTTTTCTGATCGGCAAGGTTACCGCGCAGGTAATTGATCGCATAATTCAGCTGCGTGTCTTTTTCCTTTTCCTTCGGCACGTAGGCCAAGCTGCCAGAGTTCTCACCATCGTCGTTTTTCAAATGGCCGCGCAGGCTTGCCTCGCCACGCGGCTTGGTTGCCTTCGCGGCTTTCTGCAGATCCTCGGGCAGCTCCTCCTCGACCACTGTGTCCGGATCGATGCCCTTCGCCTGAATCGACCGGCCGGACGGCGTGTAATAGCGCGCGGTCGTGAGACGTATGGCGCCGTTCGAGCCGAGGGGGATGATCGTCTGCACCGAACCCTTGCCGAAAGAGCGCGTGCCGATGACTGTGGCGCGCTTGTGATCCTGCAAGGCGCCGGCAACGATCTCAGAGGCAGAGGCCGATCCGCCATTGATCAGCACCACCATCTTCTTCTGATCGGTCAGGTCGCCCGGCCGGGCGTTCGAGCGCTGCGTCTCATTGGCATTCCGGCCGCGGGTAAGCACGATCGCACCCTTGTCGAGGAACGCATCGGACACCGAAATCGCCTGGTCCAGAAGACCGCCCGGATTGTTGCGCAGATCGAGGATGTAGCCTTTGAGATTGGCGCCGGAGTCCTTCCTGATCTTCTGGATCGCGGATTTCAGCTCATCATAGGTCTGCTCACTGAAGGTCTTGATGCGGATATAGCCGATGTCATTACCTTCCAGATTGGCCCGGACCGGATTGATGCGAATGATGTCACGCACGACTTTGACGTCGAACGGATCGGTGTTCGGACGCGCAACGGTTAGCGTGATCGGGGTGTCGACCGGCCCGCGCATTTTTTCGACGGCCTGCTCCAGCGTCAGGCCCTGGATCGAAACGCCGTCGAGATGGGTGATGATGTCGCCGGTGAGAAGACCCGCCTTTTCCGCAGGGGTATTCTCGATCGGGGAGACAACCTTCACGAACCCGTCTTCCATCGTGACTTCGATACCGAGGCCGCCGAACTCGCCCCGCGTCTGCACTTGCATGTCGCGGAAATTCTTCGGGTTCAGATAGGTGGAATGCGGGTCGAGGCCACTGAGCATGCCGTTAATGGCCGACTTCGATCAGTTGCTGATCGTCGGGCACCTCGACGTAGTCCGAACGGACCCGCTCGAGCACATCGCCGAAAAGGTCGAGCTGACGGTAAATTTCGGTGTTTGCCGCCGTTGCCGACTGCGAGCGCGTCGCATTGATCATCGACGTGCTGGCCGCCACGAAGGCGAGCATGACAAACACCCAGATCGCAAAGTTCGATTTCCGCATCGTCTCAACCTTCCTTTACGCCCTCCGACCACCACGGATCAGGATCGATGGGACGGGCGTCTTTACGGAACTCAATGTAGAGCACAGGATCTCGCGATTGCACCGAGCCGGCCCCTGCTTCAGGCTTCTTGGCCATCGACGCGACCGGCTCCCCTGCAAGAACGAATTGACCGACACTTGTGTAAATCTGGTCCAAACCTGCTAATAGAATATGATAGCCTCCACCGGCATTGATGATCAAGATCTGCCCGTAACTACGGAATTGTCCTGCATAAATTATCCATCCATCACAGGGGGAAGTAATCTGCGCTTCATTGCGCGTCTCCAGATAGATGCCTTCAGTCTTGCCGCCAACGTCATCGCGCACGCCGAAAGATTTGATCCGCTTACCCTGAGCAGGAAGCGGCAGCAATCCTTTCGCTTTCTCAAATGGCACAGCGGGCTTCATTCGTCCAGGCGAGACAAATGCTGTTTTGGTTACCGAAGGCTTAAGTTCGATTGCCGGGCCAAGCTTTTTCAGCTCTTCCTCATAGGCTCCCAGATTTGAGTTACTCGCGACGTCCTTGTCGAGGCGCTGGAGCAGATCACCAAGATTTGTGACCGCGCGGCTGTGACGCGTTGCCGCAATTTTCAGGTCTTCCATGCGCTGCCAGTTGTTGCGCATTTTTTCCTTCTTTTCGGCCAGCAGTGTGTCGATCTCGCCTTTTAACCGCGAGAAATCGGTCTGCGCCTGGGCAAACCGCTCATGCTCCGCCTTCGACTTGGTGATGATCGTATTCAGATCGGCAAGCGTTACCGCCAGCTCGTCCGCCTTGGCCTTGAAGCCCGGAAAGAACGACGACAGGATCATGGCGCTACGCACCATTCGAAGGGCATCATTCCGCTCGGTCATCATCACCGGAGGCGGCTGCCGCCCCATGCGCTCCATGACGGCCAGCATTTGTGCGATCGTCTCGCGGCTTTGTTTCAAGGCGACGCGAATCTGCGCCTCTTGCTTCGACAGCTCTGCGATTTCGCCCTCGGACCGGGTCAATTGTTTTTCCGCCTGTTGAACCTTCTGCGCCGCGTCGATCAGCTTGCCTTGCAGTGCGGCGGTCTCTTGATTGAGGCTTTGGGTCTCGCTTTCCAGGCCATGGCGCTCATTCTCCACGCGCTCAAGCTCTTTCTGATGCTGCTCGAACAGGCGGCGGGCTTCGTCAATGTCGATGGTCTTGCCGTCGAGCGATTTTACCGCGTTTCCGCTCGTGCCGGCATTCCCGTCGTTTCGCGCAATCCGTATCTCGGAATTGGCGCTGGCGGTGGAACGGACATGTTCGGCGCGGGCGGGCTGGCTTCCCAGAACAGCGAGCAACACAAGGCACGCAAGAGCACCCGATCCGGCGGTCGCTTTGCAGGCGAGCGACGACGCGTTCAGCGACGAAAGAGCCAAAAGCTTAACAGGATTTGAAAATTCCCTGTTCATTCCGGATGCTTAAGCAAGGATGGCCTGAATCGAAAACAGCGTTAGCACAACGCGAATCGCGCCGGGATACAAATTTGGGCATATCGTCAACGCCCGTCCCGACTCGAACCTTGCTTCAAATCGCGGCAAGGCCAAGGCGAGCCGTTCGCTTTATGCCCGATGATAGGGATGGCCGGACAGGAACGTCGCTGCGCGGTAGAGCTGCTCCGCGAAGACAGCGCGCGCCAGCCCATGCGGCAAGGTCATCCTGCCGAACGAGAGGGTCAGCGCCGCCTCGGCCACGAGGGTCTTGTCGAGGCCATCCGGCCCGCCGATGATGAAAGCGACATCGCGAACGCCGCCATCCCGCATCTCGGCCAGAAACCGCGCGAAATCCGCGCTGCCGAAAGTCTTGCCGTTCTCGTCGAGCGCCACCTGCCGCGCCGCGGCCGGCATCCTCCTGCGCAGCTCGGCGGCTTCGGCGGCTTTCCGCTCGCCGGCCGTCCTGGCCCGGCTTTCCACGAGTTCCGATACGCTCACCACGCCGAAGCCCAGCGGCCCGGCGATCTGCCGGAAGCGCTGCAGATAGCGGTTGACGATCTCACGCTCGGCCTCCTCTTTCAGGCGGCCGACACAAAGAAGCTGAACTCTCATACCCGTCCGCCGCTAAGCGGCCAGTCCGAGCGCCGCGTATTCGACTTGAGATCGGCCGTCAGACAGCGACTGGATCCGTCGGCCGGTCAGCGGACCACATTCTCTCAAGATTGTAGAACTGGCGCACCTCGGGCCGGAAGATGTGCACGATCACATCGCCCGAATCGATCAGCACCCAGTCGCAATGAGGCAAGCCTTCGACCCTGAGGTTGCGATGGCCTTCACCCTTCAGCTTTTCGCACAGCTGTTCGGCGATGGCGCCGACATGACGGTGCGACCGTCCAGACGCAATGACCATATAGTCCCCAATCGACGTCTTGCCGTGGAGGTCGATGGAGACAATGTCTTCGGATTTTGCGTCGGAAAGGGAGTTGAGCACAGTCGCTAGGATCGCTGCCGAGCCGTCTTGCGTCGTTTTCGGCACGGCTTTAGGCTTGCCACGAAGGGCAGCCCCTGTCGAAGTGTGCATTATCAGATCGATTTCCTTTTGCCTCGGATCTGGTTACGCGGCGCAGCCTCGCGCTCCTGCGCGGCCCACGCCGTCTGCGGGGATTATCCCCCGACTTCTACCGACATATCGGAATGTGACCCAGTCGAGGCAATTTTTCAAGTCGGATCGTTGCGAAGCTCTTAAGTGCAAGCGGCTGATTCTCCGGTGGGAACCTATTTCGGCACTGCGCGTTGTCTTTCTCCCCGCCTGGCTCGGATCGCCGTCGAAGACAGGTCGCAGAGCGGCAGGTTGAGGTAGGTCCATACCGGAGGCCGGCGGTTGAACAGGTCCGACGCCGCATTGGTTGCCAGTCGCGCGGCGGCAAAACGGATCGCGGCAGGCGATGCGAACGCACGGTGCCGGGTGCGGGGCCGGTCCATGACCAGGATCGGCACGCTATCGAAAAGTCCCGTCCACTGCCGCCAACGATGAAGCTGCGCGAGATTGTCCCCGCCCATCAGCCAGACGAATTTGACACCCGGATATCGTGTTTGCAGGAACCGGACCGTGTCGATCGCATAGGGCGAAGGCAAGGCAGCTTCAAAGCCGGTGACTTTGATCTTGGGATGGGCGGCGATGGCGCGCGCCGCAGCCATGCGTTCGTCGAAGCTCGCGAGTTCCTGACCGCGCTTCAGAGGATTGCTGGGTGTGACGAGCCACCAGACTTCGTGGAGTTGCAGCCTTTGCATCGCCGCAAGGCTGATATGGCGGTGGCCGGCGTGAGCCGGGTTGAAAGAGCCACCGAGCAGCCCGATACGCATCGAAGGAAAGGCAACAGGAGGCTTCGCAATCATTCATCGAACCCCGCCACGTTTTTCAAGTGCCTGACCGCCAGTGTGGCGTCTCGCAATTGCCGACCAACTTCGCGGCCAGGTTCGTAGTCGGCATTTGCGGGACGGGACACTAGCTATGCGGCGTCCGGCCGGGTTCGCTGATGCCGAGCCGGATGGCGATCGAGCGGCGATGCGCGTCAAAGCCTTCGGCGCGCGCCAAAGTCATCGCAGCGGGGCCGAGCGCGGCAAGGCTTCGCTCGTTGAGCTTCAGGATCGATGTGCGCTTCATGAAGTCGAGCACGCCGAGGCCGGAGGAAAAGCGCGCCGAGCGCGCGGTCGGCAGCACATGGTTCGACCCGGCGACGTAATCGCCGATCGCTTCCGGCGTGTAGCCGCCGACGAAAATTGCCCCGGCATTGCGGATCTTGGCCGCCAGCTCCTCGGCATGACGGGTCTCCAATTCAAGATGCTCCGGCGCGATCCGGTCGATGAGCGGCGGCGTCTGGCCGAGGTCTTTCACCAGGATAATGGCACCATTGTCGCGCCAGCTCGCGCCGGCGACATCGGCACGCGACAACTTCTTCAGCTGCCCGGTAACGGCCGCCAGGACGGCGTCGGCGAAGACCGCATCGTCGGTAATCAGGATCGCCTGCGCGGCCGCATCGTGTTCGGCCTGTGCAAGCAGGTCTGCGGCGATCCAATGCGGATCGGCGTCCCGGTCGGCGACAATAAGCACTTCCGACGGCCCAGCGATCATGTCGATGCCGACCGCGCCGAAAACCTGGCGCTTGGCGGCGGCGACATAAGCATTGCCAGGCCCCATGATCTTGGCGACGGGCTTGATGCTCTCGGTGCCGAAGGCAAGGGCGGCAATCGCCTGCGCGCCGCCGATCGGATAGATTTCATGGACCCCGGAGAGTTTGGCCGCCGCAAGCACCAACGGGTTAATCTCGCCTCGGAGTGCCGGCACGCACATTGCGATCCGCGGGACGCCGGCAACCTTCGCAGGGATCGCGTTCATCAGCACCGAGCTCGGATAGCTGCCCTGACCGCCCGGAACATAGAGCCCGACGGCTTCGATCGCGGTCCAACGATGGCCGATCTCGGCGCCGCAACTATCCGCGTAACGGTCATCGGCCGGAAGCTGACGGCGGTGATGCATCTCGATACGCTCGGCGGCAAAGCGCAGGGCATGGAGATCCTCGTCCCCGACTTCGGCGACGGCCTTGCCGAGGTCGCCGTCGTCCAGGCGGATTTTGCCCGGCTTCAGATCGAGCTGATCGAAATGCCGCGTATAGTCGATCAGGGCGTCGTCGCCGCGCTCGCGAACCTCCTTGATGATCGCTCGCACGGCATCCTCGACATCCGGCGACTGCTCGCGCTTGACGGCCAGCAGCGCGGCGAACTGTACCTCGAAGTCGGGGTCGTCAATTGCAAGTCTGCGAACCATGGGGTTAGTCCAGCGCGCTTTGTTTGTCGAGGCCGTCAGGGTGTTTGGGCTTGCACGGCGTCGTCCAGCAAGGTCCCAGATCGCGCAGCTCGGCTTCGATGCAATCGACTTGCAGCCTTATGGCGCTGCCGCCGGCAAAGATCAGCGTAATGAACCCGTTCGGCGTCTGAGACGGCTCGAATCCGATGGCAAGCAGCTCCAGCGCGTCGTTCGGCCGATCGAGCGCCAGGTTCTTGACCTGCGCATGGCGGACATTTTCGAACCTCAGCGCGCACTGGCGCCGTTCGTAGCTGGCCCCATTCCCGCCATGCCCCTCAGCCGAGTTCAGCCAATTGAAGCGTTTCATGACGGCGGCGAACCGGCGTTCGCCAGGGATGAATGCCATGTCTTCGACCTTCAGGATCGCGTCCTGCAAATTGGCGGACAAGACCCTGAGGTCGTCCTCGTCCAAGGCGATAAGTTTCAGAAGGTCCATGGTCTACCAGCCGCAAATTCTGACGAACTTCTGCATCACCACACTAGTGGAGCGAATTTGACATTTGAGTCCCGCCTGTCGCGAGCACGCGCTCAAATGTCAAATTCAAAAGCTCCACTAGAGCGTCATAAACTTGCTAGCGGTCCTTTTTGATTCCGGCATTTGCTCTTGAGCGTGTTGCAAGCGGATGCAAATGCCGGAATCGGACCACTAGAGCTTTATCAGATATGCGCCTTCGCCGGCAAAGCGCAAGCCGCGCCCGCGACTTTCCGAGATGTGCTCACACGCTGGCCAAACGCCAATTTTTCACACCGGTTTGCCGTGGTGCAGCGTAGCCCGCTGGCTCACGCGTGAATGCGCTCAATATTGGCCCCGCAGGCGCCCAGCTTCTCCTCCAGCCGCTCGAAACCTCTATCGAGATGATAGACGCGGTTTATCGTCGTCTCACCGCGCGCCATCAGCCCGCCGATGACCAGCGACACCGAGGCCCGTAGATCCGTCGCCATGACTTCCGCACCGCGCAATCCTTTGACGCCGCGCACATGGGCCGTATCGCCGGCGATCCTGATGTCCGCGCCGAGCCGGGCGAGCTCCTGAACATGCATGAATCGGTTTTCGAAAATCGTTTCCCGGATTTGTGCCTCGCCGGAGCTGACCGCCATCAGCGCCATCAACTGCGCCTGAAGGTCGGTGGGGAAGCCGGGAAATGGCTGCGTCTCGACATTGACAGGGGCGATCCCGGCGCCGTTGCGCGTTACCTGGATTCCGTGATTGGTTTCGGTGATCTCGGCACCCGCACGGCGCAGCACGCCGAGCGCTTCCTGAAGCAGATCGGCGCGAGCACCTTCGAGCAGCACATTTCCGCCAGTTGCCGCCACGGCCATCGCATAGGTGCCGGTCTCGATCCGATCCGGCAGCACAGTGTGAACCGCGCCTTCGAGGTAATCGGCGCCCTGAACGCGCAGCGTCGATGTATCGATGCCGTCGATCTGCGCACCCATTTTGATCAGACACGCCGCCAGATCGCCGACCTCAGGCTCGCGAGCCGCGTTTTCGATGACGGTCTCGCCCCTCGCCAGACTGGCGGCCATCAGCACATTATGCGTTGCGCCGACTGAAACCGTCGGGAATTCGATCCGCGCGCCGCGGAGTCCACCTTTGGGTGCCTTCGCAACCACGTAGCCGCCCGACAGCTCCATCTCCGCGCCAAGCTTCTGCAGCCCCATCAGGTGGAGATCGACAGGCCGTGTTCCGATGGCGCAACCGCCGGGAAGCGACACGACCGCCTCACGGTGACGGGCGAGCAGCGGTCCGAGCACCCAAAAGCTCGCCCGCATCCGGCGCACCATGTCGTAAGGCGCGCGCGCATCGACGATATCGCGGGCGGTCAGATGGAAGGTCTCGCCAATATGACCGCCATTATTCGCCCGCTTGCCATCCACTGCGCAATCGACCCCGTGATTGCGGAGAATCCGCGCAAGCAGGTTGGTGTCTGCGAGATTGGGGACGTTCTTTAGCGTCAGCGTGTCGGGAGTGAGGAGGCTTGCGATCATCAGCGGCAGCGCCGCGTTTTTTGCCCCGCTGATCGGAATGACGCCGTTGAGCGGGTGACCGCCCTCGATGCGAATCTGGTCCATTAGAGATGCCGCCGGTAGGAGTTATGCTCGATTGAGCGAATTCATCAAGGATTAGACGAGCATGGCAAAGCACGCAAGTCCGGCAGCCATGAGCCGGCGGCGCGTCCGGTCAGCCGTCTTTGCCCTTGGGTGCATCGCTCGCACCCTTGCGGGCGCGCGCCTGCGCCTTCCGCTTTTTCAAATTCTCACGCAGCTCGGCCGCGAGACGCTCCTCGCGCTCTTTCCTGGCCGCCTGCTTTCGTGAAAGCTCGCCGGTCATGACCCGCCTCATGCTCACAGATCGTCGACGATAAAGTGGGCAAGGCACGGTTTCCAGAGCGATGTTCCGCTCAGCCCACGGCTTTCGGTTGACGACCCGCCGCAACTCTTGTCTATTCGCCGCCGGCGTGGCACAGTCCGCGCGACGTGCTATGCCGCCTCCTCCGCCGCAGTAGCTCAGTGGTAGAGCGCACCCTTGGTAAGGGTGAGGCCGAGAGTTCAATCCTCTCCTGCGGCACCATGGATGTTTTCCTGCGAAATCAATGAGTTATATCGCGACGGCGAGCTGAAACAAAGGTTGCCGGGATGGCGCTCGCAGGTTCCGCGAACCTGCGGAAGCAGGTATTTTGGCCCTATCGCGACGCGAAATGTCGCCCAGCGGAGCCGCTTCGGCCCGCCCCTTCTGTCGGCCCTTTGTTCGTGGCCGATCCAACACAATCCCTGTGTCAACTCAAAATCGGCTTTGCGATGCAGCCCAGCCCTCCCGCGCCGTGGTCTGTTGCGTGCGATCTATTGCCGATTGAATGCAACGTACTGCCATGACCAAGTGCACGCGGTGAGGTCTCCCATCTATTCAAGCACCCCAGGCGTGATGGCTGATTCCTATCGTCCATAGGTGGTCTCGAAAGAGGCTTTGCCGACCGAATTCATATTCAGATAAAAGCCGACCATCGCCCCTGACGCCTTGGCATCGAGTGGCAGCTTGTCCACCTTCAGCGCAAATACGGTGAAGATGTAGCGATGCGGCTTGTCGCCCTGCGGCGGGCAGGGACCGCCATAGCCGGTCTTGCCGAAGTCGGTCATGCTCTGCACGGCTCCCTTGGGCGCCAGTTTGGCTTTCGGGTCACCGGCGTTGGGCTTCAGCTCATGGATCGCTGACGGAATATTGAACATCACCCAGTGCCACCAGCCGCTGCCGGTCGGTGCGTCGGGGTCGTAAACGGTGATGGCGAAACTCTTGGCATCCACGGGCGAGTCTTTCCAGACAAGCGCGGGCGAGACATTGCCGCCCTTGCAGCCGAAGCTGTTGAAGACCTGCTTGTCCGGCACGGTGCCGCCATTTGCAATGTCCGGGCTGGAAAGCTCAAAAGCCCAGGCCGGGCCGGCGACTGCAACGGCGAATGCGATTGAAGCGAGGTGTGCCAGGATTCTCACGGATGGTCCCCCCCATTGTGGATTGCAGCGCAAGGTCATTTGCAGCTTGCGGCGGCGCCGACCTCGAAAGCACTGTCAGCCAAGCTTGAGCAGATATTCCGCCGGCTGCAAGCCATTATTCAGGAGAAACTCCACATACCTCGACGTCATTGTCATAGAAATAAAGGCCGGTCACGGCATAGTTCGAACGCGGGCGCGCAGGCTTTTCCTCGATACTCGCGACCCGCCCCGCGGCATCGAAATCCGCCACGCCATCGCGCTCAGGGTCGGAAACGCGGTACGCAAAGATCGTCGCACCAGTCTCGCGCTCGACCGCGCGCGCCAGCAAATCCTGCAGGCCCTGAGGATCATCGCGACCCGCTCGCCGCCAACAAAACAACGTCCGATGACGAATGCTTTAAGCAACATACAACTTTTGATTGTGTATGCGCCAAACGCGACGCAATAACACGAACTTATTGAATTATTAATTCATAAAATAGAAACTTCTTAAAGCTATCTGTGTTTTTTATTGTTAAGTTGAATCAATTCATTTAGGTTTATGTCCTCTATTGTCTATATGTGACATATTTTTGTAACTAGATGATTTCTTGAAAAATTCACAAGGACATGCAGCGAATATGCCGTCGCCGAGTATGTCAGTCATTGTGCCTGTCCGAAACAGCGAGCGTTACATCTCTGAATTGGTAAATAGCGTTCTATCTCAAGCTTTTGCGGATTTTGAACTCCTGGTCATCGATGACGGCTCATCCGATGCAACGGAGGCCATCCTTGCTGAGTTTCAAAAGGCCGATCCGAGGCTGAGGGTGTTCAAAAATCCTGGCGCTGGATTGGTCGACGCGCTCAATCATGGCATTGCCTGCGCATCGAGCGAGCTGATCGCGCGCATGGACGCGGACGATGTTTGCCTGCCCGACCGGCTTCAGCGCCAATATGACTATCTGGGTGGGCATCCGGAGATCGCCGCTGTCGGCACGCAGGTTCGCTTCATAGACGAACAGGGTGCGCTCACGGAAGAAAAGATAAAACTGCCGGAAAGCCCAGACCAGATCGCCGAGAGGCTTCTCAAGGGATGCTGCCTGAGGCATCCGACCGTGGTGATGAGGCGAGAGGCGCTCGAACGGCTCGGCGGCTATCGGCAGGAACTCGTCTATGCCGAGGATTACGATCTCTGGCTGCGTATGTCGGAGCATTATGCTCTGGCGAATTTGCCTGAGGCGCTCCTGCTTTACCGGGTCCACGCCGCACAGATTTCCGAGCGGAAGGAGTGGCCGCAGAGGTTGGCCCGCAATCTTGCATTGCTTGCCGCCGTCGAGCGGCGGCGGGGCGGTGAAGACCCGATCGATTCGTATGCCTGCTTTGAGCAAGGTGCAGGCAAACAGACATGCCGGGGGTTGGGCTGCGCTGCCTGTGTTTGCGAGAGCGTCCGCGCCTTTGACCGTGCCGAAACGGTGTTGTTCGAGCTCGACGCCACCCTCTCGCGTGACGATCTGAGGGACATGCTGAGCTATCTGTCGCGGAATCAGATGGGGGATGGGCAGAGGTCTAGGCTGCGTGTTTTAGTGGCGCTTTGCCGGCAAGCGGCGCGGAGGCGGGCGCCGCTAGAGACCGCCGCGACATTAGCCTTGGCTTTGCGTATCCACCCTGGGCGGACCATACGCGGATTGGTAACAACGCCAGCTAAACGGCAATCATAGAAGAGCTCGAAAAACAGAGCCTATGCCCTTATGCGCACATTCGAGGGGAACGTGGCATGCTTGATCATCGCAATATTGATGAGGGTACGGCCTTAGTTGTTGGACTCCCATGGCTACGCACGGGCACCGGCAAAGTCATGGAAGCTCAGATTAAATATCTGCGGTCGAAGGGCCTGAAAACACTATTCGTGGCGGTCCCTCACAATACTTCGCAACGTCGATCGGAGGCAGTCTGGTCGCATTTTTCAAGCCAGTCGCACGAACTAGGCGCTGACAGAGTGGTCATCGCCGCGTTTGATCATCGGATAAGGAAAGGTGGCAGTATCGGGCGCTGGTATAGCGCGCGTCGCAAACTCAATGCAATGCACTGGGCGATGCACGCCGCCGCAGTTTCCCCCATTCCCGCAGATCTCGATAAAGAATTGAGATCGGGACGTGTCCGAACCCTCTTAGTTAATCACATTTATGCGCTTCAATTCGGTCTCCGACTGAAGGCAAGACTTAAAGAATTTGGTCAGGCTGTACCACTTGTTTTGGTAACACATGATGTTCAAGCACACATACTCTTAGATAATGATATCAAAAACCCATTCACACGAGAGCTAGATTCCCTTGATGAGCTTTTGGCAACGGAGATAGCGGCGCTCAAAGCCGCTGATGTTCTTGTTCACGTCTCAGCGGAGGACAAACGATTTTTTGAGACCGCCATCCCAAACACTCCACACATTCTTGCCCTGCCAACGTCAGAAGATTTGAGCAACATGGAGCATCCATTTCCGGCTGACAGCCGAAAGGATCTGCTGTTTGTCGGATCTAACCATATCGGCAATTACCACGCGCTAGAGTGGTTCTTCTCCAGAGTTAAGCCGTGGCTCGGACTGTCTCCCTTATCGATGCTTATATTGGGCAATATTAATGAGCTTGTCCAAAATCGCGACCGAAGATTTCATGATCAGATCAGCCATCACCTTGTGGGTTCCGCCGTCGAGACCTTGCCGTACTATCTCATGTCCACCTGCGTCATTATCCCAATGGTAGGCGGACGAGGCGTATCAATCAAAACGGTTGAAGCAGCCGCCATTGGCCGCCCCATAGTGGGAACCCGTTTTGCCTATCGGGGCCTTCCAGAAGAGGCGCTAAAAATAGCGGGGCTGAAGATATGTGATGACCCGAGAGATTTTGCCTTGGAGATTCTGGATACGTTGGATTGTCCCCAGCCAAAAAAAGAAGCGAGCCGAACGCTGTTCAAGCAATTCTTTAGCTATGATCGATTTGAGAATGCAATGAACGAAGCTCTCAGCGTCACGTTTCTTTTCTCATCTCAGCAAAGGACTTGCACGAGTTCAGGCGACACAAGTTAGTGAATTACTCAATGAACATTGTTGATGCAATCGTTCACATCGCCAAATTTTACAACGGGAAAAGGAACATTCATCATGGATTACACCAAATGGAATTTTAAATCGCAAGAATCAAAACTTCTAGCACTTGGAATACCAAACAACAATACGTCCGATTTCGATGCTATTGTCGCGTCCAGATGGGCTCGAAAAGATGAACTTATTTCCCGTCTAAACATATCGTTATTAGATCGAGTACTCGATCTTGGATCCGGCATGGGATTCCTGGCCGAAGCGATTGCTCCGCATGCGGCAAAGATCTACTGCGCAGATATATCCGACACATTTCTGGATGATTGTCGTAGACGCGTCTCTTTGCTTGACAATGTGGAAGTGCAGAAAGTCGGCTATGCCGATTTATCGGCTTTGTACGGAAGACAGATAAATAAGGTCTATGCAACGTTATTGTTTATTCATTTTAATTTCTATGATATCGTTTTTTATCTTCAGGAGTTAAATAAGGTCATGGATATTGAAGGTCTATTGTATTTTGATTATAACGATGGTGAGAGATTTTCCTTTGAAGAAAAAACCGAGTCTTTTAATGGGCATCTTGCCATCTATAAAGAAAATCGCGAGCACTGGGTGTTCGGCTGCATGCACATGACATCATATGGCATCCTAAAAAATTTGGCACCGCAACTCGGGTTCCAGCTATTGAACAATTGGCCATCGTCTAGCGTCTTTTCATGCATGCTGATGGAAAAGATAAGGCATCTTTGATTCCTTGTTGACGAAAGCGCGCGGATCAGAAGGTCGTCGCAGCTGAAAATAAAATTAGCCTCGTTTGATCCAGTTGCTCTGCGCGTCGATTAGCGCTTTTTCGGCATCCCACGGATGTCCAGCCCACCCTTCGTGTGTGAAGCCAAAGAGCGTCAGAATGCACGGGGAAAATCTTCTAATTAATGTATGGCGAATATTGAAAATTGTTAATATGCCCGTGCTTGGTTGATCATGATCGTTGGCTCCATATTTTTTGAGATCATATATTGCGGAATGGTAGATCTTTGGACTCAAAAACTGCCATGGCTTTGATCGAAGTCTATTATGTATGAGTTCTTCGCTGCAATCTTCCCACATTTCGGCATCGTGAGGGTACTTTAAGATCTGCGCCGCAATCAGGGTGGGGTCCTTCGCAATCCAGATTTTCTTTGCCGACGTAAATGCGTCTTCGTTAATTGCTTTATCGTCACGAGCTAGTATCTTCCCTGCGGGGCCAGTATTTACAAGCACGAGGATATCTGTCCGTCGTCCTGCATCCCCGTAATTTTGGCAGGAATTGAAGCGGACCACGAGATCATGGCGATCAATTAACTCGCTCAGTTCTGCTTTTATCGGTCCATTCCCGACCACGCCGATGCGCGTAGCTAACCCAGCAGATGTAATCATCCGATGTAGAAACGGATATCTCGACATGGCTTTACCCGGGTTAGACCGCGTCGCCCGGGATAACCCCTACGCAAAACGCATCCAGCCGCGCCGCTTGGATACTGACATCAAAATAGATGCGCGCTCGCTTGCTTCCCCTTCGCGCGAATTGTTCTCGCAAGGCATCGGTTCTGATGAGCGCGGCGATCGCCTCGGCGATGGCCGCGGGCGTAACGGCCGGCAATATGAGCGCGGCGTTCCCGCTGATTTCCGCGAGCCCGCCCGTTCCGGAACTGATCACCGCCGCGCCGCCGGCATGAGCCTCAAGCGCGGTGCGTCCAAACGGTTCGATCCACTTCGATGGGACGAGGGCAATGGCTGCGCGCTCGAAAGCCGCCTTGATTTCAATGAACGGGCGCTGCACCTCGATGCCGGCCTGCGGTCCAAGGGATGACAAAGCCATCCGAACACTGCGAAAATAATCCGGATGCACCTCAATATTGGAGAGGATAAAGCGAACCTGCCAGTCGGGAAATTGCGGCAGCACCATTGCAGCGGCCTGCGCTGCTTCAAGAACGCCCTTCTCCGGCGCACAGCGGCCGACATAAAGTATCTGCTTGGAACGCTCATGCGCCGGGCGCCATGCGTCGAAATCCAATCCATTGCCTATCACGGCGCTCGGAATGGCGATTTCCGGCCATGTCTCCGTAAAGTGTCGCGCGCAAGCCTCGCTGACATGGATGATGCCGGCAAGGTGTCGGTAGCGGCGTTTCCTCAGCACGCGGTGAACGACGTCCTTTACTCCGCCGCCGGTATTGTATGCCTTCTGAAAATTATGCGTATGAAGAACGATTTTGGCGTGCGGCAGCCGGCGGGCGATGGCGATCGCGGTCGGCAGGTGCTGCTGGACGATGATAAGATCCGGCGTATCGCGCAGCGCGGCTCGGGCGACATGATTGGCCCGCGCAAAAGTCGCCGCCCGCCTGGTTTTGGGCAAATGATCGACACTGAACCCTGAGAAAGAATCATCGATCTGTTCAGCGAAGATCCTGGTGGCCGTCTGGAACCGGCTCGCGCAGACGAGATCGCGCACACACAGATCGATCGACGTCGCTCGCGATGCCCCGAAATACATGTTGCGCGGCATAACCTGAAACACGGATGGCGAATTGCGTCTCGCTCCACCGCCGGTTTGTGCATCCGGCTCCAATATGTGCCCGTCGCACCGCGTCAACATGCAACGCCCCTTATGCTCGGCATCGCGAGATCTTTTTTTGCCAGCCGCCACCGAGGCCGAAGCATTTGCACCGAATACGTGCAGTGATAGCCGTCATATCCCGCGCGCAAACAGGGCTTTTCGATCGCATAACCTGATATTTGCGGCAGCCCCCGCTCATCCACCTGCACGCGCACTGACTCGATTTCGATGGAAATTGATCAAGCCCCCACACAGAGTCGTTCTATAATAAGAAACAATTTTTTATGATAAACGGCGTCTCTGCTCCATCTGATACTGCGTCGCCCCGATTGCGTCAAGTTACCGTAGAATTATACTTAATATGAATGCAATATTACAGAAAATGTTCTAGGTGAATGACTTAGATTGTATTACGTTTATTTACACTTTATAGTTGTGGAGCGCCTATCTTAGTGCTTCGCGTTCCCCTGAACGCTTCATGGCCATCCATCCGCGACACCGAAATGAGAGCTGGCCACCCCATCCTCCCCGGAGGGAGGATTTCGACCGAGCGCCCGCATTTGCCCCTGTCGGTCCTCAAGCAGCAGTGCAATTCGGGTCGTCCGCAGGAAAGCGTGGCAGAGCCCGCTCACGATCCGGCCGTCGCTGTCCTTGCGCGGTTCGGCGGCACACGGAAATTTGACCGGCTCATCGTCAAACCGGATGACGCTGGCGATCCGAAAAATCCCGATTATTGCGCCGACAACATCGAACGGTCACGACCCGGCGATGATCGTCGCATATCGCCTTAAGGGAAGAGGATCGCCGAAACCGAGCTGCAGATCGTTCAGAACGATCGTGATTTCATTGCCGATGTCGTCAAACAGCTGCGCGAGTCGGAAACCAAGATCAATGAGTTGCGGGAAAAGAAGATTGCCGCCGAGGATCAGCTGAAGCGGCTCGATATCCGCTCACCGATCCCCGGCGTCGTTCACGAACTCACCGTCCACACGATTGGCGGCGTCGTGGCGCCGAGCGACGTGCTGATGCACATCGTGCCAAGCGCCGACCGGCTGATCGTGGAGGTCAAGGTCAAACCGTCGGACATCGATAAATTGGCGGCGGGGCAGGATGCGCGCATCCGCTTCTCTGCCTTCGACCGGCGTAAGACCGATCAGCTGCACGGAACCTGATGCGCATCGGCGCCGATCTGACCCGTGACTCGGAAAACCGGCCGTCCTATTACTCCGCAGCCGTACAAATATCCGAAAGCGAACTGGCGAAGTTGAACGGCCTCAAGCTGGTGCCGGGCATGCCGGCAGAGGTGTTCATCAAGACCGGGGAGCGGACGCTTGCCAGCTACATCGTCAAGCCGCTGCGCGACCAGATGGAGCGCGCGCTCCGCGAGAGATAAGACGGCGAGCCAGGCTCAACAGCGAGATCTCGCAATTGACGCACATAGGTTCGATCAGCAGGCGATGCCGCGTATGTGCGGTGTCGGCTAGCGCTCCCGCCTCGACCAATAGATCAGAGACGCGAGCGCCAGGGTGATGACGGTAATTCCAGCGTAGACGTAAAGAAGATGTGACCAGCTGATCACGCCGAAAATGGCAAGGGCAAGGGCCGACAGGAATGTCAGGGCGGCGATCCCGCTGATCCACGCCCAAAAAAGCCGCTCGAAAGCGGCGGAGAGGCCAAACTTGATATCCGTCAGACGCAGGATTCTCGAGTCGATCTCGATGAAATCAAATTGCAGCATGGTCAAAATCTGGAGTTCCTATTTGACGAGTTCTTTCGAACCCTGCCTGATGACGTTTTCCGTCTTCCGCGCGCCGACCGCGCCGTTGTTGCGGCCAGACTGACGTGTTGGGCTTCGAGGCTGGCGAAGATCTGGTAGAGCCGGCCGGCGCTGTTCGCCTCCCTGAAGGACGGGGTGGCCAGATCGCGGAGCACGGTGTAATTGCCAGTCTCCATGGCATCGTTGAGGCTGGACGCGTCGAGCGGATCAGGATGACGGTGCTCTCGGGCCCGCACCAGACCTTGTCCGGCGGTTGCGTCTTCTTGGCGGCTGCGGCCTTTCTCCTTGGCGGCCTGCGTACCAGTCTTGACCTGGGCGAGCGCCTCGCCGGACGCCGCGGCGAAGCACGCTGCAGCCTTAAAGAGCAAATAAGCAGCAAAAAGAGATGCCGCGGAGTGCGCGGCATCTTCAGTTGGGATGGGTTGCCCGGGTCCTTCGGGTTCCCGAGGCAATCGAGCTGAGGGTAGGTTAGCATCAGCTCGTCACCATCCGAAGGTTACGCCAGCCTTGCCGGCGACTGTTCCTGTCTCCGCGCCGAGCGCTCAAATACTGCGCTCTGGACCGGAACGCGCAATTGGCGAGCCGCCGATCCGTCCGTCATCGATGAGTTCTAAGCGCTGTCCGGCCTGCTTCGCGTCCTCCGGTAGGGTGACAAAGGCAGCAAATTTTCAGGAATTGAGGTATTTCGGAGACGCCATCTCATGGTCCAATTCCGGCATTTGCATCCGCTTGCAGCACATTCGAGAGCAAATGCCAAAATCAAAAGGACCACTAGCAACGTTATGATTCTACTGGAGCTTTTGAATTTGACATTTGCGTGCGAGCTCGCGACAGGCGGGACTCAAATGTCAAATTCGCTCCACTAGCGACACCGCAAGACCGAGGCGCTTGTCCTGGGGCCTGACCGAAACGGGTCACGGTGGACGATCACCTGCGATCAGCGTGAAACGCTGAAGAACCCAGCAACGAGCCTGCAAGCTCGAGCCTGCGACTTGTGCCGGTCTTAGCGAAACACCCGGCTCAGATGCTCCCTCACCGTGCTCCCAGCAATGCCCGGCCCTAGACGCCTGCCATTTCCGGGACGCCTTATGCCTCTGTCTCGGAAACGGAAACCACCTCATTGCCGCCGGCACCGATGAAATCGCGCCCCGGCCGGCGTCCGTGTCATCTGTTCGGATGAGGACGCCGTTCTGAAAATCGGGTTTATTGTCCGCCGCGACCAGACGGAGGATGCCTGCGATGCACAAATCGTTGGATGCCCCCTGCTTGGCGATACGAACACATGCCCGTGAGCGCGCGCCCCTGTGAGCGTGGTGGCAGTTGACAAAATGTGTCTTCAAATTGACAAGATCGGGGCGGCCCCGAGGTGAGGGCTGAAAACAGGGAGGAATGTCATGCAGAGCAGGTTTCTGACGACTGGCCTTATCGGGGTGACGTTTGCGGCCTGTGCAATAGTAGCCTCGCCTGCGCGCGCCGACGTGATGTCGTACACGGCCAATCTGACAGCGACCCAGGAGGTGCCGCCGAATACCAGCAAAGGCACTGGCGCCGCTGACGTAAGCTATGACACCACGACCAAGAAATTGTCGTGGAAGGTGACTTTCTCGCGATCTCACCGGTCCGGTGACAGCGGCACATTTCCATGGACCAGCCGAGCCCGGCAAGAATGCGGCTGTTGTGGTTCCGATCCCAGGCACGGCTAGCCCCTTGGAGGGTTCGGCGACACTCACCGACGCACAGGCGGCCGAGCTTGACCGGCGGCAAATGGTATGTCAACGTCCATACGGCTGCCAATAAGGGCGGCGAAATTCGCGGCCAGGTGATGAAGAAGTAAGCCACCCTGATTTGACCCGCCGACGTTTCAAATCGGCGGGCCATTCAATTGCTCGCTCGCCTGAAGTCGCATCATCAATTCGCGCGCAATCTTTGTGCCGCCAAAGGTTGCCCTGACGGCGCCATTTTGGGCGATCTATACAACGAGCTCGGTCGCGCATCTTCCGCAGCGTCGTTCGCAGTGCCGGCCAAGGGCCCGTCGTACGAATTCACAAGCCAAACCCGCCGTCGATCTTGATCTCGCCGCCGGTCATGAAGGCGCTGTCGTCGCTGGCCAGGTAAACGGCGAGCGCCGCGATCTCCTCCGGCGTACCGAGCCGGCCCATCGGCTGGCGCGCGATGAAGGCCGCGCGGTTCGCATCGTAGCCGCCGGGCAGCGCCTTGATACGCTCCTCAAGGCTCGGGCTCTGGATCGTGCCAGGGCAGATGCAATTGCAGCGTATGCCCTGGGTGATGTAGTCGATCGCGACCGCCTTCGTCAGCCCGATCACCGCGGCCTTGCTCGCACCGTAGACGAATCGTTTCGGCGCCGCCTTTTGCGAGGACACCACCGAGGCCATGTTGATGATCGAGCCGCCGCCGGCCTCGAGCATGGCCGGCAGGAAGGCGTGGATCGTGCGCCACATCGATTTGACGTTGAGGTCGAAGGAGAGGTCCCAGACGCCTTCGTCGCAGTCGAGCACGGTGCCCTGATGCACATAGCCGGCGCAGTTGAACAGCACGTTGACCGCGCCGATGCGCTGCGCCGCCGCTTCGACGGCGCCCGTGTCGCGCACATCGAGGACGCTCGTTTCGATCGAAGGCCGTGCCGCCTGTAGAGCCGTTAGGCCGTCCTCCGAAATGTCGGTCGCAATCACGCGCGCGCCCTCATCGGCGAAGGCGCGGGCGGTGGCGGCGCCGATCCCCTGGCCCGCGGCGGTGAGAAACGCAATTTTTCCGGCGAGACGTCCCATCGATGCCTCCTTTGCAGCTATCCGAAATCGATTTAATGAAAGACATCGTTGAAGGGCAAGCGGATCGAAGCGAGGCATGAATGCGGCAGGTCACGGGTGCGGCGACGGACGGCGAGGGCGGGAACGCCGATCCCGGCATAGACGGGGCCGCCGTTTTGCTGCCGCCGACCAGTTGCCGGACGGGGTTGTTCGATCCTGATCGCCCGGCCTTCCGCGGGCAGTGCGAGCCGGAGCAAACCATGTCCAGCAGCGACCCTGCCGATCTCGTGCTCCGGTTTCGCTCGTGAGCATCGCGCCGATCGAAGACCGGCGGCTGGCCGGCATCGCGCTGATGGTGGCCGCCTGTCTGTTCTTCACCGGCATCGACAGCTGTGCGAAATGGCTCGTCCTCGACGGTATGCCGCCGCTGGTGGTCGTCTTCGCGCGCTATGCCGTCCATATGCTGTTGGCGTTTGCGCTGTTCCTGCCGTCGCGGCGGCTGATGCTGTTTTCGACCGGCAGGCCCTGGCTCGAAGCGGCGCGCGGCTTCAGCCTGCTCGGCTCGACAGTCTGCAATTTTATCGCCGTGCAATTTCTGCCGCTGACGCTCACCGCGGCGATCTTCTTCACCGTGCCCTTATGGATCTGCCTGTTGTCGATCCCGTTCCTTGGCGAACATGTCGGCATGAGGCGCTGGACGGCCATTGTCACCGGACTCGGTGGCGCACTGATCGCCACGCGGCCCTGGAGCGCGGATTTCCATTGGGTGGTTTTCTTGTCGATCGGCTCGGCCATCTTCACCGCCTGCTACGCGATCCTCACCCGTCAGCTTGCCGGGGTCGATTCGACCGCGACGCAGCAAATCTATGCCGCCGTCCTGGCGACGCTGGGCGTGGCCCCCATGGCTCTCATCGACTGGCATTGGCCGGTCGCCGGGATCGACTGGTTTGCCTTCGGCGTGATCGGCTTTTTCGGCTGGAGCGGGCATCAGCTTCTCACCGTGGCGCATCGCTATGCGCCGGCGACGACGCTCGCGCCGTTTCTCTATGTGCAGATGCTGTTCATGATCGCATCGAGCTGGCTGATCTTCAGCACCCCGCCTGATGTTTGGGTCCTGGTCGGCGCCGCCATTGTGCTCGTCAGTGGCTTTTACGTCTGGCTGCGCGAACGGAAACTGGCGGGAATGGGACGGACGCAGCTGAGCGGCGGCGAGTTGGTCGGCTGAGCCTCCGTCTAATATGTCGCGCGCCCGCCGGACAGATCGAACACCGCCGCCGGTGGTGAAGCTGCATTCGGCAGAGCACAGCCAGGCGATCATCGCGGCAACCTCGCCAACCTCGACGAACCGTCCGCGCGGGATTTTTGACAGCATGTAGGCGATATGCTCCTCGGTCATCTGGTCGAAGATTGCGGTACGGGCGGCGGCGGGCGTCACGCAGTTGACTGCGATGTCGTGGCCGGCAAGCTCCTTGCCGAGCGACTTCGTCAGCGCGATCACGCCGGCCTTGGCCGCGGAATAGGCGCAGGCATTGGGGTTGCCCTCCTTGCCGGCGATCGAGGCGACATTGACGATCCGGCCATAGCCCTGGGCGATCATCAGCGGCGTCACCGCCTTCAGGCAGTGGAAAACGCTGTCGAGGTCGATCGCGAGAACGCGCCGCCATTCGGCGACAGGATAGTCCGCGAGGGTCGTATTCACCCCCGCGATGCCGGCATTGTTGACGAGAATGTCGATCCCGCCCATCTCGGCCGCGGTCGGTCGGTCGCGGCGACGCACCGCATCCCAATCGCTCAGATCGACTGCGACAAAGCCCGCGCCGATCTCTTCCGCCGTCTCCGCTCCGAGAGTCCCATCGACGTCCCAGATCGTCACGCGCGCATCGCTGGCGATCAGGCGCTCGGCCACCGCGCGGCCGATGCCCTGGGCGGCTCCGGTCACCACCGCCCGGCGGCCTTCGAGATCGATTCGGTTCATCGTGTCCTCCCAGATTTTCCCGCGCGGCTTGACCCGCTTCGTGTGCGACAGTTAAATCGATTTAAATACCGCGGGAAGATCGGCGCAAGGCGATCGACCATCCCCGGAGAATAATCAATCTGGGGAGAACGATGGCTGAGGATACGCGCGCGAACAAGGCTCTGCGCAGCCAGGAATGGTTCGATAACCCCAACAATCCCGGCATGACCGCGCTTTATGTCGAGCGCTATCAGAACCAGGCCTTTACCCGCGAGGAGCTGCAATCCGGCCGCCCGATCATCGGCATCGCGCAGACCGGCTCCGACCTTGCGCCCTGCAACAAGATCCATGTGTTCCTGGCCGACCGGGTGCGCGCGGGCATTCGTGATGCCGGCGGCGTGCCGATCGAATTTCCGGTGCATCCGATCCAGGAGACCGGCAAGCGCCCGACGGCGGCGCTCGACCGCAATCTCGCCTATCTCTCGCTCGTCGAGGTGCTGCACGGCTATCCGATCGACGGCGTCGTGCTGACCACCGGCTGCGACAAGACCACGCCCGCCATGCTGATGGGCGCGGCGACGGTCGACATTCCGGCGATCGTGCTCTCCGGCGGACCGATGCTCGACGGCTGGTGGCGCGGCGAGCTCGCGGGCTCCGGCACGGTGATCTGGGAGAGCCGCAGGCTGCTTGCCACCGGCGAAATCGACTATGAGGAGTTCATGGCGCGGGTCTGCGCCTCGGCGCCCTCGCTCGGCCATTGCAACACCATGGGCACGGCCTCGACCATGAACGCGCTCGCCGAGGCGCTGGGCATGAGTCTGCCCGGCTGCGCCGCGATCCCCGCCCCTTACCGTGCGCGCATGGAGATGGCCTATGCGACCGGCAAGCGCGCCGTCGAGATGGTGCGCGAGAACCTGAAGCCCTCTGACATTCTGACGCGGAAGAATTTCGAGAACGCGATCCGGGTCAATACCTGCATCGGCGGCTCGACCAACGCGCCGCCGCATATTCAGGCGATCGCGCGGCATGCCGGCGTCGAGCTGTCGATCGCGGACTGGGAAGACCGAAGGCTTATGCGCTGCCGCTGCTCGTCAACATGCAGCCGGCCGGCAAATATCTCGGCGAGGCCTTTGAGCGTGCCGGCGGCGTGCGCGCGGTGATGGGCGAGATGCTGATTGCCGGGCTGCTGCATGGCGATGCGCCGACGGTCAGCGGCAAGACGGTGGCGCAGAACCTTGAGGGTGTTCGCAGCGACGACCGTGAAGTGATCCGCACAGTCGACGCGCCGCTGCGCAAGGAAGCGGGATTCCTGGTGCTTTCCGGCAACCTTTTCGATAGCGCGCTGATGAAGACCAGCGTGATCTCCGAGGATTTCCGGCGCCGCTTTCTGTCGAAGCCCGGCGCAGAAGGCGTGCATGAGGCGCGCGCGATCGTCTTCGAGGGACCGGAGGACTATCACGCCCGGATCAACGATCCCGAGCTTGCGATCGATGAGAATTCGATGCTGTTCATTCGCGGCGTCGGTCCGGTCGGCTATCCGGGCTCGGCGGAGGTGGTGAACATGCAGCCGCCGGATGCGCTCATCAAAAAGGGGATCGTGCATCTGCCGACGGCGGGAGACGGACGGCAGTCGGGCACCTCGGAAAGCCCCTCGATCCTGAACGCTTCGCCGGAGGCGGCCGATCGGTGGCGGCCTTGCATTGCTCAAGACCGGCGACCGCGTGCGGCTCGACCTTAACAAGCGGCGGCTCGACGCGCATCGTGCCCGAGGAAGAATGGCGCGCGCGGCGCGCCGCATGGACGCCTCATGTGACGCCCAATCAGACGCCCTGGGAGGAGCTTTACCGCGCCAATGTCGGCCAGCTTGCCGATGGCGGCTGCCTGGAATTTGCAACGTCCTATCAACGCGTCGCGCGCGCTCTGCCGCGAGACAATCACTGACATGGCCGCCAAGCGGCGCTAACCCCTGAGGAGACCTTTCGCATGAAACTGCTCCGCTACGGCCAGCCGGGCGCCGAGAAACCAGGCCTGCTCGATGCTGACGGCCATATCCGCGATCTGTCGGAGTATACGCCGGATTTCGCCGGCGAAACGGTCTCGCTGGCCGCAATCGACAAGCTGCGCAAGCTGGACCCCGCGACGCTGCCGATCGTTGAGGGCAACCCACGGATCGGCGCCTGCGTCGCCTCGACGCCGAATTTCCACGCTGTTGGGCTCAACTACGCCAAGCACGCGGCCGAAAGCGGCATGCAGGCGCCAGCCGAGCCGGTGCTGTTCTCCAAGGCGACGACATCGCTTTGTGGCCCGAACGATCCGATTATCCAGCCGAAAGACTCCACCAAGCTCGACTATGAGGTCGAACTTGGCATCGTCATCGGTGCGGTTGCCGAATATGTCTCGAAAGCCGATGCGCTGTCGGTCGTTGCGGGCTATTGCGTGATCAACGATGTGTCGGAGCGCAATTTCCAGCTCGAACGGCTCGGCCAATGGGTGAAGGGCAAATCCGCGCCGAGCTTCGGCCCGACCGGGCCGTGGATCGTCACCACCGACGAAATCCCCGATCCGCAAGTGCTTGGCTGCTGGCTGGAGGTCAACGGCCAGACGCGCCAGCGCTCGAACACATCCGACATGATCTTCGGCGTTGCCGAGATCGTCAGCTACATGTCGCGCTTCATGCGCCTCGTGCCCGGCGATTTGATCGCCACCGGCACGCCGGAGGGCGTCGCGCTCGGCATGAAGCCGCCCGTCTGGCTCAAGCCAGGCGATGAGGTCCGGCTCGGCATTGACGGGCTCGGCGAGCAGCGCCAGCGCGTCGTCGCCTATCCGGGCTGAGGCTGGGCGCGGCCATAGGGAGGCAAGTTCATGAAGGTCCTCATCATCGGCGGCGGCGGCTTCATCGGCCAGAAGCTCGCCAAGGCCCTGGGCGCGCGCGGCCAGTTGCGCGGGCAGCCGATCTCGCAAATGACGCTTGCCGATCTCGCCGTGCCCAAGGCGGTCGCCGCGTCGTTCCCGGTCGAGGGACGCGCGGTCGATATCACCGACGCCGGACAGGTGCGTGGCCTTATCGAGGCGCGGCCGGATGTCATCTATCATCTTGCGGCGATCGTTTCCGGCCAGGCTGAAGCCGAATTCGACCTTGGCTGGCGCGTCAATCTGTTCGGCTCGTATCACGTCTTCGAGGCGGCGCGGCATATTGCGACCAGGCCGATCGTCGTCTTTACCTCCTCGATTGCGGTCTATGGCGGCGAGATCGAGGAGCCGATCGAGGACTGGACCCATCTCAACCCGCAAACCTCCTACGGTGCGCAAAAGGCGGCCTCGGAGCTGATGCTCAACGACTATTCGCGCAAAGGCTTCTTCGATGGCCGCGGCTTGCGCCTGCCGACGATCTCGATCCGGCCCGGCAAGCCGAACAAGGCGGCTTCGGGCTTCATGTCTTCAATCTTTCGTGAGCCATTGCAGGGGCAAGAGGCAATTTGTCCGGTCTCGCCCGATTACGAGCACTGGTTCCTGTCGCCGCGTCGTGTCATTGAAAATCTGGTCATGGCCGCCGAGATGCCCTCCGAAGCCTTCGGCCTCAACCGCTGTATCATGCTTCCCGGACGGAGCTACCGCATCGGCGAGATGGTCGAGGCCATGCGCCGCGTCGCCGGCGATGGCCCGGTCAACCTCATCCGCTGGGAGCCCGATCCGGTGCTGCAGCGCATCGTGCTCGGCTGGAAGGGACGGTTCAACCCGGCCAAGGGTTTGCGGATGGGCTTTGTCCGCGACGAGAGTTTCGAGGACAATGTCCGCTATTTTCTGGAAGACGATCTCAACGCTTTGGCGTAATCGGGAGGAAATTCAATGGCCAATCCACTTGTCGTTCTTGTGACCGGGTCGAGCCAGGGCATCGGCGCGGCGACGGCGCAGGCCTTCGGCGCGGCCGGCCATAAGGTCGTGCTCGCAGCGCGCAATAAGGATAAGCTCGAGGCCGTCGCCGCTTCGATCGGCGCCAATGCGACCCCTGTCGCCACCGACGTCTCCGACCCGGATCTCGGTCGCGGCGCTGTTCGATCGCATCGGCTCGGTTCACGGACGGCTCGACGCCGTCTTCAACAATGCCGGGGTGAATGTGCCGCCGCGCGATGTTGGCGACATTTCCTGGGAAGACTGGCGCAAGGTGGTCTCGATCAATCTCGACGGCGCTTTCCTGATCGCCAGCGGCGCGTTTCGCATGATGAAGGCGCAAGTCCCGCAGGGCGGCCGGATCATCAATAACGGCTCGATTTCCGCTCACGCGCCGCGATACAATTCCGTGCCCTATACAGCCTCGAAACATGCGATCACCGGTCTGACCAAGACCATCGCGCTCGACGGCCGCCCGTACAGCATCGCCTGC
This sequence comes from uncultured Alphaproteobacteria bacterium, assembly GCA_963773735.1. Classification (GTDB taxonomy): domain Bacteria; phylum Pseudomonadota; class Alphaproteobacteria; order Rhizobiales; family Rhodomicrobiaceae; genus CAVZCK01. The sequence continues at coordinate 53,964 of CAVZCK010000034.1, read as the reverse complement.
GGCCAAATCGACATCGGCAATTGTGCCTCGGAGATGACCGAGCGGATGTCGCGGGGCGTACCGCAGGCGGACGGCACGCTGAAGACCGAGCCGACCATGGATGTGCGCTACGTCGCAGATGCGGTCTTGCGCATGGCCGAGCTGCCGCTCTCGACCAATGTTCTGTTCCAGACCATCATGGCGACCAACATGCCATTCGTCGGACGCGGGTGAAGCAATGAAGCTCGACCATGTGAATATTCGCACCGCCTCACTCGAAGTCATGCGTGCCTGGTATGTCCGCGTGCTCGGGCTCGTCGACGGCTGGCGCCCGCCCTTTTCGTTTCCCGGCGCCTGGCTCTATGCCGGGGACGCCCCGATCGTGCATCTGGTCGGGGTGGAGCGGGCTCCTAGCGCGGCAGCGGCCGATCTCCGGCTTGAGCATTTCGCGCTGCAGGGCGATGATCTCCAGGCGCTGCGCGCGCGGCTCGAAGCCGACGAGGTTCCCTATCACGAGGGGCGCGTGCCGGGGACCGACCTCCTCCAGATCAACGTTCACGATCCGGACGGCAACCACATCCATGTGGACTTCCGCGTCGGAAAGGCCGGCAGCTGAAATTGTATCGTCTAACGCGGGGATCGTAAGAACGGCCAACTCCTCGCGTGAGGCAGGGAAACAAGGGCTGATCAAGAACGTGATTGACCGGAGGTCGTCCGGCGAACAATATCAATGCGTAATTCCGGCGAGAGACCGGAATCCATAGGGAGGCGGCGACGCCATGGCGTCAGTTACGGTCCGGAACGTCCGAAAGGCCTTCGGCGCCGTGGAAGTCATTCACGGCGTAAATATCGACATTGAAGACGGCGAGTTCGTCGTCCTCGTCGGGCCGTCCGGTTGCGGCAAATCCACGCTGCTGCGCATGATTGCCGGCCTGGAGAACATCACCGGCGGCGAGGTCCGAATCGGCGAGCGCGTCGTCAACAACGTGCCGCCGAAAGAGCGCGACATCGCGATGGTGTTCCAGAACTATGCGCTCTACCCGCATATGACCGTCGCCGACAATATGGGCTTTTCGCTGAAGCTGCGCCGCGCCCGCAAGGATGAGATCGACATGCGCGTCAACCGTGCGGCCGAAATTCTGGGCCTGTTGCCGTTGCTCGCGCGCTACCCGCGCCAATTGTCGGGCGGGCAGCGTCAGCGCGTCGCCATGGGCCGTGCCATCGTGCGCGACCCCCAGGTCTTCCTGTTCGACGAGCCGCTATCCAATCTCGACGCCAAGCTGCGCGTGCAGATGCGCACCGAAATCAAGGAGCTGCACCAGCGGCTGAAGACGACGACCGTCTATGTCACCCATGATCAGATCGAAGCCATGACCATGGCCGACAAGATCGTGGTCATGCATGACGGGGTCGTTGAGCAGATCGGCGCGCCGCTCGACCTCTATGACAAACCCGACAATCTCTTCGTTGCGGGCTTCATCGGCTCGCCGGCCATGAACACGCTCAGGGGCACGCTGCGCGTCAACGGCGTGGCCGAGTTCGAAGGACCGGGTGGAAGCAAGCTGCCGATCACGTCCGTGCCGCCCGGTTCCGATGGGCGGCGCGCGGTTTACGGCGTCCGGCCCGAGCATTTCCAGCTCGCAAGCGACGGCGTCGAATCCGAGATCCAGGTCGTCGAGCCGACCGGGTCGGAGATCCAGGTCGTCGCAAAGCTCGGCGGAGAAGACATCATCGCCGTCTTCCGCGAGCGTCATCCATTCAAGCCGGGCGACAAGATCCGGCTCAAACCGAATCCGGAGCTCGTCCATCTGTTCGACGCGGCGACGGGGGAAAGAATCGTCGCATAATCTTTGATCCTAGGAGGAGACACCAATGACCCACCTTACTCGCCGCGCCCTAATGCTGGGCAGTACTGCGCTCGCTGCGACGGGCGCGCTCAGCGGCTCCGCTCTGCTCGAATGGGCGAAAGCCTGGGCGCAGTCGGCGCCATGGAAGCCGGAGAAAGGCGCAGAGCTGTCGCTGCTGCGGTGGAAATATTTCGTGCAGTCCGAAGATGACGCCTTCGTCAAATTGATCGATGCGTTCACGAAAGCGACGGGCGTCAAGGTCACGATCTCACGCGAGTCCTACGAAGACGTGCAGCCGAAAGCTTCTGTCGCTGCCAATACCGGCGCGGGACAGGATATGTTCTGGGGCCTTTATTCGCTGCCGCACCTCTTCCCGCAGAAATGTCTCGATGTCACGGATGTGGCAGACTATCTCGGCAAGAAATATGGCGGCTGGGTGCCCTCGGCGCAGGCCTACGGCATGAGCGGCAAGAAGTGGATCGCCATCCCGGTCTGCTACAGCGGCAATATGCTGAACTACCGGCTTGAGGCGTCGAAAAAGGCGGGCTTCTCGAAATTCCCGACGACGACGGATGAATTCCTCGAATACGCCAAGGCGATGAAGAAGAACAATACGCCGGGCGGCTTCGCGCTCGGCCATGCTTCGGGCGACGGCAACGCCTGGGTCTATTGGTGCCTGTGGGCGAATGGCGGCAACGTCGTCGACAAGAACGACAAGGTCATCATCAATTCGCCGGAAACGGCGAAGGCGCTCGATTACGCCAAGCAGCTCTATGACAACATGGTTCCCGGCGTGGCAGCGTGGAACGACTCCTTCAACAACAAAGCGTTCCTCGGCGGTGAGATCAACTGGACCGACAACGGCATTTCCATCTACGTCGCGGCCAAGAAGGACCCCACCAAGACCGAAATCGCCAAGGATATGGATCACGCTGTGTGGCCGATCGGGCCGGTCGGCAAGCCGACCGAGCTGCATCTGCTCTATCCGATCCTGGCAATGACCTACACCAAGTATCCGAAGGCCTGTAAGGCGCTGATGGCGTTCATGCTGGAGGCGGATCAGTTCAACAAATGGCTTGAAGCCGCGCAAGGCTATCTCACGCACTGCCTCAATGCCTATGACAACAACCCGGTCTGGACCGCCGATCCAAAGGCGACGATCTTCGGCCAGGCCGGCAAGCGCACGCTGACGGCTGGCGGGCTGGGTTCGGTCGGCGAGAAGGCGGCGGCAGCGATCGCAGACTTCGTGGTGCTCGACATGTTCGCGGCCTTTTGCACGGGCCGCGAGGACGCCAAGGGCACGATCAAGATCGCCGAACGCCAGCTGCAGCGCATCTATCGCTGACGCTCATGACGTGCGGACGGCGCTCTGGTGCCGTCCGCTGAATAGCCGACCGGGAGCCGGAGAAGACATGGCGGAAGTTGCAATAGCCGGGCACGCCGCAAGAGCTGCCCCCCGCGAAGCGACTGCGTGGGAGCGCTTATGGGTCAATCGCAATTGGCTCGGCTTCTGGTTCATGCTGCCCGCCGGCAGCCTTCCTTATCCTGTTCCTGGCTTATCCGCTCGGGCTCGGCGTCTGGCTCTCATTCAGCGATGCGCGGATCGGCCAGTCGGGTGAATTCATCGGCCTGGAGAATTACGAGTGGCTGTGGGGCGATTCGGTGTTCTGGCTCTCGGTCTTCAACACGGTGCTCTATACGGTGGTAGCGAGCGCGGTGAAATTCGCGGTCGGCCTTTATCTCGCGCTGCTGCTGAATGAGAATCTGCCGTTCAAGGCGATGCTGCGCGCGGTCGTGCTCATCCCCTTCATCGTGCCGACGGTCCTCTCGGCCATTGCCTTCTGGTGGATTTACGATCCGCAGTTTTCGATCGTCTCCTGGTCGCTCCGCAACCTTGGCTTGATCTCCGAAAATATCAATTTTCTCGGCGATCCGTGGAACGCGCGCTGGTCGGTGATCTTTGCCAATATCTGGCGCGGGATTCCGTTCGTCGCCATTACGCTGCTCGCCGGGCTGCAGACCGTGGCGCCGTCGCTCTATGAAGCGGCCACGATCGACGGCGCCAGCCGCTGGCAGATCTTTCGCCACATAACCTATCCGCTGCTGACGCCGATCATCGCCGTGGTGATGACGTTTTCGGTGCTGTTCACCTTTACCGATTTTCAGCTCATCTGGGTGCTGACGCGCGGCGGGCCTGTGAACGCGACGCAGCTCATGGCGACGCTGTCCTATCAGCGCGCGATTCTGGGCGGCCATCTCGGCGAAGGCGCGGCGATCTCGACGGCGATGATCCCGTTTCTGCTCGGCGCCATCCTGATCTCTTGGTTTGGCCTGCAGCGCCGCAAATGGCAACAGGGCGAAAGCAATGACTGACCTGCTGGCCGCGAAAGGCGCCGACCCCAAATCGGTGCTCACGGCATCTTCGCCCCTCGCCGATCATAGCGAGGGCATGAGCTATCTGGAGACGCTGCCGCGGCGGCTGATCACGCTCTATCTGCCGCTCGGGATCATTCTCATCGTGCTGCTGTTCCCGTTCTACTGGATGGCGCTGACGGCGATCAAACCGGACGATCAGCTGCTCGATCTCGACCGCTTCAACCCGTTCTGGACGTGGAACCCGACCTTCAAGCACATCTATACGCTGCTGTTTGAAACCTATTACCCGCTGTGGCTGTGGAACACCATGATGGTCGCGGTCTCCGCGACCGTGCTCTCGATCATCGCCAGCGTGCTCGCCGCCTATGCGATCGTCCGATTGCGCTACAAGGGCGCGCAGTGGGTCGGCGGCGCGATCTTTCTCGCCTATCTGGTGCCGCCGTCGATCCTGTTCATTCCGCTGTCTTCGGTCGTCTTCCAATATGGGCTGTTCGACACCCCCTTCGCGCTGATCCTGACTTATCCGACGATCCTCATTCCGTTCTCGACCTGGCTGCTGATGGGCTATTTCAAGACCATCCCCTTCGAGCTGGAGGAATGCGCGCTGATCGACGGCGCCAGCCGCTGGCAGATTCTGATGAAGATCGTGCTGCCGCTCGCCATTCCGGGACTGATCTCCGCCTTCATCTTCTGCTTCACGCTCTGCTGGAACGAATTCATCTATGCGCTGACCTTCCTGTCCTCGACGCAGAACAAGACCGTGCCGGTCGCCATCGTCAATGAATTCGTCGACGGCGATATCTATCGCTGGGGCTCGCTGATGGCCGGCGCGCTGGTCGGCTCGCTGCCGCTCGTCATCCTCTATGCCTTCTTCGTCGAGCACTATGTCTCGGCCATGACCGGCGCGGTGAAGGAATGAACCGGGCGCGTGCATCGGGCGATGAAGGCGGTCCCGCGATGAATGAGGTGACGAAGGAATGACGGACAGCGCGATGAATGTCGCCTTTGTCGGGCTCGGCGCGATGGGCGGGCGCATGGCCGGCGTGCTCATGGCTGCAGGGCATCAGGTAACAGGCTACGACCGCGTGGCCGAGGCGCTGAAGGCGCTTGAAGCCAAGGGCGGCCGGCCGGCCGAAAGCGCTGCGGCGGCCTGCGCCGGAGCCGACGCGCTGGTCTTGATGGTGGTCAATGCCGAGCAGGCAACGGCGGTGCTGTTCGATGACGGCGCGCTCGACGCCCTGCCCAAGGGCGCGCTTGTGATCTCCTGCGTCACCATGCCGGCGGCAGCCAGCGAGGCAGATCGGGCAGCGGGTCGAGGAGCGCGGGACGGCTCTATCTCGACGCTCCGGTCTCCGGCGGCACGGTCGGCGCCGAGCAAGGCACGCTGACCTTCATGGTTGCAGGCTCGGACGCAGCCTTCGCCAAGGCCGAGCCGCTGCTTCAAGCCCATGGGCGGCCATGTCTTCCGGCTCGGTGACCGCCCCGGCGCAGGCTCGACGATGAAAATGGTCCATCAGCTCGCCGCCGGTTGCAATCTTGCGGTGGCGGCCGAGGTCATGAGCTTCGGCACCCATCTCGGCCTCGACCCCGCCCAGGTGCTCGAAGTGCTGAATGTCTCGGCAGGCGGGTCCTGGATGATCCGCGATCGTGGGCCTCGGATGCTGACCGAGGGCGAGGACGCGAAATCGGCCGTCGACATTTTTGTCAAGGATCTTGGGATAGTGCTCGATGCGGCCCGCGCAGCACGGTTTCCGGTTCCGGTCTCCGCCGCGGCGCTGCAGGTGTTTCTCGGCGCCTCATCGGCAGGCTTCGGCGGCTACGACGATAGTCAGGCGACGCGATTTTACGAGTGCCTAGGCGGCAGCTCTGTGCGCCGGCCTGAGAAGAGCTGACGCGGACGGCCCAATTGCAGGGATGCCGAATTGCGTGGTGCCGCACGCGGTTAGCACGCGATCGCGGCGACCGTGCGCAGCGAGTTCAGATTGCCGACCTTGATGACCGCACCGATCAGCCCGTGCCCGCTTCGGCGCAGGCGACGGCGTCGGCGATCTCGCGCTCGACTTTCTCCGCAATCTCGCGACGCGCGTCGTCCTCCAGCATCGACGCGATCCGCGCGACCTGATCGTCCGGGATCGCTGTATCGAGGTGATCATCGCAGCGATAGCCGTGGTGCCGGTCCTCGCCGGGGCCGGCATGATCGCGCCAACGAGCCGTCTTGATCTCGATGAAACGCGGGCCGAGGCCGACGCGCACAGCCGCGACTGCGCGACCGGCGAGTTCATACATTTTCAAGAAATCGCCGCTGTCTTCACGTTCGCAGCGAATGCCATACCGTCCGGTAACGTTCGCAGAGCCCGTTGCCGACGATCCGGGCGCCGACATGGGAGTCGATGGCGAACTCGTTATTCTCGCAGACGAAGAGGATCGGCAACTCATGCGACGCAGCGAAATTGACGCTCTCTTGGGTGACACCCTCGTCCGTTGCTTCCTCGCCGAAGAAGCAGACGACGATGCGATCTTCGCTGCGCATCTTCACGGCCAGCGCATAGCCGACCGCATCGGGGATGCCCGAGGCGGTGGCGGATGTACCCATCATATTCACCGAAGGATCGACGAGATGCATCGAGCCGGCCTTGCCGCGTCCGCAGCCGCCCTCCCTGCCGTCAAGCTCCGCCCACAGACGCTTAAGGTCGCCGCCCCTGGCGAGATAGGCGGCATGGCCACGATAGGTGGCGAAAATCACATCCTCGCGTGTGAGCTGATCGCAGACGGCGACGAGCACGGCTTCCTGCCCGATGCCGAGATGGACGGGGCTGTTGATCTTGTCGGTGGGATTGAGCCGGATGATCTCCTCCTCGACGCGCCGGATACGCAGGAGCTGTGCATAACAGCGCGCGAGGTCCGGCGTCGCAAGCGTCTTGCCTTTGGCGCAGGCGAGCCGCTCGGCGTCGAGCCGGATGCAATGACTCGTCCGGCGGATGACGCGGGCGGACGTAGGGGGCAGCGGCTCAGACATGGTGGCTGGCCGCCGCTTGGAAAGCGCCTCGAGCCGGACCGTCGGGCGCAATTCGTTCGAGGAAATACCGATAAGCGCTCATCAGGCCTTCCTTCAGCGGACGTCCGCCGCGCCAGCCGGTCGCGCGCAAGGCGCGCGCCGTCGAGACTCTTGCGCGGCGTTCCGTCGGGCTTCGAGGCGTCGAATTCCAGGCGGCCGTCATATCCGACAATGGCGGCGATCGCTTCCGCAAGGGTCCGTATGGACGTCTGGCTGCCGACGCCGATATTGACCGGCTCGCCATCCTGATAGGTCTTGAGCAGATGAACGAGCGCGTCGGCGCAATCATCAACATGCATGAATTCGCGCGTCGGCTTGCCGCTTCCCCAGATCGTGATCGCTGGTAGCCCCTTGAGCTTCGCTTCGTGCGCCCGGCGGATGAGCGCCGGGATCACATGGCCCATGAGTGGATCGAAATTGTCGCCGGGGCCGTAAAGATTGGCCGGAATTGCGGTGAAAAAGTCGAGTCCCTGTTCCTGCCGATAGGCTTCGGTCAGCTTGAGCCCGGCGATCTTGGCGAGGGCGTACCACTGGTTCGTCGGCTCCAGAGGCCCGGTGAGCAGGGTCCCCTCGCGCATCGGCTGGGCAGCATCGCGCGGATAGATGCAGCTTGAGGCGAGAAAGATCAGACGCCGCACGCCGCTTTCAGCGGAGCCGCAGATCACATTGTGCGCAATGGCGAGATTGTCGGCGAGAAAGGCGACGGGAAAATTGGCATTGGCGTGAATTCCGCCGACTTTCGCGGCAGCAGCGATGACTGCGTTCGGCCGGTTTTCCTGCAGCCAGGCTTGGACGTCGGCCTGGCGGGTCAGATCGAGGCTGCGCCGGTCGGCGGTCAGGATTTCGCAGCCCTCGGTGTGAAGCCGGCGCAGAAGCGCGGCGCCGACCATGCCGCGATGGCCGCAAACCCAGATGCGCTTGCCCTCGATCGGAAAATGTTCGCGGCCCATCGACGAAGCCCTGGCGGATGTTAATCTATGCAGTCTAAGCAGCGGTGCTTTATGCACTCTTAAGTTGCATAGCTTTCGCCGGGCTTGACGCGATCGGGATTGTGGGACGTTAACAAGAACGAGGCGCAGCGACCGAATTGACGTCGCCCCGGCCCTGCGTTGAGCGTGGTGTCGCAATGCACCCCGCGAAGTTGTTCCGGCGATCCATGCCGCTGGTGCATCAACTTGCGCTAAGGTGGCGGCATGGATGCTCGGGTACTGCTCCGCTTACTCAGCATGACAAAAAGGGGGGAGCGCGCGCATTTTATAGCCGAGTCAAATGTGAGAATGCCGTAAACTCTTCGGAGAGGAAGCCAAGTTCATGGCACCGATGATGGATCGCGATCAGGAGGCGGATGGCTCGGCGCGCCGCCTTAGCGCCAATATCGCCGCATCGGTAGCTGATGGCGGTAAGATCGCCTCGAACATCCTCCATTTTGCGCGTCTTCTGCGGAATGCGGGTCTGCCGATCGGACCGCAAAAGATCATCCTTGCGACCGAGGCCGTGATGGCGGCGGGGATCGCAGACCCGAAGATTCTCTATTGGACACTGCACAGCGTTTTCGTCACGCGGCCTTCGGAACGCGACATCTTCACCCAAGCCTTTCAGCTTATCTGGCGCGACCCGGACTATCTCAATCAGCTTCTTTCGGCCATGGTGCCGAATCCGAGTGTCGCGGCACGTCCGCGCGACCCGATCGCGCGCCGCCTCGCCGACAGCCTGTTTCTGCGCAGGGGCGAGATGCAGGCCGTCGAGCGCGACGAACTCCAGCTCGATGCGCGCGGCAGCGCCAGCGGTGTCGAGACGCTCGCGGAGAAGGATTTCGAGCAGATGACGGCAGCAGAGTTGATCATTGCGCGCCGCGTCATCGCGGACATCGCGGTTGCGCTCGCCGAAATCCGTACACGCCGTTTTGCGCCCACGAATGAGAGCGCGGGCGAGCGCCTCGATCTGCGGCGGATGCTGCGCGCGAGCGGCGCCGCGGGCGCCGACGCCCCGCTTCCGCTGTTCAAGAAGCGCCGGATGCGCCGGCCGCCGCTCGTCGTGCTCTGCGACATTTCCGGCTCGATGGACGCCTATGCGCGGCTATTCCTGCACTTCCTCTATGCGCTGATGAACGCCCGCGAGCAGGTGCACTGCTTCCTGTTCGGCACGCGGCTCACCAACATCACGCGCGCCCTGCGCGATCGCGATCCGGATGCGGCGATTGCGAAAGTCTCAAAGCTCGTCGCCGACTGGTCTGGCGGCACGCGAATTGGCGACAGCCTGCGCGCGTTCAACCGCGATTGGGCGCGCCGCGTGCTCGGCCAGAATGCGACAGTCCTCCTGTTCACCGATGGGCTCGACCGCGCCGGCGGCGAGGGCATCGCGGACGCCGCTCGCCGCTTGCGGGCCTCGTCGCGGCGGCTGATCTGGCTCAATCCGCTGTTGCGATACGATGAATATGCCCCGCTCGCGGCGGGCGCACGCGAGTTGGAGCGCCATGTCAGCGAACTCAGGCCTTGCCATAATCTCTCAAGCCTCGCCGGGCTCGCCGAGGCGCTGGCAAGGCGGCGGGTCTGACCCGCAATCGGGCTCAGGCGAACACGAGATAGAGGATCACGGCGATGATGATGACGGCGGCGCCGGCGATCCAGGCCCATGCCGGGACGACCGAGACCAGCGCTTCGCTCGGCTTCTCGCCGGCGAGGATCTGCTCGAAGCGGTCGAAGAACTGGCCTGCCATCATATTGGCCGACAACTCGATCAGCCGCGAGCCGATCTGGGCAAGCTTGCCGGAGATCTGCGCATCGGCGGTCCAGGCCAGCCTGGTGCCGCCGGGGGCCGGTTCCAAGCTGACATCGGCGCTTCCCTTTGCGCTTCCCGCGGCTCCGCCGGAGCCTTCGCCCGATAGCGTATAGCCGTTAGGTGGATTGAGATTGGACAGCCGGACCGTTCCCTGAAAGCGCGCCCGGACCGGACCGATCCGGCTCGCCACCGTCGCACGGTAGGTATTCTCTGCGAGCTTTTCGAAGCTTTCACAGCCTGGGATCGATTGGCGCAGCACCTCCGGATCGTTCAGCGCCTGCCAGACCCTTGCCTGCGGCAACGGCAGAATCTTCTCGCCCGACAGTTTCATGAGCGTCTGTCTCCCTTCCCCTCGATCGTGTCCGCATCGCGCCGGCATCAGCTTGGCCGCAGGAGTTCCCATTGGGACTCGACGGTCGCATAGTCATTATAGCCGCAGCGCGCGATCGTTTGCGCTTTCACCACGTCGAAGCGGCCGTTGGTGATGAACTCGTCCTTGATGTGCGTGGCGACGACCTGCCCGATCACGAGATATTTTTCCATCGCCTCGCCATGCAGATCCTTGAGTTGTATGAAACTGACGACTTTGCATTCGAGCGCGGCCGGGCTTTCTTCGACGTAGGGTGGCCGCACGAGGCGCGACGGCGCCATGGTCAAGCCGGCGAAATCGAACTCGTTTTCCCCCTCCCGCAAGCTCGCGGAAGAGAGGTTCATCTGCTTGACCAGCGGCAGGGTGGCAAGGCTGAAGGTGAACTCCCCCATGTCGCGCGCATTTCTGGCGCTGTCTTTCATACCTTCGCTGGAAAAGGCGATCATATTGGGCCGGCTGGCGACGGCATTAAAAAACGAGTAGGGCGCGAGATTGACGCGTCCCCCTTTGTCCATACTGCCGATCCAGCCGATCGGCCTCGGCGCGATGATCGCCTTGAACGGATCGAACGGCAGGCCGTGCGGGTCTTCGGCGGTGTAAAACAAAGCGGAATCCTTGATCGGCTAATCGCAACTCGCCGCCACATTAGCGAAGACCGCGGCTCGGCGTGAAGCGATTTCGAGAATGGAGCTTTTACCGGACGAGCGTATCGCATCGGCCGGCGAAAAGGGCGCCTGGCCTCCCCCAGTCCTGCGGATGCGTGATAGCAGCATTGACTGCGACGCACATCCGCGCCACCTTCGCATTCGGCCCAAGCCACGCCATATGCGCTAGGCAACCTCCGTCCCGGGACGCCTTTCTCAAGGATTATCATGCAGAGCCGCTTCCTCGTTCCCGTCATCGTCGCCTGCGCATTATTTATGGAGAACATGGACGCCACGGTGTTGGCGACCTCGCTGCCGGCAATCGCGCGCGATCTCGGTCAGGATCCGATCGCGCTGAAACTTGCACTGACCAGCTATCTCCTGTCGCTCGCGGTGTTCATCCCCATAAGCGGCTGGATGGCCGACCGCTTCGGCGCCAAGACGATTTTCCGGCTGGCGCTTGCGATCTTCATGCTCGGCTCGATCACCTGCGGCTTCGCCAATGGTCTCACCGATTTCGTCATCTCGCGCATCGTGCAAGGCATAGGCGGAGCGATGATGACTCCCGTCGGCCGCCTGGTGATCCTGCGATCGGTGCCCAAGCACGAGCTGGTGCCGGCCCTTGCCTGGTTCACGGTTCCGGCAATGATCGGTCCGATCATGGGACCGCCGCTTGGCGGCTTCATCACCACCTATTTCAGCTGGCGCTGGATCTTTTTCATCAACATTCCGATCGGCCTGCTCGGCATCCTCCTCGTCACGCGCTTCATCGCCGATATTCGTGAGCGGGAAACGCCGCCGCTCGATCTGCGCGGATTCGTGCTGCTTGGCGTCGGCCTTTCAGGCCTCGTTTTCGGATTAGCCGTACTCGGCCAGGCGCTGGTGCCGTGGTGGATTGCGGTGCTTCTGGTGATTTCCGGCGCAATGTTCTCCTGGCTCTATGTGCGCCATGCGAGGCAAACGCCTCGACCCGTCCTCAATCTTGATCTCATCAAGGTACCGACCTTCCGGGCCAGCGTCATCGGCGGGTCGGCGTTCCGCATCGGCATCGGAGCCATGGCGTTCCTCCTGCCGCTTCTATTCCAGGTCGGGTTCGGGTTGACGGCCTTTGCATCAGGTTTGCTGACATTTTTCGCCGCCGTCGGCGCCTTTGCCATGAAATTATCTGCCGCACCGATCCTTCGGCGGCTGGGATTTCGAGGCGTGCTGGTCACCAATGCGATCGTGAGCTCGGCATTCGTCGCAGCTTGCGCCTTTTTCACGCCGGCAACACCCCATGCCGTCATTATCGGCGTGCTGCTGATCGGCGGCTTCTTCCGCTCGCTGCAATTCACCGCGGTCAACTCGCTCGCCTATGCGGACGTCGCGCCGCCGGTGATGAGCCAGGCGACCAGCTTTGCCAGCGCCGCACATCAGCTTTCCCTATCGATCGGCGTCGCCGCGGCCGCGCTCGTGCTGGAGTCCGAACAATTGCTGCGCGGCGACAGCGCGATCCACATCGGAGACTTCACAGCCGCCTTCCTGATCGTCGCCGTGATCGGCGCGATGTCCGCGCTGATCTTTGCGACCCTGCCGCCGGAGGCAGGCGCCGAACTCACAGGCCGAGCCGTCGCCGTCGCGAAACCGCCCGAGATGCGAGCCGAGGCGCCGGTGCCAGGAGAGTAGAAACGGCTTGAGGGGCAGGTCCGCCCTCGATTGCGCCAGAAAAATCGCCGAAAGCAGTTTGGACGGGCAGGCGCGTTTGCGTGAAACCAAGAGTTCGAGACTTGTCTACGTTTTATTACTTATGGATCCTGAAATAAGCGGCGTGCACCACGTTATTATTCGAAGAATTTGAAGAAGGTTGTGGCGTATTTGGAATTACAATTCCCGATTTCTATGGCTCATTTTCAATGCCACGTCGAGGGAGTTCCCCCAATTCGCCATTCCGATCGATAAAAAACATCGTTGATTCAGTAATTTGGGCCGCGTTTCGGTTCGACGTTGACGCTGGTCTTTACAACAATATAATGAAGCTTTATCTCAATTTTTATGTATCAGACTTCAGATCGCTCTGAGAACAGCATAAGTTATTTTACGAGACTGCCGCACGTTGCCAAAATCAAAACACATTCTGACCATAGCTAAAAATGGGTGCTTTCGGCGTGATTTGAGTCACACTTCTGATCCTGGGGGGAAAGGTATATGGAGCTCGCGTGGAGCGCTCAGCGGACGCGCAAGACGGCCGAGCTCCCATTGCTCGACGTTCAGGCTATTGCAAAGACGGTTGCCTCGAAGGCGGCTGGGCGAACACTCTTTTATGGCTCGTCGCTCCACGTGGGTCGCGGCGAAATTGTTGGTGTCGTCGGCGGCAAATTTTCGGACACGTCGACTCTCATCGACCTTATTGCTGGTAGAATCGCTTTGACTTCGGGCCGGATTATCTTCAACGGCCAGGACCTCACGCGCTTCTCTCAGGAGCAGCGGCAGCGGCGCGGCATCGTGCGCGCCCTTCCGATAATAACCCTGGCACCGGATCTGACGGCGTTCGAAAATGTCGTGCTTGGCGGCGCGATTTGCCCGCGTCCCTTCTTCCCGCGCGAAGGCGGTCCTTCGCTCCATGAAGAAGCCCGTGACATCATGGAATTCGTCGGGCTTGGTGATGCCGTGAGCCAGAAAGCCGGGTGCCTGAGCCCCGCCCAAAAACAGCTTCTGGCGATCGCCGCCGCGCTCGCGGCCCGTCCGTCTCTCTTGCTGATCGACGAAATCCGACTTGGCGATCACCTCGGCTTGGCGGATTTCTCCGCGCTCTTGATGCGGCTTCGTCGGCGGGGCATCGCAGCGCTCATCGCTGATGTTCCAGGATGTCCGACGATGGACGTTTGCGACCGCGTCGCCACGATGCGCAAGGCCGCGTCGCCAAGGATCGCAGGCCGGGTCTCATCGAGCACAGACCTGCGGCGGTCACCATCGATCTGAACTGCGTGGATGTTGATACACCGGGATGTTTGCCGCACCAGACGCGCCTCAGCGGGCAACGGCGGCCTCGTGCCTGGCCTCCAGGTCGAAGGCCGCCGCGATCAGGGCGCGGGTGTAGTCTGTCTTAGGGCTGCGAAAGATCTCATCGGCCGTGCCTTCCTCGACCACCTTTCCGGCGCGCATGACGATCATGTCATTTGCGAGGGCCCTGACGACCTTCAGATCATGGCTGATAAACAGATAGGCGAGGCTGTGCCGCCTCTGGAGCTCGCGCAAAAGGTCAACGATCTGCGCCTGTACCGAAACGTCGAGCGCGCTGGTTGGTTCATCGAGCATGACGAATTTCGGCTCCAGGACCATCGCCCGCGCGATTGCAATTCGCTGGCGCTGGCCGCCCGAGAATTCGTGCGGATAGCGATCCTGCGTCGCGGGATCGAGGCCGACTTCCTCCATCGCGCGCGAGACCCGCACGCGGCGCTCCCCGTTCGTCATTTTCGGGTTCTGGATGATCAGCCCTTCCTCGATGATCTGGCTGGCGGACAGACGCGGCGACAGCGAGCCATAAGGGTCCTGAAACACAATCTGCATATGCCGGCGGAATGGCCGCATCTCTTTTGACCTCAACCCATCGATGCGCTCGCCGACATAGGCGATCGGACCGCGGCTCGACACGAGACGCAGAAGCGCCAGACCGAGTGTCGTCTTTCCCGAGCCCGACTCGCCGACGACACCGAGCGTCTGGCCCTCGCGCAGCTTCAGGGACAGGCCGTCGACGGCCTTGATGTGATCGACCGTGCGCCGCAGCAGACCGCGCCTGACCGGATACCAGACCTTCAGATCCTCCGCCTCCATCACCACCGGCGCGGACAGATCGGCTGCCGGCGGGTCGCCCTTCGGCTCGGAGGCCATCAGATGCTTGGTGTAGCTGTGCTTGGGCGCGGCGAAAATCTCCTCGACCGAGCCTCGCTCGACGATCTCGCCATAGCGCATGACGCAGACGCGGTCGGCCATTTTCCGCACGATGCCGAGGTCGTGCGTGATGAGCAGCATCGCCATGTGCAGTTCGGCCCGAAGCTGTTTAAGCAGCGCCAGAATCTGCGCCTGAATGGTGACGTCGAGTGCCGTGGTCGGCTCGTCGGCGATGAGGAGGTCGGGATTGTTAGCAAGCGCCATGGCGATCATGACGCGCTGGCGCTGACCGCCCGAAAGCTGATGCGGATAGGCTTTCATGCGCAGAAGCGGATCGCGGATGCCCGCCTTGGTCAAAAGGTCGATGGTCCGCTCGCGCGCCGCGCCATTGCTCAGGCCTTGATGTAGCTTGAGGACTTCGCCGACCTGCGTTTCGACCAGATGCAGCGGATTGAGCGAGGTCATCGGCTCCTGAAAGATGATGCCGACGTCATTGCCGCGGATCTGCCGGGTCTCTGCTTCGCTCATTTTGAGCACATCGCGGCCTTTGAAAAAGATCTCCCCGCTTGGATGGTGCGCCGCTGGATGGGGCAGAAGGCGCATGATCGACAGGGCGGTCACGCTCTTGCCCGAACCCGACTCGCCGACGAGCGCGACCGTTTCGCCCTTCTTGATATCGAAAGAAATATCCTTCACCGCGTGCGTCGTCGTGTCGGCGCTGCGGAAGTCGACCGAAAGATTACGGATGTCGACCAGTGTATCGCTTGCTGGGTTCATGCCGGCCATCCTCAGCGGAATGTCTTGCGCGGGTCGAAGGCGTCACGCACCGCCTCGCCCACGAAAATCAGGAGGCTGAGCATGAAGGCGATCACGAAGAAGGCCGTCAGACCGAGCCACGGCGCCTGCAGATTGTCCTTGCCCTGCGCCAGCAGTTCGCCGAGTGAGGGCGAGCCGGGCGGTAGCCCGAAGCCGAGAAAATCGAGCGAGGTCAGCGTGGTGATAGAGCTATTCAGGATGAACGGCACGAAGGTCAGCGTGGCGACCATGGCATTCGGCAACAGGTGCTTGAACATGATCTTGGCGTTGGTGAGGCCCAGGGCGCGCGCGGCGAGGATATACTCGAAATTGCGCCCGCGCAGAAATTCGGCCCTGACCACGCCCACAAGCGAAACCCAGCTGAAGAGCAGCATAATGCCGAGCAGCAGCCAGAAGCTCGGCTCGATAACGGCTGCGATGATGATCAGCAGATAGAGCGAGGGGATCGACGTCCAGATTTCGATGAAGCGCTGGAACAGCAGGTCGACCCAGCCGCCGAAATAGCCCTGGACCGCTCCAGCCGCGACCCCGATGACCGAAGAGCAGACCGTCAGTATCAGTCCGAACAGAACGGAGATGCGAAAGCCGTAGATGACGCGGGCGAGAACGTCGCGGCCCTGATCGTCCGTCCCGAGAAGGTTCTCCCATGACGGGTGCGACGGCGCCGGCTCGGGCAGGTTGAGGTTGATCGTGCGGTAGCTGTAGCGGATCGGCGGCCAGATCATCCAGCCGCCCTTCTCGTTGATCAGGTTCTGCACGAAGGGGTCGCGATAATCAGCCTCGGTCTTGAATTCGCCACCGAACGCCGTTTCGGGATAGGTCACGAAGATCGGCGTGTAGAAGCCGCCATCATATTTGATCAGCAGCGGCTTGTCGTTGGCGATGAATTCGGCGAACAGCGTGACGATGAAGACGGCCAGGAAAACCCACAGGCTGTAATAGCCGCGCTTATTGGCCTTGAAATTCTCCCAGCGGCGCCGGTTGATCGGCGACAGGGTGAGGCGCCGCGATCCGATGACGGCCTCGATCCCAGCGGCGGTGTCCAGCTCTTCCTTGGTGAGGCGGGCTTCCATCATGGCTAAACCTCCCGCGACTCGAAGTCGATCCGCGGATCGATCCAGGTATAGGTGAGGTCCGAGATGAGATTGATGAACAGGCCGAGCAGCGAGAAGATATAGAGCGTGCCGAAGACGACCGGATAGTCGCGATTGACGACGGACTCGAAGGAGAGCAGACCCAGCCCGTCGAGCGAGAAGATCGTCTCGATCAGCAGCGAGGAAGCGAAGAACGCGCCGAGAAACGCGCCCGGAAAGCCGGCGATGACGATCAGCATGGCGTTGCGGAAGACGTGACCATAGAGCACCTGCCGCTCGGTCAGGCCCTTGGCGCGGGCGGTCATGACGTATTGTTTCTTGATCTCGTCAAGGAACGAATTCTTGGTCAGGAACGTCAGCGTCGCGAAGGACGACAGCGACATGGCGAAGATCGGCAGCGTCAGATGCCAGAAATAGTCGACGATCCTGCCTCCCCATGAAAGCTGCTCCCAATTGTCGGAGGTCAGGCCCCGCAGCGGGAACCAGTCGAGGAAGGTGCCGCCGGCGAACAGCACGATGAGCAGCACGGCGAACAGGAAGCCCGGAATGGCATAGCCGACGACGATAACAGCGCTCGTCCAGACGTCGAACTGCGCGCCATCCTTGACCGCCTTGCGAATTCCGAGCGGGATCGAAATGCCATAGCTGATCAGCGTCATCCACAGCCCCAGCGAAATCGAAACCGGCATCTTTTCGGCGACCAGATGGATGACGCTGACATCGCGGAAGTAGCTCTGGCCGAAATTGAAGGTGAGATAGTTCTCCATCATCAGGCCGAAGCGCTCTAGCGGCGGCTTATCGAAGCCGTATTGCTTCTCGAGGCTCTTGATGAATTCCGGGTCGAGGCCCTGAGCGCCGCGATATTTCGATGTAATGGCCGAGGCCGATGAGCCGGGCTGGCTTTGCTTCGCATTGCCGAAATCCCCGCCCTGCGATCCACCGATCCGCGCCGTCGCGCCCGGATCGGTGCCGGAGAGCTGAGCGATCATCCGCTCGACCGGGCCGCCCGGCGCGAACTGAATGATGACGAAGCTCACGACCATGATGCCGAACAGCGTCGGGATAATCAGGAGGAGGCGGCGGAGAATATAGGCGGCCATGGTCGTTACGCTGCTTTCGTCTTATTGGCCGAGCTTGGCGGCTTTGCCGGCGTCATACCACCAGGTATCTTCGACGCCGCGCTCATATTTCGGCTTGGTCTGCGGCCGGGAAAACCGATCCCAGAATGCGAGGGTGTGGACCGGCTTATACCATTGCGGCACCCAATAATGGCCCGCCCTCAGGACCCGGTCCAGCGCGTGAGCCGCGGCGCGTAATTCATCGCGGCTCTTGGCCTGCAGCATGCGGTCGATGAGCGCGTCGACGACCGGGTCGGCAATGCCAGGCAGATTGAAGCTGCCCTTTGTCCGGGCCGCCTCGGATCCCCAAAAATTCTTTATTTCCGGTCCCGGAGTGGGCCCAAGGCTGAAGCGCGACATATCGAGATCGAAATCGAAATCCTTGACCCGGACCTGATATTGCGCTGAGTTGATATTCCGGATTGAGGCCTGGATGCCGAGGGCTTTTAGCTTTTCGACGTAAAAGCCGAAGATTTTTTCCAATTGGGGATCTTCCATCAACAGCTCGATCGCCAGCGGCTCGCCCTTGGCGTTAACGCGCATGCCGCTGTCGTTCACCGCCCAGCCGGCCTCGGTCAGCAATTTCGACGCCGTGCCAAGCTGGCGCCGGTCACGGCCGCTGCCGTCGCTGACCGGCGGCGTATAAGGCTCGCCAAAAACCTCAGCAGGCAGCTTGGTTCGGAATGGCTCAAGCAGCTTCAGCTCGGCTTCGCTGGGCAGCCCCTTCGCCTCCAGATCGGAATTGGCGAAGTAGCTGTGGGTGCGCGTATAGAGGCCGTAGAACAGGTTCTTGTTGGTCCACTCAAAATCGAAGGCGTAATCGAGCGCTTTACGAACCCGCGGGTCGGAGAATTTCTCGCGGCGCGTATTGATGAACCAGCCTTGCGCGCCGGACGGGCTGTCGTCGGGTAATGTGAGAAGCTTCACGCGTCCATCGTGAACCTGCGCGATATTATATTCGGTCGCCCAGCTCTTCGAGGTGAATTCCTCGCGCAAATCATAGGCGCCGGCCTTGAAGGCTTCGAGCCCCGCCGTCCGGTCCCGGTAATAATCGTAGCGGATCTCATCGAAATTGAACCGTCCGCGATTGACCGGCAGATCCGCCGCCCAATAATTCGCCCGGCGCTTGTAAGTGACGAAAGTCCCCGCCTTGTAATTGCCGACCTCATAAGGACCCGAGCCCATCGGTGGCTCAAGCGAGGATTTGTAGAAATCGACCTTGTCGTAATAGGCTTTCGAGACGATCGGCATGGCAGCCACGATCAAGGGCAGGTCGCGCAGATTGTCGCCCGCGAAGGCGAAGCGGACCGTATGCTGCGTCGAGCGCCTCGGCTTTGGCGACATCGCGCAGCGGCAGCGCATATTGCGGATGGGCTTTCGTCGGATCGCGCAGCTTCTCGAAGCTGAAGACAACATCCTCGGCAGTGACCGGAGTGCCGTCGCGGAATTTGGCTTCCGGCCGCATGTAGAACGTAACGGATCGCTTGTCGTCGGCGAGTTCAGCGGATTGCGCCAGCAGCCCGTACATCGCATCAGGCTCGTCGAAGGCCCGCGTCATGAGGCTGTCGAAGAGCAACTCCAGCCCCTGAGCCGGGTCATCCTTGAGGATGAAGGGATTGAAGCTGCTGAAGGTCAGCACCGAGCCGGTGCCGATCGTGGCCATGCGACCGCCCTTCGGCGCATCAGGATTTACATAGTCGAAATGCTGGAAATCGGCGGGATATTTCAGATCGCCGAAAGCGGACAGGCCGTGCGATTTTTGTGCGGCATGAGCGGGCGAGGCGATAAGGCAGAAGAGTGCGAGCGTCGCGATGATGTTCGAAAGCTTTTTCTTCACAATGCCTTGTACCTCACTGACGGCTCGAAACTCAATTCGCGGCAAGCTTGGCGGCCTTCACCTCGTCGTACCACCAGATGGTTGGAAATCCTACTGCGCGCGAAGGCAGCGTCGCAGGATGAGAATATTTATTCCAATAGGCAATCCGCTCGGTTGGCGCAAAAAACTGCGGCACGACGTAATGATTCCAGAGCAGCACGCGATCGAGCGCCCGGCAGGCGGCGACCAGCTCCGCGCGGTCCTTGGCGAAGATGATGCGGTCGACGAGCTTGTCGACGGCCGGATTCTTGATGCCGATGGTATTCCGGCTGCCGGGGCGGCCGGCGGCTTCCGATCCCCAGAAGTCGCGCTGTTCGTTGCCGGGCGATTCAGACTGGGCAAAGGAGTCCGTGATGATGTCGAAGTCGAAATCGTTCACGCGCGCCTGATATTGCGCGGCGTCAATGACGCGGATGGACACTTTGATGCCAAGCCGCTCCAAAGCCTGTTTATAGGGAGTCACGATCCGAACGAAATCTGGTTGCACGAGGAGAAATTCTACGCTCATCGGCTCGCCGGTTTTCGCATTCACGAGCGCGTCGTTTTTCACCTCCCAGCCGGCTTCGTGCATCAGCCGGGCTGCCTCGCGCCAATTGTGCCGGTCGACGAGTGAATTGCTGTCATTGACCGGATTCTTATATTCCATGGTGAAGACTTCCGGCGGCACCTCGTTCCGCACGCTATCGAGAATTTCCAGCTCCTTGCCCTGCGGCAGGCCGCTGGCGGCGAGTTCGGTGTTCTCGAAATAGCTGGAGACCCGCTGATACTGGCCATAGAACAAGGTCTTGTTCATCCATTCGAAGTTGAACATCAGATCGAACGCCTGCCGAACCCGCGGGTCGGCGAATTTCGGCCGGCGCGTATTCATGACGAAAGCTTGCATCGGCTCGGGATTCTTGAGGCGGATGTCGCCTTGCTTGACCACTTTGCCGGCCCGCAATGCGGGAAAGTCGTATGCGGTCGCCCAGTTCTTCGCCGAATTCTCGTTGAAATAGTCGATCTTGCCAGCTTTGAAGGCTTCGAAGGCGATCTGGCGATCGCCGAAATATTCGAAGCGGACCTCATCCAGATTGTTCTGGCCGACTTCGACGGGCAAATTCGCGCCCCAATAGTCCTTCACCCGCTCATAGGCGATATATCGGCCGGCCTCGAATGATTTGATCCGATAAGGACCGCTGCCAAGCGGCACTTCGAGCCAGGTCTTTGCCGGGTCGCGCGCTGCGCCGCCTTCCTCATAGAAGTGTTTCGGCAGCACGGTGAGCTGGCCGACGATCTGCGGCAATTCGCGGTTGTTCTTCTGGTCGAAATAGAAGGTGACCTCGTTGTCCCCGGTCTTCTCGGCCTTCGTCACGTTCTTATAGTAGAAGGCATATTGCGCGTTGTTTTCCTTGAGCACTTTCAGGCTGAAAATGACATCCTCAGGTGTAACCGGCTTGCCGTCATGCCAGCGCGCCTCCTTGCGCAGTTTGTAGGTGACCGACGAATAGTCGTCCGGATAGGACACCCATTCGGCCAGATGGGCATATTCCGTCGACGGCTCATCGAGGCTACCCGACATGAGCTGGTCATAGATGAGATTGAGGCCGCCGGCCTTGTTTCCCTTATAGGGAATCATATTGAGCGTATCGAAGGTGCCGACCGCCGACAGGCGCACCGATCCGCCCTTCGGCGCGTCCGGGTTCACATAGTCGAAATGCTTGAAATCAGGCCCGTATTTCGGCGTCCCGATCAGCGATACGCCTTGCAGCTTTTCGCCGGCGACTGCCGCGGAAACGGCGAGCGAGAGCAATGCAATCAGAAAGCCGAGAAATCTCAGGCCGGTGCGCAGCCGAATCATCATGCTTGTCTCAGTCCCCGGAAAGTCGCGGCCGCTCATTGAACCGCGTAAGCTAAGTTCGTCTAGAATGAGCGTGAGGACGGCCAAGACCAAATTAAAAATCTTTCATTCGTCGGAAAGACGCTGTTTTGGCAGTACCGGCGAAACATAGGCGATTAACCCAAGCGCGTGAAAACAATTGTTTCCGCGTCATCGTCAGCGCCGAGAACCCGCCGTGAATGGCTCTTGGCCCGGCGGCGGCATCGAACTCAAAACTGTCTCAGTTCTGCGCCGGCGGACCGGCTGCTGGAGCGGGGTTTCCGCCGGTGCTGGCATTGGCCTCGACAGGCTTTTGGCCCGCAGCGTTCGTATTGCCGCCGGACGGCGCCCCAGCCTCAGCAGCCTTCGCCGCACCGCCCTGGCCCGCCGGAGCCGCATTGGCGGCGGTCGGCAGCGGCGGCGCATCGGGGCTGATCGAATGCAGATAGGCGATGACGTCAGCCCGCTCGGTATCCTTCTTGACGCCGACAAACGTCATTTTCGTGCCCGGCACACAGCCCTTCGGATTCGAGATGAAGCAGCTCAACTTTTCATAAGTCCAGTTGCCTTCGAATTTTTTCATCGCGGGTGAATAGGCGAAGCCCTCGTGACTGGCGACGGGACGGCCAACCACGCCATAAAGATTGGGGCCGATTTTGTTCGGGCCGCCCTGCTCGAATGTATGACAGGCCTGGCATTTCTTCGCCGCGCTTGCTCCGGCCTGGACACTGGCTTTTGCGAGCAGTGCGTCAAACGAGCCATTCGG
The DNA here is from genome assembly GCA_963773735.1 of uncultured Alphaproteobacteria bacterium. Classification (GTDB taxonomy): domain Bacteria; phylum Pseudomonadota; class Alphaproteobacteria; order Rhizobiales; family Rhodomicrobiaceae; genus CAVZCK01. The sequence goes on along the minus strand of CAVZCK010000034.1, from coordinate 31,523 downwards.
CGTCTCCGTCGGAGTTGCGGCCGCCTTTTCAGAGCCACCGGCCGTATTCGCATTGCCGCCGGCCGGCGCCGCAGCCGCGGCGACTTTCGGAGCCTGGCCCTGGCTGTTGCTTGCCGGAGCCGCATTCTCGGCAGAGGGAAGCGGGGGCGCATCGGGGCTGATCGAATGCAGAAAGGCGATGACGTCAGCCCGCTCGGTATCCTTCTTGATGCCGGCAAACGTCATTTTCGTGCCCGGCACACAGCCTCTCGGGCTGGTGACAAAGCAGTTTAGCTTGTCATAGGTCCAATCACCGCCGAATCCCTTCAGCGCCGGCGAATAGGCGAAACCTTCGTGGCTGGCGACGGGACGGCCGACCACGCCATAAAGATTGGGGCCGATTTTGTTCGGACCGCCCTTCTCGAACGTATGACAGGCCTGGCATTTTTTCGCGCTGCTTTCTCCGGCCTTGACATTCGCTTTGGCGAGCAATGTGCCAAAGGGCACCGCCGGTGCGGCAGGCCCCGCGGGCGCCGCCAACTCTGCCGCCGTGCCCCCAGCCGCTGGTTCCTCGGAGGTTTCAGGCGCGCCGCCCTTCGGGTAAAGGATATTGACGAACGTGCTTGTGCCGAAAATGACGAGCAGGGACGACAAAACTGCGCCCGCGATCATATTGACCGTCATTTTATTCATAAGCGGTCCTTCCTTCTTGCTGCCGCCTGATCCGCCAGTTTAACAAGGCTGCCTGCCTGTATCATTTTCCTGCTTGCCAATACGACAGCTGGTGGCGCAGAAAAAGCCCCGAACGGGGGCGAATTGTCTCAGCATGGCTCCCACCTGCCACCAACCATGCGCCCACCGGGGGAGATAAGACGGAAAGGACGGGCAAATGGCAAGACCCTTGATCGTAATTCCATCGCGAATCGGCGCGACGCGGCTGCCACGCAAGCCTCTTGCGGAGATTGCCGGCGAGCCGATGGTCGTTCACGTCTGGCGGCGGACGATGGAGGCCGATGCCGGCGACGTAGTGGTGGCAACGGACTCGCCCGAAATCGCGGAGGCAATTGAGAGCGTTGGTGGCAAGGCCGTGATGACGCGCGCTGATCATCCGAGCGGGTCGGACCGCGTCTTCGAGGCGGCCAATCTGGCCGATCCGGTCGGCAAAAGTCGGCATCATCGTCAACGTTCAGGGCGATCAGCCGGTGCTTGAGCCTTCCCTCATTCGCGACTGCATCGCGCCGCTTGACGACCCGGCCGTCGATATTGCCACGGTTGCCGCCGTGCTGACCGATCCTTCGGCGGTGACCGAGCCGAGCGTCGTCAAGCTGATCGGAACGCCGTCCGAAACCGGCGAAATTCTGCGCGCGCTCTATTTCACGCGTGCGCCCGCTCCATTCGGCCCCGGCCCGCTCTATGTTCATATCGGGCTCTACGCCTATCGCCGCGCGGCGCTGGCGCGCTTCGTGAAGCTGCCACCGTCACCGCTCGAGACGCGCGAGAAGCTGGAGCAGCTGCGCGCGCTCGAAGCCGGAATGCGGATCGACGTGAAGCGCGTCGGCAGCATTCCAATGAGCGTCGACACGCCGGACGATCTGGAGCGGGTCCGCGCTTATTTTGCCTCGGCCTCCGGCCCACGCGCCGCTGCGGCATCTTGAACTCGGGAAAATCCAATGTCATCAGCCGCGCAGAGGATGGGAAAGAAAGCCAAGAAGGGGTCGGCGAGGAAACCGGCGCTGAACGCACATGCGCTCAATTCGGTCCTGTTCCAGGGCGAACTCGGCGCCAATTCGCATCTGGCCTGCCTCAATGCCTTCCCGGACGTAGAGCCCGTCCCTTGCGCCACCTTTGAGGACGCGCTCGCGGGGCTCCATCAGGGACAGGGCCGCTACGCGCTGATCCCGATCGAAAATTCGGTGGCGGGCCGGGTGGCCGATGTTCACCATCTCCTGCCGGACTCTGGTCTCTTCATCGTCGGCGAGCATTTCGAGCGCATCTATCACCAGCTTCTGGTACTGCCTGGAACCAAGCTCAAAGATCTGAAGACGGTTCACAGCCACACCCATGCGCTCGGCCAGTGCCGGCGAATCATCCGCGAGTTGGGATTGAAGCCGGTGACGGAAGCCGATACGGCGGGCGCCGCGCGGATGCTGGCCGAGGAGCGGGACAAGACCAAGGCGGTGATTGCCTCCAAGCTCGCCGCCGAAATCTTCGGGCTCGAAGTCCTGCGCAGCGACATCGAAGATGCCGCGCACAATACCACTCGGTTCATTGTGCTGGCGGCGGAACGCGACGACGCCCCGCCCGGCAACGGCCCCGTCATGACGACATTCATCTTCCGTGTCCGCAATGTTCCGGCCGCGCTCTACAAGGCGCTCGGCGGATTTGCGACCAACGGCGTGAACATGACGAAGCTGGAGTCCTATATGGTTGACGGGACTTTCTCCGCGACAATGTTCTACGCGGACATCGAAGGCCATCCTGACGACCGGCCGGTGAAGCTTGCGCTGGAGGAATGCCAGTTCTTCTCCTCCGAATTCCGCATTCTCGGCGTTTATCCCGCGAGCCCGTTCCGCGCGGGCATGATATCCAGCGAAGATTAGCCGGGCGGCGCTGCGATCAGGTCAGCGTTCCGTCGGCGAAGGCGCGGATCAGCGTGTGCGAGATCGACAGCGGCGGCGGCACGAAAAGTCCCTGCGGGTGGGTCCGGTCGAGCATCTGCCGCACCTCATCGCGGCCGAACCAGCGCGCCTCCGGCACCTCCATTGAATCGAGCGTCAGATCAGAATTGAGCGCCTCTCCGCGGCAGCCGATCATCAGTGAATGCGGGAATGGCCAAGGCTGGCTGGCGACGTATTCGACGCGGCCGACACGGACGCCGACCTCTTCCATGATTTCTCTGCGAACCGCATTTTCGATGTCGTCCCCAGGCTCGACGAAACCGGCAAGCACCGAATACATATTGTCGAGAAATCGCGGCTCGTGGCCAAGCAGACATTGCTCGTCATGCGTAATGAGCATGATCACCGCCGGGTCGGCGCGCGGAAAATGCATCTGGCCGCAGGCCCAGCAATCCCGCCGCCAGCCGCCGTCGCGCGGCAGCGTCCGGCCGCCGCAGCGTCCGCAACAACGTTGTGTCGGGTGCCAGGCGGCAAGGCTGCGCGCCTGGGCGGCAATGGTCAGCTCCGCGGCCGGGATGTCCGTCTGAATGGCGAGCGAACGCAGGTCGACAAGCGGAGCGAAGGCGTCCGCGCCGCCCCGCGCCGCGACGGCGTCGGCCCGAGACAGCGCCACCGCAAAGACCGGCGCGCCGTCATCGCGAATCCCAAGAAAAAACGCGCCGCTGGTGTTGATCTTCGCCGCGCCGAGGTCGCCCGCCGAGAACGTCCTTATATGCGTGTCCGTGCGGTCCTTGCGGGAGGTAATCGCAAATTTCAGGTCGATGATCAGATAAAACCGCGCCGCCTGCGAAGCGCGCTGTGCATCGACCCAGGCACGGTGGCGGCGTTTCTCGCCCATTCTGTCGAGAACGGTCTGAGAAGCGATGTGATGCATGCTGATCGGTGGGCGATCCGTCATCTGCGTTCGTCAACTTGGCGGAATGGCCGCGACAAGTGGGAGATCGCCGGCGGCGGCGCGTTTTTCAAGCTCGGCGAGCGCCCATTGATAGCTGAGGTCCTTGATCCGGCCGTGATCGCGCCAGGACATCACATCCGTGCCGCGCGGAACCGGCGCCGCAAGCAGCATGTCGAGCGGCCCGAGCCAATCCGCTTCGGCGTCCGTCCGGTCATGTGCCGCAACGAGCAGCGTCTCGAAGGACGGCAGGCCGGGCTCCTCCTCTTCCCGAGGCTGCTGCAGCCATGGCAGCCGGTAGCGGATCCGCTTCTGCCATGCCGGCAGATCCCGGTAGCGAATCGGCGACTTGCCGAATGGCGGCACGGCGGCTCTTGCCACCACATTCGGTCCGGCATTCAGCCGGTGCATCGGCTGCAGCGGCGGCGGGTCGATCAGGCTGCCGTCGATCAGCATCTGGCCTTCCTCATCGACGAAGGGCGGCAGGAGGCCCGGAAACGCCCAATTGGCGCGGACCGCGACCTGCAGATTGCCGACATGATGGATATGCGGCTCGCCGGTCGAAAGGTTGGCCGAGGCCGAATAATAAGGCACCGCCAGGTCGGCGATGTCGGTGTCGGGGAAGTGCTTGAGGATCTGCCGGTCGAGCGCGCGCTGATCATAGAGGCTGAAGCGCGGCCAGCTCTTGTGCCGGAGGGCGCGCCGCCCGACCATGACCTCGGTGAGGAGCTGATCCGTGTCGTCCGGGTCCATGCCGAGCGCGAGACAGGCGGCAATCACCGCGCCGACGCCAACGCCGGCAAAGCAGTCAGGCTCGAATCCCGAGGCTTGGACCGCCTTGAAGATGCCGAGCGCGGCGGCACCGAAAACGCCCTGGCCGGCGGCGAAAAAGCCGGTCGACTGGCCGAGCAGAAAACGCGCGAGCCGCTCGAAATCCTTCGCCTCGTGGGAGCGCAGATGATGGTGCGAACGAACCGGGCGGTATTCGAGCCAGCGCCGCGTCCCGGCAATCGCTCCGCTGCGGCGCGGATCGTGGAACAGCGCCAGCCGGCAAGCGTCGGCGCCGCGCATCTCGAAAGCGAGTTCCTCGACCGGCCCGAGCGGAACCGGCGTGCCGAGCCGTCCGCCGTCATGGGTTCCGATCAGGCAGATCTCGTCCGCCTCGGCGATGGCGCGCTCGGTCCAGGGCGTCGGCTCAGGATCGGCGAGCAGGATGACGACGTCGAAGCGGCTTTCCTGCTCCTTCAGCCAGTGAACGACCTGCGGATCATCGAGCGCGATGCCGCCCGGCAGATCCTGGCCGAGTCCTTCGGACGACAAGACCTGACAATCGGCGCGCCGCTCGATCGCGGCCGAGAGCCGGTCGGCAAAGCCGGCCGGCACCGGCTCGTTCCCGGCGGGGCAAAGGGCGAGCGAGCGGGCGCGGTCCGCGAATTGGCGCGGCGGTGTGTGGACGCGCGGTTGCCCGTCGGCCCGCAGGAGGCTGCGCAGCGCGCCCTGCCAAACATCGGGCACGCTCTCGGCCAGCGCCTTGAAGCTTTCCCATTCGAGCTTGAGCACGATGCTGCTGCGCGCCGCCGAAATGCTGGTCTCGTGCGGCTCGCGGGCAAAGAACGACTTTTCCGCCAGCACCGCGCCGGGGCCCATTTCAGCCTTTGCGGCGTCGATGGCATAGCGCGTGGTGCGGAACCGGCCCGAGGTGACGATATACAGCGCACCCGGCACCTCGCCGGCCCTGATGAGCGTCTCGCCGCGTTCGATGGTCTGCAGATGACATTCGGCATAAAGCCGCTTCAGCACATCCTCCGGCATGGCGTTGAACGCGCGCACGCTCCGCAGCCATTCGGCCGGAGATCTGTGCCGCAATCTTTCAGTGCCCGCCATGCCCGCCGCCCGATTCGTGCTCTCTTGTGCTTAACCGATCCGCCGGAAAATGCCTATCGCCGAACGCGGCGCACTGGAAAGGCGTGGACAAAAAGGGCCGCTCGCGGCGGCCCCGTCGTCCTGCGCCGGCAACCGACTCAAGCCGCCGTGAACATCTGCTCGACATGCTCCCAGTCGATGAGATTGTCGAACCAGGTTTCGAGATATTTCGGCCGCGCGTTGCGATAGTCGATGTAATAGGAATGCTCCCAGACATCGCAGCCGAGAATCGGCTTGGCGCCATGAACGAGAGGGTTCTCGCCGTTCGGGGTCTTCATCACCTCAAGCTTGCCGTCCTTCATCGCCAGCCAGCACCAGCCGGAGCCGAACTGGCCCTTCCCCGCTTCAATAAAAGCCTCGCGAAATTTGTCAAAGCCGCCGAGGTCGCTGTCGATGCGCGCCTGCAGAGCGCCGGGAAGCTTCTTCCCGCCTCCGCCTTTCTTCATCCATTTCCAGAAATGGATATGATTGTAGTGCTGAGCCGCATTATTGAAGAGCGGCTGCATCTTGCCGAAAGACGCTTTCACCACCTCTTCGAGGGATTTGCCTTCGAGCCCGGTGCCGACGATGAGCTTGTTTGCCGTCTCGACATAAGCGTTGTGGTGCTTGTCATGGTGAAATTGCAGCGTTTCAGCCGACATATAGGGCTGCAGGGCGTCATAAGCATAGGGCAGGTCTGGTAATTCGAATGCCACGGTGCTCTCCTTGAATGTTCGCACATTACATGAGCGCAACGTAGACTTAGACGGAGCAAGAGGCAAGCGGGGAGGGAAAAAGAAAGGGGCATGAAATCCCTGTATTTCATGCCCCTGAATGTTGCCGAGGAAAGGTTCGTTGGATGACACAGGGATCAGACGAGACCGAGCATGGCTGCCAGCCCCTGAACCGCTTATGAATGGGATGTTCAGCTTTGCTTTAGGTCGGCTTCGGCGTCGGCTTGGCGCCGTCAGATGCCGCAGAATTGTCCGATTTCAGCAGCGGAATCAGCGTCTTGAACTCCGGCGTTCCGGCTTTTCCCGCCCATTCGAAAATCACCATTTCGCTGTCGACAATGACGGCACCTGCCTGGCGCAGCCTGGACAGGGCGAGCTCGCGGCTCTGATCGGAGCGTGACCCGACCGCATCGGCGACGATGAAGACCTCATAGCCCTCGGCGATGAGATCGAGCGCGGTCTGCGTAATACAGACATGGGCCTCGATTCCCGCCACGATCACCTGCCCCCGGCCGGTGTCGCGCGTATCTTCGAGATGCTCGCGGAGCTTTTCGTCCTTGGCGCCCGAAAAATGCAGCTTGTCGTAAATGGCCGCGTCATCGCCGAGCTCGGCACGCAGCTTGTCGATCGTTTGGCCAAGGCCTTGCGGGTAATGTTCGGACACCGTAATTGGGATCTGAAGCGCCCTAGCCACCTTGATCAGCCGTACCACCATCTCGGCAATTTTCTCTCTGCCGGGAATAGGCGCGAATACTTTATCTTGTATGTCGACGATCAAGAGCTGCGACATCTTCCGATTTATGAGTAGCATATGTCGTAACTCTCGTCGGCCGACAGCTAGGGCCGGCTATGCTGTTGAAGGAAGTCTAGCTTAAAGCCAAAATTTGTTGAAGATGATCTATCGGAGACAAAGTTTCTCATTATGTAACTATGATCCGCCGCCGGTTTTTGCGAATAGCGCAGATTCCGGGAATGATCTTGTGGAGGGCCTTGATTTTGCGGCCGCGCGCGGCCAATCTCTGCCGCACCTCATTCCCGGCGGGGCCAGACCGCCGTCCATTAGCGCTTTTTCCGGATAAAGGCCGACCATGATCCTTCCCAAGGCCGTATCGCTAAATGCATTGACGAGGGCTAAGCCGAGCGCAGCCACACCCGCAAAGCCGGTCCAGAAAGGGAAGACCCGGCTCATCGCCAAGCATCAGCTGGTGCTGGCCAGCGCCTCGCCGCGGCGTCTTGCCCTGCTGGAGCAGGTCGGCATCGAGCCGACGGCGCTCCGCCCCGCCACGATCGACGAAACGCCGAAGAAAGGCGAGCGTCCGCGCAGTCTTGCCCAGCGGCTCTCCAAAGCCAAGGCGCTCGCCGCTCAGGAGCGTCTGCAGCGCGAACCGGATCTGAGGGACGCCTTTGTGCTCGCGGCCGATACTGTCGTTGCCGTCGGACGTTTATCGATCGGAAAGCCCGAATATCTGGATGAGGCGGCCAAGGCACTTGCCACGCTCTCCGGTCGCACGCATAAGGTCTACACGGCGGTGTGCCTCGTCACGCCAGAGGGCGGGGTCCGGATGCGAACGGTGGAAACGCGCGTTCGCCTCAAGCGCCTGAGCCGCGAGGAGATCGACAGCTATCTCGCCTGCGGCGAATGGCGCGGCAAGGCCGGCGGCTATGCCATCCAAGGCGTCGCGGGCGCTTTCGTCGAGAAGATCGTCGGCTCCTACTCCAATATCGTCGGGCTGCCTCTGAAGGAAGTGGTCGGCCTGCTCGTCGGCGAAGGTTTTCCGGTCTATTTCAGCTGGCTGAACCGCGCCGAGGTTGACGCAGGATGAGCGAGCGCGGTGATGGCGACCGGCCGGCGGACGGCGGCCCGCGCTGCCCGATCTGCGGCAAGCTGCAGAGCGGGGAGTACCGTCCGTTCTGCTCGAAGCGCTGCGCCGACATCGACCTCGGCCGATGGCTGAATGGCCGCTATGCAATACCCGTCCAGGCCGACGCCGACGAAGACGGCGAAAAAGCGGAAGATCATAGCGAGACAACGGCGCCGGGCGAGAGTGACGGGCGATAAGGGGCATCCCTGGCATTTGTTGCCTGCGAGCATGGCTGTGTTGTGCCCTGAGAGGCGCAAGCTGCCTGGCAGTCTGGTGTCGCTGAGCAAGATGATCGCGCGGATTGCGATCGGCGCGGCGGGGAGAACCCGCAACGCCCGTCCTGCGGCGCATCTGATCTGGACAGCTTGGCCGCTATTACCTATAACCGCACTTCGTCCGGCGGAATACGCCGCACCTCTCGCCCAGGTAGCTCAGTCGGTAGAGCAGCGGACTGAAAATCCGCGTGTCGGTGGTTCGATTCCGCCCCTGGGCACCAATGATTTCAAGGGGTTAGCTTTCCCCTGCCTTTGCGTGTAGACAGTTTTTGGGCGCCGTGTAGACAAATTTGTTCGTTTGACGTTCCCGAAAGCGGCGTTTCCATGAGCCGGATTTCGGCATCAATGTTCGCTTGATGTTCAGGCATCTCAATCTCCTTTCAATGGATTGAAATTTTGGGCGGCAGCCTGCACCTGCCGCGAGCGCCGCGCCTCACGGCTATAGTGCCGCGCCATCTCCACCGTTCGCTGCCCGAGCCAGGCCGCAATCGTCTCTTCGTCGACACCGGCATCGGCCAGAACAGTCGCTACCGTGTGGCGCAAGCCATGGAAGGTGAGAGCGGGCGCAATAGCGCGATCCCTCTCAAGGATCTTTAGGAACGTTCGGAGCGAGGCGCGAAATCCGGACTCCGTCCATGGATCGCCTTGCGAGTTTAGGCAGAGCTTCAACTGCACTGGCTTTAGCCCTCTGCCCTTGGGCCTGCGTGCGGCGAGAGCCTTGTCATGTTCTGCGATAGCCGCGCGTATCTCGGGAAAGAGGAGGAGAGACACCGGTACTTGGCGCTTGCGCGTCGTCAGCGTGATTTCGGCTGGGACGACCGACCATCGCGGCAGGCGCAAGACGTCCCCCTGACGAAAGCCGTAGAACATGGCAAGGATGATCGGCAGCTTAAGGTGGGCGGGCGCGCGTTCAATGACATTGCATCGTTCCTGAAGCGACCAGGGCCGATTTCGGATTGGCGCATCATTGGCCTTCCGGATGCTCTTTATGTCCCTCAATGGATTTTGCGCGATCAGCCCCAGCCCTACGGCATGACTCATCAACAGCGAGAGCACGGATCTGATGTAGTTCACGAAGCGCCAACCACGCTCTTTGCGCCATTCATTCCGCAGCTCAACGATACGCGGCGCTGTGAAATACGGGACCGGTGTGTGCCAGAGCGGCTCCAGGAAGGTAAAGACTTTCTCGTAATCAGCCTTGGTCCTGGCTGAAAGATCGAGATAGCTATCAGTGGCCTTATAGTCTTTGAGGAGCGCGCCAAGCGTACCAAATTTTGTGGCACGTTCCTTTTCAACGCGCAGAGCGGCCTCGATCGCGGCTAGCTCTTCGAAGAAGCCGGGCGTTCCGAAATCGGAAACGATTTGTTTGCCGCTCGCGCGGTGATAACAATACCAGGCCCCGGTCTTGGCATGCTGGTAGCGCTTCAACCCCCTAACGCGCACAACGGTTCCGGCCATCTCTCCACTCCGCAACGAGATCAATATCAGCGGATGGGCGTTCGACGCAATCGAGCCATCGATCGATCGCAAATCGATCAAAGCACTTGATACGCCCGAGAAAACAGACTGGCCTAACTGGACAGATTTTTAGAAAAGTTGCTGGAGACAACCCGCAATATGTGGCGGCATCTTTCGGCAAAAGCATCCTGGCACCAGTGAAGGTATAGGTTCTATGAGACAGCGAACCGTCGCATTGGTCCGAAATGTTGACATTCATAAAACGCGAACTGGACATAGCATTAACTCCGAACACTACTCAAATGCTATGGGCGCTTAACGATAAATCGCGCCTTGTAATCCGCTCAAAGAACGATGCCAATGCGGTTGCATTCATTCCACATAATTAAGCTATTTAGCGATCGCTTTTGAGAAAAGCTTCAGAGTTGCGGTTTTAGTTGTTGAAACCGTCAAAATTCCTCGCCCTAATAATAGCAAATATTGACGGGCGATGGCAGTCCCTTAAACCCCCGATTTGCACCGGCTTTGAGGCCGATTTGCACTCGATTAGGCCCTCAATTCGCGGGAAATCGCGTCTTGTCCCTTGGCAGCAGAATTCGCGATCTGCGCTTGGAACGCGCTCTCAGTCGGGAGAGCCTTGCCTTGCTGGCTGGGCTACGGGCCAACACTGTACGGGAACTCGAAAAAGGTCTGCGGACTAAGCCGCGTTTCACCACGCTCCGCAAGCTGGCTGATGCGCTCGGCGTCGAGCCGGCCTCATTGACGAATTATGTGGCGACTGCGCCGGTCAACAGACCCGCCTAGTGTCCCGATTCCGAAGTTCGCCTGATTGTGCAGCTTGCTCCCTAGCGAACTTCGGATCTAAAAGGGACACTTTATGATATTCTAGTATGGTTTTAGATCGAGAAATCCCCTTTGCTGAGCAAGCTGAGACAATGAAGGGGATTTCTCGATCACCACACTAGCTACTTTTAATTACGCATCAATTTTTTCCGAAAACCGGGAAGGTCATTCGCACCTTCGCGGGACCATTCTGTTCGGAATAATGCCTGGCTATTGCCAAGGACAATAGGCCACGCATTGATAGAACGAATCGCCTTCGAGTGTCTCGACCTCCCGCCATCTGAGTACGCAGCCATCGTCAGTCAGACCTTCGCAATACGGCTCGGTGGCCGAAAGGTAGGCATACGGATAGTAATCATCGAAGCCAACCGCGATGGAGCCCAGAGCGCTGAGTGCTACGAAGGTCCTCCAGCCGTTCCCATGACGGATGCGATGTTTGCTGCGCCAGACTGAGAAATTATGGCCACGAATTTTGGCGTAAGCGGCGCCGCGTAGCTTGCCCGCGGTCGCAACGTGCTTGCCGCCGTCCGAAGAGCCACTCTTTAGAGCCCCTTTTGGCGCGACGTATTTCGGCGTAGCTGTATGGACCTTGCGCCGGGTGTATTGAGGCGTAGCGGTATGGGTTTTCCGCCGCGTGACCGCGCGCCGGGTGTAATGAGGCGTAGCGGTATGGATTTTCCGCCGCGTGACCGCACGCCGGTTCGAATGCGACGCGGCGTTTCGAGCACCGCCACTACGCCGCGTGTGGGCCTTCTCACCGCCCCTGCCGCCGCGAGACTTTGCTTGATACTTCTTCTGTTCTTGCTGTTGACCTTGTTGCGCCGAGACAGGCGGCGAACTCAGAATTAAAGCCCCCCCAACGACAGCGCCATGATCGTCATTGCGACTTTGAGATGCATCTCACTTTTCCTCCATTGCCCAAATTCAATGATGCGACCCGATCGCGAGCGAATTAAGCGCCAGAGCTCACGGCGAATACTCTGATAAACGGCGGCAAGATGTCGGGCTTGGCCGCCCTCGTTGCGGTCTCGCACCGCCAGGACTGACCAGCATCTTTATGCGTGATGTTTCGGAATGCGCGCGCACCTGAGCGGCGCCTAGCTGCCTTGGCGGCGTGGCCATCCCGCGTCGACCTGACATCAGACGCGTCAAGCGCAGTATAGCCGCCCGTAAAATCACTTCGGCAGCGTCGGAATATACTCAATCTGTGGAGAGAAACGGCTTTTGCCCCGCGGCTGCCCTAACGCCCACGCATCAATCGCTTGCGGCGATCGCCAATCGTGCCAATGCCGGAAGCGATTTCGAGCCGGTCTTCTTCATAATGGCGGCGCGATGGTTCTCGACGGTGCGCTGGCTGATGCCGAGATCGGCGGCGATATTCTTGCTGGGGTGGCCGGCGAGAACCTTTTCCATGATCTGGCGCTGGCGCGGCGTCAGGCCAGCGAGGTGGTTCGCTGCGGCCTCCCGCCAGGCAGACAGCTTGTTCGAATCCCGTGATTGTTCGAGAGCGCGCTCGACGCTTTCGAGCAGGTCGTCGCGGCTGACCGGCTTCTCGATGAAGTCCGAAGCGCCCGCCTTCATGGCGTGAACCGCCATCGGCACGTCGCTATTGCCGGTGATCATGATGGATGGCAGCGTATGGCCCGCGTCCTTGAGCCGCCGCAGCAATTCGAGCCCGCTCATTCCGGGCAGATAGGCATCGATCAAGAGACACGCCTCGCGGCCTGGATGAAAGGCTTCGAGGAAGGCTTCGCCAGTCGCATAATCCTCGACGGTGCGGCCATCTTCCTCAAGCAGGTCGCGAATCCCCTCGCGTATGTGGCTATCGTCGTCGACCACAAAGATGACAGGCTGCCTCCGATCACCGGCCGCCAGCGCCGGGCGCGGAGCGCGCAAATGCTTCGCGGGAAGGAGAGATTGGATGAGCCGCGTCAGCTCCGTCAATTTCACCGGCTTGTTGAGATGGACGCAGTTGTGGCGCGCGATTTCCCGCAGGGTGCCGGTCGAGATATCGCCAGTGAGTATGATGACCGGTATCTCCCGGCGAAGCTTTTCCCGTAAGCTGGCGCTGAGCTGGACGCCGTTCATGCCGCCCGGCAGGTTATAATCCGCGAGGATGAGGTCCGTCCGGAGCGCGCCTCGCGCCACCAATTCCAGCGCCGCGACGCCGTCAGGCGCGGTCACGATGTGATGCCCCTCGTCCTTGAGAACGAGTTCGAGGAGTTCGCGCACCTCCGGATCGTCTTCAACGACCAGGATCTCGCCAGTGTGGCGAACCCCGGCGACGATCCCGCCATCGATGCCGTGCCGACGGTGTTCGAGCCGCGGCGCCGTCCCGCTCGGCGGGAGCATCACCTCGATGGCGAAAGCCGAGCCCTTGCCCGGATGCGAGCGAACGCGGACCTGATGGCCCATCAGATTTCCCAAGCGTTGCACGATGGAAAGGCCGAGGCCAAGGCCACGGCTGCGTTCGCGGGCGGGGTTGTCGAGCTGGTAATATTCCTCGAAAATCGCTTGCAGTTCCTCCTTGGGAATGCCGATTCCGGTGTCCCAGACCTCGATGCTCAGAACGCCCTCGCGCCGGCGGCAACCGAGCAGCACCTTACCGCGCTTGGTGTATTTCAGTGCGTTCGAAAGCAGATTGCGGATCATCTGCTCTAAGAGACGCGGATCGCTGTGGACCCTCAGCCCGCATGGAACCACGCTGAACCCGAGCCCTCGCGCCTGTGCGTGATAGGCGAATTCGTCCCTCAACCGGTCGAGCAGATCGTTGATCGGGAAGTCCACGGCTTCGGCATGGACGGTGCCGGCCTCGATCTGGTTGATGTCCAGGAGCGTGTTCAGCATGCCCGACATGGCGTTCAACGTATGGTCGAACCGTCCGACCAGCCTCTGCGCTTTCTCCCCCTCGACGGTTCGCGCCAGCAGCCCCTGGAGCAGGCTCAGCGTTTGCAGCGGCTGACGCAGGTCATGGCTTGCGGCGGCGAGAAAGCGAGATTTGGCGATGGTCGCTAGCTCCGCTCGCCGTTTAGCCTCCTCCAGCGCCTGCGCGACACGTCGCCGCTCGGTGCTGTCGGTAAAGGTGATGACGACGCCCTCCACGCCGTTGCCCTCGGTGCGGTAAGGCAAGATGCGGCGGATATACCAGGCGCCGCCGCGAGCCTCGATCTCCCGCTCGATCGGCGCCAGAGTCCGCAGCGCCGTCTGGGCGTCGGCCAGAAGAGCGCTGTCGTCAGCCAGCGAGTGGAGATCCGCGAGCGGCCGCCCGACGTCGCTGGGAATGACGCTGAAGAGTGACCGGGTGGCGGGCGTGAAAAAGCGGATATTGAGGTCCCGATCGAGGAAAAGCGTGGCGACGTTGGTGCTATACAGGACGTTTTGCAGATCGTTGGAGGTCGTGCGCTGCCGCTCCAGCGTTTCCTGGAGCTGGCTGTTGAGGGCGGTCAGCTCCTCGTTGAGCGACTGCAATTCCTCTTTCGATGTTAGGAGCTCCTCGTTCGCCGATTGGTATTCCTCATTGACGGACAACGCTTCTTCGTTGACAGCCTTCTGCTCTTCGCTCGAAAGCTCCAGGTCGCGGATCGCGGCCCGAAGCTCCGTTCTCGTCGCTTCGAGTTCGTGCTCAAGCTCGGCGACGCGCGGAGCCTCGCGCGCCGTGCTTGCGCGGCCGCGCTTCTGCTCGGGCTTTGGCTCGTCAATAAAGCAAATCAGCAGCAGCAGCTCATCGCCCTCGTTCAGAACCGGCTGCACGGCGATGCTGAACGAAGCCAAATCGCCATCGTCGCCCGTCCGGCCGCCGGCGACGACGATGCGCGCGTTCTTTTGACTGGCCCGGTGAATTGCCGACCGCAGCTTGGTGCGCATGTGGTCGCGCGTCATGGCGAGCAAATCGTGAGAAGGATATCCCGGCGCCACCTGCAGATAGCGGCTAGTCGGTCCCATTGAATAGAGGCACTCATATTTGCGATTGATCAGGACCGCCGCCGGCGCGTAGGTCTCCATCACCAGCCGCTGGCAAAGCTCGGCGAGAGCGTCGCGGCGCGGATAGGTTTGTCCTTGCTCCGGGCGCGCTGGCGGGCGCGCCGTGTTGCCGATGCTCATCGGGAAATCGATTTCACCCGGCCGGCCGCGGCCGATGTGGCGATAGATCCGCTCCGGCTTGGAGATCACCTCGAAGCGGCCGTCAATATTGCCAGCCGTCTCGGCGGTGCCGAGAAGGAGAATGCCGCCCTCGCGCAGCGCGAAATCGAACAGCGAGATAACCCGCGCCTGCGCCTCGGGCCGCAGATAGATGAGAAGATTACGACAGGAAACCAGGTCGATCCGTGAAAACGGCGGATCGGCGAGCACATCCTGCACGGTGAACACCACGGTCGCGCGCAGATCGGGCAATACCCTGTAGCCGCGGTCCTCCTTGGTGAAGAAGCGGGCCAGCCGTTCCGGCGACACCTCCGCTTCGATCGTCTCCGGGTAGAGACCCTCCCGGGCGCTGGCTACGGCGTCCGGATCGACATCGGAGGCGAACACCTGCAGCTTGACGCTCCGCTTCGCCGCCTCGATCGCCTCGAGGAAAAGCATGGCAAGGGAATAGGTCTCCTCGCCCGTGCTGCATCCGGCAATCCAGATGCGCAACGGTTGATCAGGCGTCTGGTCGCGGACCAGCTCGGGAATGATCTTTTCACTGAGGAAATCGAAGACGTGCCGATCACGGAAGAAGCCGGTGACGTTGATAAGCAGGTCCTTGGCAAGCAGATCAAGTTCGCCGAAGTCGCTCCGCAGCATTTCGAGATAATGATCGATATCGTCGGTTTCGATCGCGGCCATCGCCATGCGCCGCTCGATCCGGCGGCGCAACGTGCCGCTTTTGTAAAGCGTGAAATCGTGGGGGGTTTTCCGGCGCAAAAGTTCGATGACCTCGGGCAACCAATCCCGCGCGCTATCCGGCGGCGCCCCAAATTGCGCGCCGGCGAGAGACATTCGCCGTTCGTATCGGACGAGCGCGCCGGGAATCTTGGCAGCGGCAAGCACAAGGTCGACCGCGCCCGTCGAAATTGCGCTTTTCGGCATGCCATCATAGCCGGCCTCGTCGGGGTCCTGCACGATGACCAGCCCAGATTTTTCCTTCACGGCTTTCAGCCCGTGGCTGCCGTCGGCCCCCGTTCCCGAAAGGATGACGCAGACGGCGCGCTGACCATACTCCTCCGCAAGTGAGTACAGCAAGAAGTCGAAAGGCAGACGCGCTCCGTGACGCTCTTTGGGGTGAGAAAGATGGAGCGCGCCGTTACCGACGGACAGATAGGTTCCGGGCGGAATGACGTAAATTTGGTTCCTCTCGATCGGCATTCCATCCGTTGCTTGCAGGACGGGCATGGGGGTGTGACCGGCCAGCAGGTCCACCATCATGCTTTCGTGGGTCGGATCGAGATGCTGGACCAGTATGAACGCCATGCCGCTGGCGGCGGGGAGAGCATCCACGAGCTTCCGGCAGGCATCCAGTCCACCCGCCGAGGCGCCTATTCCGACGACGGCGAAGTCATTCGGGCCGCGCATCGCCGAGGAACTCTCCCTCGAAGGCGGTTCCCCCGCTTGGGTCTGTGACACAGGGCCGACTGATATTCTACTTTTGTTCTCCATTAGTGCCTTCGGCCGAGCGGACATAAAGCAGGGCACAAATACAATCCTGGATTGCGCTCGGTCAGCTGCATGCCACTGTTTTATAGGGAAAAATACGGTACCGATTCAACAAGTCACGATACATGCAACCCTGAGTAGATTCCGACCCTTACCAGATAATGCGCCATACAGGTATGCACATAATCGCCGACACCGAGATCAGACCGCTGACTTCGCCTTTTTTGCCTGCCTGAACGACTGCGGTGCCACTCGGATTTAACGTTCGTCTCTGCGGCGCCTCGGAGAGCCCACCATGCACAATATACATCCGAGACAATCCACCCGCCACCCTGTCAGGGATATTTATCGTTGGTGAGTAACATGCATAACACTGTAGAAAGATTATTTCCAAGCGCACTGGCAAATCTCTATGGATTACCCTTACATTCGGCGAAATTGATCAACCGAGGAATCAACGTTACGTTCAGGTTTTCGGCCGATCCGGGAGAGTTCTATCTCCGACTCTACCGTCATGGGGGAAGGACCCGCGAGGAGATCGATGGCGAGATCGCCGCTCTCTTGGCATTCCAGCCAGCTTACGAGGTATATGTCGCAAAGCCTCAGAAGCTGCGTGAAGGTGGATATATCTTCAGTTGCGCATACAATGACGAAACCCGTTTCGCGTGTCTTTTCGCCGGAGCGCGAGGAAGGCCGGCGCAGAGCAATGCCGGGGACATGCGCCAGTTCGGCGTTGCTCTTGCCGTGATGCATCGCCAAATGAACGCGTTCGTTGTTTGCGGGCGACCGTTTCTCCCTGCCGAGGTGATCGGTAAGACTGTGGCGCATCTGTCCCTGCGCGGTCCCCAATTTCGGCACTTCCGCAGCAAGATCAGGCATATCGGCATCGCGATTGGTGCGACTCTGAGTGGCCCTCCGCCCTGCGCAGAGGTTTCTGTCACGGCGATGCGTGGTGCGGCAATGTGCACCTCTCCGGCCCGAGAACAACCTTCTTCGATTTCGACGACTGCTTTGATGGCCCCCTGATCGCTGATCTTGTCCCCCAGATCGCGTGGCTATGGCATGCCAATCAGCCGGAATTTCCTGCCTTGGTCAGGCTACTGCTCGATGCCTACACGTCACTGTCGGCTCTATCCGATGCCGATGTCGCGGCCATTCCACCCCTGGTTCAATTGCATGAGATTTGCTCGATCGCATTTCTGGTGAGATATTGCGCGTTGGAGCCGGTCATGTGGGCTGAGTGCCTGGCGCGGTCGGCAAGGACGCTGGATGATTGGAGCCCAGGTGGACCGGCAAATGCTTATTTTGCGCCGCTCACCGGGACTGCGCGGATGGCACGGACACGAGTGGCGTGATGAGCTGGAGCCATTGACGAACAATCCGAGTGGGCTCGGGCGGCGGTCGGGCCGCCCAGCCGGGTCCAAGGGTGCTTCTACCATTTTGCCGCCTCTCCGAGGGTTGCCTCCCGACGGGGACGAGAGGCGATGGCATCAAGTCGATGGCGCCGCGCACCGTTGACACGGGGCGCACTCAGTCGCAATGGGCGTTAATCTGAGTAGATTCCGAAGCTACACCCGCCGATCTTTCGTAAGGTACGGTTCGGGAACAAAAAATTCGACTGCCTTCCCAGACTTGAATCCCAGTATCTCATTGCGGGGTATCCAAGTGGATCGCTGCAATTCCTGCCGGGTGGACTGCCGCGACCTGTCCCGTGGCCGGTCACGGCGCCTCGGCCGCGGGTGGCCACGGGACCTCTCTTTACTGGTGAGCCCTTGATTCGAACGATAATTTGGCTTCAATCGCGGCGACAGCTCTTGGTCGTCGCGTCAGATGCGCGGCGTGCTCCACGCATTTGAGGTATAGACCGCGCCGACGAATGCCGACGCGGTTTCCCGCCCATCGGACTTCAGGGGCAATTTGAGTAGAGTCCGAGGCTGCCCGCTTCACCTGTTCGAACCTAGATATAGCAAAGGCAAACCCGCGCGTTTTCGCGCCTCCACAGGAGCGGATCATGGACACGACGACACTTCTCGTGATAATCATAGTACTATTGGTTCTTGGCGGCGGCTTTTACGGTCGCGGGCGTTGGTACTAAACCGCCGGCTGGTCCGCCGATTGGCGATTGACCATTCATCTCGGGCGAAGCTCGAACGATGGTACCCTTGCCGCTTCATCCGCAGTCATCATGTGGATGAAGCTTTCCAGCTACTGCGCATGGTCAATCCGGAGTCCGAGCTTTCGCAGGCGACGTGTATGCCTTGAAATAAACCCCAATGGGGATCCAAGTCGGACATCAAGCGCGTCATCGATAAATCGATAAAGGGACTCTGGTTTGGTCAACCCACCTCAAAAGCGAAGCAGACGAACCCATGACCGAACAACTCACAATCGACCACACCGCTGTCGCGACCGTCTCGGCGCCGTCTCATCCGGCGACGCAAGAGATCAGAATCTACAGCCACTCGACCCTTCTCTACTGGTGGCCGGCTTGGGCGATCGGCTTTGTCATCGCGCTTCTCAACGCAGGACAGGAAAGAGTTCCTGGCTACCGCTGATGGCACCGCGCCGAGTTCCGCGCTTGGTCTCACCTATCTGTCGGTCCTCTTGCTATTGATTGTCTTCACCAATGTCCGGCTGCGCGGCATCAATTCGGTCGTGGCGTTGCTTACTCTCGCATTTATCTCCGTTCTGTTGGCCTGGTTCGGCTGGTGGGACGATATCGCCAAGCTCATCCCCTATCTGTCGGTGCATATGAACACCGGCTTTTATCTTGTGTTCTCAACGGGTCTGCTGATCATTTGGCTGATGATGTTCTTTCGTATTTGACCGCCTGACCTATTGGCGCATACGGCCGGGACAGATGATCGAGGAGCACTTGATCGGCGGCGGCGCGGAGAGCTTTGACACCAACGGATTGCGTTTCCAGAAGCATCAGCAATGATTTCTTCCGGCCGCGCTGGGGCTCGGCGCCGGCGACCTGAAGGCGACGGTGGCCGGGCGGGCGGGGCGACGATCGAAATTCCTAACGTCATCTTCGTCGACCGCAAATTGCAGCTATAGAGAAGCTGATCGTCGTGAAGCCGGACCAACCCGAATAATGTGCTCCAAGTACCCCTCGGTGGTTCGTGTCAAGGGGTAAATGCGCGGGCCCGGTTTTTGGGGGGCAAACGGGGACCCACACACGCTGCCCCCGCCGAAGTCGCGCTCAGTAGCCTTGTTGCCACCGCGCCGAGTGCCGCTTACCGTGCTATTTATTGTGGAATGCTTGCGCACGGACGCGTGTCCGGAATCAAAGCTGGCCGGTCAGCTAAAATACCCTGCGTTGGTGCCACGACTTAGAGCAAATTCAGGCCGACCGTCCATAACCTGAATGGCGGAGATAGTTGCGGCACTCATCCGGTGCGAAGGTGTCGACAAGGTCGCCGATAGCGGTCCAGAGGGCTTCGACCGAGCGGGCAGCGATCTTGCGCAGCTGTGTTTCGGCGTGGAATAAGGACCCCGTTTTCGGGGTGATGGGCATCCAATCGGGACCCCGGTAACGAAGGGGTTCACATTTGGCCTTCGAGGTGATCGGGGGCGATGTTTGGGATGTTGGTCGTGGAGACGATATCGAAGATCCGCCGCGCGTTTTTCCATCAGAAGAAAGCCATCAAGACGATCAGCCGAGAGCTGAAGATTTCCCGGAAGGTGATCCGCAAGGTTATCCGGTCTGGAGCGACAGAGTTCCGCTATGAGCGGAGTGTCCAGCCGATGCCGAAGATCGGCCCCTGGCGCGAACAGCTGGATGGGTTGCTTTTATCGAATGAGGGCAAGCCGCGGCGTGAGCGGCTGACGCTTATCCGTGTCTTTGAAGAGCTACGGGGCCTTGGTTATGAGGGCAGCTACGACGCTGTGCGCCGCTACGCCAAGGTCTGGGCAAAGGAACGGGGCGCGGCAACGGCCGAAGCCTATGTGCCGCTGAGTTTTTCGGCAGGCGAGGCCTACCAGTTCGACTGGAGCCACGAGGTCGTGCTGATCAACGGCGTGACCTCGATCGTGAAGGTGGCGCATTTCCGGCTTTGCCATAGCCGGATGCTATTCGTGCGCGCCTATCCGCGCGAGAGCCAGGAGATGGTGTTCGACGCGCATGACCGGGCCTTCCGGTTTTTTCGCGGCGCGTGCTCGCGCGGTATTTACGACAACATGAAGACGGCGGTGGACACGGTCTTTCTGGGCAAGGGTCGTCAGTTCAACCGGCGCTTTTTGCAGATGTGCGGACATTATCTGGTGGAGCCCACGGCGTGTACGCCGGCGGCGGGCTGGGAGAAGGGCCAAGTCGAGAACCAGGTCGGCCTGGTTCGTGAACGCTTCTTCACGCCGCGGCTTCGGGTGAAGAGCTATGAGGAGCTTAACGCCTGGCTTCTCGATAAGTGCGTCGCCTATGCGAAGGCGCATAAACATCCCGAGCTGCCGGAGAAGACGATCTGGCAGGCGTTTGAGGAGGAGCGGCCCAAACTTGTGCCTGTCGCTGGCCGCTTCGACGGCTTCCACACTTTACCGGCCTCGGTCTCGAAGACCTGCCTTGTCCGTTTCAACACCAACAAATACTCCGTTCCTTCCCGAGCCGTCGGCCGTCCGGTCGAGATCCAGGCCTACGCCGATCGCATCGTGATCCGACAGGACGGAGCGGTCATCGCCGACCATGCTCGTTTGTTCGGGCGCGGCCAGACGCTCTACGATCCTTGGCATTACGTCCCCATTCTGAGCCGCAAGCCCGGCGCGCTCAGGAATGGCGCGCCGTTCAAGAACTGGGTTCTGCCTGCGGCGCTTGAACGCGTCCGCCGCAAATTACGCGGCTCCGATGACGGCGACCGCCAGATGGTGGCGGTCCTTGCCGCCGTTCTCACCGATGGGCTGCCGGCTGTTGAAGGCGCCTGCGCCGCTGCGCTGGCCGAGGGCGTTCACTCCGCCAGCGTGATCTTGAACATTCTCGCTCGCAAAAAAGACCCCGGGCCGCCGGTCACGATCATGACCCCAGAGGCCTTGCGACTGCGGCATGCGCCGATTGCCGATTGTGCCCGCTATGACAGTTTGAGGAGCGCCAGCTGATGGAACGGACAGAGCTTTTTGATCTGATGGGCACGTTGAAGCTTTACGGAATGAGGGCGTCATACGACGAGGTCATGGCAACCGCCATCAAGCGAGAACACGAGCCGCCGCGGGTGGTTGGCGATCTGTTGAAGGCGGAAATCGCCGAGAAGCATGCGCGGTCGATCAAGTACCAGATGACGATTGCGAAGCTGCCGCTGGCCAAGGATATCGACGACTTCGACTTCACCGGCCTGACCGTCAATGAAACTCTGGCGCGCACGCTCGCCAGCGGGGAGTTCCTGAGCGAGCAAAGAAATGCCGTCCTGATTGGCGGAACGGGCACCGGCAAATCGCATCTTGCGATCGCCATCGCGCGAGGCTGCATCCGCGGTGGCGCCCGCGGCCGCTTCTTCAATATCGTCGATCTCGTCAACCGCCTGGAGAGCGAAGCGCGTGGCGGACGCCAGGGACGCCTGGCCGATTATCTGACCCGCCTCGACTTCGTCGTTCTGGACGAACTGGGCTATCTGCCCTTTGCCCAAGCCGGCGGCCAACTCCTGTTCCATCTGGTCAGCCGCCTCTACGAGAGAACCTCGATCGTGGTCACGACCAACCTCGCCTTCGGCGAATGGCCAAGCGTGTTCGGCGACGCGAAAATGACGACGGCGCTGCTCGACCGGTTGACACATCATTGCGAAATCCTCGAGACCGGCAACGACAGCTGGCGGTTCAAAAACCGCGCCTGACGCAAGCCGCGTCGGAGCAGCCCGACTTGTCCATGATCGCGCCGTGCTCACGGCCCTCAACACCGCTGCGCGCCACTGTCGTGGTGGCCTTCGGCCAGTGTTGACCGCCGCTGCGCGCGCCGGGGACGCAGCCCTACGCGCCAGCGAGGAGATGTTTCGATTTCGTGCCAGAGCGGGCGTCGGTTTCCCGCTGCGTCGGCAACCGGCTGAGGCGGTTTGATCACCGCCGCTTGCGCTTGGTCGGCACAGCATGCACCCACGCCAATTCCAGAGCTTGTTTCAGCTCCGCGCTGCAAAGCTTGGATAATTCGGCGGTCGTCCACCCTTGCTTGCCCCAGGCGTTCTGTATCGGCGCGAAAGCGTCCGGCGCCATCATGCATTTGAATTCCTGCTCGTCGGGCGTGAATTTGAAATTCGCTGTCCTGCCGTCACCGGCGAGCGTCACATAGATGCGTGCGACCTTGAAAGCTGCCCGGTCGAAATGCGGGGCTTCGGTCGTACCTTCGAGCGATAGCGCCATGCGGCGCAAATCCGCACCCGTGGCCATCCGCGCTCATCCTCCGCTTTGATCCTCACCAGACACCCGGGACCAGGCGATAGCGGACTTTGCTGCGATAGTCATCATATCCGGGGAGGTTCTTGATCAGATATCTCTCTTCATCCAGCAATCTTGCAGCGATCAGCCAAGTCAGCGGCGGCACCAGCAGCAGGCCCCACCAGGAGCCGAGCGACAGCGGCACGCCGACGAAGATAACAAGCGCCGCCGCATACATCGGGTGCCTGACCAGCGCGTAAGGTCCGCTCGATATCACCCGCTGATCCGCAGCAAGCTCGATCGTCGCCGAAGCAAACGAATTCTCCCTGAAGACCAGAAGCACAGCGAGATAGCCAATCGCTATGAGGAGTTCGGCGGCAATCACGACGCCCGCCGAAACGGCCGAGAATCCGAGTCCATGATCGAATGCGGAAATCACAACCAGCGCGATCACCTGGATCGCCATAAAGAACTGGATGCGCTTCTGCGCCGGCTCCTCCTCTGCCTTGGGCCCGGCGTACAGGCGCCGCTCAAGCAATCCCGGGTCGCGTTTGAGCAAATACAGCGTAATCACGATCGACCAGACCGTGACATTCGCCAAGAACAGCCAGCCCTGCCAATAGGAGAGCGACCACGCCGGCAAAAAGATCATCGCGGCCAGCGCAAGGAGGAATTTCAGCGTAGCCCGCGATGCCCTTCGGCCGAGACTCGCTATGACGTGGTTTTCCATGTCCGCCCCGATCCTGCGGCAATGGTGAGGCCGGACAAGCTCCTGCCGCGTGTTTGCCGCCCCATTCATATGGGTCAAGATTGCGGAATGAGACAGGCTCCCTTACTCAGAAAAAGTTTCCCGTATCGGTGCAGCCTGCATCAAGCGGGATGAGGAAAAGTGGGAACCGATTTTCCGCCTGCATCCCGCTCTAAATGATTGGAATCGATCACTGTTAGGATTTTGGATTGATGCAATCCGAAATCATCGTGACTAGCTGCTATCGGCGGGAAACCAGAGCGGGCAGCGATAACGGTAGGTGATCTCTTCGAGCTCAGCGATGTCGCGCAGGGCGTGCAACACGGCGATCCAGCCGCAGTCGCCGCCATCCTCGAAGCGGACATCGGCGTTCGGATCGTCCGCGTGATTGCACAAGCTGGCAAAGCCGAGGACCATCAGGCCCTCTTCCTTCGCGAGCGGATGCTGGAAGTAGAAATCGCCGAGCGGCAGCATGCGGTCGAGTGCGAGAGCCTGCTGCGCATCGATATAGACGGTGCAAGCGCGCTCGATGACTTCGCCCCCAGCAATGCGCTCGGCAGCGAAAAGACCGCGCCCTCGTCCCGGCGAGACGCCGGGCACCGCCTTCACGCGCCGCACGCCCCAATCCAGCAACCGGCGCTCACCCGCCGCGTCCGCCGAAGGCATCCTGTCACTTCTCGTCTGCGATAGCTTTGACAAAGATAACCTTATTATCGCCGGTCCGGTAGAAATCCGTGAGTTCCGCAACCCGCCGGAATCCGGTTTTGCGGTAGAAGGCGCGGGTCGGCGCGTATTTTTCCTGGGACGAGGTGTCGACATAAAGCCGCTCGCCGCCGATGCGGTGCGCGGCTTCTTCGGTCCGCGCCAGGATCTCACAACCAATGCCCCGGCCTTGCAAGCCGGCGTCGACCACGATCCAGTAGAGATCGATCGTTCCCACTGTCGCAGGCGTCGGCCCATAGCAGGCATAACCGGCCAGGCGGCCATCCTCCTCGGCGAGCACGAACTCATAGCCGGAGACGCTGCCTTTGGCGATCCGCTCGGTCGCCAGTTCGACGGCGATGTCGACCTCGGCGGGCGTGAACATCGCGGTTCCAGCAACGAGCCGGCGGATCGGCCCTACGTCGTCAAGGGTGACGGTCTCGCGCCAGGACAGCGGCGGCCTTGAGCCTTTCTTCAGCGCCGGCGGGCGTTTTCGGGGTGCTGGCCGGGCTTCGGCGATGCCCGCGGCAAGCCCTAAAAAGAAATTGCGCGCATTGATGCCGAGCGTGCGCACCCGATAGCCGCCCTCCTGGACGATCACCGACGGATAGCCCGCCGCGCCAATCATCTGGCCGAGCCGGTGAAAATCGCCGGCACGGTTGGACCAGGTTCCCGTCGGATCGCCCTGGGCCGTGTCGAAGCCGACCGCGATGACGAGATATTTCGGATCATGCCTGGCGATTCGGCGCAATCCCCTTGCGACGGCGTCCCTGTGCTCCTCGGGCGTGATCGTCTCGGCAAGCGGAATGTTCATATTGTAACCGGCGCCGCGCCCCCGGCCACGCTCATCGCGAAAGCCGGTGAAATAAGGATAGGCGAAGCTCGGCGCGCCGTGGATCGAGACAGTCAGCACGTCCGAGCGTTGATAGAAGATCTCCTGCTGGCCGTTGCCGTGATGATAGTCGATGTCGAGGATCGCCACCCGGCCATGGCGCGACAGATAGTGAGCGGCAATTGCGGCGTTGTTGAAATAGCAGAAACCGCCGAAAGCGTGGTGCTCAGCATGATGGCCGGGCGGTCGCACAAGCGCATAGGCCAGCGGCCGGCCGCCGAGGACCTCATCCGCAGCGGTCAAAGCGCAATCGACGGCATGCCGCGCCGCCGGATAGGCATTGCGGTTGATCGGAGTGAAAGTGTCGATGCACCAATAGCCGGCGAGCACGGAGCGTTCGGTCGGCTTGCGAGCGGCATTCCGGATCGGGAAAACGTAAGGGTAGATGGACTTCCTCTCCGGCGCTCCGGCGCAGGCCTCGCGGATGTAGTCGATAAGACCGCCGTCATGAACCTCGCGGATCCAGCGGTCGGAGAAGTCGCGTGCGGGCAGAGCCTCGAACAGATCCGTCCTGGCCAGCTCGCGCGTGATCGCCGGCACGCGGACCGGCGCCTCGACATAGCCGCGCTCGCGAATGTGATGGATGGCGTGGCGATCGTTGACGATCAGGGCGATGAGCTGAGAAAGACGCGGCGAGGTATGCGGCGGCACTCGGGATGGCTCCGGCCGGTCGGCATAGCGCGGCAGGCGCAGGCCGTATTTGCCGGCTTTCACCGAATTCACGACCATGTCGATATAGGCCGGCGGGCAGACGTCGCCATATTTGCGCTCAAGGACCGCGCGCACGATCCGCGCCAACTCGGGCGGAGGCGGCAGCGTGTGGCGGTCCAGGCCGTCGAAGACGAGATAAGGGCTGTCGATGGTGCCCGCCTCGACGGGGCGCTCGTAAGCGGTGCCGATGATCGGGAGGGCGCCATAGCGTTCGTAATCCCAGCCGCCGCTCGTTCTGGCGCCGAATTTCGCATCGGGGCTGAGCTGCGGATCGTCCGGCAGGCACTCGAAATAAAGCCCTCGTGCTCCAAGCTCGATCGCCTCCTCGCGGACGGCATCATAGAGCGCCGCGCCGAGGCCGCCGCCGGTCAACCCCGGCGCGGCGGAGATGGTCTCCAGATAGGCGACGGAAAGATCGGCGAAATTGAGCAGGATGGCGAAGGCGTGCACCTTGCCCCTCGCCGTCTCGGAGACGAGAAGCTTGGAGATGAACCGGTAGCGCACGGGATCGGCGAGCTGGTCGGGCAGCTTCTCGATCTCTGCCGCCGGCATCAGCGGGAACTGCGCCCTCAGGATCGTCTGCACCTCGCCGACCGTATCGCGGTCGGCCTCATCGAGCGCGTTCCGGATCTTCCGGATCCTGAGCATGTCATGCGGCTCGTTGTGCGGCGGGAATTGCGGCGCTGACTATCAAGGCGACGACGTCATCATAGGACAGCCCCGCCTCAGCCGCGGTGGCGACGAAGCCGGCATCAGGCGCAAGGCAGGGATTGGCATTCACTTCAAGCACATACGGCGCGCCATCGCCGCCGACACGGAAATCGACACGAGCATAGCCCGACATGCCGAACGCGTCCCAGGCCGCGCGCGCAATATCCGCCAGCTTTTGCGCCAGCCCTGGGTCTTTGCGCTCCAGGCCGAAACGGCGCGGGGTTAGATAATAGGTCTTGCAGGAGACGTCCCATTTTGCCGCGTAGTCCACGATCGGCGGGCAGTCCACCGGCAATCCCGAGAGATCAATCTCCTGCACCGGCAGCACGCGGACGCCGAAAGCCGTTTCGATCAGAGCCACATTGAATTCGCGCCCAGCGATAAATTCCTCGGCGAAAAACCGTCCGCCGAAGCGCGCTTCGCGCGCCCGGATTTCTGCCGCCGCGCCTTCGCCGGGCAGAACGCAGCCACCATCCATGCCGAGCGAGCCGTGTTCGTCGACCGATTTGACGATGACGGTCCTGCCCGCGGGGACACCCTTGCCGCGCGGCCAGTGGGCTGGCGTCGGAATGGCGTGTGCGGCGAGCCGCACCTTGGCTTTGAGCTTTGAGGTCGAACTCGCATAGGCAGCGGTTCCAGCCCCTGTATAAGCGAGCCCCGAGCGGTCCATCGCGGCGAGCGGCAGCACGGCGCGCGCGCCATCGCCCCCAAGCGCCTCGACCAGATTGAACGCGACCAGCGGCCGACGTGCGGCAAGGCGCGGCAAGACCGCTAGATTTGGATCGAGCGCGATGATCTCGCTCTCATAGCCGAGGCGACGGAGACTCTCAGCCACTGCACTGGCGGTGGTGATCGTGTCCTGCTCGTCGGGCCTGTCGATTGCTGCGCCGTGAATAACGGGAATGAAGCGATTGAACATGTCCCTTCAAGCCACCTCCGCAAGATTGTGCCTAGCAGTCCGCTCCCCGCCGATGCCGAGACGCGCGGCCGCAGCGTCGATGATGCCGCCGATCAGCCCGTCATAGCCGAGACCGGATTTGGTCGCGATCATCGGCAGATCGGAATGTGCCGGATGCAGGCCGGCGATTGGGTTGAGTTCCAGGAATTGCGGCAGGCCGGCCTCGTCCAGCTTCAGATCGACGCGCCCAGCGTCGCGGCAGTCGAGCACGCGGTAACAGCAAAGCCCGATCTCGCCGGCGCGCACGGCTTCGGCATCGTCCGCAAGCTGATAGATCACGCGCTCCTCGCAATGTTCCTTGTTCTCGAAGGAGTAGATCCGATCGGCAACTTCGGGCCGCACCGCAATCTCCATGATGCCGATGACGCGGGCTGTTGGCCCAGTCCCGAGAACACCGACCGTGAACTCGCGGCCGGGCAGGAAGGTCTCGCAAATCACCGGCTGATCGAAGTGCGCGATCAGCACGCCGGCCGCCGCCGCAAGCTCGCCATGGCTGGCGACACGCGAGGCAGCCCCGCAGCCCTTCCCCGTGCCCTCGGCGACCGGCTTCACGAACAGTGGAAACGGCAAGTCGACGTGCTTCGCCTCGCCTGCGGAATTCAGCACCGCGAACGGCGCCGTCGGCAGGCCGTGGTCGCGCACGAGGCGCTTGGCGACAGCCTTGTCGAGCGTCGCCGCCATGGTCAGCGGATCGGAGAAGGCATAGGGCTGGCCGAACATTTCGCAGAGCGCCGGCACCTGCGCCTCGCGCGAACGACCGAAAAGACCCTCTGCAATCGAGAACACAAGGTCCCAGCGTTCGCCGATGGCGAGGCGCCCGGCAAGCGCCTGACCGCGTCCAATGCGATCGACGGCATGGCCGAGGCGAGCAAGAGTCGCCTCGATTTCAGCAATCGTGGAGGGCGTGTCGAACTCGGCGACCTCCAGCTCGGAATGGCCGAGCGCGAGATACTCATTCCGCAAATCATAAACGAAGCCTATACGCATCGGCGTCAGGCTCCGGGTTTGGCGGCGGCGATGAGCGCGGGGTCGATCATACGGCCAGCGCCAACGCTCCCCCCCGGATCTCGGTAGCGGTAGACGCCACCCTCGAAATTGCGCAGGAGCAGATCCTCGCCATCCCGACCGACGATATATTCGGGGAGCAGCGGGATCTTGCCCCCGCCGCCGGGCGCGTCAATGACATATTGCGGGACCGCATAGCCGGTGGTGTGACCGCGCAGCCCCTCGATGATCTCGATGCCCTTGGACACGGGCGTGCGGAACTGCGACGACCCGGTGATGGGATCGCATTGGTAAAGATAGTAGGGCTTGACCCGCCGTATCAGCAGCCCGTGCATAAGCTGCTTCATGGTGGCGACGTCATCGTTGATACCCTTGAGCAGCACGGTCTGGCTGCCAAGCGGCATGCCGGCGTCGGCGAGCCTCGCCGTCGCATGAGAGATTTCTGAGGTCAGCTCGGCGGGATGCGTGAAATGAATGCTCAACCACAGCGGATGATGCTTTCTCAGCATCCGGACCAACGCCCGCGTCACCCGCATCGGCAACACCACCGGCACCTTGGTGCCGAGCCGGACGAACTCGATATGCTTGATCTGCCGGAGACGGCCGAGCAGATAGTCCAGCTTGTCGTCGGCGAGCGTCAGCGGATCGCCGCCGGAGATCAGCACGTCACGGACTTCGCTGTGCGCCTCCAGATAGGCGAATGCCTTTTCCCATTGCGAGCGGGAGAACGAATATTCGCCGCCTGCCTCGCCGACCATGCGCGAACGCGTGCAATAGCGGCAATAGGTCGAGCAGAAACCTGTGGCGAGGAACAGCACGCGGTCCGGGTAGCGGTGCACCAGACCCGGAACGGCCGCGTCGTGGTCCTCGCCCAGCGGATCGTCCGCCTCGCCCGGCGTGCGCAGATATTCCTGGCCAACGGGGATGTGGGTGCGGCGGAGTCCGTCCTCGGGATTCTCCCGGTCGAGCAGACTTGCATAGTAAGGCGTGATGCCGACCGGCAACGAGCCCTTGTGGCGCATGACCGCGTCGCGCTCATCCGCAGACAGCCGGAAGACCTGCTCCAGCGCGGCGAGGCTTCTGATGCGCGAGCGAAGCTGCCAGCGCCAGTCGCTCCAGTCCGCTACCGAGACATCGGGAAAAAACCGCTTCTGAAATGCGCGCGCCTGCTTGCCGACGGGAAAGCTTTCCCGCCGCGCTTCGGCCATGCGCACCACCTTCTCGGACGAAGATGCACCGATTGCGTGGGGCGCCTTTGGCGTAATTTGAGGGGAGGATTGGGACGGATAGACCGTCCTGATACTGGGAGGTTTGTCCGCCTCTTTCGAGTCGGTCTCCGAAGCGCCGGCTGTCCGCATCGAGGAACTTTGGCTCCAATTTGGGTGGCAGGTGTCCGGGATCGCCGGATTGGCGCTGCCCTCGGAATGGACCGTCGTGCGACTAGCCGCCGTTGCTGCCGTCCGATTCCGATCGGGCGCTAATATGTGAGCATCCATGCCAGTTGCAAGTGTATTCTCGTACCCGTGAATAAAAAGCTTGCGAGCGGCGCGAAGTTCCACGCGTGCGCATCGCTTCGCACCCGGCGAGTTGGCGGCGATGACGGCGCTCACGGAGCATAACGATGCCGCTTTGGCGAATCACTCTGCGCGGGGTGCGGCCTGCTGCGATGACAGGCCGGTCAGCTCCATGCTGATCGCTCTAAGCCTCCGGCGCGCCCCGGCGTCGTAAGCCTGGGGATTTGCTCGCGCCTGACGCAGGCCATTGAAATAGAGGCCGCTGCGCCCTTCGAGCGCGTCGGAGACGGCGAGATTCATAATCGCGTCGGCGCCGTCCTCGACACTGCTCCCGGGGGTGATGCCCGCCCGCCGCACCATGCCCGTATTCATATAGGTTGCCGGATGCAGCGCATTCACGGTAACGCCGGAATCTTCCAGAGCGCCAGCCAGATCGATCGTGAACAAAATCTGTGCAAGCTTGCTCTGGCAATAGGCTCGGCCACCGCTATAGCCGCGCGTCAGCATGATATCGCCGAAGTCGATGGCCTGCTGCCCGGCCGAAGCCACATTGACGACGCGGGCCGAAGCGCTGTCTCTGAGCAGCGGCAGCAGCAGATGGGTCAGGAGAAAGCCGGCGAGATAGTTGACGGCAAAGCGCAGCTCATAACCGTCCGCGCTGGTCTCCCTGGTTGCTGCGGCGCCGCCCGTGCCGACGCCGGCATTGTTGATCAGCAAGTCCAACCGGTCGGTCTTCTGCCGAACCGTCTCCGCCAGGCGGCGAACCTGGGCCAGCGAGGAAAGATCCGCCTCAAGGAATTCCGCCACGCCGCCGGCCGCTTCGATCTCGGATACGGCACCCGCGCCCCGCTCGCGGCTGCGGCCATGCACCAGGACATGCACCCCCGCTTCCGCGAGCCGCTTGGCGACGACCCTGCCGACGCCGTCCGTCGAGCCGGTGATCAGCGCCGTCGTTCCGGGCAAATTCTTCATGCCGATCCCCATGCCTTGAGTCTCAGCTATTAATTGGGACTCCGCACGGCCTTTAGCCAGCTCTTACGGCGATGGCACGGGCGACGCATTGCTAAGCGCAAGATCGGCGAGAGGATCGCGCCCATGGAAGCCCACGCCAATGGACTTTTCAGTTCGCCGGTGAAAGGCGGCAGAAAAGGCTCGGCTCCCGCGCGAGCCCAACGCCGATGATCGATGCAGCGTCGAGACAAATACCATTTCTGCGCCCATTTACGCGAGCTTCACTTTCTGGTTGTATAGCCAATTCATGCGCGCAGTGCGTGTTTGTCGACGTAAAGTCTGAGGCGCGTGATCATGACGGATGGCGAAGCCGTATACATAGTTGGAAACGATCCAGCGGCCGCCGAGACCATGGGACGACTGTTCAGCTCGGTGCATATCGAGCCGCGTATCTTTCACTCGCCGCTTGAATTTCTGGAGACATTTTCCCCTGACAGCCCCTGCTGCCTGGTGCTTGAGATGCGCATGCCAAAACTCAGCGGTTTGGAGCTGCTGACGCGTCTGAAGCAGCATGGGTCGCGCGTACCAGCCATCATCGCCACGGCCTACGCGGAAGTGACCAGTGCCGTCCGGGCGATGAAGCTTGGCGCGGTGGAGTTCCTGGAAAAGCCGGTCAACGAAGAGCTGCTGCTGGAATATGTCC
Source organism: uncultured Alphaproteobacteria bacterium (assembly GCA_963773735.1). GTDB lineage: Bacteria > Pseudomonadota > Alphaproteobacteria > Rhizobiales > Rhodomicrobiaceae > CAVZCK01. The sequence goes on along the minus strand of CAVZCK010000034.1, from coordinate 23 downwards.
AGTACTGGATTGGCGTCAATCTC
>CAVZCK010000033.1:0-48980 GCA_963773735.1 uncultured Alphaproteobacteria bacterium | reverse complement strand
CAGGACGCGCTCATGCCATGGAAGACGGCCCTCGACAATGTGGCGATCGGCCTGGAAATCGCGGGCGTTCCGGCTCGCGAGGCGCATGAGCGTGCGCGCGCCTGGCTCGGCCGGGTCGGGCTGGCTGCCTTCTGCGAGCGCTATCCGCACATGCTTTCGGGCGGACAGCGCAAGCGCGTGGCGCTGGCCCAGGTCCTGATCCGCGATCCGAAGATCCTGCTGATGGACGAACCCTTCGGTCCCCTCGATGCCCAGACGCGGCTGATCATGGGCGACCTGCTCCTGCGGCTGTGGTCGGAGGACCGCAAGGCGGTGATGTTCGTGACGCATGATCTGGAAGAGGCGATCGCGCTTGCCGACCGCGTCGTCATCATGTCGGCCGGGCCGTCCGCGCGCATCATCGGCGATTACGCGATCCCCTTGCCACGCCCGCGGGATTTCGCCGAGATCAAGCTCGATCCGCAGTTCCAGGAGGCTCACCGCGAAATATGGCATCTCCTCAAGAAGGAAGTGCTCCAAGGCTACGCGGAATTCGCCGAAGGCTCGCGATCATGACCAGGGCCAAGCTCTTCGCCATGCAGTCCGCCGTGGCGCTCGTTGCCGTAGCGTTCTGGCAGATTGCCTCGACGACGACCCTGTTGGGTGATCCTGAAACAATCGCGTTCTTTTTCTCCACTCCAACCGCCGTCGTCAGCCGCGGCTGGACCTGGTTTGCCGATGGGTCGATCTGGCATCACCTTTGGATCACCCTGATGGAGTCGGCGCTCGCTTTCGCGATCGGCTCGCTCGGCGGCGTTGTCATCGGCTTCTGGTTCGCGCGCAAGCAAATGCTTGCCGCCATATTCGACCCTTACGTCAAGGCGGCAAACGCGCTGCCGCGCGTCGTGCTGGCGCCCATATTTACGCTGTGGTTCGGGCTCGGCATCAGGCCCAAGGTGGCGCTGGGCGTGACCTTGGTTTTCTTCATCGTCTTCTTCAACGTCTATCAGGGCGTCAAGGAGGTGAATACGACGGTGCTGGCGAATGCCCGGATGCTTGGCATGAACGAACGGCAGCTGCTGCGGCACGTCTATCTGCCGTCGGCGCTGTCCTGGATGTTCTCGTCACTTCACATCTCGGTGGGGTTCGCCGTGGTCGGCGCGGTCGTGGGCGAATATCTCGGCTCGGCGGGCGGACTCGGTTATCTGATCGAACGGGCCGAGGGCGTGTTCGATGTCGCCGGCGTCTTTTCCGGCATGGCCGTGCTTGCCGCCTTCGTCCTCGTGATCGACCGGCTCGTGACGTCGCCAAGCGCCGCCTTCTGGTCTGGCGCCCCGAGGCCCTTGAAGGACATCAATAGCTCGGCGGACATGCTTACGAAGTCATCGGCGATCGCAAAAAATCGAACTTATGCAAAAGGTAGGAAACTCATGAACATGCTTCGAAAGCTCGCAACAGCCGCCACTGCGCTGCTGGCCTTGGGCGGTGCCGCCATGGCGCAGTCAAAGGTCACTCTCGCAATCGGCGGCGCGTCCTGCCTCTGCTACCTGCCGACGGTGCTCGCCCAGCAACTGGGCAACTTGGGAAAAGGCCGGCGTCAATGTCGACATGGTCAATTTCAAGGGAGGCTCGCAAGCGCTGACGGCCGTCATCGGCGGCAGCGCAGATGTCGTGTCGGGCTATTTCGATCATACGGTCGAACTCGCGCCAAAGCACCAGGCGCTGCAGTCCTTCGTCATCTATGACCGCTATCCGGGCCTGGTTCTCGTCGTGGCGCCGGGCCAGACCGGCAAGATCAAGTCCGTCAAGGACTTCGGCGGGCAAGAAGGTCGGCGTCAGTGCGCCAGGCTCATCGACCGATTTCTTCCTGAAATTCTTGCTGAAGAAGGCGGGCGTCGATCCGAACTCGGCCGCGGTGATCGGCGTCGGCCTTGGCGCTACGGCGGTCGCGGCCATGGAGCAGGGCCAGATCGATGCCGCCGTGATGCTCGATCCGGCGGTCACCGTGCTTCAAGGGCCATCATAAGGATCTGACCATTCTCTCGGACACGCGCAGCCAGAAGGATACCCAGGCGGTGTTCGGCGGTGATTATCCCGGCGGCGCGCTTTACACCAGGCCCGCGTGGATCGAGGCGCATCCGGAAGAGGCCCAGGCCATGACGAATGCGATCGTCTGGACTCTTCGGCTGGATCCACTCGCATAGCCCCGAGGAAATCATGGCCAAGATGCCTCCGGATATGGTGGGGCAGGACAAGGACGCCTATCTTGCAGCGCTCAAGAACACGATCCCGATGTATTCGACGACCGGTCTCATGGATCCGAAGGGCGCCAAGGCCGTGCTCGACGTCTTCAGCGTCAGCTCGCCCGAAATCGCCAATGCCAATATCGACGTCAGCAAAACCTACACCAATGCCTTCGTCGAGAAGGCAACGCCGGTGAAGCACAAGTGACTCCCGCGATCGAGCTATGAGCCAACGGGGCTCGGCGCTGGCCCGCTCGGCGGGCCGGTGATTGCGCTCCGGAGGTTCTGGCTTTTCATATCGATCACCGGGTTCGCGGATTTCCGCAAAATTGCGAGGAGTCCGCGGATGCCGAATGGCAGCGCCACATCTCGGACCGACACCTCATCTGCCGCAAAGCCTCCCTGAACGGCAAGGCCGCGAAGCGCATCCTCATCGAAATGCGAGTGTGTGTCGGGTCCGGCAAATTTCCACCCTGGACATTGTCGAGCGATGGGTGGCGTAGACCGCCATTGCGCCGCCTGGGCGTAACACGCGCATAGCTTCGCGGATTTCGTCGGCATCCTTGTGGAAGAAATAGAACGACATTGACGGCAAGGATCTTGTCGATGAACTCGGGCTCAAACGGCAGCGCATCGAAGCGCCCCAGCCGGAGGCGCACGCGCCCTTCGCCTGATCGCGCTGCTCGATTGCGCCAGGACGCCTGAGCGAGCATTTCCGGCGACTGGTCAATTCCGAGCACCAGGCCACGCGGTGCCAGGACATTCAGCGCCCGCCGCCTTCACCCGGACCAAAGCCCAACTCCAATATCGTATCGGTCTGGGTGACGCCGAGTGCGTCGATTGCAATCCCGTTTCGGCCGCCGGTTGGCCATGGCCATGAGGTGTCCGGTGAGGTGCCCCCATGGCCCGGTCGGGCATCGGAGTTGCAGAACCCCACACCCTCCCAGAAGCGAAACCGGGACTTCATCGGGCTTGCCAAAGCACAGCGGCCATCACCGGAAACCAATTCCGAAGCATCAAGATTTCATTTTCGCCCGCACTCTCGCCAGAAGGTTTTCCATCACTTTAGGAAAATACTCATCCCAAACCGGCCGCTCCGGGTGATGCGGCAGGGCAAGCGCCGCTTCAACACCGCTTCCGCCGCTTTGTAATCGCCCTGCTCATAGAGAAAGTCCGCATAGAAATAATGCGCGTCGCGTCCATTCGGCGCGTTTTTCACCGCCTCCTCCAGCAGATGACGGGCTTTGTCGTTGTCGCCCCAGCCGAGGGGGAAGCCCGGCACCCGGTAGTAGAGCACGCCGAGACTTGTCGCAGCGCCTGCGTCAAGCGCTTTGGGGTCTTGCTTCTCCGCCGCAATGAGCATGTCGCGCGCATGCGTTGCCAGATCAAGCGCGGTCAGCCCCCAGGTCAGGGACGCCCTTTCGCTGGTGACGATCCCGTTTGAGATCAGCGCCTCTATGCGGCCGGGATAACGCTTGACCAGCGCATCGGCTTCGGAGCCGACAGCCTCCATCTTCTCCTTTCGCTCACCATCGCTCTTGCTCGGATATTTCACCGTCGCCCAATCTTCCGCCAGCTTGACGATATCGACATCGAGCGCACGGTTATCGGAGGCGTGCGTGATCGGGGAAAATGAAACCTAGCATGGCGAAACCGGTGGCCGCGATCGCGGCCATGTACCTAAATAACTTCATGGGTTCTCCTCATCATTTGCTTCTTCGATGCGGTCCTCAAACCTGCTCCGACTTTGGCAAGCTGCTTGGCAATAGAGCGGTCCACGAGCTGCGGCAGCAGCCGCTGGATCAGCACAAACAGCCGCTCCGGCCCGGCGGGATAAGCACTATCCGCCTCCCGCGCCACCGCCTTCCAGACCGAGCATCGCCACCGCCCTGGGCGAATCGAGCTTCATCTTGAACGGCTCGATAAGCGCCTGAGCGGCCGTGACGCAGCCGTGCGAGTTGCCCGCGGCGCGGCATAGGTGACGCCGACACCGAGCGGGGCAAGCTCACGGCGCAGCGCGGTGGAAAAGCCACGCAGTCCGGATTTGCTCGCCGAATAGGCCGCGAACAGCGGATAGGGAATGTCGCCAAGCACCGAGCCGATATTCACGACCCGCGCGGCCTGCCCCCGCCTCAGCAAGGGCAGAGCGAGACGCACGAGCGCCATCGGCGCAAGAAGGTTCGTTGCCACGACCGCATGGAGCTCATCGTCGGTGATTTTTGCCAGCGGGCCGACCGGCACCAGACCGGCATTGTTCACCAGCAGATCGAGGCCACCCCAGCGGGCCTCGATCGCTCCCATCAGCGAGGCGCGATCCGCCGGGCTGGTGACATCGCCGGCTACGGCAAAATGCCCGGCGCCCGGCAGTTTTGCCAGCGTCTGCTGAAGCGCTTCGCGGCGCCGTCCGGTCAGGGCAAGGCAAATCCCCCGCCCCGCCGCTTCGATCGCCAGGGCCCGGCCGATCCCCGATCCGGCCCCGGTTATGACCGCGCGCTTTCCCTCAAGCCGCATGGGCCCGCTCCGCGTGACGATGGCCCATATCCTCAAAGATCGCGCCATAGAGCCGGTACATCACGCGGGTTGCGTCGATAATTTGATCCTGGATCTGACGATCCTCGAAGCCGTTGACGAGGTTCTTGAACAGCTCGACATGCTCGACATCGAGCCCGCCATGCGAATTCAGATAGGAAAACCCGGTCTTGCCATCGACCGCGAGCGAGCGCTGCACGACGCCGGCGAGCTGATGGGCGAGTTGCACCGACAGCCCTTCAAGGACGTGGACCATGCCGAGAATGGCGTAAGGGCTGATCCACTCAATCGCGTAGTAGCAGTAAGCCACCATGACCTGGGAGGGGACGCCGGGCTTGCCATTGGCGACGGCATCGGCATCGCCGCCCATGGCGCGGATATCGTCGAGAATCCATTTTTCGTGGCCGCGCTCTTCGTTCATGTACTCGACAAGACCGTCCTGATAGCGCGCATCGCGGGTCTTGGACGCCGCCAGGGCCAGCAGCGGGAAGGTATGCTTCACATGGTGATAAGCCTGAGTCAGGAAGTCGATATAAAGCTCGCGCGAGCCGCCCGAGATGAGGGCCTGTTTCACGAACGGGATGGCCAGAAAGCGGTTCCTGGCTTCGGTCGTCTCCAGATAAAGTCGTTCATATGCGCTCATTCCATCACCTCTAGGGTTTTGCCTGATTCAGAGATTTTTGCTTTATCGTGCAGGATCTTCGCAGCTTCCCCCCGTCTCACGCGCCCATTCGCGGTAAAGAGCCCCAGCCGCATTGCCTCATCCGGAGCGATGACGAAGGCGCCTTTCGGCCGTGCATAATCCGGGGCGGCCTGGCAGGCCTTTGCCACCAGCCGGTCGATGTCTTCAAGCGAGGCCGCCTGAAACCAGACGGCGCCGAAGCGCGACGGGATCAGCAGCAGCGCAAGCGACGCCGGATCGCCGATCTGGCAGAGCACCGAGGCGCCAATCCGCGGATCGTCCGCGAGCATGGTCTCGATCCACTCCGGGTTGATGTTGCGGCCGGCCGGCGTGACGATCAGATTATCGCGCCGCCCATAGACGGTCAGGAAGCCGTCAGGGTCGATGCGGCCCATATCCCCGGTGCGCCACCGGCGCGGGGCGGCATCGCCATGCAGATAGCCGTCCATGACCGACGGGCCCTCGACGATGATTTCGCCGTCCTCGATCTCGACCCGTAATCCGGGCAGCGGCTGTCCGATGGTGCCTGCGCGCGAGGCGCCAGGCCGGTTGACGGCGACAACCGAGGCGCATTCCGAAAGCCCATAGCCTTCGTAAACGGGAATCTCCAGCCTTGCGGCGGCGGCGGCAAGCAGGGGGATAGAGGCGCGCCGCCGACCGCCACAAAGCGGAGACTCTCCGGCGGGCGCTTTCGGGACGCCGCAAGCTGGCCGGCATAAAGGGCAAGCAGTTGCGGCACAAGCACGCTTGTCGTCGGCCGCTCGCGCTCGAAGGCTTGAGCGATATCGCTCGCCGCTCCCGTGCTGACGCTCTCGGCGATCGCGCCGTCATAATGGACCCGTCCACCGACCAGCACCGGAATGATGATGCCGCATATGGCCTCAAGCAACATGGGCAGCGGCAGAAGCGAGAGATATTTGTCGTCCGCCGTGGCGCCGCTCGCCTCCGCAAGAGCCTCGGCCGACCAGAGCGCCTGACCGCTGGCGAGACGGACACCTTTCGGACTGCCCGTGCTGCCGGAGGTGTAGATGATGAGGCTGCCATCGCCGGCCGCAAATGGCAGGACCGCTTCACGGCGCTGCGATAGCACCTGGACCGGCAAAGTCAGGCCATATCCGTCCTCGTCTGCCGCCCCGGTCACCAGGACGCGGCTCACTCCTGCATCGCGGAGCAGATGGGCGCGCTGGTCCTGGCTGAAAAACCGCGGGATGGGAACAATGGTCTTGCCGGCAACGCTGGCGGCGAGGAAGGCGACGGCCCATTCCGCGCTATTGGCGCCGAAAATGCCGATCACCTCCAGCGCCGGGCCAAGATCGGCGGCGGCGCCCGCCACCCATTGGGCGAGTTCGGATCTGGACAGCACGCAGCGGTCATCGCTCATCGCAGCGCGCCGTCCGTCGAGATCGGCGCGATGGAAGAGGGCGTCAGCGAGCTTACCCATGGGCACGGGCTCCGCCGGAGGTCTCCGTTTCCAGGCTCAGCAGAAACGGGGCCAGATCCTTGCGTCCAATGGCGAGCACTCGCGGATTGGTCTCGTAATAAGAGCCCCACAGCTCAGGCGTGGGGACGCGATCCGAGCGGGCAGCGCCCAGGTCGATGAGCGGAAGCTGCAGCCGTCGCAACAGCGTCTCCAGACGGCTGGTCGCCGTGAAGAATGCCCAGTTGAAGCCAAGCAGGTCGCCGTAGTGGATCAGCTCGCGCATGAAGAGGACCGAAGCCGCCGGGGTCCGGCTCGCAAGGCTCGACACCTCGACAGTTTCGTGGCGTCCGACAGGCTTGCCGGTCCGCTTGCTGATGACCGTCTCGATCGGCTCGTCGAGATAGAACTCGGAAAAGAAGCGCTCCGAAGCATCCCGCAACCCGGCGGCGCAACGAATCTTATCCCTCCGCCGACAAGCGCGATGATGTTCGCCGGAAGGTGGGTAAGTCGGGCTCCGTAATGGTCGAGATATGTGGTGCGGATAAAGAGTGACGTGGCCGGCCACAAGGCGTGACCGGACGTGACATGGATGAGTTTCATGCCGGTGTTAATTCCTCTGGCCTAACCGGCGCGAAAATCGATTGACACCCTGGAAGCCATGTCCGGAGCGTTCGGACCCATTTTGCTCGCCGTCAAACCCGTTGTGAGTTGGAAACAATCCACACTCGTAAGCTCGCCCCGCGCGAATTTTTCATAAGACGCCGACTGCATCCGCTCCGTGGGCGACGCGGTTAAGAAAGCATTAATGGACAGAGGTTATGCGCTGTTCGGCGCCCGGATACATTTTTGTAACCTTGGCTCCATGGCATCGGCGGGAACGACAATTCGACCCCTGACCAGGCGTGTTGAGCGACCGTGCTCCTGCGCCATCACGCGAATTCAAGCAAATGGCACATGAAAGGGCCGCTCCAATGCGCAAGCGCAGCCGTCGAGCAGAACAAGCGGAACAGTAAGGCGCCGTTATTGAGCGAACCGCTAAGTCTTTGATTTTATTGGTTGGGGCGGCGTAATTCGAACACGCGGTGAGCTGTCCTGCCATGCGGTCTGCGTTGCAACTGGGCTGCGCGAACCGACGGCTGCGAAGCGGTGAACGCAGGTGGGGGCTTACGTCAGCGCTTGAAGCTAGTGGATCGCACCTAACATAAGAATCCGAATTTGGGATTCCGCTCTGGTGCGAACCATGCGAAATCCAACGGGATGCGCACGGGAATTTCTTTTGATGTCACCGCTGAGGATCGCGCTCGTCTGGAGGCGATCGTTGTGGACCGCAACCGGCCGCAGAAACATGTCTGGCGGGCCCGGATCATTCTTCTCAGCCATGACGGCTTGGGGACCGTCGAAATCATACGGCGAATCTCCAAAGCCAAGACCTGCGTTTGGCGCTGGTAAGAGCGTTTCATGCAGGAAGGCGTTGAGGGGCTTTTGCGGGACAAGACGCGCCCCTCTCGCAAGCCGCCTTTGCCACAGGAAACCGTCGCACGCGTTGTTGAGCTGACCCAAGGTCCCCCGCCCGGCGAGACGACGCACTGGACGTCCGCCGCCATGGCCAAAACGGCGGGAATTTCGCCAAGTTCGGTGCTGCGCATCTGGCGCAGCCATGGCCTTCAGCCTCACCGGGTGCGCCAGTTCAAGCTCTCCAAGGACCCGCAGTTTGTCGAAAAGCTCCGGGATATTGTCGGGCTTTATCTGGCGCCGCCCGCCCATGCGCTCGTTCTATCCGTGGATGAAAAAAGCCAGATCCAAGCGCTCGACCGCACCCAGCCGGGATTGCCGCTGAAGAGGGGGCGATGCGGAACCATGACGCACGATTACAAGCGGCACGGCACGACAACGCTTTTTGCTGCCCTCAACATCCTCGATGGAACCGTGACTGGGCGGAATATGCAGCGCCACCGTCATCAGGAGTTCATCCGCTTTCTCAACACCATCGAGGTCCAGGTTCCGGCGGGTAAGGTCATTCACGCCATTCTCGACAATTACGCCGCTCACAAACATCCGAAGGTGATGGCCTGGCTCGACCGGCATCCACGCTGGCAGTTCCACTTCACGCCGACGTCCTGTTCCTGGCTCAATGCAGTGGAGGGATTTTTCGCCAGGATGACCAAGCGACGGCTCAAACGCAGTGTGTTCAGCTCCGTCGTCGAGTTGCAGGCCGCCATCAAACGCTTCATTGCCGAGAGCAACGAAACAGCAAAACGCTTCGTTTGGACCAAAGACCCGGATCGCATCATCGCCGCCGTCAGGCGCGGGCACCAAACGTTAGATTCGATCCACTAGCCATGAACCCAATGCAACGCCCCGCCGCGATCGCTCGAGGCGGGGCGTCCGGGTAGAAATGCCACCAATGGGGATGGCAGCATCTCCATAACGGGCGTCCGGCCGATTTCATCCCGGCAGATTGCAAAATGAGCCGCCCCAGCCATCCGCGGGCGGGTTTTGCTTTGTGGTGGGCTGAGAAGATGGAAGACGAGCCGTGCGCAAATCGGCTGATCGATGAGGTTTTACAGAACCGCAAGCGCAGCTTGGCGCGAATGGAATTCCGTTTGGCGACGATGAAGCCGGGCGATCTATCAATGGGTATGGGACAGGGTGGATAACGACCGGCTGCGGCTGCGGAATCCGGCCAGCACTGAGGTTTTCAGTTAATATGAAGTCCGAATAGCGTCGTCGGATCGAAGTTCACGAGCTATGCGGGAAAGTTGGTGACGGGCCGAGGAAAGGGAGGCGGCGTATCGTGGCGGTGACAAGCCAGCCACACATCCAAACGAGGATTGATACGCCATGGAAGACAATAAAATCATTACCTTGCGCCAGCCGGGCGAGTTCACCGATCCGCTGACGGAGGCGCTGCGCACCGGCGCCCGCGCATTGCTTGCCCAGGCCGTTGAAGCCGAAGTCGCCGAATGTATCGCGGCCCATGGCCACCTCACGACGGAGGATGGCCGACAGCGGCTTGTGCGCCACGGGCATTTGCCTGAGCGCACGATCCAGACCGGCATCGGACCGGTGGCGGTGCGCCAGCCGCGCCTTCGTGATCGCGGCGCTGCCGATGGCGAACGCATCCAGTTTTCATCCAGCATCCTGCCGCCTTACGCCAGGCGAACAAAGAGCCTCGATGCTCTGTTGCCGGTGCTTTATCTGCGCGGCATCTCGATGGGCGACATGCAGGAGGCGCTCGGCGCCTTGCTTGGCAAAGATGCGCCGAACCTCTCGCCTGCCGTCTTCAGCCGTCTGAAAGCGGGCTGGCAGGAGGAGTTTGAGCGTTGGAAAAGGCGCGACCTCTCGGCGCGGAGCTATGTTTATATCTGGGCTGACGGCGTTTATCTCCAGGCGCGCATGGAGCCGGACAAGCAATGCATCCTTGTGCTGATCGGCGCCACGCCGGAGGGCAAGAAGGAGTTGATCGGTTTTCAGTCAGGCTACCGGGAAAGCGCCCAGTCCTGGCGCGAGTTGCTCGCCGATCTGAGGGGCCGAGGGCTATCCGTTCCGCCGGAGTTGGCCATTGGCGATGGCGCGCTCGGGTTCTGGAAGGCGCTCGAAGAAGAATTCGGCGCCACGCGGCAGCAGCGCTGCTGCGTGCACAAAACTCTGAATGTGCTCAACAAACTGCCGAAATCGGTCCAGCCTAAAGCCAAGGCGGACCTCAAGGAAATCTGGATGGCGGAAGGCCGCGCAGACGCGGAGAAAGCGTTCGACCGCTTCCTCGCCAAATATCAGGCCAAATACGATAAGGCCGCCGATTGCCTGGCCAAGGATCGCCAGGCGCTGCTTGCCTTCCACGACTTTCCCGCCGAGCATTGGAAACACATCCGGACCAGCAATCCCATCGAGAGCACCTTCGCCACCGTGCGCCATAGGACGACAAGAGCGAAAGGCTGCCTCTCGCACGAAACGGGGATGATAATGGTGTTCAAGCTGATCCAGGCGGCGCAGGCCTCCTGGCGAAGGCTCGATGGACAAAACCAGTTGCCCAAAGTGGTTGAAGGCGTCAAATTCACCGACGGCTTGGAAGCTGGCTACGATTACGCCGCCGTCTGATCAATGGACTCGCCGTCACCAAGATTCACGAATAGCTCGAAGTTCACATCAGCCCAGCACAAACCGGCTTCGGTCCCTCTGCTTTATAATAGAGGCTGCGTCTGCCGCACCGCCGACCAGCACGATCCCGATTTTATGTGCCGCCTTGATGTGGCGCAATGATCAGCGCCGAGCGGAAAGGTTGGCGCCAGCGTTGAGTGCTCTCCATATAAATTAAGAGACTATTCTTCACACTCAGCTTCAGGATTGCCGGATATCACGGTCGAGCAGGGAGCTTGCTTTTGAAATTAGCGGAGTTCACAAAGCCCCCACTTGTCGAGGTTGTGGCAGGTGTTCAATTTGCGAAACTCGATGAATTGAGCGCAGCAAAAATCGGGCTATTCTGGGAGAAATTAGAACCAGAATTCAGTCTTACACAAGATCATCCCCCACTCGCACCGCTTCGGGAGAATTTCGATAGGCTTGGTAGGGCTCGGTCTTTGCAATTGCTTCAACAACCCACCACTCCGCGCATTTGGTTTCATAATGCTGAAACCACGAAGATCCTGCAAATTCAGAATGATCGGTTGATATTTAACTGGCGCAAGGCCACACCAGCTGAAACCTACCCGCGATACAGCCAAATCAAGAAACATTTTGTCGAGTATTATGAAAAATTCTTTAAATTCGTATTAGATACTATGGGGCGAAAACTTGATGCAGAAACGTGTGAACTGACATATGTCAATCATATCGCCGCACAAGATGGTCTAAAAGATCACCAAGAAATCGGCAAGATTTTTCAGTTCTCCCCTCCGATCCATTTGGGGTTAAAGAAATCAACATTGGAAGAAGGAAGATTAAATTTGGTCTATCGCCTTCCTGAGAGAGGGGAAGCCAATCGGCCGACTGCGGATCACACTAGAGCCGAGAATTGATGTCACAAGTGGCGCCCCTTTGTATGTCTTAGAAATTGGTGTGCGCGGCAATGTTTGGGATAAGAGCTTAAATGGAATTATTGAGTTTTTCGACTTAGCTCATGCCGAAATTGTTCCGGCCTTTGTATCGGTTACAACTGAACAAATGCATTCCATCTGGGAAAAGACCAATGCTGGGCGCAATTGAAAGTGTCAGCTATTCGAGCCGCTGTCTCGGTTCCACGCCAGCTTCCCAAGCTCAAAGCTCAACTAGCGGTTGGGCCAAAGCGTCTATTCCAATTGACATCGCTGGATTTAGGTTACCGATCGAAGGCCGCGAGCAAGATCGCGGCAAGCTGAGACAAATTGCTGAACGCCTGCAAGCTCTTGCCGACCTTGAAGAAGGGTGGAATAGCTACGGCGCCGCCCGTTTAAAGCCGGAAGCTATGCTTTCTGCAATCCCGCTACTCGAAGCGAGCGTTACAGCAGGCGCGGCCATCCCACACATCGGCATTACGCAGAGCTGGCGGCATTCCACATGGAATGGTCGCTCCCAAGCCGAGAATTGGAGATCGACATCGAGAATGAAGATCAACAATCGGCTCTCTTCGTTGATAAGGCGCAAGACACGGAGTGGGAAGAAAGCGAAACCGATCCGGCAATGATCGCTGCATTCTTATCAGCGTAACCGAACGGATCGATCCGAATCGACGAGCAGAAGCCGGGGGAAGTCTTCAAAGACCGATCCCACGATCCCGCCGGAAATGCGCGTCCTTCACCGAGTTCATCCAAACAATTATGTCGACAGTGAAGATCGGCCAGCATCATCGGAATTCGATAATTCCAGTGATGGTTCCGGCACCTCAGCTGACCTCATGGAAGACGACGATCAACCCGAGCGAACTCTTGCTGGCCACGAAGGATTTGGTCTCGTGGCACTGACCGTAGCAGACATCCGAGCTGCTGGGCTAGGCGTGGTTCGTAATCCCGTCGAAGGAAATCCGCAGCACGTGCTCATTCAGGGGCCAAAAAAGAGGGCTGCCCAAGCGTACTTTGGCAAGACAGGCCGAGTGGATCAAGCGACCTGACAAATTTCTGACGTGAGTTGAGCCGGCCACAGCGTTTTCAGCCGCCCATCTCGACGCCTGACCATCCAGCAAATGCGATGGCCCCACCTGCCCCGAAGCTGCATGGGGGGGTGGGGGGTCTCCGGCATTTTAAGATTTTCGGTTTCCAAATCCCGCCCCTATACCCCCTAAATCCTAGACCCGACATCCTTGCAGGCCTGGATGATACGCTCCGGCAGGCGGCCTAGACGCTGGGCGGCTGGCCGTACTGGCCAAGAACAAGTGCGCCTTATCCGGCTTCACGCTGCCGATGCTTGCCACTTGCCGGCGACGCGGCGAAAGCCGAGTGCGGAAAGGGCCTGATTTTTAGCCCCGTGCCTACTCGGTGCCTACACGAGATCGAATTGCAATATCTGGAAGGATGTTAAGTCTTTGATTTTATTGGTCGGGGCGGCGTGATTCGAACACGCGACCCTCTGCTCCCAAAGCAGATGCGCTACCAGGCTGCGCTACGCCCCGATTGGCTGGTGAGTATGGCGTTTTGTCACTCTTTTCTCCGCCGGACGCAAGTCAAAAGCTGGCCTCGGTGGAGGCAGTAGCGACTGCCCCGCGCTTCGGCGGCTGGGAGCAGATGGTCGCGATGCCGTCCAAATCGCGCGCCAGCGCCTCCGCGTGATACCCGCGCAAGACAATGGGATCGGAACATCCGCCCATCGCACAAGGCTTGCCAATTCGCCATGACTTACCGCTAAGGCGCGATGGCGGTCTCGCCCGCCGGATGGTAGTTTTGCGCCATCGGAACATCCCAGGGAGACGCGCGTAAATGGCCGAGTTCAGGCTGCATTGCTTTGCCCAATCCGGAAACGCCTATAAGGCAGCGCTGATGCTGGCGCTGTCCGGCGCGGATTGGGAGCCGGTGTTTATCGATTTCTTCAATGGCGAGACGCGCAAGCCCGAATGGCGCACGTCGCTGAACGAGATGGGCGAGGCGCCCGTCCTCGAACATGGCGGCAAGCGGCTCACCCAGTCCGGCGTCATCCTCACCTATCTCGCCCGCCGCCTCGGCAAATTCGGGCCGGAGAACGAGGATGAAGAGCTGGAAATTCTGCGTTGGATCCTGTTCGACAACCACAAATTCACCAGCTATCTGGCCACCTACCGCTTCCAATATGCGCTGATGCCGCAGACGCCGAACCCCGACGTGCTGAAATTCCTCCGTGGCCGCATCGACAGCGCGATGGCGATCGTCGAGTCGCGTCTCGGCAGCCAGCCCTTCATCGCCCTATCGCGGCCGACGATCGCTGACTTTTCTTGCGCGGGCTATACCTTCTACCCGCCCGAAGAACTCGGCTATGACTTCAAGACCAGCCATCCGAATATCCATGCCTGGACGCAGCGGATCAAGGCCATGGCGGGCTGGAAGGGCCCCTATGAGCTGATGCCGGGCGAACGCTTCATGGCGCAGCGGTAGCTCGGGAATCGCAGCCTCAGCGCGGCGGCGCGTTGCGGATCTGGGACGCTGTGAGGCCGGGCGGCCCGGCGCCGGTCGCTTCCGCCTGCTTGATGAGCGCCGCGATCCGCTCCGAGAGTGGCGCGCCGAGGTGGTGCCGCGCGGCAAGACGCACGATCGCGCCTTGCAGATAGTCGATCTCGGTCGGGCGGCGGCGCATCAGATCCTCCCACATGGATGAGCGCGCCTCGGGGTCCATTTTCAGCATCGAGGCCGCCGCGACCCGGAACAGCGCGTTCGGCAGCCGCAGGGCGATCGGCATCAGGCGCGACGGTACGGGCGTTGCTGGGACCGGCACGATCCCGGCGGCGTCCAGAACGCGCAGCGCCTCTTCCATCTGGTCCGCGAGCAGGCGCCGCCATGCGCGGTCCTGCAATTGCTGGCGCAGCGGCAGACCGGACAGGGCATTGAGCGCATTGTTGAGGTTAAGGAGCAGCTTTCCCCATTGAACGCCGCCGATGTCGCGCGTCGCCTTCACATCGAGCCCCGGCACAGCGATCAGCGAGAGAACATCGTCCCGCCCAGCCTCGATTACGACGTCCCCGGAGGTTCCGCGATGGAATCGGCCCCCGCCCATATGCACCACATTGAAGCCGACGGTGCCGCCGAGGACCACTGTTTCGCCGAGGGCGGAACGGAGGGTGGCGAGATTGTCGACGCCATTCTGAAGACTAAGGACGACGGCACCGCCATCGCCACAATGCTCGGCGATCTCGCGCGCCATGGCCTGCAGTCGCCCCGCTCTTGACCGTGACGAGAATGAGAGCGGCGGATTTCAGCGCCTCGGGCTCGGTGGCAACGGTCAGGCCCGACACCGGAATGCGCTCATGGAGCCCGGCAAAATCGGTCAGATGCAGACCGTGGTTACAAAGCTCTTCAGCGATGCGCGGCCTTGCAAGGAGCGTCACATTGCGGCCCGCCCGCGCCAAGAGACTGCCTACGAAACAGCCAATGCTGCCGGCGCCAGCAACGACGATCCGCGCATCGGGGGCCAAGGGTGGCGCGTCCCTCGCCATCAGCCGACGGCCTTGGCCGCGGCGCGGCCCGCAATCCGCCCCGAGAACAGGCAGCCGCCGAGGAATGTGCCTTCGAGCGCGCGATAGCCATGGACGCCGCCGCCGCCGAACCCCGCGACCTCGCCCGCCGCATAGACATTGGCGAGCGGCTCGCCATCCGGGCGCAATACGCGCGCGGAGAGGTCCGTTTGCAGTCCGCCCAGCGTCTTGCGCGTCAGGATCCACAGCCGCACCGCGATCAGTGGACCGGCGGCAGGATCGAGGATTTTGTGTGGCTTCGCCACGCGCACGAGCTTGTCGCCGAGATAGGCCCGCGCACCGCGAATGGCGGTGATCTGTGCATCCTTCGAATATTTGTGCTCGACCTCGCGATCGCGTGCCTCGATCTCATAGCGCAGCGCCGCCTCGTCGATGAGCGCCTCGCCGGTCAGCGCATTCATGCGTTTGACGAGTTCGGCCAGATTCGGCGCAGCGATGAAATCCTCACCCTTCTTCTGGAACATGGCGACGGGTGTGACCGCCCCCGACCGGCCGCGCTGCAGCACTTGGCGGATGCTCTTATTCGTCAGGTCGGGATTCTGCTCCGAGCCCGAGAGGCCGAATTCCTTGCCGATGATCCGCTGGTTAAGGATGAACCAGGAATGGTCATGGCCCGTCGATCGCAGATATTTCAGCGTGCCGAGCGTATCGAAGCCGGGAAAGAGTGGCGCCGGCAGCCGCTTGCCCAGCGCATCGAACCAGAGCGAGGAGGGGCCGGGAATGATGCGGATGCCGTGGCGGCTCCAGATCGGCGCGTAGTTCGTGACGCCCTCCGTATAGTGCCACATTCGGTCGCGATTAATGACGTTGCCGCCCGCCGCCTCGGTGATGCCGAGCATGCGGCCGTCCACATAGTCCGGCACGCCGGAGAGCATGAAATTCGGCGGGGTGCCGAGACGCTCCGGCCAGTTCCGCCGCACCAGCTCATGATCAGCGCCGATGCCGCCGGATGTGACGATGACCGCCTGCGCCTTGATCCGGAACTCACCGACCGGTGTGCGCGAGGTCGGCGCGCCCCGCTCGCCGTCGCTCGGCTCCAGGATCTCGCCGGCCACGCCATCGACGACGCTGCCGCTTTTGCTCAGCTCATTGACGCGGTAGCGGAAGCGCATCGAGACCTGCCCCGCCCTCTCAGCCTCGCGCACGCGCCGGACAAATGGCTCGATCAGGCCCCGGCCCGGTGCCCCAAGTGATGTGGAAGCGCGGCACGGAATTGCCGTGCTCCGTCGCCAGATAGCCACCGCGCTCGGCCCATCCGACCACCGGGAAGAAGCGAACGCCCATGCCGTGCAGCCAGCCGCGCTTTTCGCCCGCCGCGAAATCGACATAGCTTTCCGCCCATTGGCGCGGCCAGTGGTCCTCCTCCCGGTCGAAGCCGGCAGAGCCCAGCCAGTCCTGCAAGGCGAGCTCGCGGCTGTCGCGGATGCCCATCCGACGCTGTTCGGGCGAATTGACGAAGAGCAGCCCGCCGAAGGACCAGAAGGCTTGCCCGCCGAGCGACTGTGCCGGCTCCTGATCGAGAAGAATGACGCGGCGCCCGGCGTCCGCAAGCTCGGCGGCGGCGACCAGTCCGGCCAGCCCCGCGCCCACGATAACGACGTCTGCCTCATTCTCCTCCATGCGCCCGCCTCCCCGAATTGGACGGCCGTCCGCCGAGAAAGGAGCGGCAGCCGCGCATCGTTATTTTCGCCAAGTCTATCGGAATCGGCGCGGGTCTGTCTCGCCGCACCGGTTCCGCTAGTGGAGCGAATTTGACATTTGAGTCCCGCCTGTCGCGAGCTCTCGCTCAAATGTCAAATTCAAAAGCTCCACAAAATCATAAAGTTGCTAGTGGTCCTTTTGATTCCGGCATTTGCTCTCGAGTGTGCTGCAAGCGGATGCAAATGCCGGAATCGGACCACTAGGAAGCGGGCGGGATCAGGTCGAGGATCGCGATCGTCGCCAGCGCGACCGAAATCAGCTTCGCCGCGCCATTCTCATGCGAATAGACCTTGGCCTCCACGACCGTCAGCTTGCGGCCGGGTTTGACGACGGCGGCCTCGCAGGAGATTTTGTCCCCCCGCGCCGGCGAGACGAAGTTGAGCTTATATTCCGCGGTCAGGCAGCTCTGGGTTTCGCGGTTGACGAGGGTCGCCGCGGCGCTGGTTGCCGTGACGTCGATCAGGAAGGCGATCGCGCCGCCATGGAAGAAGCCGTGATGCTGCAGCAGTTCATCACGCCGGTCGAGGCTGAAGACCGCGCGCCCCGGCTCCAGCGTATCGATCCGGGCGCCAATGTGCTTCATCATGCCTTGTCCGCCGACGAGCTGCCCGCATGGCCTGTTCGGCGGCGGCGAAATCAGCATCACTCATGATGGCACCCTATTCTGCGGCGCGCGGGCGCTGGATCGGTTCAGGCTCGGCCGTGGGTTTCTCCCCCGCCTCTCTCGCGCCGCTGCCCTTCGCCTCGATCATCAGCGGCGCGCGCTGGCCGGCTCATCCTTCGGGCCGACAAACCGGCCGAAAATCCGCCAGAGCCAACGGCCGACATCGTCCATGAGGATGAAGACGGCTGGCACGAATATCAGCGACAAGAGTGTTGAGAGCAACAGACCGCCGATCACGGCGATCGCCATCGGCGAGCGGAATTCGCCGCCGGCGCCCAGGGCAAGCGCGCTCGGCAGCATGCCGCCGGTCATGGCGATGGTGGTCATGATGATCGGGCGCGCCCGCTTGCGGCCGGCGTCAACGATCGCGTCGAACCGTTTCACGCCCGCCGCCATTTCCTCGATGGCGAAGTCAACCAGCATGATGGCGTTCTTGGTGACGACGCCCATCAGCATCAGCACGCCGATGACGACGGGGAAGCTGAATGCCCGGCCGGTCGCCAGCAGCGCGAAAATCGCACCGCCAATGGAGAGCGGCAGCGAGAACAGGATGGTTATCGGCTGAAGAAAGCTGCCGAACAGGATGATCAGCACGCTGTAGACCATCATGATGCCGGCGCCCATCGCATAGCCGAAGCTTGCGAAAATCTCCCCCATCACCTCCGCGTCACCGGACTGCTTGAGCTGAACGCCGGACTGGTTCGCGAGCGCTTTCACCTCGGGAAGGGCGTAGACCTTATCGATCGCGACGCCGAGCGCGTCCGTCCCCACCAGATCCGCGCCGATGATGATCCGCCGCTGCCGGTCATAGCGGTCGATCGACGATGGGCCCAGACCGTTCTCGATCGAGGCAACCGAAATCAGCGGCACGGCGGAGCCCGAGCCCGTGCGGATCTTCAGCGCCTCCAGAACGTGATGATCGGCGCGCGCCGCGTCATCGAGCTGGACACGGATCGGGATCTGCCGGTCGCCGGCATCGAACTTGGCAAGGTTGGCGTCGATATCGCCGATCGTGGCGATGCGGATGACGTCGGACAGCGCCTCGGTCGATATGCCAAGCGCGGCCGCCTCCTCCGGCCTCGGCCTGAAGCGCACCTCGGGCCGGTCGAGCGCGGAATTCGCCACGACATTGTTCAGCTCGGGAATGCGCTTCATGGCGCTGACGATCTTCGGCGCCGTTTGCGCCACGGCCTCGCTATCGGACCCCGACACGATCAGCGACAGCGCCCGCTCGCCATTGTCGTTGATCACCCAGGCGCGCAGGTCTGGGAGCTGGGCCAGCTCGCGCGTAAAAACCTGCTGAAGCTCACGCTGGGAAATCTTGCGGTCGTCCTTGTTGACGAGATTGACGACAAAGGTCGACTTGCGGACTTCCTCGCCGCCGCCCGCAATGCCGAGAATGCGGCCGCCATCAACGAAAACGTTCCTCACTTCCCGATGCGCCAGGATGATTTTCGTCATGCGGTCGCTGATCGCCATAGTGTCCTCGAGGCGCGAACCGGGCGGCAGTTCGGCGGCGATCAGGATGCGCGAAGCGTCCTCCGACGGCAGAAAGCCTTGCGGCAGCAGTTTCATGCTGGCGATCGAGCCGAAAAAGATGGCAAAGCCCAGTATGACCGTCGCGATCCGGTGGCGCACGGACCAAGCGATCAGCCTGGTATAGAACCGCAGAAGCCAGCCGTCGCCCTTAGCGCTCTCACCGTGATCGCGAGTGAAATAGGCGGAAAGCAGCGGCGTGATCAGCCGCGCGACCAGCAGAGAGAAGATCACCGCCGCGGCGACCGTGATACCGAATTCGCGAAAATACTGGCCGGCAATGCCGCCCATGAAGCTGACGGGCACGAAGACGGCGACGATGGTGAGCGAAATGGCGATGACCGCGAGGCCGATCTCATCGGCGGCCTCGATCGCCGCGCGGTAAGGCGATTTGCCCATCCGCATGTGGCGGACAATGTTTTCGATCTCGACGATGGCGTCATCGACCAGGATGCCGGTCACCAGCGTCAGCGCCAGCAAGGTGACCAAATTGAGCGAGAAGCCCAGCGCCGACATCACCCAGAAGGTCGGGAAGATCGAGAGCGGCAGGGCGATCGCGGCGATGACGGTGGCGCGGATGTCGCCAAGGAACAGAAACACGACCACCACGGCGAGGATCGCGCCCTCGATGAGCGTGTGCATGGTCGAGTTGTAATTCCCTTCGGTGTAGATGACCGTGTTGTCGACCTTGCGCAGCTCGACATTGGGATAGCGCTTCAAGAGCTCGGCGATCTTGGCGTCGACCAGATTGGCGACGTCGACATCGCTCTTGCCTTTGGCGCGCGAGATGTTGAAGCCGACGACCTCCTTGCCATTCAGGCGGGCGAAATTTTTCGGCTCCTTATAGGAATCCCTGACCTCACCAAGCTCGTCGAGCCGGACCTTGCGGCCGCCCGGAAGCGTGATCGGGGTCGCGGCCAAGCGCTCGACGGTCGTGGCGCTCGCAAGCGCGCGGATGGTCTGCTCGCTGCCGCCGAGCTCAGCCTTGCCGCCGGCCAGATCGACATTCGTCGCCAGAAGCTGGGCGTTGACGTCACCCGCAGTGATGTTGAGGGCGAGGAGCTGATCCGGATTGAGCGAAATGCGGATTTCGCGGTCGACGCCGCCAATGCGCCGCACATTGGCAACCCCGTTGATCGCCTGGAGGTCGCGGGCGATGGTGTCGTCGATGAACCAGGACAGCTCCTGAATGTCCATATTGGACGCCGTCGCGGCATAGGTAATGATCGGCAGGCCGGCGATGTCGATCCGTTGCGCAATCGGCTCATCGATCGTACGCGGCAGGTCGGAGCGGATGCGCGAAATCGCGTCCTTCACATCGTTGAGCGCGCGGTCGGTGTTGGTGCCGAGATAGAATTCGATCGAGGTCGTGGAGACGCCGTCCGTGATCGTCGACGTCAAATGTTTGACGCCGGTTACCGCGGCAACGGCGTTCTCGACCTTCTTCGTCACCTGGCTCTCAAGCTCCGACGGCGAGGCGCCGGCCTGGGTGATGGTCACCGAGACGAGCGGAAAATCGATATTCGGGAAACGCTCGACCGGCAGGGCGCGAAAGCTGAGCACGCCCAGGATGATGAACACGATGAACATCACCACCGAGGGGATCGGATTGCGGATCGACCACGCGGAAATATTCAGGCGACGCATCACTTGGCCTCGCTGAGGGCGGTGTCCTTCGCCGATGACCGGGCGCACCGCGTCGCCGTCGCGCAGCAGCGTCCCGGACCGCAGCACGACCAGCTCGCCTTCCTTGAGGCCATCGACGATCTGAACCTTGCCGCCGTCCCGCATGCCGGTGACGACCTTGCGCGTTTCGATGTGCCCGTCTTTGACCACCTGGACCGATGGACCGCTATCGCGGTTCAGCACGGCCGTCGCGGGAACCGCAAGGCCTTCCTTGCTCGCCGTGTCGATCGTCGCCCGCGCAAAGCTTCCGATGTGCAGCGCATCATCCTGACCAATGAAAATGCGCACCTTGCCGAGGCGCGTGGCCTGATCCACCTCGGGCGAGATCAGCCGTAGCTTGCCTTCGCGCGGCGTCAAGCTGGCAACGTCGATCCTCGCCATCAGGCCGGCGGAGAGCCGGGGAAGATAAATTTCTGGAACCTCGGCGTCGAGCTCGATCTCGCCGTCGGCAATGATGCGGAACAGCGGGTCGGCGATCGCCGATGCAAGCGCGCCGATCTTGGCGGTCCGCCGGCTGATGATGCCGGCTTCGGGCGCCTTGATGTCCGTATAGCCGAGCCGCAGCCGCGCCTCGCGGATCTGCGCCTCGATCTGGGTCTTATCGGCCTGCGACACCTTGAGACCGTCCTGCGCAAGCGTCAGCGAGGCGGCCGCCGTGCTGGCCGCGGCCTCACGATCATCATAGGTGGCATGGCTGGTGCTGCCGGATTTGACCAGATCCTCGGCGCGGGCAAAGGCGGCGTCGGCCTGCTTCTTGGTCGCCTCCGCCTCGGCGATCCGGCTTCCCGCCTGGGCAATCGAAGCATCCGCCTTGACGAGACTGGCTTCGAGCTGGGCGAGCTGCGCTTTGAGCGTGTCATCGGTGAGCCGGGCAAGAACCTGGTCCTTGGCGACATGATCGCCCTCATCGGCCAGTAGCTCGCTGATCCGGTAGCCCTCGATTTGCGGCGAAACCAGCACTTCCCGGCGCGGAACCAGAGAGCCGGTGACAAGGATGGTCTCGGTGAAGGACGTGCGCTCGGCGGGAACGACGCTCACGCGTCGGCGCGGCGCTTTGCTCCGGGCCGGCCTGCGCGGCCTCGGCTGCACGCAGCGGCGCCATGCCGCCCGCGATCGTCACGACCGATATCAGCACGCAGATCGGCGCCACGGCCGCGATCGCCCTAAACGGCGGTCTCATGCTCACCTCTCGTGCCCGCCTCCTCACCACGGCTTGCCTTTTCAACGGGCCTTATCAACGAAGACACCAGCGACAGGACGATGGGCAGGCAGGCTTTCACATTGAATTTCGGGTCAAGCGCCCGGCGAAGATAGATGCCGTCGCCTAGGACCGAGACGATTTGCGCGATCATGGCCGGCTCGATCAGCGGATCGATCCGGCCTCTCGCCTTGGCATCCGCGATCAGCCGGGTGAAGCTATCCATGACGAACGCGTCAATTTCGCGGACGGTCTTGCCGACGGCCGGATTGCGCAGCGCCTCGGCATTGATCTCGACCTGGAGCCGCAATTTCTCCTCCGGCTCCTCGACACAGTAAGTCTGGCCGATCTTAGCCAGCGCCTGCATGAAATCGGGGGCCTCGGAAACCGAAGCAAGCGCCTGGGCGAGCTCGGTTTTCTCCCGCTCGCAGATGCCGGCGATCAGGTCTTCCTTTGAGGTGAAATAGAGATAGAGCGCGCCTGGGCTGATGCCGGCTTCCCGGCAGATATCCTGCATCGAAGAGCGGTGGAAGCCTTGCCGCGCAAAGCAGCGTTCGGCAGCGTCAATGATGTGCTCGCGGCGCGCACGCTGGGTTTCTTGATCGAGTTCTGGGCATGGTTGCTGCGCCGCACCAAAAACGAATATTCGTTCATTTTGACGCAATATCGTGCCGCTAAACCACGGAGTCAAGACTCGCTTAACGTTTGAATGGGATCGATTCGCCGGCATTTCTCCGCCGGCGGAGACGAACTCAGAACGCGACCCGCTCCTCGCCAACAACCACGGCATAGCCTCCGATCCGCACGGCCCGCAGGTGCCTGTTCACGACCTCGAACTCAAGAAAGATCTCGCTTGGCCGGCCCATCTCATAGCCTTGCTCGATGACCGCAGTATAGGCTCCCTCAGGCGGATTATCGTAGAGGTTGATGATCGCAGCGAACGCCGCGGCGGCCGAGCCGGTGGCGGGGTCCTCCGGCACACCCATCGACTGAACGAAGGCCCGTGCGTGGAAAGCCGCCTTATGCTGAACGGTCTCGCGGCAAAAGAGATAGGCGGCCGGATGCCCGTCGCCGCCAAATGCTTCGTCCCAATGATCCTCGACGACGTGGGCGCGGCCGATGGCTTCAAGGCCCGCAACCGGTACGAAGGTGAACGGCACCCCGGCACTGAAGCGCCGCGGTTTGAAATTCTCAAAGCCGATTTCGGTCGGCGCAAGACCGAGCGCCGCAGCGATGCGGTCAGGCGGCGCCGCGTCGCCCGTTTCGCACGGCAAGGTCGGCACGTCGAATTCGGCAAATGCCGCGCCGCCGCCGCCCGGCCTCACCGCCACCCGCAAGATGCCGCCCTTTGCCTCCAGAACAGTCAGCGCGTCGAATTCGGCGCCCTTCGCTCGCCAGATGCGCTCATGCGCGAGACAGACCGCTGTCCCGACTGTGGGGTGTCCCGCAAAGGGCAGTTCGGCCGCAGGCGTGAAAATCCGGATGGAGGCCGTATGTGCTGGATTTTTGGGCGGGAAGACAAAGACCGTTTCCGATAGTCCGATCTGACGTGCAATGGCCTGCATCGCTGCGTCATTGAGCTTGTCGGCATCCGTGATCACGGCAAGGGGGTTGCCGCCCTCCGCGCCTTTCGTGAACACATTGAGCAGAGTGTAGCGCCGTTCCATGCGGATCCTTTGGCTCGTGCACGGACACATCGATTTTGCCAAACGCCGGCTGAAGCCTCCGTCCGGGTCGATGCACTAGTGGAGCGAATTTGACATTTGAGTCCCGCCTGTCGCGAGCTCGCGCTCAAATGTCAAATTCAAAAGCTCCACTAGAACTCGATAACATTGCGAGTGGTCCTTTTGATTCCGGAATTTGCTCTCGAACGTGCTGCAAGCGGATGCAAATGCCGGAATTGGACCACTAGGTCCCATCCAGTTTGGGCGCACAATAACCGAAAGCGCCAAGCGCGGCATCTTGGATCGTAAAAACTCACAGAAAGGCCGCGCTGCCATGACGCAGAACGTGCACATTTCGCCGTAATTCAATCATTAGGACACGCTTCAGCCGCGCTGAAGGCGAATCAGCGGATAGAAAAAGACCTCGACCCATCAAATAACGATTTGAAATTTAAGCCTTTGTTTCGGAACGCCTGATTTAACGCTCGCGAGCGCGCCGGCCTTGCCGACCGCCACACCATTGCCAAATGCTGCGCCTAACTAATGAGCATCTGAAAAGCGTAGAGAACGCAGGCGCGATCTCGTGCGCCATTAGACGGGGGACCGTTAATGCGAATGAAACCACTATGCTTCGGCCTGGTCGGCGCGGTGGCGCTGGCTTCGGCCGTTCCCGTCGCGAACGCGGCCGATATCTACAACAAGGGCCCCAGCCTGAAGGAACCTCCAGCGGAATATCTGCCCGCGATTGGCTGGACTGGCTTCTATATCGGCGCCAATCTGGGTGCCGTTTGGCCCGATAGCAATGATGTCGATATCACTAATGACGCTACGCTGATCGGTGGCGGTCATCTGGGCTATAATTGGCAGAGCCCGAGAAACGTTGTGGTCGGTATCGAAGGCGATGTCGATTTTGCGGACGGCATCGACTACCTCGCCACAGTCCGCGGCCGACTCGGCTATGCCTTCGGCCGTACACTTCTTTATGGCACGGGTGGTGCGGCCTTTATCGGCGTCTCAGACAATAATTTTGACGGAGACAATACCGGCTGGGTGGCAGGCGGTGGTCTCGAATACAAGCTGAGAGATAATTGGAGCGTCGGCGCGGAGGGCCTTTATTATAGCTTCGCTGGCGGGGACATCTCCGACGATCTCAACCTCTGGACCGCTCGCGCACGCCTGACCTACCATTTCGGCGGCTATCGCGATGTGCTGAAGTAGCGACGACGGGGGCATGGGCAGGATCCGGCGGACCCGCCCAGTGCAACGTCGAATGGCGCATGAGATCATGCGCCATTTTTTTGGCAGATCCGACCGCCGCTATTTCCGCGTCAGCTTGTGCGCCTGGCGCCGCTTGGCCAATGCCAGCCATTTGCGGCAGCTTGCGAGCCCCAGATTGCAGCGGACTTTGATCGCAGGGCGTGCGGCGGCCACATCGCCGGATGCCGTGACAGGCAGAGGCTTCAGGCCGGCGGCCTCGCGCTTTGCTCGCTCGATGAGCGCCTCAGCGCTCATGTCTGCGAGAAACGGATTGGCGTCCAGCGCCGCTTTGCCGACAAGATCGCTGACCGGCGTCTCCGGTTTGGCCGAAATCACTGCGATGGCGCCCGAGGGCCCCAACAGAAACGCAAGACGGAGATAGCCCGGCTCCGGCGCTATACCCCGATCGCTGAGGAAGGCGGCATTCTCGCGCGTATAAACGAGCGCCGCGTTCCGCGCCACGTCGAGATCGGCTCTGAGCTGTTGGATTTCGGCGTACGACTTGTCTTCCGCGAGCTCGGGAAAATGGCGCGTGACGAGATCGAAGAATGTGCTCTCGATGAATTGATACGGGCCGAACGCGGACGATCGGGGATTCTTGGCGAGCAGCTTGCCACCGGACTCGACCACCATCAGCCGCTCCAGGAAGAGCGTCTCGCTCTCGGTCGGCGCGAGCGTCTTGGCAGAATCAGCCACGTCCTCTTCGGCGGATGCGGATGCAGGGACCGTCAGCAGAGCGAAGATCAGCAGAAATCTGGCAATATGGATGTTGAGCATGTCCCGAATATCGAGATGATAGTCGCTAAAGTCTACCTTTCGGAGACTGCCACATCCTCCGAGGCGGCGAACGATGGAAGCAAGGATGATCTCAAACGGCGCACGCGACGATAGCGCGGACTTTATCGCTGGCTGAGGCGCCGGAGCCGCGTCTCAGCCTCCTGGGAGCCGAGTTCGGCGGCTTTTTGATACCACTTCCTTGCCAACCCTGGATCCGCCCGGATCCCGCCGGCTACAGACAATGACGCAAGTTCGGCTGGGTCATACGTCGCCGCAAGCGCGAGCGCACCGTCCGCCCAGCCCTCATTCGCCGCGCGTGCGAAGAACAGACGGGCAGAAATGACATTCCCTATCTTCATGCTTTCTTCGCCCTTTGTCATGAACAGCATAACGCGCTCAAGCGCTTGGCCGGTGGGCAAGCCTTTAGCGAGCGGCTTCTGTTCATCCACCCCCGACGAGGAGGCGCCCCCTTCGGCGGTGGTCGGCTGGGCGGGCGTCGCATTGACGATCGCAACATCGGGCGCGAGCGGCGTTCGCTCAGATGCTCGCTTTGCGAGTTGCTGCGGCGATACGATAAGAAGGCTTGATTTGGCTTCGGCAAGGACGTCACCGGCAAAAGTCACGACCGAAACGGAAAAATTTGTCTGACCGACGACGTTGGTAGGCGACGCGATCCGGAGGTGGTCAACTTCGGCGACCGGGACGCCCCAGACCCCGGACTCAAAGAGGCGGCCTGCCGACAATGCCACGGTAGACGGCAGACCGCGAACAAGGATCATCGCCCGCTTAGGTATCGCCGTGCGGGGGCCAATGCGAATCGGAAGCGGACTTTCTGTCGCCGTCTGAACTTCGATCAGTGCGGGCATCACGATTCGGACTTCACCGCGCGCCTGGGCTTGGCCGTGATTGGACAGTACGCTCGCCGAGACTGCGGCAAGCGAAACAGCAATGATAAGGCGCAGGCCCGACGCAATGCAGGCGCGTCCAACATGACTGAAATGCGCCCTTGCTTCCTGACCTGCCGCCAGCCATCGGTTTTCTCCCTGACGCTGTGACGCTGCGCTCGCCCGAGGGCTCATGCCCTGGCACGGCCCGTGATCATCAATTTCGAGCGTTCTTCTTTTTCCAATCCAAAAATTCCTCGAACAGCCGCTCGTCCTCGCTCAATTGAGGCTGGGGATTGTCAGGACCTGCCGACTGTGTTGTTCCGGTGTTCGTCGTAGAGGTTGCAAGTTTCTTTCTGACCTTTGCCTCGGCCATCACTTTATCCAGCATTTTCTGCGCAAGCGGATAGCGCGTCCAGCCCGGAACCGTGCCGGCCAGATTAATGTCCTTCCATTTCGGATGGAATGGCGGCTGTCTCAGCTTATCGAACTTCTCGAAGAAATATTCGATAAACCGCTCGAGCCGGCGGTAGCGATCGCTGGTCTGAGGCCAGTTATAGACGGCAAGAACCGTTTGAATGCCGATGTCTCGACCTGCTGCCCCTCGGGAATGATATCGGGATAGTCATTATGCGTCAAAGTCGACGGCACGTAATAGTCGGCGAACTTTTCGCTATAGGGAATCGCCAGAAAATGGAACCCCGGCTCAATCTTCATCTTGGTGAAGAAGGGATTTGGTTTGGCACCCTGGTGCACGAGCCCGGCTAGCTCGCCGGTTTTCATCTTCTCATAGGCGATCGAATTGTTGATGAAAACCGTGTTCACCTTGATGCCGAGCCGTTCAAAGACGATCGGGCCGGTCACCGTCTGTCCTGCGCCCTTGGTATGCAGGCTGACCGTCTTGCCATCGAGATCCTTCAGCGTTTTGATTTCCGGACGCACGAACAGATAGAACTCGCTGACGAACATCGGCGTAATGTAATTGATGCGCTTGTCAATATTGCCGACATTGCGCTTTCTTTTGAACTCGTCGAAGACGTCGTTATTGGTAATCGCGATGTCGACGCCCTTCAGATAGAGAAGGTCGGTCACGTTCTCGGTCCCGCCATAGGTAATGATCGGGAGGATGCGGAGGTTGTTCCCGTCGTCGAACGCCTTCGCCAATTCCGCGGCAAACCGGCTGAACGTGCCTTCGAGCAATCCGCCGGCCACGCCCACCGTCCACTGATTGACGCGGGCGACCATTTCGCTTTCGCCCTCGGCCGCCGCCGTCGGCCGCCCGGCCTGCGCAACGACCGCAAAGGGGCGTATCGGCTCTTGGTCTTCGGCGCTCTGAGCGAAGGCTGGCGCCACGGCTGATACGAGAAGAACCAAGACAAGAGAGACTGAGGCGAGTGCGTTACGCATCAAATGGTCTCCGTAAACGAATGACAACTTTGAGCCTCGGCCCGACCCGGTAGGCTCAGATCCCCAAATGATGATGGGTGAGTTAGGAACCGGTAATAAAATAGAAATTGTTTTGATGGGAGGAAACACATAATTTCGTCAAATTGCGCAAAAAGAGTCAAGATGCGATGATTTAGCGAAACTATGTCCGGCGAATGGAAGCGACTGCTACGGAATACTGTTCCAGCAGGCAAAAGAATTCATTGTTGAAGGCGCAGCGCCACAGGATAAGCTTGGAGCGATCAAAGCTTAATGCTGCAGATTTAGATCTGAAATCACGTCGGCGGCTTCGGCCGTCTTTCGCATTGCGCGGAAATTCGGCGATCAGCAGACGCCGCAAAAACGCCCAATGCCACGGTTCATACGTAAGCCCCCTGATTTAGTTTCCCTTGCCATCCAAATTTTTCGACGTTTAGTCCTCACGCCGATCGGACGGCACCCGATCTCGCATTAGCGCGTCGGCTCACGGCTTGATAAAGCTGCTTTTACCTAGAAGATCAAGTCAAATTACGATCAAGCAGCGTATGCCACAGTCGCAGCTGGCCCAAGCATCCGGCGCGATGTCCAGAGCCCGGGATCCTCGTCCGCGCGCGCCGCCCTTTCCGTGAAGCTTATCTTTCATGAGCAGGTTTGAGCAGTGTCAATGCGAGAGGGGCCTCGCGGCTGGAAAGTTGCGTTCATTCAAGAAGGAGAAGCCGATGGTTGGTATTAAGATCAAGTCCGGTGAGTGGGTCGTCGTTTGCGACGGCCGCAAGGCGCTGATCCTCGAAAATGAGGGCGACGCGAAGTTCCCCAATCTGCGGACGCGCGAAACCCACGAACATGACGATACCAAAACCAGCGATCATGGGTACCGACCGTCCGGGCCGTGTGCATGAATCGACCGGCTCCAGCCGCAGCGCCGTTGAGCAGACGGATTGGCATGATCAGGCCGAGGCGGAGTTTTTGCAGATGATCGCACGGCGCCTCGATGATGCCGTCTCCAAGGGAGAGACCCACGCCCTCATCCTGATAGCGGCGCCCCGCGCGCTTGGCGTTCTGCGGCGGAGCCTCAGCCAGGCGGTGCAGAACGCGGTGACTGCCGAAATCGACAAGGATTACGTCAGGATGCCGGTCCATGAGATCGAGAAGCGCCTCGCTCAACCCCATTAGCCCAAGGCCGCTGCGGCCAACACCGCTATGGAGCGAGCCGCAGCGTGACTTTGGCGAGCGTCACATCCTCCGGGTCGGAGCGCACCTCGAAGCCAAGCTCACGGCACATGGAGAGCATCTGCGTGTTCTCGCTAAGCACGTCGCCGTGGATTTCTTGAAGCCCCTCGGTTTTGGCGTAGGCGATGAGCTGCTGCATCAGCGCCCAGCCTAGCCCATGGCCTTTGAGGTTGCTACGGACCGTCACGGCATATTCACCTTTGACATAATCGGGATCGGCGATAAGCCGCGATCCGCCGAGCATGGCTCCTGTCGCGGGATCGAGGGCAACAAACGCCATCGCCCGGCTGTAGTCGATCTGCGTAAAACGTGCGACGAACTGATGCGAGAACTCCGCTTTCGGCGTGAAGAAGCGCAGGCGGAGATCGGCCGGGGTCAACGAGCGCAGAAAGTCGCCATAAATGCCCTCGTCGCTCGGCCGGATCGGGCGGATGAAGACCTGGCGTCCATCGGGAAGCTTGACCGTTCGCTCCCAACTCTTCGGATAGGGCCGGATCGCGAAATAGGGATTTGGCGCCGGAACCTGCGCGTGCGCCCAGTCGAGTTTGATGCGGGCATCGAGCGCAATCACCCCGCTCTCGTCGGCCAGCAGCGGATTGATGTCGAGTTCGGTGACAGCCGGAATGTCGGTGATGAGCTGCGAAACCCGCACAAGGGTCATCGCGATCGCCTCAATATCGGCGGCTGGCGTGTCGCGATAGCCGGAGAGCAGCTTTGAAACGCGCGTTTCGCCGATGAGGTTGTGCGCGAGCTTCAGGTCGAGCGGCGGCAATGCAACGGCCGTGTCCTTGATGACTTCGACCGCCGTCCCGCCGGCACCGAACAGGATGGTCGGACCGAAGATAAAGTCCTCGGTCACGCCGACGATCAACTCATGCGCGCGCGGCCGCTCAATCATCTCCTGAACCGTAAAACCGTCGATCTTCGCATCCGGCCGCCTGCGAGCGACCCTTGCGGCAATCTCTTCGGCAGCTTTCGCCGCAGCCGCCGCGCTCTCCAGATGGAGCGCGACGCCGCCGACATCCGACTTATGCGAAATCTGTTCCGACAACACTTTCACGGCGACCCGCCGGCCATTTTGCACGAATTGCGCGGCGATTTGCTCGACCTCGCGGACATCCTTGGCAATCAGCGTTTGCGCTGTGGCTATGCCGTAAGCGCTGAGGACGGCTTTTGCCTCAGGCTCGGTCAGCAGCGCGCGGCCTTCCTTTTGCGCGCCGCCCATGGCCGCGCGCGCAGCCTCGGTGTTGACCTCAAAATCGCTGGGCAGGCTTGGCGGCGCCTGCATCAGCTCCTCTTGGGCTTTATGAAAGCCGGCGAGGTACGAAAAACTGCGAACCGCGTCGGCGGGGAATTCATAGGTCGGTATGCCGGCGGCGGCAAAATGAGACCGGGCCGTCCGGGCCGTGCTTTCGCCGAGCCAGTTCGTCAGAACGGGCTTTACGGCCTTGTGGTCAAGCTTGCGCGCCGCAATGGTCTGGATGACCGCGGCGGCTGCGTCGGCGGAGGAGGCGAGCGCCGTTGGGCAGTTCATCACCAGCACCGCGTCCGTCGTTGGATTATCGAGAACGGCCGCCAGAGCCGCATCATAACGCTCGGGCCCGGCATCGCCGACGATGTCGACCGGATTTGCCCGCGACCAGAGTGGCGGCAGCGCGTTATCCAGCTTCGCCATCGTCTCCGGCGACAGCTCGGCCAGCCTGCCCCCGAGCTGCATCAGGCATTCGACGGCCATGACGCCAGCGCCCCCGCCATTTGTAACAATCGCCAGCCGATCGCCGCGAAGCCGGTTGAGGCGGGTCAGCGTTTCCGCCGCATCGAACAGATCGCTAAGGCCGTCGACGCGCAACACCCCGGCTCGTTTGAAAGCCGCTTCGACGACCCGGTCATTGCCGGACAGCGCGCCAGTGTGGGTCGCCGCCGCCTTCGCCGCCGCTTCGCTACGCCCCGCCTTGATCACCACGACGGGCTTGACACGGGCCGCGGAGCGCGCGGCAGACATGAATTTGCGCGGATTGGTGATCGTTTCGAGATACATCAGAACCGCGCTCGCATTAGCCTCACCGGCAAGATAGTCGAGCATGTCGCCGACATCGACATCGGCCATATCGCCCATCGACACGACCTGGCTGAAGCCGATGTCGTTCGCGGCCGCCCAGTCGAGCATCGCTCCGGCGACGGCGCCGGACTGTGACAGCAGGGCGAGCTTGCCCGGCTTCGGCTCGATATGCGCGAAGCTCGCGTTCAGCCCGATTCGCGGCACGAAGATGCCAAGGCAATTCGGTCCGATGATGCGGAGACAGAATGGCTGGGCGGCGTTCAGCATCGCCTGACGCAGGCCGTTCTCGCGGCCGATCCCTGCGGTGATGACGACGGCGGCGCGCGTGCCTTTCCGGCCGAGTTCGCCGATGAGCTGCGGGATTGTCTGCGGCGGTGTCGCAATGACGCCAAGGCTTGGCGCCTCGGGAAGAGCGGCGACGTCGGGATAGCACGGCTTGCCGTCGAGCGAGGCGTGGCGCGGATTGACGAGCCAGATCGGCCCGGCAAAGCCACCGCCTTGCAAATTCTGCATGATCTTCAGGCCAACCGACCCGGCTTCGTCGCTCGCGCCGATCAGCGCCACCGACTTCGGCATAAAGGCAAAATCGAGATTACGAATGGTCATCTCATCCCGATCGATTCCCTCATTCTGCAGCTTGGTCCCTGCCAACTTCGGATTCAAAAGGGACACTAGCCGCTATTCGTTTCTAGTGTGGTTTGATCGGAAGTCCCCTAACAGCGGTTCCGAAAGACTGTAGTGACTTCCCGATCACCACGCTAGCGTCTCGCAAATTGGGTTCGCTGACTCGCCCTCAGCGCCACGGTTTATCTCCGTTATTGACCCACATTGGGCCAACGGCAACCCCTGAGTGTGGCGGCGGCGATAACCGGCGGGTTATGGCTTGCGGCGACGAAGACAGACGAACGCTGATGCACAGGCCTATTATATCGGCGATCGGGTGCAATCGCTGAGCACGCGACAGCTTGGTACGGAATTTGAGCTTTGCCATTGTCGAGCCTAAGATTTCTGCCGCAATGGCTCGTCAGGCCTGATCTGATGTCGTATGATCGCCACTGGACCCAGCTGCGAAAGCGCAAGCGGGAACGGCTGGTCACGAGAGCGTGTCACAATAAAAGTTTGGGAGAAACGCTATGCGCTGCAGGACGCTCACGCTGGCGGCCGCTTTGACGGCGGGCTTCGTAAGCACCAATGCAAATGCCGCCGATAATCTGGACAAGCTGAGTAAGTTTGAAACGACGGGGGTCACCGAGTTTACGCAAATCCCGCAAGGCGGCGAGAACGCCAAGGCCATCAAGAAGACGCTGGAGCGGATCAAGCTGCCCAGGGGCTTCAAGATTGGTCTCTATGCCGTTGTGCCGGACGCGCGCCATATGGCCGTCGGACCGCAGGGCATCGTCACTATTGTCGGCACCCGCAAAACCAAAGTCTGGTCTGTCACGGATCGTAATAAGGACCGCGTCGCCGATGAGGTGAAGGATTTTGCGCCATCGATCAATTTCACCATTCCGAACGGCCCGTGCTTCTCGAAGGACGGCTTCCTCTACATCGCCGAACGCAACCGCGTCCTGGTGTTCCCGGCTGCCGAATTCTTCTATGAAAGCCCCGACGTCGCCGCATTCAATGTGGTGAAGCAGGGCGAGCTGATACCGCCGGAGGACGAGAGTTACAATCACACCGCCCGCGTGTGCCGGATCGGACCTGACGGCAAGCTCTATATCACCCTCGGCCAGCCCTTTAACGTGCCGGCTCCGGAGAAATTGGACTCCTTCGCCAAATGGGGCCTCGGCGGCATCATCCGCATTAACAACGACGGGACGGGCCGCGAGGTTTATACTTACGGCGTGCGCAACTCGGTCGGCATGGACTTTGCCCCGAATGGCGACCTGTGGTTTACCGACAATCAGGTCGACGGCATGGGCGACAAGATTCCGCCCGGCGAGATCAACCATCAGACCAAGATGGGCCAGAATTTCGGCTTTCCCTGGTATGGCGGCGGCTCCGTGCGCACCAAGGAGTATAAGGATGCCACGCCGCCGGCCGATACTGTCATGCCGGCCGTCGAGGAGGACGCTCACGCCGCCGATCTCGGCATGATCTTCTATACCGGCAAGCAGTTCCCGAGGAAATATCGCGGCGGCATCTTCTCCGCGCAGCACGGGTCCTGGAACCGCACCGACCCGGTCGGTGCCCGGGTCATGTTTACGCCGGTCGGCGAGGACGGCAAAGCCGGACAGAGTGTGCCGTTCGCCGAAGGCTGGAACAACAATGGCGAATATCTTGGGCGGCCGGTGGACATCGCGATGTTGCCGGACGGCTCGCTCCTGGTTTCGGACGACCTGGTCGGCGCGCTCTACCGGATTTCCTACGAAGACTAGGCGCCGCTGCGCGAAGACGAAAGGCTGCCAAGGCCGGGCGCAAATGCCGCCCGGCCTGATTTCAATTATCGTCGCAAGAGGGTATTGATGAGCCTCGGCAAAGGCGGCCTTGCTGCCGCGGTCCTTTTAGCCGTGACCGCCGGGATGACATCGGCCGGCATGGCGGCCGATCTCGCGGCCGGGAAGAAGAAGGCGATGCAATGTACCGTCTGCCATGGACGGGACGGCATCGCCGTCAACCCCGATGCGCCCAATCTCGCCGGCGAAGCTGCGAGCTATATCGAAAGACAGCTCAAAGCCTTCAAGACGGGTGAGCGCAAGCAGGAGATCATGTCCATCGTCGCGCAGGGTCTGACCGACGAGGACATCGCTAATCTAGCGGCCTGGTATTCCGCCATGAAAATCAGCGTTCAGCTGCCGGACGTGAAGTAATCCCGCCCCGACCCTCATTGCTCAGAATGAGCGCGGCAGGCCGAGCACATGCTCGGCGACATAGGCGAGGATCAGATTGGTCGAGATCGGCGCGACCTGGTAGAGGCGCGTCTCCCGGAATTTGCGCTCGACGTCGTACTCGCTGGCAAAACCGAAGCCGCCATGGAATTGCAGGCAGGCATTGCCCGCCTCCCACGAGGCTTTCGCCGCGAGATATTTCGCCATGTTCGCCTGCGCTCCGCAGGGCTTGCCGGCATCGAACAGGCGGGACGCTTCTTTCCGCATCAGATCGGCCGCCTCGATCTCGATATGTGCCTCCGCGAGCGGGAACTGCACGCCCTGATTTTGCGCGATCGGCCGCCCGAAGACGACGCGCTCGCCAGTATATTTCACTGCCCGGTCGATGAACCAGCGGCCATCGCCGATACATTCGGCGGCAATCAGCGTGCGCTCCGCGTTAAGGCCATCGAGAACATAACGGAACCCCTTACCCTCATTGCCGATCAGGTTCTCGGCCGGAATTTCAAGATTGTCGAGGAACAGCTCATTGGTCTCGTGATTGACCATATTCGCGATCGGGCGCACCGAGAGGCCGTTGCCGATCGCTTCGCGCAGGTCGACCAGAAAGATCGACATGCCTTCGGATTTCTTCTTCACCTCGGCGAGCGGCGTCGTGCGCGCGAGCAGTATCATCAGATCCGAATGCCGAACGCGCGAGATCCAGACCTTCTGGCCGTTGACCACGTAGCGGTCGCCCTGGCGAACCGCGGTCGTGCGGATGTTCGTCGTATCCGTTCCGGCGGTCGGCTCGGTGACGCCCATGGACTGCAGGCGCAGTTCGCCAGAGGCGATCTTCGGCAGATAGTGCCGCTTCTGCTCCTCGGACCCATGGCGCAAAAGCGTGCCCATATTGTACATCTGGCCGTGGCAGGCGCCGGCATTGCCGCCGCAGCGATTGATCTCCTCCATGATGACGCAGCCTTCGGATAGGCCCAGACCTGAACCGCCATATGCCTCGGGAATCATCGCCGCAAGCCATCCGGCCCCGGTCAGCGCGTCAACAAAGTCCTGCGGATAGCCACGCTCCTGGTCGATCTCGCGGAAATACTCATCGGGAAAGCGCTTGCAGAGTTCGCGGATCGCGCCGCGAATGTCCTGATAGGGATCATCGGTCTGGCTCATCGTCGCGCTCATGGCAAATCAGACCACCCCGCCATCATGCAACGCGGCGATCTCCGCCACGCCAAAGCCGAGTTCGGCGAGGATTGCGTCCGTGTGTTCGCCGAGCGCCGGCACCGCTTGCATGCGCGCCTTGTAAGCCGAATTCGTCGCGGGGGGCAGCAAAGCGCGCAGCTCGCCTGCGGGTGAGCCGATCGTCCGCCAGCGATCACGCGCGGCAAGCTGCGGATGATCCCAGAGCGCGGCGGGCGAGTTGACCTTGGCACACGCAAGCCCGGCGCCTTGCAGGCGCGCCATGACCTGATGGGCCGTCAGCCCGGCCAAAGCGTCCATGATCAATGCATCGAGTTCCTGGCGATTTTCGGCCCGGGCATTGTTCGAGACAAAGCGCGGATCGGTCCGAAGCGAGGCCTCACCGAGCACGTGCTCGCAGAATGTCGCCCATTCGCGCTCATTCTGCAGGCCGATCATGACGATGCCGCCGTCAACCGTGCGCACCGGACCGTAAGGCGCGACGCTTGGATGATAGGCGCCGGTTCGCTTTGCCGGCGGCCGGCCACCATAGGTGTAATACATCGGATTGCCCATCCATTCGGCGAGCGCGTCGAGCAGCGAGACCTCGACCCGCGAGCCTTTTCCCGTGCGCTCGCGCAGCAGGAGCGCCGACAGCACGCCCGAATAGGCATACATGGCGGCCGCCACATCCGCTGCCGAGAAGCCGCACCGCGCCATATGCTCCTCAACGCCGGTGACGGCGAGCAGCCCGGCCTCGGCCTGGATCATCAGATCATAGGCCTTGCGGTCGCGATAGGGACCGTCTTCGCCATAGCCGGAAATGTCGCAGACGACGATCCGCGGATTGCGGGCGCTGAGTTCATCGAAGGAGAGGCCAAGACGCGCGGCGGCGCCCGGCGCAAAATTCTGCACGACCACATCGGCTTTGCCGATCAGCGCGTCGAGAACGCCCAGCGCCTCGGGCCGTTTCACGTCCAGCGTCAGGCTCTCCTTGGATCGGTTTGCCCAGACGAAATAGGACGCGAGGCCGTTGACGCGGTCGTCATAGCCGCGCGCGAAATCGCCGACGCCCGGCCGCTCAATCTTGATGACGCGGGCGCCCTGATCGGCGAGGTGGCGCGTGCAGGTCGGCGCTGCGACGGCGTGCTCGAAGGCGATGACCGTTATGCCGTCAAGCGGGCGCATAAGGCGACTTCCGTCTGGATTGCAAGGCGAGCACAGCCGGGCGCTGGCCAGCCCTCATGCGGCTCGCCTGAGCGCTTCCACATTATGGCGGCGACTATCAAGCGGATCACCCCTTTTCTCACCACGAGCGAAGGGGCAATCCTTGACGTTAATTGGCGGCGAAGCAATAGAAGAGTCCGGCCCCGCCCGTGCTCTTCAGCGCGTCCTGGCTGCAGCCGCCCCTTGATGGATGGGCCGAGTTCCAGGATTTCAAAGGCGGCGCGTCGGTGGGACCCATGCGGTCATGGTGGCCGACCATTGCGGCGCCGTCGCTACCGCTCTTGGTCCAGTTGCCGCAGGTGCGGTCTTCGCCAGGCGGGAATGCCGTGCCGTCAGGCTGCGACCCTGTCAGCATGTCGTGCATGTTCGGCTTATCAACAAAGCCGTTGATGACGTCACCCTTTTCGCTGAGCGCGGTCTGTTTGGTGAGATTGTTATTGCCGTGGAGTTCGGCGACATCCTTGGCGATGGTGACGCCCTTTGCGTTCTGCCACGGTCCTCTGCCGATCCGGTCGCGGGCGTTGACCGCACCCTCACCTTGCGTCGAGAGATAGGCGCGCCACGTCTTGCCGCCGGCACCGACCGCCTCGGCAAGCGTCTGGCAATGCTTGTCCGCGCCATCAAGGCCGCCGAGATCGGCGCCCTTTCCCAACCCGGCGCTGGTCACGAAAAAGCTCATCTGGTTCTGCTGGGCGAGGGCGCCTCCGGAGCCGAGAGACACCGCAACAATGAAAGCGGCCAAGCCGCCTATGCCTAAAATCTGCAAGACGCTCTCCCTGACAACCTTAATGTACCCACTGCGCGCCGAGGGTATGGGGCCGGCGGGAATCCGACAAGTCACAAGTCGGGCATCGGTCAGCGCCGTGGCGGTGGCTACAGCCAGCCGCCGCCAATCGTCTTTTCGCACTCGATCTCTTCGCCGTTCCAGATCACTTTCAGCGTGGCGCGATAGATACCGCGGTCGCCGCCGAGCGTTACCGCGCCGAGCCTTGCCGGTGTGTCCGGCCGGGCGTCGAACTTGCCGGCCTGATTGACATTCGAGTGACTGCCATTGCCGGATTTGCTGACCCGCAATTCGTATGCCCCCTGCACATGAGCATTCGCAAAGACGACGCCCCGCAACTCCACGCCGCCGCCAAGCGGCGTGACCTCGATTTCGCAGCGGA
The DNA here is from genome assembly GCA_963773735.1 of uncultured Alphaproteobacteria bacterium. Taxonomy (GTDB): domain Bacteria; phylum Pseudomonadota; class Alphaproteobacteria; order Rhizobiales; family Rhodomicrobiaceae; genus CAVZCK01. Next base: position 11,026 of record CAVZCK010000033.1, on the reverse strand, counting down.
CCGGGCCGCCGGCCGTTTGTGCCTTCATGGAATCCTCTCCACCTTGAGCCGCCACCGTCATCGCGGCAAATCCGAATGCCAGTGTCGCAATCCGCCAGCCCTGGGTCCCTTGCTTTGTCACATCGGCCTCCTCTTTGGAGCGGCGGTCTTGTCGCGCTCGCGGCTCATCTTTATTGTCCACCGATCTAGCCCACTCCGGCGGCGAATTCTACTTCCGCGTGCATCGGTGGAATATGCGGATGTTAACGGATCCCCGTGTGACCTCCGACTATCGGCGGGTTAGGAACGGCCCAATTCGCATATGGAGGACGAGATGAAACACGGTGCGCGCAACGACATTCCGGCCAAGGTCACTGCGATCAAGCGCGGGGGCGTCATGGCTCAGGTCGACGTCATGCTGGAGGGAACGAGCTACAAGATGAGCTCAGTGATGACGCTCGAATTGGTCAACGCTCTGGGCCTTGCCGTCGGCGATACGGTGCATGTCCTCGCCAAGGCGGTGAATGTGCTTTTGGTGAAGCCCTGATCAGCTCAAGCTGATATCGGGCCGCGCGATCATCAGCCAGAAAATCACCAGCACCGCCACGAAGGCGGGAAAGCCGAAGGCGAACCAGGTTCGGAACAGACGATGATAGTGAGAGGGCAAGGGCGCGCGTTCGGCGACGGCAGCCTCGGCCAGATCGCGCATCTGCATTTGCATCCAGACGACGGGAAGCCAGAAGGCGCCGGTGACGAGATAGAGGGCGATCGAGGCCACGATCCAGCCTTCGCTAAGCGCATATCCCGCCTCCCTCGCCAGCGCGATGCCGCTGACCGGCTGAACGATGACCGCTGTTGCGGTAAAGACGAAATCGGCGATGACGACGATGCGCGCCACGCCCGCGATGATGGCGGCATCGCCGGTCCGGTGCGCCATCAGCATGAAGAAGGCGATGCCGGCGCCGGTGCCGAGCAGCACGGCCGCGCCGATCAGATGCACATATTTCAGGACAAAATAGAGCATCAGCGATCCTCTAAGATGGCGAGCGCCACGAGACGGAGCACGAAGATCGGGATTGCCTTCAGGAGCGGCCCGAGCGGCTCGATCCATAGGCGCGGCAGCAAGGCCGTGCCTGCGATCAGGTAAAAAATGGTGATCGCCAGGGCGGCGTAAAGGCCGAGCCGGCAGGTGCGGCGAAACGCGATGGCGAGCCGATCGCGATGTCGGCGAGGCCTCCCGCGATGACCGAAGGCGCGGAAAGCGAACCGGCGCCGCCGTCCCGCATCAGCGCGACGCCGGCTTCATATCCCGGACCGATCGAGATGAGGCCCGTGGCGATCCAGAACAGCGACAGCACCACCAGAAGCACGGCTTTGAGAAAATAGAGGCCGCTGAACCAGCGCTCCTGGACCGATGCCGGCTCGGCGGTGAGCGCGGCGCCAAGAGATCGCGGCGTGATGCCGGTCACGCGCGTCCATTCAGCCGGATCGCCGAGCGCGCCGCGGGCGATTTCGCGGCGCGCGGTCGAGCGCAGGGGCGAACGCCAGCCGAGCCGCCCGGCAAAATCGCCGAGCTGGTAAAGCGAGCCGGCGAGCCAGGCCGGCACGACCAGAGCCGTGCCTGATGCCACCCGAGCCAGCGGCGATATGGCCGACGATGTCCGCGAAAGACATCGGCTCCGGCCCGGCGAGTTCGAGCGCCAGCCGCGCCGGTGCCTCCCGGCGCAGGAAGAAGGCGACAGTCGCGACGATATCATCGAGTTGTACGACCTGGATGCCAGCCATCTCCGGCATAACCGGCAGGATCGGCAGAGCCGCGAGCCCGCGGAACAGCGCGCTGCCGCCATAAGCCGCGCGTCCGACGACCACCGAAGGCCGCAGAATGACCCAATCCAGATCGCGCCGCATCAGCGCCTCGTCGCCGGCAAGTTTGGTCTCAGAGAACCGGCTGGGCGTTTCGCGATCGACGCCGATCGCCGAGATATGCACGACCCGGCGAACGCCCATCCTTTCGCAGGCTTCGAACAGAGCGGCCACGCCGTCGAGATGAACGCCTTGCAAGGAGTTGCCAGGGGCGTCCTGCAAAGCGCCGGCGCAATTGACGACAGCATCGACGCCCCGGATATGAGTTAGCCAGGCATTCGCCGAGGTCGTGCGGGCAATGTCGAGGGCGACCCAGCGAACTTGAGGCACACTTCGCGCCGCACGGGCAATGTCCCGCGCGATGCCCGTCACCTCATGCCCCTCGCCGATCAGCCGCGCGACCACCGCCGCGCCGATCAGCCCGGTCGCTCCTGTCACCAGAACACGCACTCCGTCCTCCGCTCGTAAATTTTCATTGTTAAGCACGCTGTCACTCTACATCAGATGGCGGCCGCAGACTTGGATTTGTTTGTAGCACGGCAATTTAGCCGCTAGTGTCTTGCGAAACATAAGATAGCTCCGTTGCCACTCGCGCTGCGGGCGCGCCGCATTCGGGAGGGTTTCGATGCCAGCAGATCATCTGTTTCCGACGACCATCGCCGGCAGCCTGCCGAAGCCGAGCTGGCTGGCCGAGCCGGAGAAATTGTGGGCGCGCTGGCGCCTGAGCGGCGCTGAGCTGGCCGAGGCAAAGCGGGATGCGGCGCTGGTCTGGCTCAAGGAGCAGGAAGACGCCGGCATCGACATCGTCTCCGACGGCGAGCAGTTCCGCATCCATTTCGTGCACGGCTTTCTGGAGAGATCGAGGGCATCGACTGGAAGAGGAAAACCAAGATGGGCATCCGCGACGACCGCTATTACGCGGATGTGCCGACGGTGACGGGGCCGATGCGGCGCAAGGCCCGTGCATGGCGAGGATGCCCGCTTCACGCGCGCCCATACGAAGCGCAAGCTGAAATTCACGCTGCCGGGCCCGATGACGATCTGCGACACCATCGCCGACGCCCATTACGGCACGCGCGCCGACATGGCCATGGCCTTCGCCGCGCTCCTCAACGAGGAAGCACGCGAGATCGACGCGCTCGGCGTCGACGTCATCCAGTTCGACGAGCCGGCCTTCAATGTCTTCATGGACGAGGTCAAGGAATGGGGTATCGCCGCGCTCGAAGCGGCCATCGAGGGCTTCAAATGCAAGACCGCCGTCCATATCTGCTACGGCTACGGTATCGAGGCCAATATCAAGTGGAAAGAGACGCTCGGCTCCGAATGGCGGCAATATGAGGAGATTTTCCCGGCGCATCAATGCCAGCCGCATCGAGCAGGTGTCGCTCGAATGTCAGGGTTCGAAGGTACCGTCTCGCTGATCCCGCTCCTGACGACAAGACCATCCTGGTCGGGCCATCGATGTCGCAACGCCGAGGTCGAGACGCCGGAAGCTGTCGCCGCGATCCTCGGGGGCGCCGAAATATGCCGACGCCGGAGCGCATCCAGGCTTGCACCAATTGCGGCATGGCGCCCCTGCCGCGCAGCGTTGCGGTGGGCAAGCTTCAGGCGCTGGGCGTGGGTGCGGCATTGATGCGCCAACGGATGAAATAGGTTGGGATACGGCGGAGGCGGCTGGCCAGCAATCTTAGTAGAGGAAGCCGCTAGGGCTAAGCGAATGCGAAACACCATCACTGATAGACGTGCGGTGGGTTTCGCCGTCGCCGCTGTCAGACCGGCGCCTATCTACCGTTCCGATTCCCCCGTCGCGACTTGCAGATCATTTCTGCTGCTCTGTCGCGCCCAAGCAGCCGCCGCTTGCTCGGAACGGCCATGGCGATCAGCTTGCCGAGCGCCGCGAAGTCCCGCTTCCCGGGCTGCTCGACCGCCAGGCAGGCCGACGACACGGCTCGGCTCAGGTTCGGCAAAGCGCATCAGCCGGATGTCGCCGTGTTTCGTTTCGACCTCAACGCTGAGTTCCGGCAACAGCGTAAGCCCCATGCCGTTGGCAACCATCTGCACGATGGTCGACAGGCTTGAGGCGCCAAATGTGTCGATATTTTCGACCTGGCGCAGTTCGCAAAAGGATAAAGCCTGATCGCGAAGACAGTGGCCTTCTTCAAGGAGCAGCAGCCGGTCGTTCTTTAGCAATTCCGGTGTCGCCCGGACGGAGCATTTGATCGGCCGGTCTGACGGCATGGCGAGCATGAAGCGATCCTCGAACAGCGGCATGGTCTCGGCATCCGGATGGTCGAGCGGCAATGCCACGAGAAGGAGGTCGAGCGTGCCATCAGCCAACTCGTCGAGAAGAGTCTGCGTCTGGGTCTCGCGGATATGCAGCTGCAACTCGGGAAAGCGCTCGCGGATCATCGGCAGGACCGGCGGCAGAAGGTAGGGCGCGACCGTCGGAATGACACCCAGACGCAGGCGGCCCGCCAGCAGCCGCGCATGGTGGCGCGCGTACTCCCCGAGATCGCGGACCTCGGCCAGAATACGCGCCGCGCGCTCAGCGATCTCCCGGCCGGCCGCGGTGAGCTGCACGCTCTTGTACCTGCGCTCGACCAGCTCGATGCCGAGCTTCTTTCCAGATCCTAAATCTGTGTCGACAGCGCCGGTTGGGTGACGGCGCAGTGCCTTGCCGCGAGGCCGAAATGCCGGAACCGGGCCAAGGCGTCCAAGTAGCGAAGCTGTCGCATTGTCGGCATAGTGATTAGATTGTCTAATCGCACGAGACAAAAAGAGCAATTGGCAATTATCGGGCTTTTGCGGTAGCCCGGGGACTTCGAGGTGATCGACGGAATCACGCATGACGAAACTCCGCATTCCGGACGTAAGGAGGACGTAAGGGGATGGCATCATGGCCGAACGGTCCGGATTGACGACCACCGCCGGCGCCCTGGTGCCGGATCACCAGAATTCAATCACCGCGGCGAGCGCGGCAACTCGAACAAGACGACAGAATACGATCGGAGAGAGACATGGATGCAAAGACTGACGAAAGCGCGGGCAAATGCCCGTTCACGGGCGGCACCCGCGGACGCAGGAACCGCGACTGGTGGCCGAACCAGCTGGACCTCCAGGTTCTCCACCGGAACTCCACCTTGTCCGATCCGATGGGCGAGGCGTTCGACTACGCCAAGGAGTTCAAGAGCCTCGACCTCAACGCGGTGATCAAGGACCTGCATGCCCTGATGACGGACTCGCAGGATTGGTGGCCGGCCGACTTCGGCCACTACGGCGGCCTGATGATCCGCATGGCGTGGCACAGCGCGGGCACCTACCGCATCGCCGACGGCCGCGGCGGCGCCGGCGCCGGCCAGCAGCGCTTCGCGCCGCTCAACTCGCTGGCCGGACAACGCGAACCTCGACAAGGCGCGCCGGCTGTTGTGGCCGATCAAGCAGAAATACGGCCGGAAAATCTCCTGGGCCGACCTGATGATTCTCGCCGGCAACGTCGCCCTCGAGTCGATGGGCTTCAAGACCTTCGGTTTCGGCGGCGGCCGCGCCGACGTCTGGGAGCCGGAAGAGCTCTACTGGGGTCCGGAAGGGACGTGGCTGGGGGACGAACGCTACAGCGGCGAACGCGAGCTGCAGAACCCGCTCGGCGCGGTGCAGATGGGCCTGATCTACGTCAATCCGGAAGGGCCGAACGGCAAGCCGGATCCGGTCGCGGCGGCCAAGGACATCCGCGAAACGTTCTTCCGCATGGCGATGAACGACGAGGAGACCGTCGCGCTGATCGCCGGCGGCCACACCTTCGGCAAGACCCACGGCGCCGGCGATCCGTCGCTGCTCGGCCCGGAGCCGGAAGGCGCCGCCATCGAGGATCAGGGCCTCGGCTGGAAGAGCAAGCATGGCACCGGCTTCGGCGGCGACACCATCACCGGCGGCCCCGAAGTCACCTGGACGCAGACGCCGACGAAGTGGAGCAACCACTTCTTCGACAACCTGTTCAAGTACGAGTGGGAGCTGGACGAAGAGCCCGGCCGGCGCCCAGCAGTGGAAGGCGAAGAACGGCGACGCCGACGGTCCCGGACGCGCACGATACGTCGAAGAAGCATCGTGCCGACCATGCTGACCACGGACCTCTCGCTGCGGTTCGACCCGGCCTACGAGAAGATCTCGCGGCGCTTCTACGAGCATCCGGACCAGTTCGCGGATGCCTTTGCCCGCGCCTGGTTCAAGCTCACCCACCGCGACATGGGCCCGATCGCGCGCTACCTCGGCCCGCTCGTGCCGAAGGAGACGCTGATCTGGCAGGACCCGATCCCCGCGGTCGATCATCCGCTGATCGGGGACGCGGACATCGCGGCGCTGAAGGCCAAGATCCTCGCCTCCGGCCTGTCGGTGTCGCAGCTGGTCTCGACCGCCTGGGCGTCGGCGTCGACCTTCCGCGGCTCCGACAAGCGTGGCGGCGCCAACGGCGCGCGCATCCGCCTCGCGCCGCAGAAGGATTGGGAGGTCAACCAGCCGAAGCAGCTGGCGACGGTGCTGCAGAAGCTCGAAGCGATCCAGAAGGAGTTCAACGCGTCGGCCGACCGGCGGCAAGAAAGTGTCGCTGGCCGACCTGATCGTTCTCGGCGGCTGCGCGGCGATCGAGAAAGCCGCGAAGGCCGCCGGGCATCGACGTGAAGGTGCCGTTCACGCCGGGGCGCATGGACGCGTCGCAGGAGCAGACCGACGCCCAGTCCTTCGCCCCGCTCGAACCGCGTGGCCGACGGTTTCCGCAACTATCTCCGCGGCGAGCAGCTCATGGCGCCCGAGGAGGCGCTGGTGGACCGGGCGCAATTGCTGACGCTGACGGCGCCTGAGATGACGGTTCTCGTCGGCGGCCTGCGCGTCCTCGGCGCGAATGCCGGGCAGTGCCAGCATGGCGTCTTCACCAAGCAGCCCGGGACGCTGACGAACGACTTCTTCGTCAACCTGCTCGACATGGGCACCCAGTGGCAGCCTCGCTGGCTCGGATGGCGTCTACGAGGGCCGCGACCGCAAGACGAACGAGCTCAAGTGGACCGGCACGCGTGTCGACCTGATCTTCGGCTCGCACTCGCAGCTGCGCGCGCTTGCCGAAGTCTATGCGTGCGCGGACTCGAAGGAGAAGTTCGCGAAGGACTTCGTGGCGGCCTGGACCAAGGTGATGAACGCCGACCGCTTCGACCTCGCCTGATCGCGGCTCCCGCAAGGATAGCGAAGGGGGCCGGGGCTTTCAGGGCCCTGCCCCAGCCATGGCTGGCACATCCAGAACCGCCCGCGCCCAGTCCGCGGGTCGCTCCTGCGGCAGATTATGTCCTGCCCCCCTGCAAAGATCCGGTGTTCATGCGGCCCGATAAAGTGCTTCGCGTGATGGGCGGTGCCGAAATTGATGCCGTCCGCGTCGCCGTCGATAGTAATGGCGGGCACGCTGATCGGCGGCTGCGCCGTTAGCCGCGTCTCGATATGGGCATAGGCCGGATCGCCCGGAACCAGACCGTAGCGCTGCCGGTAGGAGTGGATGACGACCTCGACGAAATCGGGGTTGTCGAAAGATGGCGCCGTCCGCTCGAAAGTCGCCTCGTCGAACCCCCAGTTCGGCGACCACATCCGCCAGAGCTGGCGGGCGATGTCGCGCCGGTTCTTGAAAAGCCCGCGGCGGCCACGCTCGGAGTGGAAATAATATTGATACCAGAGCGCGGCTTCCTGCGCCGCGGGCGCCGGCTCCCAGGAGCGCGCGATATCGTGGATGTTGTAAGAGTTGCCTGAAACCAGCGCCACAATACGCTCGGGCCAGAGCGCCGAGACGATACAGGCCGCCCGCCCGCCCAATCATAGCCGCCGACAACGGGGCGCCCGATCCTCAGCGCGTCCATCAGCGCGAGCAGATCCGCACCGAGCGCCGCCTGCTCACCAGATCGCGGCGTGTCGGGCGACAGAAAGTGCGTCGGGCCGTAGCCGCGTAAGTAAGGCACGATCACCCGCGCGCCAGCATCGGCGAGGATGGGTGCGGCCTCGGCGTAAGCATGGACGTCATAGGGAAAGCCATGCCCCATGATGCAGGGCCAGCCGTCCGGCGGCCCGTACTCCACAAAGGATACTTCCAGCACGCCAGCTTTTATGGTGGTCGAAATCACGCGGCTGCACCTCCGGATGGTTCGATTGTCTCAGTTTCGAACCGGATGGCGAGTATACGCTCATGGCGGAAGTGGAGAAGCCGCAAGGAGATGGCCATGCGCCCTCAGCCTATTATCGCCGTAACCGATGTGGAAGCCAGCAGCCGGTGGTATCAGCGCCTGCTCGGCTGCCGAACGCGCATGGCGGCGCGGAATATGAGCGATTGGTCTCAAATGGCACGCTGATCCTGCAATTGCACCGTTTTGACGTCGAGCACCATCATGGGCGGATCGGCGATCTAACGACAAGCCCTATGGCAATGGCGTTCTGCTCTGGTCGAGACCGACGACTTCGACGCAACCATGGAGCGGGCTGCGGCGATGAGCGCCGAGATCGTCATGCCCCGCCACCGCAATCCGCCCGAAGGCCGCGGCGGGCCCAACCATTGGGAATGCTGGCTGCGCGATCCTGACGGCTACACCGTCGTGCTGGCGAGCCCCGACGGCTCTGCGGGTTAGCGCCGCTCTCATCTCCTTCGTCATCCTCGGGCGAGCGCAGCGAGACCCGAGGATCATTCCGCCACTCCCAAGCAAGTCGATGGGTCGGCGGCATGGGTTGCCGGGTCAAACCCCATAGGCGCTACTTAGATTGGCGAGGCTTTGTCTTCGTCGCGGCGGCTCGGCGAGCCTGTTGAGGGCTTGATGAGGGAGCCTAGAGCCTTTCATATTTTGACGGAAGTGTATCCCGGCGTTGGCGAGTAGTTCTCACATTCGCCGGGTCGGATAGTTGCGACGAGCTGTCCGATGTGGCGCCAGGTATCCTCGATGGTGCGCTTTTGGGCTTGGCGCATCCAGTGTTTGACCTTAGCGAAAGCATTCTCGATTGGGTTGAGATCCGGCGAGAAGGTGGCAGGAACCACAGCCTTGCGCCGACGGCTCGGATCATCTCTCGCACGGCGACTGACTTGTGACTGCCCAGATTGTCCATGACAACGATATCACCCGGCTTCAGAGCTGGCACCAGTTGTTGTTCCACATAGGCGCGGAAGCATGCACCGTTGATAGGGCCGTCGAAGACGCAAGGCGCTGCGAGACTGTCATGACGCAGCGCGCCCAGGAAAGTCAGAGTGCGCCAATGGCCATGCGGAGCAAAACCGCGCAGGCGTTTGCCCTTCGGCCCCCAGCCCCGCAGCGGTGCCATGTTGGTCTTGATCCACGTCTCATCGATGAAGACCAGCCGCTTGGAATCGAGAAATGGCTGCCAGGATCGCCAACGCTGTCGCCGCCGTGCGACGTCGGCACGGGCCTGCTCAAGGGCAAGTAGCGTTTTTTTTGAATCCATCCTCGCGCCGCAGGAATAGCCACACCGCATTGTGCGAGACCGTCACGCCGCGTGCCTGAACTCATCCTTTAACCCGTGCAGCGTCAGATGCGGCGTCTCGCTTATCCGTTCGGTGATGCGCCGCCATGATCTTCCAGCACACGCTTGCGGTGGCCGCCCATCTTGCCAGGAGCAACCGAGCCGGTTGCCCGGTAACGCTGCGACCACTTCACTACCGACGAAACTGCAACGCCAAACCGCAACGCCACGCATCGGCAGCTCTCGCCGGCCAGAACCGCAGCCACGACGCGCTCACGCAGATCATTGGACAGAGGTCAATCAGACGCTGGCCTCCACTCCAGCCAGCATCTTGAATCACAATTTGTACTCTGTGGGAATCCTCCGCGATTCAGTTAATTCGTGAACCGCTCTAGGCGTTAAGCTTGGACTTGCGAGACGGCAAGCCTTATGCCGCAAGCGAGGAGGGCGAGGAATCGCCATAGGGGGACGGATCGTCGCCGGCCATTGAGCGGGGAGAGCTCGGCGCCTCGATCGCCATCGAGGGCCGCTCCAGATCGATGAGCAGGGCAACAAGCAGCACGGCATGGATCCAGGCGCTCACCAACTCGCTGTCAAAGGCTCTCAGCGCCTCCAGATCGAGCAGGGATTTGAGCCGCTTGAAGGCAAGCTCGGCCTGCCATCGTCGCCGGTAGAGAGCGAGCACGCGTTCGGCCGGCCAGTCGTCGGCAGGAAGCGAGGTGATCAGCATCAGGCAACCGGCGATGATGGGGGCATCGGCGCTGGGTGTATAGCCCCAGCTGCGCGCGTTCTTGCGCATCAGCGGGCCGCCGCTGCCGCCTTTGCCGGCGGCAGCGCAAACGCGATGACGCGGGCATCGAGGGCCTCCCCGCCCGCCGTGTCGCAGAGCTTCGCGCTGCCTCTTGAATGCCCTCGCTCTCGGCTTTCCGGCACAGCTCGGCCCGGTTGAGCCGCTTGCCCTCCGCCGTCTCCAGCCTCAGGGCGATGGTGTCACCGAACCACATAATCGGCGCCGGCTGCGACAACGGCCGATAGAGGGTATAACGCGCATAGACACGGTCGCCGAGGCGGATCTCGCCTTTCTCGATGGAACCGACATCAAGCCTCTCGCGACCGTGCGCTCTGTCACCAACGTGGTGCGGAAGCGCTGGGCGCCAACATCATAAACCGTATGCAAAAGCCGGTAGCGCTTGTTCCGGCCGCCCGGCGAGCAAATCGCCGTGGCATCAACCGCCACAATGCGCCGGCCGTCAGCGCCACACGCCGCCTCCGGGCTGAGAGCATCGCTCAATATGCCGACCAGCTCAGCCAGCCACGGACCGCAGCCCTTGAGCCGCTTCAGCAGCGCCACATCGGAGAACCAGGCCGCCCCAGCCGCCTCCGCCCAGGCCGCCGTGCTCCTCAGCGAAAGCCCGCTCAGCACATAGGCCAGAACCAGCCGCAACAGCTGAGCCGCCGTCTTGATCACGCGCGTGCGCTTGATGGCGCCGAATTCGCGCGCGCTTTGCTCCAGATCGGCGTACTCGCCCAGCCGGGCCAGCACGCCATCCCAGTTCCATCCCTGAGGTGAATTTCCCGCCGTCATGCAGAGCTAATCAGAGCGCAACTGATTTGCCAATGCAAAAGTTAGCGCCTATGGGGGCAAGCCCGGCAACGACAGCACTGCGACCGATGGTTTCTTCCGATGCTGCTCAAAGCC
>CAVZCK010000032.1:0-55883 GCA_963773735.1 uncultured Alphaproteobacteria bacterium | reverse complement strand
GGTGGGCGACACATGACGACCTTCGAACGGTCATCTGCTGGACAGCAGGGCCCGAATCGGTGTCTGCCCGAAACAACGTGGGTGGTCTTGAGCGTCGCACCGGGGCTGTGGTCCCGCACGTTTGGATCTAGCTGGGCGGCGGTCTTTCCGTGAAGATCTACACCCGGCATTTACCCGATCAAGACCTGCGTCGGCTGCACAGGCATTGCGGATTTCGGCAGCGCCTCTTGCAGATTACGCGGCAGAAGGATCACACTGCCTTGATGGCCGACCACAGACTTTGCGCCTTGCGGTCTGCCGCCATCCACCAGCCGCAGACCCCGAGGGCGAAAGCGGCCAGGAACGGACCCGGCAGCCAATCCCAGACCGTCAGCGAAACCGGAAGCGCGATGCTGGACGCACCGGCCTGAAATCTGCTGGCGGCAGGCGCACGGATTTTCACCCGGCAGATTGGCCGGCAAGGCGATGGTGATTTGAGAGAACAGATCGCTGCCGACGGCGACGAGCGCGAGCGCCAGAATGCCACCGAACAATCCTTGCAGCGCCATCTCGACGGCGATCTCGCGGCGCACCTGCCGCTGTTTCCAGCCAACGACATGCAAAATGGCGAGTTCCCGGCGGCGCTCGACCAAATTGCCGAAGACGAGGGTGACGCTCAGCGCCAGCGCGGCCCGCGCGCCGGTCATCAGCTCAGCCGAGTAGGGCAGACGATGCCCATCTCCTTGGGAACCGCCGACGTTGTTGCGCTGCGCTGAACGATCAGATCCGCGCCGAGATTGCGGAATGGCACGGTGGCGAGATCGGCAAAGGCGCGGCCGAGGATATCGCCAGCGCGACGCTGATCGCCGTGACCAGCGAGCGGCCACGGCGGAAGGCAGGTTCGCTGAGCGTGTAGCGGAGCATGACGGTCAAGGCTCCTCAAAGCGGTCATATTGAATTTCTTAGCTGGCGGATAGCGCAAGGTCGTTGATCTCGATCAGGCAAATTCCGCCGAACTGTTGTCCGATCCGAATTACTATTTCTCCTTGGGCAACATAAGCGTCGAGCCGGCCGCGATTGCGAAGCTGTCAAGATGCGCGGTCATTGTTCGTCGACGTAATGCGAATGGAAGAAATCGCCCATATGCCTAATGACGCCCTGCAGGGGAGGCGGTGCATAGAACCCGACCACATAACCGGAAAGGCGCGGGTCCTTCGCCAATCCGGTGATCGCGATCTCGTCGAACGAGCCATGGCCCCTGAAGCGCGGATTTGGCGCAGGGTTTATGTGCATGACCCGGTGACGGGGAATGATAAATGGCACGGAAGCTGTTTACGACGGAGCAGATCATCGGGATGCTGGCGAAGACGCTGAGGTTCGGCCCGTCCAGGGGCGATCGATTGGCCTGATCTGCAAGGGGCTGGGCATCTTGGAGCTGAGCTATTGCCTGTGGCGGCGCGATTATGGCGGGCTGAAGCTCGATCAGGCAAAGTGTCTTAAGGATCTGGAGCGCGAGAACGCGCGGCCGCATTATCTGCTATCTGCGTCCCCCGCTCGCCTTGGAGTCGAGCGACGAGCTTTAGCCCATGTCCCAAATATAAAACTGGGCATCGCCCTCGGAGATCAGACGCGCAGGAACTGGCCGAATTAGGGAATTTGCGGATGGAAGCCGGAGTGAGCAGTGGCGGGAAAGGTCGTCGCGATTCTCGCGGCGCGGTGATCGATATTGCCTTCGCGACAGGTGTTCTGCCCCCCATAGACGACGCGCTCTCCATCGAGGACGAGGATGGCCGTAAAGTCATGGCCGAGGTGCAGGCGCATCTGACGAGCACACCGTGCGCGGCGATCGCGCTGCAGGCGACCGCGGGCCTGCGCGCGGCGACGCCGGTGCGCGCGACCGGCGGGCCGATCACGCGTGCCGGTCGGCGACGCGGTGCTCGGGCGGCTGCTCGACGTGACCGGCGGCACTGCGCGACGACGGCCCGGCCCTTCCCGACGACGTGCCGCGCTGGCCGATCCATCGCGCGCCGCCGCCGCTTCGCGGCGCAAAGCGCGGCGACCGACGTTTTCGACACCGGCATCAAGGTGATCGACCTGCTGGCGCCGCTGGCGCAGGGCGGCAAGGCGGCGATGTTCGGCGGCGCCGGCGTCGGCAAGACCGTGCTGGTGATGGAGCTGATCCACGCCATGGTCGCAGCGCTATCAGGGCATCTCGGTCTTCGCCGGCATCGGCGAGCGCTCGCGCGAGGGCCACGAGCTGCTGCTGGAGATGCGCAGCTCCGGCGTGCTCGCCCGCACCGTGCTGGTCTACGGCCAGATGAACGAGCCGCCCGGCGCGCGCTGGCGGGTGCGGACTGACCGCGCTGACCATCGCCGAATATTTCCGCGACGAGCAGCACCGCAACGTGCTGCTGCTGATGGACAATGTGTTCCGCTTCGTGCAGGCGGGCAGCGAAGTCTCCGGCCTGCTCGGCCGGCTGCCCTCGCGGGTCGGCTATCAGCCGACGCTGGCGACCGAGGTCGCCGCGCTGCAGGAGCGCATCGCCTCGGTGGCGGGCGCGTCGGTCACGGCGATCGAGGCGGTCTATGTGCCCGCCGACGATTTCACCGATCCGGCGGTGACCGCGATCGCCGCGCCATCTCGACAGCATGATCGTGCTGTCGCGCGCGCATGGCGGCGGAGGGCATGTATCCGGCGATCGATCCGCTGGCCTCCTCCTCGGTCCTGCTCGATCCGCTGGTGGTCGGCGAGGAGCATTACGCCGTCGCCGAGCGAGGTGCGCGAGACCATCGCGCATTATCGCGAACTGCAGGACATCATCGCGCTGCTCGGCATGGAGGAGCTGAGCGCCGAGGACCGCCGCATCGTCGAGCGCGCGCGCCGGCTGCAGCGCTTCCTGACCCAGCCGTTCACGGTGACCGAAGCGTTCACCGGCATGCCGGGCCGCTCGGTGCCGCTCGCCGACACGCTGGCCGGCTGCCGCGCCATCCTCGACGGCGAATGCGACGACTGGGCGCGAAAGCTCGCTCTACATGGTCGGCACGCTCGACGAAGCGCGCGAGAAGGAGAGCGCGGCCGAGCCGGCCGGCAGCGAAGCCGCGCATGAGGCTGCTGCATCACCACGCCCGACCGCCGTCGTCGTCGATCGATGCGCCGACGTCGTTTCCGTGCGCGCCGAGGACGAAAGCGGCAGCTTCGGCATTCTGCCCGGCCATGCCGATCTTCCTGACCGCGCTGGCCGTCTCGGTGGTGCGCTGGCGCGAACGCCGACGGACGGCAACGGTTATTGCGCGGTGCGCGGCGGCGTGCTGACGGTGCGCGGCGGCCAGCGACGTCACGATCGCCGCGCGCGAGGCGCATGCTGGGCGACGATCTCGACCGGCTGGAAGCCGAGGTGCAGGCATTGCGCGCCGGCGAGCGAAGCCGAGACGGCGCGGCGCGTCGAGCAGATGCGGCTGCAGATGCACGCGCGGTCCGCCAGCATCGTGCGCTATCTGCGGCCCGGCACGTCCGGCGACGGGGCATTGCCTATGATGAGCGGATGCGTCGTGAGCACGCCGCGCCAGCCCGACGCCGAGCAAGACCGGCTGGCCGAGGCGGCGCGCCATCGCCGCCGAGCGCGCGCCAGGAGGGTGAGGCAATCCCGAGCCTTCGCTTGGCGCGCGTCTCGGCCAGATCGGCGTGCTCGGCTGGACCATCGTCACGCCGACGCTGCTCGGCGCTGTTCGCCGGCCGCTGGCTCGACCGCGACTTCGGCACCGGCATTTTCTTTTCCGCGCCGCTGCTGATGGTCGGCGCGGCGCTCGGCTTCTGGTCGGCCTGGCAATGGATGCACACGCCTGATGGACGCGTCATGACGGCGATATTTGGCAGCTCGTCGACCTCGTGCCGGGGCGCTCTTCGGCTCGGCGTCGGCTTGGCGCTCGGCCTTGTCCATTTCGGCTCGCTGCGGTGGAACGCGCGCCTGTTCTGAGCGGCAGCGCGTTCGCGCGCCTTCGCGATCCAGCTGCGTCCGCTTCGCGCGGTGCTGCTGCCTCGTCTCGCCGGCTTGGCGAAGCTCGGCGCTCTGCCGCTGCTGGCCGCGCGCGCTCGGGCTTTTCCTCGCCCGCGGCGCTCATGCTGCGACGTCTCGGGAGGACCGGCCATGACCGGCTCGCCGCTGCCACTCGAACGCGCTGTTCTTCCTCGGCCCGGTGCCGATCACCGTCGCCGGTGGTCATCACCTGGGCGATCATGGCATTGCTGCTCGGTGGCCTGGTTGCGATCGTGACGACGCGCGCTGACGCTCATCCCGTCAAGCGCGCAGGCTGTGCTGGAAGCTGGTCGTCGGCGCCATCGATCGATCAGATCCGCGACACCATGCAGGTCGATCCCGCCCCCTACCGGCCGCTCATCGGCACGATCTTCCTCTTCATGCTGATCGCCAACTGGTCGTCGCTGGTGCCCGGCGTCGAGCCGCCGACGGCGCATCTCGAAACCGACGCCGCGCTGGCGCTGATCGTGTTCTGCGCCACGATCTATTTACGGCATCCGGACGCGCGGGCTTGGCGGCTATCTGAAGACCTTCGCCGAGCCGACCTGGGTGATGATCCCGCTCAATATCGTCGAGCAGATCACCCGCACCTTCTCGCTGATCGTGCGCCTGTTCGGCAATGTCATGAGCGGCGTTTTCGTCATCGGCATCGTGCTGTCGCTCGCGGGGCTCCTCGTGCCGATCCCGCTGATGGCGCTCGACCTGCTGACCGGCGCGGTCCAGGCCTACATTTTCGCGGTGCTGGCCATGCGTCTTCATCGGCGCGGCTGTCGAGCGAACGCCGCAAGCCCCCTCCAACGCCATCGGATCAGAAACGGAAGGCATCATGAACTGGATCGAGATCGTCAGCATTCTCGCGGCGGCGCTGGCCGTCTCGTTCGGCGCCATCGGCCCGGCGCTCGGCGAGGGCCGCGCGGTCGCCGCCGCCATGGACGCCATCGCCCGCCAGCCCGAGGCGGCCGGCACGTTGTCGCGCACGCTGTTTGTCGGCCTTGCCATGATCGAGACCATGGCGATCTACTGCCTCGTCGTCGCGCTTCTGGTCCTGTTCGCCAACCCATTCGTGAAGTGAGCCGCCCAAGCGATGCATATCGACTGGTGGACATTGGCGCTGCAGACGATCAACGTTCTGATCCTCATCTGGATTCTGTCGCGCTTCCTGTTCACCCCCATCGCCAACATCGTCAGAGAGCGTCAGGCGGCGGCGAAGAAGCTCCTCGATGACGCCGAGGCGGCGAAGGTTGCAGCGATTGCCGAGCGAGACGAAAGCCGCCGCCGAGGCGGCGCGGCTCGCCGGATCGCGAAGCGAGGCTTTAAAGGCGGCGGCGACCGAAGCCGAGGCGGAAAAATCGGCGATCCTTGCCGCCGCGAGGGACGACGCAGAAAAGCTTCGCACCGCCGCGAAGGCCGACATCGAACGCGCGCGGCAGGGCGAAGCTGCCGCCGTCGCCGACCGCGCCAGCCGCCTTGCCGTCGACATTGCCGCCAAGCTACTGGACCGTCTGCCCGATGAGGCGCGCATCGAAGGCTTTCTCGACGGCCTAGCGGACGGGCTCGCCGCTCTCCCCGAGGCGACGCGGGCGGGGGTCGGCGTCGAACGGCGCTCCGCTCCGCCTGAAAGCGGCGCGTTCGCTGACCGAAGCCGAGAAGAAAGCCTGCCGGACGCGGCTCGGAAAGGCGCTGGGGCGTCCGATCGAAATCCAGGTCGAAACCGATCCCGATCTCATCGCCGGGCTCGAAATCGAAACGCCCCATGCGATCGTCCGCAACAGCTTCCGGGCCGATCTCGACCGCATTGCCGCGGAGTTGACGCGCCATGACCAAGCCGGAAAGTAGCGCCGCCGAATGGCTGAAGCGCAGCCGCGAGGCCGTGGCGCGCACCGCGCTCGCGCCGGAGGCCGAGGCCGTGGGCCGCGTCGAGCAGATCGCCGACGGCATCGCGCGTCGTCTCGGGCCTGCCCGATGTCCGGCTCGGTGAGCTTTTGCGTTTCGAGGGCGATCGTGCCGGCTTCGCGCTGACGCTCGACGCGGAAGAGATCAGCGCGGTGCTGCTCGACGATCTGGAGGCGATCGAGGCGGGATCGCGCGTGAGCGGAACCGGCGAGGTCATCCGCGTGCCTGTGGGCGAGGCACTGCTCGGCCGCGTCGTCGATCCGCTGGGACGGCCGCTCGACCGCGACGAGCCGATAGCGGCCGAAGCGCATGAGCCGGTGGAGCGCCCGGCCCCGGCCATCATCGAGCGCGATCTCGTCTCGGAGCCCGTCGAGACCGGCATCCTGGCTGTCGATACGCTGTTCTCGCTCGGGCGCGGCCAGCGCGAGCTGATCATCGGCGACCGCGCCACCGGCAAGACCTCGATCGCCGTCGACACCATCATCAATCAGAAGCGCTCGGACATCATCTGCGTCTATGTCGCGGTCGGGCAGCGGGCAACCGCCGTTGAGCGCGTGGTCGAGGCCGTCAAGCAGCACGGCGCGCCGGAACGCTGCATTTTCGTCGTTGCCTCCGCGGCCGCCTCGCCGGGGCTGCAATGGATTGCGCCCTTTGCCGGCATCACCATCGCCGAATATTTCCGCGACAAAGGCGGCCATGCGCTGATCGTCATCGACGATCTGACCAAGCATGCGGCCACGCATCGCGAGCTGGCGCTGCTCATCGCGCGAGCCGCCGGGACGCGAGGCCTATCCCGGCGACATCTTCTATGTTCACGCTCGGATGCTGGAGCGCGCCGCGAAGCTGGCGCCGGAACTCGGCGGCGGCTCGCTCACCGCGTTGCCGATCGCCGAAACGGATGCGGGCAATCTTTCCGCCTACATCCCGACCAATCTGATCTCCATCACCGACGGCCAGATCGTGCTCGATGCCCGGCTCTTCGCCGCCAATCAGCGCCCGGCGGTCGATGTCGGCCTCAGCGTCAGCCGCGTTGGCGGCAAGGCGCAGAAGCCCGCGCTTCGGAAGGTCTCGGGCCGCATCCGCCTCGACTATTCGCAATTCCTAGAACTCGAAATGTTCACCCGATTCGGCGGCATCTCCGACACCCGCGTCAAGGCGCAGATCACGCGCGGCGAGCGCATTCGCGCGCTGCTCACCCAGCCGCGTTTCGCCAATCTGCGTTTCGTCGATCAGGTGGCGCTGCTTGCCGCGCTCGGCGAGGGCGTGCTCGATGGTTTCCCAATCACAATCATTCCCACCTTGCGCGCGCGGCTTGCGGCCTATCTCGACACCAATGCCCGCGAGGCCGTCGAGGCGCTCACGAAAAGCGGCGATCTGGACGATGCGGTCCGCGCCCGCCTCGTCGCAGCCGTGCGCGAGCTTGCCGCCGACATCGCGGAAGCCGGATCATGACGGAACGCCTGAGCGACGTCGAAGCGCGCATCGGGACGGTGCATCAGCTTGCGGCAGTGGTCACCGCCATGCGCGGCATCGCCGCCGCCCGCTCTCGCGAGGCGCGGGCGCAGGTCGACGGCATCCGCGCCTATGCAGGCATGATCGCCAGTGCCATCGGCGACGCGCTCACCTTCCTGCCGGACCCCGGACGGCCTTCCGCGGCCACGCGCCACACGGCGGGAGCCCATGCCGTGATCGCCATCTGTGCCGAGCAGGGCTTCGCCGGCGTGTTCAGCGACAAGGTGCTCGACGCCGCCGAGAGGGTCGCCAAAGCGGACGGCCGCGGCGGAACCGAGCTTCTGCTCATCGGCGACCGCGGGCTGATCATCGCCGCCGAACGCAACCTGACCGTCGATTGGTCGACCCCGATGATCGTTCATGCCGGCCAGATGGCGGCGCTGGCGAACCGGATCGTCGATGCTCTCTATGAAAGGCTGGATGCTGGGAAGGTCGCGCGCGTGACGGTCGTGCATGCCGTGCCGGACGCCTCGGCGACATTGCAGATCGTCGAGAAGCAGCTCGTGCCCTTCGATTTCAACCGCTTTCCGTTGTCGCCGACCGCCGTCGCGCCGCTGCAGACCCTGCCGCCGCAATTGCTGCTGGCGCGGCTCGTCGAGGAATATATTTTCGCCGAGCTTTGCGAAGCGGTGATGCTCTCCTTTGCCGCCGAGAACGAGGCGAGGATGCGGGCGATGATCGCCGCGCGGACCAATGTCGCGAACACGCTCGACGGCCTCGTCGCCCGCTCCCGCCAGCTCCGGCAGGAAGAGATCACCAATGAGATCATCGAGCTTGCCGCCGCCACATCGGCACGGCGAACTCGCGGGTGACGATCTGCGAGTATCCGGCATTGTCAATTTACGTGCATCGCTGGAAGTCTGCTTTAGACCAAAACTCTCGTGTCGTGGTGCGCAGCTGGTTCGTGCGGACGCACGCCTGGCTTGAGCGGTTTCCATTGCCGCTGAATTCAGCGCGGCATGCGGATTGCTGTGGGCTCGGTGTTCTTCAATTCCGGACTTATCGAAATCAGCTCCCGGGAGTTCGCGATCAAGCGGTTCGAGGACGAATACAAAGTGCCGCTGCTGGATCCAACGCTGGCGGCGGCTGGCGGCATTCTAGGAGCTGACATTCCCGGTGTTTCTTTTCCTCGGGCTGGCGACCCGTCCACACGTTTGCCAAGGTGTGTCCGGGCAGGCATACCGACGCCCTGCCAACCGCTGTGCGCGCAATTTTTCCTGACCACTCGTTCAGTCGTCGAGCGAGAGCGCCACGCGAAATCCATCGTTGTAATGGTGCGCCGAGGTTGGCATCGGTGCGCGCATTGCCGATCTTACCCGACGCGACCCCGCAGCCCAACTGCCGCCTCGAACGACGCCCATTTCGCAATTCCCAGGACGCGCAAATGCTGAGCCGTCGACAGGAATTTCCGACGCATCCGGCGTCCAGCAATCCTCCACCCATTCCCAGGCATTGCCGTGCACGTCGAAAATTCCCCATGGATTGGGCTTGAGGCTTCCAACGGGAAGGGGGCCGTATGTGACCGTGCCGCTGCGACATGCGTCGTGCCAGCCGAACCGGGAGCCGAGATCGGCGAACCTCGCGTATGCGCAGAGCGCGGTTTCATCGTCACCGAAGCTGTAGCTGGTTCTCGTACCGGCTCGTGCGGCATATTCCCACTCGGCCTCGGTTGGCAGCCGGTAAGGCTTGCCGGTGCGCCGCTGTAGCCACGCCACATAAGCCTGCGCCTCATGCCAGCTGACGCAAACCACCGGCTGCGATCCCACAACGTCGAAACCGGGCTGGCGAAACGACACCTCCGGCGGGCCCCAGATCAGCGTGGTGCGGTCAAATACGACGATCGCGTTGCAGCCGGTGCCTGCAGTGAGCCCAGTGTCCGCAACGAAGGCCGAGAACTGATCGACCGTGACCTCGAATTTGCCGATGGCAAATCGTTTTGGGATTAGCACGCGCCGTGGAAGTCCTTCGACGTCCTCGCGGCCGCGTTCGCCCTCCGGCGAGCCCATCATGAACGCCCCGGCCGGCAGCGCGATCATCTTCGGGCAATCCTTGCAATCCTGAAAAGCCGGAAGCGGCTGCGACGGCCCGGGGGCGCGTTCAGCAACGGTGACATCCCCCGGATTTACGACCGGGACCGGCCAGCCGAGCAGATAGATTGCCAACAATGCAGCCGATAACACACCGGCCGCAACTGCAAGCCACACGCGCGGTTTGTACGGCGGGATCATCCTGACATGCTGCGGCACGCCAAGCGGCATTTGCGGCCTATCGGGGGGCGTCACCGCTTGTCCATCCGACAGACATTGCGGCGCGTCCGCCGAGACCGCGGCGTCGAGCAAATAGCCCCGGCGAGATACTGTCTTGATTAGACGATGGCCATGATCGCCGAGTTTTTGGCGCAATTCCCGAATGCATTGCACGATCGAGTTCATCGGACACGGTAACGTC
This sequence comes from uncultured Alphaproteobacteria bacterium, assembly GCA_963773735.1. GTDB lineage: Bacteria > Pseudomonadota > Alphaproteobacteria > Rhizobiales > Rhodomicrobiaceae > CAVZCK01. The sequence goes on along the minus strand of CAVZCK010000032.1, from coordinate 46,017 downwards.
GGGCCATACGGCCTCGTACAGCTCCTGCTTGGGAACCAGCCGCCCGGCATTCTCGGCGAGGTAGCGCAATACATCGAACGCCTTGGGCCGCAGCGCGACATCCTGGTCGCCTGCGCGCAGGCATCCGCGCGACAAATCGAGCGCGAAGCGGTCAAACCGCAGAACCTTATGGATGACCTGGTTCATTTAGCGCTCGTCGTGGGTGAGATCACCATTCGATCGGAAAAGCTTACTCGAAAAATCATTCTTCTGTCACCGCTGCATCAGGAACTCGGGGCGTTCCCTCGCCTTTAATTAAGGCCAGGGTCTGGCGCCGGACCAATGCCAGCTCCAAGGAGGATTACGATGAAAGCCAAAATTGTTGCCTGCCTGATATTGCTGCCCGCCTTGTCATGGACCGCGACGGCGGCTTTCGCCGCGGGATCCTCTGCTGGCTACGGCGGCGGCGGCCCGTCCTCGCGCTTCGACCCGATCGTCAGCCAGTACAACCAGTCGGGCGAGCTGTTTCGAATTCAAGGCCGCTGCCAGTCGGCATGCACATTGTTTCTCGGCATCAGGAACGTCTGCATCGAGCGCAGCGCGACGCTACGATTTCATGCCGGCCATGCCATGAACACGACGAAGATCCTGCCATGGGCCACGGAGCACATGCTGAATGCCTACAACGCGAGGCTTCGCAGCTACGTCGTTTCGCATCATTACATGGATACGATTGCGTTTCATGACGTCTCGGGCCGCGACCTGATCCAAAAGTTCGGCTACCGGGCATGCCCGGGAAGATGAACGGGCCGGCGAGCCCTCAGCCTGTCGGGCCAAAGGCGAAGAGTCCACGCCGGGCGCGACCCTGAGCTCCCGTTGATCGACGCACTCCGCGCCAAAGCCCGCGCACAATGCTGACCCGATCAAACTGCAAAGAGCTCTGCCGAGGAACGGAAACGAACGCACTGGTGAGTTACGTCTTTGCTTGGAGGATATGTTATGAAAATTTTTCGAGGTTATTTTTTCCGCAGCTCGATCTTCATCGTCGCCGGCCTCCTTCTGCTTCCCGTGCCACAAATCGATGCCGCGAATATCAGCAAGCCGAAGGGGCCGACAGGGCCTGCGGCTCCGCCTCCCAATCCGCCGCCCAACGTCAAGTCGCCGCCGAAAGGCCCGGTAAAAGCGCCGGTGCACCATTGTCCGGGAACCCCGTGGTGGGGCCCGCACAGCCGATGGAACTGTTCTTATTGACCGGGATTCGGTTGCGTTCTGCGTCCGCGCCAATCAGAACGCGCGGCCTCCGTGCAAATGACGCGATCGACGGCACTCGCCGCAGAAAACGCTGCCTTGCCGCCGCAGCGGCGGGCGTCAAGCTGGTGTGATTGAGGAGAAAGCTATCATGTTATTGATACTGTGCCGTGGCTCGGCCTCCGCGGCCGCAAGATTAGTGGCCGTCGTTGGTCTGGCATTGACGCTGTCGATGTCCAGATCTGAGGCTGAACCGCTCTGCCATTGTGCCCCCGGCCTATGCCATTGCTTCACCATGTGTACCTGCCTCGATAACGGTTGCTGCCCCAAGCGTGTTTGCAATTGCAACTCACCGGGCAATGGCAAAGTGATCGGTGGCGCAACGCAGAGCAGGCCCACGACAAAGCTGCCGTCGATCAAGCCGATCGCACCGCCGCGTGGGCGATTGCGATAGTGTCGGTCCGGCGCTGAGGAAGGGTCCGAGCGTCCGCATCTGCAAAGCCCTCCGCCTTCGGCGTCGGTCATCAACCGGCCGCGGCGGCGCTTGCCTGATCGCAGCCAAAACGGGTTGGTCCGGGCCTCGCCGGCCAGGCGCTGTCTCGCGTAAGGGGCACGCACAAATGCAGGTCACCAGCCTAATGACTGCCTGCCCCGCCCACGCAGGCACCTCGATCGATCACGAGGCGAAGGCGAGAGGGATTCCAAGGCTTTCGAGCCAAAATGCTTAAGGCCTGTGCGCTCTCACCCGTTCGGAGGATGTCTGACCGATTAAGATCCGTCAAAACCATTAAATCGTAATCCTTCGCCCACGGAGACTGCCATGAAAATAAATCAAAGATTGCTTCCGAGTCTTGCGGCTTTGATGCTTGCGTTCCAGCTCCTGCCGGGCGCCAGTTTAAACGCAAGCGCCCAAGAACAGATGCGGTCGCTGGCAGCAGAAAATCTTGCGGAGGCGTCGACGGCAATCCCCGCCGTGACCGAGAGTCCCGAAACCGAGAGCGCGCCTACCGCGCCGCCGCGAGCCGCGAGCCAGCCAGCCCAGGGCGAAAGCCAGCTCGCAAAGACGGCGGCGTCGAAGAGCGATCTTCCGTGCACGGGATACGGGTGCGTCCGGTGACCCGGGAGTCTTCAGACCCGCCGGGAGTCCCTCGGACGCTCGGCGGGACCGTCCACGAAATTCCGTTGAATTCATTTACCTGAGATAGGAAGTCAGGCCATGCACGATCTTATGCAGAATGTAATTGTGCCTTCATGGGCCGAGGCCACGAGCCGCGCAGCCCGCTTCGCGCGCAGACTGATCCGCAGTCTTGCAACCTTTCACCTCGGGGCACGCGACGGTCTCGCGCTTTGGTCGAAATTCGGGGCTCTTGCTGACGATGACAAAGCGAAAGCGAGATTGGCCCACCATAAGCCAGATACGAAAGAAAATCGAAGGCGGCAATAGCTGCACACGCCATGCGCTACTTGCGCGGCGCCGGCGTGGACCCAAATTACTCAAGTCTTGCTGGATCTGGCGGAACCCGATCAACCATCCGGACCGCATAAAGCGCGCGGCTGTAGCCATAGTGGCCGCCGCTCCGGCGACTAAAATATCCCCAGCGCGACGCGGGCCTCTTCGGATATCCGGCTCATGTCCCAGGGCGGATCGAAGGTCAGATTGACCATCTCATTGATAGATTAACCTGCCCGATCTGCGCCTCAGCGAATACTCAGAGGCAGGCGGAGCATCCTGACGCGCGCCCGCTCTGGGCACTGTGCTTGGTATCTTGCAATCCCAAGGTGCGTTCTCGTCCATTCGTGCGCCTCACTGAATGAGAGGCCCGTCGACGCCCGAAACGTCGATGCCGTGGATTTCGGCCCGGCCCGCCAGGACCGCGAGATATTGCGCGACTGCTTTCGACCAGCTTGCCGCTTCGAGCCAGCCTGCAATCCGCTCCTTGACGGTGTCGAACGGCAGCGCCTCGCCGGCGATTTTCCGGTCGAACCGGACAATATGAAAGCCGAAGCGGCTCTCGACCGGCACGGCGCCAAGTTCGCCCTCTCTCATACTTTCAAGCGCACGCTCGAATTCGGGAACGGTCGAGCCGCGCGTCAACTGGCCGAGATTGCCGCCTTGCTCTTTCGATGGGCAGGCCGAGTATTGCAGGACGAGCCGAGCAAAATCCTGAGGTCGTTCCGCCAGATGCGCGATCAGGCTTTCGGCGTGCGCCCTGGCGCTCGTTCGCGCGGCATCCTCGCTCGTTGGCGCCGCCAGCAGAATGTGACGCGCCTCATAGATCGTCTCGGAGCGGAAGCGCTCGGGATGGCGGTCATAGAAGCGGCGGCATTCGCTTTCGCCCGCCCGCGGCGCGGCAATCTCGCGCTCGATCAAGGCGCGGATGACCGCATCCTCCCGCGTTTCCATCCGCCGATCGGCACCCGCCTCGGGACATGGCTCAAGGGCCAGGCGCCGCGCTTCCTGCAACAACAATTCCCGAACGACGAGCGCGCGCGCGGCCGCGATCAGCGCCGCGCCGGGATTTTCAGCGGGGTGGTTCTGCGCCTCGGCGAGAATCTCAGCCTCGGAAATGGCGATGCCATTGACCGAGATTTCCTTGAGTACCGGCCTCGATTTCGGCGGAATGCGTCGTATCGGGCTCGACTATAGTCATTATGGCCGACGTCATGCCCGGCGGGCCGGTCCCGGTCAGCGACGGGTTCTGATACAGGGTCGCCATGGCCGAGCCTACTCCGCCGGAGCGCGGAAGGCCGCTGGCCGGACGCTCCCTGCCGCGCACCACCTGATAGCCCGGCCGCCAGAGATAGCGCACCGGCGCGCTCAGCATGTGCACGAGGCGGGTGAAGGGGAAGATCAACAATATCGTCAGCCCCAGGAACAGATGCAGCTTGAAGATGGGCGCCGCATCGATGATGTAGCTCGACGCTGCCGGATCGAAGCTGAAGATGCCCTTGCGCCCAGCTCATGAACAGCACCATTTCGCTGCCGTCGAGATGCTGCGCCGAGATCGGGATCGTCGCGAGGCCGAGTGCGAGCTGCGCCCATAGCAGAAGGATGATCGCCGTATCGGACGCACTCGATGCGGCCCGGACGCGCGCATCGAACAGCCGCCGGTGCGCGAGCATCGTCGCTCCCACGATCGCCATGGCGCCGAAGATGCCGCCGACGGTGATCGCCATGAGCTGCTTGGCGGTATGGCTGATGCCGAGCATCTCAAAAATCCAGATCGGCGTCAGCAGGCCGACGACATGGCCGAAAAACACCACCAGCACGCCGACATGGAACAGCACCGAGCCCCAGACGAGCTGTTTGCGCCGCAAGAGCTGGCTCGATCCCGAGCGCCATGTGTAGGGTTCGCGGTCGTAACGGATAACCGTGCCGACGGCCAGCACGACCAGCGCGATATAAGGATAGACGCCATAAAACAGCGTGTTCAGATATCCGGACATGGCTCACGCCTCCTTGTGTGATGAAGGCTGTATGGGATCGGCGGGCCGGCGCTGCGCGGCGCGGATCTGGGTGCGGATGCGGTCGGCGCCGCAGGCGTCATTGCCGGCGCCGCCGCCGAAGGTGACGGCCTCCTCCTCCCAGATACGGTCGAGCGCTGCGAGATCGTCGGGATTGTCGTCAGGCTCCTTCAGAATCTCGGCAACGACCGCCGGATCGGCCTTTCCCCGCGCGATCGCCTCCAGCACCCGGAAGGCGTTGATGTAGATGGACTTGCGCTTGCGCAGGCGCTCGCGCAGCGCCGAGATGATGTGAACCGTCTGGCCGAGCAGCTCGCGCGCTTCCTCTTCGGGCCGGGTCGAAAGGAATTCGAGGAACATCGGCAGATAATCCGGAAGTTCCTTGGCGCCGATCTCGAAGCCTTGGGCTTCATACATCGCCATCAGGTCGACCATGGCCTGGCCGCGATCGCGGCTCTCGCCGTGCACGTGCTCGAACAGATGCAGCGACAGCGACGCGCGTGCGGTCGAACAGGAAGACGTAGCGCTCCTGCGCGTCATAGAGATCGAGGCCGGCGATGTCGTCGGCCAGCTTGCCGAGCAGCGCCTTCTCGCGCTCGCCGATCAGCCGCGTCGGCGGCGAGCGCCGCCTTCAGCTCCGGCATTGCCTGAAGCAGCTCCTCAGTCGGATAAGAGAGGAGGAGCGAGATCACTTTCAGCGAAATGTTCATTGGCGCGCTCCTCAAAAGACTTCCGTCGGCGTCTGCACGGTCTTCTTGCGCTTGGCGCCGAACAGGTCGACCGTGGAATTGCCGCCCGAACAGCCATTGCCGAAGGAGAAGCCGCAGGAGCCGCGCACGTCATAGGCGTCCTCGCCGATCTCGCGGTGCGCAGGTCGGGATGACGAAGCGGTCCTCGTAATTGGCGATGGCCATGATCTGGTACATGTCCTCGATCATCGCGCCGGTCATGCCGACCCTTTCGGCAAATCCTTCGTCGATGATGCCGTCGACGCTCTTCGCCCGCATATAGCCGCGCATCGCCAGCATCCGCTCCAGCGCCGAGACGACGGGCTCCTCCTTGCCGGCAGTCAGCAGATTGGCGAGATAGCGCACCGGGATGCGCAGCTTGCGGACGTCCGGCAGCCCCTCGTCCCAGTCGAGCTTGCCGGCTTCGGCGGCAGACTGCACCGGCGAGAGCGGCGGCACGTACCAGACCATCGGCAGCGTGCGGTATTCCGGGTGAAGCGGAAAGGCGACCTTCCACTCCATCGCCATCTTGTAGACGGGCGAGCGCTTGGCCGCTTCCAGCCAGGCTTCGGGGACATCGTCCTTGCGCGCCTGTGCGATCACGGCCGGATCGTTCGGATCGAGGAAGACCTTGAGCTGCTCCTCGTAGAGATCCTGCTCATTGGCGGTGATGCCGCTTCGGCGATGCGGTCGGCATCGTAGAGGATGACGCCGAGATAGCGGATGCGCCCGACGCAGGTTTCCGAGCATACGGTCGGCTGCCCCGCCTCGATGCGCGGATAGCAGAACACGCATTTCTCCGATTTCCCCGAGGACCAGTTGTAATAGATCTTCTTGTAGGGGCAGCCCGAGACGCACATGCGCCAGCCACGGCATTTCTCCTGATCGATCAGCACGATGCCGTCTTCTTCGCGCTTGTAGATCGCGCCTGATGGACAGGCCGCGACGCAGGTCGGATTGAGGCAGTGCTCGCACAGCCGCGGCAGATACATCATGAAGGTGTTTTCGAACTGGCCGTAGATCTCCTTCTCGACGCCGTCGAAATTGGCATCCTTCGAGCGCTTGGCGAACTCGCCGCCGAGAATCTCCTCCCAGTTCGGGCCCCATTCGATCTTCTGCATCCGCTCGCCGGTGATCATCGAGCGCGGCCGCGCGGTCGGCGACGCCTGGCTCTCCTTCGCGGTCTGCAGATGGCCGTAATCGAAGTCGAACGGCTCGTAATAATTGTCGATCTCGGGCAGGTCCGGATTGGCGAAGATCTTGGCCAGGATGCGCCATTTGGCGCCCATCTTCGGCTCGATCCTGCCGTTCGCCTTGCGCGTCCAGCCGCCGTTCCACTTCTTCTGGTTCTCCCATTCCTTCGGGTAGCCGATGCCGGGCTTGGTCTCGACATTGTTGAACCAGGCGTATTCAACGCCTTCGCGGTTGGTCCAGACGTTCTTGCAGGTGACGGAGCAGGTGTGGCAGCCGATGCATTTATCGAGATTCAGCACCATGCCGATTTGTGCACGGATCTTCATTCCGCCGCCTCCTTCTGCCGAGCGACCGGTTCCTGATAGGGGCCTTCCATCCAATCGACTTTCTCCAGCTTGTGGACGATGACGAACTCGTCGCGGTTGGACCCGACTGTGCCGTAATAGTTGAAGCCGTAGGATTGCTGGGCGTAGCCGCCGATCATATGCGTCGGCTTGACGACCGCGCGCGTCACCGAATTATGGATGCCGCCGCGCTGGCCGGTGATCGGCGAGCCCGGCGTATTCACGATCTTCTCTTGCGCGTGATACATGAAGATGGTGCCGTCCTTCATGCGCTGCGAGACGACCGCGCGCGCCGTGAGCGCACCGTTGGCGTTATAGACCTCGACCCAGTCATTATCGACGAGGCCCGCCTTGGCCGCGTCATTCTCGGAGATCCAGACCACCGGGCCGCCGCGATTGAGCGTCAGCATCAGTAGATTGTCCGTATAGGTTGAATGGATGCCCCATTTCTGATGCGGCGTGATGAAGTTCAGCACCACATGCGGACGGCCGTCGGATTTCGCCTCGATCGCCGGATTTATACTCTTGGTGTCGATCGGGGGCCGGTAGACGCATAGCGCCTCGCCAAAGGCGCGCATCCACAGGTGGTCCTGATAGAGCTGCTGGCGGCCGGTCAGCGTGCGCCAGGGGATCAGCTCATGGACATTGGTGTAGCCGGCATTGTAGCAGACCTTCTCCGACTCGATGCCCGACCAGGTCGGCGAGGAAATGATCTTGCGCGGCTGTGCGACGATATCGCGGAAGCGGATCTTCTCATCCTCCTTGGGGATGGCCAGATGGGCATGGTCGCGCCCGGTGGCCTTCGAGAGCGCCTCCCAGGCTTTCACCGCGACTTCGCCATTGGTCTCCGGCGCGAGCGACAGGATGACCTCGGTCGCGTCGATGTCGGTTTCGATCCGTGGGCGCCCTTTCGTTGCCCCGTCCTCGGTGACGACGCCGTTCAGCCGGGCGAGCAGCTCGACCTCGTGCTCCGTGTTCCAGGAGATGCCCTTGCCGCCATTGCCGAGCTTTTCCATCAGCGGCCCGAGCGCGGTGAAGCGCTTATAGAGGTTCGGGTAATCGCGCTCGACGACGGCGACCGCCGGCATGGTCTTGCCGGGGATCGCTTCGGTCTCGCCCTTCTTCCAGTCCTTGACGTCGAGCGGCTGTGCCATCTCGCCGGGCGTATCGTGCAGGATCGGCACCAGCACCACGTCCTTCTCGACGCCGAGCACTTCCGGTGCGACTTCGGAAAATTTCTTCGCCAGCCCCTTGAAAATGTCCCAGTCGGTGCGCGCTTCCCAGGCCGGGTCGGCTGCCGAGGTCAGCGGATGGATGAAGGGATGCATGTCCGAGGTGTTGAGGTCGTTCTTCTCGTACCAGGTGGCGGTCGGCAGCACGATGTCGGAATAGACGCAGGTGGTGGACATGCGGAAGTCGAGCGTCACCAGCAGGTCGAGCTTGCCTTCCGGCGCTTCGTCATGCCAGACGGCCTCCTTCGCGCGCTGGCGCCCCTCCTCGCCAAGATCCTTGCCGAGCACGCCGTGCGATGTTCCGAGCAAATGCTTGAGGAAATATTCGTGGCCCTTGCCCGATGAGCCGAGCAGGTTCGAGCGCCAGACGAACAGGTTGCGCGGCCAGTTCACCGGATTGTCCGGGTCCTCGCAAGACAGGCGCAGCGTGCCGGCTTTCAGATGCGTCGCAACATAGTCTTTCGCCTCCTGCCCTGCCTTTGCAGCCGCCTTTGCGACGTCCAGCGGATTGGTCTCAAGCTGCGGCGCCGAGGGCAGCCAGCCCATGCGCTCGGCGCGGATATTGTAGTCGATCAGCGCCGCATCCCACGGACCTTCCGGTGCGGTCGGCGACAGGATTTCGTCGACCTTCAGTGTCTCGTAGCGCCATTGATCCGTATGCGCATAGAAGAACGAGGTCGAGTTCATCTGCCTCGGCGGCCGGGTCCAGTCGAGCGCGAAGGCAAGCGGCAGCCAGCCGGTCTGCGGGCGTAGCTTTTCCTGGCCGACATAATGGCTCCAGCCGCCACCGGACTGGCCGACGCAGCCGCACATCACCAGGAGATTGATGATCCCCCGGTAGTTCATGTCCATGTGGTACCAGTGGTTCAGACCGGCGCCGAGAATGACCATCGAGCGCCCGCCGGTCTTCTCCGCATTGCGGGCGAATTCGCGGGCGACCTCGATGATCTGGGCGCGCGGCACGCCGGTGATCTTCTCCGCCCAGGCCGGGGTATAGGGCATATTATCGTCATAGGACTTGGCCAAATTGGCGTCGCCCAGCCCGCGGTCGAGGCCGTAATTGGCGACGAACAGATCGAATACGGTGGCCACCAGCGCCTCGCCATCGACAAGCTGAACGCTCTTGGCGGGCACGGCGCGACTGCAGCACGCTCGCATGGTCCGTGCCCTCGAAATAATCATGCTCGCGATTGCCGAAATAGGGGAAGGCGACTTCGGCGATCTCATCGTGAAGATCGTCGAGGATGAAGCTCATTTCGAGCTTCACCTCGTGCCCTGGCCATCCTTGGATTCCAGGTTCCATTTGCCCTGCTCACCCCAGCGGAAGCCGACGGAACCGTTCGGTACGACGATCTTCTTCGTCTGAGAGTCGACGGCGACTGTCTTCCAGTCCGGATTATTGGTCTCGCCGAGCCCGCCTTCGAAGTCCGAGGCGCGAACAAGCCGCTCGGGAACGTAATGGCCGTCCTTCGCAACCAGCCGGACCAGCATCGGCATGTCGGTGTAGCGGCGGCAGTAATCCTCGAAATAGGCCGCCTGCCGGTCGAGATGGAACTCGCGCAGGATCACATGGCCCATGGCCATGGCAAGCGCGGCGTCGGTGCCCTGCTTCGGATGCAGCCAGAGATCGGAGAATTTGGCCGCCTCGGAATAATCCGGCGAAACCACCACTGACTTCGTGCCCTTGTAGCGGACCTCGGTATAGAAATGTGCGTCCGGTGTGCGGGTCTGCGGGACGTTCGAGCCCCACAGCATCAGGAAGCCGGAATTGTACCAGTCCGCGGATTCCGGCACGTCGGTCTGCTCGCCCCAGGTCATCGGTGAGGCCGGGGGCAGGTCGCAATACCAGTCGTAGAACGACATGTTGGTGCCCCCCAAGAGCGACAGATAGCGTGACCCGGCCGCATAGGAGACCATCGACATGGCCGGGATCGGGGAGAAGCCGATCACGCGGTCGGGACCGTATTTCTTCGCCGTATAGGCGTTGGCGGCGGCGATGATCTCGTTGACCTCGTCCCAGGTTGCGCGGACGAAGCCGCCAAGGCCGCGCATCTTGGTGTAGTCGCGTCGCTTCTCCGGATCGGCCTGGATCGCCTCCCAGGCGGCGACCGGCGTCTTTATCACCCGCTCCTTGCGCCACAGTTTGAGTAACCGCGATCGGATGAGCGGATATTTCACCCGGTTCGCCGAATACATGTACCAGCTATAGCTGGCGCCGCGAGAGCAGCCGCGCGGCTCGTGGTTCGGCAGATCGGGGCGCGTGCGGGGATAGTCCGTCTGCTGGGTTTCCCAGGTGACGATGCCGCCCTTGACGTAGATCTTCCAGGAGCAGGAGCCGGTGCAGTTCGCGCCATGCGTCGAGCGCACGATCTTGTCGTGCTGCCAGCGCTTGCGATAGCTGTCCTCCCACTCACGGCTTTCGTTCGTGGTCACGCCGTGGCCGTTCGAGAAGGTGCCGACGTTTTTCTTCGCCAGGAAATTCAATCGGTCGAGAAGATGGCTCATGGATGTCTCCTCTCGTCACTCGGCTGCTGCCGGGAGCGGGGTCGATGCAGGAATGCCGTGTTCGATATCGTGGAGCAGGCCACCTCGACGGTTGTAGACGAACCACGTTAGTGCGGCGCAGCTGACGTAGAAGATCAGGAAGCACCACAAAGCCAGTTCCGGCCCGCCGGTCAGTACGATCGATGTCCCGTAGGATTTCGGGATGAAGAACGCGCCGTAAGCAGCGATTGCCGAGGTGAAGCCGATGATGGCAGCCGATTCCTTCTCCGCCTGGCGCAGTTGCTGGGCCTGATCAAGCTGTGGCATCAGCCGGCCGATTTCCTTGCGCATGATCACGGGTATCATCTGGAAGGTCGAGGCGTTGCCGACGCCGGTGGCGAAGAACAGCACCATGAACATCGCAAAGAACCCCCAGAACGCGCCCGGCTGGTCCTTGATGCCGAGGAAGAACAGCACGCCGGCAACCGCTGCGATCATCAACACGAACGTCCAGAAGGTGACGCGGCCGCCGCCATATTTGTCGGAGATCCAGCCGGTCGCCGCCCGCGACAGAGCGCCGACGAGCGGCCCGAGGAAGATATATTGCAGGGAATTGACGTCGGGGAACTGCGTCTTGGCGAGCAGCGGAAAGCCGGCGGAATAGCCGATGAACGAGCCGAATGTGCCGGTATAGAGCCAGCACATCACCCAATTATGCGTGCGGGTGAAGATGACCGATTGCTCGGCGAAGGACGCCTTGGCCGAAGCGATATCGTCCATCCCGAGCCACGCCGCGACGGTCGCGGCGATCAGGAACGGCACCCAGATGAAGCCGGCATTCTGCAGCCAGAGCTTGGTGGTTTCCGAAACGGTTTGCGGCTCGCCGCCCAGCGCTCCGAACACCCCGGCTGTGATGACCAGCGGCACAAGGAACTGCATGACGCTGACGCCGAGATTGCCGAGCCCGGCATTCAGCGCGAGCGCATTGCCCTTCTCCTTTTTCGGGAAGAAGAAGGAGATGTTGGCCATCGAGGAGGCGAAATTGCCGCCGCCCAGCCCGCAAAGCAGCGCCAGAACCAGGAAGATCAGATAAGGCGTCTGCGGATTCTGCACGGCATAGCCGATGCCGAAGGCCGGAATCAGCAGCGAGGCGGTGGTCAGGGCTGTCCACATCCGCCCGCCGAGAATCGGCACCATGAAGGAGTAGAAGATTCGCAGCGTCGCGCCAGAAAGGCCCGGAAGCGCCGCCAGCCAGAACAGCTGATCGGTGGTGTATTTGAAGCCGATCGCCGGAAGCTTGGCGACGACGACGCTCCACACCATCCACACCGAGAAGGCGAGCAGCAACGCCGGGATCGAGATCCAGAGATTGCGCTGTGCGATCCGCCGCCCGGTCGTCGCCCAGAACTCCTCGTCGTCCGGCCGCCAGTCCTCGATGACGCCGGCCAGCGCACCTTTCTGCTGTCTCTCCATGGATTTCCTGCATCTCCGGCAGTTCCGGCAATGCGCCCAATTCCGCCGGCAGCGCCTTGCGCTCCATCACGCGGATCGAGAAATGCATCCACAGCATCGCGACCGAGACGACCGCGAACAGCAGCATGAAACAGCTCGTCCACACGCCGGTCAGATCCAGCATCGCGCCGAACATGATCGGCAGGATGAAGCCGCCAAGCCCGCCGATCATGCCGACCAGACCGCCGACGGCGCCGACATGCTCGGGATAGTAGACAGGAATGTGCTTGTAGACGGCCGCCTTGCCAAGCGACATGAAGAAGCCGAGGACAAAGATCACCACGACAAAGGGAACAAGGCCCATGCTCGTGGAAAAACTGATCGGCCCGCGAATGCCGTGAATGACATAGTCCGCGTTCGGATAGGACAGCATGAAGGTGAGCAGCGCCGACACGCCAAAGGTCCAATACATGATCGTGCGCGCGCCATATCTGTCCGACAGGCGCCCGCCATAGGCCCAGAAGAGCGAGGCTGGGATTGAATAGGCCGCGGCGATCATGCCGGCGCTCTCGATGTCGAGTTTGTAGACGCCGACGAGGTAGCGCGGCAGCCACAGCGCCAGAGCGACGAAGGCGCCGAAGACGAAGAAATAATAGAGCGAGAAACGCCAGACCTGCAGATTTCTTAGCGGCGCAAGCTGCAGCAGCATTGCCGCGGCCGGCTCGCCGGAGATGCGTCGCGCCTTCAGCTCCGGGTCATCATCCGTGGTCAGCCAAAAAAGAACCGCCATGATGACCAGCCCTGCCGACCAAACCTGCGCGACGGTTGTCCAGCCATAGGCGACCATGACGAAGGGCGCGCAGAATTTGGTGACCGCGGCGCCGACATTGCCGGCGCCGAATATCCCGAGCGCGGTCCCCTGCCTCTCCTTCGGATACCATTTGGATACATAGGCGATGCCCACGGCGAACGAGCCGCCGGCGAGGCCCACGCCGAGCGCGGCGAGAAGCATCATTTCATAGGTCGTCGCATAGGACAGCGCGAAGGTCGCCGCCGCCGCCGAGAGCATGGTCAGGACGTAGACGATACGGCCGCCATATTGGTCGGTCCAGATGCCGAGGAAGATGCGGCAGAGCGAGCCTGTCAGGATCGGAGTGCCGGCGAGCAGGCCGAACTCCGTATCGGTCAGCCCGAGATCCTGCTTAATTTTGACGCCGATGATGGAAAAGATGGTCCAGACGGCAAAACATACGGTAAAGGCGAGCGTGCTCATGCCGAGCATGCGGCTTTGCTGAGCGCTTGTGACCCCTTCGAGCGAACGCATGGATTCCACCCCCAGTTTTCCGCCAGCGGCAGACCGCTTTCGGGAATTGCGACGGGGACGAGCTTTGCGCTGGATCTGAAAATGGGCTTGATCCGGATCAAAGAACGCGCCAATTGCCGAAGAAACAAGAATAGTGCCGGCAAGCGGCAAGTTTCGTTCCGGTGTTGGTCAAGCGGGCTGCTTGCGGTTGCCAAGCCAAGATGCTAATTTCATCAATTGAACTATTGACATTTATCAAGCCAATTAAGCCATGCGGTCAGCCGATTTACAGCAGGTGAGAGCCCTGCGACTCTTCGAGACCATGAGCAACGATAATTTCGCCGCGCTCATGCAGGCGGCCTATTTGCAGACGTTTCCGGCGCAGCTCGAGCTTGTCGCGGAAGGCGATCCGGCCGACTTCCTGTATATTGCCATCGAGGGATGCGTGGAACTTTATGCCCGCTCGAACGGGCGGGAAGCCACAATGGGCGTGGTCCGCCCCGTAGGCACATTCATTCTTGCCGCGGTCCTCAAAGATGCCGTCTATCTGATGTCGGCGCGTACCTGCCAGCGCTCGAGGATTCTTCTGATCCCATCCGAAAATATCAGGGATGCGTTTCAGAAGGACGCGGCCTTCTCGCGCGCGATCGTCGTCGAATTGGCGAGCTGTTATCGCGGCGTGGTCAAGGAGCACAAGGACCTGAAACTCAGAACGGCGGTCGAACGCCTGGCAAACCGCCTTCTGCGTTATCACCGCGATCAGGGGGCAGCCGGATCGCTGGAATTGCCTCACGACAAACGCATGCTGGCATCGCTCCTCGGCATGACGCCGGAAAATCTCTCCCGCGCGTTCAATACGCTGAAGCCTTATGGCGTCGAAGTCGACGGGGGGACCATACGGCTTGTCGATCTCAAGTCGCTGGAAACGCTGGCGAAGCCCAACCCGCTGATCGACGATCGATGCACATAGGTGCGTAAAGTACCGGGGGCGACTCCTGGACCCCATTCGCGCTGGACGGCTTACCCCCCCTCGGGCGTCGCTTCCGGGGAGATGGCCCCTTTTTTGCGCGACTGTTTTCGGCGCGATCCCGCAGTTCGCGTGGCCATCCTCGAACGTCCGCATTCGATGCGGCGAGGTGTTTAACGCTCAGGGCAGCGATTTCGCCTCTGGGGTCAAGACCGGCGCAAGCCCGGATCTCGCAGGGCCGCAATACTCTTAATGGCGCAGGGCGGCCGCCTGCTCACCCCTTCGCCGCGATCGGCGGAGCGTCCGTAACACCAGCCAGGATTTCCGCGACATGCCGGACACGCACGTCCGAACCCTGACGGGAGAGCTTTCCGGCAATGTTCATCAGGCAGCCGAGATCGCCGCCGAGCACGAGATCAGCCCCAGTCTGCGTCAGCGCCGCAGTCTTGGCCGTAACCATGGCATTCGAGATGTCCGGATATTTGATCGAAAAGGTTCCCCCGAAGCCGCAGCAGACCTCCCGATCGTCCGCTTCGACGAGCGTGAGGCCATCGACCGTCCGCAACAGCGCCCGCGGCTGCTCCGCCGTGCCCATTTCACGCAGGTTCGAGCAGGAGTCGTGATAGGTCGCTGTGCCAGAATATTTCGCGTGAACCGCCGAAACCCGGAGCACATCCGTCAGAAAGGCGATCAGCTCGTAAGTTCGCGACGAGAGCTCTCTGGCCCGCGGCTCCATTTCCGGATCGTCCTCGAACAGCATTGGATAATGCTTCCGAAGCATCCCCGCGCAGGAGCCGGATGGCACGACGACGTAGTCAAAGCCTCGAAAAGCTTCGATGACCTGCCGCGCTATGGCCTTCGCGTCACCCCTGTCGCCGGAATTATAGGCAGGCTGGCCGCAGCAGACCTGCGTCTCCGGCACTTCGACCTCGCAGCCGGCGCCTTCGAGAAGCTTGATCGCCGCAAAGCCGATGGACGGCCGGAACAGATCGACCAGGCAAGTGACGAAAAGTCCGACCCGCAACGGTCGCGTTTCATTGCTCATGAAACGGTCTTAGGAAAACTTGCCGGACTCGGCAAGGACGACTTTCACGTCTTGCGGGCCGCGCAGGCGACAGATCACTCCGCCGCCCGCAGGCGCGCCTTCGCAGGAACGGGCCTCTCGGAGGGATTGAGATCGAGATCATGGTCCCAATAGGGCATCGGCCCGAATTGGTGCGCCAGAAAATCGACAAACAACTTGAGCTTTGCCGGCAGGAACTGACGGCTCGGGTAGACCGCATAAACGGCAACGCCGGGTGACTCCCGATATTCCGGCAATATGACCCGGAGCCGGCCGTTCTTCAAATCCTCACTGATCGCCCAGGTGGAGCGCATGGCGATGCCGAGCCCGCTTAGCTGCGCCTCATGCAGCACGTCGCCGGAATTGACGCGCAGATTGCTTGAGATCTTGACCGTCGTGGCGCCGTCCGGGCCGGACAGTCGCCAGACATTCTGATAACCGAGCGCGAGGCAATTGTGCTTGCCGAGATCGGCCAGGGACCTTGGCGTGCCGTGGCGCTCGAGATAGTCCGGCGTCGCGCAGATCACCCGGCGGCAGGGCGCGAGCTTTCGGGCGACCAGGCTGGAATCGTCCAGTTCGGCAACGCGGATGGCGAGATCAATGCCCTCGCCCACGATGTCGATAATATCATCGCTGAGAGCCATCTCGATCAGCAGATCGGGATGTTTGTGCATGAATGTGGCAAGGACGGGAGCGATATGCTTCCGCGAAAAGCCGATCGGAGCGGTAATCCGCAGCGTGCCCCTCGCCTTCATGCTCAATTGCGAGACGAAGGACTCCGCTTCCTCGATCGCCTTGAGGATCTTGACGACCCGCTCATAGAAGCCCTCCCCGGTTTCCGTCAGCTTGAGCTGCCGGGTGGTGCGCTGGAAAAGGCGAGCGCCAAGCCGTTCTTCCATATGGCTAATGCGCTTGCTGACCACAGCCGGAGACAGGCCCATCTCGCGCCCTGCAGCAGACATATTGCCAGCGGCGGCGACACGGGCGAAAATCTCCAGGTCAGTAATGGGTGTGAGCGGCACGCGGTGTCATCTCCGCCTGTTGTAACTGAAGTAAGAAAAAAGTGCGCCTGCGGGATAGTGTTGGATCATTCTAGGGCTGTCAATGCCGTATTCGTGTCAAAACTCACATAGGCGGCGTGATTCGGCTGATCCAGATTAACAACACCGCCGCGGGCCGACACTGAAACAGGGCGAAGAGAACACTATGTCAGGCATCTCCATTCTTGAACCACGGGCTCAAATCCTCGGCCGGAGGGACGCGCTCATCAGCTCGCTCAAAAAACTGCTTCCGGCTCGCTCACTCGTTGCGAACGAAGCGGGCCGGCGCGCCTTCGAGACTGACGCGTTGACGGCTTATAAGAAATTGCCGCTCGCCGTCGCTCTGCCGAGTTCGACGGAAGAGGTCAGCCATGTCCTCAAATTCTGCCAGCTTGCCGGCGTCCGGGTCGTTGCGCGCGGCGCCGGCACATCACTGTCGGGCGGGGCGCTGCCGCTTGAAGATGCGATCGTCCTGGGCCTGTCGCGCATGAACCGCGTTCTCGAAGTCAATCTGGAGAGCCGGTATATCCGCGTGGAAACCGGCATCACCAATCTCGGTGTATCGCGGGCGGTCGATCCGTCCGGATTTTTCTACGCGCCCGACCCGTCGAGCCAGCTTGCCTGCACGATCGGCGGCAATGTCGCCATGAATTCTGGCGGCGCGCATTGTCTGAAATATGGCGTTACCGTCAATAACGTCCTCGGCCTGAAAATGGTGATGATGAATGGCGATATCGTCGAATTCGGTGGGCCGCATCTCGATCCCGCCGGCTACGACTTCCTGCCGCTCATTGTCGGCTCGGAGGGCCAGTTCGGCGTCGTTACCGAGGCGACGCTGCGCATTTTGCGCCACGCCGAGGGCGCGCGTCCCGTGATGATCGGCTTTCGCTCCAACGAGGCGGCCGGGGCCTGCGTTTCCGCAATCATCGCCCAGGGCATCGTCCCCGTCGCCATGGAATTCATGGACCGGCCGGCGATCAAGGTCTGCGAGGATTTCGCCCACGCCGGATATCCGCTCGATGTCGAGGCGCTGCTGATCATCGAGGTCGAAGGCTCGGAGGACGAAATCGTCTCGCTGCTCGCCCGGATCGAGGACATTGCGTCCCAATTCGACCCGAAGGTCATTAAGGTCAGCCAGAGCGAGGAAGAATCCGCGGCAATCTGGAAGGGCCGCAAGGCCGCCTTCGGCGCCATGGGCCGGATCTCGGATTATTACTGCATGGATGGCGTCATTCCGCTCTCCAAGCTGCCGCAGGCTCTGAGCGGCGTCGCCGAGCTTTGCCGCAAGCACAATCTTCGGGTCGCCAATATTTTCCATGCCGGCGACGGCAATCTGCATCCGCTCATCCTCTACGATGCCAATGATGAGGCGGAGAAAGCGCGCGCGGAGCGCTGCGGGGAGGAAATCCTCTTGCTTTGCGTCGAGCTCGGCGGATGCCTCACCGGCGAGCATGGCGTCGGCATCGAGAAACGGGAGCTGATGAGCCGTCAGTTCAATGAGGTGGACATCGCCCAGCAGATGCGCGTAAAGAGCGTCTTCGACCCAGACTGGCTTCTCAATCCGGGCAAGGTGTTTCCGCTGAAGGCACAAGAGGCGCATCTAGCCCGTGTACGTTAACGAGACCTATCTGCCGCCGAGCGAGGACGAGCTTGCGGGCCTTGTCGGGCAGGCGGCGGCGCAAAAGCTGCCGATCGAGATCTGCGGCAATCGCACGAAGCGCCTGATCGGCCGGCCGATGCAGGTGGCGACCCGCGTTTCGACGAGCGAGATGCGCGGCGTCACCCTATACGAGCCGACTGAGCTGGTCATTTCCGCGCGAAGCGGAACGCCGCTCGCGGACATCGAAGCGCTGCTTGATCAGAACCACCAGGAACTCGCCTTCGAGCCCAGCCATTGGGAGCGCCTTGTCGAAGGGGAGGCGGGCGCGTCGCCGACGATCGGCGGCATCATCTCGACCAACAGCTCGGGTGCCAGGCGCATCCTGCGCGGCAGCGCCCGCGATCAGCTCCTCGGCATTCGCGCCGTAAATGGGCTCGGCGAGGTGATCAAGTCCGGCGGGCGGGTCATGAAGAACGTCACCGGATATGACCTTTCGCGCGGCGTGGCGGGGACGTGGGGAACGCTCGCCATCCTGAGCGAGGTGACGCTGAAAGTCCTGCCGAAGGCGGAAGAGACACGCTCGCTGATTTTCCTCAATCTGCCCGATGAAGCCGCAGTCAATGCGATGTGCCGCGCCATGGGCAGCCCCTACGAGGTCTCCGGCACTGTGCATGTCCCGGCGGGATTCGTGGAGCGGCTTAGCAATCCCGACATCGCAAAGCTCGGCCAGGCCGTGACGGCGCTGAGGCTGGAGAATTTTTCGGCCGCCCTGAACTATCGCATCGCGCGATTGCATGACGACCTCAAGCCCTTCGGCGCGATCTACGAGCTTGACGACGCAAGATCGCGCAGCTTTTGGAACGACATTCGATGGCTCACATTCCTGAGAGGAAGCGGCTCGCCGCTCTGGCGCATCACCACCGCGCCGGACCGTGCGCCCAAGCTGGTCAGCGCGCTCCGCGCCCAGCTTGACTGCGTGGCTGCCTATGAATGGTCGGGCGGCCTGATCTGGCTCGAGGTCTCCCCGGCGACGGATGCCGGCGCGACCGTGCTGCGCCGGATCATCGCCGAGTTCCAGGCCGACGCCATGCTGGTGCGCGCAAGCCAGACCTCCCGCGCCGCGGTCGATGTGTTCCACCCGCTCCCGGAAGCCAATATGGCGCTGATCCGGCGGCTCAAGGAAGCCTTCGACCCGCACAGGATTTTGAATCCCGGCCGCATGTATGCGGGGATTTAGGACAGCTTATGGAAACCCATTTCACGCCCCGGCAGCTTTCCAATCCGGCCCTGCAGGAGGCCAATGACATTCTGCGCCGCTGTGTGCATTGCGGCTTCTGCACCGCCACCTGCTCGACCTATGTGCTGCTCGGCGACGAGCGCGACAGTCCGCGCGGCCGGATCTACCTCATCAAGGACATGCTGGAGAACGACCGCAAGGCATCGAACGAAGTGCGCTTTCATATCGACCGCTGCCTGAGCTGCCTGTCCTGCATGACCACCTGTCCGAGCGGCGTCGACTATATGCATCTGGTCGATTTCGCCCGCGTGCGCATCGAAGAGACGGGCAGCCGGTCGATCAAGGATCGTATCCTGCGCCGCCTGGTCCAGAAGATTCTGCCCTATCCGGGCCGCTTCCGCTCGGCGCTGATGCTGGCGGTGCCGGCCAAACCGTTTCAGGCCATGTTTCGCCGTCTCGGACTGCAAGAACTGGCAGCAATGATTGGCATGGCGCCGGTTGCGAGCACGAAGCGCGCGCAATTCGCCGGACCGGACACGTTCCGCGCCCAGTTGGGCCGCCGCGTCGCCAGGGTCGCGCTGCTGTCGGGCTGCGCCCAGCAGGTCTTGCGGCCGCAGATCAACGATGCCGCCATCCGGCTCTTGACGTCGCAGGGCGTCGAAGTCGTCCTGCCGAGAGGCGAGGGATGCTGCGGCGCCCTTGTCCACCACATGGGCCGGGAACAGGAGGCGCGGGATTTCGCCCGCCGCAATATCGTTGCGTGGGAAAAGGCGATGGAGGAGGCGCCGCTCGATGCCATCCTTATCACCGCGTCAGGTTGCGGAACGACCGTGAAGGACTATGGCCACATGCTGGCTCATGATCCGGAATTCGCCGACCGGGCAAGACGCATCAGCGCGCTGGCGAAGGATGTGACCGAATTTCTCGCCGATGTCATCGATCTCGGCGCGCCGGCCGGCTGGTCCGATATCCGCGTCGCCTATCACTCCGCCTGTTCGATGCAGCACGGACAAAGGATCACCGATCAGCCGCGCCGGCTTCTGCGCGAGGCTGGCTTTTCTGTCGCGGAAATCGCGGAGGGCCATATTTGCTGCGGTTCGGCCGGAACTTACAACATCTTCCAGCCCGAGTTGGCGACCGAATTGCGCCAGCGCAAGCTGGCCAACATCGCCGCAACCAAACCGGACTGCATCGCGGCTGGCAATATCGGTTGCATCAATCAGCTTGCGGGGCCGGACGCGGCGCCGATCGTGCATACGGTCGAACTGCTCGACTGGGCCTATGGCGGCAAATGCCCGGCCGAAATCGCTCATTTAAGCAGCCGGATGCGTCTCATGTCCGACGTGTTCGGCAAGAAGGCCACCGAAGCAGCGGCGTGACGGCCGCTGCGCGATGCACGGGAAGCGCGCTCAGATCAGAGACCGGTAAACCCGAAAATCCATCGGGCTCAGTAGCTTAAGTTTCATGCGCTCCGCCATGCGCGGCTCGACCTGGTCGAAAATAGTGTCGCCACCAAGCGTGGTCTGCTCATCGACATTTTCCAAAACCACATAGATGCGCCGCGGACTCTGCCGGTAGGTATCGCGAACATAATTCATGACCCCAGGGATCATTCGCTCCCGCCAGGCGCTGGAGAAATAGATGATGCAAGGCTGATCCGGCACTTGAATGCCATCGACATCGCCGCGGCAGCAATCGATCGTCCGGCAGGTCATGCGCGACCGCGGATATTGCGCAATGTTCATCTGCAGGTCGTCGAAGGTCTGCGGGTCGTATTCATAGGCGATGATGCGGTTCAGGTTCCATTTCGCCGCGAGCAATGACGTCCGCCCACGCCCGGCCCGAATGTCGACAAAGGCAAACTGCCGGAGATCGCTCGGCATCATCGACATGACCCAGTTGAACGCCGCCGCGGGGACGGGGCCATCATAGTGAATGCCGCGCTCGGGCGCCGGGCCGATGGTTTCTGACTTGCGGGTGGGAATGAAGAACAGACGTTCGAGCTTTCGGTCGGCTATTTGCGTGTGGCCGAACACGAGCGCGCGATTATAGCGCTTGCGGATCTCGCGGCGGCGCAAATTCCGGGCGAGCCACAAGGCGCTGTTGACAAGCGCGGGGCCGGCCTTCGAGCGAGCGACCGTCCAGACACGCGAAACGATGCCGGGACCGGTCGCGGCATCGCTTCGCGCCGAGGTCTTTGCGGGCGGCGGCGCAAATTCAATGACGGGCTCGTCAGCCTGCTGCGCGGGATGCGGCTTGCGAGGCGCCGGCCTCGACGGCGGGGGCGAAGGCATCTGCTGATGGCTCGGCAGCGGCGGCGCCGCCCGTTGCCGTTCGTCTGCCCAGTGGCTGCTTGGCTCCGGTGGAGGCGGTTGATCCCAGCGCTGCTGACCGCCGGACCATCGCTCGTCTGTCGAATAGCGCGCAGGGGGCGGCTCGCGATGAGCATTCAAGGCACGCGCGGCAATCTCCGTCAGAGACGGTTCCTCCGGTGGGGCTGGCGGCAGGACATCGTCGTGAGACGCGCGCGAAAAGCGGCTGTAACGCTGCTCAAATCTTCGCGGCCGATCGCTGGTCATCCGATCATCCCCCTTATGGAAATTTCACGAAGGTAAGATGAAGTTGCGGCAGACAAAAGGCAGAAGGCGGAAATCTGCCACGCCAAAGACATAATTCTGCTTGGCCGGGTGACTGAAACATCACCAAAATCTCTGCCTGTTGCTTGCCGGTAGATGCCTGGACCAGTCGTTTATAGGCAATTACACGGATCAGGCGGCCGCCGCAAGTCGAGCCGGAACGAAGACATCATGCTCGCCAGGGCATGATGCAGAGCGGGGAGCTTGCGCTTTCATGAAAAAAGCGGGCTGAATTGCCCGCTTGTCCGTTCGTCGCCACCTTCGCTAATTCTTCGACTTGTCGACCAGCGCGCGCTCGGCAATCCAAGGCATCATCGCGCGCAGTTTCTTGCCCGTTTCCTCCATCGGATGCGCGGCGGTTTTGGCCCGCATCGCCTTGAAGCTGGTCTGATTGACGCGGTTCTCCAGCATCCAGTCGCGCGTGAACCGGCCCTCCTGAATGTCCTTCAGCGCATCCTTCATGCGCGCTTTGGTTTCCGCGTTGATGATCCGCGGACCGGTGACATACTCGCCGTATTCGGCCGTGTTGGAGACCGAATAGTTCATATTGGCGATGCCGCCCTCATAGACCAGATCGACGATCAGCTTCACCTCATGGACGCACTCGAAATAGGCCATTTCCGGCGAATACCCTGCTTCGACCAGCGTCTCGAAGCCCGCGCGCATCAGTTCGACCAGCCCCCCGCACAGAACGGTCTGCTCGCCGAACAGATCGGTCTCGCATTCTTCCTTGAAAGTGGTCTCGATGATCCCGGCGCGTCCACCCCCGATCGCCGCCGCGTAAGACAATGCAAGCTCATGCGCATTGCCGCTTGAATCCTGGGCTACGGCGATCAGGCAGGGCACGCCTGCGCCGCGCTTATATTCGGAGCGAACCGTATGGCCGGGGCCTTTGGGCGCCACCATCGCGACATCGAGGCCGGGCCGCGGCTCGATCAGATTGAAGTGGATGTTGAGACCATGGGCGAACAGCAGCGCCGCACCGTCCTTCATGGTGCTGTGAAGATGATCGCGGTAAATGTCGCTCTGCAGCTCATCCGGCGTCAACATCATCACCACGTCGGCCCAGCCGCCGGCCTCGGCAACGCTCATCACCTTGAGTTTCTCGGCCTGGGCCTTCTTCGCCGAGCCCGAGCCCTCGCGCAGGGCAACGACGACATCGGCAACGCCGAAGTCGCGCAGATTGAGGACATGCGCATGGCCCTGCGAGCCATAGCCGACGACGGCGACTTTTTTGCCCTTGATCAGATTGAGATCGGCGTCACGATCATAATAAACGCGCATGGTTTCCCCTCGCTTGAGAGTTTTACGGCGGCCTTACGGCTTGCTTAGGACGGGTCGGGCGGGACACGCTTCCTAGACTGTGGCGGGTTTTATAACGGATGGCGCCCGGCAATCAAAGGTTTAGATTGGCGCATACGGATTGAGGCTGACACCGATAAATCATGGCGGAGATCTAGGCGAAGCCTTGAACGCGTTCGGCGGCGAGCGCGCCGATTGGCTCGACCTGTCGACCGGCATCAGCCCGGACCCCTACCCCTTCGATCCGCCGACCGACGCGTCTTGGAGTCAGTTGCCGCAGGCGGACGCCTTGGACGCATTGCTGAAAGCGGCGCGCCGGGCTTATGGAGCGCCAGTCGATGCACCGATTGTCGCCGCGCCAGGCACACAGATGCTGATCCAGCTTCTCCCTGTGTTAAGGCCCGCGAAGCGGGTTGCCATGGTCGGTCGCACTTATGGCGAGCACGCGGTGTGCTGGCAACGTCGCGGATCGGCAGTCGCGTGCATATCCGATCCCTGCCATGCCCAAGACGCAGAAATCGTCATACTGGCAATCCGAACAATCCCGATGGGCGGCGCTGGAGCGCCGAGTCCGTTCTCGCCTGCGCCGAAGCGATCGCCCGGCGCGGCGGTCTGCTGATCGTCGACGAGGCATTTGCCGATGTCGCCCCCGAGGTCAGCGTCGCCGCGCACGCAGGAACCGCGGGGCTCGTCGTACTGCGCTCGTTCGGCAAGTTCTTCGGGCTGGCGGGCATCCGGCTCGGCTTCGCGCTCGGACCCGCCGGGCCCGCCCGCGAGCTGACGGAGCTGCTCGGGCCTTGGGCTGTGTCCGGGCCGGCCATCGACATCGGCATTCGGGCGCTCAATGATCTGGACTGGCAGCAAATGGCGCGGATCGGGCTGGCTCGGCTTGCCGCCCGCCTCGACCGGCTTCTCGCCGAAGCTGGGCTCGAAATTCTCGGCGGCACCGCGCTTTTTCGGCTCGCTTCGCACCCCGATGCAACAGCCCTCCACCGCGGCTTGGCCGAGCAGGCGATCTGGGTGCGTCGCTTCGACGATCAGCCGCAATGGCTCCGCTTCGGCCTGCCGGGAAGCGATGCAGCGTTTGCGCGGCTCGCCGCCGCCCTTCGATCGTCCGGCCTCGCCGCGCGCAGCTAAAACCGCGCCCTTATGCCGAGATAGCCGGACCGGCCTGCCGTGCCGAAGTTCTTCACCTCTTCATAGTCGGCATTGAAAAGGTTCTCCGCACGGAAAAACAGCTCCGTGCTGGCGCTCAGCTCATAAGTTCCCGCGAGATCGACGCGAATATACGGGTCGAGCGGACCCACCTCGCCGGTGCTGTTGAAGCGCTTGCCGACATAGATTGCGGTTGCGGTAAGCTTCAGAAGATCGATCGGCCGGTAGATCAGCTTGACGCTGGCGGCATTGTCGGGCCGGCGGGGCAGGGCCAATCCGGTTCTGCCATCGATGGCGTCAAGATAGGTGTAGGTGCCGCTGAGCGATACCCGATCCGATGCCCTCCAGGTGGCGGCCAGCTCGACACCGTCGATCTCGGCCTGATCGATGTTCACGAACAGGAATTTGCCGCTGCCCGGATCGAATTCGGAGGTAATCAGGTCTTGAATGTCATTCGAAAAATAGCTGCCGGAGAAGATGATGGCGCCACCCAAAAGCTCCTGATCGACGCCGACGTCGAACCCCTTGCTGGTCTCGACCCTCAGATCAGGATTGCCGATCGCAAAGCCCGAATTTTCAAAACGCTGCTGGATCGTGGGTGCCTTTGCTCCTGTGCCATAGCTTCCCCGAAGCTTTGTGCCCCATTCAGGAAAGCGATAGGCCGCCGTGAACCGGTATGTGCCTTCGCTTACGGCAGGGCCGAATTCATCGACGCGGACCGCGCCGGTCAGGTTGAAGACATCGGTCGGATTGAAGCTATAGACCGCAAAAGCCGACTTCCAGGTTTCCTCGACATCGTAGCGCGGCTGATAGCCGAACAGTGTGTCGTCGTCAAAGGCGCGCCCAGTCTGCTGGTCGATCTTGCCCCCGAATACCAGATGGTCCGCGCCGCGCACGGCCAGATCACCCTGATATTCCAAGCCGTGACTGGTGCCGTCGAATATGCTCGTCCGGCCGACAATAAACGGCGAGGTCTGCGCGCCATTGTCGTCGAAGAAATCCCGATGCGTGTCGGCAAGAAATGCGGTCAGCTTATTCTGAAGATCGCCATTCATCAGATTGAGATGTGCCGATGCCGTGGCGATTTGCAGAACCTTGACCGTGTTGTCCGCCGTATCCTTCCCGCTCGAAAGACCGACACTGTCCAGTTGCGCATTGACCTCGTAGCGGCCGGCGGTCACCGTCACCCCGAAAATCGACGACGGGTCGTAATCGAGCCGCGCGTTCACCGATTGTTTGCGCGTTGCGTCGGGTTCCGTTCCGCCGGAATAGCGGGAAAAGCCGGAGGTGCGAAAATTCGACGCCGCAACCGAGACGCTGACGCCGTCCTTCGAGCCGCCCGCATAGCCGCGCTGCGCGAAAGTCTTATAGCTGCCTCCTTCGGCCTCGGCGACGGCGTGAGGCGCGCCTTCGCCCTTGCGCGTGATAATATTGATGACGCCGCCGATGGCGTCGCTGCCGTAAAGGCCCGATTGCGGCCCGCGGATGATCTCGATCCGCTCCACATTGCCGAGCGAGAACACGGAAAGATCGAAATCGCTGCCGGTGCTGGCGGGGTCGTTGACCCTGATCCCGTCGATCATCACAAGTGTTTGATCGGACTCGGCGCCGCGGATCGAGACGGCCACGGTGCCGCCGATTCCGCCGGACTCGGTGACCGTCAGCCCGGGCACGGTTTCCAGAAGCTCCGCGACATTTTCGGCTTGCGATGCTTCAATGTCCTTACGGGTGAGCACGCTCACAGCGCTGCCGACCTTTCCCGCCGCTTCGGGAAATCGGTCTGCCGTTATGACAATGCCTTCCAAAGCGATGGCGTCCTGAGCGGCGGCCGGCGCCGGGCGTAAATTGCAAGCTATTGAAATTAGGGAAAAAAGCGCCAATATGCGCGAGTTGAGCATTCGGACCTCCGTTTGGATCGGCCTTGCCGCTGTGGCGCCCGCCACGGTATGTGTCTCGGGCAATTCGGAACCGCTAACATGGCGCATGAGGCAACCGCAATTCGGGCTAAACCCATCCACAGGGTTTGCATCGCCGCTGTGGCATTCCTGCTGTTGCCGGCGGGCTTAGCGAGCCGAAGCCACGCCACGGATCAAGGGGCCGCGGCCCCCCCGAAGCGGATCGTCTCGATCAATGCGTGCACGGATCAGCTCCTGTTCGCGCTTGCCGATCGCGGCCAGATCGCGGCGCTGTCGCGCTACGCCGCCGACGACGATTACTCCATTCACACCGGCGAGGTGAAAGCGAGCGGCATCAAGCTAATCAAGGGCACCGCCGAGGAAGTGTTGAAGCTGAAGCCCGACCTGGTGCTCGCCGGGACGTTCACGCGCCGGGCGACACGTGAGCTTCTAAAGCGGTATGGTGTGAGGCTTGTTCTCTTTCCGCCGGCCGATACAATTGAGCAAAGCAAGGCGGCCATCCGTCAGGCCGCGCGGCTGTTCGGCCACGCGGATCGCGGCGAGGCACTGGTCGGCGAGATCGACCGGGCGCTGATGGCCGCCCCAAGCTTTGGGACCCGGCGGCTGAGCGTCTTGCAATTTCAGCGGCGCGGCTTCGTATCGGGGCCTGACACGTTAATCGGCGATCTCCTGCAAAAGCTTGGCGTCGGCAATGCCGCAAACGGCCTCGGCATAAGGAGCGTCGGCAGATCCTCCCTCGAAGCTGCCCTGAAGGCGAAAGCCGACGCGCTGGTGCTGTTCGACCCCTCGGCAAGCGCTGCCGATCAGGGCGAGGCCATGCTGCTTCACCCAGCGCTCGAAAGTGCATACCCACCGGAGCGTCGCATCGTGCTTCCGGGGCGGCTCGTCGTTTGCGGCGGCCCCGCTTTGCCCATGGCGATTGCAGCGCTAACGGACGCTCTGCAACATCTGCCCGCACGTATATCCAAACGGCAATGACTCTGTTCGCCGCTCATTCATTCCTTGTCCTACCTATTGCGCTCGCGCTCGACGCTCTGTTCGGCGATCCGGACAGGCTGTGGCGAAGCGCGCCGCATCCCGTCGTGTTGATGGGCCGGGTCATCGATGGGCTCGACAAGATGCTCAATCGCGGCACATCGGATTTGCGAGGGCGTCTGACAGGCGTCCTCGCGCTGATAATTCTCATCATGCTGGCGGGCGGCTTTGCCGCAGGCCTGGCGCGGCTCTTGACACCACCCTCTTGGGGTACGGCTCTGGAGGCGATCGCGGTTTCAACCCTGCTTGCGCAGCGCAGCCTTTACGATCATGTCCGCCGCGTCTCCGCTGCATTCGAAATGAATGGGTTGCCGACCGCGCGGCGTGCCGTGTCGATGATCGTCGGACGTGACCCCAATTCGTTGGACCAGGCCGGCGTTTGCCGCGCCGCTATCGAGGCGACGGCCGAGAATCTCTCGGATGGCGTGGTTGCGCCGGCCTTCTGGTATCTCGTTGCGGGCCTGCCCGGCATCGTCATCTACAAGGCGGTGAATACCGCCGACAGCATGATCGGGCATCGCACGCAGCAGTATGAGTCGTTCGGCTGGGCGGCGGCCCGCCTCGACGACGCGCTCAACTTCATAGCCGCCAGGCTGTCGGGCTTATTGATCATTGCGGCCGCGTTCGTGACTCGCGCAGATGCGCATGGAGCCTGGATTGCCATGGTGCGGGACGCCAAGCTGCACCGCTCGCCCAATGCCGGCTGGCCGGAAGCGGCGATGGCCGGCGCGCTCGGGCTGGCGCTCGCGGGCCCCCGTGTCTATGCGAGCGGGCCTGTGGAGGATGCCTGGATGAACGATGGCGGACGGGCGGAAGCCGGGCCGAGCGACATCTCGCGCGCGCTGCGGCTGTTCATTGCCGCGTGCGGCATCCATGCGCTGGTTGTCGCTGCGATCGCCCTCGTCGCTGTATAGCATGCTCAGGATGCGCTTACGCCCGCGCTAGATCAACCCTCGTTCAAGTGGCATCACTTGAATGAGGTTAAGTTGATCTATATCAATAAGTTAACGCAACTGTCCGCGTCCATTTGGACGCGCGTTGGCTGCCGCCGGTCATTCACGCGAGCGGGCGATCGCAAGAATGCGGCCGATATTCAGATGCGCTTCCAGATGATCCGCAAGCTGATCGAGTGTGGTTTGAATCTCGTTGCCATAGACGAGCGCATCATCCGGCACAGCGCCGAGGCGTGCAAGGAAATCCCGGCGGAATGCGTCGCTCTGGAACAGCCCGTGAGCGTAGCTGCCCATGATCCGGCCATCCGCGCTCAACGCGCCGTCAGGCTTTCCCTCGATGTCAAGCCAAGGCCGCTCCGTATCCGGACCTTGCGTCCGGCCCAAATGGATCTCATAGCCGTCAACCGGCAGGCCGGAGGCAATCTCCCGGCCCGAAACCGTCCGCACCTGCTTATCGGCCGTCAGCACCGTCTCGACATCGAGAAGGCCGAGTCCGGGATGTATGCCGGGCGTGCCCTCGATGCCGTCAGGGTCGGCAATCGACCGGCCGAGCATCTGATAGCCGCCGCAAATGCCGACGACGAAGCCGCCGGCGCGGACATGCGCCGCTAGGTCGATATCCCAGCCCTCGCGGCGTATGCCGGCCAGATCATCGATGGTCGATTTCGAGCCGGGGAGAAAAATCAGGTCGGCGTCGCGCGGCAGAGGACGGCCCGGCGCGGCGAAATGAATGGAGACACCGGGCTCAAGCTTCAGCGGGTCGATATCGTCGAAATTGGCAATCCGCGAAATCACCGGGACCACGATCTTGAAGCGCCCGCCATCGGGCCTGTCGCCGCCCGTCCGGATGTCGACGGAATCCTCCGCAGGCAGACGGCCGGCGGCTTCGAAGAACGGCACGATGCCGAGGCTCTCCCACCCCGTGCATTCGGCGATCAGCCGCTCGCCCTCGGCAAAGAGCGCCGCGTCGCCCCGGAATTTATTGATCAGAAAGGCCTTGATGCGCTGCCTTTCGGCCTCGCTGAGCAGCACATGCGTCCCGACGAGGCTGGCAATCACGCCGCCGCGGTCGATATCGCCTGCGAGGATCACGGGCACATCGGCGGCGTCGGCAAAGCCCATATTGGCGATGTCTCCGGAGCGCAGATTGACCTCGGCCGGGCTGCCCGCGCCTTCGACCACGACGAGGTCGGCATCGCGCGAAAGGATGTCAAAGCTTTCCAGCACGCGCGGCAGCAATTCCGCCTTACGCTCTCCGAATTCGCGCGCCAGCATCCGCCCAAAGCGCCGGCCCTGAACGATGATCTGGCTCTGCGCGTCGGCCTCCGGCTTCAGGAGCACCGGGTTCATATGCACGCTCGGCGGAACGCCCGCCGCTAGCGCCTGCAGCGCCTGCGCCCGTCCGATCTCGCCGCCATCGGCAGCCGCCGCCGCGTTGTTCGACATGTTCTGAGGCTTGAACGGGCGCACCCTCAGCCCGCGCCGCGCAAAGACCCGGCACAGGCCCGCCACGATCAGCGATTTGCCGACGCTCGATCCGGTCCCCTGCACCATGACCGCCGGGATGCGCGCGCCGGTCATCGACATCCGAGTTGACGCTCAGCAGCATCAGTTCCCGCTCGTCAGCCCCCTCACCCGGACGCTTCGCGTCCGCCCTCTCCCTTCGCGGGAGAGGACAGATTCTGCGCTCGTGATTGTCGCCGTGCCTCGCATCTTGCTCGGGAAGGCCCTCTCCCCTCGCGGGAGAGGGCTCCCGCCGCAGGCGGGTGGGTGAGGGGGCTTCGCGCTGATCTGATGTGAAGGTATGAGGATGAGAGCATCATCCGCCTAAAACTCGATGCCGGCCTGAGCCCTCACGCCTGACCGGAACGGATGCTTGATCAGCGTCATCTCGGTGACGAGATCGGCCGCTTCAATCAGCGCGTCATCCGCATTGCGCCCGGTGATGATGACATGCGTGCCGGCCGGCTTTTCCTCCGCGAGGAAGGTCGAGCACCTCCATTAAGCGGGATGTAGTCGTAGCGCAGCGCGATGTTCAGCTCGTCGAGCAGCACGACGCGGATGGCGGGATCGCGGATCAGCTCTTTCGCCTTCTCCCAGGCGGCGCGCGCATGGGCAATGTCGCGCTCGCGGTCCTGCGTCTCCCAGGTAAAACCCTCGCCCATGGCGTAGAGACGACAGAGACCGGAAAAATGCTCGTTGATCAGCTTGCGCTCGCCGGTCTCCATGCCACCCTTGATGAATTGCACGACCGCGCAGGGCATGCCATGGGCGATGGCGCGGAAGATCATGCCGAACGCCGCCGTGGACTTGCCCTTGCCCTTGCCGGTGTGGACGATGATGAGGCCGCGCTCCTCGGTCTTCGTGGCCATGATCTTGTCGCGTGAGGCTTTCTTCTTGGCCATTTTCTCGGCGTGACGCACATTGATATCCTCCGCGCCGGCCAAAACGCCATCATCCGTCATGGACTGTCTCCCTTTGCCCGCGGTCCAAATCCATTAGTTCTCTGAGCATCGGCTCAGCGCTGTTGCTGCGCGGAGACCAAAGCCCACGCTCGATGGCCTCGGCCAGTCTTGCCGCAATGTCGCAGAGCGCCGCGTCATTATTGTCTGCAATGAAACGTCCGCACCTTTTCATCCGCAATATAGGCCTCGAAGACAGCCTCGAAATGATGGTCGCTCACCGCCCCGGCCGTTGCGGCGAAGGCGAAGAGATAATCGACGGTCGCAGCGATCTCGAATGCGCCCTTATAGCCGTGGCGCATAATGCCGGCGATCCATTTCGGATTGACGGCGCGGGCGCGCACGACACGGCCGATCTCCTCCTCCAGCGAGCGGACCACCGGGCGCTCGGGCCGGGAATGATCATTATGATAGGTGCGCACCGGCATTGCCCTGCAGAGCCTTGGCGGCGGCGGCCAAGCCGCCTTCGAACTGATAATAATCGTCACTGTCTAGGATGTCGTGTTCGCGATTGTCCTGATTGTGCAGAATGGCGTCGATCGCGGTGAGGCGCCGCTCAAGCGTCTGGCGTTCGGCCCGACCTTCAAGTCCCGCGCCATAGGCGTATTGACCCCATTGGAGATAGGCGTCGGCGAAATCCGCGCCGCTTTTCCAAAGGCCCTCATCAATGAGTGTCTGCAGCCCCGCACCGTAAGCGCCGGGCTTCGAGCCGAAAATTCTCGCGCTGGCGAGCCTGCGCGCGATCTGAGGCGATGCGCCTTCGGCGATCAGGCGCGCGGCCTCGCGAGTTGTATTCTCCGCCAGCGGATTTTCAGCCACCGGCTCGTCAAGTGCGGCGACGGCGCGGACGGCGCTGTCGAGGAGGTCGATCTGTGCGGGAAAGGCGTCGCGGAAAAAGCCTGAGATGCGGAACGTCACATCCACGCGCGGACGGCCGAGCTGCGCCAGCGGGATGATCTCGAAGCCGGTCACGCGGCGCGAGGCGGGCTCCCAGCTCGGCTTGACGCCCATCAGCGCGAGGGCCTGTGCGATGTCGTCGCCGCCGGTGCGCATATTGGCGGTCCCCCAGGCGCTCAGCGCCAGGGCGCGCGGCCAGTCGCCATGGTCCTGGACATAGCGCTCGATGACGCGCTCCGCCGATTTGCGGCCCAGCTCCCAGGCGGCGGGCGTCGGCAGGGTGCGGCTGTCGAGCGAGTAGAAATTGCGTCCCGTCGGCAGCACGTCCGGGCGGCCCCGCGTCGGAGCACCGGACGGGCCGGGCGCGACGAAGCGGCCGTCGAGGGCCGTAGCAGGCCGGCCGATTTCGGCGCTGCCTGATCGGTCTACCCTTGGCGCAAGATGTCGTTCCGCAGGACCTCATCCGAGGCACGGCGCGTGGTCCGTGTCTGCCATGCCTGCGGCGGCACGAGCACTTCCGCGACAAGCGTTCTGCGCCAGCAATTTCGAGCCGCTCGACCGTGTCGCCATTGGTGCGCCAGCGGCCCGCCGGACATTTCGGCGAGGTGAGCGGGCCGCGCTCCGGTCCAAGCTTCTGCGAATTTGCAGGCGAGCGGATCGAGGCCGTCAAGGCCGAGATCGGCGGCTAGCGCCGCGATCAGTGAGGCATCGCCGCCCGTGCCGCCCGCCCCGCGGCACGCGCGCCAGTGCGACGAGCAGATCGGTCCGCTGCTGGCCCTCGGGCACGCGCCCGAATATATGCAGCCCGTCGCGGATCTGCATCTCCTTCAGCTCACAGAGATGATTGTCGAGCGCGGCAAGCGCCTCGGCCTGCGGGCCGGTCAGATCGATGCCGCAATCCTTATCGAGTCCGAGCCGACCTGATGCCGCGAGAATTTCGCCGGCCAGATGCTGGCGGCGTGGCTCGTCGACGCTGGCCGCCTCATAATATTCATCGACCAGCGCCTCAAGCTCCTTCAGGTCGCCATAGGTCTCGGCGCGCGTCATCGGCGGCGTCAGATGATCGATAATGACGGCAGAGGTCCGGCGCTTGGCCTGGCTGCCCTCGCCAGGGTCGTTGACGATAAACGGGTAAATATTCGGCATCGGTCCGAGCACCGCATCAGGGTAGCATTCCGAGGACAGCATGAGCGCTTTGCCGGGCAACCATTCGAGATTGCCGTGCTTGCCGAGATGGACGATCGCGTGAGCGCCCATCACTTCGCGCAGCCAGATGTAGAAGGCGAAATAGCCATGCGGCGGCACGAGGGCGGGGTCGTGATAGCTGCCTTTCGGGTCGATATTGTAGCCGCGCGCCGGCTGGATGCCGACCGCGACATGGCCGAAGCGTAAGGCAGGGATGGCGAAAGCGCCATTGGCGAAAAAGGCATCGGCTTCCGGCGGTCCCCAGCGGCCGGTTACCTGCGTGCGGATGCGCTCGGGCAGAGCATCGAAGGCCGTAAGATACTGATCAAGCGGTAAGAACTCCGTGACACGTCGGCCCTCGCTGGCAGCATTTGTCGGCCCGTTCCGCAAAGCCTCGATCAGGCCGTTGCCGTCGGCCGGGATTTGCCCTGTCCGGTAACCGGCGCGGTCAAGCGCAGCCAGGATTTCGACGGCGCTTTGCGGCGTGTCGAGACCGACGCCGTTGGCGAGCCGCGAATCGCGATTGGGATAGTTTGCGAGAATAAGGCCAAGCCTGCGTTCGGCAGGCGCGGTCCGGCGCAGCGTCACCCAGGCCGCCGCGAGCCGCGTGACGTAATCGACACGATCGTCCTTCGGCTTGGCGCGGGTAAGCTGATGCTGCGTCGCCGCATCGAATCCGCCCTCATCTCTGAAAGACACAGCGCGCGTCAGCACGCGGCCGTCGACCTCCGGCAGGGCGACATGCATGGCGATGCCGTGCGGCGTCAGACCGCGCATGCGGCTCGCCCAGCTATCCTCGCTCTCATGCGAAAACACGATCTGCAGCACCATGGCGTCGAGATCCGCGAATGGTGATGCCGCGCTGTCCGTTTCGCCGCCGATCCCGGCGGCGAAGCCCGTGCTGTTGAGGATAATGTCGGGCGTCGCTTCTCGCGAACACCGACCCAAGCATCTCCGCACAAGCCCTGTCCCGCAGGCTGGTGACGAATGCCGGCAGGGGATTGAGCCCCTGGCGTGCAAGGCTTTCGATCAGCGCGTCGATCGCCGCCAGATCGCCGGACTGCATGAGCGCGCGGTAGAAGATGAGCGCCGCCACCGGCCGGTTCTCGCTCCAACGGTGCTGGAGCGCGCCGAGATCCGGATCGGCGACGCCGGGCCAATAGAGCCCCGCTTTCGGCAGCCGGCGCGCGGGCAGCGGAAGCGCGCGGCCTTCCACGATCGCCGCTGTTGCCGTCAGAAACGCCGCGGCGTTCTCAAGCCCTCCTTCGCACAGATAGGCCCAAAGGCGATCGCGCGCCCGGTCATCGACAGTGGACAAGCCGTCGAGCAGCGGATCGGCCTTGTCGTCGCCAGGCATTACTGCGAGGGCGAAGGCTCCATCGCGCGCCATTTCGGTCAGCCGTTCGACGCCATAAGGCCAGTAGCTCTTGCCGCCAAGCAGTCGCAGGATCACGACGCGCGCGCCGTTAAGGGTTTTCTCGGCATACAGATCGACCGAGAAATTGTGCTTGAGTTGCATGAGGTTGACGAGACGCAGCGACGGCTGCGGCGCGTTATCAAGAAGGAATCGATGCGCTCGCGCGAGCAAGGTCAGCTCGGTCTCGGCCGAGGAGATGACGACGATGTCGCCGGGCGTCTGGCCGAGATCGCGCGGTTCGGCGCCGTCGTCGATCGTGCCGGACTGGGCGACGAGGAGATGCATCAGAATGGCCCATCGAGAAAGGCTTCGGCGGGCCTGAGGCGGTCGGGATAGAACAGCGCGCAAGGCGCAAAGACGGGCATGATCTCCCAGCCGGCCGGCAATTCTCGCGGGCTACCCACGGCGCGGTCATCCAGAACGGCCAAGGCGCCGCCGCCCGTTTGCACCGTGGGCGGCGCGAATATCTCGCAGCGCCCTAAGCCGGTTTCGACGATGGTGTGAGCTGGCGCGCTCGCAAAATGCGTTCTGAATTGGCGCCGATTTTGCCGCCAGGATTTGCCGCTCGCCGCTTCGAGCTTCGCCGCAAGCATTGTATCGTCCGTCCGCAGACAGAAACGCGCCGCCAGTTCGGCAGCAATGCCGAGATCGTAAAGACGGGCGCCGCGGTCGACGGCGCGGATGGCATCCAGATCGCGGCCGACGCAAATGAGCAGAGGCCCGCTGCGCAGCTTCACGCGGCCGCGCGGCAGAACTAGGCAGATCGACTCCGGCCCGCTCGCGTCGGCGGCATCGCCGAATGCCAACGCGATTGTCTTCTCATGCTTGAGGAGACGAAGCGCCCCCCGCGGCGTCACGGCGGTGATGCTCTCGGGCGTGCTGATGATCTCGGCGTCCTCGTCCTGTCCGATCGCCAAGCTTGCAGATGCGCCCTCCACTCCGAGAACCCATCGTCCCCATCGGCGCCGCAGCGTGCACTCGATCATCGCCGCGATTTCGGCGGGCGACCAGGACAGCCGCCAGATCTTCAGCCCGAGCGCCACCCGGCGCGACGGCAGCTCATCCCAGACGCCTTGCTTGTAGCGCTCGCCTGCGCTCTGCCACGCGCCAACCTCGTCGGCATTGCGCCCGCAGCCGCGACACCAGCCGGACCGTTCATCGATCTGGCATACGCCGATGCAGGGTGTGGGCACCGGCGCGGTTGCGGTCTCCGCCTTGAGCGCGGCCACGCTCATGCGAGCGTTCCGCCGAGCCTGGCGGCGATCGCGGCGCGGTCCAGCCCCCTAAGGCCGATGATGACGAGATGACCGCGCCCCGCCTCGTCCGCCCGCAATGGCCGGTCGAAATAGCTGTCGACGCGCGGCCCCACGCCCTGAACGGCGAGACGCATCGGCTTGTTCTCGACGGCCAGAAAGCCTTTTGCCCGCAGGATTTGCATCTCGCCGGCCGTCTCGATCAGCCGGCGAGACAGCCCGTGCGGATCGTCGATGGGCGGCATGGCGACAACGAAGCTCTCGAAATCGTCGTGATCATGCTCTTCCGCACCCTCCAGCTCGTGATGCGAGCGGCGGTTGGCGATATCCGTCTCGGCCTTGGCTTCGAGCCCGATCAAGACTTCCGGGGACAGCTTGCCCCTCACAGCATGGACGATCTGCGCCGCCAGGCCGCTTTTCGCGTGTGATGATCGCCGTCACCCGCTCCAGCTCCGCGCCGTCGATCAAATCGGTCTTGTTCAGGATGATCAGATCGGCGCACGATAGCTGGTCCTCGAACAACTCTTCGAGCGGGCTGTCGTGATCCAGATTTTCATCGGCGACGCGTTGCGCATCGATCGCGGACTCATCATGTGCGAAACGGCCATCGGCGACGGCGCGCGCGTCGATGACCGTGATGACGCCGTCCACCGTGACGCGCGCTCCCACCTCCGGCCAGTTAAAGGCGCGCACCAGCGGTTGCGGCAGCGCGAGCCCCGAGGTTTCGATGACGATATGATCCGGCGCGGGATCGCGGGCGATCAGCTTTTCCATCGTCGGAATGAAATCGTCCGCGACCGTGCAGCAGATGCAGCCATTGGCGAGTTCGATAACGTCGTCCGCCTTGCATGCATCATCGCCGCAATCGGTCAGCAGGCGGCGGTCGACGCCGACATTGCCGAACTCGTTGATGATCAGCGCGATCCGCCGACCGCCCGCATTTTGCAGGAGGTGACGGATCAGCGTCGTCTTACCGGCTCCGAGGAAGCCGGTGATGATTGTCGTCGGAATGCGTGAGGTCATGCGCCGTGACTCTGAACGACGACCGGCACGGGGATTATGACGCTCTCGATATTTTGCACCATGAAGGCGAGGCCGACGCCGGCTATGATCGCGCCTGCGAGCCGGGCGGGGACGGCGTTCGCGAGACGCATCGAAGCCAGGCGGCGCGTCGCCAGCATGAACAAAGCTGCGATGGCGGTCTGAATAACGGCGAAGCCGATCAGATAGGCTGCGAGCGGCGTTTGTTCCGCGCCGAATATGCTTTCGCCATAGGCGTAACCGTGCAACAGGCCGGCTAGCGCGAAGATAGCGGTTGCAACCGGAACCGACAGCGGACGGCCCATCATGATGGCCACTCCGACCACCAGCACCGAGGCCGCGACGAGGAATTCCGGGGCGGGAATCGTGACGCTCATCAGATGCAGGGCGCAGCCCGCGATCGTGGCGAGGACGAAGGCGACGATGCCGACCAGTCCGCGCGGCAGAAAGGCGGAAACGATGCCCACCCCGGCGATGAAGGCGAAATGATCAAGCCCGATCACGGGATGGCCAAGGCCCGATAGCAGCCCGGTGGCGAAGGTGCCGGGGAGCTTGCCGCCCGTCATGTGGTGCGCCAGCGCCGGGAAAGCCGACACTGCCAGAAGCGGCAGTGACGTAAGCGCCACGGTGAGACGCCGAATTGTCGATGATTTCATTCCAGAACATCCTCCATAAGGAGGCGTCCGGTGAGGGCGAGCACGGGCGAGGCATAGCGCCTGCCGTCGTGAACGCGCTCCGGAACACCCCGTCCGAACACGTCATCTTTTTCCGGCAGGTCTCCTGGCTTGCAGGTCATTGCTCCCACTCGCCTTCCCAGCTTTTGCCTTGCGGCATGTCGCCAGTGGCTTCATGAGTGGGCGCTCGCTGCGCACAGTCGCGGGGGCGGCCGCGGCTTCGAATCCCCGACATGGGTTGATCTGGCCCGCGTTCCCTTTTCATGCCCTGCGCTTCGCGCCTTTTTGGGCAACCGGATTGCAAAACATTATGGTTAGCAGTTTGGTCTGTCAATCGCGCTCGAAATCGCTATTCTTGCTTATCCTATCTGGTCCCACCTCATTCACTCTGGTCGTCAGTCATGTTTCCCGATCTCGCCGCCTTCGCCGATGCCCTCCATGATTTGCCGCCCGCTAACGAAGCCTGGCGGGATGCTGCGCGCGCCCGGCAGCAGCAATTGACCAAGCCCGCCGGATCGCTGGGGCGGCTTGAGGACTGCGCGATCTTCCTCGCGGGATGGGGCCACCAGCCCGAGCCGCGCATCGACAAGGCGCGGGTCATCGTCTTCGCGGGCAATCACGGCGTGACTGCACGCGGCGTCAGTCCGTTTCCGCCCGACGTTACCGAGCAGATGGTGGCGAATTTCGCCCATGGCGGCGCCGCGATCAATGCACTGGCGAAGGCTTGCCATGTCGAGCTGGAGGTCGTGGCGCTTTCGCTGGACCGGCCGACGGGGGATATTTCGCGCGAAGCGGCGATGGGCGAAGACGAATTGCTCGATGCGCTGAATGCCGGAGCTATGGCGATCACGAAGGGCGGCGATGTGCTGGCTTTCGGCGAAATGGGCATTGGCAATACCACGATCGCAGCCGCGCTGGCGGCAAAATCCCTGGGAGGCACCGGTGCGGATTGGGCGGGCCCCGGCACCGGTCTCGACGCGGACGGGATTGCGCGCAAGGCATCGGTTATCGATGAGGCGCTTGCCTATCACGCCGGCTTTGGCGAAAGCGCTGCCGAGATCTTGCGCCGCCTCGGCGGACGCGAGACCGCCGCCATTGCCGGCGCCATTCTCGCCGCACGCCAAAAACTCATCCCCGTCATCCTTGACGGCTATGTCGTCACGGCGAGCATTGCGCCGCTGTTCAAAGACAATCCGGCGATCCTAGATCATTGTCTGGCCGGTCATCTCTCAGCGGAGCCCGCTCACCGCAGGCTGCTCGACGCGTTCGGCATCAAACCGCTGCTCGATCTGGACATGCGTCTTGGCGAGGGCACGGGCGCGACGCTCGCCGTCGCCATCCTGCGCGCTGCCGCTGCGACTCACAACCAGATGGCGACCTTCGCCGAGGCGCGGGTCGCCAATCGCGCTGCCCCGTCATCATGATCCCCGCGACCACGAACGTCTTCTTGCGGCACCGGGCGGAGGAGCTTGGCCTCGCGGTAGGACTGCTGACGCGCTATCCGCTGCCAGCTTTTAGCACGCGCACCAATGCCTCCATAAACACGGCATTTTGGGCTTTTCCCATTGCAGGCGCCTTGATTGGCGGACCTGCCGCTGCAGTCTTCTGGCTGTCGGTTACAATAGGGCTTAGCACCGCAGCATCGGTTCTGATTGCGACGGCTGCGGCATTGCTCGCCAGCGGCGCCCTTCATGAGGATGGCCTCGGTGACTTCTGGGACGGGATCGGCGGCGGACACTCGCGCGAGGCCAAGCTTGGCATCATGCGCGACAGCCGGATCGGCACCTATGGCTCACTTGCGCTTTTTCTGACGCTGGGTTTGCAGCTCTCGTTCCTGATCAGTCTGCACTACTACTCGGGCACGGCCTGCGCCATGGGTGCAATCATCGCGTCGGAGGCCGTGGCGCGCGGCGCGATTGCGCTGCCGGTTGCGGCCCTGAAGCCGGCGCGTCACGACGGGCTTGGCGCGTCCATGGCTGGCTCGTCCCCCCGCGTTTTTATCGTCGGCGCGTCACTGGCGATGCTGTTGTCTGCGATCCTTCTCGGTACGCTATCAGCCTATCTTGTCGTGGGGGCGCTGCTTGGAGCGGGGCTGATCAGCGCTTTGGCATGGCGTTTCCTTGGCGGCTATACCGGCGATGTCCTCGGAGCGGCGGTGGTCACCGCCCGCATGATGGCGTTGGGGGCACTTCTGCTGGCGGTCACGCCGTGACGGCTCGGTCGATTCTTATTCTTGGCGGCGCGCGCTCTGGCAAGACACGCCGGGCGCTGGCACTCGCCGAGGCTTTTGCGCGGCGCTTCTATGTGGCGACGGCGGAAGCGCTCGATGAAGAGATGTCGAGCCGCATCGCGCAGCACCGGCACGAGCGCGGCGAGGTTTGGACGACGATCGAAGCGCCGCTGGATTTGACTCAGGCGATCAGGGGCATCGGGGACGCGGGCGCGGTCTGTCTCGTCGACTGCCTGACCTTGTGGCTCTCCAATCTGATGGGTGCAGGCCGAGATGTGGCCGCGGCCACGCAGGATCTGTGCAAAGCGCTTCGCGAGGCGACGCCAAAGCTCATTCTCGTTTCCAATGAGGTCGGGCTGGGGCTGGTCCCCGAGACGCCGCTCGGCCGCGCCTTTCGCGATCACCAGGGACGGCTCAATCAGGCCGTCGCCGCAATTGCGGATGAGGTGGAGTTCGTCGCCGCGGGGCTGCCCGTGCGCCTCAAGCCATGAGGAGGAGCGCCGGTTTCCGGCGTTGCGGCCGCGAGACGCATTCGGATGGGCGGCCACGACCGCTCATCCGACGCCAGATCAATCGACGATATCCCGTTTCTTCTGCATGTACTCGTCGCGGTTTATTTCCCCGCGCGCGTAACGCTCTTCGAGGACCTCGAGACCGGGGGATCGCCGGGCGAGATGCAGCCGGCCACCGCCACCATGCGATGCCGATCGCATGAGCCATACGACACCCGCAACCAGCGCGAAAAGGATCAAGAGCCAGATGATCATCATAAGTGGTCCCCACCAGGCGTCACCACCCCATCCGCCCATCATACCGTAGCCAGGTCCGTAACCCCACATCGCTCAGCCCTCGCTCGGTTGATAAAATCCAGTGTGACGGTTCACCTCGAAACGCTGCACCAGGGAATTGTCCTTAGTGACGATGTCGGCCACGATGGTGTCTTTGTCCTTCTCTTTGACGTCGCCGACCTTAAGGTGCGGGTTGCCTTCGGCCGCGATCCAGCGTTCAAAGTTCTTTTTCACGTCATCCGTCGACAGATTGAGGTCACTTTGGCGGCCATACCATCCGGGGCCCGTCCCCCGGCCATAGCCGGGGCCGTTCATCATTCCGGGGCCATAGCCATAACCGTACATCATGCCCGGCCCCATCGTCCCAGGTCCGTAGCCGGGGCCATACATCATTCCAGGTCCATAGCCTTGCCCCATCATGTAGCCTGATCCATCGCCTGGGGCCATCATATAGCCGCGACCGTAACCGGGCCCATAGCCTGGGCCCATCATGCCGGGGCCATAGCCATAACCGCCAGGGCCTTGAGCCTCGACCCCC
This sequence comes from uncultured Alphaproteobacteria bacterium, assembly GCA_963773735.1. Taxonomy (GTDB): domain Bacteria; phylum Pseudomonadota; class Alphaproteobacteria; order Rhizobiales; family Rhodomicrobiaceae; genus CAVZCK01. The sequence continues at coordinate 5,199 of CAVZCK010000032.1, read as the reverse complement.
GATGCTGCGCCGATAGCGGCCGTGGCCAATGCGATCGCCAGTCCCGTACCGATAAGAAACGTCTTGCGCATGGCGTTGCTCCTGATGTATCGCCGCCCGTCATTCGAGCGGCTCAGATCGCTGTAACTCGGTCACGCTAAGCCGGGGCGGGCGTCGCGCATTGATAGATGTCAAGCGTTTCCATCGAATTCTCCGCCGCTGCGATTGCATCTTATCTGGGTTGAGCTTTATCGGGGCGACACGAAAATGCTGGTCACGGGGTTCCGATGAGTGCCGGTTCGGGCGGCGAAAAGGCCATGGATTTTGGCAGGAAACCATGTTACCCCTACGCTCACGATCCACCCTTGGCCTGTTGCGCAAACGGCCGGTCGGTCTCCGCGGAGCGAACTCTTAGGGCGCATAGCTCAGTTGGTAGAGCAGCTGACTCTTAATCAGCGGGTCCAAGGTTCGAATCCTTGTGCGCCCACCAAAATATAGCGAATTATCAATAGGTTACATCGTAACGGGCAGAGGGTTGCCGGCTTTGCTGCCGCCGTGTCAACACGGTGTCAACAGATGGCACGTCGCGCATTGACGCCGGATGGCATGCTGTTCCCCTTGTCCTCATATACAGCTTCTAGCTGACCTACAGGGCGCCAACGATGCCGGTTTAACTGCCCGACGCCCCCAGAACAATGGCCTCGCTTAAGCAGATCCTAGGCAAGTTCGATGGCATGCGATGTCCGCTGCTTTGAGACTCGGCCCGTATCGAATACGCCCGTGTAAATGATGCTCCGCCGCATAGGCCACGACGCCATCACGGTGCACGGCTTCCGATCCAGCTTCCGCGATTGGGCAACTGAGCAGACCAATTTTCCGCGCGACATCGCTGAAATGTGCTTAAGGCATCTTGTTGGCAATGAGCTCGAGCGGGCTTTTCGCCGATCTGAGCTGCTAGCCAAGAGGCGAGAGCTTCTCATGGCGTGGGCGGATTATTGCGGCGGCGTCGCGGCTCCCTGTGCATAGCGGAAGAATATCGTGTGGCTACCGTGCGGAAGCTCCTGGGACTGTGTCAGGGGCTCAATCAATGCGACGGTCTTGGTCGAAAGCGCCAGAACGCCGGGCGAGGTTCCGGCTTGTCGTCAAAGCATTATGTGCGCGCCCCAGCCGGCCGGTCAGGGCACAGGCGATTGCCACCTTGCGATAGGCGCGCGCTCGAAATGCGTCCTTGTTAGAGCCTGACCCAAAAGCTAGTTGCGCCCGCTGTGGTTGCGTGATTTACCGGCTTCGGTTGAAATGGAGCGGTGATTTGGAATGTGGACGGCATCGGGCTGTGTATCGGCGTGACGGTGGACGGTTTCCCAGCGATCTGACAGATGCGGAATGGGAACGGTTGAAGCCGCTGATTCCGGATGCTTCACCGGGCGGGCGACCGCGGAAGACGGATATGCGTTCGGCAATGAACGCGATCCTCTATTTGCTGCGCACCGGATGTCCCTGGCGGTATTTGCCTCGGGACGGATTTCCGCCACGCTCGACCGTCTACAACATCTTTCGCAAATTCCGGAAGGACGGCGTATGGGATCTCATCTGGGCGCATATTCATGCTGACTTGCGGGAAAAGCTTGGACGCGAAGCGAGCCCGACCGCCGGCATCCTGGACAGCCAGTCGCTCAAATCGGCGGAAAAGGGGGCGGCAAAGACGACCAGGTGGGCTACGACGCCGGCAAGAAAGTAAAGGGCCGCAAGCTTCACGCGCTCGTCGACACTGAAGGCCTGCCGATCCGGGTCGTGGTCCATTCCGCCGGCATCCAGGATCGTGACGGCGCGGCGCTGGTGCTCGATAAAATCCGCAAAAGCCATCCCTGGCTGCAACTTGTCTGGGCCGATGGGGGATACAATGCGCACCAGGTCGTCGATGCCGTCGCCAAAGTTCCGCCTCACGAACTCGCAAAAAGCAAATTGGCCGCTTCCGTCTTGTTGGCACTCAATTCAATCCAAGCGATCAGTAGGATAAAACTATCCACCCATTCTCATTTGGATACAATATCGTGCGCGAACATTACGACAGGCGCAATACGCATTCACCACCCGGTTCTATCGGATGGCTAATTCAAACGAGCTGTGGCCATCGTTCAGACGTTTTCACAAATTTGATCGGTGAATTCTCCCCTTCTCCGCAAGGTATTATCGCGAGTTGGGTGAGGCCCAGCACGAGCCCCTACAGCAGGAGATCAAGTCTCTGCCAGCTTCGATCGCTCTCGCTTCAGTTTCGACCGTACGCTCTTGGCCTCGAGCCGCCGCTGTTTGCTTGCGAGCGTCGGCCGGGTGGCGCGGCGTGGTTTTGGCGGGCTCGCAGCGCGGCGGATCAGGTCTGCAAGCCGCTCGCGCGCGTCTTGGCGATTGCGATCCTGGGTTCGGTAACGGCGGGCGATCACCACGATGACGCCCTCGCGCGTCAGCCGCCGGCCGGCGAGCGTCATAAGGCGGGCGCGGACATCGTCCGGCAGCGATGGTGAGCGCACGGCATCGAAGCGCAGCTGAACGGCTGTCGCGACCTTGTTGACGTTTTGGCCGCCCGGTCCGGACGCCTTTATAAAGCGCTCTTCGAGTTCCTCCTCGCCGATAACGATCTGCGCCGTGACATGAAGTGCTGCCATCTTGGAAAGCTCTGCCGCTTATGCGAAGTTCGTGGCTATGAAGGATGACGAAGCGAAATGCAATGGGGGCGGTCGGCGCATGGCGGTAACTGATCCGGATTTGGAATTACCGAAGCGCGTCGATGCCGTTGCGCTTCACCACATGCAGCAGCTTTAAAGCCGCGCCGGTCGGGTGCCGCTCGCCGCGCTCCCACTGGCTGACGGTGCTTACCGCCACGTTGAGAAACGCCGCCATCACCGCCTGGCTGACGCCGGTTTTCTCGCGCACGGCGACGATCTGCGACGGCGACATCGCCGCCACTTTCGGCAGCGCGTCCTTGCCGAGCATCCGCAGCGTCGTCTTCTTCAGCTCGGCGTCGCTGACGGCGCACGAATGGGCGATCCGGGGCATCCTTGGGCGAGCAAAGCGAGACCCGAGGACCCATTCCCTTACGCTGGTGCAAGTTAATGCGTAGCGGAATGGATTGCCGGAGCAAGTCCGACAATGACGCGGAGGGTGTGGGACGCTCCGGCCAACACCAATCCCCTCCGCCGGCCTCACCCCTTCGTCTCCCCGGAAAGCGCGCAGCGCTTGCCTGTCCCGGCCTCCGAGCCGGGGTCCGGGGTCGCGTTCTGAAGCGCCTCATGTGACCCCCGCTCGCCCTGGCGGTCGGCCGGGGTGACTTAATCTCCAACACCAATTCCCTCGCCGGGCGTGGACCCGCGAGGCGTTGCTGCAATCCTCTCATCTCGCCACCCTAAGGGGCGGCGCGGGCAGCCGTGAGGCTGGTCCGTGTTTATATGTGTCAGCCTTACGGCTGCCCACGCGCGGCGATATTCTGGCTCCGGTCCGCTCTCTTACCGAACCTGGCGCGCCCGTGTATCTTCCGGCTGAAGCCGTGGCTGAAAGCCGCTCCATTTCCGCGCCGCCGGCAGCGATGACCGCCAGCCCCCAGCCAAAGGACATGGCGCACTGCCGGCGACAGCGCCGTGGACCTCTTGGTTAAGGCGGACGGCGGGGCAGCGACTTTCCGGTCCGTGGCCTGCACGGGTCGAACCTGTGGAAGACCTGCGCATCCCAGCACAGGTGGGCGCACCGTTAAACCCCTGGTTATGGGTCGTTACCCCACCGCCCGGCCAGCCTATCCTGCGATTCGGCCATCCCGCGCGCATTTCCCAGGACAGCAATCGCATCCCCCCAGAACAGAAGTCGGTCTTAAGCCCGGCGCCCCTTAGGGGAAGCGACGGCGGCGAGTATAGGGGCGGGTGGCGAGCGGGGATAGTTTGCGGCCGCGAGTTGGGGACTTGGTGAATGGAAGGTTGATGGCTTCTGTCCTCTCCGCGTCGCCCCGGAAAGTGCGAAGCACTTGTCCGGGGTCTACTGCCTAACGGCTCAACGAAGCGTTCGTGGATAAGCTAGTAGATCCCGGCTCGGCCTGACGGCCGTCCGGGACGGACGCAGAGAGCGGCGCAATGACCGGGCTGAGGAACGACGGCAGGCGCGAGAAAGGCTTTATGACGCGGCGCTGGTGGGACTGACAAAGTGAGCAGAAGGCTGGCAGAGCAATTAGCCAATTACCTTGTTCATATCGATGTCATACCCAACGCTCTTTAGTTCTTTGGCAAGTCCAATTTGCCATTGGTCACTGCTATCAAACCCTATCGATCCGATGCCCTCCAGATCGGAGGGTATCTTGACGTTCTCCCGCTTCAGAACACAAACGTGCTTGCGGCTCAGCCGTCCGACAAAATATCCATATTCCCATACGACGTTCTGGCGCGCTCGTTCCTCAAGCTGACCATCGATTTCGCACTTATCGTCCGGTGTGAGCAGCACGATTGCAGAGCCGACCTCTGAATGTGCCTCGATTTTCTCGATGATGGTCGGCCTTCATTTGCGTGCTGATTAAGGATCACATAATCGAATTTCAGCTTGTTTAGAAACAGCTCCACCGCATCGCGGCAGGAAATGTCATGGCCGTGAACGATGAAAGCTTTTCTGGCGTAGGTGGCCGCTGCCGCCGGTATTGTCGGTCCTCCCAAACTCGCTTCTTCGTGATCCTTCAACTTTTCCTTGAGCATAAATACCGACTCACTGGTCAATATTGAAAGGTTTCGATCTTTCGATTCCTGAAGATCTTGACGAATTTCGGAGAGCGGAGTTTCCTCTCCACTCATAAAAATAGACCCGGTGCGGAAGTATGTTGCTTCGCTGTAACGTTCGTAGTCTAGAGTGTCGTGCCCAAATACATCGATCAAGGTAGTTTTGTACTTTTCTCAAGCTGATTTAATGCCGAATTATTGAATTGAGCTGTCACAGTGTTGGGATCAAATGCTTCCAGATCAGCAATTCGCCGCTCTAAAAGCTTAATGCCTTCGCGTATCTGTGCCGCATCGAGGATCGCAGGTCGCTTCAGAGGCGGTGTTTTTGAGCGTGCTGCCATTTAGATTGCTCACGTTCGTAACTCATATTGACTTGCACGATAGCAATGATTTCGGCAAATGCTGAAAAAGCCATCCTCTGTCCAGCCGGGCTCGCCGACTTCTCTAGTAAAATCATTTACTTGGATGGAACACTGGT
>CAVZCK010000031.1:0-300842 GCA_963773735.1 uncultured Alphaproteobacteria bacterium | reverse complement strand
TGCCCTTATGTTCATGACTTGTTCTTTCCGCTAGCGTTGTGCAATCCGGCGTCCGGATTTCGTATTGGCGGATTGAGACGATGTTCGCGCAAATCTCCACAGTCGCGTTCCTTGGCATCGACGCGCGCCCGATCGATGTTCAGGTGCAAATCGGCGCCGGTTCCCCGTCGTTCTCGATCGTCGGCCTGCCGGACAAAGCGGTCGCCGAAAGCCGCGAGCGCGTGAGGGCGGCGCTGTGCTCGATCGGCCTTGGCCTGCCGGCCAAGCGGATTACGGTCAATCTGGCGCCGGCCGATCTGCCGAAAGAGGGCAGCCATTACGATCTGCCGATCGCCGTCGGTCTGATGGTCGCGAGCGGAGCGATGCCTGGCGATGAAATCGGCGACTATGTGGTAATCGGCGAGCTCGGGCTCGACGGCGCCGTCGCGGCCGTCACCGGGACGCTCCCGGCAGCGATCGGCGCCAACAGCCTGGGACAAGGGGCTGATCTGCCCCTTTGCCTGCGGCAGCGAGGCCGCCTGGGCCTCGCCGGAAATGGGCATCCTTGCGCCGCCGCATCTCCTTTCGCTGGTCAATCACTTCAAAGGCATCGGCGAGCTGCAGCGCCCGGTTCCGCAGCTTGACGAGACCAAGCCCGACATTCTCGATCTGCGCGATGTGCGCGGTCAGAACATGGCCAAGCGCGCGGTCGAGATCGCAGCGGCCGGCGGCCACCACATTCTGATGACGGGGCCGCCAGGGGCAGGAAAGTCCATGCTGGCCAAGCGCCTGCCGGGGCTGCTTCCGCCACTGGAGCCGCAGGAAATGCTGGAAATCGCCATGGTCCGCAGCATCGCGGGCCAGCTCGGCGGCGGCCGATTAAGCCGCGAGCGGCCGTTCCGAGCGCCGCACCATTCGGCGAGCATGGCGGCGCTGGTCGGGGGCGGCTCACGCCCAACCGGGCGAAGTCGCGCTCGCACATCACGGCGTTCTTTTCCTCGATGAGCTGCCGGGATTCCTGCCCCAGGTCATCGACGCACTCCGGCAGCCGCTAAAGTCGGCGAGATCATCATGGCGCGTACCAATCACCGGATTACCTATCCGACGCGCATCCAGCTGGTCGCGGCGATGAACCCCTGCCGCTGCGGTCACGCCGACCCAGGCGGGCGTCTCCTCCGGCAGGGCCCGAGCTGCCGGGATCGCTATATGGCCCGCCTGTCAGGTCCGATCCTCGACCGGATCGACATCCGCATCACCGTACCGGCGGTGACGGCCGCCGATCTTGCCCTGCCGGCCGCGCGCGAGGGGAGTGCCGAGGTGCGGGCGCGCGTCGAGGCGGCGCGCCGAAGGCAGATCGAGCGCTACCGCGTGATCGCGCCAGGCCCGATCAGCACCAATGCCGAATGCCCGCCTGCCTTGCTGGAAGCAGTCGCCGCGCCCGACAGCGCCGGCGAAAAACTGCTTCGGGACGCCGGCGTCCGCTTTCGGCCTTTCCGCGCGCGGCTATCATCGCGCATTGCGCCTTGCCCGGACGCTGGCTGATCTTGACGGCGAGAAGAAGCTTTTGGTCGCTCATATCGCCGAGGCGCTAGCTCTGCGCGGGACCGACGTAACGCGCGGCGGGACAGGAGTGGACCGCACGCGTCCGAGCACCTTGCTTTGCCAGCTCAGGCTTGAGCATTCAACGCAGGCGGTCAATCGCCGGCGGCCAGGCCCGCGGCGGTGCAGCGCGGAGAATTCGGAGCGTTCGAGACCCCGTTCGGCGAAGGGTCAGCGGATCTTTGGCTTGGAGCTTTGCGCAGGCCTCGTGCCGGTGACAACATAGAAGATGGTCGTTGACCATGCCGACCGATTGCATCATCGCATAGATCGTTGTCGGTCCGACGAAGCGAAAGCCTTGGGCTTTCATGGCTTTGGAAATGGCGCGGCTGATCGGAGTTTCCGGAGGGATGTCGCCAGGCGATGCAAACCGGTTCTGCAGCGGCTTGCCGTCGACAAAGCCCCAGAGAAATGATGAAAGGCTCCGTTCTTCGGCGAGCGCCAGATAGGCGCGAGCATTGGCGATCGCCGCCTCGATCTTGAGCCGGTTCTTCACGATCCCGGGATCGGCGAGCAAGGCTGCGATCTTGTCGGGACCATAGCGCGCAATCGCCTCGGCATTGAATGGATGGAAAACGCGGCGGAAATGCTCGCGCTTCCTTAAGATGGTGATCCAGGACAGACCGGCCTGAAATCCTTCCAGGATGATTTTTTCGAACAGGGCGCGGCTGTCGCCGTTCGGTACGCCCCATTCCTCGTCGTGATAGGCGAGATAAATGGGGTCGTCATTGACCCAGCTGCAGCGTGTTATCGTCACGGCTGCACCCCGAGCGAGGGGACCTCATAGCTTGCCCATGGCGGCCGGCGGACGCTGACGGTGACATCGCCGACGCGCAGATCGACGCCGTTTTCGATAGCGTGCGCGACCCGGTCGAGCCGGACCATGGCGATGCCATGGACGCCATCCATAGAGCCGACCGTGCCGACAGGCACCTCGCCGGCCTCTGATTTCCGCGCCGCCACCGTCAAGGGGGGCACTGGTGCTGGATCGCGGCGATCCGGGTCTTGGCAATGCCTCGATGATACATGCGCGACACGACCTCCTGGCCCACATAGCAGCCCTTGCCGAAATCGACGCCATGCAAGTCGTCGTAGCACGCCTCGTGCGGAAGGTCTCGCCGAAGGGGTAGTCGAGCCCGCCCTGTGGGACCGCAAGAGTGATCCGGTGGCTGTGATAGGCAGTCTCGCCCGAAGCCGCCAAGGCCCGATTCGCTGGCTCGCTTTCAGTGTGTTTTAAGATTATGCGCTCGCCAAGCGGCGCATAACGCGGGTCGGTATAGGTGGCGAGAAAGCGGCATTGCCTTCGCGCGGCTCATCCCCCCAGGCCGCACCGACGGCAAACTCCGCCGAGCGGTCGGCAATCTCGACCTTGGCCCGCAGCCGATACATCGTCAGCCGTTTCACCAATTCTTCGACCTGGTCTCTGGCGCAATCGAGCCAATAGCTCTGTGGATCTCGGACATAGATCAGGAAATGAACAGGATCTTGCCCTGCGGCGTCAGCAGCCCGGCAAAGACAGCCTCTCCCGGCCGCGCGCGCTCGATATCGTTGGTGACGAGGCCCTGCAAAAAGCCGGCGGCATCCGGCCCGCGCAACTCGACGAGGCCTCGATTTGGCAAATGCGTCATCAGGCTGTAAGACATCTGCGATCTCCTGTCGCTCCGGCCATATAGGCGCGATTGGGAGGCGGCGCAATCGCGCGGATCGGTATTTGGGCCGACGAATATCGCGCCGATTTCTCCGCCGGCATGGTCCGCCATTGCGCGGCGTTTCCCTGGGGGCCATCTTTCCGACGCCGGCTGCTGTCCACATCCTTCCCCGCATGCCGGTTATATCGGCGCCCGTGATCATTGCCAGCGGCGTTGCGCGGCTTTATGCGTTGGAAGACAATGAGCCGGCCGGCTCATCGTTCCGGAGCGGGCGGTTTCATGGTCCAGACATTCGATCTTGTGATCCGAGGCGGCACCATCGTCAATCAGGATGGCGTTTGGCGGGGTGACGTCGGCATCGACGGCGGCCGGATTGCGCGCCTCGGCGGCATTGCCAGCAGCGCTGCCGGCGAGGCCTTTGATGCCACGGGCCTGCATGTGCTTCCCGGCATCATCGACAGCCATGTGCATTTCCGCGAGCCGGGCGGCGAGACCCAAGAGGACCTGGAAAGCGGCAGCCGCGCGGCGGTGCTCGGCGGGGTGACCGCCGTTTTCGATATGCCTAACACCGATCCGCCGACGACAACCGCCGGAGCGCTTGCCGACAAGGTAAGGCGGGCGACGGGCCGCATGTTCTGCGACTTCGCCTTCTATCCCGGTGCAACGAAGGAAAATATCGACGAGCTGCCGGAGCTGGAGCGCCTTCAAGGCGCGGCCGCCATCAAGGTGTTCATGGGCTCATCGACCGGCAATCTGCTGGTCGATGATCCGGTTCTGCTGCGCCGGATTTTGTTACTGGCCAAGCGGCGGGTTGCCGTCCACGCCGAGGACGAGGCGCGTCTGAATGCGCGCAAAGACTTCAGGCGTGAGGGTGATCCCGCGAGTTATTCCGAATGGCGGGACCCTGAGGCGGCGGTGATGGCGACGCGGAGCCTGCTGCAGCTTGCGCGCGAGGCCGGCAAGCGCGTTCACATCCTGCATGTGTCGACGGGCGAAGAGATGGCGCTCGTCGCGGCGAACCGCGATCTCGCCACGGCCGAGGCGACGCCGCACCATCTCTTGCTGACGGCTCCCGATGCCTATGAAAGGCTCGGCGCGCGCGCCCAGATGAACCCGCCCTTGCGTGACGAGGCCCAGCGCGCTTCAATCTGGGACGCTGTTCGCCAAGGCATCGCCGACACGATCGGCTCCGATCACGCGCCACATTTGCTGAGCGCCAAGGCGAAGCCCTATCCCGCTTCCCCATCCGGGATGCCCGGCGTGCAGACGCTCGTGCCGCTGATGCTCGACGCCGTCAATGCCGGCCGGTTGACCATTGAGCGTTTCATCGATCTGACCAGTCACGGTCCGGCGCGGGTGTTCGGGATCGCCGGCAAGGGACGAATCGCGGTCGGCTATGACGCCGACCTGACGCTCGTCGACATGAACGCGCGGCGCGTTATCAACAATGATTGGATCGCCAGCCGCTGCGGCTGGACGCCGTATGACGGCCGGACGGTCAGCGGCTGGCCGGTTGCCACGATTATCCGTGGCCGGATCGCGATGCGCGATGATGTGATCATCGGCGGAGCGTCCGGGCGGCCGGTGCGCTTTGCCGAAACGCTTGCCGGCTCATAGCCGGCGGCTGCGGCATCAGTCGACATGATCGTGGAAGAAATGCCACGTGCCGTTCTGCGCGATACCGATGCGGTAATAGTCATAGCGGCCTGATGCCTGCATCGCCTTTAGCCGCTGCGGCGAAACGATCGTCAACAGCTCGACCTGCTGGGCCGGCGACAATTTGCCGATCGGCAGCTCGGCGAAATAAGGCCAGATATAGAGTTCTTCGCCCATCGCGGCGTGCTTTTTGACGAAGCCGGTGCGGAAAAGCTGAATTAAAATCGCCAGAATTTCCCGGCCATCGCCGTCCCCCGAGACCTTTCGCCAATAGCGGATCGGATCGGCGACTTTGTCGCGTGCCACGATCGGCGGGATCTCATTCATCTCGATGGGCACGCGCATGGCGTCGATATCCCCGCTCATCGCCGCCGTGAGGATCGCACGCCTGATCCTGTCGACTTCGGGCGGCAAAACCGAGAAGTCGCGCAAGATTTCAAGCGAGCCGCTTGGAAAATCTGCCTTTTCTTTGGCGGCTTTTTCTGCTCTTAGCGGAGGAACCAGAGGTGTCAAAGCATAGACAAGGCCGAGGGCCACGGCTAGGAATAGCGTCGGGATTTTGAGGCAGCGAATCGCGATGCTCCCTGGTGACTGTCGCATCCGGCTTTTCTCCTCGCGCGGCGACGATTTACAGAACAAGGGCAGTTTGAAGACTGCCGATCAAAGTTATGGATTGGGCGATCATTGAGCCAACCTTATGACGGGACCTGCTGACGGTGCTTTCCACTGACCTCGTCGCCTCGAGCACGCAGCTCATCGCAAGCGGTCTATTCATAGGCGTGCTCATTGCAGCGCCCGTCGGTCCCGTCAATATCGTCTGCATACAGCGGACGCTGGAGCGAGGCTTCTGGGGCGGCTTTGCGGCCGGTGTCGGGGCGGTGCTGGCTGACGGGCTGATCGCGTCTGTCGCCGCCTTCGGCATTACCGCAATTTCGGGGGTCATGGCCCGCTACAAGCAGGAGATTCAACTCATCGGCGGCCTTATCATGATCGCATTCGGCGCCAGGCTGTTCATGGCCAAGCCGACGCTGAGGGTCCCCGCCCGGACGAGCTGGTCGCAGCTTCGCCGCATTGTCGACCGGGTCCCGGAGGGGCTGCGTCCCGCACTGCGCTTTCAGATCTGGCGCATCCTGCCGCATGCGAGCGTCATCCCGCAGACCTTCTTTCTGACCATTACCAATCCCGGCGCCATCCTCGGGCTTTTCGCCATCTTCGGGGGGCTTGGTTCAGTGATCGGCGGCTTCAGGAATTATCTGGAGGCGTTGATGATCGTGGTATCGGTGATGGTCGGCAGCCTGCTTTGGTGGGCCGGGCTGTCGCGCCTGATCGAGAAACTGCGCGACAAGATCAATGAAAACCGGCTGAAGATCATCAACCAGGTCGCCGGCGTCGCGCTGCTTGCCTTTGGCGGCCTGTTGTTTTTTCAGTTTGCCATGGGGATCATCGGACCTGCCGCCGATGCGGCGACAGCGCCCGGCCTCCTGCCCGACTTCATTGGCAGGCAGCTGGGTCTATTGGGTGATCCGGTTTAGAGTAAACTCGCCATTGTGAATTCGGCGTGCGAGGCCTTCTGCCATTTTGGCAACGGCGTCTTCGCCATAACTGGAGACGAGGTCGGACAAAGCAGCAAAGAACGCGGCGTTGGCGAGCATTTCCGGCTGAATGCCGTCATAGATCGCTTCTTCCCAGGCTTCGAGAATGTAACGGAGAGCAGCCTGCTTCTGTTCCTCCAGTGCAGCGCTTGAGTTCGCGGGATAAATTGTAATCTCTTATCCGATACACGCGTTGTCTCTCCAAATGTCACCAAACACATAACGCTCTGATTTTCCTATCACAGCCGTTCGATGGCGTATGACAGCTTTGTTGTTGTGCTTAACGAGCGAATGAAATTTTTAATAATTCTTGCTTAACGATGATCTTCAATCAGAGCTTGAGCGATGCTTGTGCCTTGCTCCATGAACCGATTGATTGCGAGGACAGCGGGCTTCGTGCAGGTCCGGTAGGTGCGCGCATAGCCGCGATAGCCCTTGTTGAAGCTATCGACGAGGCGAGCACGGCGAAGAGCGCTGGTGCCCTCGGCATTGACGAGATCGCGCATCTGAGTACGCCAGACTTGGCCTTCGTCGGCGCCGCAAAGTTCGCGCAGATAATGAACCGCTCCGAGGATCTCTGATAGCCGGTAGATTTGCGCATCGTAAGGTCGCGCATCAGGATCGTCGGAAGCCGCCGGCGACTTCGCCGGCTCCGCGAAGGAGGCCTGCGCAAAGAGCTGAGATCCTGCCAGCACCATGATCGCCGAAGTCACCAAAAACGCTCTGGTTGTCGCCACTATTCGCATTTCTATCGTAGGTTGCATAAACCCGTCAACCTCAACTCAATGGTCTAAGTGTTTTCCAATATGCTGCCGGCGAGGTCCTGTTTGTCCCACATCATCGAAGTGGCTCGTCGTCGCGCTCCAGCCGCCGCAGCTTGTCCGCGGCGGTGGCGACGATCGCCGGAAGTCCGCCCGTCCCCGGCAGCGAGGCGAGCGCATCCAGACCATGCCATGACGCCGCGTCCGCATCACTTCCCGCTATGGCCTCTCCGGCTTCCCAAATGCCATAAAACACAATAATGACACGGTGAAATAGCACCTCGCCCCTGTCATTTCGATGAACGACATCCTTTATCCCGGCGATATCGAAAATTTTCGCCGCGATCCCGGTTTCCTCGAAGAGCTCGCGCCGGATGGCCTCGAGCGCGGGCTCGCCAGGCTCGATATGCCCGCCCGGCAGGCTCCAGAGCCCTTTCGCCGGCGGACGGCCCCGCTTGACCAGGAGGACCTTGCTGTCCTTGAAAATCGCGGCGCTGACTGCCGCTTGCGGCGTCAGAGCTCCGCTTTCGGTGGTCTTCGTCATGGCACTGAAGGGCGCGGCAATTGCAGCCTTTGCATCCTCTGGCATAAGTCCAATATATGATCCAGACAGGCTCTCAAACCTAGTGTCCCGAATCCGAAGTCCGCCTGATTTCGCGGTGAGGTCCGCAGCAGAATTCGAATTCAAAAGGGACACCGGCAACGATTGGTGTCTAGTGTGGCCTTAGACCGGGAAGTGCCCTACATCGATTCGGTAGACGGGGTTAGCGGACTTCTCAATTGCCTCACTAGCGGCCGGTGGCCGTCCCCGAGTGCGCCCCAAAGCGCTTCTCCCGGTTGCCATCGAACACCGATTTGGAAGCGTTCGCCATGTTCAAATCCATTACCGCTTTCATTGAATTCTCTCGGCTCGCGTGACGAAGGCGAAAAGATCGCCGAAAACGAAGTCCGCCTGGCAACGGCGGCTCTGCTTTTCCACGCCATCGCCATCGACGGCACCGTCGGCGAGGACGAAATGGCGCAGCTCAAGCCGATCCTGACCTCCCACTTTCATCTCGAGGAGCCCGAGTTCAACCGCCTGCTCACGGAGGCCGAGAGGAGCGAGCAGGAGGCGGTCGACATCTACCGCTTTACCTCCGTCCTGCGTGATCGCCTGTCGCTCGACGAAAAGCGTGAAATCATTGCCATGATGTGGCGTCTCGTTTATGCCGACGGCGAACTCGGCCCGCTCGAAGATAATCTGATCTGGCGGACTGCCGAACTGCTCGCCGTACCTGCCCGCGACCGCATGGAGCTGAAACGTATGGTGCGCAAGGAGATCGGGTAGCCGCATGGCAAACTGGCTGCAAAGGCTGGAGACGGCGTGGTCGAGACGGAACCGGCGCAGAGGCGGCGTGAGTGCCGAGGCTGAGGGGCGGGAGCCGGTTTGCATCATCACCGGGGGAAGCGAGGGCATCGGGCGCCATCTCGCCAATGAATTTGCCGGACACGGTCACCGCATCCTTCTCATCGCGCGCAGCGCCGAAAATCTCGATCGGGCGGCATCCGAGCTGCGGCGCGATTTCGGAGCCGAGGCTCATGCGGCCCCGATCGATCTGACCTTGCCCGGCTACGTCAACGCTATTCAGGACGCGCTCGACCGTCATGGGCTCTACGCCGATATTCTCGTGAATAATGCGGGCATCGGCCTTGGCGGCCCGTTTGCCGGGCAGGATCCGGCGCGCGTTATCGAACTCTGCAGGCTGAATATCGAGGCACTGACCCTGCTCACCCACAGCTTCCTGCCGGGGATGCTGCGCCGCGGGCGCGGCGGCATCCTCAATATCGCCTCGATCGGCGGCCTGTTCCCCGGCCCCTACGAGGCCGCCTATTATGCCTCGAAAGCCTATGTCATGTCGCTGACCGAGGCGCTCGCCTATGAGAATGCAGGGCTCGGCGTTCGCATTTCCGCCGCGGCGCCCGGCCCGGTTGCGACGCGCTTCCATGAGCGCATGCAGGCGGCAAGTGCCTTTTACCTTCATATGCAACTGGTTATGCGGCCGGAGACCGCAGCGCGCATCATCCATAGCGCCTTTATGGGGCGGCGGACCGTGATCGTGCCCGGGCTGATTCCCTCGTTTAACGCTTTTGCGGTACGCTTGATTCCGCATGTGATTTTGGTGCCGTTCATCGGTTGGTTTCTAAAACGCCGCTATTGATCACAGCGTCCATGGACCGCTTTTGAGCAATGACGACCTTCGACAGTGAAACGGAAGACAGCCCTCCGGCTGCTGGTGAGAGCCCAAATCGGGTCAACGGGACTACTCCCGGGACGATGCTGATGATCTTTCACCGGCGCGAGTTGCAGGCTGGCGCCGTCGGCCAGTGGCTAAGCGCGCGGGGCTACGCGCTCGACATCCGCTGTCCGCGCTTCGGCGACACCCTGCCGGAAACGCTTGCCGGCCACGCCGGCGCGATCATGTTCGGCGGGCCGATGAGCGCGAACGATTCGGACGGCTATATCCGCGAGGAAATCGATTGGCTCGCCGTGCCGCTCAGCGAGAACAAGCCGTTCCTTGGCATCTGTCTCGGCGCGCAGATGCTTGCGATACATTTGGGCGCCGAGGTGCGCCCGCATCCGGATGAGATCATCGAGGCGGGCTACTACCCGATTGAGCCGAACGAGGCCGGGGCCGCGCTCGTTGCCTGGCCGCATCAGGTCTATCAATGGCACCGGGAAGGCTTTTCACTGCCGAGCGGGGCAAGGCAGCTTGCAAGCAGCCGCGATTTCGAAAATCAGGCGATGCAATATGGCGACAAGGCGTTCGGCGTACAGTTCCACCCGGAGATGACGCTCGCCATGATCCATCGCTGGACCACACTCGCCGGACATCGCCTGACCTTGCCTGGCGCGCATCCGCGCACCGAGCACATCGCGGCGCACCACCATCACGGCCCGGGCGTGCGTGCCTGGATCGACCGTTTCATGCGGGCGTGGCTCAAGGGCGGGGAGCGGAGTTAGGGCAGCGTCGGTTTAGATGGAATTGCCGCCGTCCGCCGTAATCCTCGGGCGAGCCTTCGCGAGATCCGGGGCCCATTCCGTGACGTCGCCGCCCACAACCGCGCCTTGTCGCTGAGCGGCATGGATTGCCGGGGCTTGGCACGGCAATGATGGAATGCCGCCTGCGGCTGTTTCCACCTCAACTGATCGTGCTCTAAGCGCGCCGACCTCCATGGAGATTTTTGGCGCATCTCCAACCTCACAGAGTTCCGCCACCCCGGACGGCCGATAGGCCGAGCCGGGGTCCCATTCTGCATCGCCTTACGTGATCCCGGATAGCCTTTCAGGCTTCCGGGATGACGAAAAAGGAGACATTCCGCGTGTTTCGCAGAGGTCTTCCATGGAGAGGTTGAGGGGTAGCCCAGACGGCATCAGCCTTCGATCTTGGAGAAGTCCGCCACGTCGAGCGTTGCCGCGCGGATTTGCGACAACAGTTTCAGCCGGTTCTCGCGCCGGGCGGGGTCGGGCGCGTTGACGGTGACACTGTCGAAAAAGGCGTCGACCGGCGCGCGCAGTTTTGCGAGCGCGGCCATCGCGCCCTCGAAATCCTCTTTCTCCAAAGCCTTGCGCGCCGCTTTGCTCACCTCGTCGATGGACTTGGCAAGTGCCTTTTCCTGCGGTTCGGCATAGAGCCTGGCGTCGGGCACGCCGGAATAGTCGCGGGCGTCCTTCTTCTCCTCGATCCTGAGGATATTCTGCGCGCGCTTGACGCCGGTCAGCAAATTGGCGCCGTCTTCGGTTTCGAGGAAACGGCCGAGCGCTTCGACGCGGCGGACGATCATCAAGAGATCGTCCTGGCCGGGCAGGGCGAAGACGGCGTCGATCAGGTCGTGGCGCGCGCCTTGCTCGCGGAGATGGACCTTGAGGCGGTCCGCGAAGAAGCTAAGAAGGACCGGCGCGGAGCTGATTACTGACCGGCCACCGAAATCAACGAACCCGACGCCTGTTGCCTTAACTTCAACAAATGTTACTCCGACGTTTTCCGCAGCTCTCCGCTTCTTCTCAAAACTTGCATTACTTAGTGAGTGTGACAGCGCGAGCATGGCATCGTTTGCGATTGTTACGATTGGCAATCGAAGATTAAGTTCGAGAACGATGCGAATGATGCCGAGTGCGGCTCGGCGAAGCGCGTATGGATCCTTTGAGCCAGTTGGCTGCTCATTGATGAGCCAAAAACTAAATAGCATATCGAGCTTGTCCGCCACCGCCACGGCGATGGAGACCGGATTTACCGGCACGCTGTCGCCTTGGCCGGCAGGCTTGTAATGTTCGGCGATGGCGTCGGCCACCTCCGGGTCTTCGCCATGTTCGAGCGCAAGATAGCGCCCCATGATGCCCTGAAGTTCGGGAAACTCGCCGACGGTCTCTGACACCAAATCGGCCTTGCAAAGCTGCGCCGCGCGCTCCGCCTTATCCGGATCGGCCCCGACGATCGGCGCCAGCTCGCGCGCCAATTTCATCAGCCGCTGAACGCGCTCGCCCTGCGTCTCCAGCTCCTCATGAAAGGTGATCTCGTAGAGCTTCGGCAACATCGCCTCAAGCCCGCGCGCCTTATCGTTCTGCCAGAAGAATTTCGCATCCGACAGCCGGGCGCGGATCACCCGCTCATTGCCCGCTATGATCAATTTGCCACTATCGGCCGCTTGCAGATTCGCAACCAGTAAAAAGCGGTTAGCCAATTTGGTTGAGTTGCGATAGCGTAGCGAAAAGCACTTCTGATGGGCCTTCATGGAGGTGATCAGGACCTCCTGCGGCACATCCAGGAAGCTTTCATCAAAGCTTCCAGCCAAGACCACGGGCCACTCGGCGAGCCCCGCATTCTCGTCAACAAGCCCGTGGTCTTCCACCCAGTCGAGCTTTTCCTTCGCCGCCAGTTTTCGCGCCTCGCTTAGAATGGTTTCCACGCGCCGCGCGCGGGCGACAATCACATTCGCCGCTTCGAGCGAGCGCTTGTAATCGGCGAAATTTTCCACTGGGAGCGGCTTGCCGCGCAGAGCGGGATTGAGCGCGCGCCGATGCCCGCGCGTGGTCCGGCCGCTTTCGATGCCGTCGACCTCGAACGGCACCACCGCGCCTTCCAGCATGCAAAGGATGGAATGCAGCGGGCGCACCCAGCGCAGGCGCGAGGAGCCCCAGCGCATCGACTTCGGCCAGGGGAATTTGCGGATCACCTCGGGGACGATTTCGGCGACGATGGCAGCCGCCGGCCGGCCCGGCTTCTCGATGATGGCGACATAGAACGGCCCCTTGCCGTCGTCCCGCGTCTCGCAGCCGTCAAGGTTCCTGATGCCGGCACCGCGCAAAAAACCTTCGATCGCCTTCTCCGGCGCGCCGACGCGCGGGCCCTTGCGTTCCTCGCTTATATCGGCCGAACGGGCGGAAAGCTCCTCGACATGCAGAACCAGACGCCGCGGCCCGGAATTAGCCTCGCTTCTTGCGAAGGTCAGCCCGGCTGCCTTGAGCCCGTCGCCAGCCAGCCGCTGCAAGTCCTCGGCGGCGCGCGCCTGCATTCTGGCAGGGATTTCTTCGGAAAAGAGTTCAAGCAGTAAATCGGGCATCGCGGCACTGGGGCTGGTCGACATCTCGCTCTGGCGTCATTCCTCTAGAAGACCTCTGCGAAAAGGCCTTTGCTAATGGACTCACCAATATCCGGACGTCGCCCCGGCCGAAGAGCCGGGGTCCATTGGCCCCACCGCATGGCACGAACTTGCGGATATTGGGATTGGATCCCGGCTCGCGTCTGCGGCGCGTCCGGGACGACGCAGCGGTTAAGAGTGCTTTTTACAGTGGCTTCCATGGAAACGACGCAAAATAGGTGGTTGGATCTCACGCTTGCTTAGTCGGGAACGCGCCCGGAGGGAACCGAGAAATAGCTGCGGCAGGCGAGTTTTAACCGCCCGTCACCGGCGGGAAGAAGGCGATTTCCCGCGCGCCGGCGATAGAGGCGCTGTGCTTGGCGTGGTTCTGATTGATCGCCGCGCGGATCACATCGCCGCGCTCGAAGGCGCTGGCGAATTCCGGCCCGCGCGTCTTCAGCCAGGCGATCACGTCGTCGACGGTCTTCGCCTCGGCCGGAAGCTCGACGATCTCCTCGGCGCGCCCGGCCTTCTCGCGAACCCAGGCAAAATAAAGCAGCTTCACAGGCATGTTTTACCGATCATGCATCACATATTTCAGGCCGGCGCGGAAATAATCCAGGCCGGTGTAAAGGGTTAGCAGCGCCGAAAGCCACAGCAACCCGAGGCCGATGTCGACCGCTCCGCAATGACAGACGCCGTCTCCTGCATTCCCGGCAAGCAGAACGCAGAGGGCCACCATTTGCAACGCCGTTTTCCATTTGGCAAGACGGCTGACGGTCACCGTTGCGTTCAACTCGGCCAGAAACTCTCTAAGGCCAGAAACCAGGATCTCGCGCGACAGGATAATGAGCGCGGCCCAGACGGACCAGCCGGAAATGGTCTGATCCGCGACCAGGAGGAGCAGCGCCGCGCCGACGAGAAGCTTGTCCGCGATCGGGTCGAGCATCCGTCCGAGCGGAGATTGCTGGCTCCAGGCGCGGGCAATATAGCCGTCTAGAAAGTCGGTGATGCCGGCAACGGCGAAGACGGTGAGCGCCAGCCAACGCGATGCCTCGCCGTGGAAAAAGAACATCACGGCCGCCAGCGCCGGCACGGCGGCGAGCCGGGCGTAGGTGAGCAGATTGGGCACGCTGAGAAAGTGCGAACGGCGAACCGACTGTTCCATGCGCGCACCACATCATTCTCGGCCGCATCCGTCAATCCTTGCGGCGGATTGCGCGCTTCAGCAAGGTTTGAGGGTTGCGGGAGATCGCCGGTCCCGCCTAGCATGGCGGCAAAAGCGAGGATGGAGCGATCATGTCATTTTCGGGAAAGACGGTCATCGTCACGGGGGCTGCGAACGGCATCGGCCGCGCCATCGCCGGCCGTTTCGCGCAGGCCGGCGCGGATGTCGTCATCGCCGATATCGCTGAGGACGCCGGACGGGCCGCCGCGGCCGAGCTTGAGACCGCCGGGCTCAAGGCGTGCTTCATTCACTGTGATGTCGGTGAGGAGAGCGAGGTCGCGCGGCTGGTCGAAAGCGCCTTGCAGGTCGGTGGCGGGCGGCTTGACGTTCTCGTCAACAACGCCGCGATCCTCGACAGCGCCGATTTCCTCGATCTGGCAGCGGCGGAATTCGACCGCGTGCTGCGCGTCAATCTGCGGGGCGCATTCCTTGCCGGGCAGGCCGCGGCGCGCCGGATGGTCGCCCAGGTCCAGGCCGGCGGCGAGGCGGGCGCGATCGTCAACCTGTCCTCGGTGAATGCGATCTTCGCTTTGCCGGATCATGCCGCCTATTCGATCTCCAAGGGCGGGATTTCGCAGCTCACCAAGGCGATGGCGCTGTCGCTCGCGCCTTACAAAATTCGCGTCAACGCGATCGGTCCCGGCAGCATCAACACGGCGATGCTGGCAAAGGTGATGTCCGACGAGAGCGTCAGGCGGCGCATTCTGTCGCGTACGCCGCTCGGACGCCTCGGCGAGGTCAACGAGATCGCTGAGGTGGCGCTGTTCCTGGCCAGCCCCGCCGCCAGCTACATTACTGGCCAGACCATCTATGCCGATGGCGGGCGCCTGCCGCTGAATTACACCGTGCCGGTGGATGAGGACTAGCGGAGGTCGGCCTCCGGTCCCGCGGGCCTGGCCTCGTGATGAATTTCGTCTGGCATGTTTTGACTGGAGTAGCGCCGATGTGACGGATTACGCCACGGCGTCCACCTCTAACCGAGCATCTTCCTCAATGCGCCAGTGCCAGCCAAAGGCAAACCGCCACTCCTCAGATGAGCGCTTTTGGGCGGTTTTGGAGCGCTAAGAGATTGATATATAACGTAATTGGCGCCCCCTAGGGGAGTCGAACCCCTCTTTCCAGATTGAAAATCTGATGTCCTAACCGATAGACGAAGGGGGCGCTATAAGGCTTGCCTGATATAAAAAGGATTGAGCGCGAACACAAGTCCGTTGCGCCGGCGCGCTTAGGCTTTTTGCCGCCCAGGTTCGGCCAGATCCTCGATCAGCACCTCGATCTTTTCCCGTCCGCCCCAATAATCGCGCTGCAGGCGTCCGGCGACGTGAAAGGGGCGGCCATCTGCGCTCAGAATCGCCTCGCCAAGCGGCGTTCCGGCGGAGCGAAAGGCGATGGCGCCGATCGAGGCGCCGCCGCCCGATTTGAGCGAGCAGCGAATATGCGCCTCACCCATCAGCTTGGCAAAGCCGATACGGTGGGCCGGGAAGACGAAGCGCGGCGCCGGATTGCCGGCGCCGTAAGGGCCGGCCTTCTCGATCAGGTCGACCAGGCCGGAGGTCGCGGCCTCGGGCGTCAGCGCGCCGTCGATGGAAAGCCCCGAAGCGCTGCGCGCCGCATCGACGCTCGACGACAGCTCGGCGCAGAGAAAAGCTTGCAATGCGTCGAGCCCCGCCCGCTCGATCGTCACGCCCGCCGCCATGGCGTGGCCGCCGCCCTTTTTGACGAGGCCCTTGGCGAGCGCCGCACGGACGGCATGGCCGATATCGGCGCCGGCAATCGAGCGCGCCGAGCCTGTCCCGTCTTCGGTCGCGTCATCCCAGGCGATGACCAGCGCCGGACGCCGGAAGCGGTCCATCAGCCGGCTGGCGATAAGGCCGACGAGGCCCTTGTGCCATGCCTCCGACCCGACCAGCACCAGCGGCAGATCGGGCGCTGCCTCAAGCTGAGCCTCAGCGAGCGCCATTGCCTCCTCTGAGCAGCGCTGCTCCATCTCCTGGCGCTCGCGGTTGAGGCGCGTCAGCGTCGCGGCGATCTTGGCCCGCTTCCGTCTCGTCATCGCTCGACAACAGCCGAGCACCGAGCGCGGCATCGCCGATGCGCCCGCCGGCATTGATGCGCGGTCCGAGAATAAAGCCGAGATGGTATGGCGTGGGCGGCGTATTGAGACCGGCGGCGTCAGCGAGTGCCCGCAGCCCTGCATTCTGGCGGCGGTGCATCATCCTTAGCCCCTGCGCGACGAAAGCCCGGTTGACGCCTGTCAGCGGCACGACATCGCAGACCGTTGCCAGCGCGACGAGATCGAGGAGGCCGAGAAGATCGGGTTCAGGCCGGCCCGCGCCATACCATCCCGTCCGCCGCAGCTCTCTCACGACCGCGATGAGAAACAGATAGGTGACTCCGGCCGCGCAAAGATGGCCCTGTCCGGATAGATCGTCCTGCCGGTTGGGATTGATGACCGCGGCAGCGGGCGGCAGTTCCTCGCTCATCTGGTGATGATCGATGACGATGAGGTCGGTGCCGAGACGCCGCCCGGCAGCGAGCGGCTCGTGGCTTGTGCTGCCACAGTCCACGGTAACGATGAGCCGCGCGCCGTCTTTCGCCAGCCCTTCGATCGCGGCGGTATTCGGCCCATAGCCTTCAAAGATGCGGTCCGGGATATAGATCACGCCTTCGAGGCCGTGGGCGCGCAGAAACCGCTGCATCAGCGCGGCCGAGCAGGCCCCGTCGACATCGTAATCGCCGAAGATGGCAATCGCTTCGCCCTTATGAATGGCGCTGGCGAAGCGCTCTGCCCCCGCCGCCATGTCCTGCAGCCGCGACGGGTCGGGCAGCAGCGCCCGCAGCGTCGGCGCCATCAGGACCGGCACGTTGTCGAGGGTCGCGCCGCGTGCGGCAAGAATACGCCCGAGCAGCTCTGGAAGCTCATGCTGCTGGCAGATCGCCGCGGCAAGCCGCGCCTCGCTCGCCGTCAGCCGCTCGCGCCAGACTTGGCCCTTGATCGAGCGCGTAACGCCGAGAAACGCGCCCTCGTGCCTGCCGCTCGTCTCCGCTCTGGAGCTTTAACGCCGCGTCCATCGCCCCACCTTCCCGGTTTGCCGAGCGTAAGCTAGCGCGATTCGACCGAGAAGTGCGTAAGTCCCCTCTACACAGGCTAATTTACGCAAGATCGTGAAAGCAGCGTGTTATTGTCGACCACCGCAATCCTCAGACCACCGCATCCTCAGACCACCGCAATCCAAGGTCCTTTGCCTGGGCATGCGGCGCCACCTTCACCCGGCGCTTGGTGCCGCCCCTCGCGGGGGCGGCGGCTAATCCTCGAGCCGGGCAAATTTGGAGGCGGCGTTGTGGCGCGTGCGCAGCCAGCGTACCGTCTTCGTTGCGGCACGCATGATGACGGTGTGGGTTTCGAGTTGCTCGCCGGCAAATTTGACGCCGCCAAGCAGCGAGCCGTCGGTGACGCCGGTCGCAGCAAAGATGACGTCGCCGCGTGCCATCTCCTCGATGGAATATTTCGGGCTGAAATCGGTGAGGCCCATTGCGGTGGCACGCTTGCGCTCATCCTCACTGAGCGGCGTCAGCCGGCCCTGCATCTGACCGCCAATGCAGCGCAGCGCCGCCGCAGCGAGCACGCCTTCGGGCGCACCGCCAATGCCCATATAGATGTCGATGCCGGTTTCAGCCGCCTCAACGGTCTGGATCACGCCGGCAATGTCGCCGTCCGTGATCAGCCGGATGGCGGCGCCCGCGGCGCGAACCTCCTCGATCAGCTTCGCGTGGCGCGCGCGGTCGAGAATGCAGACGGTCAGATCGGGTACCTGGACGCCCTTGGCCGCAGCGAGACGGCGCAGATTCTCGGAAGGGCTCAGATCGAGATCGACAAGGCCCGGCTCATAGCCGGGTCCGATCGCAACCTTGTCCATATAGATGTCGGGAGAGTGAAGCAGCGTTCCGCCTTCGGCGAGAGCGACCACGGCAAGGGCGTTTGGCATGGCCTTGGCGCAAAGCGTCGTTCCCTCAAGCGGGTCGACGGCGATGTCCACCGGCGGCCCCTCGGCATTTCCGACCTGCTCGCCGATGAACAGCATCGGCGCCTCGTCGCGCTCGCCTTCGCCGATCACCACCCGGCCCTTGATCGGAAGCTTGTTCAACTCCCGGCGCATGGCATCGACAGCCGCCCGGTCGGCATCCTTTTCACTGCCGCGTCCGCGCAGTCTGGCGGCCGCGATCGCGGCCGCTTCGGTCACGCGCGCAACTTCAATCGACAGGGCGCGGTGCAAGCTCGTCCCGGCGTCATGCGTGGACATCGTCCGGCTTCCTTCTCACGGCAAGAACGGATGGGCTTGGCTCTTCGTACCTTACCAGAAACATTTAAAGAGGGATGGCACAAGACCGCAGCGATGAAAATCCCTTACAGACGCTCGATCCGGATCATCTGCGGCCTCTCACCGACATGGCCGTCGGCCTCGATGGCCTCAAGCGCCAGGCGGATCGCCGCTTCCGTGGTCTCATGGGTGATGATCACGACCGGCGTCGGCTCACCGGGCACGCTCGCCCGGCCGGAGCCCGGCGGCAGGGTCGAGCCGTGCTTCTGCACGATGCTTTCCAGCGAAATGCCCTCGGCGGCCATGCGCGCGGCGATCGCAGCGAACGCGCCCGGCCGGTCATAAACCGAGAGGCGGATATAGTAGCCGCCCTCATGAGCGCGCATCTGGGCGCGGACATGGGGCACGAGAAAAGCCGCGGGCGTCGCGAATGCCGGAAGCTTCAAGCCGCGCGCAATATCGGCGAGATCGCTGATGACGGAGGAAGCCGTCGGCCCCGCGCCTGCTCCCGGTCCGACCAGCATAATGCCGCCAGCGAAATCGCCGCTCACGGCGACGCAATTGAGCACGCCGTCGACCTGGGCCATGGCGCTGTGCTTGGGCAACATGGTCGGGTGAACGCGCTGCTCGATCCCGCTCTCGGTCTTCAGCGCAACGCCGACCAGCTTGATCTTGTAGCCCAGTTCGTCGGCTGCCTCGATGTCGGCCGGCGTAATGGAACTGATGCCCTCCATATAGATGGTGTCGAAGGAGACTTCGGTGCCGAAGGCGAGGCTGGTCAGAATGGCGAGCTTATGCGCGGTGTCGTGGCCCTCGATGTCGAAAGTCGAGTCTGCCTCGGCGTAGCCCGCCCGCTGGGCGTCGGCGAGGATGGTCTCGAAGGGCTGGCCCTCATCGCGCATTCGCGTCAGGACATAGTTGCAGGTTCCGTTGAGGATGCCGACGACGCGCGTGATCTGGTTGCCGGCCAGGCTCTCGCGCATGGTCTTGACGATCGGAATGCCGCCGGCCACCGCGGCCTCGAAATTGAGCGCGACGCCGCTCGCCTCAGCGAGGCGCGCCAGTTCCGTCCCGTGCTTGGCGAGCAGCGCCTTGTTGGCCGTGACGACAGGTTTGCGCGCTTTGAGCGCGGCCTCGACGGCATTCTTGGCAGGCCCGCCCTCGCCGCCGATCAGCTCGACGAAAACGTCGATGGCCGGGCTCGACGCCAAGGCGACGGGATCGGCGAACCATTCGAGCCCGGCGAGATCGGCGCCGCGATCCGTCCTTCGGTCGCGCGCGCTTACGGCCCGCACCGACAGCGCGCGGCCGCAGCGGCGTTCAAGGGATGCGCCGTTTTTCGCCAGCAATCTCAACACGCCGGCCCCCACCGTCCCGAGGCCGGCGAGGCCAATCTTCAACGGTTCCATTCGCTTATCCAGGCGCGGTCAGAGGTTGACAGCAAGGACCCGTGACGCCGTCTACATTCCGCCCAGAGCGTAGCCGGTCGTGGTCAGCGGCCTTGCCCCGACGCCATCGGGATGACGTTATGCATCGTCGTCGCCGCCTCGGATAGGAATTTCTTCACATTGCGGGCGGCTTGGCGGATACGCTGTTCATTTTCCACAAGGGCGATCCGGATGAAGCCCTCGCCATATTCGCCGAAGCCGACGCCCGGCGAGACGGCGACGCCTGCCTTCTCCAGCAAAAGCTTGGAGAATTCGAGCGATCCGAGCTCCCGCATTTGCGCCGGCAAGGGCGCCCAGGCAAACATCGTCGCTGGCGGCGGCGGGATATCCCAGCCGGCACGGCCCATGGCCTCGACGAGACAGTCGCGGCGGCGCTTATAAGTTTCGCGGATTTCAGTGACACAATCCTGCGGCCCGTTGAGTGCGGCGGCGGCGGCGACCTGAACCGGCGTGAAAGCGCCGTAATCCAGATAGGATTTCACGCGGGCGAGCGCCGCGATCAGCCGCTCATTGCCGACCGCGAAGCCCATCCGCCAGCCGGGCATGGAGTAGGTTTTCGACAGCGAGGTGAACTCGACCGCGACATCGATCGCGCCCTTGACCTGAAGGATGGAGGGCGGTGGCGGCACGTCGAAATAGATCTCGGCATAGGCGACATCGGAGAGGATGATCAGGTCGTGCTTGCGGGCGAAATCCACGACCTCCTTGTAAAAATCGAGGTCGGCGACGAGCGCGGTCGGGTTCGACGGATAGCTCAGCACCAGGGCGAGCGGCTTGGGGATGCTGTGCCGCACGGCACGGTCGAGCGCCGCCATGAAATTGTCGTCGGGCGTCGCCGGCATGCTGCGGATCGAGGCGCCGGACATGATGAAGCCGAATTCGTGAATCGGATAGGTCGGGCTCGGCGAGAGAATGACGTCGCCCGGCGCGGTGATCGCCTGGGCCATATTGGCAAAGCCCTCTTTCGAGCCGAGCGTGGCGACGACCTGGGTGTCGGGATTGAGCTTGACCCCGAAGCGCCGGTCGTAATAGGCGGCCTGAGCGCGGCGCAGCCCCGGAATGCCGCGCGAGGCGGAATAGCGATTGGTGCGCGGCTTCTGCACCGTCTCCATCATCTTGTCGACGATGTGCTGCGGCGTCGGCAGGTCCGGATTGCCCATGCCGAAATCGATGATGTCTTCGCCGCGCAACCTAGCCTGCGCCTTCAGCCGGTTCACCTGCTCGAAGACATAAGGCGGCAGTCTTTTTATGCGATGGAAATCTTGGGTAAGGTCTGGCACAGCGACTCCCTCCCGGGGGGCTTCTGGTCTATGGTGAGCGCGCCACCCGAAGGGCAGAATTTGAGCAGGGCGCCGGTTTCACTTCTACATTGCGGGCGCTGTGCTGGCCCGCACCGGCTGCCCGCTCATGGGACTATTGGTGTCCCTCGATCGCCTTGGCGGCGTCCGTGCCGCGCGCCTGCTGTTCGGTCGAGAGATCCTTGATCGCCTGCTGCTGCTGCTGCGGAGTCAGCAGATCGTGACCGATGCCGGTCAGGTCAGGCAGGCGAGGATATGAGGTTTCAGCGCAGCCGGACAGCCCCGCCGAGCCCACAACGCATAATACCACCGCCGCTGTTTTAAAACCGCGTAGCATTATCATTTCCCGTTAGCGTTCCTGGAAAGCCCAGGACACTTCCCCCAAATAACGCGCTGTGATTCTTCGATACTCGGTTTTTCCATAGCATTTCCGCAGCCCGACGGGAAGAGAGCAGCGAGACTCGCTCCACGCACGGGCGGTTGTGCCAGCCTGTTCCATTGATATCGCATGCCATTGTGTGGAGAATTAGGTAAAGACAATCAGATATCGCCGGATTTGGCCGCATTCGGCGCGAAGGTGAATTGCCTCGGCTGCTGTGGCAAGAGCGGAGATCGATGGGAGAGACAATGGCAGAAGACCAAGGGAAAAAGGGCGGCGCATTGGACATGCCCTATGCGGTCAAGAACCCCGAAGAGCTCGCGCAGAACCTGGCGAAGCTGATGAATGTCGGAAGCCGCGCCATGGCGCGCTGGCTCGATGAAAAGCGCGCCGACGGGCCTCTTGGCGTTGCGAATGAAATGGGCGAAGCGAGTGCGGTTCTCGCCACGATCATGAGCGCCTGGGCAACCGAGCCGGAAAGATTTGCGGCCAAGCAGGCCAAGCTCGCGCACGATCTGATCGACCTCTGGGGCCGCACCCACCGCCGTTTTCTCGGCGAGAAGGTCGAACCGCTCGCCAAGCCCGCTCCGGGCGACAGCCGGTTCCGTGACCCGGACTGGACGGAAAACCCGTTCTTCGATTTCTGCAAGCAGGCCTACCTGCTCAGCGCGAACTGGGCGGACGATCTGGTGCGTACCGCGGAAGGCATCGAAGGGCAGCACCAGCGCCGCGCACAATTTTACGTCAATCAGATCACGAGCGCGCTTTCGCCCTCCAACTTCCCGTTTACCAATCCCGAAGTCCTGCGCATGACGCTGGCGTCCAACGCCGAGAATCTCGTCAGAGGCATGACGCAGCTTCTCAAGGATCTGGAGGATTTGGGTGATCTGTTGAAGATCAGACAGACCGACCTCAGCGCTTTTGCGGTCGGCAAGAACCTGGCGATAACACCCGGAAAGATCGTCTTTCAGAACGATATCCTGCAGCTCATCCAATATCAGCCGACGACCCCGAACACATTCGCCCTGCCGCTTCTTATCATTCCGCCATGGATCAACAAATTCTACATCCTCGATCTGGTGCCACAGAAATCCTTCATTCGCTGGCTGGTCGATCAGGGATTTACGGTCTTTGTCGTTTCCTGGGTCAATCCGGACAAGAGCCTCGGCCACAAGTCCTTTGAGAGCTACATGCATGAGGGCATTCTGGAGTCGCTGTCGGTCGTGCTGCGCCTGACGGAACAGGAAAAGGCCAATGTGATGGGCTACTGTGTCGGCGGCACGCTGCTCGGCACCACGCTCGCCTATATGGCCGCGACGGGCGACAACCGCTTCAACTCGGCCTCCTTCCTCGCCGCGCAAGTCGACTTCAGCGATGCCGGAGATCTGCTCGTGTTCATCGACGACACCCAGATCAAGGCCCTTGAAGAGATGATGGCCGAGCAGGGCTATCTCGACGGCTCGCGCATGGCCGCCGTCTTCAACATGCTGCGTCCGAAAGATCTGATCTGGCCTTATGTGGTCAATAATTACCTGCTCGGAAAGCAGCCATTCCCGTTCGACCTGCTCTATTGGAACGCGGATTCGACGCGGATGCCGCCTGCCAACCACAGCTTCTATCTGCGCGAGTTCTATCAGAACAACCGGTTGGCGAAGGGCGAGATGTCGATCGGCGGCGTCAAGCTCGATCTGAGCAAGGTGAAGCTGCCGATTTATGAACTGGCCGCCCGCGAAGACCACATTGCACCGGCGAGGTCCGTCTTCAAAGGCGCAAGACTGTATGGCGGGCCGGTCCGCTATGTACTTGCTGGGTCGGGCCATATTGCAGGCGTCATCAACCCGCCAGCCTCGCACAAATATATGCACTGGGTCCCTGGCGGCGCCGACAGCAAGGCCGCGCCGACGCTTGAGGACTGGCTGGCGAACGCGCAGGAGGTCGCCGGATCGTGGTGGCCCGATTATGCGAGCTGGCTCGCATCCCTCTCTGGCAGCGACGTGCCAGCGCGCATTCCCGGCCAGGGCGTCAATGAGCCGCTCGAAGACGCGCCGGGCAGCTATGTCAAGCGGTGAAGCCAGCGCCCGCTGATATGGGCATTGGCTGCGCCGCAGTCACTTGTGCGAAAGAAATGCCTTGATTTTATCGGCGAGGCTGTCCGCGGCGAGGTCACGGAAGAAGTGATCGGCGCCGGGGATGGTCTCCAGCGTGATGTTGGTGGCGTTCGGAATGCCTTGGATCGCGGGAACGAGTTCATGCGCGAGAGGATCAAGCTCGCCAACCGCGACCAGCGTGGGCAGGTTGATGTGCGGCAGCAGGCTCGGCGTATAGAGATTCTGATTGTCGCCGTAATAGTTGACGAAAGCGCCCGCGGTAACCTTGGCTTTGTCGCAAGTGAGGAAGGGGATGTCGGTCATCAGTGTCGTTGACTGGTCTTCGGCGACGAGCTTTTCAGCCTGGGCAAGAATGGGCTGCAGCGGCTGTCCGAAACGCTGTTTAAACTCGATCTCCATGCTCGTCGGTGTGTCGGCGGTCGGCGCGATCAGAACCAGCCGCTTCACCGCCGGGTCTGGCTGTTTGGCCGCATAAATCGCAACCTGATTGCCGCCGCGGGCATGGCCGCCGAGCGTGATGTTGCTGGTGCCGCGACCCTTCAGCCAATCGACCCAGCTTGTGATCTCGATGACGGCGTCCTCATTGCGATGATCCTGCTCCAGATTGCAGTCGAAGATCCCGCGCCGCTCATTGAGGCCGAGGCTCAGCGTGATCGCCAGCGAATTGATGCCGCGCTCCTGCAGAAGCTCCTGCAGCGCCGACATGATCTCCATGCGATTATGGGCGAGAGTTCCGTGGACAAGCATGAGCACGCCGTCGGCCTTGAGCGACTTTCCCGGCGCGAGGTCAAGATTGCCGATGACGGTGAGGCCCTGGCTGTCGATCTTGACCTCCTCGGCATGGCTTGCCGGGGCGAAAAGCGCCGCAAACGCCAGGCAGATGAACAGCCGCAAAATCCGATGAACCGTGGTGACTGTCCAAAGCCTCATGCGCGGCACCTCACTCGATCCTCGTAAAGTCCTGTCACGGCACCTTAATTTACACTGTGGCACAAATGGGCCGTCATCGCCGTTTCGGGAGCAGTGCGCGCCTCAGCCGCCGGCGACGAATGGCCATGATGTTGAAGATTTCGGTGAGGGCCGCAAATGCCATGGCGAAATAGATGTAGGTGCGCGGGATGTGGAAGTGGAACCCGTCGGCGACCAGGGCCACGCCGATCAGCATCAGGAAGGTCAGCGCCAGCATTTTGGTGGTCGGATGCCGCTCGATGAACTGAGCGACCGGTTCGGAGGCTGCGTACATCACGCCGATGGCTACGACGATCGCCGCGATCATCACCTCGACCATGTCCGACATGCCGACGGCCGTGATAATCGAGTCGATCGAGAAAATGGCATCGATCAGCACGATCTGGGCGACAACCGCGCCGAAGGCAGTGGACAGGACCGATTTTCCGGCCGCCTCGCGCTCTTCCTCTTCGCCCTCGATCTCCCCGTGCACTTCCTGCGTGGCCTTCACGATCAGGAACAGGCCGCCCGCGATGAGAACGAAGTCACGCAAGGAGAACCCCTGGCCGAACACTCTGATCAGCGGCTGCGTGAGGCCAATGATCCAGAACACAGTGAGCAGCATCGCGATGCGGAAGACCAGCGCCAGGGCGAGGCCGATCTGACGCGCACGGCGCGCTTCGCTCAGAGGCAGCTTTTCGGTGATGATGGAGAGGAAGATCACATTGTCGATGCCGAGCACGATTTCGAGCGCGCTCAGCGCGACAAAGCTGGCCCACACGTTGGGGTTTAATAGAAATTCCACCGCCTCGCCCCCTTCATCCTGCCGACGGCACCGCATTAGCGCAGTTGAATAGCCGAGTACACGGCTAATTGCGTGATTTCCCTACGTTAGCGGCGCCATCCGTCCGGGCTAGCAGACCCGCGCGGAAGCCCCAGGCTGCGGACCATGCTGATCCCGATAATGTAGGCGCCGGAAAGCGCAATGATGGCCCGCACCAAGGGCGATCCGGGGAAGCCCCCGACCATCGCCGCAATGACCGCCGCGCCCCAGGCCGTCATGACGCAGATGGTAACCGGCCGCCAAAGTCTGGCGCGGACCGGGTGAACCCATTTTATCGGGACGAAAGTGAGCAAACCCAGCCCGAGAACCACGCTGAATGCGGCCGCGGCGGGGATCGGGAAGATGAACAGATAAAGCGCGACGACGTTCCAGATCGCAGGAAAGCCGACGAAGAAGCCATCGTCGGTCTTGCTGTCCCGGTCGATGAAATGAAACAGCGAGCTGAGAAGAATGATCGCGGCGGCGGCAGCGTTCAGTTGAGCCGGTACCAGCCGGGCTTCATAGATGATGTAGGCCGGCGCAACAACATAAGTCAGATAGTCGACGATCAGATCGAGGCGCTCGCCGGAAAAGCGGGGCAGTTTTTCCGCGACGCCGACGCGGCGGGCCATCGGTCCGTCCAGGGCGTCGACCACCAGTGCCGCGCCGAGCCACAAAAATGCCGCCTCCCAACGATGTGTGGCGGCTTCGACAAGCGCCTGAAAGCCGAGGACCGCCCCGATGGCGGTAAAGACGTGCACGCCGATTGCAACGAGTTGCCCGAACATGCCCGCCGGGTCTCTCCAAACAACAAAGGCGGCAAAGAGCCGCCAGCACGCTTCAACTGCCGATATGCTTGGTCAGAAACGATGTTTGATTGTGCCCTTGATCAAGACATCGTCGTTGGTCTCGTTGAGCGGCTTTCCGGGGTCTTCATTAGAGCCGCCGTATAGAAGTTCCAGGCCAAAGTTAAGCTTTGGAACCGTCCCGATCGTGCCGACGCCAGGGATGGAAAGCTTAGTGTCGCCGGACTCGGAGTCGCCTGGCGTCGCCAGCTCAAGGCCGGCGCCATCTGCCGGCTTCTGCAATTGAATTTTGGGCTCGCTTGTCAATGGCGCCGATTGAGCCGACGCGGGCGGAACCTTCGTCTCGGTGAAAGCGCGCGCAACCGGTGCATCGACCGCCGCAAGCGCGGCAGTCAGCGTCAGTGTCGCAAGCCCCATTTTGAGTGGATGTCTAAACATCTCGCTCAACTCCAAAATCCTACGACTCTAAAATGGCGCTTGCGCCTACCCATTGCAAGCTTGTTGTCTTTTCATGTAAGTCATTGAATACATTTGCGTTTTAGCAATCACCTCAGCGGCATGTGTTGCACCTGCAACAGATGGTTGGGCGTCACGCCTTATTTTTGCCCAAAATCACGCGGCGATTTGCCATAATGCAGATGCGGCCCGCAGATTATGGCGCTATTAGCACCCAAATGCCGCGAACAGCGCTTGGATTCCCGTGGATAACCGGTGAATAGCTTTTTGGCATAGCCGGCCATATTCTCGCCATAACTGCGCGTTTTCGCACAGAACCTGCGGCCTCAATCGGCCTATGGCCGCGATTCCGATCCTGCCGAATTCGCGAACCGATTCGGGCAAACATCCGGGCATACCGAAGTCGCCGTTCGGATCGAACATTACGCTTGGCATCGACCGCCCTCGCTTTGGATGCCGGCAACGATTTAATGGCGGTGTACGAGATCCGGTCCCGCGCCGCGCCACTCCTCGATCTTCGTCATGACATCGAGGTCCGGCGGCTTATTCCCGCCGTCACAGATTCCGCGATCGCCTTCAGCACGAGCCGGACTGGCGAGGGCACCGGTGCTCGCCCAGCCCTCCCCCATCTCCGTGAAGGCCGCCTGGCGCAAGGTCGCCGCCGGGTTTGACGCCGCACCTGGCGGCAAGGCGCTCAGCGCGTCCATCGGCGGGATCTCTTCCAGGACCTTGGCAATCGTCAAGGAGCAATCCAGTCTGAACGGCCTGTGCTGGCGGCGGATGAAGCCAAGCCTGCGCCGCACCGCCGGGTCGATCTCGGTCCAATGGCGATCCGGACCCGTATCGACATGAACGAAGCGCGGTCCGGAAAACGGATAGTAGCCGACCCCGCCGGCCCCCTGGTCTTCTGCGGCATCCCTGAGCCTTTTCGGAGGCAAACCCAGCACAAAAATATCCGCCGCCCGCCCCAGCATGTGCTGGCTGCTCGGATCGACGGAATGCCCCGCCGCCAGAAGCGAAGCATTGTAGCCTTCCGAACGGTAGCCTGAAATCAGCCGGATCGTGTAATGTTCGCCGACCGACTGCTGGATCTCGTAGAGCCGGTCGATCAGCTTCGGGTCCATGACGATCGTCTTATTGCAGCGCCAGTCGCGCATGAAATGATTGATCTCAGCCATCGCCTCGGGCTGATACTGATCGCCGATGCGGTAGACGACGTCGAGCGTCTCGGCAGTCCAATGGTGTTTGAGATGCAGGCGGCGGATCTCCGGCTTCGGATCGGGAACGGCCATCGTTGCCGGAGGTTTCGTCTCGGCAGCCTGGACGGCGGCGAAAGACGCGAGCGCCGTCAGCGCCCAGATGAGACTTGCGATGATGCGCAGGCATACGCCCGCCCGGTCTGAGACGCTTCGATCCTGCGGCATGTTTCCCCGGCACAACTGAAGACCAACCCGTTATTTTTTATGCACGGCTTCCGAGACAGCAGCAAGGTCAAGTCACTCGGCAGACGCAGAATTCACCCTTGCCGTAACGACGCTTAGTCCGCTTTGCGCACATGCCCGCATTGCTCGCTGATCCAGGCGAGAAAATCGCTGCCGCCGCCGACGACCGGCAGAACCAGGCGCGCCGGGACGGAATAGGGGTGCAGCCGCTTGATCTCCTGCAAAGCCTTGTCCGCGCACTCTCCGGTGGTCTTCACGATCATCGCGGTTTCGCCATCCTCCTGCAGCTTGCCCTCCCAGAGATAGATCGCCGTCATTTGCGGGAAAATGTTGACGCAGGCCGCGAGGCGGGCCTCGACGAGCGCGCGCCCAACCCTTTTTGCGTCCTCCTGCGACGGAAATGTGGTGTAAACCAGCACGGCAGCATTATCATGCCTGTCTTGCACAGTTTGGCCGTCCTCTTCATGCACGGTGCCTGAATTGGTTGAGCCTTTGTCCTTATCTGCCATTCCGGATGCTCCATGGCGTTTGAACCCGAGACCGTCGTCGAGAAAATTGCCTTCGTCGCCAGCAATACGCCGGAGGCCGAGGAGGCGTGGACGCGGCTGGTGGCCCGTTACGGCAATGCCGCGCCGGAGGATGCGGACGCCATCGTCGCTCTCGGTGGCGACGGGCTGATGCTGCAGACGCTGCACCATTTCATGGACGCGCATATTCCGATCTACGGCATGAACCGCGGCTCCGTCGGCTTTCTCATGAATGAATATCGTGAGGACGAGCTGCCGGAAAGGCTTTCCCTGGCGAAAGTCAATATGATCTACCCCTTGCGGATGCGCGCCCATCTCGCCGACGGCACGCAAGGCAAGGCGCTCGCCATCAACGAGGTGTCGCTGTTCCGGCTGACGCACCAGGCCGCAAGGCTGAGGCTCAGCGTCGACGGGCAGGTCCGCCTCGAAGAGCTGATCTGCGACGGCGTCCTGGTCGCAACCCCGGCCGGCAGCACCGCCTATAACCTATCCGTCCACGGGCCGATCCTGCCGATCAACGCCTCCCTGCTCGCCTTGACCCCGATCAGCCCGTTCCGGCCCCGGCGGTGGCGCGGCGCGCTGCTGCCCAGCTCCGCGCGGGTGACCATCGACGTGCTGGAGCCGGATAAGCGCCCGATCAGCGCCGTCGCCGACCATACCGAATTCCGCAATGTTCTGAGGGTCGAGGTCGCCGAGGAGCGCGGCATCGGCCTGCGCCTGCTGTTCGATCCGGGGCACGAGCTGGGTGAGCGCATCCTCACCGAGCAGTTCCGCTATTAGGGTCGCGCCCACCATCTATTCCCTCGCCGGGCCTCACCTGCTTCGCCTGCCCCGGACGCCCGAATGGGCGATCCGGGGTCATCCCCGGAAAGCGCGCAGCGCTTGCCTGCCCCGGCCTCCGAGCCGGGGGCCGGGGTCGCGTTCTGAAGCGCCTCATGTGACCCCGGCCCGCCCTGGCGGTCGGCCGGGGTGACGATTCCGACCCAACACCAATCCCCTCGCCGGGCCGGACCCGCGAGGCGTTGCGGCATGTTCTCCGCCCCAAAGGGGCGGCGCGGGCAGCCGTGAGGCTGGTCCGTATATGTAGTGTCAGCCTCTCGGCTGCCCACGCGCGGCGATATTCTGGCGGCGGTTCCGCAATCCCTTCTTTGCTCGTGGCACGGCCATGCAGGCGGGCTTTTTCCTCGACAAGCGCGCCATTTCCACCATCCCCGCAGTCGCGGCTGCGGGCGATCTCGCGCATCGGCTTGCGAAGCGGGGATGATCCCGGCCACCTCACCGACACGCCGGCGGCGCCGCGGAGCCCTCGCGAGGGCCGGGCGGCGGGGCAGCGCTTTCGAACCCGCGGATCTTCACATGGGCCGGACCTGCAACCATGGGCATCCCAGCCGCATGGTGGGCGAAGCCGCAACCCCTGGGCTTGGGACCGTTACTCCCGCCGCGCATGTAGCCCGTGTCGCCACGGAAACCATCGCACGCGGACTTACCCAGGCACCGCGATCCTTCCCCGTAAGGCCAAGTCGGTCTTAAGCCCGGCGCCCCTTCGGGGAAGCGACTGCGGCCGAGTGTATGGCAGGCGCGGGGCGCGGGGATAAAAGCGGCGGCGAAAATTGTGCTGGTGGTTAAGGAAGGGCTAAGCAGCGGCGACGTGCGAAGGTCTGTGCTGGCCACCAACGGACCTACCGCAGTGGGATTTCTCAGCCGGTCGGCGCGCTCGCAACACGATGGCACGAGGGAGTAGGTTCACGGTCCCTACTTGGCTCGCGTCAATACAATCTCACCCGAACCGCCTCCGGAGGCGGCAGGGGTGGTCCACTTAAGTTCATCCCCGGTAAGGATGAAAGGTCGCCTCTGCTCAACCCCGTTCCAGTTAGGAAACGTGCTCGTTTCTATGTGAAAGGTGATCGTCTTGTCCGTTTCGTTGACGGTAAACTTGCCGAAGTGAGCGATCGATCCATGCACAACGGTCTCGTACTCCTCCGGCGAGCCCTGCATGCGATTGCCCGACGCGAACTTGGAAAGCCCCGAGCGCGCGTTTACAAGCGCGTAGCGGCCGCTCGCATCGAATATCGCAATACCCTGCGGATTGGGACCGTACATCGGCGTCCGGCTGCCATCGGGACGGACCGTATCGACCGAGACATACCTCCAGGCACCGATCAGCTGGTCCCGCAGCGTTTTTTGCTGGGCGATCGCATTGTTCGAGCACACCGCGACTCCGAGAAACAGCAGTGTCGCCGTGCAAATTGATGCAACCGCTTCGCGCCCGAACCACCAAGGCCGACGCTTCGAGGCTGAGCCCAGAGCGGGAGTGAGAGGCATGGCTTTTCTCCGTTTGATTGGTCGGATCGACACATGGTCTGCCGGATGTGCTATAGGTGGAACAGCGAAACTGCCTCTATCGATATAGGCAAATCCGATGGCCAATCCGACCCTGGACTGGGAGACCCGTATCGGCCGACGCCTCAGATTGCGCGATCTCCACATCCTCTCCACCGTTGTGCGGTGGGGCAGTATGGCCAAGGGGGCCGCTCAGCTCGGGATCTCACAACCTTCGGTATCCGAAGCGATCGCCACCCTGGAAGCCGCTCTCAGCGTCCGTCTCCTCGATAGGGGCCCGCGCGGCGTCGAGCCGACCATTTACGCGCGAGCGTTGCTCAGGCGAGGTGACGTCGTGTTCGACGAGCTTAAGCAAGGGATAACGGACATCGAATTCTTGAGCGACCCCACCGCCGG
Source organism: uncultured Alphaproteobacteria bacterium (assembly GCA_963773735.1). Classification (GTDB taxonomy): domain Bacteria; phylum Pseudomonadota; class Alphaproteobacteria; order Rhizobiales; family Rhodomicrobiaceae; genus CAVZCK01. Next base: position 269,472 of record CAVZCK010000031.1, on the reverse strand, counting down.
GGAGGTACGGATCGGGTGCCCGGAGTCCCTGGCGGCCGGCTTTGTGCCGGCGGTAATCGATAAGCTGTCGCGCCGCTACCCGAAGATATCGGTGCACGTGGTCGCGGCTCAAACGGGTGAACAGGAATTTCGGGAGCTGCGGGAGCGCAGTGTGGATCTGCTGCTGGGGAGGCTTTTCAAACCGCTGTCCACCGAGGAAGTGGCTGTTGAACGTTTGTGCCAAGACGTGTTGTTAGTGGCGGCCGGTGCGCGGAGCCGGTGGGCGCGCCGGCGCAAGATTGCGCTTGCAGAATTGATGAATGAGCCGTGGATATTCTTCCCTGAAACCAGCGTCTCCGGTTCGTATATCGAGGAAGGCTTCCGCGCGCACGGTCTCGACCTGCCAAAGCCCAGCCTTACCTCATTCTCAATGCAAATGCGCTTGCACCTCCTCGCGACCGGACGTTTTCTGACGGTTCTGCATGGCTCCGTCCTGCGATCTAACGCGAAGCATTGGTCGCTTAAGACGTTGCCGGTCGATCTCCTGATTCGACCGGTACCGATCGCGATCTTCACTCTTAACAACCGCACCCTCAGTCCGGTCGCCGGGTTATTCATAGAGCACGCGCGCGAGGTCGCGAAGTCGTTGCCGCCCATGGCGGAGCAAGGATGAGCTGCTGGGCGCGAAGGTGCAATTCGTCTAAGAGGACGTGACAAATGGTTGTCGGCTCGGGGTCAAATCCCGAATCCGTCCAGCAGCTCGCAGCACCACGGCGCGGCCCGAAAAATCGGCGTCATGTGCGGTGTCGGAGCGGCGGTCTTCGGCGGAGGCAGATGCGGAAAAAGCCGTTGAGCCGAGTTCCGCAAGTCAAAGTCGGCGCCTGCTTTCTGTACCCGGCGCGCATTCCTCAAGTCTGCCGCCCGTCCTTGCCCCGTTCGCGCGCGTGCTTCAGACCCGCGCATTATGCGCTAAGATGGGCCGCGCAAACGATCATGAGGAAGCCGATGAAAGGGCTGTTTTTCGAGGAGTTCGAGCAGGGCATGGTGTTCGACCATCCGATCCGCCGGACCGTCACCGAGATGGACAACACGCTGTTTTCCTGCCTCACGCACAATCCGCAGCCGCTGCATATCGACCGGCATTTTTGCGAAACGCAGACCGAGTTCGGCCAGCCGCTGATGAACAGCCTGTTCACGCTGGGGCTGATGATCGGCATTTCCGTCAATGACACCACGCTCGGCACGACGATCGCCAATCTCGGCATGACCGAGGTGAAATTTCCGCATCCGCTCTTTCAGGGCGATACCGTGCATGTGCGCACGACCGTCATAGGCAAGCGCGAAAGCCGCTCGCGGCAGGACGCCGGCATCGTCGAGTTCAGCCACGAAGCCTTCAATCAGGACGACACGCTGGTCGCGCTGTGCACGCGCCAGGCTTTCATGCGCAGAAGGCCGGCCAAGGCATGAGCGGGCCGCTGCATGGGCCACGGCCGCAGCCGCGCTCGCTGCTGTTCGTGCCGGCGAGCGATGAGCGCAAGCTGGACAAGGCGGCGGCGAGCGGAGCGGACGCTTTGCTGATCGACTTGGAGGACTCGGTCGCAGCTGAGGCCAAGGCCGCAGCCCGGGACAGCGCGGCGCGTTTCCTTGCGGCGCAAAGCGGCAAAGCCGGTGGGCCAAAGCTGTATGTCCGGGTCAACGATCTCGGAACCGGCTTGACGCGGGATGATCTGATCGCGGTGCTGCCGGCGCGGCCGGACGGCATCATGCTGCCCAAGGCGAATTCGGGCGCCGATGTCGCCGCGCTCGCCGGCATGATCGAGGACATTGCGGGGGCGGACGCCGCCGGCATCGGCATCCTCGCCATCGCCACCGAGACGCCGCTCGCGGTGCTGCAGCTCGCCAGCTTCATCGGCGCGCATCTGCGTCTTGAAGGTCTGACCTGGGGTGCGGAGGATCTGGGAACCGCGCTCGGCGCTCAGACCGCGCGGGACGCCTCAGGCGGCTTCACCGGCCCGTTCGCGCTGGCGCGCAACCTTTGCCTCATCGCCGCCCATGCGGCGGGCGTGCAGCCGATCGACAGCATCTTTGCCGACTTCCGGGACGAGGCGGGGCTGGCGAAAGAGGCGGCCGAGGCCGCGCGGGACGGTTTTACGGCCAAGATGGCCATTCACCCTGCACAAGTGCCGGTTATCAACGCCGCCTTTACCCCGAGCCGGGAGGCGGTTGCCGAAGCCGAGGCGATCGTCAAAGCCTTCGCGGCCAATCCGGGCGCCGGCGCCATCGGCCTTGGGGGCCGCATGATCGACCGGCCGCATCTGGCGCGCGCCGAGCGCTTGCTGGCACGCGTGCGGCATCAAAATTGAGCGGAGTCTTTTGATCGCTCGGGACTTTGTTGCGGTATCTGTGCTGGCTCAGAGCGGAGCCGTCAATAACGGCCGCCGGGCCCAGTCGGCGATCCGACCGGCGATCCGGTCGTGACGGAGCTTTGGCTCGGCGCCGGCTCAGGCGGCGGGGACGAAAGATTGCGCGCGGTGACCTGCTCAAGCTCGGTCAGGCGGCAATCCTTGTCCTTGTCCGCGTAAGTGAATGCCGGATTGGGACGCTCGACAAATTCCTTCTTGTCGACCTTTCCGTCGCCATTGACGTCGTAATATTTGAACCCCGCCACGAGAAAGGTTCTGTCGATGGTTGCCAGAGTGTGGAATTCATCCTCGGTCAGGAAGCCGCTGCCCGATTTGTTGGCCCTGGCGAACAGCTTTGCCGCAGCCGCGCGCCATTCATCGCAGGTCACGACGCCGTCGTGGTTCTGATCGTAACTGCTGATCCCGCCAAGGAAACTCTTGTCAACGGTGGAAATATTCGGACCTGAGGAGCCGGCACAGCTCGCCGCCAGGCCGGCGGCCGCGAGGCAGAAGATCAATCGGGCGGAAGGGATGCGCATCGGTTTCGCGCGCTTTCTCGCGTTCATGATTCGAATTATGCAGCAATGCCAAGGCGACCTTCGTCATGGTCGAAGACGCGGAATCGTGACAGACGGAAACGGCTTTTGTTGGACCGGCGCGGCGGATGCGACCCGCCGGGGTCATCGGCAGGATAACCCGCATATCCGCCTCGTGGTCCGATTCCGGCATTTGCGTCCGCTTGCTGCACGCTCGAGAGCAAATGCCTGAATCAAAAGGACCACTGGCAACTTTATGATTTTAGTGGAGCTTTTGAATTTGACATTTGAGCGCGAGCTCGCGACAGGCGGGACTCAAATGTCAAATTCGCTCCACTAAGCTGAGTTGCTTTGTTTGCCTAACAGATGAACTCGGCCAAACGGCGTCGGCAATGCGGTGATTCTCACCGTGGCGCCGCGGCTCCGCCGGCGACCGGGTTGGGCCAGATGCAGACGTCGGCTGTGCCATGTGTAAGATGTCTCGGGTCCTGCGGCTGCTACATCAAAGGAGCAGTCTGAAGCGCCGCTATTTTTACGCGGATTTCCACCGCCGTTAACACCTGAAGGCTCGACACGAACGTCGGCAACTGGCACGAGCTTTTGACCGGGATTGAGTGCGGAGGGCTACATGCGCTTTGCGGTAAAGAAGCTGACACGTTCGGACCTGACGTTCTTCGAATATCAGTTCCGACGTCAGAATGCTGGCAACCAGAAATCCATCAACCTCAATCGCAACGTCTTCGTGGACCTGATCTTCCCTGCCGCTGAGCAGGTTGCCGGTGGCGTTGCTCATCAGTTCCCAGTGCCGGTGACGCTATACGGACCGGGAATGCGATCACAGCCGCACACTATCACCCGTAAGGTCATTGCTGCCGGAAGCCGCCAGAAAAACTGGCGGCTCAATGGCGAATTTGTCATGGCCCCGGAGTTCGATCCCACGCGCTATCATGGGCTTGAACGTGATGACTTCGTGGTGTTTGGCTTCGACGGCTCTAATGGATTACCAACCGCCATTTACATGGTGCTTCTGTCGAAGTCCGAACTAGACGATACGCAGCTTATCGATCTTCTCAATCAGACGATGCCACTCGAAGGCAGGCACAGCATGGCCGAAGTGACGGCAGACCAGCTTCGAGCCATAGTACAAGCCTCACCTGCAAATCACCCTATCCGAGAACTGCTGGAGACCGAGCGCGACGAGGCACTACAGGAAGCCGCGCTCGGGTCAGCCGCTGGCGTAGAGAATCTGCTTCGCAACCCATCAAGCCGACGTATGTCCGCAGAAGCTTTGACAAGGGCGCGCTTGGCAGCAGAGGAGGCCGGCCGCAACGGGGAAGTGCTGATTGATATCTGGCTGCGCCGCGAAGTGCGTGAAGGGCGGTTAGCCGATGCTGTATGGGTGTCTGAGACAAATGCCGTTAATCCTTGGGATTTCGAGGTGACAGAGCTGTCGGGCACAGTCGTTCGGATCGAGGTCAAGTCGACAACTGGGCCATTCGAGCGCGACCTGCATATCTCGCAATCGGAGGTGTTGTCTGCAGCTCAAAGTGAAGCTTCCCGGACCGAACTCTGGCGCGTGTTTGCGATGTCGAGCAACGGTGGTTGGCTTCAGATCAACCGTGACATCCGTTCGTTCGCACAGACGATGGCGACCGCAGCTTCATATTTGCCGGCTGGGGTCGTACCCGACGGTTACTCGATCCAGCCGCTTTCAATGGGGGACTGGACAGACGCAGTGCGGTTGAGCTTCGACGAAGACGAAGAATAGGCAGACTATTCGGCGGCAATCTGCATGGGCTCGCGGCGTTGTTTGCCCGCCGGTTTATCCAGGCCTGGAGAACTTGATGCCCGCAGGATCTCTAGCATCGTTTCGGCAAGGCGTTTCGCCATGAGCGGAGGCACTGCATTGCCGATCTGTCTGAAGGCCGGGTTCATGGTGCCGCAGAACAGGAAGCCATCGGGAAAAGATTGAAGCCTTGCCGCTTCGCGGACGCTGATGACGCGAGCCTGTTCGGAATCATAGTGAATGTGGCTGTAGGTATCCTTGCCCATATGCGCCATCAGTGTGCGTGACGGCCAGTCGCGGCGCAGTTTCCACCAACGGTTTGGGAAAGATCCCACAGGATAAGGCGGTACGATCTGCTTATGCAGGTCATCCTTTTCTGCCTGGGAGAGTGCGCGACGAAGCCGCTTTTCCTCTTCTCGAACCCGGCGCTGCCAGATACCTATTGCCGTCGCATGGGCGGCGGGATACTCAGCCCCGTTCGGCATCTCCCGAAATGTTGCCGAGTCGCGTGGGAGCGATCTGATAACGTGGTCCCAGACGCCGTCAGTCGAATTCAAATCCGGGCCAGTTGCGCATCAGTCGCGCGTATGGCGAAAGCTTCGACTTAGATGGATATCGGATCAGTTCATCGAAACGGCGTGCGCCCCGGCGAAGCTTGCCTTCAAGGTGCAGCGTTATAGGTGGCAGATCCCCAAGGGCTTCCTCGCATGTCACGGGGCCTGGAAGTGACTCGTTACCGTGGTCGGCCGGCTCGAACTCGTGGCCGGAGAACATATCGATATGTCTGAGTGCGACCGAGCGGGTACCATCGTAGCCTGAAGGCAATACCATGTGATTGGTCGCCCTTGGGAACACTACGCGCGCCTGAAGTTCCTTGCGGTAGGCTATGAGAAATACGCGATCCCGCATCTGCGGAACCCCGTGAAAGGCCGTGTTGATGAGGCTATAGCGCGCCGTATAGCCAAGGTCAGAAAGCGCTTCAGCGATCTCACCCATGACGTTATGCCCGCCGTAGTTGAGAACGTCTGGTACGTTCTCGACAAGCAGCGCAAGCGGCTTTGTAGCTTTCACATAATGGAGGTATCTGAGGTAGAGGTTACCTCTTGGGTCGACTTTGAACGCGCGGGGGTGCTCAGCGATTTCGCGAAGCTTTGCACGACCAACCCGGGCGTAGGCTTGGCAAGGCGGGCCTCCAACCAGGATGTCAAAGGCGTCTTCCACTGGACCGAGGCCGAGTTCCTCGACGAGCTCTTCGGGTTCAATACGGGTGATGTCGCGTGGTCGGGCGTGCAGCGCCTGCTGCTCAGGGCCTAGATGAGCGTGGAAGTTCCGGGCGTGAGTAGCTGCCGCAAGGTCGTCTATCTCCATTGCGGCGTCGATCTGGCAACCGGCAGCATGAAAACCAAGCGAAATTCCGCCACAACCTGAGAAAAGGTCCAACACGCGGGGCTTAGCCCCAGTTTTCAATCGTTCGATCTTGCGTTGTACGCAATCACCCCGTTTTGCTGGGATGCACCGCTTCTGCATCAATCCTCCAGAAAGGCACGTAACCAAATCGTCAGTAGTTTAGCGTCTGCGGTTTCGCATTCCCATATGACGAAGGTGGACCATCCACTCGCGGTTAGTGCCGCAGTGGCACGGGCGTCCCGCTCTACGTTCTGCTGGAACTTGCCAGCCCAGAAGTCAATCCGTGACTTGGGGTTATACGCAAATTTGCAGTCCGGGTGCCGGTGCCAGAAGCACCCGTGCACAAAGATGACCTTTCGGCGGGAGACGAAGACGATGTCAGGACAGCCGGGCAGTTCCCTGCGGTGAAGCCTGTATCTGTAGCCGAGCTTGTGGAGCAGGCGGCGAACGATCAGCTCCGGGGCGGAATCCTTGCCCCTTATCCGGCGCATGTTCTCACTGCGTTGACGAGGCGTGAGTCGATCCACGGAGATCCTGCCATGTTGAGCAGCAGCTTCCTTTGAAAGGTCGCCGACCGCTGGCGCTCTAGCAGAATGGCTGGTTTGGGTCAGCTTTCCCCGTCGCAGCCGATCGCTCCTGACGACCGGATCGAGGCGTTTGCTGCCGCCACACCCAAAAGCACATTCTGTTGGCGAAGCCGCGCAAACCTGCTTAGCGCTGGGGTTTTGCCGGAAAGCTGGTGATCGCGGCGAGATCGGGACGCTCGCGCTCATCGGGCTTCTCCGTCGGCGTGCCGATATAGACGAAGCCGGCAAAGCGCTCATGAGGGGCAAGGCCGAAGGCGGCTTTCACACTCTCGTCATAGCCATACCACTCGGTGATCCACTGCGCGCCGAACCCCATGGCTGCGCTGGCGTGAAGAAGATTGAGACAAGCCGCCCCCGCCGAGAGCAGCTGTTCCCACTCCGGACAGGCCGGATGCGGCTTGGGCGACGACACCGCGACCACGACGACCGGCGCGCGCAGAAAGCGTGCCCGCTCCGTTTCCAGCCTGACGGGAGATGCATCCGGTTCATTGGCCGCGCAGATTTCCGCGAGGCGCTCGCCGAAGGCCGCCCGCGCCTCGCCTGCAAGCACGATGAACCGCCACGGCGCCAGCTTCTTGTGATCGGGAACGCGGGCGGCGATCGTCAGCATCTCCTCAAGCGTCGCCTTGTCGGGACCCGGCTCCGTCAGCGCATTTGCCGAGACCGAGCGGCGCGTCCGCAAATGCCGGAGCAAAGCCTGGTCCTTGGACTGCGCGCCGGTCTCGAGCGTCGCGGTCGGCGTTGTCGTTGTTGTCGCCATAATTTCCCAATTTCCGGACTATCATTTACGCATTCCGCATAGCTCATCACACAGCACTGGACAAGAAAGACAAAGCTGTGAAAGGTGGACGCAACAATTCAGTTTCCGGCTGGCCCCATGCTCGGCATCCGCACCGCGCGCGTGTTCGCAATCGCTTTCGCCGCTCTCTGCTTCGGCTCGCTGAACCCGGGAGAGCCCGGCGCTCGCGCGGCGCCGCCTGCCGCAGCCACGGCTTTCGGCCATGGCTGCGCATCGGCATCCGGGCGCGCATTCGAACTGGCTGCGTCCAAAAAGCGCGGGACGAGCAAGGACCTCGCGCGTCCGGCACCGCCTCCGCCCGACAGTAGCGGGCGGCGCGGCTACAATGTCAGCCTTCGGGCCGCCCTCGCTCCGAATGCGCCCGCGCTCAGCGAGGGCCTGTCCTGGCGGGTGTTGAAGATCGGTTCGCCGCAGGACGAAAAAGAGCTGGTCTGGAGCGGCGGCGGCGCGGAGCCGCAAATCAGCCTCAAGCCCGGCCGCTATTACGCCGAGGCGACCTACGGCCTTGCAAAAAACGGCGAGGACTTCGAGGTCGCGCCAAACAAATCCGTATCGAAGCTTGTTTCACTCAACGCGGGAACGCTTCTCATCCATGCCGCGCCTGTCGCGGGAGGCGCGCCTCTCAGCGACGTTTTCTTCACTCTGCGCAAGGTCGATCCAAAGGCGGGAGCGCCGGTCGAGATTGGCCGGTCGAGTTTGCCGGAAGCCGTCTTCCACATCCCTGCGGGCGCTTATACCCTGACCGCAAAACACGGCTTCGCCACGATCGAAATGCCGGTGAACGCGGTCGCGGGCGAGGAAAACCAGGTGGAAGTCGTCATGAACACCGGGATCTTGACCCTTTCCGCCCACGCCAAAGCCGGCAGCCCCGCTCTCAGCGGCGCCACGTTTTTCGTGTTCCAGAATGGCGAGGCTGGCAACCCACGCGAAATCGTCAGGTCAAAGCTTGACGAGCCAACGTTCAGTCTGCCGGCCGGGCAATACCGCGTGGCCGCCGTGCTTGGCCTGGCGCGCGTCGAAGACGACATCACCGTCCGGGCAGGCGGACGGGAATCCCACGATCTCATTCTCAACACCGGCGGTGTCCGCCTCGCCTCGATGCTTGCCGGCAACGGTCGGCGCATCGAGGACCATCTGCTGTACCGGGTCTATAATCTGTCGCCGGACAAGGGAGCCGCCAACCAGGAGCTTTTGACCTCGACGCTTGCGGCGCCGATCCTATTCCTGCCGGCCGGTCCGTACCGGATCGAAAGCCAATATGGCTGGCACAATGCGCGTCAGACCAAGGACATCGAGGTCAAGCCCGGCGAGGTTCAGGATGTCGGCTTCGAGCAGAAGGCGAGCGATGTGAGACTGCGTCTCGTCGACAGGCCCGGCGGGGAGCCCGTGGACCGGGTGAAATGGACTCTCAAATATAGCGGCGGCGGAACCGTGCTGATTTCGCAGGACGCCGAGCCCACCCTCATTCTCCAGGCCGGCAGCTATCAGGCCATGGCCCAGCATGATGCCAAGACCTATACACAGATCTTCGAGGCCGCCTCGAACCAGGAGCAGACCGTCGAGATCGTTGCGCAGTAGCGCCCAATTTCTGCTGCAACTTCGGATAAGCGTGGCGCCATGATCAAGGCAGTTTCGCGATTCGTCCGACTCTGGATTCCTCTGCTGGCGCTCGCGGCGCCGGCCCTCCTCGCCGGCCCGCGCCCCGCGCTTGCGCAAAACCAGGCGGTCCTCGTGCTCGACCATTCCAACAGCATGTGGGCTCGGATCGACGGGATGCAGAAAATCGCGGCCGTCCGCAACGCCGTCGGCCCGCTTCTGCGCGCGCAGGCTGGCAAGCTCGACCTCGGTGTGATCGCTTTCGGCACACAAAAAGCCAAAAGCTGCGACGCCATCGAAACCCTGAAGCCGGTGGGGGCCATCGATGCGACCGCCGATGCCAAGACGATCGATGCCGCCAACCCGAAGGGTTCCTCCCCGGTCGCCGCCTCGCTGACGGCCGCCAGCAAGCTGTTCAAGAAACAGTCCGGCGCTCAGGCGATCATCCTGCTGACCGACAGCGCCGACGATTGCCAGGCCGACCCTTGCGCGGCCGCGGCCGAGATCAAATCCCAGTCGCCGCGGACCGTCATTCACGTGATCGCATTCAACGGCGAGATCGACGACAAGCTCGAAGCGCTCACCTGCGTGGCCGAGCAGACCGGCGGCGTTTTCATCACCGCGCAGAACAATGAAGAGCTCAACAACGCCGTCCGCCGGACGTTGGACCTTGCCAGCGCCGGCATGAGCGAAAACGCCGACGGGCAGCCCGTCCCGGCTTTAATGCCTGCGCCAGGAGGCGCTGGCGCGCCTGGCGCTGAGGGCCCCACCTCGCACGAACCGGGAACGCTCGCGCTCTCCGCGATCCTCGCCAAGGGCACGCAGACCTTGAATGCCGGCCTCGTCTGGCGGATCTATGACGGGCGCGTCCTGGATGACGGCAGCTACAAGCTGGTCCGCCGTTTCGAGGACCCGCATCCGACGCTGACGCTGCCCGCCGGCGACTATCTGGTCAACGCCGCCTACGGCCAGGCCAATATCACCAAGCGGCTGACCATCTGGCCGCAAAAGCAGCTCGATGACGTCTTCAATCTGAATGCGGGGGGCCTGCGCCTTTACGCAACGCTCGCCAAGCAGCCGCTGTTCAATGAGCAGTCGCTGACCTTCAATGTCTATTCGGAGGAGACCGATCAGTTCGGCAACCGCCGCAAGGTGATCGGCGGGGCGAAGTCTGGCGTCGTGCTGCGCCTCAATAGCGGCCCCTACCGCATCGAAAGCACCTATGGCGACGCCAATGCCGTGATGGAAGCCGATGTCACCGTCGAGCCGGGCAAGCTGACGGAAGCGACCGTCGACCATCAGGCCGGAAAGGTCACCTTCCGCCTTGTCGAGAAGACTGGCGGCGAAGCCCTGGCGGACACGATCTGGAAGATTTATTCGGGCGACGGCCAGCTTGTGAAGAAGAGCGGCGGCGCCTTTCCCTCGCACATTCTCGCGGCGGGGGATTATGAAGTCCACGTCGAGCACGGCGGCAGGGAATTTACCGCAAAATTCGCCGTCCAGGCTGGAGACAAGAAGCAGGTCGAAGTCGTCATGCCCGAAAAGCGCGGCGGCTAAGCAGACTGTTTTCAGCGATGCCAACGCAAAGCCCCCTCACCCGGCAATCGGCTTCGCCGCTTGCCGCCCTCTCCCACAAAGTGAGCCTTTACGGCGAACGACAAGCGTTCGCCTTCGGGGAGAGGGCAAACCGAGTTTGTGGATAGCCCCTGCCTTTCATCCGCGTGGAGCAGCCCTCTCCCCTCGCGGGAGAGGGCGGAAGCCGAAGGCGGCCGGGTGAGGGGGCTTTGCGTTTCAACGCATCCGCGGGTCGATCGAGGCAAACCTGCTTAGAACTTCGCGCCCTGGCGGGTGGCTTCGGCAGCAGCTTCGGTATCCATCTGCGCGCCGCGTAAATCCGCGCCTTCGAAGAGCGCACCTTGCAGATCGGCGCCCCGAAGATTGGCCTCGGCGAGATTGGCGCGCCTGAGATCGGCGCCGCGCAGATCGATCCCCGTCACCGGCCCGCCGGCTGACGCGTCCATCATAAAGCGCGCCCGGTGGAAATCGGCGCCGCGGAAGATCGCCTTCTCCGCCTTCGCCTCGACCAGATTCGTCTCGCGCAGGCTCGCTCGCGTCAACACCGCGCCGGTCAGATCCGCGCGGTGCAGATCGGAGCGGTCGAATGTCCCGTAGCGCAAATCGCGGCGGCGCAGATTGAGGCTCGGGCCCGCGCCCATTGCTGTCGCTGTCGGCCACGAGATCCTCGTCGGTCACCACCAGGTTGCGGGCAAAGAGCCCCGCCGGGCGGCCGGACAACGGATCGACGCCGCGCTCGAAGATCATGGCCGTCAGCCAGAACGCTTGCCGCGGCGGCCCATATTCGCCCTGTGCCTCGACCGGAACCTTGACCGGCATCAGCGACGTCATCGCCCGGTCCATTCGCTCATCCGGAATAGTCGCAAGGCTCAGCGAGAAGAACATGGCGCCGACGCCGAGCATGAAGCTGAGCAGAAAGCCCAAGGGCCGCTCGACGATCGTCCGCCCGAACCCGCCAACAAAGCTCAGCGCCGGATGGCGCATGAAACCGGCAAAGATCGTCAGCATCAGAATGTCGAGGACCAGATAGATCCGCTGCGCCCAGGTTACGCTGAGATCGTGATAGGGCAGGAAGGTGGTCTGGAAACCGAGGAGCAGCACGACCGGCAGAATGCCCAGGCTGAGCCAGGTCAGCAGCGCCAAGAAAAAGGCGAAGAGGGGACTGCGCTGCGGGCCGGCGATGAGCTGGGTGAAGAAATAAGGGTGAAGCTGGATACGCACGGGGTGGGTGCGGAATAGCCCCGTTCCTTCAAAGGAGGTCACCCGGCTGTGCAGATCGCGGGCCTGCCGGGCGAGCATGACATGCTGAAGCAGGATCCCCATATGGATGAGGACCAGAATGACCGGCCCGAACAGGAAGAAGCTCTTTAGGCCGATCCTGACCTGCAGCAGCGGCAGCGCAGATGGGGGTGTCGAGCAGAAGATCGCGGTGCGTGATCCCGGCAAGCGCGACGAAGAAATAGACATGCAGCGCGAGAAAGAACACCCAGCCGTTTCGCGTCGAAGCGCTGGTGCGATTGACGTCCTGGACAAGCTCCTTGAACGTGGTCTCGATGCGATCGATGGTCAGGTCTGGAAACGACATTCGGTCCTCATGACTCATCCCGAGCGGCGCGAACTCACAACATGTGGGCAGCAGCGCCAGGGAAATACGCTAGACATGGTTCAACAGGGAATAGCAATGAAATCCAGCCGTCAAAGGGCGAATTTGTCGTGGGCAGAGACAAATCGTCCCGTGCCTTTTCACAATCGACTGCTAAGTTGAAGGCCTTCCTCCAGTCCTGGGCTCTCCATGCAGAAGTTCATCTCGGTCCGCGGCGCGCGGGAGCACAATCTCAAAAACATCTCGCTCGACATCCCGCGCGAGAAGCTCGTCGTCATAACCGGCCTCTCCGGCTCCGGAAAGTCGAGCCTCGCCTTCGACACCATCTATGCCGAGGGCCAGCGCCGCTATGTCGAGAGCCTGTCGGCCTATGCGCGGCAGTTTCTGGAAATGATGCAGAAGCCGGATGTGGACCTCATCGAGGGTCTGTCCCCGGCGATCTCCATCGAGCAGAAGACCACCAGCCGCAATCCGCGCTCCACGGTCGGCACGGTCACCGAGATTTACGATTATATGCGGCTGCTGTTCGCGCGTGTCGGCGTGCCCTATTCGCCGGCGACCGGCCTGCCGATCGAGAGCCAGACCGTTTCGCAGATGGTCGACCGGATCATGGAGCTGCCCGAAGGCACGCGGCTCTATCTGCTGGCGCCGGTCATCCGCGGTCGCAAGGGCGAATATAAGAAGGACCTCGCCGGCTATATGAAGCGGGGCTTTCAGCGGGTGAAGATCGACGGCGACTATTACGAGATCGCCGAGGCCCCTAGCCTCGACAAGAAGCTGAAGCACGATATCGACGTCGTCGTCGACCGCATCGTCGTGCGGCCGGATCTCGGCAGCCGTCTTGCCGACAGCCTGGAGACGGCGCTCGAGATCGCCGACGGGCTCGCCATCGCCGAATTCGCCGATGCCGCCAGCCGCTTCCGAGGCCGACGAACCCCCTCACCCTAACCCTCTCCCCAAGGGAGAGGGAACTGACAACACGACCGGCCGCGCCCTCTCCCGGAGGGAGAGGGCGGGGGTGAGGGGTAAGAGGGCCCGCGCCCCGGAGCCGAAGACGCATCACCTTCTCGCAGCGCTTTGCCTGCCCGGTCTCCGGCTTCACCATCGACGAGATCGAGCCGCGGCTGTTCTCCTTCAACAATCCGTTTGGCGCCTGTCCGAAATGCGACGGCCTCGGCACGGAAATGCGCTTCGAAGCCTCGCTCGTCGTGCCCGATCCATCGCTGTCGCTGCGCAAGGGCGCCATCGTGCCCTGGGCGCGAACCGGGGCGAGCTCGCCCTACTACACCCAGACGCTGGACGCGCTCACCAAGCACTTCAAAGTGTCGATGAACACGCCCTGGAGCGAGCTGCCGGAGACGGTGCAGACCGCCATCCTTTACGGCACGGGCGAGCGAAGCGGTCACCTTCGTCTATGACGATGGCATGCGCACCTATAAGACCTCGAAGCCGTTCGAGGGCGTCATCACCAATATCGAGCGGCGCTGGAAGGAGACCGACTCGGCCTGGGTGCGCGAGGAGCTGGGGCGCTATCAGTCCGACCACCCTTGCGAGGCTTGCCACGGCTTCCGGCTGAAACCGCAGACGCTGGCGGTGAAGATCGACGGGCTGCATATCGGCGAGGTGTCGCGCATGTCGATCCGCGAGGCCGGCGGCTGGTTTTCCGCCCTGCCCAAGAAGCTCTCGGCGAAGCAGAACGAGATCGCCTCGCGCATCCTCAAGGAAATCCGCGACCGGCTGAAATTCCTCAACGATGTCGGGCTCGACTATCTGGCGCTGTCGCGCAATTCCGGCACGCTGTCGGGCGGCGAGAGCCAGCGCATCCGCCTCGCCTCGCAGATCGGCTCCGGGCTGACCGGCGTGCTCTATGTGCTCGACGAGCCGTCGATCGGCCTGCATCAGCGCGACAATGCCAGGCTGCTGGAAACGCTGAAACATCTGCGCGACCTCGGCAATTCGGTGATCGTCGTCGAGCATGACGAAGACGCCATTCTGCAGGCCGACCATGTCATCGATATCGGGCCGGGCGCTGGCGTGCATGGCGGCGAGATCATCGCCGAAGGCGTGCCGGAAAAGATCATGGCGACCTCATCGAGCCTGACCGGCCAATATTTGAGCGGCGCGCGGCAGGTGTCCGTTCCGGCCGTGCGCCGGAAGCCGGCAAAGCAAAAATGGCTGCGCATCAAGGGCGCCATCGGCAACAATCTGAAGAGACGTCACGGCGGAGATTCCCGCTCGGCACTTTCACCTGCGTGACCGGCGTCTCGGGCGGCGGCAAGTCGACGCTGCTGATCGAGACCATCTACAAGGCGGTGGCGCGGCGGCTCAACGGCGCGCGCGAGGCCCCGGCTCCCTTCGAGGATATTCAGGGCCTCGAATATCTCGACAAGGTCATCGACATCGACCAGTCGCCGATCGGCCGCACGCCGCGCTCCAACCCGGCGACCTATACCGGCGCCTTCACGCCCATCCGCGACTGGTTCGCCGGACTGCCCGAGGCCAAGGCGCGCGGCTATCTGCCGGGCCGCTTCTCCTTCAACGTCAAGGGCGGTCGCTGCGAAGCCTGCCAGGGCGACGGCGTCATCAAGATCGAGATGCATTTCCTCCCCGACGTCTATGTCACCTGCGATGTCTGCAAGGGCAAGCGCTACAATCGCGAGACGCTGGACATCCATTTCCGCGGCAAGTCGATTGCCGATGTGCTGGACATGACGGTCGAGGAAGGCGCCGAGTTCTTCAAGGCCGTGCCCTCCGTGCGCGACAAGATGGCGACCCTGGCCCGCGTCGGCCTCGGCTACATCAAGATCGGCCAGCAGGCGACCACGCTCTCCGGCGGCGAGGCGCAGCGCATCAAGCTCGCCAAGGAGCTGAGCCGGCGCGCCACGGGCCGCACGCTCTACATCCTCGATGAGCCGACCACGGGGCTGCATTTCCACGATGTCGCCAAGCTTCTCGAAGTGCTGCACGAGCTGGTCGAGCAGGGCAACACCGTCGCCGTGATCGAGCACAATCTGGAGGTCATCAAGACCGCCGACTGGATCATCGATCTCGGCCCCGAGGGCGGCGATGGCGGCGGCGAGATCGTCGCCGAGGGCACGCCGGAGCAGATCGCCAAGGTGAAGGCGAGCTATACCGGGCAGTTCCTGGCAAAGATGCTGGCGCGGCGGCCGATCAGGCGCCAGCAGGCGGCGGAGTGAAATGGTCGAAAGCGCCACTTTCGACCGGATTCTCGAGCTCGTCCGCGAGCAGGATGTGCTGATTTCAGAGCACGGCTATGATGAAGCCGTAAGAGATGATATTCTTATTCTTGATCTCGTTGCAGGCATAGTTGCGGCGGAGATAATTGAAGATTATCCAAGCTATCATAAAGGGCCTTGCGTACTGATCTTGTGCCGAGATAAAGCCCAAGATCCGATCCATGCCCTGTGGGGCATTCCGAAGGGCAAAACGAGACCCGCTGTTCTCATCACCTGTTACCGCCCGGCGCCGGAACGATGGACGGACGATTTCAAGAAGCGCAAACCATGAATAAGAGACACTCAATCAAACTCCTTCGCGAAGGACGGTACCTCGCAGAAGTCAGCGTTGAGCTGCTTGAGGACGAGTTTGGTTGGTCCCCCTATCTTTCGCTCGCCGATATTCAAAAACTCGAGGCCATCCGGTCAGCTTTAAAGACCGGCAATGTTCGCGATGCGGGTAAGCTTGCCAGAGTTTATGAAATTACACCGCTCGCAAGCGCTGCGGAGTGAGTCCGACAAGGCTGCCTGCTCAAACCAGCTTTCAGACTCCATTGAATTCCCGCCCACAACAGCTGTTGCCCATTCGCCGCAGATCAGGCTAAGGTGTCCGCGAGCCTGGAGGGGCGCATGAGCGAGACCTACGTCACCCAAGACGAATTCAAACGCCTGGAGGCTCGCGTCAGCTCGGCCGAACAGGAAGCCGACGGCGAAAAAATGCTGTCGCGCTATATTCTGACCCAGGCCCGGCAGAATGGCGATGATCTGGCGATCCTGAAGACGCGGATCGACAGGATTGAAGGCAAGATCGACCAGCTCGAACAGCGGGTTGGCCATGTCGAAACCGACCTCGGCTCGCTTACGAAAAGATCTGCCGACGATCGTAGCCAACGCGATGCGCGAAGTGCTGCGCGAGACGCGGAGCCGCTAGAACGTGATCCGCAAAAGCATGTCCTCGTGAAGACGGGGATGGACGCCGGTTTTGCGAAAAGTTCATGCCAAAACAAATGCATAGAGCCCTTCCGATGCTATCGGAACCGAAAAGGCCTAGCCCCCGCGGCGCCCATAAAGGATGCGTAAAAAAGCCGCAACCGAGGCTGGCCCCGCCGCTCGCAGAATTGCGCGCTATCCCGCACCGGCGGCCCGATAAGCCACTGTTTTTCAAGCATTTTTGATGATGTCCAGCAGTTACGGCATTGGATGATCTTGCGCGGCGGCGGAATCTGCACGCTTAAGGCGCCGATGATCCAGGCTAAAACCTCTGATCTATCAGCGCGTTGGTACAACCATTTTGTGTTGTATGATTTCGCTGCTACAATTTTTCAGTGACCGGGCCCTTAGAGGCCCGTCAAAGGGTCGAAATGTCTAAGGCCGGCACATTTGGCGCGGCGTAGGTTGAGCCGCAGGACGGCTTGGACATTTCAGCAAAGGCCGATCACGCGGTCGCCGCGCAAGGTGAAACCTTAACGTGGTAGAGCCCATGATCGGACGAACTTCCCGAACGCTTTTTGCTGCCATAGCGGCAGTCTCTCTGTCTTCAACCGTTTTTGCCCATGACAGCTGGATCTCGCGCGGCGGCTTTCGCGGCCCGCAAAACGGCGAGTGGTGCTGCGGCACCACCGACTGTTCCGTCGTGCCATCCACCATGGTGAAGCCGAGCAATGCCGGCTTCGAAATCTCCCCCACCAGCGAGGTCGTTCCTTATAAAGAGGCGCTGCCGAGCGCCGACGGCCAATATTGGCGCTGCCAAAGACCGAACGGCACGCGCCGCTGCTTCTTCGCCCCGATCACGGCGTTTTAGCCGCAAATAACGGGTCGGGCCCAACCGTCGCGGCGGAGCTTTCAGACGCGGCCGGCTTTCCGCGAAAGGCGCGACACGTCTCTCGCGCCCCATCCCAACAAGGAAGCAGCCCCATGAATCTCGTCACACTTCAGCCGTGGGTCGCACTGATCTTCGGCATTTTGATCCTCGCCGTCCCGCAGGTCCTGAACTACCTGATCGCGGCCTATCTCATCCTCATCGGTCTTGCCGGCATCTCGCTGCAATTTGGCACCGCCATCCCCACGTAAGAGCTGAGGGGCGGGACGTCCGAAAAAGCTCGTGCAGCCGAGATAAGCTCTTCCCGACCGCCAGCGGCGGCGCTCCGGCGCCGTCATCACGCAAATTTGTTTGGAAGACCCGGCGACAGCGCCGCAAACGGCACAATCGGTCACGCGCGGTTTATGTTGCTGCGCACAAATTTAGGACAATTACAGCAAATTTCCGCTATTCTAAGCGGAGGGCAAGCTCGATCGGTGTGACTCATGAATCTTCTCGTCCGTCTTTGGCGCAATAGCGTAACAACGACATTCCTCGCCGGCCTGGTGCTGCTGCTGCCGGTGGTGCTCACCATCCTGATCATGGCGTGGATGATCGGCGTGCTTCGCGCCGCGCTCGGTCCAGGCACGTTTCTCGGCAATCTGCTGACGACGGGCGGCACCACGATTATCGGTCCCGGCTATGACACGCTCGCCTTTCTCCTCGGCATTCTCATCGCGCTGGTCGGGATCTGGTTTCTCGGCGTCGTTGCGCGCAGCGCGGCGCAGCAGAGCATAGAGCGCGGCATCGACAAGATTTTCACGCGGATGCCGATCATCCGCACGATCTACAATCCGGTCTCGCGCATGGTGCGT
Source organism: uncultured Alphaproteobacteria bacterium (assembly GCA_963773735.1). GTDB lineage: Bacteria > Pseudomonadota > Alphaproteobacteria > Rhizobiales > Rhodomicrobiaceae > CAVZCK01. The sequence continues at coordinate 251,293 of CAVZCK010000031.1, read as the reverse complement.
CTGGCAACGGACAAGCAGGCCGGCGACTTCACCGGCATGACGGTCGTCTCCTGCCGCTTCGGCGGCCAGAACGGCGTCGACGTGCTGGCGCTGCTCGCCAACCACGACACCTATTTTATCGGCGGCGAGCCGCGCGTCCTGGTCTATCTGCCGTCGGCGCCGCTTCCGATGACTGGCGGTCTCATTCTGGTGCCGCGCGACGCGATCATCAGCATTCCGGAGATGAAGGTCGACGACCTGTTGCGGGTTTATTTCTCGCTCGGCACGCTCGCATCGGATTCGCTGCCGCGAACCCTCAGCGCCAGCCTGAAGGGTGAGAAAGGTTCGCCGCCGATTCCAGTGCTCGATCCCAGAAGCCCGAAGCTCATCCTGCCTCAGGACGCGGCGGAATAGTCTTCGCCATTCGCTCATAGCCGTCGCCGAGAAACATCTTGCGGATATCGACGGTCGAGCGATAGCCGATGGCCTCGTAATTCGCCTCGAGCCAGTCGCCGGCCGCCCGCCGTCCCTCGCCGAACAGACGTTCGAGAAACGATTGCTCGACATTGAACTTGCTCGACGCATCACCGCAGTCCGATCCCTGCCCAAGGCCGATGATGTGGATGTTGAGCGCGCGATAGCGCTTGGCGTCGAGACGGCCCTCGGCCAGCATCCGCCGAACGAAATCCACCGAGCGCAATTCGCTCAAGAGACTGGCATTGAACGAGATTTCGTTGGCCCGGTTCATGATCTCGTGGGCGCTGCGCGGGACACCCTGACGCGTGATCGGATTGATCTGCACGATCAGAATGTCGCTCGACCGGCTGGCGTAGAAGAACGGGAAGAGCACCGGATTGCCCATATAGCCGCCGTCCCAATAATGCTGACCCTCGATCTCCACCGCCTGGAACAGCGTCGGCAGGCAGGCCGATGCCATGACCATATCGGCCGTGAGCGTCTGGCCGTCGAACACGCGGACGCGGCCGGTTTCGACATTCGTCGCCGAGATGAACAGCCGCACCTGATCGCAGGCGCGGACGGACTTGAAATCGACGGTGCGCTCAAGAATGTCTTTGAGCGGATTGATATTGAGCGGATTGAAGTCGTAAGGCGATAGCGTCCGGGTGAAGGCATCGAAGAAGAAATAGCCGAGCGAGGTGTCGAGGCACCAATCGCCGGCGAGAATGTTGAACGGCCCGCGCTGAACCGGGCTCAGCATCGCCGCTTTCCCGACTTCGTCCCAGAACAGGCGCAGCCGCCGCCGCGCGCCTTCCGCGCCGCCGCGCATCAGACCGTCGGCAAGGACGACGGCATTCATCGCCCCGGCGCTGGTGCCGCTGATCGCTTCGATGCGAATCCGCGGCTCTTCCAGAAGGCGGTCCAGCACGCCCCAGGTGAACGCGCCATGCGCGCCCCCGCCCTGAAGGGCAAGGTTGATCGCTTTGGCGCTCCGAGCCTCGCGCTCGCCGTCGATGGCCGTCATTGCGCGGTCCATCCGCCGTCGATCGGCAGCGCCGCGCCGGTGATCGAAGCGGCATCGTCCGAGCACAGGAACACCGCCAGCGCGCCGATCTGCTCCACGGTCACGAATTTCTTGGTCGGCTGCGCGCCGAGAATGACGTCGCGCTTGACCTGCTCCTCGGTAATGCCGCGCGCTTTGGCCTGGTCGGGTATCTGATTCTCGACGAGGGGCGTCAGCACATAGCCGGGGCAGATCGCGTTGACGGTGACGCCATGCTCGGCGACCTCCAGGGCGACGGTCTTGGTCAGGCCGATCATGCCATGCTTGGCCGAAACATAGGCGACCTTGAACGGCGAGGCGACAAGGCCGTGCGCGGAGCAAAGATTGATGACGCGTCCCCAGCCGCGCGCCTTCATCGGCGCGATGGCGTGGCGGGTCAGATGAAAGGCGCTCGACAGATTGATGGCGATGATCGCGTCCCACTTCTCCGGCGGGAATTCCTCGATCGGCGCGACAAACTGGATGCCGGCATTGTTGACGATGACATCGACCGCGCCGAACGTGTCCTCGGCGGTGTTGAACAGCGCGCCGATTTCGTCCGGCTTGGTCATATCGGCGTTGTGATAGCCGACCTTGACGCCGTATTTCGAGGCAAGACCGGAGCGGATGGCTTCGATCTCCTTGGCATCGCCAAAGCCGTTCAGCATGACGTTCATGCCATTCTTGGCAAAAGCCTCCGCCATGCCGTGACCGATGCCGCTCGTCGAACCTGTGATGATCGCGCTTTTTCCTGAGGCCATGACAAAACTCCGGTGTTGGGGGGAATCGTTTCTATCTCGGTTGTAGGATGAGCGCCGGGCTCCGCCAATGCCTGCACCATTCAATTTTGTGCGACGCACAATGTTTGCGGCGATGAGGCGCGGCGTGCGATCTTGAACAAAACAGGAACAACGGCTATACCAGAGCCATGATCAAAAAGATCGCGACGCAACCGCCCAAAAGCACGGACCAAGGACAATCCCAGCTTCCCTTGAGCGTGGATGAGGGAAGCGGCAGCGGCACGCTCGAAAAACTGCGGGAGAAAGCGGCGCATTGCCAGAGGTGTCATCTGTGGGAGACGGCGACGCAGACGGTCTTCGGTGCCGGCCCGGCCGACGCCGGGATGATGCTGGTCGGCGAGCAGCCCGGCGATCAGGAAGATCTGGCCGGCGAGCCGTTCGTCGGTCCGGCGGGAGACGTCCTCGACCGCGCGCTTCGTGACGCCGGCATCGATCGCGCGCAGGTTTACGTGACCAACGCCGTCAAGCACTTCAAATTCGAGCCGCGCGGCAAACGCCGCCTGCATCAGAAACCCGATCTCAGCGAAATCAAGGCCTGCCGCTGGTGGCTGGAGGAAGAGCGGCGCCTCATCAAGCCGCGCGTCATCGTCGCGCTCGGGGCGACCGCGGCGCGCAGCGTCCTGGGCCGCGCGGTCAGGCTGATGGCGGAGCGCGGCAAACCGATCGCGGGAGAGAATGGTGAGACGGTGCTGCTCACCGTGCATCCGTCCTATCTGCTCCGCCTGCCCGATCCCGAAAGCAAGCGCGAACACTATGCGGCCTTCGTCCGCGATCTGAAACGCGCCGCCGCCTTGGCGGCGGGCACCCGCTGACGGCGCCCATTCGTCCGGCACCTCAAGGTGTGACTTGCGCAACAGCGGGAGAAAATCCGCTGCGATCCGTTGCGTGCGAACGGCTGCGCCGTGCTATGCGTGACAGTTGCGGCGACATCCGATCCTTCCCACGCGGTCCGCGAGGAGCTTTCCCTTATGATCTATTTCGAGATTGCGGCGGGGCTGATTCTCCTGATCATCGGCGGCGATTTGCTCGTTAGAGGATCGGTGGGCGTCGCCAGATATTTCGGCGTTTCGCCTCTCCTGATCGGCCTCACGCTGATCGGATTCGGAACCTCGACGCCTGAACTGGTCGCCAGCGTCCAGGCGGCGCTCGCCCACGCGCCGGGCATCGCGGTGGGCAATGTCGTCGGCAGCAATATCGCCAACAGCCTTCTCATCCTCGGCGTCGCCGCTCTCGTGCGCCCCCTCGAAACGCCGAGCAGCGGTTTTCGCCGGGACGCGGGCATGATGCTGCTTTCGGCACTCGCCTGCACGGGCGTCGTTCTTGCCGGCTTCATCGGCCGGTGGATGGGCGCCGCTCTCCTGGGCCTTCTCATCGTCTATATGGTCTATACCTACCGGAATGAGCGCGTCGCGCCTGGCCCGGCGCGAGAAGCCAAGACGTTGATGAACCCATGGGTCGCCGCGCTTGCCACGATCGGCGCGCTGGGCATCGTCATTCTCGGCGCGCGATTGCTGGTCTTCGGCGCGATCGATCTCGCCCAGCAGGCAGGCATTTCGCAGACGGTGCTGGGGCTGACGGTCGTCGCTGTCGGAACCTCACTGCCCGAGCTCGCGGCAGCCATCATCGCCGCGCTCCGCGGGCACCCCTTCATCGCTTTCGGCAATGTGGTCGGAAGCAACATTTACAACGTGCTTGGAATTTTGGGCGCGACCGCGCTCATTCATCCGATCGCTGTGCCGGAACAAATCGCACATGTCGACATCTGGGTGATGCTCGCGGCGACGGTTCTGCTGGTTATTTTCGCGGCAACCAGCCGGCGCCTCAGCCGCGCCGAGGGGGCAGCTCTGCTGACCGTATACGCGGCCTATATCGGCTATCTGATCTCTTCCGCGTGATTTCCTGCGCTCAGGCCGGCGGCGGCCCGAAAATCAGCACCGCATTGAGACCGCCGAAGGCGAAGGAATTCGACATCGCGTAATTGACCTCGCGCGAGCGGCCCTCATTCGGCGTGTAATCGAGGTCGCACTCCTCGCCCGGCTCGTCGAAGCCGATCGTCGGCGGCACGAAATTCTCCCCGATCGCCTTGATGCAGGCGACGGCTTCCACGCCGCCGCCCGCACCGAGGCAATGGCCATGCATGGATTTGGTCGAGGACACCGAGATCCGCTCGGCGGCATTGCCGAAAACCTGACGGATCGCGCGCGTCTCGTTGACGTCATTGATCGTCGTCGCGGTGCCGTGGGCGTTGATATAGTCGATATCGGACGCTGCGAGCCGCGCCTCGTCGAGCGCGAGCTGCATGGCGACCGACGGCCCCTCGATCGACGGATTGACCATGTCGGCGGCATCCGACGTCATGCCGAAGCCGATCAGCTCGGCGATCGGCTTGGCGCCGCGCGCCTTGGCATGCTCCAGCTCCTCCAGCACCAGAATGCCGGCACCTTCGGCCAGAACCGTGCCGTTGCGGTGCCGCGAGAACGGCCAGCACCCCTCCGGCGAGAGCACGCGCATGGCCTGCCAGGAGCGCATCGAGCCGTAGGTGATGGAGGCTTCCGAGGCGCCGGCAATGCCAATGTCGATCAGTCCGCTACGGATCATCTGATAGGTCAGGCCGATGGCATGGGCGGCCGTCGAGCAGGCGCTCACCGTGCCGAAGCACGGACCCTTCATGCCATATTCGATGCTGACATGCGCCGCTGCGGAGGATGCGATGCTGCGCAAGAGCGTCAGCGGATGCGTCGCCTTCTTCTTGTGAATGAAGAGATCGACATAGCCGGTCTCGATCGTGGCCAGCCCGCCAATGCCGGAGCCGATGATCGAGGCGGCGCGATGGCCATCGGGCACCGGGCCGTCAAAGCCGGCCTGCTGCATCGCCTCGATGGCGGCGGCGCCGGCAAATTGCGAATAGCGGTCGGCGAGCAGAAGCGGTTTAGAGGGACAGCGCTCGCGCGGGTCGAAGTCCTTCACCTCGCCGGCGATGGTGATGTAAAGGTCCTGGCGGTCGATATTGGTGATCGGGCCGATACCGCACATGCCGCGGCGCATGTTCGACCAGAAGGCGTCGACGCCGATGCCGATCGCCGATACCACGCCCTGACCGGTAACGACCACGCGCCTTGCCCCATTGGGCCCTGTCATAGTGTGCCTTTAACTGTAAACGGAGGAACGCCGGACGGCGCGGGAGAGCATCAGGCGGCCGCCCCCGCAGCGCCTTTTTCGGAGATCAGCGCTTCGACGCGATCGACGACGGAGCCGACGGTGGCAAAATCCTGCACCTCTTCATTAGCGTTATACGGAATTTGAATGCCAAAAGTGTCCTCGATATCGAAGACGATCACCGCGAGATCGAGCGATTCGATCTCAAGGTCGCTGAGCTTGGTATCCAGAGAAATCGTCTCTGGCGGTTCCTTCATGTTCTTCTTGAGAATCGTGATGATCTTGTTCGCAACGTCGTCCATCATCCTCTCCCTGCCCTTAACATAAGGACGAGTAAAATCCGCCTCTGCCGGATGCGGTCCGGGGAGTACCGTGATCCCCAATTAAACGCAAATTTGCAGGGTGTCCAGGGCTTCGTCCAGTGGCTGTGAGGTTTGGTTAGCACGGCTCGAGGCGACGACGAGGCGATACTGCGCGGCTGCCGGGCGCGCAACATCGGCGGCAATTGCTTTGCGCCGGAGCCGGCCGCGGTCTTCCCAGCAAATGGCCTGCATCCAACAACTTGACCTTGGCGGGCTCGGCAAAGACTTGAGCTCGCGCCATGGCGGCGCGACGCTTGCATGAGCGAGCAGCTCAAGGCGAGCGCCGGCGGCAAAGGCAGTCAAAAGAAAGACTATCGTCACGGTGTGAGGCAATCGAACGCCGAACGGCACACCATGTATTGCCGCAAATGTCCCGGCGAACGACATTACGCGTAGCCATACCGCGCGCTCTTGCCGGGCATCCGGCGTGCCAGTGCGAAGCCGGCCGCGGCAGATCGGCCGCGACGGGCAATGATTGAGCCCTTGCGCCGGGCTGGCGGCAACCCATTATGAACGGCGAGCGAAGATTGCTATTGCCTCGGAAAACCCGAATAATTGGTAGCGGGTCTTAGCTGTCGCGCCGCCCCGGAGGAAATGCCAAGCCAACGAGGAAAAAATGGATCCGAACCAGCCAGAGGCTTTCGTCAACGGCGTTGAGACGCCGCAGGCGCCGCCCCGCTATCCCTGGCTCAGGATCTACCCCAAGGATGTCAATTGGTATGCACCTTTGCAGGCCAAGCCTCTGCAATCGTTGCTGGAGGACGCGGCGGCGGCGTATGGCGGTCGGGACTGCTGCTATTTTCTGGGCAAGACGCTGACCTATGCCGAGGTCAACGCCCTGGCGGACAGCGTTGCCACCGGGCTGCAGAAGCGAGGTGTCCGGCGCGGCGTCAATGTCGGGCTCTTGCTGCCCAATTCGCCGACATTCATCATCTTCTATTACGGGATCCTCAAAGCGGGCGGCACCGTCGTCAATTTCAACCCGCTCTACACGGTCGAAGAGCTGACCCATCAGGCCAAGGACGCGCGCCTTCACATTTTGGTGACGCTCGACCTCAAGGCGCTGTTTCCCAAAGCCGAGGCGCTGCTCGCCAATGGCGTGGTTTCCGCCGCCGTCGTCTGTCCTTTCTCAGGCCTTCTGCCGGGCCTCAAATCGGTCCTCTTCAGGCTCTTTAAGAGGACCGACGTGGCCGACTGGCAAGGATCGCCCCATGGCGGCAAGATCATTGCCTATAAGGCGCTGGTCGACAATGACGGCAAGCCGGACCGGGTTTCGATCGATCCGCAGAACGATGTCGCCGTGATCCAATATACCGGCGGCACCACGGGCATTCCCAAGGGCGCCATGCTCACCCATGCCAATCTCACCATCAACACCCAGCAGAATGTGCTGTGGGCGCCGACCCTTGTTCCGGGCGCCGAAACCGTGATGGGAATCCTGCCCTTTTTCCACGTCTTTGCGATGACGACGGTGATGAATTTGGGCATCGCCATTGCGGCGACGATCATCCTGATGCCGCGCTTCGAACTCGCCGAAGCACTGAGGCTGATCCGCAAGCTCAAGCCGACGATCATGCCGGGCGTACCCACCCTCTATAATGCGCTGATGCATTCATCGAGCCTGCGCCCGGGCGATGTCTCCTCGCTGAAATTCTGCATTTCCGGCGGCGCACCGCTGCCGATCGAGGTCAGGCGCGGCTTCGAGGAAGCCTCCGGCTGCACGCTGGTCGAGGGCTATGGCCTCTCCGAGACCTCGCCGACCGCCGCCGGCAATCCGGTCACCGGCGCGAATAAGGAAGGCTCGATCGGCATTCCGCTGCCCGGCACGCGCCTCTCCCTGCGCTCGCTCGAGGATCCGACGAAAGAAGTTCCGCTCGGCGAGAATGGCGAGATCTGCATTGCCGGACCGCAGGTGATGAAGGGCTACTGGCAGCGCCCGAAAGAGACGGCGGACACCATGGTCGGCGAATTCCTGCGCACGGGCGATGTCGGCTATATGGATGTCGAGGGCTATACCTTCATCGTCGACCGCATCAAGGACATCATTATCTGTTCAGGTTTCAACGTCTATCCGCGCATGATCGAGGAAGCCATCTACCAGTTCCCGGCGGTTGAGGAAGTCACGGTTGTCGGCATTCCGGACAAATATCGCGGCGAGGCGCCGAAGGCCTTCATCAAGCTGCGGCAAGGCGCGACGGCGACCAGGCAGGACATTCTTAAATTTCTTGAGCCGAAACTCTCAAAGATCGAAATGCCCGCGGAAATCGAGTTCCGCACCGAGCTGCCGAAGACCATAATCGGCAAGCTGTCGAAGAAGGAGCTTCGCGCCGAAATGAAGAGCGATGGCACAAAGGCCTGAAACCAAGCCGGCCGCAAGCGTGGCGAGAGGCGAAGCGAGGCTTTACAGCATCGGCGATCTTGCCGCCGCGTTCGGCATCTCGACGCGCGCCATACGGTTCTATGAGTTCAAGGGCCTGCTCGCGCCGGAGCGCGTCGGCTCGAACCGGATCTACACCAAGCGCGACCGTGCCCGGCTGACGCTCGTGCTGCGCGGCAAGCGGCTGGGTTTCAGCCTCGAGGAAATTGCCGAATATCTCAATCTCTACGACGCCGACCCCTATCAGATCGCGCAGACCCGCCTGCTTCTTCATAAGGTCGAGACCTCGATCGGCGAGCTTGAGGGTAAAAAGCAGGACATCGAGGCCGCGCTGCGGGACCTCGGCGAGATCCGCGCGCAATGTATCGCGCAGCTCAAGGCACAGAACGCATCCTGAGCGGCTTCGACTGCGCTTGCCGACGGCCGGTGGCGGATTTCGCCGTTCATGGACAGGGAGGCGATGGTGGACGCGACTGGGATTGAACCAGTGACCCCACGCGTGTGAAGCGTGTGCTCTGCCGCTGAGCTACGCGTCCATCGTTTTCCACGTCGATGGGGTCCGATTTAGGGCTGCGCGCCAGACCGTGTCAAGCGCGCTCAGGCTCCGGTAGAGGCGCGGCGACCCTGATGTGCGGCTAAGGCCTTGCCTCTTCCTGGGTGCGCTTCGACTGAGTAACGAGGGCACGCGGGGCGTAGAAGATGCCGTCTGCGCGATTTGGCACCAACCCCTCGGCCTTCAGAGCCTCCTGAACCGCCGACCGAGCGCCGACGCACGTCATGAAATTCTGCAGAGCCGGCCACTGGCTCAGATCGATGCCGATCCAGGGCGACCAGTTCAGGCAGACGAACAGATAGCCGTCGGCGACGGTAAAGGTCTCGCCGATCAGGAACGGTCCCTTGAGCTGGCCGCTCAGCCAGCCGAGGCGCTTGTTGACGTGGCTCGCGAGGGCGTCCCTGGCGGGCTGATAGGCGGGCGCAAACAGCATCGCCATTGGCTTGTGCAGCTCCGAGGTGATGAAATTCAGCCAGGACTGAACGCGTATGCGCTGCATCGTGCCGGCCTCGGGCAGCAGATCGCTGCCTGGGCGCAGCTCGGCGAGATATTGCACGATAGCCGGCCCTTCCGTCAGCGTGTCTCCGTCGTCGAGTTCGAGGACCGGCACATAGCCATTGCCGTTGATCTCGTAAAAATCCCCGCCCGACGCGGTCTCATGCGTCTTACGGTCGACTTCGACAAGCTCGATCGGAATGCCGAGTTCGCGGCAAAGGATATGCGGTGAAAGCGAGCAGGCAGCGGGATGCATGTAAAGCTTCATCGGTGTCTCCTCAAACAACAGGCCAGGAAACGTTGTCCCTTGGTTTTTGTACCGTATCGTATAATATTAATCGGAGTCAATAATTTTATGCGAAACGGTATAAAATGACGACTGTCAAGCGGAAACCGGGACGGCCGCGCGCGTATGATCCCGACCGGGCTCTCGCCAGTGCGAGAGACGTGTTCTGGGATGCGGGCTTTGCGTCCAGCTCGCTGGATGACTTAAGCGCCGCCATGTCGATGACGCGGCCGAGCCTTTATGGCGCTTTTGGCGACAAGGAAGCGCTCTTTCTCCGAACGCTTGAGGCCTATCGCGACGGCAGCCTCGTCCTGCTTCGGGAGAGGCTCGATCCCGAGCGGCCGCTCAGGGAGTGCCTCGCCGGCGTCTATGCGACGGCGATTGAAATTTACCTGGGCGGCGAAGGCCCGGCGCTCGGTTGTTTTCTCATCGGCACCGCGACGGTGGAGGCGCCGCGTCACCCCGAGATCCGGCACATCCTGCGGGACAGCCTGCGGCTATTCGACGATGTGGTCGAAGACAGGCTGAAGCTTGCCATCCAGCGCAGCGAGCTTCCTGCGGCCACCGACGTCTCAGCGCTTGCCAAGCTGGCTTCCGGGATCATGCATTCGCTTGCCATCCGTGCCCGCGCAGGCGAACCACGCGCGGTGCTCGAAGCGATCGCGGCTTCGGGCGTCGAGCTGATTTGCGGCGGCGGTGCGGCGGTCACAAAAGGCCGGCCGGCCGCTGTCGCTAAGGCTTCACCAGCTCGAAGCTCGCGATGACTTTTTCCAGCTCGAGCATGAACTTGTCGTGATCGGCGATCGGCACGGTGCCGACGATGGCGTAAGAGCCGCCAGCCTCGCCCGCGAGCAGCACCAGATCGACGGCGATCTTGCTGTCCGACGGCACATCGGCCGCCTCGCCGACGATCTGATAGCCCTTCAGGCCGCCGATGGTGACGGGCTTTTCGCTCCCGATCGTCTCGTTCTTCAAGCGGCCGAGATTGGCGAACCGCTTCTCCGCCGCGGCCTTCAGATCGATGACCGGCCGTTCATCTGCGGGTGGCGAGACGATCAGCATCGGCTCTTTCACCATCCTGTTCTCGCCCGCTGCCGGCGCAGCGCCGGAGAGACTGTAGAGTTTCGATGATCCCAGCCAGTTGGCAACCTCCTTGAACGGGCCGAGATAGACGAAACGGAAGAGGTCGGTTCCTCGTGCCGGTTCATTCTTCACCGCCGCCTTGGTCAGGATCTCCTCGATTTGCGCCCTGCTGACCGTGCCGCCCTGAAGCGCCGCTTCCGGTACCGTGGCGTTGATCATCGCCGTGACGCCGTTTTCGCGCAGGATCAGCACGAATTTGACGAAGTCTCCATTTGCGGTTTTCTGCTTGCCGTTGAAATAAACGTACTCGCCCGAACGCCCGGAAAGCGTGCCGGCGTTGACGTCCGTCATCCCTTGCTGCGCCAGCGCCTCGGTGCGCTCGGGCATGGTCTTCAGCTCGTCGAAGGCGCGCGGCATCATATCAATGATGACGAATGCCACCCCGCTCGATTTGTCGACAAATCCGGAGAAGCGGTCGGACGGCACGAAAGACGGCCCGAGATCGAGCGCGATGCGGCTGTTCGGCGCCTGGCGCTGCATAGCCTGCGCTGCCAGGGACAACGCCCAAAAGCAGAGCGCCGTGGCTGCAAGGATGATCAACTTGGAAGGATGCGGAAGGGGTGAGACGGTTTTTGCTGCAACGGGTCTGAGTGGCGAGACGGATGGCATCAGCTCTTCCAATGTGGTTGAGTTACGCTCCATCATACACTTTTATCGAGCGAAACCGACAAGAGAAGACGTTCGGCACCGTCAAAATAGCTGCGACTTTAACGCTCGTTTTCAGCGCGGTGCTGGTGTCCCAAATCCGAAGTTCGCTTCATTCTGCGGCCAGGTTCGTTGCCAGCTTCGGATTCGATGAGGACACTCGCAATCCTATGAGTCTCGTGTGGCTTTAGGCCGAGACGTCGCCTATGCGTGAGTGCCGCGAGGACGATCGGGGACTTCTCGGTCACCACGCTGGTGTCGAATTCCCGCTGGCGGCGCTTATCATCACCGCGGCAGGCCTCCGCGAGCCGCATCAGCTTGGAATCAGCGCCCGCAGCGCCGGGATCAGATCGTCAAAACGGTCGATGATCGCGTCGGGTCCCAGGACCTCGGGCGGCTTCTCGCCATAGCCGAAACTGACGGCGATGAACGGCACATTTGCATTCCGCGCCGCGCCGGCATCGGCCAAGCTGTCGCCGATCATCACCGCCCGCGCCGGATTCCCGCCCGCCGCGCCGATTGTGCCAAGCAAATGCCTGCCGTCCGGTTTTCGCACCGGAAAGGTGTCGGCGCCGGCGATTGCGGAAAACACGGTGTCGAGCCGGAGCTCGGCGAGCAGCTTTCGCGCCAGCTCCTCGCGCTTATTGGTGCAGACCGCGAGCATGGCGCCTTCTGCCGTCAGCGCCTGAAGCGCGGCTTCCAGGCCGGGAAAGGCCCGGCTGTGCACGGCAATATTGTCGCGATAATAGCCGATGAACAGCTCGGTCATGCGAGCGAGTTCCTGCTGCTCCGCCGTGCGGCCGAGCGAGGCCATCGCCGCGCTGATCATCGCCTTCGCCCCGATCGCCACGGCCGGCTCGATGATCCGCTCCGCGACCGGCGGCATGCCGGCCTGGCCGAGCGTATAGTTGGTTGCGGCAATCAGATCCGGCGCGGTATCGATCATCGTTCCATCGAGATCGAACACGATCGTGGCGTCTCTCATCGGGCCTCGGCTTTTCATTGCCCCATCACCATTATAAGACTGAAGAGGAGCATATAAGACTGCAGGGGAAGAAATGGGTCCGCGTTGCATCCATTGCTAAGCCGGCGGAGCTGGCCCATGATTACGGAAAATGTCCGGAACGACCGTTAGAACAAGGAGTTGGCCATGGACCAGAAGTTCGACACCCTCATCCGTGAGCAATGCTATATCGACGGCGCGTGGACCGGCCAAGCCAAAGATCCTGTCTATAACCCGGCAACGGGCGCCGAAATCGCCCGCGTCCCCGATGTTGGCCCGGAAGGCGCGCGTGCGGCGATCGAGGCGGCCCATCGCGCTTTCGGCTCCTGGAGCGGCCTTCTCGCCAAGGAACGCTCCATCATCTTGCGGCGCTGGTTCGATCTCATCATCGAGAACACCGAGGCGCTCGCTCGGCTGATGACCGCGGAGCAGGGTAAGCCGCTCGCCGAGGCGCGCGGCGAGGTTGCCTATGGCGCCGCCTTCGTCGAATTCTTCGCCGAAGAGGCCAAGCGCATCTATGGCGAGGTCATCCCATCGCATCGGGCGAATGGCCGCATTGTCGTGCTCAAGCAGCCGATCGGCGTCGTCGGCGCGATCACGCCCTGGAATTTCCCCCTGGCGATGATCACCCGCAAGGTCTCGCCGGGGCTGGCGGCCGGCTGCACGGTCGTGGTTAAGCCCGCCGAGGATACCCCGCTCACCGCGCTTGCCCTCGCCGAGCTTGCCCATCGCGCCGGCCTGCCGAAGGGCGTTTTCAACGTGATCACCGGCGATGCGCCGCCGATCGGCAAGGAGCTGACCGAAAACCCGCTGGTGCGCATGATCGCCTTTACCGGCTCGACGGAGGTCGGCAAGCTCTTGATGCGCCAGGCCGCGAGCACGGTGAAGAAAGTCGCCCTCGAACTCGGCGGCAACGCGCCCTTCATCGTTTTCGACGATGCTGATCTCGACAAGGCCGTGATCGACGCGATCGCCTCGAAATACCGCAATATGGGCCAGACCTGCGTCTGCGCGAACCGCATCCTGGTTCAGGACGGCGTTTATGACGCTTTCGCCGAAAAACTCGCCGCGAAGGTGAAGGAGATGAAGGTCGGGCCGGGCGACGAGACGGGCGTCGTGCAGGGGCCGCTGATCAACAAGGCGGCGATCGAGAAGGTCGAGGCGCATGTCAAGGACGCCGTCGCCAAGGGCGCGAAGGTGCTGACCGGCGGCAAGCCTCACGCCCTCGGCGGGACGTTCTACGAGCCGACCGTGATCACCGGCGCCACCACCGCCATGATGTTCGCCCAGGAAGAGACTTTTGGGCCGGTCGCGCCCCTGTTCCGCTTCCGAAAAGAGGAGGAGGCGGTCGCCATCGCCAACGACACGCCCTATGGCCTTGCCGCCTATTTCCATGCCCGCGACATCGGCCGCATCTGGCGCGTTGCCGAGAAGCTCGAATACGGCATAATCGGCATTAACGAGGGCATCATCTCGACGGAAGTCGCCCCGTTCGGCGGCGTCAAACAGTCCGGCCTTGGCCGTGAGGGCTCGCATCACGGCATCGATGAATTCCTTGAGATCAAATATATGCTGATGGGCGGCCTTGATAGCTGATTGGGTGCGAGGATGCTCAAGATGAGCGCCGATATTTTCAAGGCGATCGCCGCCGAGCGCGCGCTCGAACTGGTGACGCCGGGCATGAAGCTTGGCCTGGGGACGGGCTCGACGGCGGCGAAATTCGTCGATCTTCTGGCCAAGAAGGTGCAGGCGGGGCTCGATGTGCTCTGCGTCCCGACCTCGGAGGACACAAGGCTTCTTGCCGAGCGGGCGGGCGTCAAGCTGACGACGCTCGACGATCATCCGATGCTCGACCTCACGGTCGATGGCGCCGATGAGATCGACGGCGCGCTGCGGCTGATCAAGGGCGGCGGCGGTGCGCTTCTGCACGAGAAGATCGTCGCCATGGCCTCCGACACCATGGTCGTGATCGCCGATCACACCAAGCGCGTGGCTACGCTCGGCGCCTATCCCTTGCCGGTCGAGATCGTCCGTTTCGGGGCCAGAGCCACGATGAAGATGATCGCGGAGGCGGCTTCCGACGCCGGCTGCGAGGGCGATATCGCGTTGCGGCGCTTCAAGACCGGCGATCTGTTCGTGACCGACAGCGGCAACTATGTCGTCGACTGCGCGTTTGGGGAGATTTCCGAGCCGGAAGCGCTGAGCGATGTATTGGAAATGATTCCGGGTGTTGTCGAGCACGGGCTGTTTATCGGCATCGCCGACCATGCCATCATCGCCGGTCCGTCCGGGGTGCAGGTTCTCAATGCGCCGGACCCGTAGCGGCAGCCTCGTGAGCGGCTCATCAGGCGAGGGCGGAACCGGCAAGCGCATCAATTAGGGGGAGCGCCTCATATGGCTGGTTTTAAGAAAGCGGGAGCGGCCATTGTGGCGCTCTTTCTTCTCTGTGCGGGTGCGGCGCCTGCACTTGCTCAGGCCGGCACGTCGGCGCCGCCGGTCGATGAGGCAAAGCTTAAGGCCGCGCGGGCGCTGCTCGAGTCGACCAACGCCGATGCCCAGTTCAGTACGATCATTCCGCTGATGTTCAACCAGATGCGCCGATCGCTGCCGGAACCCGGCCCCAATCAAAAGGAGCAGGCCGAAGAGGTCTTTAATGAGATCGAAAAGCAGTTCCTGGAGCGCCACACTGAAATAATCGATCAGATCGCCGTCCTTTACGCGCGCCGCTTCACCGCCGAGGAAATGAACACGCTCGCCGATTTTTACCGTTCGCCGATCGGGCAGAAATTCGTCACCGCGATGCCGGAGCTCGCGGCCGAGGCGATGACCCTTGGCAACGCCTGGGGCCAGAAGATCGCCCGGGAAGCCGAGCAGAAGATCCGCGAGGAGTTCAAGAAGCGCGGGTTGAAATTATAACCCAACCGGGCCCATCAACGCGCCGAAGGGCACCCGTTACCGCTGCAGGCCGCGCACGCCGGCCTGCGTCATTGGCGCGAAAATTTCATGAAGCCGTGAAAGCCTGCCCGTGATCCCGTTGAGGCCTGCCAGCATCGAGGAATGCACCCATGAGCTATGACTATGATCTTTTCGTCATCGGCGGCGGGTCCGGCGGCGTGCGGGCGGCGCGGATGGCGGCGGGGACGGGCGCGCGTGTCGCCATCGCCGAGGAATACCGATATGGCGGCACCTGCGTGATCCGCGGCTGTGTGCCGAAAAAACTCTTCGTCTATGCCAGCCAGTTTCTCGACGAGTTCGAAGATGCCGCCGGTTTCGGCTGGACCGTCTTTGGCGCGCATTTCGACTGGCCGACGCTCAGGGACAACGTCCAGCGCGAGGTCAGCCGTCTGAGCGGGGTCTATGTCGGTGTGCTCGACCGCGCGGGGGCCGAGCATTTCCTGAGCCGCGCGGTGCTTGAGGATGCGCATACCGTCAGTCTCCTTGGCGAAAATCGCAAGGTGACGGCGCAGACGATCCTGATCGCGACGGGCTCGGCGCCGTTCATCCCGCATATTCACGGGCGCGAGCACATCATCTCCTCGAATGAGGCGTTTCTGCTGGAGATGCTTCCGAAGAGCATCGCCATCGTCGGCGGCGGCTATATTGGCGTTGAATTCGCCAGCATCTTCAACGGCCTTGGCGTCGATGTGACGCTGATCTACCGGGGCGGCAAGATCCTCAACGGCTTCGATGACGATCTCAGAACCGGCCTGATGGAGGCGATGCGGGCGCGCGGCGTCCGCCTGATGCTGAACAAATATCTGGCGCGCATCGACGAGACGGACGGCGAGAAGCTGATCGTTTTCGAAGATGGCGGCGAGATGCGCGCCGACTGCGTGATGTATGCCACGGGCCGCACGCCGGTCACCGGCAATATGGGGCTGATGGAAGCCGGGGTGAAGCTCGGCCTCGACGGCGAGATTATGGTCGATGACTTTTCGCGTTCATCGCTGGAAAATGTCTATGCCGTCGGCGATGTCACCGACCGCGTCAATCTCACCCCCGTCGCCATCCACGAGGCAATGCACTTTGTCGATACCGTGTTTCGCCACAAGCCGACGCCTGTCGATCACAGCTTCATTCCGACGGCGGTGTTCTCGCAGCCCGAGATCGGCACGGTCGGCCTGACCGAGGCGGACGCGCGCGAGCAGTACGCGGAGATCGACATCTACAAATCCCGCTTCCGGCCGATGAAATACGTGCTGCCCGGCCGCGAGGAAAGGATGCTGATGAAGCTCATCGTCGACGCCCGCACCGACATCGTCCTGGGCTGCCATTTGATGGGGCCGGGCGCGGCGGAGATGGCGCAATTGCTGGCGATCACGCTGCGGATGGGCGCGCGAAAAGCCGATTTCGACATGACCATGGCGCTTCATCCGACCATTGCGGAGGAGCTTGTCACCATGCGCGAGAAATGGCTGCCGCCGCAGAGCAGCCTGAATTCGATAATCCGAGCTCATCGAAGGTGACGCCGATCTGGGCAGCGATCGCCCGCATATCTTCGCTGGCATCGCCCCGGACCGCCATATAGGCCTGCGTCGAGCTGCCGACGTCGAAATCGACACCGGCGCGCGCGAAAACGCTCGTCGCTGCGTCGTCGAAGGAATATTCGACCGAGTCGATTTTCAATTCGTTGTCGTAATGTAACCGCTGGTTGACCCCGGTTTGAACGAACGGCCGCATCGTGTAATCGGCGGTGCGGATGATCCGGAAAAGTCGCGCGGAAACACTGCCGGAGAGCTGATCGAGGCGCGCATCGGTGTATTTGAAGCCGTTTGAATCGGTGTAGTCATCGGCCGTCGCATAGACGTAATCGATGCCGCCGCGCAGGTCGAGCTTGCTGTCGCCGACCGGAAGGATCACGCCGCCGACGGCCGACGTGGCAATGCCGAAATTGTTGAAACTCGCATTCGCGGGCAGGATGGCCGTGCTTTCGGTGTCCGGCGAGCCGAATGTACCGACGACGGTCAGCAGCCCGTATTTGCGGCCGTCCGTCACGAGCCCAAAGCCGCCGACGGAGAATGAGTTGACTTTGGCCGATCCGCTCTTGGAGAGGCCAGGCGCAAATGGCGAGGCGCCGACATCGATGTCCGTGTGCGTGTAGTTGGCGAGCACGCCCAGCGTGACGCTTTGTGCCGGCGCGTCGAACAGCTTGGAGCCGTCGAACCTCGTGCCGATGGTCAGGCCGTAATCCTTCTCATCGAAACCCGGCGTCTTGTCCGAACCGAATTGGGAGGACGAGGAGAAGCCGTCATGCGAAAGGGCCTTATAGCCCGAGACCATGAACATCGAGGAGGTGAGGCCCGGGCTCCCCGCCGTGAGCGGCGCAAGGCCGCCCGACTCCGGTTGGGCGCCTCCATCGAGGGTCACGGTGATGATGTCCTGAACGACGCCCGCCGTCACGAGACCCAATTTGCCGGCAAGCTGGGCGACCCCGGACAGAGTTCTGGAGAAGTTGCGGCTTGCAATTCGGATCGATAATCGGTCCGACGGCTTTGGTTGCCTCCCCGAGCACGGTGCAGACCGGCGGCGGCTTGGTGTCGAGAACGGTCCCTATCGCGTCTAACGGAAGCGGCGACGACGAGGGCGGGCTTCCATCCTGCTGGCTGTTGGTGTCGTCCTGAAGCGTGCCGACCACATCGGTCACGAGCTTGGTCGCATCGTCAGCAAATGCTTGGGAACAGAATGCGACTGCGCTGAAAGCACACGCCAGAAAAGCCGAACCCTTCCGGAAGGAATGGCGCCCCGTCCACATAACCCCTCTCCAGATACCTTGTGGCCATACTGTCAGGAATAAGACCTATGTCCACCTACCCAGGGTTGTGCCGTCCATACGTGACCCCATGCGCCAAACGCCTTGAAACGCCGGCTCTGCCTAAGCTTTTGCTTGTCCTGGGAATTTGATCGGCGGGCGGTGGATTGGACGACTCCGGCCGCTGGAAGACGCACGACAATTGCCGGGCGGTGTGCTTTTCAAGCGGCCCAGAAAACACGTATAAGTTGTATAAAGAGTGGACATCCCGCGAAAGTAGTTGTTAAACTGCCGCGCGCGCTCACTGCTCGATGCCTCCGATGAATTCTGCACGAGGCGGAAATTGAAGACGAAGCGCTTTTTTTTGGTGAGCCTGTTTTCGGGCCGACGATCGGGCAGGTACGGCAACGCGCTGAACCTGCTGGATTGGGGCCAGCCTCCGAACGCAAACCGTAGCTTTTTGTATTGGATGAGCCTTTTCGTAGCCATTCTCGCCCATGGTGGGCTGCTCGCCTATCTGATCGGCTTCGCGCACCTGCCGGCCGGTACGGGAGCGGCCGATGTGCCGTTTCTCATCCCCGTCGAGATCACGGGCGAGGCCGTGGCGCCTGCCGCAAAAAAGGCCGACCGCGAGGATTTGCCGAGCGCGCGAGCCGCGCGACGAAGCGCAGGGAGCGCCGCCGCCGGCGGCATTAGGCGATACGCGGCCGAAGGTTTTGCCGAAGATTTGCCTGAGGATGGGGGCGTGCCCCGTCGCGGGCCCGCGGCGGGCTCCGCGCGGTCATTTACAGGCTGGGAAGTGAGCGCTCTGCCTGAAGACAGTCTGACAACGGCCACGCCCGCGCCGCCTATTGACGACGCGGACAGCTTTGCAATCTCGATCCCGGCGAAAAATCTCCCGGAGGATAGGGCGGTCCGGGCTGCGATGGCGGTTGCGCCACCGCCTGCGGAAAAAAAGAGTTCAAGACGGCAAGCGAGCAATTCCGCCGCCGGGATCGCGCGAAAAATCGCAGAAGCGCGTGATGTGCCGCCAATCCGTTCCGCTCCGGCTCCGAAGCCGGACGCTGCGCCGGAGGAGTCGATCATCGCGGAAGGCGGGCGCATGACAGCGCTGCTTCCCGAGGACGCGGAAAGCTTCTCCGGTTTCCGCTCGGCCGAGTCGCAGGCCAAGCGATCGCGAGCTGATGCAGAACACACTCGCGAAACCCTGACCGGCGGGCCTGAAAATGCCGCCGCAGCACTTGCCGTGCCTCTTCCGGCTCGGAAAATCGCCAGCGCCGCGGATCTGCTCCTGAATGACGAAACCGGCTCGGCTGCTGGCGACGATCGCCACGAAAACGCGGTGCGCCATGCAAACCGCAGCGCCGCAGCGGCCTACCGCGCAAAAGTGCGCGCCCATCTGGCGGCGCATAAGCCGCACCGGCGGCCTCGGTTCGGGGCTGGTGGTTGTTGGGTTCACGCTGTCGCAATCCGGAAAGCTAACGGCGGCGCGCATTCTGCGGTCGAGCGGCAAGTCTTCGTTGGACGAGAGCGTCCTCGATGCGCTCCGCCGGTCGGCGCCTTTCCCCAAGCCGCCTCACGGCCTTGGCTTCGCCCAGCTTCGCTTTGCGGTCCCGTTCCGCTTCGAGTGAGCGGTCGCTGAATTGTTTCGCGGTCATTTGAGAGCTGTAATTACAAGAAATATTTTGAATTCAAATCTAATAAATTTTAAATGAGCTCCGCCTTTGTCGAAATGCCACAGTATTGGCAAAAATTCGCAATTCTTTGGTGAAACCAAGGCAAGGATCCCCCAACCGTAATATTATCTAGGTGAAAATACGGTAGTGGGGGAACAATGCATTTTGTTGTGCGGTTGGCGGGCGTTCTCGCCTTGTCTGCGTGTTCGACGATTGTGCGAGGAACGACGCAGGCGGTTGCTGTGTATACGCCCGGCGTCGAAAAAGCCGAGTGCGAACTTCACTCGGAAGGGATTGGCACCAAAACGGTCGTCACACCCGCAACCATCGTCCTCGATAAGAGCCAGCACGATGTCCAAGTAACATGCCATAAGCGTTGCTACACCGACGGCAAGGGCGTGATTATGAGTTCGACGGAAGAAATGACGGCAGGCAACATACTTGTGGGCGGCGTTGTCGGGCTCGCGGTGGACGCCGGCAGCGGGGCGATGAACAAATACGATCCTCAGGTGCGGATTGCGATGACGCGGATCGCAGGGTGCCGGAGCTAATAGCTGCCAGCCGTGATCCGGCCGGCTGACGACTGGCGTGGGGCTATCTTCTTTGCCACACGGTCCACGATCATGCGCCCGATCGGCAGGGCGGAGGTCGCCGCCGGCGATGGTGCGTTGCAGACATGCAGCGTGCGCGGCGTCTCCTCGAACAGGAAATCGTGCACCAGCGTGCCGTCGCGCAGCACGGCCTGCGCCCGGATGCCGGCCGCATGCGGCAACAGGTCGTCCAGGCGAAGGCTCGGGCAATATTTCCGGCATTCGGCAAGATAGTGTTGCTTGGAGAGCGAGTTGCGCAGCTCGGTCATTCCCGACATCAGATGCTTGCCGATCACGCGCCAGAAGCCGGGAAAGCCAAGGAAGGTCGCCGCATCGCGCGGCGAGAAGGAGAATTTCGGATAACCCTCGCGCGACCAGCCGAGCACCGCATTCGGCCCGACGGTCACACCGCCGTCGATCATGCGGGTCAGATGGATGCCGAGAAACGGCAGGGCAGGGTCAGGCACCGGATAGATCAAGGCGCTGACGATGCCGTTCTTTTCGGGCGGCAAACGGTAATATTCGCCGCGAAACGGCACGATCTGAAAATCGGCCTTAACGCCCGCGAGCCGCGCAAGCCGGTCCGATTGCAGCCCGCCGCAGACGATCAGCTGCCGTGCCTTCCAGCTCCGGTCGCGGGCCGAGACAGTGACATATTCGGATGCCTCGCTGATCCCGGTCACTTCGGCGTTGAAGAGGATTTCGCCGCCGGTCTTGCGGATGTCGCCGGCCATTGCGGCGCAAACCCGCTTGTAGTCGACGATTCCGGTGCTCGGCACGAAGATCGCGCCGACGCCGGTGATGTTCGGCTCGCGGCGGCGCAGCTCGGCGGCATCCAAGCGCTCGGCCTCGACCTTGTTCTGGCTTGCGCGCTCAAAGAGCTGATCCATGCGGTGAAGCTCGGCCTCGCTCGTGGCGACCAGCAGCTTGCCGCAGATGATCGTGGGAATGCCGTGGGCCTGGCAGAAGGCGGTCGTCGCCGCAACGCCTTGCCGGCACAGCTCGGCCTTGACGCTGCCGGGCGCATAATAGATGCCCGAATGGATGACGCCGCTATTGTGCCCGGTCTGATGCCGTCCGGGGCCGCTTTCTTTTTCGAGGATGAGGATCGACGCGCCGGGGAAACGTTCGGAGAATTTGAGTGCGCTTGCGAGCCCGACGATGCCGCCGCCGATCACGCAGAGGTCGTAGATCATGGCGCCCCCGGGCGCCGGCCGTACCCGATCCGCTCGTCAGACCTCATCGTCGTCATCGCGCGGGCCGCCGACGATTCCGGTCACTTCGTCGCCGTCATCGTCTTCCTCGACCGCAATGAAGGTCTCGTCCTCGTCCTCCAGTTCGGCGGCGTCCTCTTCGATTTCGACGAGCTCATTATCCTCCAGATCGGGAAGATCGGCTTCGGCCTCGGCGACTTCGTCGAGCGAAACGATCTCGACGCCGGCCGCCGCCGGTGTCGCAATGACTTCATCCTCGTCATCCTCGACCGCATTGCCGACCAAGGCCGCCTTGGGCCGAGCAGCATCCTGGAGCTGGAAGACGGTCTGGCAGACCGGACAGATGATCGGATCGTGATTCAAGTCGTAAAACTTGCTTCCGCAGTTTTGGCAAACCCGCTTGGTACCTCGGGCGGCTTTCTGTGACATGCAATCGCCTCGCAACTCGTCAGTCGGACATCTTGGGAAATTGGCGAATTGCATAGGCACGGATCGCCCGGCCTGTCAAAGGCAAATGACGGGCCTGTGAGCCGCCGCGTTTGAGAATTGACAGCCGGGCTTTGGCGCGGCTCTATGACCCTCCAGGATTTGAGGCGGGGCGCCACCAGGCTCCGTGTAACGCGCCGGGCTTTCATCATGCCAATGCTTGCCGCCGTGCAGTCAGGGCCATTGTCCGGCCGCGCAAAGGTTCCAGGCGACAAATCGATTTCGCACAGGGCGCTGATGTTCGGCGCTCTCTCGATCGGCGAGACCCGGATCACCGGGCTGCTTGAGGCTGCCGATGTGCTTGCCACCGCGCGCATTATCGGCCAGCTCGGGGCGGGCGTCGCAGCCGCGAACGGGGTGTGGACGATCACCGGCCGCGGCGTCGGCGGCCTGACGGCGCCGGAAGCGCCGCTCGATTTCGGCAATTCCGGAACCGGCGCGAGACTGATGGCGGGGATCGTCACCGGTCACCCGATCCAGGCGGTGTTCACGGGCGATGCCTCGCTCTGCCGGCGGCCGATGGGCCGCGTTCTCACGCCTCTGAAGCAGATGGGCCTCAGCGTTCTCGAACATCGCAAGGAGACGCTGCCCTTGACGCTGCGCGGCACGGCCGACGTCATCCCGATCGTCTACAAGCTGCCGGTGCCGTCGGCTCAGGTCAAATCGGCCGTGCTCCTGGCAGGTCTCAGCTCGCCGGGGGAAACCACCGTCATCGAGCCGGAGGCCACGCGAGACCACACCGAAAAGATGCTGACTTATCTTGGCGCCAAGGTCGAAAGCACCAGTGGTCCGGACGGGCGTTTCGTCACCCTCAAAGGTCAGCCTGTGCTCAAAGGGCGCCCGATCGAGGTGCCCGGCGATCCAAGCTCTGCGGCGTTCCTGACCGCCGCCGCGCTGATCTCCCCAGGCTCCGAGATCGTCATCGAGAGCGTGCTGATCAATCCGACCCGGATCGGCTTCTACGATACCGTCGCCGAGATGGGCGCGAAGGTCACGTTCGAGAACAGCCGCGAGCAGGGCGGCGAGCCGGTCAGCGACATTCGGGTCAAACACAGCGCCTTGAAGGGGGTCAGCGTGCCCGCCGATCGTGCCCCGTCCATGATCGATGAATATCCGGTTCTGGCCGCGCTCGCCGCCTATGCACGGGGCGATACGCGCATGGAGGGGCTTGCCGAGCTGCGCGTGAAGGAAAGCGACCGGCTCGCCGCGACCGAAGCCGGGCTCAGGGCCTGCGGCGTCAGCGCCTTTGCCGGCGAGGACAGTCTGCTGGTCCGCGGCGAGGGCGTGGTCGAGGGCGGGGCAAGGATCCGCACCGATATGGACCACCGCATCGCCATGGCCTTTCTGACGCTCGGGCTCGGCGCGCTTAAGCCCGTGACGGTCGATGACATCTCAATGATCGAGACGAGCTTTCCCAATTTCGTTACTCTGATGGAGAGCCTGGGCGGGCAATTCCGCCAATGCGGAGATGAAGCCGCATGACGAAAGCTGCATGATTATCGCCATCGATGGTCCCGCCGCGTCGGGAAAGGGGACGCTCTCCAGGAAGATTGCGCTTCGATATGGGCTTGCCCGTCTCGATACGGGGATGCTCTATCGGGCGGTTGCCCGTGACCTGATGAAAGCCGGGCAGCCTCTTGAGGACGCCGCTGCGGCCGAGCGCGCCGCCCGCGCCATCGATCCGGCGAGCCTTGACGATCAGGCGCTGCGCGCACGGCATATGGGCGAGGCCGCCTCGGTCGTCGCGCAATTTCCGGCGGTGCGTCAGGCCCTGTTCGACATGCAAAGGACCTTTGCCTCGGAGCGGGCGGGCGCGGTGGTCGAGGGGCGCGATATCGGCACGGTGATTTTCCCCGATGCCGACGTAAAGCTCTTTATTACCGCGGATCTGCGCGAGCGTGCGCGCCGCCGCCACCTGGAACTGCTGGCGCGCGGCGAGGTAACCACGGAGGATGCGGTTTACGCGGATCTGGAGAAGCGCGACATCCGCGACCGGAGCCGCGCGGTCTCGCCAATGCGGATGGCCGAGGACGCATACTTGCTCGACACGACTAAATTGGATATAGAAGCAGCATTTTTCGCCGCCGTAAGATTGATCGACGCCGCGATTGGCCGGTCGGCGCAGACTTAGCTCGGCATTTGCCTGCGGCCTGCGCGGATCGTCAGCCTTAGCCGACCGGCGTCCCGCTGTCTTTCGGGCAAGAAGAGATCACACATGACGGCCCAGCCTCTCCCGGCCGGTATGGAGAGGCTGACCGTCTGTTGTCTTTGGCGCAAAGCGCACCAGCAACCACCGGCAGGGATTTTGATGAACTTACCACAAGCAAACGAACAAGCCGCCATCGGGTACAATCCGTCGCGCGAAGATTTTGCCTCGCTGCTCGAGGAGTTTTTCAAGGAAACGGATGTCGAGGAAGGCAGCGTCGTCAAGGGCAAGATCGTTGCCATCGAAAACGATCTCGCCGTTATCGACGTCGGATTGAAGACGGAAGGGCGGGTGGCCCTCAAGGAATTCGGTGTCGGAGGCCGTCAGCCGTCGATCTCGGTCGGAGATGAGGTCGAGGTCTATCTCGAACGTGTCGAGAATGCGCTCGGCGAAGCGGTGCTGAGCCGCGAAAAAGCCCGCCGCGAGGAAAGCTGGAACCGGCTCGAAGAGAAATTCAACGCCGGCGAGAAGGTCGAAGGCATCATTTTCAATAAGGTTAAGGGCGGCTTTACCGTCGATCTCGACGGCGCGATTGCCTTCCTTCCCGGCAGCCAGGTCGACATCCGGCCGGTGCGCGATATCGGGCCGCTGATGAACATGCCGCAGCCGTTCCAGATCCTGAAGATGGACCGCCGGCGCGGCAATATCGTCGTTTCGCGGCGCTCCGTTCTTGAAGAGACGCGCGCCGAGCAGCGTTCCGAGATCGTCTCCAAGCTCGAAGAGGGCCAGACGGTCGACGGCGTCGTCAAGAACATCACCGATTACGGCGCGTTCATCGATCTCGGCGGCATTGACGGGCTTCTGCATGTCACCGACATGGCGTGGCGCCGCGTCAACCATCCGAGCGAAATTCTCAATGTCGGCGACACCGTCAAGGTGCAGATCATCCGCATCAATCCGGAAACCCACCGCATCAGCCTCGGCATGAAGCAGCTCGAGTCCGACCCGTGGGAGGGCATCGAGGCGAAATATCCGCTCGGCGCCAAGTTCACCGGGAAGGTCACCAACATCACCGACTATGGCGCCTTCGTCGAGCTCGAACCGGGCGTCGAAGGACTGATCCACGTCTCGGAAATGAGCTGGGTGAAGAAGAATGTTCACCCCGGCAAGATCGTCTCGACCAGCCAGGAAGTCGAAGTGCAGGTGCTTGAGGTCGATCCCAACAAGCGCCGGATCTCGCTCGGTCTGAAGCAGACCCAGGAAAATCCCTGGGTGGCCTTTGCCGAAATGCATCCGAAAGGCTCCGAGGTAACCGGCCAGGTGCGGAACATCACCGAGTTCGGCCTGTTCATAGGCCTTGAAGGCGGTATCGACGGCATGGTCCATCTGTCCGATCTCAACTGGAGCAAACCGGGCGAAGAGGCCCTCAAGGACTACACCAAGGGCGAGGAGGTCAGCGCCGTCGTTCTTGATACCGATCCAGAGAAGGAACGCATCAGCCTCGGCATCAAGCAGCTCGGCACCGATCCGTTCCAGGCCGCCGGCGCGCTGAAGAAGGGCTCCATCGTCACCTGTGAAGTCGTCGAGGTGAAGGAAAGCGGGCTGGAAGTGAAGATTTCCGGAAGCGATCTCACCGCGTTCATCCGGCGGTCGGAGCTCTCCCGCGACCGCTCCGAGCAGCGTCCCGAGCGCTTCTCCCCCGGCGACATGGTCGATGCGGTGATTCAGTCGATCGACAAGAGCAGCCGCAAGATCAGCGTCTCGATCAAGGCGCTCGAAATCGCCGAAGAAAAGCAGGCCGTGGCCCAATACGGCTCGACCGACAGCGGCGCTTCGCTCGGTGAAATTCTCGGGGCCGCGCTGTCGAAGGCCCAGGAAAAAGAAGACGACGACGACAAGGACAAAGAATAGACCCAAGGCAAAGGAAAGGCTTCAGCGCACACTGGAGCCTTTCTCGTTTCACGTCCCGCCCTAGTGTGGTGATCGGGAAGTCCCCACCATCGTTTCAGCAGGCTCTTTTAGGGGACTTCCCGATCTCAAACCACACTAGAATCTAATAGTTGCTAGTGTCCCTTTTTGAATCCGAAGTTCGCTACGGAGCAAGTTGAGGAATGAGGCGAACTTCGGATTCGGGACACTAGCCGTCAAGGATTGGTCCCGTCATGACGCTTGAAGCCGATAGCCTTGCCGAACGCCGGCGACTGAAGCGGCGCCTTCGCTTCTGGAGGGTCGGCGCCATCCTCCTCGCCGTGATCGCCACCATCGCGATTTTCCTCAGCAGCAACGGGACGACATTGGCGCAACTCGGCTTCAACCCGCATGTCGCCCGCGTCTCGATCGAGGGTTTCATCTCGGACGACCGCGACCAGCGCAAGCTCCTCTCCGACATCGGCGACAATCGCCAGGTCCGCGGCGTCATCCTCCATATCAACAGTCCGGGCGGCACGACGGCGGGCGCGGAGGCACTTTATAATGCGCTGCGCCGGCTCGCCGAAAAGAAGCCCGTCGTTGCCGTGTTCGGCACCGCCGCGACCTCGGCGGCCTATCTGGCGGGAATCGCCGCCGACCACATCGTTGCGCGCGGCAATTCCATCACCGGCTCGGTCGGCGTGATCCTGCAATATGCCGAGTTTTCCGAGCTCTTGCGCAATTGGGGCATCCACGTCGAGGAAATCCGCAGCGGCGAGCTGAAAGCCATTCCTTCGCCCTTCACGCCGACGGACGCCAAGGGCCGCGCCCTGATCGAGGAACTGGTTGACGAATCACGCAATTGGTTCGTCGATATCGTCACCAAAAGGCGGGCGCTGAAGCCCGATGTGATCGAGCAGGTCAAGACCGGGCGCATCTATACTGGCCGGCAGGCAATCCAGATCGGGCTTGTCGACGAGATCGGCGATGAACAGACCGCGCTGAAATGGCTTCAGGAAAAGCGAGGCGTTCCCAAGGACATTGAGATTATCGACCGCAAGACCGAGAGTTCTTATAGTTCGGTCCTGATGCACAGCCTTGCTGCGGGCGCGGGCAGTGTTTTCGGGGGCCTCGTCGAGCGGATTCTGGAGCTTATTACCGCAGGCCGGCACTTCAATCAGCTTGACGGCCTCATTTCACTTTGGCACCCTGAAAAAACACAATAAACTCAAAGAAAAGTGCCGAAGCGGAATGGGCAATTATGATCAAGTCGGAGCTTATCGAGAAGATTGCGGCCCAAAACCCGCATTTGTTTCAGCGGGACATCGAACTAATTGTGAATGTAATATTTGACGAAATTATCTCGTCGCTTTCCCGCGGTGAGCGGGTGGAGTTGCGCGGCTTCGGCGCGTTTTCCGTCAAGCGCCGGCCGGCGCGGGCGGGCCGCAATCCGCGCACGGGGGAGCAGGTTTTCGTCGAGGAGAAATATGTTCCCTACTTCAAGACCGGGAAAGAGCTTCGTCAGCGCATGAATAAAGATTTCGAAACCAAATCTACGGTAAAGTCGGGCTCGAAATCGCCGAAATCTAAGGCGAAAAAGAAAGTCTAATCGGCCGGCAAGCCTGGAGCTGCAGATGCGATCGCTGCGTTATTTGGTTCTGTTCCTCATCGCTATCGTCGCAATCGCCTTCGCGGTGGCGAACCGCCATCTCGTGCGCTTCGTGCTCGACCCTGTCGCCGGTCCCCACAGCACGCTGTCTTTCGAGGCGCCGCTCTTCATCTTTTTGTTCTTGGCGCTGCTGATCGGTTTTCTGATCGGTGCCTTCGCCACCTGGTTCAGCCAAGCGCGCTGGCGTCATGCCGCCAAGCGGCGCGCTCATGAGCTGTTCGAGCTGAAGAAAGACAATGAGCGGCTCACCCGGCATTTGCGCGTTCTGGAGCGCGCGCCGCAAATCCGGACCTTTGCCACGAACGCGGACGTTCAAGAGCGTCCCCTGATCCACTGATCGCTTCGTCGTGATACGGCGCCTGATTTCCTCCGGATCGGCTTTCGAAGCTGAGATCGGCTATTCGCGTGCGGTCGTCGACGGCGATTGGATCTTCGTGTCCGGAACGACCGGTTTCGACTACCGGACGATGACGATCAGCGACGATGTCGTCGGCCAGTGTGAGCAGGCTCTGCGCAATGTCGAGGCCGCGCTTGGCGAAGCTGGCGCCTCGCTCGGCGATGTTATCCGGGTTCGCTACATTCTCCCGCGCCGCGAGGATTTCGAGCCGTGCTGGCCCGTTCTTCGCCATGCCTTCGGCAAGATCAGGCCAGCGGCGACCATGATCGCCGCCGGTCTTTCGGACCCGCGCATGAAGATCGAAATCGAGGTGACGGCGCGGCGCGCCGCCGAGTAGTTGCTTATTGCGCGGCGCCGCCTCGATCTTATCTGCAAAGAAGCAGGTGTCTGCGAAGCTGAGACGCGGCTGCATCGCCCGGATGTGGGGGCGTCAAGGATCGCACCACGGCATGTGCCGGGCTTCCCTTCCGCGGCGCCGCTTGCTATAGCGTTGTGTTTCGCATCAGCGAACAGCATTTAGGGGCATCATTGAGCATCGATGTCAAAATCTGCGGGATCAAGACGCTGGGCGCGCTCGAAACGGTGATCGGCGCGGGCGCCAGCCATTTCGGCATGGTGTTCTTTCCGCCCAGCCCGCGTCATATTAGGCCGAACAAAGCCAAGACGCTGTCGAAGGCCGCGCGCGGCAGGATCAAGAGCGTCGCGCTGGTCGTCGATGCCTCCGATGCCCAGATCGAAGCGATCCTTGCCGCCGCCGATCCGGACCTGATTCAGCTTCACGGCGTGGAAACGCCGGAGCGTGCCGCCGCGATCCGCGCGCTTGCCGGGCGTCCGGTCATCAAGGCGATCAGTGTCGCAGCGGAGGGTGACGCCGACCGCGCCGATGCCTATCGCGGCTCCGCGGACATCATTCTGTTCGACGCCAAGCCGCCGCGCAGCAGCCGGGTTCCCGGCGGCAACGGCCTCGCCTTCGACTGGCGTCTGCTCACATCGGTTCGGAGCAAACTGCCGTTCGTCCTCTCCGGCGGACTGACGCCTGAGAATGTCGCTGAGGCAATCGCCCTCACCGGGCCGGCCATGGTCGATGTGTCCTCAGGGGTCGAAACCGCGCCCGGCGTCAAGGACGCCGCGCTCATTCGCCAATTCGTTCGGGCGGCGCGGGCCTCGGCGCTGGAAGAGGTGGCGCATGGATAACCAAACCGAAATGCTCCCGAACAGCTTCCGCGAGGGGCCGGATGAGACCGGCCATTTCGGAATTTATGGCGGCCGCTTCGTCGCCGAAACCTTGATGCCGCTCATCCTTGAGCTAGAGGAGGCCTATAAGGCTGCGAAGCGGGACCCCTCGTTTCAGGCCGAACTCGATCAGCTCAACGCCCATTACGCCGGCCGGCCGAGCCCGCTCTATTTCGCCGAGCGGCTGACGCAGCATTTCGGCGGCGCGAAAATCTACTTCAAGCGCGACGAGCTGAACCACACCGGCTCGCACAAGATCAACAACTGCCTCGGTCAGATCCAGCTTGCGCGCCGGATGGCCAAGACCCGCATCATCGCCGAGACCGGCGCCGGCCAGCACGGTGTCGCCGTCGCAACGGTCGCGGCGCGTTTCGGCCTGCCCTGCGTCGTCTATATGGGCGCAACCGATGTCGAGCGGCAAAAGCCCAATGTTTTCCGCATGAAGCTGCTCGGCGCCGAGGTCAAGCCCGTGACATCGGGCAGCGGCACGCTCAAGGACGCGATGAATGAGGCGCTGCGCGACTGGGTGGCAAATGTCGAGGACACATTCTATATCATCGGCACGGTTGCGGGCCCGCATCCCTACCCGGCGATGGTGCGTGATTTCCAGTCGGTGATCGGCCGCGAAGTCCGCCAGCAGATGCTGGAGCGCGAAGGGCGTCTGCCGGACACGCTCGTCGCCTGTATCGGCGGCGGCTCGAATGCAATGGGCTTGTTTCACGACTTTCTCGACGACCGGCAGATCGCGATTTATGGCGTCGAAGCGGGCGGTTACGGCCTGGAAGTGCCAAATGGACACGCTGCCTCGATGAATGGTGGACGACCCGGTGTCCTCCATGGAAATCGCACCTATCTTCTGCAAAATGATGATGGGCAGATCCTGGAGGGGCATTCCATCTCGGCGGGCCTCGATTATCCGGGCGTCGGCCCGGAACATGCATGGCTTCGGGACACGGGACGTGTGAGCTATGTTTCCGCGACGGATAAGGAGGCGCTTGCGGCGTTCCAGCTTTGCACCAGGCTGGAGGGCATCATCCCGGCGCTCGAACCGGCGCATGCGCTTGCCCATGTGACGAAACTGGCGCCGACTTTAACGAAAGAGAACCTTCTGGTGATGAATATGTGCGGCAGGGGCGACAAGGACATTTTTGCGGTGGCCGGCCATTTGGGCATGGAGATGTAGCGTGCTAATCGAATGGCTAAAGGCTATTGGAGCGCTAGGCCTTCCCATAGCAATCGTGTTCGTTGCACTGGTTTTCCGACGTTCTATTACTGGATGGCTTGAAAGTGCTAACAAAGTTTCAATAGGGCCGTTAGAATTGACCCGCGATATCGAGCGAATTGCAAAGACTAGTGACAAACTATTGAAGGATACAACCCGGCTCCAGATCTTGTTGGGAGAAGCGCGAGTATTAGAGGCGGAAGTCTTCATGAGCTATCCACTGCTATCCGAAAAGCAAGCGGATCAAATGATGGATAATACCAGGAAAATTCAGGCGGAGGTCGACCGCTTGCGAACGACGCAGGTTTGAGAAAAGCAGTGACTTCAAGGATTGAGGACAAATTCAGCGAGTGTGCAACGCCAGGGTAGAGCCGGCGCTCGTGACCTTCGTTACGGCCGGCGATCCCGACTATCAGACCTCGCTTGCGCTTTTGCGCGCGCTTCCCGCCTCCGGTGCCGACGTCATCGAACTCGGAATGCCCTTCTCCGATCCGATGGCTGATGGTCCCGCCATTCAGGCCTCCTCGCATCGGGCTCTGAAGCATGGCCAGACCCTGCGCAAGACCCTCGCCATGGTCCGCGCCTTCCGCGAGACCGACCAGACGACGCCCATCGTGCTGATGGGCTATTACAACCCGATCTATATTTACGGCTCGCAGGCGTTCGTGCGTGACGCCAAGGCCGCCGGGGTCGATGGTCTGATCGTGGTGGATCTGCCGCCGGAGGAGGACACCGAGCTTTGCCTGCCGTCCTTGGACGCCGGGCTCAGTTTCATCCGCCTGGCGACGCCGACGACCAACGACAAGCGGCTCCCGGCCGTGCTCGCCAATACCAGCGGATTCGTCTATTATGTTTCGATTGCGGGCATAACCGGTACGCGCGCGCCAGACATTGCGTCGGTGGAGAGTAACGTCGCGCGGATCAAGAGGCAGACGGCCTTGCCGGTTTGTGTGGGTTTTGGCGTAAAGGCGGCGGATCAGGTCGGCGCCATCGGCGCGTTTGCCGACGGCGTTGTCGTTGGCTCGGCATTGGTGAATGCGGTCGCGGCGAGCCTGGATCAAGCACGGTTCGGCGACGCCATCGACGGTTACGAGCGTCACATCCCTGGTGTCCCGGCTCGCTGAAGGGGCCGCGGCGCGCGCCATGACGGTGTCCGCCGAGCAGGTGAATCGAACGGTCTCAGCGTAAGAGGCGTCTTAGAAAAGTGAACTGGATCAATAACGTCGTCCGCCCCAAAATACGCGGCCTCTGGCAGAAGCGAGAGGTCCCGGAGAATTTGTGGGTCAAATGCCCTGAGACGGGGCAGATGGTCTTCTACAAGGATGTCGAAGCCAACCAGCTCGTCATTCCGGGGTCGAACTACCATCTGCGCATGCCGGCCGAGATGCGCCTGAAGTCGCTGTTCGACGAAGCCAAGTTCGACAAGCTTCCCTCACCTGAAGTTCCGCTCGATCCGCTCAAATTCCGTGACGAGCGCCGCTATATCGACCGCCTGAAGGACGCCAAAACCAAGACCGGGCTCGATGACGCCATTGTCGCCGGCGTCGGCACCGTGGACGGCCAGGAGGTGGTCGCCGCAGTGCAGGATTTTGCCTTCCTCGGAGGCTCGCTCGGCATGGCGGCGGGCGAGGCGATCGTTGCCTCCATGCTGAAAGCTGTGGAAAAAGAGGCGCCCTATATCCTTTTTGCGGCCTCGGGCGGCGCGCGCATGCAGGAGGGCATGTTCTCGCTGATGCAGATGCCGCGCACGACCGTCGGGGTGCAGAAGCTGCGCGCATGCGCGCCTGCCTTACATCGTCGTGCTGACCCATCCGACCACCGGCGGCGTCACGGCATCCTATGCCATGCTCGGCGATGTGCATCTGGCCGAGCCGGGCGCGCTGATCGGCTTTGCCGGTCCGCGCGTCATCGAGCAGACCATCCGCGAGAAGCTGCCGGACGGTTTTCAGCGGGCCGAATATCTTCTCGACCACGGCATGGTCGATATGGTCATCCATCGCCATCAGATTCGCGAGACGCTGAGCCGTCTGTGCAGCCTGCTGATGGAGCGGCGTGCGCTGAAGCGCCGGCTTCCGCAAGGCGAAAAGCCCGTCAATATGGGCGAGCCGCCGCGTGTCGTCGTTGACAATCCCGCCCGCAAGGCGGCGCCCGCGACGGGCAGGAACCGCCCGCCATCGCACCCGAGAGCGAGCCCCAGAGCATCGCCCTGCCACCACCCGAGAAAGCCGCGGCCGAATGATCTGCCGCTCGACGCAATCCGATGGCTGGTGACATCGCCGCTGGCGCAGCGCCATCTTTTCCCATTTTGACAACATCCAGCCGAATGAAGAGGAAAGGGCGACTCCCATGACCGCGCCCGTAACCGCCGAATTGCTGGCTCGCTTCGAGCATTTGCATCCCAAATCCATCGATCTCTCGCTCGACCGCATCCATCGGCTGCTTCGCGCTCTGGGCGATCCGCACAAGGCGATGGCGCCGGCGATCCACGTTGCGGGCACAAATGGCAAGGGCTCGGTGATCGCGTTTCTGCGCGCCATCCTTGAAGCTGCGGGACTGAGCGTGCATGTCTTCACCTCGCCGCATCTGCGCCGGTTCAATGAGAGGATTGCGCTTGCCGGGCCGGGCGGCGCGCAGCCGATCAGCGAGCGCGCGCTCCATGACGTGCTGATCCGCGCCGAAGAGGCCAACGCCGGCCAGCCGATCACCTTCTTCGAGATCACGACGGCGGCTGCGTTCCTCGCCTTTGCCGAACATCCCGGCGGACATGGTGCTGCTCGAGACCGGGCTTGGCGGCCGGCTCGACGCCACCAACGTCCTCGACCGCCCGAAGCTGACGGTCATCACGCCGATATCGATCGATCACACCGGCTTTCTCGGCGACACCATCGAGGCGATCGCCGGCGAGAAGGCCGGCATTCTGAAGCCCGGCTGTGCTTGCGTCGTTTCGCGCCAGCTTGATGCCGCGCTCGATGTCATCAAGCAGCGTGCGCTCCAGATCGGCGCCCCGCTCATTATTGCCGGCGAGCAGTGGGATGCTTATGAGCAGCATGGCCGGCTCGTGTTTCAGGACGGGCGGGCCTTGCTCGACCTGCCATTGCCGCGCCTCATCGGAGGCCATCAGATCGGCAATGCCGGGACCGCGGTCGCTGCCGCGCGCACGCTCGATGGCGTCGCGATTTCCGAGGATAATCTGGCGAAGGGGCTCGTCTCGGCCACGTGGCCGGCCCGCCTCGAACGTCTCGGCCAAGGGGTATTCAGTGAACTGCTGCCGGCGGGCTCGGAGATCTGGCTCGATGGGGGGCATAATCCGGCTGCAGGCGAGGTTTTGGCGCGCGCCATGGCCGATCTCGAAGAGCGTGTCTCCCGGCCCCTGCATCTCATTCTCGGCATGATGTCGACAAAGGATGCCTTAAGCTTT
The DNA here is from genome assembly GCA_963773735.1 of uncultured Alphaproteobacteria bacterium. GTDB lineage: Bacteria > Pseudomonadota > Alphaproteobacteria > Rhizobiales > Rhodomicrobiaceae > CAVZCK01. Next base: position 217,285 of record CAVZCK010000031.1, on the reverse strand, counting down.
CTTGAGCATTTCGAAAATCTGGCGAGCTTCATCGCCACCGTCGACATTCCGGGCCAGCCCAACGCCTATACGGCGCATGAGCTTTGCGAGATGGCGCGCAATCTCGGTTTTGTCGCCGAGCCCGCCGCCAGCCTTCGCCAGGCGCTCGAGCTCTGTTCGCGCGAAGCCAGGGCGCCGGTGCGGGTCCTGATCACCGGCTCGCTCTATCTCGCCGGCCACGTTCTCGAGGCCCAGGAGCACGGCCTCGACGCTTAGAGGCCTTTCCGTTCCGATTGAATCGGAACCGGGCTCTATCGCTTTGTTCGAGCATGATCTTTTCGCAAAACCGGCGTCCACTTTTGCGGATCATGCTCAAGGCGCGGGCGCGCCTCAGGCGGCGGCACGCTCGATCGGATTGCCCGACAACGCCTCAAGCAGCGACGTCTTCACCGCGCGCGTGGCAGGCGAGACGGCGCCGCGCGGACCATAAAGCGCGATCTCGAAATCCGGCAGCGGCGGCAATCCATGGTCGGCGTCGAGCGCTTTCATGTTCGGCGTCAGCGACAGCCGCGCCATGGCGGTGACCGCGAGCCCCTCGCCGACGGCCGCGCTAAGACTGCTGATGCTCGGGCTTTCATAAGCGATGCGATAAGCGATCCCCGCCGCCTCCAGCCGTCCCAGAATCACGTCACGAAAACGGCAGCCGGGCGAAAACAGACCGAGCGGCAGCGGCCTGCGCCGTGCGAGCGCGGGATCGGCCGCCGCCCAGACCACGGGCTCGCGGTGAACCGGCGTGCCCTCGTCGCTGCCGCTCGCCCGGGTAATCAACGCCAGATCGATGATCCCGCGGTCGACGGAGGGCATCAGGTCGAACGACATGGCGCAGCGCACTTCGAGCTCGATCTGAGGGTGGGTGATGGCGAGCCGGCGCAGCATCTTCGGCAGGAAGAAGGAGACATAATCGTCCGGCATTCCAAGCCGCACGCGGCCCGCGACATCGGCGCCTTTCGCCCGGCCGACCATCTCGTCATTGAGCGCGAGCATTCGCCGCGCATGATCAACAATGCGCTCCGCCGCCGGCGTCAGGGTCGCCCTCTTGCGGTCTTGGATCAGCCGGACCCCGAGCATCTCTTCGAGGCGGCGAACTTGCATACTGACGGCCGACTGTGTGCGGTTCAGCTTGAGACCTGCGCGTGTGAAGCCACCGGCCTCGGTGACCGCGAGGAAGGCGCGCAGACAGGCAAGATCGAGGTCAATCATCACGGATTCTCATTCTCACGATAAGAACAATCCGTTTTCATGATGACATAAAAAGCAGCATTTTGCCAGCGCAGGGCAGCGTTCGGACGGATGGCCGCTCTTCTTATTGCCATGACCCACAAAGGGCTCAAGCGCCCAGGTCCGTCGCCGTGACCTATCCAGTGCCGGCGCCGGCATCGATCCTGGCGGCCTTCCGATCCTCGTTATGGCCGGGCCGCCCGCATCAGCGGTTCAGCCGCGCAATCAGGCTCGACGTATCCCAGCGATTGCCGCCCATGCTCTGCACTTCGGAATAGAACTGATCGATGAGCGCGGTGACCGGCAGATTTGCGCCGGTCCGCCGCGCTTCAGCGAGGCAGATCGACAGATCCTTGCGCATCCAGTCGACGGCGAAGCCATAATCGAACTTGCCGGCGGTCATGGTTTCCCAGCGGTTCTCCATTTGCCAGGACTGGGCGGCGCCTTTCGAAATCGTCGCCATCACGGCGGCGATATCGAGGCCGGCTTTCTGCGCGAAATGCAGACCTTCGGCGAGACCCTGAATGACGCCGGCGACGCTGATCTGATTGACCATCTTTGTGAGCTGGCCAGCACCGGCGGGTCCGAGCAGCGTCGTCGCCCGCGCGTAATGCGCAATCACCGGCTGGGCTTTCTCGTAGACCTCGGGATCGCCGCCGACCATCACCGTCAGCACGCCGTTCTCCGCGCCCGCCTGGCCGCCGGACACGGGCGCATCGAGAAAGCCGGCGCCTTTCGCCTTGGCGGCAGCGTAAAGCTCGCGCGCGACATCGGCCGAGGCGGTGGTGCTGTCGATGAACACCGCGCCGGAGCGGAGCGTTTCGAAGGCGCCGCCGGGTGCGATGGTTACCGAGCGCAGATCGTCGTCATTGCCGACGCAGGAGAACACGAACTCGGCATCGCGCGCGGCCTCGGCGGGCGTTTCGGCGATCTTGCCGCCGAATTTGGCCACCCATTCTTCGGCTTTGGCACGCGTGCGGTTGTAGACGGTGAGATCGTGGCCGCCTTTGCTGCGTATATGGCCGGCCATCGGAAAGCCCATCACGCCAAGGCCGATCCAAGCAACTTTGCTCATGCTGTTCTCCTTTCAACGGTGTCTCAGGATAAGGGCCGGGGCCACGATCATCGGCCGGCGCGGTTCAAGCCGCCTGGCCCGGCCGCGCGGAGGCAAGAACCTTGTCGATCCGGCGGCCGTCGAGGTCGACGACCTCAAAACGCCAATTGTTCCAATCGAAGGCCTCGCCCGGCACCGGGATGTGACCGAGCTGGGTGAGGACGAAGCCGGCAAGCGTCGTATACTCCTCGTCGATAGCGCTGAGGCCCTTCAGCTCCAGCTTGCGCTCGACCTCGTAAACCGGCATCTGCCCGTCGAGCAGCCAGGAGCCGTCGGCCCGCATCACCGCGCTCGGCTCCTCCTCGCCCTCGCGCTCGGGAAAGTCGCCGGCAATCGCGGCGAGAATATCGGTCGGCGTGACGATCCCCTGGACGGTGCCGTGCTCGTCAAGAACGACGGCCATATGAACCGTGGAGGCACGAAAGCTTTCGAGCAGCTTCAGAATCGGCGTGCCCTCGTGGATATAGATCGGGTCGCGGGCCGCGCCTCTCAGGTCGAGATCGTTGCCCCTGCAGGACATCTCGAACAGGTCCTTTGCCTGAACGATGCCGATGATATTGTCGACATCGTCGCGCGCGATCGGAAAGCGCGAATGGCCGCTTTCGGCGATCGTCTTCACGACGGCGTCGATGCTTTCATCGAGATCCAGCCAGACGACGTCCGGGCGCGGCGTCATGATCGAGCGCACGGTTCGGTCCGCGATGCGCAGCACGCCTTCGAGCATTTCCCGCTCGGCCGGCGCGAAAACCCCGGCTTCGGTGCCTTCGGCGATCAGCGTTTTGACCTCTTCTTCGGTGAAGCGCGTGTCGTCGGCAGCGGGCGCCTCGAACAGGCGAAGCGCGAATTCGGTGATCCGGCGCAGCAACCAGATGACGGGGAGCGCGACCCTCGACAAAAACCGCATGGCCGGCGCGACGATGCAGGCCAGGCGTTCCGGATTGCGCAGAGCGAGGCGTTTCGGCACCAGCTCGCCGGCGATCAGCGAGGTAAAGGTGATGGAGACGATGACAATCGCGGTGGAGACGGCCCCGGCATTCCGGCCGATATAGGCGAGAGGCTCCAGGGCGGCCGCCAGAGGCGCTGCGAGCGTTGCCTCGCCATAGGCGCCGAGGAGGATCGCGATCAGCGTGATGCCGACCTGGACAGCCGACAGAAATCCTGTCGGATCATCGACGAGCTTGATCGCCGCGATTGCGCCCCGCCGGCCTTCCTCGGCATATTGCTGCAGACGCGCCCGGCGCGATGAAACGATCGCCAACTCGGACAACGCGAAGAAGCCGTTGAGCAGAATCAGAAGCAGAACGATGAAGATTTCTTGCCAAATCATTTGGCTCTAGCGGTGTTTGGTCCTGCGGCAGGCGCGTGAGGCGGACGAGGCGTCAATCGCCCCTTTTTAAGGGGAATTGCCCGCGCTGGAAAGCGTTTACGCCGGCTCCGGCCGAAATTCGGGGTTTGCCGTATGGCGCCGCGCCGCGTCCTCAGATCTTCTGATTATATTCGCCCACTTCCGGATAGGTTTGCAGATGCCGGTCAATTTCGGCGAAAATTGCGCGCATATTTTGCTCCGACGTCGGGCTCTCAACAACAACGACGAGTTCCGGCTTGTTGGAGGAAGCGCGGACCAGACCCCAGGTACCGTCAGCCAGGACGATGCGGATGCCGTTCACGGTGATGAGCTCGCGGATCTTCTGACCCGCAAGCGTCTCGCCCCTCGCCGCAACACCCTGGAAATGCGCGATTACCCGGTCGACGACGCCGTATTTGGCCTCGTCGGCACAATGCGGCGACATGGTCGGCGACTGCCAGGTTTTCGGCAGATCGCGCTCCAGATCGGCGAGGGTTTTCTTCGGATTGCGGTCCATCATATCGAGTATGGCGAGCGCCGAGACGAGGCCGTCGTCATAGCCGCGCCCGAGCGGCGGATTGAAGAAGAAATGCCCGGATTTCTCGAAGCCGACCGTCATGCCGTGCTCGTGGCTATAGCGCTTGATGTAGGAATGGCCGGTTTTCCAATAATCGGTTTTGGCGCCATTGGCGATCAGCACGGGATCGGTCGCAAACAGCCCGGTCGATTTGACGTCGACGACGAATTTCGCGTTCGGCCGCAGGCTCGAAATATCGCGCGCCAGCATGACGCCGACGCGGTCCGCAAAAATCTCGCGGCCTTCATTGTCGACGACGCCGCAGCGGTCGCCATCGCCGTCGAAGGCCAGGCCGACATCGGCGCCGTGCTCAAGCACCGCATCGCGCACGTCATGCAGCATAGCCATGGCTTCCGGGTTCGGATTGTAATGCGGAAAGCTGTAGTCCAGCTCGCAGTGCAGCGGAGTGACCTCGCAGCCGACCGCTTCGAGGACCTGCGGCGCGAAGGCGCCCGCCGTGCCGTTGCCGCACGCCGCAATGACCTTCAGCCTGCGCTTCAGCTTCGGCCGGTTTGCCAGATCGGCCATATAGCGCTCGGCGAGATCAGCAACGAAGTGGTATTTGCCGCCGCCCGGGACATCATAGTCGCCGGAGAGAACGACGCTTTTCAGTTCGGTCATCTCTTCGGGCGCGAAGGTGAGCGGCCGGGCCATGCCCATTTTGATGCCGGTCCAGCCATTGTCGTTGTGGCTCGCCGTGATCATCGCCACGCCCTCGACGTCAAGTGCGAACTGCGCGAAATAGGCCATGGGCGAAAGTGCAAGGCCGATATCGAAGACCTCGGCGCCTCCGGCCATCAGACCGGCGATCAGCGCCTCCTTGATCGAAGACGAGTAGGAGCGGAAATCGTGCCCCGTGACCACGCGGAGTGGAACGCGGCGGCGGCGCATCAAGACCGAAAGGCCGAGGCCGATGGCCTGCATTCCCATCAGATTGATCTCTTTCGGGAACAGCCAGCGCGCGTCATATTCGCGAAAGCCGGTCGGCTTGATGAAGGGCAGGCGCTCAAAGTCGGCGGTGTTGGGCGTCAGATCCGTTCTCGGCTTGGGAAACATCGATGACCCTCAAAGACATCAAAACATCAGCTCCTCCGGCTGCGGCTGAAGGACGGTTGCTGCTTTGCTACCGGGATAAAGGGTCATATCCCGAATTACCAGTCCCGATTTTGCCGGACGGACGGCGCCGCCAGGCCCGCTGGATCACGGGTCAGCGTTCGGCGGGAGCGGCACCCGAGACCCTCACTTCTGCACCATGTCGAGGCGTCCACCGCTGAGCTGGAAGCCCGACAGCCGGTTGATGAAGCTCATGCCGAGGAGGTTCTGGGTCATCTTGCCCGGCTCGGCGATGACGGCCTTGACCTCATGGAGCACGATGCTGCCGATGCGGACATAATCGAGCGTCACGGGCGCAACCCGGGCGATGCCGTTCGCCGTGCTCGACCGGCTGTTGAACTGGAGATTGCGGTCGTTGAAGCCGAGCTTGCGGGCCGTCTCGTAATTGAGCGCGACATAGGTCGCCCCGGTGTCGGTCAGCAGCTCGACCTTGGCGCCGTTGATCTCCGCCTCGACGACGAAATGACCGTAATGATTGGCGCTCAGCGTGACCTTGCGCTCCGCAGGCCCGGAATTCTCCAGGCGGGAGACTTTTTCGACGAGCTCCTGAAGTCCGGTGACCGTCGGCCGCAGATCCGGCATTGCGGCTTTGGCCTCGACCGGCTCGGCCTGCTCCGGATCGGGGACCGACTGCGTGGTCTCGACCGAGCCCGGACCAGAACGGATATCGGCCGCGAAGCTTGCTTGCAGACGCGGCCAGGTGTGCTCAAGAGCACGGTAGGCATCTTCGAAGAAATAAAAACTGCCGCCAGCCGCGCCCGCGACCGCCAGCCACAACGCGGCCTCGCCGGCGGCACGCCGCATCCCGCCCCGGAATGCCATGCCCGTTCGCTCCTCATCCTTCAAGACCGGCCGGAACGCCCCCGTCCCGCCGATCCGCTACCTCAGCCCCTAAGTTCCAGGTAATCGCCGGAGAACTCATATGAGCGCAAACGGCTTAAGAAACTCATACCAAGCAGACTCTGATGGAGGCTTCCGGGCTTTGCGATGAGAGCTTCGACGCTGCTGATGCCAACATTGCCAACCGCGACGCCGGTCAGCTGGACGCGCGCGGCGTAGGACGATCCATTGGCGGTCTGGACCGGCACGGTGTAGCGCAGGCCGCGCATGTTGATGCCCAAACGCTTGGCGTCTTCATGTTTGAGCACCACGGTCGAGGCGCCGGTATCGACGATCATCTCGACCGGCTTGTCGCCGATCCGGGCGGTCGCGACGAAATGGCCGCTCCAGCCGCGCTTGATGCGGACGGCGTGGCCGGCGCCGGCGGTGGCGGTAATATTGATCTGCGTGCCGCGCGGGCTCAGCTCACCGAGCACCCGGTCGGCAACGACGGCAAGTTCGCCGCGATAGGCGTAAAGCGCAACGAGCGCAAAAAGGGTCAGGGTCCAGCCGGCAAGATGCTTGACGGCATGCAGGACGCGCCCGCGATAGGATGATGCAATAGCCCCGCCCAAGAAAACGACGATGGCAAACCCCGCCGCCAGGCTTGCGAAGGCGTCGGTCGATAGTCCTGCGATGGTGCCCGCATCGTTCGAAACAATGAGAGCAATAGCGGCGACGATGAGCGCCAGAATTGCGAGCCAAGCTGCCAATTGCAACGCCTCTCTATCCCATAATGCCCCTATCATATAGGAGAGCTTTCAGCCCACGGGACTATAGCAGCCGGCCTGGCCCATGCGAAGATCAATGATCGCTTCCCGATGTGACCGGCGTCCCTGGTCTCGCTTTCCGGTATGGCGCCGGCCCGCTCAGTCCTTGAACCGCCGCAGCGCCCCAGGCTTGAAGACCCATTCCGGCGTAACCAAGTCGTCGCTGGGGTCCGGGATGGCGTACCAGGGCGAACCGTCTGCGGATTTCGGATTTTTCAGAATGTGCATATCCTGCGCCGGCATAAAGCTCTGCAGCAGCAGGAACCGCTTCTCACCGCTCGTCTGATCGACGGCCATATCGACGACGAGAACCGCGTGGCCCGGAAAGCCGCCTTTGATGAACACATCGCCGATGGCCATGTCGCCGACGGCCACGGGCTTCAGCTCGCGCGCCAGCGAATAGGTCCCGGCATAGGCAAAGACCCGGATCATGTAGCGCTGAAACGCCTTTCGGTCGGCCGCCGTCCCGCGATAGGCGATCCGCTTGCCGTTGCTGTCATTGAAGCCGATGTCGCTGCGCCCGGCCGGCGGACAACAAATATTCGGCGCGCAGCCGCATAATGGCATCGGCGCATTGCTGCAGATCGCGATCGCCGGTATCGATGTCGACGACGGCGACGTGCTTGTCCTGCGACGATTTCAGGCGGCCGTCATAGAGTTTGACCGGCGTTTGAGCTGGCCGCAGAGGCAGGTTGCGCAGCCATTCGGCAAAGCTGCCGCCTGCGGCAGGTAGACGCGCAAAGCCCGCCGGCGGAGCGATCCGCTCGGCAAGCGTTCCGGTCTTGCTCTGGGCGGCGCCCGGCCAGAGATAGCGCGGCTGCGCATCGGCGCGGTGCAGGCCGGGAGCGAGCGCCGCAAGCCATGCCAGCGCGCCCAGACCCAGAACGCGCGCGCAATTTTTGATCATCAATCCGGTGCTCCACATCCAGGGCTGTCAGGCGGCGGCTTGGCGCGCTATTTACACCGGGGATCCGGCGGAAGACATGAAAAACCTCGTTGGCTCCAAGGCCAACGAGGTCTTTGGGTCGGTCCAGAGGGCAAATGGGGGTCTGCTCTCAAGCAGTTGGAAGTCCGAAGTTGCTCCAGGCGTTTGTACAGAGGTGGCTGATTTTAAGAAATCCTCCTGTCACGAGCACCCTTTACAATACGATCTTTGGGCGATCTTCAGTAATCTTCCTTGCATTGCCCAAACCAGAATTAACCGGTCACTACCGCTCAACCTGTACGAATAAAGACTCAAAACACTATTCGTACGGGTCAAGCCGTTAAAATTGATCGAATTGTCGGATCTGGCCGCCTTTCCACGTACAACACTCATACGTTTCAAGACAGCTCACCACACTTCGGCGGGGTCATTTTCTTAGACCTCCTTTCGCTTGATTGTGAAATTATGGCAAAGGAAGGCGCATCGCGTCAATGTGTTTTTTGATTATGCTTGAGCTCTGCTTTGGGTCTTGAGGGATGCAGCGGCCGTGTTTATCTTTCGGGCAAACCAGCGAGGATAGTTGAGATGGCGGCAACGACGGCAATATGCGACTTCGGCTGGCAGGCGCGCGATTTCCGTTTGCCGGGCACGGACGGCAAGATCTATAGCCTCGCCGATATTCGCGGCGAGAAGGGCACGCTGATCATGTTCATCTGTAATCATTGCCCCTATGTCCGGGCGGTGATCGACCGCATTGTGCGCGATGCGGTCGCGCTGGAAGCCTTCGGCGTGCGCAGCGTGGCCGTCAGCTCGAATGACGCGGTCACCTATCCGGATGACTCCTTCGAGAAGATGAAGGTCTTCGCCGCCGCAAACCGCTTTCCGTTTCCCTATCTCTACGATGAGAGCCAGACGGTCGCGCGGGCCTATGGCGCGGTTTGCACGCCGGATTTCTTCGGCTTCAATGCCGGTCTCGGCCTGCAATATCGGGGCCGGCTCGATGAGAGCGGGCGCAACCCCGTTGCCGGCGCCAGGCGTGAATTGTTCGAGGCTATGCAGCGCATCGCGGAAACCGGCGAAGGGCCGCGCGAGCAGACGCCCTCGATCGGCTGCTCGATCAAGTGGAAGGCGGCTTAGCCGCCTCGGAGCGTCAAAGCTTTCTTTACTTTAGTCAGCGATCCGCCCCGAATTCGGCGGGAATATTTCCGTCCGACCCAGCCCAAACAACCGGATATTAACTTTGCACGCTAAAATTTTAGCTAAAGTTTCGGCATCTGCTAATTTTGCGCGGAGTGAAGAGGGTATCATGACGGTCAACGATGTTGCGCGTTTTGCCTTGATCATCGTGGTCGGCATCCTCGCATTCATTACCTTCATCGTTGCATCGACGATCGTCGGCCTGATGTGGGCCGAGGCGAGCCGCTGCAATTGCGCGAACTACCCGGTCGGGCTTTACGTTCTCGGGCTGCTCGGCATCTTCTTCATCGCCTCGATCATCAGTGAGAGCCTCGACATTCAGCCGGTGTTCGAGGACTGGATGGAAAATCAACGCGAGGCGGTGATCGTCGCGGCGATCTTTCTGATCGTCGTGCTCCTGATCATCATCTGATCGCGGCGTCTGGCCGCCGCGGGCAGGGGGCTCCGGCCGGTGCCGGAACCAGCTTCACTGCCGGGTTCGGTGGCGTTTCAGCGCGCGGCCGACTTGCCGCTGTCGAGGATCTCGATTTGCTCGGGATGCGTGATGGCTATCGAGGGCCCGTTGAAATTCTTCAGCCAGCCGCGGACCCGGATATGATGTCCCTTGAGCTGGGCAATGTCGATCGAGCGATTTCCGCCGCCGCCCGCCGAGGCGCCGAAGAGTCCCGCGCTCTTGGCCGAGACGAATGCGGTAAAGTCCCGCCGCCAGTTCTGACCGAAATTGATATAGAAGGCGCCCTTCAGCTCGGTCACATCGCGCACCTCGCCTTCGATGATTTCATAGCTTTGCGCCAGTCTGAACAGCAGGTCTTCCGCTTCGGCCGGACGGACCGCGAAGAAACCGGTCTTCCAGAGGCCCTTCTGCGCCTGTCGCGCATCGTTTTCCTTGGCAAGCAGCTCCGTTGTGCATAGGCGGTTGTCGGGAAAGGAGATGACCCGGGCAAGCCCCTCCTCGACGAGCGCGCCTTGGACCCAAAGCGGCCCCGCTCCGTTCATGACCATGATCTGAGCCACCAGGCGCCCATAGCGATCGCGCTGCCTTTTATCCACCTGCAGGGAAATCTTCTTTCCCAGCGTCAGGCCAGAGAGAGCGGACTCCATCTGCGCGCGCGCATCCGAGCCGGGGCCGATGCGAGCACGTTTCGGACCGATGACGCCCATCAGGCGCACAGCCCTGCCATCGTCGAGGATCAGCGTCTCGCCGTCGTTGACTGCCGTGACCACGCCGCTTCCGCCGTCTTCGCCCTTGCAGGCCGCGCCCGCGGTCGGTGCAAATCCGAGCCAGAAAAACAGCGCCAAGATAATCAGATTTGGCAGACCAAGCGACCCTGCGTCGGCGCGATGATTCATCGAACGAACTCCAGCACGCACCACCTACGCCCGCTGGGCGTTCCTGGTTTGATCCGTCGATTTATAGCAGACAGCTCGTCTTTTGACGTCCGCGCGGACTACTTAAGCGAATGCGCGTAGCGAGCGGTGGCCGTGAATGGCGGCGCCTGCCCATCCGCAACGCTTGACCTCGTCCGCTGGCGACAAGTACACCTAGTGGTATGCGGTCCGTCCCCGTAGCTCAGCAGGATAGAGCGGCAGCCTCCTAAGCTGCAGGTCCCGCGTTCGAATCGCGGCGGGGACGCCAATCAATTCAATACCGGCCCACGAACATCGGCCGCTGTCTCATCCAGTGCAATGCGGCGGCCTGTTCAGGAGACGTCCGGCGCGTCGTCTGGTTGATCGCCGCGTTATTCAGCCCGGCCGTTTGGACGGCGTTTCGTGGCGAGTTGTTCAAATTGCGGAGGCGGAGTCGGCACCGCTTTTTACGTCGTACAAAGACGATCCAATGCTAGAGGATGGGCTTTTCCAAAGTGGCGTCTTCTGGAACCTCCATTTAGCGATATGAGCAAATGAGTTTCAAATAACCCCTATTTAATTGGCGAATTGTCCGTATTTTGTTATTGTGGTCGTAAGCGCGCGAATGCTGACGGTAGAGGCGGACGAAGATGGTTGAGCCGAGAGCCGAAGACGAAGCTGCGGACGTGGCTCTGGGCGAGTTTCATAATCGTAGCAGGGGCCGGCTGGGCCTTCGGGCTGATGCCTCAGGGTGCAAGATCAGCCACTCTGCCGATGGGCCGGCCACAATGCGGCACAGATTTGACGGCAATAATAGCTGAGCGGCGCTCTTTAGACAGGGTAGGACAATACTGCCGATTGGCGGGTCATGACGTGCGGACGGTGGGGCATGACGCACTCCTTCAAAAATAGCGCGTACTATCATTCGCAACGATCTGCGTCTTCGCATACGCCGCCGACCACCCGCTCGCCGGGGGACGGGACCGAGCCCCGTTTCACCTCTGGAGCGTGGGACCGCTGTGGCATCCGTGCCGATTGGGCGAAATCTACAACCGCAAATTATCAATCTCATGACAAGTCGGAGGCAAGGGCATCCTCGCCCGGCCGCCGAGGAGGTTATGCGCAGTCACGTCACACTCAAGTTCAGGAGATCTCCAGATGTTGGTAGCCGATGGTGCGAGTGGAGCGGCGAAGACCGCGGCGAGCAGCCCGCGCCCGATGAGTGACGCGGAAGAGATCCACCAGATGAAGGTGCAGATCGCTCAAGCTCGCTACAAGGCACAACAGCAAGCGGCAGCGCAGGCGCAACAAAAGGCGGCGGACAACAACGTCCAGGCAAAGAAGCGGGCGCTCGATCCCCATCTCTCAACCTACCAGACGCAGATGCAGCACCATCAGCAGCAATGGGTGCAGCACAATCGGGGGCAATACGCGACGGCGGCGCAAGCCCAGCAGGCATGGTCGAACGACTGGCAGAACTCCGATGGCGGGAAGAGGGCGGAAGCGGACGTCGCTCCCTATCTGGCCGCCTACAATGCGGCAGTGAGGCACGACTTGCGCCTGACCGCGCAGGACGTTGCGGACAATGGCGGGGATGCCAAGGCCATCCAGGCCGCTGTTGCACGAAAGGCCAACGATCTCAAACCGAAAGGCAACAGTTTTGGGGATCAGATCGAAGGCAATATTGTCGATCAGTCCGGGCAGCAGCTCGGAGGCGTTGTCGATAAAAAAGCGGGCAAAGTGGTCGGAGCCGAGTCGACCCAGATGCGTCAGGCTGCGCTACGGGTGGACGATGCTTTCACCACGAGGGACCAGGCCCTTGCCCATTTGCATGACCTTCAGACACGCCGCGATAAAGCTCTTGCCCGCGTCCCTAATGCTGGTCTGCGCAGGGACATCAGCGACGGCTTCACCGACGAGATAAATTCGGCGCAGGGTGCCGTCGATTCGGCCAATGCCGATCTCAAGACCGACGTCGATAAGGAATTCGCCATTGCGGTTTCCGAACAGAATCTCGCGGATGCACAAGCGGGTATGGATGGGGTGAAAGGACTGCCACCCCAGCTCCGCAAAAATGAGATGCAGGATGCACAGCGCGATTTGAGCGCGGCCCAGACGCAACATCAGCTGGCCGTCGACGGCAAACTCGACCTGACGAATCTCACGCAATTCACGTCCGATGAGCTGGGCAAGGCTTATGCAACCGTCCTCTCGAACCATCCGGAGCTGATGGTGACCCCGGATCAGTCGGACAATCGCGAACGCGCCCGTCGGCTCACACGATCTCTTCCAGACCGTGGCTATGCTGCAATACCGGCCGATCTGGACGCCAATATGACGGCGCTTTCAGTGGACAAGAGCAGCCCGCAATGGATGCAGGACCTTGTCGCCAAAGGCGACCAGACCACGGCGGCCCTCGCCATGAGCCTGGGCGTCGGAAACGTCGCGCCATAAGGGCGCTACGAGACGAACCTGGCGGAGAAGGATCCGCTCGCCTTCATCATGCTGGCCTATTCGGATCCCCATCACATCATACTTCAATACACAGAGTACAGCCGGACGGGAAAAATCCTAATCTGGACGACGCTACCGTCATCAGCGAGGGCGAGGAGCTTGCGACGGACAAATTCCAGGCGCTGATGGCGCCGAAGGCGAGGGTGAACTGTCGCCCAAGTCCAAATCGTCAAGCCCGCGCCCAACAGCTTATAGGTCTCTTCGGTGTGACGGGCTTCGTGCGGGCCAATTACGTCCAGCAGCAATGGCAGCAATTCACCTCGACGCATACGGTGAAGCAGAGCCTCGATCAGATCTGGACAATTATCTGGACCCGAGGAGGACGTACCCCCAAAATCCCGACCTCAAGCCGAACTCCGATATCGGCAAGTTCATGCAGTGCTGCAGACCAATATGAGCGCCGCTCCACGAGTGCCGACGAGCAGAGCGATGATCCGGAATGGCATCGGCAGCACGTAACAACTTCATCAATCAGCAGGCGAGACTATATCCAGACAAATTACGCTGGAAAGATGGATATGCCGGCCATTGTTGGCGAGTGGCAGAAGCAAATGGCGACAGTTCGCGCCGCCTCAGGTATCAGGCGCCGGATCATCGACGCCACGACCTCGCTATTTCGATCCGACGCTCATGGGCAAGGCGTTGGGCAGCGGCCGCATGGTCGACGGCTTGCAGATTCTTGCCGACCGCTCCCCGCAAAGTGCCGGCAAGATCGCCACATGGGTCACCTCTGCCACCGACAACCATTCCTATCCCGTCCCTGTTAACCGAGCTTGTCAATGTGAAAAGGGACGGCACAGGCGCCACGCTTGGCCAGGCCATTATCGACAAACTCGCAATGAACGGCATGGACCAGTATGGTCTCCAAAATATCCAGGACCATTACACGGCAGTCTGAATGACGGCAAAGACGCCGGCAAGACCGAGGGAAAGGAGTCGTTCGATAACTTCAACGCCAATCTGCATCCGAACCTGCAGGACGTCTTCGACAGCATCGTCAAGGGAACCGGCGACCTTTATACAAAGAAGCACCAGTTCGAGCAATGATCCGAAGACGGACAATGAATTGGCAAGAGACTGGGGCTAACGCCCGATGTTACTCCGCCGAATGGTGAAGACTCCGCCATGGCCAGCCAAACGGGGCGACCTTCGTAAACTTCAACCCCAATGGGAATGGAAGCGGCACCGTCGCCCTTTATACCGACCCGGCGAAGCTCGCCAAGATTCATGAGCTGGAACAGATCGATCTCTTGAGCCAGCGGCCTCAATCTGCCCGTGGACATGACGCGATAACGACGATGATCGCCAACGGGCAAGATCCGCTAGCAGGATAATCTCCGCTGGATGCGGCTTCCCAAGAGAATCTGAGGAAGATCAATAAAGCCCGCGGCTGGATCCAGGACATCGGCGGCGATAACGCGTCCGTCACCTTCATGCCGACGGTCTATACCTCGCCGTCGCAGGGCGTGCAGTTGCTCAATCTCCTCCGCGTCGAGGGCGACAAGAACCATGACGGCGTGATTACGCACGATGCGACGACGCGATCCTATGGGAGAGGAGGAGGCGTCACTCTCCCCGACGAGGATATGATCATCGACACCTCGATGCTCGACCCAGCCGTCAATGGCCAGAACGTTGCCTGGAAATATAGCGATTTCAATAATTACCAGAAGGACAACTCGCTCGACGACCACGGCAAGCTCTACCTGGCCACGGCGGACGCCAATGGCAACATGCTGTTGCATGTCGATCCGCAGGGCCATGTCGACAACATCAACTTCAACGGTGTCGATGCCGCGATAACCACCACCTGGGAGCATATCCGCCGCTGGGGCGACGTCATCGTGGGCACCGCCGGGCTTGTCGCGGGCGTCGCGCTGACCCTGGGAACCGGCGGCCTCGCTGCTCCGCTAGTGGCAGGCGCCGCCGCGCTCTGGTTCGGCATGCGGACCGTCGAGACCGCCGACGAGATGAGCGATCATGGACAATCCTTCAACCCGATCAACACGCATGCGGACGGGGCTTGGTTCGGCTTTATCGATCCGACGGCAGGCGGACTCTGGCTCGGCGCCATAGCGAGCGCCTCCGGGCTTGCGGAGTTGCGTCCGCTGGCGCTTGCCGGTTCGCTCAGCAGGATTGGAGAGGAAGCAACGCTCGCGGATCAGACGCTGCTGGCGAGCAAATTCGGCACTACGAGCTCTGAGTATAGTCGCGGCTTCTGGACCAACATGGTCGGAGGCGGTCCGCTCAAACGCATAGGCTTGGGCGAAGGGTTGCAGACGAATATCTACCGCGCTCGACTCGCAGGGCCCGCGAACATCGCGTCCAAGTGGGCAAAGCTCTACCCCAAGGGCTTAGCCTGGACGGCAAAGATCTCCGGCGGCGCACTGACTGCGGGCCAGGGTCAGTCTTTCTATCAAATGGCGGCGAGCGGACAGATCGATCTGACCAATTGGGGTATCAACAGTTCGAGTTGGGATTTCGCCATGATCGGCGGCGGCGTCGCAACCATGGGACTCGGCTTCATGCGCGGGCGGGCCCTTAAGGCTCGCGCCGAAGCGATGCCAGCGTTGGATTCGCTCCCGAATCGCATTTCGGTCCGCGACCCTGTGAGCGGAGACGTTGTCGAAGCCACCGTCCCGATGCGATTGCTGCCACAGGCTGCCGCATTCATTGGTGACGACGGGATCATCGATTCCGCCTACATAAAGCATCCCGATGTCGCTCTCGCCGATTTGCCGGCAGGGCAACATCCGCGATGGCATTTGGTGGGCGACGGCGGCGAGCATTATCTTCTTCCGATCATAGCGGGTGGCTCCCATCCTGCGGTGGGAGGCACCAACCCAGGTGGATCCGGGCGTACTATCGCCGAGATACAGGAAGCTCTGTTCCACCCTGACAGCAGCGGTATTGACCGCAGCACCAGGCTGAAAGCCGGTATAGAAAGAGCCATAACCAACGGAGACCGGAACGTTTTCCTGATCGATCAGCCAACGAAGACCGGCTGATGGACAATCTGACGGAGGCTTGGCGTGCAGCCCTGACCAAGTCCACCCCCACGAATACACAGGATCTGGCCCCAGAGGACATCGCGTTTATCCAGAAGCTGGTCAGCTACGTTCAGGACAACAAGGTCCTGATAAAGGAACCCCGTGCCACAACGGGAACCCGCCTTTACCATACGGACGGTGAGGTCACGGCGGGGATGGCGAATGGGAACTTCACCCAGATGCCGGTCGTGGAGAGTTTTCTGGAAAACCTGCTCACCGGCGCGCATTTCATCGCGCCGACCTCTGAGGACGAGGCCGGCGAGGTGGTCGATCTTTACAATGCCTTCCTCCAGCCCGACATGGGTGAATACACCCGCAAGGTGTCGGGACATTCTCATAGCGGCGACCCGCAGAGCGACCAGTTCAAGCTCGGGCTCGGCGACGGCCTCGGCTATCCAGGCACCGTCACAAAGGAAGACGGCGCCCGCCACAGCGCCTGTCATCAATGCTCTTCTGGTCGGCAAGAATCGCAATGGAGAGACGTTCTTGCAGCTCGAAATCCTGGCCATCCGTGACGTTCGGAGGACTGCGGGGGCGCCATTGGGACGGCTATGAGGTGCACCAGCAAACCAAATGGAACTTGTCTACCTATGGCGCCTCAAGTTTCACTGAGAAGGCGGGGCTTGGCGCCAATGGTAATGCGATCGTCCTGGAAGCGACTGAACCGTGGGGTAAGGCGCTTGAAAAGCAAGCGCGAGCCGTCGCCGATCAGGTCCGTGAGGATTGGGAAAGCAACCCGAACACTCTTGCCCGTTTCCGTCAGCGCATAACGCAAGTTGCGAACAGTCTGCCAAAGACGTCTATCCAGCCGAGCTTGACTTCGCAGTCGAAGGGGTCGCGCAGATGGGCGCGCTGAAGCAATTTGTTTTTCTGGCGCATGACCGGAAAGCGACGAAGACAATTTTCCAGGAGAGCAAGGAAGCCATTGCCGACGATATCGCGGGGGTCGACGCCGCTGGCCGCTCTAACAATTCCCAGTTGCGTGACGCCATCATCGATGAGTTCGACCGCCTGAGCAAATGGCGCTCGCGCAAGGAGAGATACGGGATAGCCGAATTGGCTTCGCGCGAGACGCGGGAAGAATTTACGCAAAGAATAAAAGGCGACGTCCGAGCTGAAGCCGACGGGCTGCAGCCGAACGATCTGCTGAACCATAATCTTGGGGAGATGCTGAACGAGGCCATGCCCGACGTCATTTTCAATGCGGTGTATACGGCAGCATTGGAAAAGGGAAGGCAGCAAATGCAGACCTTCATCGCGGACACCCCGAACGCCGCCCCGCACGAGATCGCGCAGGCGGTGCCGGGGGAACTGAGTAAGATCAATTTCGAGGGTGAAGCGAAAAAACTGATCGCTCAATGGTCCAAGGGCAAGGATACTTTGCCTGATGAATTCAAGGAGTTTGCAGACAGAGGCCGGAGAATATATAGCCCGCGAGACTCCGCCCAGGACCTCGTCAGGGGCGATGTGAGGATGCGCGCCGAAACAGAGGCGAAAAACCGAGGGGACGCTGTCTTCCGAGACGCGATGCAGCCAGCCTTGCGAAGGATCGCCGAAAACGCCAAAACCGAATTCACCGCAACCAAAGCCTTGCCTTTGTCTCAGCTAGCTGCCAATGAGGCCGCGGCCGCCCGTACAGGCAAGATGCGCCTTCGCTTTTGGAAAGCGCGGGTGGGCGCCCGCCGTGACGTCAGTAAGGCGTTGCGGCCTAACTTGGGGGACCTCGCTTCGAGGATATCCACAAAGACGGTTGAGAAGCTGTTCGATTGGGTAACCGCTGAAGGGCAGAGGCTACATTCGCAAGGAAGGACAGACATCGACGGCAGAAAACTTGCCGAGCAAGCCATTTCTAAAGTCGCAGAGTTTGCCCGCCAGGCGACGATCGAGATTAAACCCGAATTCCTTCAGGCGAGCGGCCAGGGCGCATCTGTCGATCTTGACACCGCGATACGCGAACGTGCTTACCAGATCTGGGAACAAAGCGGTAAGCCACAAGGCCAGGCTGACGCCAACTGGCTGCAGGCCGAGAGCGAGATTAAAGGTGCAATCCGCGGGCGTGCTTACCAGATCTGCGGAGCAGCAGGGCCAGCCAGCCGGACGGGAGCTGAATAACTGGGTGCAGGCCGAAAATGAATACCTCGCGGATATGCGGTTACTCCTGAGCAGAGCGCGCTGTTTAACGCGGCCGAACCCATCGCGATCCAAGCCGTCAAGACGAATTTGAGCAGCGGTTTCACGCGAAGCTTGCGAAATCTGGGGAAGCAGGCAGTTACGGCCAGACTGTCGGCGTCACGGCGGTAAGAAGCGACGCGCTTCCTCATATTACGAACAAGGTGCTGGGGACTTACTCTACTGCTGCTCCCATCGCCAAATTCACAAGCTGGATTCCAAGATTACACATTGAGCTGCCAACGAGTTGGCGAATCCGATACAGGCTAAGATCTGGCGGCACCCGATCAAGGGAGCCAGCATTCGCAACGGCGGTGTGCACCAGCTTACAGGGAAGGCGACGAGGAGGGCGGCCAGATGGGTCACCGCCCAACCAGATGTCAGAAACAGCGCAACAGCGTCGACGCAAGCGTATATCGCCACCGGTGTTCGCAATGCAATCGAATATGGGCCAGTGACAGCGCCGCTGCCGGCCGTGAGAAATCCCGAGGAGCCTTCGCAGTTTCCGCGAGCTTGCGCGGAGCGAGGCCAAGGACAGACACATAATCAAGTCCAGCGCAGCAGTAGCCAAACAGACGTTTACGGACGCGCTTCGCAAACAGTTGCCCCAAGCGGTGCTGGATCAAAGCTTCGTTCCCAGTCCGGGCGGCAAAATTAAATTAGTCCTATCGAGCGGATGATCTCGGGGCTCATGGAGCCGTTCTCACACGGGGTCACCTACACGAAGGAGAGCTACAGCGAGTTATATGCAAAGCTGCCCCCCGATCACCAGAAGATCCTTCCCAAGCCGGAGGACATCAAGGCCGATAATATCACGCTGATGATGGCCGACATTCCGGCAGGGCTGGCCGACATCATCGCCGATATTACGCCCATCCATGGCTACGATCGCCGCCAAGGAAATTATTTCCTCGCCTTGCTGAAGAAGTCGGGTGACACGACGCGCATCCTGTTCGGCTCCATTCCGCAATATTGCGGCGGCGACGGTCATTACTCCACGGCCAATCCCAGTCCGGCCACATTGATCAAGGCCTATCAGCTCGACTTCCGCGTGGCGAAGCAGTGGCTCAAGCTTTATAACAGCGAAGACAAGGCGCTCACCGCAAAGGCCGATTTGTCTCTCACCGGCATCAACTTTGCCGATGTCAAGCGATCCCGTATCCGCAGCAAGCTGTCCTACATTCGCGGCGGCAACGCGCCCGATCTGGCCTTCCGCGATCCCGTCGCTTACGTGACGAAGATGATGCTCAGATATCCCGGCATGTTTACGGGCGTCGGCGAGATTACCGGCATCAAGGAAATGGTCTACCAGCAGCTCGGTAAGTGGAAGTGGAGACCCGACAGAGCGGGAAATTCCAGAATTTCCTCGGCCTGGCCAACGAGACCGGGCAGGTCGTCGTGCTCGCATAACGACTTCGGCAACCACGGCATGTCGGCCGCCTATCGGCCGTCGCCGGCCAAGCAGAATTACGAGAATTTGGGTGGACCCAAATTCGTGTTCAGTCAGCCGAAATATCGGCAGGTCCAGATCGTCTTTGCGCATACCGGCATCGGCCGGCTGGTAAGACCAAATGACAGCCCCCGCTCAACGAACTCAAGGTACATTGTCAAAGATTGGCGATGGGACGAGAAGACAGGGAAAGGCAGCGTCTACACTGGTCCGGGGGCAACCACAAGAACGGTGACGGTGTCGAAGGATGCGCCCGAGCATATCCATCAGCTTTACGACCTGTTCCAGGCCGTGCCGAACGCCAGGGTCGACATCTCCTGGAACGACGCGTTATCGGCCTATGTGGAATTGGCTCAGGCCAATCCAGAAGCGGCCAAAGCCGTTGTGCAATTCTTCCTTGATCACCGGGACCGCATCCTGTTCGGCAGCGACACGGTGAAGCCGGTCAACGAAGCGCATTACAATCAGGCGCTGACGACCGGCTCGCCTTTGTTCGCCGAAATAGCCCGCCGCGATCCGGATGCTGCCTTCAAGATCATGCGCGGAAATTATGATAAGGCGCTGGAGGTTGCCGATAACAGGGTGCACACATGACCCTGAACCAACTCAACGCTCAGCTCAAGGACGTGAACGCCGGCTCGCTCACGGAGCGCCGGATGCAGAGGAAGATCAGGCAGATGGAGGAACGGCGTGCGTTCCTCAACCCGCGGCGCGAAGCGCTCGGCGCGGAGGCCAGGCGACGGTTTGACCAATGGGCCCAGCAGCTCAATAGCAATATTGATGGGTGGGCTCGGCAAAACGGCAAACAGCCGGAAGACTGGTTCGCGCAACTCTATAACGGCCCCAATTCCGGCGTCATGCCGGCGCTCTATCAGGCTTATCCGCCATCGACCCCCCTACCGGAGGCCAGAAGCCCGATCGGCGCCGGCACGTCGGGTGGCGGCAATGACACTCGCGCGGGCGGACATGGGAGCTGCAGGCCCTCTGTTGCTGCAGTCGGCGGCGCGGCTTACGGCATAGATTGGGCGATTCACAATACGGGCGATGTGCTAACGCCGTCACATGGCGGCGGCTTTACACCTGCTGTGACCGGGTCCACGGGCGCGGATCTCGCAAATGCAGCAGCCTTCCTGGTGCGAGGTGGTCAGATCCTGGCCGAACCGCCTATTTGGAGAAGCTGCGTCTTAGCTGGAGACGATGTTCGAGCAGGGCATCGCAAACCGCCAGTTGCTCGACCGCTATGTCAGCCGCCTCATGCAGACCGCGGAGCATCTGGGCGTCACGGCCTTACAGCGTACTCATTCGCGGCGATTTCAGAACAGTTTTGGGCGAATTATACCCATTTGCGCGATATTCCGATCGATCCTGCACGGGGCTGGACCGAGAAGCAGAAATTCTTCGCTCTGCACGCCAAGGTCGGCGAATATCAGAGCACCGTCAGCCGCGAGGCGAACCTGCAGGAATCCTCGCTCAACGCGCTTGAGGCGCGCCGGAGGGCTGGCCGCTGGTTCCGGGGCGTGACGGTAGGAACTTACCTCACGAACGATCTGATCTTCGGGAGGTGGCTGGCAGGCCACATTGATTGGGATGTTTTCCATCAGCTTGTTAGCCATCCGGACTTGGCCAATGCCCAAGGCGCTGCGGAGCTCAGCTTCCGCCTGCTCTTCGGCCTGGGCAATGCCCTCCTGAGCACGCGCGAGGGCGTTGCGCTCATCGGCGGCCGCTTCGGCATCTCAAGCACTGAGACCAACAAGCCGCAGAAGGCGCTCCAGCGTTGGGGCAGCATGCTCCTTGGCAGCGGTAGCACCGCATGGACACTCACGGACGCTCTCGCCTTCATCGCCGAGATGCAGGCTAATCATCCCGACCAAGCTGCCGTGTCCGCTGTGCGGACGCTTCTCGAAGGGGCTTTCAGCTTTTATTCCTTCCAAAACGCTAAGCATGCCTACAACGCCGGCCATAGCCGACCGATGGAAGGCCCACGACAGCTCGCCAAGCCGAATGTCATCGTCGGGGGCGCTCTTGTTGCGCTGGAGATCATCAATATTGTAAACAGGATTTTCAAGCATTGAGCGTGTTTGCAGCAATAGGCGCGGCGCGAAACCTCGCGGCGCGCCTCAACATGCTCCGCACGCGGAAGCCATGCCCTGCCGCTCCAGCCAGTTGCAAAAGGCGGCGATGCGGGCATCGCCGCGCGACGTGGCCGGCACATAGGCGCAGTAGCTGCGCGTCGGGAGCGTGAGATGCGGGAAGGGCGTGACCAGCCGTCCAGCCGCCAGATCCAGATCAATCAGCGCGCGTGGGCACATGGCAACCCCAAGACCGCCAGCCTTCTATTTACGATCGCCTTCTATTTCCCGATCTGTTTACGAACCGCGGGCGTGTTCGCCCATTTCATAAACTCTTGAACCAGCCGCTCCTGTTCCGCAGGATCGTCTGGGAAGGGCCTTGGCGGCGTGGATGCGCAGACGCTTCAAACTCTCGGGCGAGGATAATTTTTCAAGTTCGGCCTGGACGGGCGGAAACCTGTTCCACCCGGCACCTTACCCGCAAGATTCACGTCTTTCCATTTGGGGTGATAGCCGGTTTGACTCTGGAGTAGCGGCAGTCTGGCAAAGAAATATTGAACGAAGCGTTCCATGCGGCGGTAACGATCGCTTCCCTTCTGCCAGTCGAAAGCGGCGAGGACGACGGGCACGGCAATCGTCGAGATCTCCTGGCCCTTGGGTATGAGATCCGGATAATCGGTATCCTTGAGGAAGCTTGGGAAATAATACTCACCGAGCTTGCTGCTATAGTGCAAAGACAGGAAATGAAAGCCCGCGGGCCACTTCCTGCTGGCAAACACGTCGAGCGGTTTGGAGGACACAAACACGACAGCGGCGATCTCGTCGCCCTGAGCCATCTGTTTCATCGCGACGGGATGGGGGATGAATCTCTCGACTGCGTGAATCTGCAGCCTGTCGAATATGATCGGGCCGGTATAGGCGGCAGCGGTGCCTTTGGTGTTGAAGTTGACGACTTTGCCGTTGAGATCCTCAAGAGAGCGGATTTCAGGCCGGACGAAAATATGCATTTCGGCGGGGAAGAGGTTGGCGATATAGTTCACCTTCCTGCGTATTTCCGGCTGATCCTTGAGTTCGCCGAGCGAGTCCCCGTAGACGATTGCGC
This sequence comes from uncultured Alphaproteobacteria bacterium, assembly GCA_963773735.1. GTDB lineage: Bacteria > Pseudomonadota > Alphaproteobacteria > Rhizobiales > Rhodomicrobiaceae > CAVZCK01. The sequence continues at coordinate 194,407 of CAVZCK010000031.1, read as the reverse complement.
CATCGACACCGCGCAAATACAGCAAATCCTTCAGATTGTCGGAAATGCCCCGCGTGATCAGCGGAACGACCCGCATTTCATCGCCATCATCGACGATGCGCGCTAATTCGGTTGCGAAGCGCAGCGGCGCGCCTTCGGGAAGGCCCGTAGCCAGGCCAATCGTCCAATAATTCATGCGCTCGCGGATGGCGTTGGATCCCGCCGCTTGCGCGTTGGGCGGAGTTTGCGGTTTCTTCGGCGGCTCGTTTTGCGCCGCCGCCGCAAATGGCAATGCTGCGAAAAGCGATACCGACAAAATCGCATTGGCGGCCAATTTGCTACACAGCCTGAACATGCACGGTCTCCTGAATGAAGGAAGCCTCGAATGGCGCCTTGTGCCTCCCTATTGCCGGTCTTTCTTCAGCGCGCTGAGTATATCGTTGACCGGAACGCTCCCGAGCTCGGCAGCTTTGCGGTACCAATATTTGGCCAATTCAACGTCGCCTCGAACACCGACAGCGCCAATTTGATCAAGAACGGCCGGATCATAGGTCTGCGCCACCGCGAAGGCTCCCTGGGCATTGCCATGCGCGGCGAGTTCCTCGAAGAGCAATCGCGCATAGACAATATTGCCGTCTCGCAGCTGAGCCTCGCCCTGGCGCAGCAATTCCTCGTCTTCCGGCTTTGAAGCACCGAGAGCGCCGCTCGGCAGCGCTTTCACCGTTCCCTCGGACGGGGATTGCGGAGTGGCTGCATAATCCGAAGATGTATTCACGTCTTTTGATGAAGAAACATGTATAAAAATTGAAAGTTTCGCCGGAGAGGCCGTCTCCCCATTATAGAGCAGGACGTCGATAGGAAAGTCGCCTTGATAATTCGGCGGAACAGCAATTTTCAAGTTCTCGACTTCATTGATGGCGACCATCCAAGCATTCCGCGTCCGAAATCCGGACGACAACGACATGCCGTCCGGAATTCCTCTAATCATCAGAAATGTATAGGCGGTGTTGGCGTTGGCATTCTCGCTGAGAGGCGAGGGAAGATGGATTTTGATAGGGATTGCCGAACCTGAAACCCCAGCAATCCGCTCCACGGAAAACCGCGCTGAATTGTCTTGGACCAAGCGAAGCCGCGTCCCGCCGAAAAGCTCCACGACCGTCGGCGGCTGCGCTCGCCCATTGGCGGCAGGCGGGGTGGGCCGGCCAGCCTCGCCAGCGCACGTCAAACAGCCATCCCGATGAGCATTGTGCGTTTGCGCCGCCGGCGCCGCGTCTTGCTCGGCGGCCTGAATACTGTACCCGGCGAGTGCCGAGCAGATGATGCAGGCGAGGATCGGATTTTGGATTCCCATCATCTTACGCAACGATAGAAGCGAGGGCTTTGCGTTTATCTGCCTCATCGGTCACAATAACCTTCTGCCGCTTTGTCTTATTAACAATATTAGTTCGGCTTAGAATGAGTAACATTCCGTATCGTTCCGAGTGGATGTCTCGTGCCTCAACCTAAATAGTCCATATTTTGTATGCATTATTCTATACTTTCGAGGATTTGTTGAGTTTAAACGAAAAACGAGCCTGATAAATTCACTTTTTCTTGCAATGTCCTATTGATAGGACATCGACTAATAAAGTTTTGGTCTTGCATGGCAATTGGCGAGCGGCAGCGAAGCGGTTCTATAGAACGCGCGGCGACGATGGCGTTCGTACCGGCCGGATTGGCCTGCCGTCCGGTTTCAAAATCGCTGATCGTCGAAAATCCGATTGCGGATTTTTGAGCGAGCTCTTGGCGCGGCCATCCGATCATGGCGCGGGCGTTGCGGCAGAAGCTGGTCGATGGGCCAAGAGAGACGGTCGGTCAGATCGATCGATCCCGGTTGTGTCCGCCGTTCCCCGATCTTCGGTATCACGCGCGGCGAGGCTTAAGGATTCGCCGCCGAACCGGAGCGAGCCTCGGCGCCGCCATACATCGTCACGATCGGATCGTCCGTGAGCACCGCTTCCTCGTAGCAGCCGAAGCCATTGAAGCGGGACGACATCACACGGCCATAGGCGCCGATATTGCCGATCTCGATATAGTCGCCCTCGGCGATATCGGCCGGCAGATAGAAGGGACCGGGCATGTGATCGACGCTGTCGCAGGTCGGACCGTAAAGCGCGAAAGGTGCAAGCGCGCGTGGCGCGGCGGCGCCCTCCGGCTCGACACGCCTGGCCGGAAACACGAATTGCAGATGCGCGGCGTCGTAAAGCACGCCGAACGCGCCATCGTTGATATAGAGCGTGTCGCCCCTGCGCGCGTCGACGCGAACGATCACCGACTCGGCCTCCGCCACCAGTGCGCGGCCCGGCTCGGCCCATAATTCGCAGTGCCGAGCCGGCGGCGATATGTCCGAACACATCGCGAATTTCGTCCATATAGGCCGATAGCGAAGGCGGCTCCATGCCGGGGTAAAGGCTCGGAAAGCCGCCGCCGATATCCATCACGTCGGCGACGACGCCGGCATGGACGATATGCTGCGACATCGTCTTGAGCGCATGCCCATAGGCAGAGGGCGACATCGCCTGCGAGCCGACATGGAAAGTCAGCCCGAGGCGGTCGGCAGCCTGCCGCGTCTTGCGCAGCAGATCCGCGGCATCGACCCAGGACGTCCCGAATTTGTCCTCAAGCGGAATTTCGCTAAAAGTGTTCGGACATGCCATCCGCACGAAGAGCGTGAGGTCCTCCGCCTGCCCGGTCTCTGCAACAATCTTGTCCAGCTCGGCTTCGCTGTCGAGGGCGAAGCTGCGCACGCCATAGTCGAAATAAGCGCGCCGAATCAGCTCGCGCGATTTGACGGGGTGCATCACATGGGAGCGGATGCCGGGGAGCGCGGCGATCTGCTCGATTTCGGCGAGCGAGGCGACATCGAAGTCGCGGATGCCCGCGTCGTGGAGCGCGCCAAGCATATGCGGCGCATCATTCGCCTTGACGGCGTAAAGGCATGTCCCCGGAAAATTCTGCAGAAACCAGCGCGTGGCCCGCTCGGCAGCGTGGGGCCGAAAGGCTAAGACAGGACGCTCGGGCCGACGCAGATGAACGAGGTCCGCCGCGCTGCGGTATGTCTCCATCCCATAGGTCCTCCAAAAATGCTGTTGACCCTATGCTGAGCGGTCGACCAAACGACACCGCAGCGCGCGTCGCTTAAGTCCTTATGCGGCCCATGTAAAGACCTTTTTTGCGCGGTTGCGCAAAACTGGGCCCGGCACGGCTTCACGATCCGTCCAACGGGTCGGTCAATTGGGAGCAAGAGCCTGGGATTTCAAGGGCAATCGGGACAACGGCCGGTCTTAACCCGGGCGAGCGCCTAACCGCCATTCTTGATGACGAAGCGGTATACATTCCCCTCAAGTGTCGAAGAGTTCGAGCAGAATGTGGCCGGAGGTTTCGCAAAACTCGGGAAAGTCTTTAAAAGCGCGGGCATCGGTGACGAGAACTTCGATCGTCTGGCCCGGCGCCATTTCACGCAGCGCCTTCCGCGTCTTGAGGATTGGCAGAGGGCAACTGAGCCCGGTCGCGTCAAGCAATCTTTCCGCCATATCGGAGGATCTTTCAAAATAGCCGTAACGAACGCCCTTGTGGATTCATCCGTCGCTGTCCAGCATCATGTGAATGAAATCAGTGGCGGTTTAACGGCGCGACGCGCGAGGCGCCTGTATCCTGCGCCTCCAGTCGCCGTGGCTTTTCGCCGGAAGACACGCAGATGCCTCGTTCCGATTGCGTGAGCGCATGTATTCCGGGCGTTAATTCTTCTTCGGGCGCTCGCTGAGGACCGGCGGGATCGACTTCAGATAGGCGGCAATCGCCTCGCGGTCTTCGCTGCGTCAGCTTGGCCGTATTCCGCTGCACTTCGGCCATGACACCGCCAATCACCTTGCCGCCCGGCTTGAAGCCGGTCTGCAATGCGAAAACGATGTCCTTTTCGCTCCAGGAGCCGATGCCGGTCTTGTCCGGCGTAATGTTGGGGACAAAGCCTTTACCGTCCGGGTTCGGTGCCCCGCCAAGGCTTTTCGAGGCAATTTTACCTCCGAGCGCATCGCGCGGCGTATGGCACTCGCCGCAATGTCCGGGCCCCTCGACCAGATAGGCGCCGCGATTGATCTTATCCGATTTTGACGGATCGGGCGCAAATGTCTTGCCGTCGAGATAGATGCCTTTCCAGACCCGGAGCCCGGCGCGAATGCTGTAAGGGAAGGACAGATCATGCGTCGGCGTCTTCGCGCTGACCGGCTCGAGCGTCTTCAGAAATGCCCACAAGTCCAACAGATCGCTCCGTTTCATCCGCTGATAGGATGTGTACGGAAAAGCGGGATAGAGATTTTCGCCGGAGGGCGAGATGCCCTTCGTGATCGCCGCGATGAAATTCTCGGTCGTCCAGGAGCCAACGCCAGTCGCCTTATCCGGAGTAATATTAGGCACATAGAACGTTCCGTACTCCGATTTCAAGCAGCGCCCGCCGACCGGCTTCAACTCGTCCTTGGAAGCGGGATCGTCGCATTTGTCCGAGGCGGGCGCCGCATGGCAGGACGGACAGCCTCCGGCATAATACATGTACCGGCCGTTCTCCAGATTCGGCTGATAGCCCGCATCCGGCGAGCTTTGCGCGAGAGCGCTGGCGGCGGCACAGACAAGGGCAGCAAGAAATCCGGCGAGAAGGCGGTACATGCGGGGCCCCTATTTCTCTTCCTTGTGATACTTCTCGTGGCAGCCCTGGCAGGTCTTGCCCATCGCCATGAACGCCGGCAGAAAGGCGTTCATGCCGCCGGCCGCCGCGTTCGCCGTCTCGGCTGCATCCTTCTTGAGCTGCTTGGCGCGGGCTTCGAAATCCGCCTTGTTCTGCCAGATCGTCGGCAATGCGTCCGTCTTGACGCCGGGCGCCGGTCCCGAGCCTTCCGGAAACAGCGTGATGAACGTGTCCATCGCGCCGGAAATCGTTTTCATGCCGTCGGCCACTTCGGCCCCGTTATAGGGCGCCTCGCCTTTCAGCATCTTCGTGGCTTTATCGACGATGTCGCCATTCCGCTTCATAATGTCTTGGCGCTGTTTGATGGGATTATCCTGAGCGAAAGCGACCCCCGTAGCGGCGAGCGATCCGACAATGAGGCCGATCACAATGCGCTTCATTTGATCTCCCTTCCGTGCGATCCGGTCGAATTGGCCTTCGTCCATGAATGGATTGGCAGTTTGAAGTATTTCGTGGATTTAAGACCTTCAAGCGAAAAGCGCACCGATCTGCCCGGAAGCGCGTTCAATTCCTTTCACGTCGGTTTGATCAGCTTGAGGACAAAGTCGGGAGACCTCTTGAGCGGCCACAGCGGTCTTCCGGTCGCGCATCGGCGTCGATCATCTCAATTCAGCCCCGCATACCGCACCGCGTAGACCCAGGCCGTGACCGCCAGCGCGCTGAGGACCGTGGACAGAAAAACCATCATCGAGGCAAGCCTGGGATGCGCCTGATATTCGCTGGCAAAAATCGCCAGCAGGACGCCGACCGGCACCGCGGCGCTGACGACGAAGAATGCGATCAGATCCGGACGGAAATCCGATGATCCAGGCAAAAATCCACGCGGTCGCCGGCGCAACGATCATGCGCAGGCCCAAGCCGAGCGCCAGCGGCATCCGCTCGATCCGGCCTTCGGTCGCCGCGAGCTGCACGCCGAGTAGAAGCAGCGCCATCGGCGTGAAAGCGTCGCTGACGAGCTTCAACGGCACCACAAAAATCGTCGGCAGCGTCACACCGAAGCCTTTGAGCAGATAGCCGAGAGCCGCCGCCGGCAGCAGCGGAGTCCCGAAGAGCGCGTTGATGATGCCGTGCTTGCCGCCCTGCCGTGGCGCGAAAACGAGGAGCGCCAGCGGTGCGATCACGATTGAATGAAGGCTGAGAACCACCGTCTGGTAAAACACGTAGTCGTTCGAAAAGGCGAGCTGGATCAGCGGAATCCCATAGTTCCCGGAGTTGGAAAAGAAAGCTGCCATGGCGATCAGCGCACAGAGATTGCGGCTCATCCCCGCCAGCGCAGCCAGACCCCAGCCGATCGCGAACAGAAAGGCAAAATGGGCAAGCGAGAACCAGACGATCGGCCAGGCGGCATCGAGCGGAAGCTTGGCGGCGTAGGGAAAATAGATGAGCGCGCCGGGGAGAAGCACATAGACCTGCATCCGCGTCAGCGTCGGCACGTCAAAGTTCATCCGCCGCTGCACGCCATAGCCGAGCGCGACAAGCCCGAGGATCGGCAAGGTGATGCCGGTCAAAATGCCGAGGAAAAGCTGCAAGAGCGGCTCCGGAGGGTTCGCCGGACTCCTTAGCGTCTAAGCTGCCGGATGACCAGATGATTCAGGCCGAACCATTTGGCGCAAACAGGAATAGCGCCTGGACTCGTTGCAGCGGGCAGAGCACGCGGCGTCTCATTTGGCTTTCGGAGCGGCGTCCTTGGACAGCGCGTCGAGCGCGAGATTGAGCTCGAGCACATTGATGCGCGGTTCGCCGAAAATGCCGAAGGTCCGGTCCTCGACATGCGCCGCGATCACTTTCCACAGGTCGCCCTCGGCCATGCCGCGAAGCCTGGCGACCCGCGGCGCCTGTGCATAGGCCGCCGTCGGCGATATATGCGGATCGAGACCGCTGCCGGAGGCGGTAACCATGTCGATGGGGATTTCGCGCTCGCCCAGCCAGGCGCGGGCGGCCCCGGTTCGCTCCTTGATCTGATCAATCAGATGAGCGCTCGACGGGGCTGCGTTGGTCCCGCCCGACCTGCTGGCGTCATAGTCCACCGCCGACGGACGCGGCTGGAAATATTCTGGCCGGGTGAAATTTTGCGCAATCAGCGCCGAGCCGATGGCTTGACCGGCCTGGTCATGGATGATGCTGCCATTCGCCTGATAGGGAAACACGAGCTGGGCGATCCCGGTCACGGCGAGCGGATAGGCAATGCCGGTGATCAGGGTCATCGACAGAACCAGAAAGAGCGCAAGGCGTAGTTCCTTGAGCACCCGCGCCTCCTAAACCAGCCCCAGGGCGACGATCAAAACATCGATCGCCTTGATGCAGAAAAACGGCACGACGATCCCGCCGATCCCGTAGATCGCCAGATTTCGGCCCAGGATCGCTTCCGCGCTTGACGGCTCGTAATTCACGCCTTTGAGGGCCAGCGGAATGAGCGCCGCGATGATCAGCGCGTTGAAAATGACGACCGAGAGGATCGCCCTTTGCGGGGTCTGCAAGTCCATGACGTCAAGCGCTTGGAGCCCCGGATAGATGGGCGCAAAGAGGGCCGGCAAAATTGCGAAAAGCTTCGCGACATCGCTGGCCATCGAGAAGATCGTCAGCGAGCCGCGGCTGATAAGCAGCTGCTTTCCGATGCGGACGACGTCGATCAGCTTGGTCGGGTCGCTGTCAAGATCGACGAGATTGGCCGCCTCTTTTGCCGCCTGCGTGCCGTCATTCATGGCAACGCCGACATCGGCCTGGGCGAGCGCTGGAGCGTCGTTCGAGCCGTCGCCGCACATCGCGACGACGCGCCCCTCCGCTTGCAGCTTGCGGATCAGCTCAAGCTTCTTTTCCGGCGACGCCTCGGCGAGGAAATCATCGACGCCGGCCTCGGCGGCAATCGTCGCGGCGGTCAGCGGGTTGTCGCCGGTGATCATCACCGTTCGCACGCCGATCTTGCGCAATTGCTGGAAGCGGTCGCGGATATGCGGCTTGATGACATCCTTCAGATGAATGACGCCGAGCACCCGCCGATCCTTCGCCAGGACGATCGGGGTGCTGCCGCAGCGCGCAATATCCTGCACGATGCGCGTGAGCTGATAATTCTCGCCGATCTTGGTATAGGCGCGGATCGCATCCTCGGCGCCCTTGCGCACTTCGCCGCGCGGATTGAGATCCGCGCCGCTGATGCGCGTTTCGGCGCTGAAAGGAATGAAGCGAGCGATGTCGACGCTGTTACCTGGCTGGCCGAGTTTCTTGGCGATTTCGAGGATCGACTTGCCTTCCGGCGTCTCATCGCCGATCGAGGCGAGGTAGGCGGCTTCGGCCAACTCCCTCATCGGCACACCCGGCAACGGCTTCAGCTCCTCGGCCATGCGATTGCCGAAAGTGATGGTGCCGGTCTTGTCGAGGATCAGCGTGTCGACATCTCCGCAGGCTTCGACGGCGCGGCCCGACTTTGCGATGACGTTTGCCTTCACCAGCCGGTCCATCCCGGCAATGGCGATCGCCGAGAGCAGCGCGCCGATGGTTGTCGGGATCAGTGTGACGAGCAGCGCGAGCAGGAACGTCAGCGGCACGGCCGCGCCGGAGAATTGGGTGAACGGCGCCAGGGCGGCAACGACGATGATATAGGTGATGGTCTGACCGACCAGCAGGCTCGTCAATGCGATCTCGCTCGGCGTCTTCTGCCGTTTCGTGCCCTCGACCATGGCAATCATTCGGTCAAGAAAGCTCCCGCTCTCGCGCACCACGACCCTGACCTTCAACCAGTCGGACACGACCTTGGTGCCGCCGGTGACACCGGAGCGGTCTCCGCCCGACTCGCGGATCACCGGAGCGGACTCGCCGGTGATCGCCGAATTCATCGACGGAGGCAATGCCCTCGATCACGTCGCCATCGGCGGAGATGATATCGCCCGCCTCCACAAGCACGATGTCGCCGGTCTGCAGGTCGTGACTTTGGACGGTTTCGTACCGATCGCCGCTGTCGAACAGGAGCCGCTTGGCGATCATGGCCTTTTGCGTCGTCCGCAGAATGTCGGCGCGAGCCTTGCCACGCTGCTCGGCGAGCGCTTCGGCGAAATTGCCGAAAAAGACGGTCAGCCAAAGCCATGCCGTGATCTGAGCATGCATGGCAGCGGCATGGGGCTCTGCTTCGAGGATCTCGAAGATCAGAAGAATGGTGGCGAGACTGGCGATGATCTCGACGGTGAAAATGACTGGGTTGCGGATCAGCGAAACCGGGTTGAACTTGCCGAGAGCCGGCAAGAGCGACTGACGCAGAACCGCGGGGTCGAAATGCTGCGTTCCGCGGTTGGTTCCGATCATCGCGCCATTCTCCGAGCCGGCGCCTCAGAATGTCCGGCCCGCGAGCATCTCGAAATGCTCGGCGAGCGGCCCCAAGGCGATCGCGGGCAGGAAGCTCATGGCGCCGAAAATGAAGATGACCGAAATCGTCAAGACGACAAAAAGCGGCGTGTGGGTGGGGACCGAACCTGAGACGATGACCGTCTTCGGCTTTGCGCCGAGCGAGCCGGCGATGGCAAGACCGACAATGATGAAGCCGTAGCGCCCGGCCATCATGGCGAGCCCCTGAGCGACGAGGTGAAAGGTCACCGAGCCGTCGAAGCCGGCGAATGCCGAGCCGTTGGCCGCTGTCGCGGACGCATAGGCATAGAGGATTTCGGACAGTCCATGCGGGCCGGGATCGCGGATGGCGGCTGCGGCAGCCGGGACCATGATCGCGATGGCAGGCAAAAGCTGCATCCCGAACGGCACGACAAGCAGCCCGAGGACGGTCAGCTTGATCTCGCGCGCCCCGATCTTCTTGCCGAGATAGTTCGGCGACCGTCCGACCAGCAGGCCGGCCATGAATACCGCGAACACGATGTAGAAAATCAGATTGTAGAAGCCCGACCCGGCGCCTCCGAAAATCACCTCGTTGAGCTGGATATTCATCATCGGGACGAGCCCGCCGATCGGCGTATAGCTGTCGAGCATGGAATTGACGGCACCGGTCGCGGTCGCCGTCGCCGCGACGGCCCAGAGCGCCGATCCCGCCGTCCCGAAGCGGACCTCCTTGCCCTCCATGTTGCCGGCGGTCTGATCGATCGGAAGCGCCGCGAGCAGATGGTTGCCCGAGCTTTCCGCGATGTAGACGACGATCAGCCCGAAGCCGAACAGGATGGCCATGACGGAAAATAAGGCCCATGCCTGGCGGGTGTCGCCGGCCATCGTCCCGAATGTGTAGGTGAGCCCCGCAGGAATCAGCAGCATCAGGACGGCCTGCACGAAATTGCTGAGCGGCGTCGGATTTTCATAAGGGTGCGCGCCATTGGCGGCGAAAAAACCGCCGCCATTCGTGCCGATGATCTTGATCGCGACCTGTGAGGCGACCGGTCCATGGGCAATGATCTGCTGATGGCCCTCGACGGTCTTGACCACGAGATCATCGGCCAGGGTTTGCGGCACGCCCTCGAAGACGAGAAACATCGCGACGATCACGGACACGGGCAGGAGCACGTAGAGATTGGCGCGGATGAAGTCGACGGCGAAATTGCCGAGCGTCTTCGTCTGGCGAGCGGTGAATCCGCGCATCACGGCGACGGCAACGGCAATCGCGGTCGCGGTGCCGATGAAATTATGCACGGTACAGCCGGCCATCTGGCTGAAATACGACAGCGTGCTCTCGCCGGCATCGGCCCGCCAGTCGGTGCTGGTGACGAAGCTGACGGCAATATTGAATGCGAGCGCCGGATCAACCGGCGCGATATGGCGGGGATTGACCGGCAGAATATGCTGAAGCCTCATGATCAGATAAAACAGCAGCACACTGACCATGTTGACGATGATCGCCGACTGGGCGTAGCGCGTCCAATGCTGCCCCGCATTTGCATCGATCCCGCCGAGACGGTGGAGTGCTTTCTCCACAGGCGCGGCGATGGGCGTCAGGAGGTTCCGCTCGCCGGCAAACACGCGCGCCATATAGCGGCCAAGCAGGGGCGTCAGCGCAATGATGACAAGGGCAAAAAGCAGCAGCTGCGCCGTATTGTCACTCATGCCCGGTCCTTAGGAGTTCTGCGCGTTCACGAGGACATAAAGAAGGTAGCCGACGAGAAGGACGAGTATGACGCCGGCTATGAGATAGTCCAGTCCCATGACTTGCCTTAGAGACTTTCGCACGCAAGCACGCCGAGCCAGCAAAGCCCGAAGCCGCCGAAAATCAAAGCGAGAAAAATAACATCGCGCATCGAACCCCCTTCCATGCGACCGAGCCGCCTAGTATTCGGCATTTGCATCCGCTTGCAGCAGGCTCGGAGCAAATGCCGAAATCAAAAGGACCACTAGCAACTTATAATTCTAGTGGACTTTTGAATTTGACATTTGAGCGCGAGCTCGCGACAGGCGGACTCAAATGTCAAATTCGCTCCTAGCCCGCCGCGTCGTAAATACACCAGATCAAACGAGGCATTCGGACATAAATTGTGCGTAAAGATTGCGCCGCGGCAGACGGGGGGCCTCCAGGCTCCGCATTGCGGGGACGGCGGCGCGCATGAAGCGGTCCCCGCTTATGCCGCCTTAGGCGGATTCGTGAAGAAAATCAGGTGGTTGTAGAACGGGTCCCTGATCGCGCACTCCCGAGCATAGGGCAGCGTTTCAATGCCGGGGCGGGCATATTTGTAACGTTTTGCGTTGAGGCTGGCGACGAAACCGTCGAGGTCGTCAATGGGAACGCGGATTAGGGCGCCGGGGCTTGCGTCGCCGTAATGCTCGCTGAGGTGGAGGATACAGCCGCCGCTGCTGATCTGCGTATAGAGCGGCCCATCCTCGAAACGGTGCTCCCAATCCACCGCGAAGCCGAGAAAGCTGCAGTAGAACTCTCTCGCTTTCGCTTCGTCGAAGATTTGCAAGGCTGGGATCGGTGTTCCTAAATCCATAAGGCTTCAATCCGCCGCTCTCTGCGCGTCGGTCTTTGCCCGCGAAACCAGCGTCGCCTGCGCCGCCGCGAGCCGCGCAACGGGCACGCGGTAGGGCGAGCACGACACATAGTCGAGGCCGACCCGTTCGCAGAAATCGATCGAGGCCGGATCGCCGCCATGCTCGCCGCAAATACCGAGCTTGATCCCCGGGCGCGCGGCCCGGCCGCGCTCGACCGCGATCGCGACCAGCTCGCCGACGCCCTCACGGTCGATCGTCACGAATGGATCAACCTCGATAATGCCCTTCGAGGCATAGTCGCCCAGGAACGAAGCTGCATCGTCGCGGCTGATGCCGAAAACGGTCTGAGTCAGGTCGTTGGTGCCGAAGGAGAAGAACTCCGCCGACTCGGCGATCTCGCGCGCGCGCAGGCAAGCGCGCGGCAGCTCGATCATCGTGCCGACCTGATAGGCGCCCGTCGTGCCTTTCTCCTGGAACACCTCGCGCGCCACCTTGTCGATGCTGGCCTTGACGATGTCGAGTTCTTTCTTGATGCCGACGAGCGGCACCATGATCTCCGGCGAAACCGGCTGGCCGGTCTTGCGGCTCACCTCGATCGCAGCCTCGAAGATGGCACGCGCCTGCATCTCGGTGATCTCGGGATAGGTGATTGCGAGACGGCAGCCGCGATGGCCGAGCATGGGGTTGAATTCCTGGAGCTGGGAAAGCCGGTGCCTGATCTTTCCTTCATCGGCTCCCAGCGTCTGGGCGACCTGCGCAATCTCCTCGTCCGAATGCGGCAGGAATTCGTGCAGCGGCGGGTCGAGAAGGCGGATCGTCACCGGCAGGCCGGCCATGATCTCGAACAGCTCGATGAAATCCTGGCGCTGCACCGGGAGGAGCTTGGCAAGCGCGGCGCGCCGGCCCGGTTCGTCGGCGGCAAGGATCATCTCGCGCACGGCGAGAATCCGCTCATCGTCGAAGAACATATGTTCCGTGCGGGACAGGCCGATGCCCTCGGCGCCAAATTCGCGTGCCTGCTTGGCATCGCGCGGCGTCTCGGCATTGGTGCGCACCTTCATGCGCCTGATCTGATCAGCCCAGACCATCAGCTTGCCGAAATCGCCGGACAGCTCCGGCTGCAGCATCGGCACCGCGCCCTCGATGACCTGGCCCGTGGTGCCGTCGATCGTCACGATGTCGCCTTCGGCAAGCATATGGTCGCCGATCGACATAGTGCGCGCCTTGTAATCGATGCGGATGGCGCCGGCGCCGGCAACGCAGGGCCGCCCCATGCCGCGCGCGACCACCGCCGCGTGCGAGGTCATGCCGCCGCGCGCCGTCAGAATCCCAGCCGCCGCGTGCATGCCGTGAATATCCTCGGGGCTCGTCTCCGTGCGCACGAGGATCACGGTGTGACCCTGATTCTTCAGCATCTCGGCCTTGTCGGCATCGAAAACGATCTCGCCGGTGGCAGCGCCCGGCGATGCCGGCAAACCGGCCGTCAGCACACGCTTGTCGGCGTTCGGATCGAGCATCGGATGCAGAAGCTGATCGAGCTGGGCGGGGTCGATCCGCATGATCGCTTCTTCATGCGTAATCAGCCCCTCCTCGGCCATATCGACAGCGATCTTCAGCGACGCTTTGCTGGTCCGCTTACCTGACCGCGTCTGCAGCATCCAGAGCTTGCCTTCCTGGATGGTGAACTCGATGTCCTGCATGTCGCGGTAGCGGGCTTCGAGTTTCTCGTAAATCGCGCGCAGCTCTGCAAAAAGCTCCGGCATCAAGGCTTCGAGCGACGGCCGCTCGTCGCCGGCCTCGATGCGGGCCGCCTCGGTCAAATTCTGCGGCGTGCGGATGCCGGCGACGACATCCTCGCCCTGGGCATTGACGAGAAATTCGCCGTAAAGCCGTTTCTCGCCGGTCGAAGGATTGCGGGTAAAGGCAACGCCGGTGGCGCTCGTCTCACCGCGATTGCCGAACACCATGGCCTGAACGTTGACCGCCGTGCCCCAATGGTCGGGGATGCCATGGAGACGCCGATAGGTGATCGCGCGGGTGTTGTTCCAGCTATTGAAGACCGCGCCGATCGCGCCCCAAAGCTGTTCATGCGGATTTTGCGGGAATGGCTGCCCGCTTTCGCGTTCGACCGCCTCTTTATATTCGGCGATGATCTTCTCCCAATCCTCGGCGGTCAGCTCGGTGTCGAGTTCGGCGCCGGCTCCGTTCTTGTAATTCTCCAGAATTTCCTCGAAGACGTGATGGTCTACTCCGAGCACCACATCCGAATACATTTGAATGAAACGGCGATAGGAATCATAGGCAAAACGCTTGTCGCCGGACTTTGCAGCGAGGCTCGCGACGGTCACGTCATTCAGGCCGAGATTGAGCACGGTATCCATCATGCCCGGCATGGACGCTCGCGCGCCGGATCGGACCGAGACCAGAAGCGGATTGTCGGCGTCGCCGAAGGTCGCGCCTACCGCCTTGCCCACCTGTGCGAGAGCGTCGCTGACCTCATCCTTGAGCTTGTCCGGGAACTGCTTGTCGTTCTCATTATAGAGTGCGCAGATCTCGGTCGAGATGGTGAAGCCGGGCGGAACCGGCAGGCCCAGATTGGACATTTCCGCGAGATTGGCGCCCTTGCCGCCGAGCAGATCGCCCATAGCCGCCGAACCGTCGGCCATACCGAGGCCGAAGCGATAAACCCAGCTCTCGCGTTGTTTCGCCGCCGCCGAGGCGGGCGCTTTATCGGCACCGTTCGGCGCGGGTTCCTCTGCCTGCTCCTGCCGCGGCGACATGCTCTGGGCGGCCTGCATGAAGGTGGCGAAATTCTCAGCCAGCCGGGCATTGGTTTCCAGCGACTGCTTGATCAGATCGTAGAAGATACGCGTGGGCATGGAGTGTCTCGGTTAAGGTCGCTCGCTTGAGAATTCATTTGTGTCGATGAACGACAAGGTTTGATGAAGTCGCCACCAAACCGGATGCAAGATGTATCGAACTTCTTGAGGGGGACATCAAGAGCCGAATTTTTGTGCAGAAAGACAGCGCCTGCGCCAATGCTCAGCCGGGCATAAATCTCCCATCGGGAAGGCGGCGGGCGCCCGACACCGGCAAATTATAGACGTAGACCCAGGCATTGAGCTGTCCTCCCGATTTTAGCGTCACAGGCAGAATAACGCGTTCGTAGGCTTGCGGTTCTAGGCCGCCCTGCAGGCAGCCTTCATATCGGTCGAGCCAGGCCAGGCTCATCGCCGGACTCAAAAGCCGCACCGCCTCGCCATAGACCTTGTCCCGCGGCTCTTTCGAGCGTACCGCGCCGGGATAGCTGCCGAGCGAATAAAGCCTTGCCGAAATCCACCCCAGTCCGAGAAAAATACTCTGATTGACCAGCTTTCTTGCCAGGGGGAGGCCCGACGTCCGCATCAGCGTGCCGTAGACGAAGAGCGTGGCGCATCGAGCCGGCTCCGGCCTGGCCATTCCTCTCCCAGGAGCCATTTGCCTCAATCCTGACACGCTAGTGTGCCGAATTCGAATCTCAGTCCCTCATTTTGCAGCTTGCGCTCAATGTCAAATTCAACAGCTCCACGAGAATCATAAAGGGACACTAGCAACTATTAGGTTTCTCGTGTGGTTTGAGATCGGGAAGTCCCCTAAAAGCGCCTGCTGAAACGATGTAGGGGACTTCCCGATCACCACAGGAACGCGCAATGGCAAGCGGCAGCGCATTGATGGAGCTTCTCTCGACCGCAATAATCTGATCCGCTGCGCAGTTTCGAAGCCGCTGGATCGATTGATACAAGGCGGCATGATATTTTTTAACCGATTTCGGCCGCTCAACCACGTGGATTAGTCGGTCAACCTTAATTGACTTTGCACTGCAGCTGCCCGATCTGTGGGACGAGGCACATCATGTTGCGAGAACTGCTTCTATCGGTCGCAAGCGGCGTCATCGTCACGCTGATCCTGCAGCTTATCGGGCCCGGCCACAGCCAGGGTGGCAGAGCACCGCGTGCCGACTTGCGCGACTATGCCGGCCCTCCACCGCGCCGCGCCGGCTTTTTCGGCGGGCTGACGCGCTTCGCCATCGCGGTCGTCGGCGGGCTTGCGCTCGCCTACGTAGCGGCGCCGTTCGTTTTTGGACGCCGCTTCGGAGAGTTCGGCAATTATGGCCGGTTCAACCGTTTCGATCGCCTCGACGGCATTGACGGGCTTGGCGGCATCATGAGCCACACGCCGATGCTGATCCTGACCGCGATCGGCACGATCATCGTCTGGGTGCTCCTCTCCGCCATATCAAGGCGCCAATAGGGGACGCGATGGCCGATCTGCTTGGCTATCAGGACCCGCTGGAGATAGCCGCTGCGCGCGACACGGTGCCGGTGCTGCTGCCGCTCGCGCTCGACAGCACCTACGACTACCTCCTGCCGCCGGGCGAGGCTCTTCAGCCTGGTGATTTCGTGCTCGTCCCGATCGGTCCGCGCAAGGAGGTCGGCGTGGTTTGGGAGCGGGACGAAAACGCCAAGCCCGTCGATCCGAGAAAGCTCAAAGCCGTCATCGACCGTTTCGAGCTGCCGCCCTTGCCCGAGGCCGCCCGGCGCTTTGCCGACTGGGTCGCCCGCTACACGCTCTCGCCGAGGGGGATGGTGCTCAAAATGATGATGAGCGCCGCCGACGTGTTCTCGCCCGATATGCCGCGCTGGGGCTACAAGCTCGCGGGCCCGCCGCCGGCCCGGCTGACCGCCGAGCGCAAGCGCGCCATCGAAGCGGCCGAAGGCGGGCTGGTCTGGGCGAAATCCGCCCTCGCCGAGCGTGCGGGCGTCAGCAGCGGCGTCATCGACGGTCTGGCACAGGCCGGGACGCTGATCCGCGTCGAGCTGCCGCGCTGGAGACCGCCCAGTCCGCAGCCGGACTTCGCGCCGCCGGATCTCACGGACGCACAGGCTTACGCCGCCCACGCACTGCGCGAACGCGTTGCGGCGGGCGAGTTTCTCGGTGTCGCTGATCGACGGCGTCACCGGCTCGGGCAAGACGGAGGTCTATTTCGAGGCCGTTGCGGAAAGTCTGCGGCAGGGGCGCCAGACGCTGATCCTGCTTCCCGAAATCGCGCTCACGAACCAGTTTCTGCAGCGCTTCGAGGCGCGTTTCGGCTGCCGTCCGCAGGAATGGCATTCGGCGATTTCATCGGGCGAGCGGGCGCGCAT
This sequence comes from uncultured Alphaproteobacteria bacterium, assembly GCA_963773735.1. Taxonomy (GTDB): domain Bacteria; phylum Pseudomonadota; class Alphaproteobacteria; order Rhizobiales; family Rhodomicrobiaceae; genus CAVZCK01. The sequence goes on along the minus strand of CAVZCK010000031.1, from coordinate 177,565 downwards.
CTGGCGGGCCGTCGCCGAGGGCGAGGCTCAAGGTCATCGCCGGCGCGCGCTCGGCGCTGTTCCTGCCCTTTCCCGATCTCGGCCTCATCGTCGTCGATGAGGAGCACGACACCGCCTTCAAGCAGGAGGACCGCGTCACCTATCAGGGCCGCGACATGGCCGTGGTGCGCGGCTCGCTTACCGGCGCCGCCATCGTTCTCAGCTCGGCGACGCCGTCGCTCGAAACCATTGTCAACGCGCAAAGCCGGCGCTATGCGCATCTGGTGCTGCCGCAGCGCTATGCGGGGGCGCAAATGCCCGAAATTTCGGCCATCGACCTGCGCAAGGCGCCGCCCGAGCGCGGCCGCTGGCTGAGCCCGCCTCTCGTCCAGGCGATGACCGACACGCTGGAGCGCGGCCGGCAGACGCTGCTCTTCCTCAATCGGCGCGGCTATGCGCCGCTCACTCTGTGCCGGAGCATGCGGCCACCGCATCGAATGCCCGCAATGTTCGGCAAGCCTCGTCGAGCATCGCTTCCGCCAGCAGCTCGTCTGCCATCATTGCGGCTTCACCCTGCCTGCGCCTAAGACCTGTCCGAAATGCTCGGCGGAAGGCTCGCTGGTCCCCTGCGGACCCGGCGTCGAGCGCGTCGCCGAAGAGATCGCCGAGCTGTTCCCGGATTTCGAGACGGCGATTTTGTCGAGTGACCTCGTGCCCAGCGTGCGGGCGCTGCGCGAGATCATCGACCGGATTGCCAGCGGCGAGGCGCGCATCGTCATCGGCACGCAGCTTGTCGCAAAGGGGCATCATTTCCCGCATCTGGCGACCGTGGGCGTCGTCGACGGCGACCTCAGCCTTGCGAGCGGCGACCCGCGCGCCGCCGAGCGGACCTTTCAGCTGCTGTCGCAGGTGACCGGCCGGGCCGGCCGCGAGGGCGGCGTTGAAGGACGCGGCTTCATTCAGACGCACCTGCCCGAGCATCCGGTGATGCAGGCCATCATCGCCAACGACCGCGACAGCTTCATCGGCCAGGAGATCGAGGCGCGGCGTGAAGCCGGAATGCCGCCATTCGGCAGGCTCGCAGCGCTGATCGTATCCGCAAAGACGCGGCCGGAAGCGGAACATTATGCGCGCAAGCTCGCGGTCGCCGCACCACGGACCGAGAAGATATCCGTGCTCGGCCCGGCCGAGGCCCCGCTCGCCCTCATTCGCGGCCGGCATCGCTACCGGCTCCTGGTCAAGGCGCGGCGCGATGCCGACCTGCAGGCCTATCTGCGCCATTGGCTGAGCCATGCGCCGCCTGCGAAAGGCAGCTTGCGGCTGAGCGTGGACATCGATCCTTACAGCTTTCTCTGAGCTCAGGGGCCGGTCCATCCCGCGAGACGGCCATCGCGGCGCGCCAGCCGGCGATTGCCGTTGAGGACATACGCCGTCGTCTCAGTGACCAGGAAACGCAGGCATTCCCGGTACGCGCCATATTGCATGCCAGCCAACGCCTGTGTTAGAGAACCTGCGATTTCTCGACTCCGGCGGTTTCAGGCGCGCCTAGGCCCTGAAGCCCAATTGGGCTGCGCAAAGTGCGGGCGGGCCTTCAGCACGCAAGGCAGATTTGAGAGAACGCTAAGTTGGCTGGCGAAACGACACTTGTTGCGGGAATGGCCGGGCGCTACGCGACGGCGCTGTTCGAACTCGCTCGCGATGAGAATAAGCTCGACGAGACGGCGGCGGCCCTGAGTGGCCTTGAGGCGCTGCTCAATGAGAGCACAGATCTGACGCGCCTTGTCCGCAGTCCGATTTTTTCGGCAGACCAGCAGGCCGGAGCCATCGCCGCCATCAGCAAGCAGGCGGCGCTTCCCGCGCTGACCAGCAATTTTCTCCAGCTGCTTGTGAAAAACCGCCGGCTGTTCGCGCTGCACGACATCATCGCCGGCTTTCGCAGGCTGCTTGCCGATTATCGCAATGAAGTGACGGCCGACGTGACGTCGGCGGTCCCGCTCAGCAAGGCTCAAACCGAAGATCTCAAGGCGACGCTGAAGGCGAAGACCGGCAGGGATATTTCGCTCAATATACGGGTCGACCCCGCGATCCTCGGTGGACTGATCGTGAAGATCGGCAGCCGCATGGTGGACAGCTCGATTCGAACCAAATTGAATGCACTCACGATGGCCATGAAAGAGGTAGGCTGATGGAAATCCGGGCCTCGGAAATCTCCTCGATCCTCAAGGAGCAAATCAAGAATTTCGGTCAGGAAGCCGAGGTCTCCGAGATCGGCCAGGTGCTCTCGATCGGCGACGGCATCGCCCGCGTCTACGGGCTGGACAACGTCCAGGCCGGCGAAATGGTCGAATTTCCGCACGGCATTCGCGGCATGGCGCTGAACCTTGAGATCGACAATGTCGGCATCGTGGTGTTCGGCGAGGACCGCGAGATCAAGGAAGGCGACACCGTCAAGCGCACCGGCAATATCGTCGAGGTGCAAGTCGGCAAGGGACTGCTCGGCCGCGTGGTCGATGGTCTCGGCAATCCGATCGACGGACGCGGCCCGATCGAGGGCGCCGAGCTGCGGCGTGTGGACGTCAAGGCGCCCGGCATCCTGCCGCGCAAATCCGTGCACGAGCCGATGCAGACCGGCCTCAAGGCCATCGACGCGCTGATCCCGATCGGGCGCGGCCAGCGCGAGCTGATCATCGGCGACCGCCAGACCGGCAAGACGGCGATCGCGCTCGACACCATGCTGAACCAGAAGTCGATCAACGCGACCGGCGACGAAAGCGAGAAGCTTTATTGCATCTATGTCGCGGTCGGACAGAAGCGCTCGACGGTTGCGCAGTTCGTGAAGGTGCTGGAAGAGAACGGCGCGCTCGACTATTCGATCGTCGTCGCGGCGACCGCCTCGGACCCGGCGCCGCTGCAATATCTTGCGCCCTATTCCGGTTGCGCGATGGGCGAATATTTCCGCGACAATGGAATGCACGCTCTGATTGTCTATGACGATCTGTCGAAACAGGCCGTCGCCTATCGCCAGATGTCGCTGCTGCTGCGCCGTCCGCCGGGCCGCGAAGCCTATCCGGGCGACGTGTTCTACGTGCATAGCCGGCTACTGGAGCGCGCCGCCAAACTCAACGAGGATCATGGCGCCGGCTCACTCACGGCTTTGCCGATCGTTGAAACCCAGGCGAACGACGTCTCGGCCTATATTCCGACCAACGTCATTTCCATCACCGACGGCCAGATCTTCCTGGAGACGGATCTGTTCTATCAGGGCATCCGCCCCGCGGTGAATGTCGGCATCTCGGTCTCGCGCGTGGGCTCCTCAGCGCAGGTCAAGGCGATGAAGCAGGTCGCCGGCACACTGAAAGGTGAGCTCGCGCAATATCGCGAGATGGCGGCCTTTGCCCAGTTCGGCTCGGACCTCGACGCAACGACGCAGCGCCTGCTCGCACGCGGCGCGCGGCTGACCGAGCTTCTCAAACAGCCGCAATTCTCCCCGCTTCGGATCGAAGAACAGGTCGTCGTGATCTTTGCCGGCACGCGCGGCTATCTCGACGCGCTTCCCGTCGGCGCGATCCGGCGCTTCGAACGCGAGTTCCTGCTTTTCGTGCATGATAGCTATCAGCCGCTTCTCGACGAAATCCGCACCAAGAAGACCCTGAGCGAAGCTGCCGAGAAGACGCTGCGGGAAGCGCTCGACAAATTCTCCAAGACCTTCGCGGCTTAGTTGAGACTGGTTGGGACAGGCATGGATTGCGCTTCGGAGCGGGAGATTGAATGCCTTCGCTGAAAGAGCTTAGAAACCGCATCGCTTCGGTCAAGGCGACCCGGAAGATCACCAAGGCGATGCAGATGGTTGCCGCGGCCAAATTGCGCCGCGCCCAGGAAGCGGCCATGGGTGCGCGCCCCTATGCCGAGCGGATGGACGCCATCCTAGCCAATGTGAGCGCCGGGCTGGGCTCCAAAGTGGGCGCCTCGCCCCTGCTGGTCGGCACCGGCAAGGATGACGTGCATCTGCTGGTCGTCATGACCGCGGAGCGCGGCCTCGCCGGCGCCTTCAATACCAATATTGCGCGCCTCGCCCGTCAGAAGATCCAGTCTATCCTGGCCGATGGCAAGCAGGTGAAGCTCCTTTGCGTCGGTCGCAAGGGCGCCGATGTGCTGCGCCGCGACTATCGCCATCAGTTCGTCGATGTCGTCGATTTGCGCGGCGTCCGTCAAATCGCCTATGCGCAGGCGCGCGATATCGCCCGGCGCATTCTGGGCATGTTCGACCGGGGCGAGTTCGACGTGGCGACGCTTTATTTCTCCGAATTCAAGAACATCATCACGCAGAAGCCCACCGCATTGCAGCTCATCCCGGCACGCCCGCTCGCAAAGGTGGAGATCGACGACAGCACGCCGCACGCGGTTTACGAATTCGAGCCCGATGAAGACGAGATTCTGCGCGATCTGCTGCCCCGTAATATCGCGACGCAAATCTACCGGGCGCTTCTGGAGAACCTTGCCGGGTTCTATGCCTCGCAGATGGCCGCAATGGACAATGCGACGCGCAATGCCGGTGACATGATTGATGCCTTGACTTTGAAATACAACCGCACGCGCCAGGCAATGATCACGAAGGAATTGATCGAGATCATCTCCGGTGCCGAGGCGGTTTAGCACAAATTCGCAGTGGAGCCGCCGGGACAACTCTCCCCGGCTTCAGGTTTCGGATGAGATTGTCAGGTAGACGCGCTATGAATGCGCCAGCGAGAGCGAAGGACGACAGGAAAACGTCGATGGATAGAGAGAAAACGATCGGCCGGATTCGGCAGGTAACTGGCGCCGTGGTTGACGTTCAGTTCAACGGCCATCTGCCCGCTATCCTGAACGCCCTTGAAACGCAGAACCACGGCAAAAGGCTCGTTCTGGAGGTCGCACAGCATCTCGGCGAGATGACCGTCCGCACGATCGCGATGGACGCAACCGAAGGACTTGTGCGCGGCCAGGAAGTTCTGGACACCGGCGATGTGATCGCCGTTCCGGTCGGCGAGGAGACGCTCGGGCGCATCATGAACGTCATCGGCGAGCCGGTGGACGAGGCCGGGCCGATCAAGAGCAACGAGCGCCGCCCGATCCACGCGCCGGCTCCGTCCTTCGTCGAACAGTCGACCGAAGCGCAGATGCTGGTGACCGGCATCAAGGTCATCGACCTGCTCGCGCCTTACGCGAAGGGCGGCAAGGTCGGCCTGTTCGGCGGCGCCGGCGTCGGCAAGACCGTGCTGATCCAGGAGCTGATCAACAACGTCGCCAAGGCGCATGGCGGTTACTCGGTTTTCGCCGGCGTCGGCGAGCGCACGCGCGAGGGCAACGACCTCTATTGGGAAATGATCGAGTCCAAGGTGAATGTCGACCCGAAGAAGAATGGCGGCTCGGCCAAGGGCTCGAAATGCGCTCTGATCTACGGCCAAATGAACGAGCCGCCCGGCGCGCGCGCCCGCGTCGGCCTCTCCGGACTTGCCGTTGCCGAATATTTCCGCGACCAGGGCCAGGACGTGCTGCTGTTCATCGACAACATCTTCCGCTTTACCCAGGCGGGCTCGGAAGTGTCGGCCCTGCTCGGCCGCATCCCCTCGGCGGTGGGCTATCAGCCGACGCTGGGCACCGATATGGGCGAATTGCAGGAGCGCATTACCTCGACGGACAAGGGCTCCATCACCTCGGTGCAAGCCGTCTACGTGCCGGCCGACGACCTGACCGATCCGGCGCCGGCCTCGACCTTTGCGCATCTGGACGCAACCACGGTTCTGTCGCGCGGCATCGCCGAGAAGGGCATCTATCCTGCCGTCGACCCGCTCGAACTCGACGAGCCGTATTCTTGAGCCGCGCGTGGTCGGCGATGAGCACTATCAGGTCGCCCGTCAGGTTCAGGAGGTTCTGCAGAAATACAAGTCGCTTCAGGACATTATCGCCATTCTCGGCATGGACGAGCTGTCGGAAGAGGATAAGATCGCCGTGGCCCGCGCCCGGAAGATCGAGCGCTTCCTCTCTCAGCCCTTCCATGTGGCGGAAGTGTTTACCGGCAAGTCCGGCGTCCTCGTTGATGTCGCGGAGACGGTGAAGGGCTTCAAGGGCCTATGCAATGGCGACTACGACCATCTGCCGGAGCAGGCCTTCTATATGGTCGGCACCATGGAAGAGGCCGTGAAGAAGGCGGAAGAGCTCGCAGCGGAAGCGGCCTGACCAAAGAGGCGAAAATGGCCGAAACCTTCAAATTCGAGCTTGTCTCGCCCGAGCGCGTACTGGTGTCGGCCGATGTCAGCGAGGTCATCGTGCCGGGCTCCGAAGGCGAATTTACCGTCCTGCCGCGGCACGCGCCTGTGATCTCCATGCTGCGTCCGGGGATCGTCCGGACCCCGGGCATGGACGGAAAGCTCGGCGAGATTTATGTGCGCAGTGCCTTCGCCGACGTCACCCCCGACCGCCTGACGATCCTTGCCGAACAGGCGCTGCCGGTTTCCGAGGTTGATCGGGCGCTCGTTGCGCAGGAGATCCGGGTCGCCGAAGACGATTTGGCCGAAGCCGAGAATGCAGAGCGTAAGCGCCGAGCGCAAGAGACGCTGGACCAGCTTCGCAGTCTCGACAAAGTTCTCAATCTTGCGGGCTAATGAGATTTCGATTCCAACGACCTCCACGCCTTCGGGTGCGTTTGGCGTGAACTGCCATTTAACGCATTGAATGATGTTGCCGGCAACGACGCCTTAAGGTTGATAACAGCTTTTACACAACCTAAAGCAATCCGATCGCTAAGGAGCAAACCCATTAGACTTTCGTTTTGCGGTCTGGCATGATGACAGCGCTGTCACAATAGGCGTCCTATCACGTTGGCAGCGTCACATTGAGAGAAACGGAGGTTCGCTATGGCGCTTGACGCACATGTCGAGGAGCTATCCGTAAAACACCGCGCGTTAGATAAGCTGATCCAGGAAGAAGCATCCAGACCATCCTCAGACAGTCTTCGCATCGCTGAATTGAAACGTCAAAAGCTGCTCCTTAAAGACCGAATGACCCGACTGCGATCGCATCCAAACGAGACCCATTAGCCCCCCGCTCAAGCCCGTCATCTGCGCCGAGGGTTCGACTGCCCCCGGCGCTCAGGCATTTTGAGCGCCAGATCCCCGGTCGTATTCTCCTCTGGCGCGTGCCGTCCCTGTTACGCGCGCCGCTTGCCCGGCGTATGGCAATCGTCTAGAAAATCCATGCAACGATGTCACGACCGGAGCGCAGCTTTTTGCGGCTGAGCTTGTCGGTTGTTTTGCGCTTCGAAATCGAGGCGGCTTGATCCAAGTCCGTCACGCGTCGGACACGCGCTCCAAGGCGGGGTTGCGCGTGGCCGCCGTGGTCTTATTCGATTTCATGACATGAGAGGCAAGGCAGGCAGCGCATTATGAGCAGCAAGAAGCGGGATCAGCGGCCGGAAGCGCGCCTTCCCAAGGGCATGCGCGACATCGAGGCGCCGGAAATTCGCGCCGTGGAGCGGATGCTCGGCACCATTCGGCAGGTCTATGAGTCCTACGGCTTCGAGCCGCTGGACACGCCGGCCTTCGAATATACCGACGCGCTCGGCAAGTTTCTGCCCGACCAGGACCGGCCGAATGAAGGCGTGTTCTCGTTTCAGGACGAGGACGATGAGTGGCTGTCGCTGCGCTATGACCTGACCGCGCCGCTCGCCCGCTATGTGGCGCAGAATTTCGATCAGCTCCCAAAGCCGTTCCGCCGCTATCAGGTCGGCCCGGTCTGGCGCAATGAGAAGCCGGGGCCGGGGCGCTTTCGGCAGTTCACCCAGTTCGACGCCGATACGGTGGGGACGGACAATGTCGCCGCCGACGCCGAGATGTGCATGCTCGCGGCGGATACGCTGGAGGCGCTTGGGGATTCCGCGCGGGGATCCTATGTAATAAAGGTCAATAGTCGCGAAGTTCTAGAGGGCTACCTGGAATCGATTGGTCTTGATCTGGATAATCGAGTCTCGCCATATGGCAAAAATTGACGGTCTTACGTGCAATTGATAAATTTGACCGGCTTGGGATTGAAGGAGTGCGCACTTGCTGCTTGGACGGCCGAAAAGACGAGTCAGCGGAGACTTTACGAAAGGCGCGGGGTTGGATACAAAACAGATAAAGAAAATTGAATATTTTGAAGCTCGCACAATTGCCTCGCTTAATATTGACAATTATGCTTGGAGATGTTCGTAAAGTTGTCCAAAAACAGGCCGCGAGGAAAAAATCGAAATACTACAATTTTAAATGAGTCATACAATCTCGTGGTTAGAGCTTTCTCTCAAAATAACTCCGAACAATTTCGAGAAGGATCTGATGAATATTCGAAAAATAAGCCGATTGTGTTTCTCGATCAAAGTTCGCGGATTGTATTCGAAATTGACCCTTCGGTCGTGCGTGGCCTGGAATACTATACTGGCCCTGTCTTCGAAGCAGAGCTGACTTTTGAAGCAGCAGAGCGAAGATGGAACCGCTCATCGCGTTTCGGCTCGGTGGGCGGCGGCGGGCGCTATGATGGGCTGGTGTCACGCTTCAAGGGCCAGAAGATCCCCGCAACCGGCTTTTCCATCGGCGTCTCGCGCCTTTACGCCGCGCTGCAAACGCTCGGCAAACTGAAAGCCGACATCGCATCCGGCCCCGTCGTTGTCCTGGTCATGGACCGTGACCGCGTCGCCGACTACAACCGCATGGCGCGCAGCCTCCGCGAAGCTCCACTCGACCCAAACAATCCCGACGGTCCCCGCATCCGTGCTGAGATGTATCTCGGCACCTCCGGCCTCAAAGCGCAGATGAAATATGCCGACAAGCGCGGCGCGCCCTGTGTCGTCATTCAGGGCGGCGACGAGCTGGCGCGCGGCGAGGTCACCATCAAGGACCTCATCGAAGGCGAGCGGCTGTCGGCCGAGATCGGCGACAACCAGGCTTGGCGCGAAGGCCGCCCCGCGCAGTTCTCCGTGAAGGAAGAGGGAGTTGGTAGAAGCCGTGCGCTCGGTTATAGCCCGGCATGCCAAAGCATCAGATTAATCGGCTGCAGCAAAGAAGCGGAAGCGATGCGCATCGGTGCTAATATGAGCACAATGCCGCCCAAAAATGCGGCGGGAAACCCTCTCCCATTGGGAGAGGGTTTGGGTGAGGGGTTACGCACTATCGATAAACTGTACGCCCTCACCCGGCGCTCCGCGCCGCCCTCTCCCGGTCGTGAGCCTTTACGGCGAACGACAAGCGTTCGCCTTCGGAGAGGGCTCGTCAGGGCATGGCGACCGTCCACTGCTTTTATATCAGCGCATACAGGCTTTGAGCCGGCCTTTGCGGATTTGGAAATCGCTCCTGATTTCTTCACCAGCGTTCAAGATGGGACGCAGCCATGACGGCGGAATCGGCAGCACAATTCGAAGCGCTGGAAGCCCAGGCGGAGCAGATCCTGGGCGTGTTCGCGCGCGCCGGCTATGAGCGCGTGGCGCCCGCCTTCATTCAGCCCGCCGACATTTTTCTCGACCGGATCGGCGAGGCGCTGCGCAACCGCACCTATGTCTTCACCGACCCGGACGGGCAAGAGCTGTGTCTGCGGCCGGACCTGACGATCCCCTCCTGCCGCATCTATCTGGAGCGCAATCCGCGCGCCGAGACGCAAGCGCGCTACTGCTATAACGGTCCGGCCTTCCGCTATCAGCCGGGCGAGCCCGACGCGCTGCGCCCGCGCGAATTCCGCCAGGCCGGCATCGAGAATTTCGGCCAGTCCGACCGCGAGCAGGCGGAGACCGAAGTGCTGGGGCTCATTCTCGACGCCATTCGCCTTTCCGGCCTTACCGGTTTTCAGATCCGCTGCGGCGATCTCGGTCTATTCCGGAGTTTTCTCCGAGCACTGCCGATCGCCGAACGCTGGCGCGATCGGTTGCTGCACAGCTTCTGGCGTCCGGGCGCTTTCCAGCGCGTTCTGCGTCAGCTTGCCCGGCCACCAGCGGCCTCGCCCGGTGCCGATGTCGCCGCGCTCGCCGCCTCGCTCGACCCAAGCGATCCGCTCGCCGCCGAGCAGCAGGTCGCGGCCTATCTCGACGAGCACGATCTCGCCGTCCTCGGCGCGCGCAATCTCGGCGAGATTGCCACACGCCTCATCTCTGCCGCCGCCGATATGCGCGAGGAGCCGCTGTCCGGCGACGTCGTCAAGCTGGTCGAGAGTTATTTGTCTGTTTCCGGCCCGCCGCAAGACGCGCTCGCCGCCATCGAGGGCCTGACCGACGAGGCGGGGGTCGATCTCTCGCGGGAGCTCGATCTCTGCCGCCGCCGCGACCGCATCCTGCGCGAGGCCGATATCGATGTCGGCGCGATGCTGTTCGATGCCGATTTCGGCCGCCAATTCGAATATTACTCCGGCTTCGTGTTCCAGATCGAGCTGCCGGACCGCGGCGTTCCCGGCCAGATCGCCGGCGGCGGCCGCTATGACGGCCTGCTTGCGGCGATCGGCGCCGAGCGCGATGCGCCGGCGATCGGTTCGGCCATTCACACCGAGCGGCTGCTCGCCGCCAAAGGCGGCGCGTCATGACCGGCGACAAGCTCATCCTCGGCGTTCCGTCCAAGGGGCGGCTCATGGAGCAGGCCGCTGACTATTTCGCCGGGCTCGGCCTCCCCTACGCGAAGACGGGACACGAGCGCGGCTATCGCGGCGCGATCCCCGGTCTGCCCGACATCGAGGTTGCGTTCCTGTCCGCGGCTGAAATCGCCCGGCATTTGCAGCTCGGCCGCATCCATCTCGGCGTCACCGGCGAAGACCTGATCCGCGAGCATATCGCCGATGCCGATCGGCGCTGCGATTTCCTTGCGCGCCTCGGTTTCGGCCGCGCCGATGTCGTGGTTGCCGTGCCGGAATGCTGGATCGATGTGTCGACGATCGCCGACCTCGAAGAGGCGGCGGCGCTGTTCACCTGTGAACATGGCCGCCGGCTCCGTGTCGCCACCAAATATATGAATCTTGCGCGCCGGTTCTTCGCGGCGAAGGGCCTCGTGAGCTATCGCCTCGTCGAAAGCCTGGGCGCAACGCGAAGGAACGCCCGCCGCGCAGACCGCCGAGATCATCGTCGACATTACGACGACGGGGACGACGCTGCGCGCCAATCACCTGAAGACACTGAGGGACGGCACGATCCTGAAATCGGAGGCCTGCCTGATCGCCTCGCGCGTTGCGCCCTCCTCACCGCCGATCCGCGCCGCAGAGGCTCTGATCCGTGACAAGATTGCCGCCGCATCTGCGCGTTGACCGGCCGGGCCAGCTTTTGGCCGAGCTTAGTCGCTTTGGCATATCAACAGCTCCCGCATCGGCACGTGAAGTCGTCTCATATTCAATTTCCGACATCGAAGCGCGATATGGAACGACAACCGACGACAGCGAGCGCATCGTGCGTCGGCTGGTCGCTGAAGTTCCGGCGCTCAAACCCGATCTTGCATCTCCGGACGATAATAGCTCCTTTCCTGCACGGTGGCGACCTGTCGCAAGGCAAAATCGACATCGGCCAACACATCGAGGGGCTATGGCGATGGAAGCCGGAGGACGACCGATTTGGCTTCTGCAGCTCCTGACGCTCGAAGGTAGTGGCGCCTTTGGCTATGGGGCGCTCTTTTTGCTGGACGGAGACCGGCGGGCAAGCCGGGTCATTAATCTTACGAAGGACGATTTCTGGAGCGGCGCCTACGGATCAACTGCGCATCAAACCCGGTTGATAGCCCAGCTATATCTTGAGCGCTATCTCGTGATTGCGTCCATCGTCGATAAAGCGATCGCGATGTATGACATCCAAGCAGGCAAATTCGTGTCTCTAATTCGAAACGTCCCCCAGGCCGACCTGCTTGAAGACGTTCTCCTGTTCGCCGGATGAACGCCGCATCATCCAAGTCAACAGCGACGGTCAAGTTTTCTTGCATGACGTTTCGTCTGGGCACACCATCCTTTCGGGCCGCTATGTCGACAACGAAATCGTTCTCTATACGCCGCAAGGTTATTATTGGTCGTCATATGAGGGCGCGCATTTCCTGCTGTTGCGCTTTCCTGGGCTGCCGGGCCTTTATTCCTTCAATCAGTTCGCGGCGGTCTTGGACAGCCGGGATATCATCAAGGCGCGGCTCGATAATTCCGCCTATAGTCCGCCGCCGCCCCAGCTTGCGCCGCCTCCGGCACTCGACATAAGGCCTGAAGGTCAACCGAGCGCCGGCGGTACGACCGGAGACCGCGTGCAGGTTCACGCGCGCTCGTCAGTGGGGCTTGCCCGCTTGAGGCTTTATCACGACGGCCAGCTCGTCAAGGATCTGCCCGTAACGGGGACGGAATTCCAGGGTGATGTCAGCGTTCCCCACGCGCCACATGCCCGATGGCTTACCGTTCTTGCGATCGACGTCAAAGGCTTTGTCTCAGCTCCCCATGCGTTGCGGCTGACGCATGGAAGCGGCAAAACGAACCGGCTTCATGCCATCCTTGTGGGCGTGGACACCTACCCTAATCCAAAACACAACCTGAAATATGCAAAATCCGATGCACGTCGCCTTGCCGATGCGCTCAGAGCGACTAAGGAGACGCTATTATTCTGATCAGCGCTTGACGATGCTGCTTGACCAGGACGCCACGGCGCAGGCGATCACGATGGCGCTTGAGCATTCCGTAAAGGCTGCTGAGCCTCAGGATACGATCCTGTTCTCCTTCGCAGGCCATGGTGTGCAGGGTAACGACGGGCATTACTACCTGACACCTTCAGGTTTTCGATTAGCGAATGTAGCCGGAACTGGCTTAGCGTGGTCGAAGCTTGCCGATGTTCTGGGGCGCTCAAAAGCTCGGGTCATCGTGATCCTCGACGCTTGCCATTCCGGCCTATCCGGCTCGGAAGGGCTTGCCACCAACGATGAGGCGGTGAAAGAACTATTGTCAGGCGCACGCGCCCCAATGCTTGTGCTGGCGGCATCCAAGGGACGTCAAGTCAGCTTCGAGGACTCGAAGTGGAGCGGAGGCGTGTTCACGTATGCGCTGTCGGAAATTCTTCAGCGTGGCGCTTCAACCTATGACCTTGACCGTAACGGGACGATCGAATTGAGCGAACTCTATCGGGGACTGCGCGAGATCGTGACACGGGAAACCAAAGGACAACAGACGCCTTGGCTTGCGCGCCAAGATCTGATCGGCGACTTTGCCTTATTTTGAGGCTCCGGCATTGCTCGCATCGCACGCAGCGCCGGATCTCTCTATATCCCAATGTACCGAGCGGCGATCTCGGGGTTTGCCTTCAGGTCGGCGGGCGTGCCCTCGAACACGATATGACCGTTATTGAGCACATAGACCCGGGTCGCCAGGCGCAGAGGCGGCGCGCAAGTTCTGCTCGACGATGATCGACCGTCGGGCCTTCCGCGACGAGCTGCTGGCAGAGTTGGAGGAGATCCCTGACGATGATGGCGGCGAGGCCCTCGAATGGCTCATCGAGCAGAATGACGCGCGGATTCCGGATCAGCGCCCGCGCGATCGCCAGCATCTGCTGCTCGCCGCCGGAGAGATTGCCGCCGCGCAATTCGCGCCGTTCTTCGAGACGGGGAAACATTTCGAAGATGCGCTTGATCGGCCAGGGTTCAGCCGCGGTGAGCGCCGCGAGCCGTAAATTCTCCGCCACGGTCAGGCTGCCGAAAATGCGCCGCTCGTCCGGCACAAGCTGAAGCCCGCGCCGCGCGATTTCGTAGGTCGGCAGATGATCGATCGGCTCGCCGGCGAGGCGGATTGTGCCGGATCGCGGGTGCAGCACGCCGGCAAGCGTCTTGAGCGTCGTGCTCTTGCCGGCGCCGTTCCGCCCAAGCAGGGCAACAACCTCCTTCTCCCGCACCTCCATCGACACATCGAACAGGATATGCGAGTCGCCATAATAGCTGTTGATCTTGTCCAGCTCGATCATGCTCACCAGAGATCGACTCCACCTAGATAGGCATGCTGCACCAACGGATCCTTCTGTATGGTCTGGGGCACTCCCTCCGCCAGGCGGCGACCCTCATGCAGGACCATGATATGCTCTGCCAACTCGAACACGGCGTCCATGTCGTGTTCGACCAGTACGATCGTGCGGCCCTTGCGCAAATCCCTGATGAGTTGCTTGATATCTTCCCGCTCACTCGGGCTCAGCCCGGCAAGCGGCTCGTCGAGCAGCAGGACCGACGGCCGCGATGCCAGCGCCAGCCCAAGCTCAAGCCGGCGCTTCTCGCCATAGGGGAGGGTATCGACCGGCAGATCGGCATGTTCATCGAGGCCGAGTTCGTCGAGCAGCGCGACGACCAGGTGCTCGACCGGCTCCAAGCTGTCGGCGCTGCGGAAGATGTCGAAGCGGATGGGGCCGCGATAGCGACCAAGCGCGCCGATGCGAAGGTTCTCCCGGACCGTCAGAGGCAGGAACAGCTGATTGATCTGGAAGCTTTTGGCGATGCCGTGCTGGGCCGCCTCCGTCATGTCCGCGCCGGTCAGATCGAGGCCGGTGACGCGAATGCTGCCGCTATCGGGATGCTCCTCGCCGGCGAGCAGCCGCAGAAACGTGCTCTTGCCGGCGCCGTTGGGACCGATGATGGCGTAAAGCGCGCCGGAGGGAACGGCGAACGACACTCCGTCGACGGCATGAATGCCGCCATAAGACTTGCTGACGCCGTGGGTTTCGAGCGCCACCCCCGTTTCGGTCTGTGCTTGCGCGGCGAGCGGCTGCAATTCGATCGCGGCGCCCTTGAGGCCGGCCGGCGCACGCGGCGAAGGCGTGCCGTTAACTGGCCAAAGCCGCTGCTCGATCAGCCGCCAGCCATGCATCAGCTCTCCGCCCACGCCCTTGCGCAGCAGCGTGACCAGCAGCACGAAGGCAAATCCGAGGACGAACTTCCACAGGTCGCCGACGACGGGCAGCTGTTGCAGCCCGTCGCGCAGGGACAGCCAGATTGCTGCGCCGATGGCTGGCCCAAGCAGAAGCTCGGCGCCGCCGATCACGGTCTGAATGACGAGCTGGCCCGAGGTCGCCAGGTCGAAGGCCGACGGCGGCATATAGCTCTGGAAAATCCCGAGCAGTGCGCCGGCGAGGCCGGCATAGGCGGCGGCCAGCACGAACACCGCGAGCTTGTAGCCGGCGACGCTGTGGCCTAGCGCGGCGGTGCGCAAAGGATTCTGCTGGATCGCGGTGAGAACGCTGCCGACCGGCGACAGCACGACAAAACGCGCCAGCACATAGCCGAGGAAAAACAAGCCGGCGATCAGCTCGTAGCTCGGCCAGCTGCCGGAGAACTCGATATTCAGGCCCGCCACCTGCAGGGTCGGCGCGGGAATGCCCGGCAGGCCGTTTTCGCCGCCGGTCCAGTCCGACAGCGGCGAGTTCTCCAGGAAATAGGAAAGCTCGCCGAAGGCCAGCGTGATCATGGCGAAATAGATGCCGACCCGGCGCAAGGCGAGATAGCCGACGATGACGCTGAACGCCGCCGCCGCGAGCGTGCCGATCAGCATCGCCAGCCAGACATTGGCGATGGTGTTGCTGGTCAAGAGATAAGCCGCGACGAACCCGCCCGTGCCGTAGAAGGCCGCCTGGCCGAAGGAGAGCAGCCCCGCATAGCCGAAAAGCAGCGAGAAGCCGAGGCCGAACAGGCCCCAGATCAACACGCGCGTCCACAGATCGACCGAGCCGGCCACGAACGGCAACAGGACGAGGCCGACCGCCACGAGAAGCTCCGGCAGCCAGCGCTTTATCAGGGAGGAGGACGAGCGAGCCATCACACCCGCCCATGCGCGCCGAACAGCCCGCGCGGCCGGACGATCAGCACCACCACCATGGCCGCGTAGATCGCCGCCTGCGCGTAGGCGGGATTGAACATTGTGGTCAGGCTCAGCATCTCGCCGACGACGATCCCCCCGACCACCGCGCCGGGAAAGGAGCCGAGTCCGCCGATGACTACGACGACGAAACATTGCACCAGGAACGGCTCGCCCATGTCCGGGATGATGGTGGAGAGCGGCGCGTAGATCACCCCGGCGATGCCCGCGGCCATGGCGCCGAGGGCGAAGACGAAGAGGAAGACGCGGCGCAATCGCACCCCGAGCAATCCGACCATGAGCGGGTCGTCGATGCCCGCGCGCACGATCAGCCCGATCGACGTTCGGTAGAGCAGCAGATAGAAACCCAGCAAAATTGCCGCCACGATGCCGATCACCTGGACCCGGTAGAGCGGATAGAAGAAATAATCGAAATTGACGACGCCCTGGCCCCAACTCGGCACCGGCACGCGCTGACTGAGGCCGCCGAAACCATAGCGCACAGCTTCGACGATCATGATGCCGAGGCCGAACGTCACCAGGATCTGGTCCTGCGGCGGGCGGTCATAATAGCGACTGATCAGAATGCGCTCGGTCACGACGCCGATCACGACGAGCGCCAGCGCGCCGCCGATAAGCGCCGCCGCATAAGAGCCCGAATAGCTGAGCACCACATAGGCCGTATAGGCGCCCACCATGAACATCGCGCCATGGGCGAAATTCAACACGCCCAGCGTGCCGAGAATAATGGTGAGCCCGCTGCTGATCAGCGCTAAGAGGCTGCCGAAGGCAAGGCCGTTGAATGCTTGCGAGAGGAACTGGCCGAGCGACGGCATGGCGGCGTTCTCAAAATAAGCGCAAACGCAGGTCCTGCGTTTGCGCGATAATTCCCCGGTGGGCCTGATTTAATGTCGCAGATTGTGCATGCGGTTAAGCGGCGGTCCGATAGAGCGATCGGACCGCCGATCATTGCATTTCTCGCTTAAATTCCGTAATCCGGCATGTGACAGCCGGTATCGGTCAGAGGCTGCATGGTTTGCTCGCCGGGGACGAGTTCGACGATCTGATAGAAGTCTTCCTTGCCCTTCATCTCGTCGGGCTTCTTGCCGACGACCACGGGCACCGGCCGCACCATCTGATGATCGCCGGCGCGATACCAGACCTGGCCGTAGATCGAATCCACCTTGTGCCCGGATTCGAGCGCCTTGATCACGTCGACCGGATAGAAACTGCCGGCCCGCGTCACTGCATCCGCCCAGACCAGCATCTGCACATAGACCTCGCTGGCGCCCCAGCGCGGCTTGTAGCCGTGGGCCTTTTCGAAGTCCTGGATGAAAAACTTGGCGAGCGGGAAGTGGTCTTCTTCCGTCCACCACCAAGCCTGCGTGCCGTAGGTGCCGCCCATCATCTTCGCGCCCAGTTCCTGGGCCTGGAACTGGGAAATGTTCGGCACGACATATTTCATCTTTTGCAGAATGTTGAACTGCTCGGCCTGCTTGGTCGAGGCGACGGCGTCGGCGCCGAAGGCAATGTTGACGAAGACATCAGCGCCGCTATTGGCAATGTTGAGCAGGTATGAGCTGAAATCCGTGGTGCCGAGCGGCGCCACTTGGTTGGTGGCGGTCGTCCAGCCTTCCTTCCCGGTGAACTCGACCATCGAGTCGAAGACGCTATGGCCGTAACTGTAGTCCGGCGTGAGATAGGCGACCTTCTTGTTCTTGCCGATTTCCTTGGCGAGCACTGGCGCGAGCGCCTTTGCCGCCATATAGGCGGAGAGCTGGGAGCGGAAGCCGTAGCGCTGGCAATCCTTGCCGGTGGTGTCGTTCGAGCCGCTATTGCCGACCATGAAGATCACGCGTTCGCGCTGACCGAGCTTTTCCAGCGCGATCGAGACGGCGCTCGACACGCCGCCGGTCAGCATGATGGCCTTGTTATCGCGGATGAAGCGCGTCGCCGCCTGGATGGCGGGATTGGGCTTGGTTTCGCTGTCGGCCACGCCCGTCTCGATCTTCTTGCCGAGAACGCCCTTGCCGGACTTCAGCGTCGGGATCTGGTCGGTGATCTGGCTGCCCTCGTTGAGGTGCTTCACCGCCAGCTCGAAGCCGGCCTGCATGTCCTTGCCGGAGCTTGAATAGGGGCCGGTGAGCGGGGTGACAAGGCCGACGAAGGCGCTGCTTCCCTGAACGCCGGCGGGAAAAGTTCCAAGGGCCGGATGGCTCTCTGCTGCCGCCCAGGCGATTTTGTCTTTGAGGAGAAGCCCGGTCGCGGCGACCCCGAGGCCGGTTTGAATAAATTTCCGCCGGCTCACTCCGGCGCGGGTGGAATTATGGGATTTGCGTCGATCAATGGTCATGGTGTTCCTCCGAAGCGCAGCGTCCTTCCTCAATTCATTCAAAATCTTAAAGAGAAAGTCGCGCGAGTTAAAGCCCCCCGTAACTCAAACATGCATCCCCATGCTTTGTTCCATGCTGGGGCCGGCTCAGAGTGATCCTTCGGGCACATCGCCACGAAGCGTTTTCGGCCCTGCGAAGCGCCGATCGGGCCGGCACAATCTCAGGCGGTTGCTGCAATGGCAACGGCGTGGCCCGGCAAGCCCGGGGCCAAGCTGTTGCCTTGTCGCCTATGCAGCCGTCAACGCTTCCGTTGGCCCGGAGCATCAGTCCGTGCCCTGAGGAATGCATTGGCAGTGGGACTACAGGCTGTCGCGAGCAGATCAGGCCCAAGTCGGCGAAATTGAGCCACAAGCGACATCGCGAGCGCCTGCCCATCGTGCAAAGCGAGCCCCGCTCGTCACTCGCGCGCGGGTAACCCGACAACATCGCCCGGCAGTATGAAATTGATGATCTGGCGTTTGCCGTCGCGCGGCAGCTTATAGCGCGCCGCAAAGCCGTCTTCGACGAAGCACAATTTGTGCGCCTTCGGCGGCAAACAGCTTTGCCATGGCGAGCCTCGGCCCGCCGCCCGCCCCGATCCCGTGGACAAGTCCCGTGGTTTGGCATCAAACTTTCAAAGGTGTCAATTCGCGCCGGGCGTCCGCCAAGGACGTACTAACGCATCCGATAATATCTGCGGCGAATCTCGCTCCTGCTTTGGCCGGCCAAGCAGATTAGCCACGGTTGTTCAGCGATGCTGACAATAGACAGTCGGAATGTTCAACCGAGGCTCCAGTCACCTCGGAGACTAGTCCGGAAATGATGCTAAAGTCGAATAGCCCTATGGCCAATTGGATCGGCGGGCTCGATGTGTTATGGCTGCATTAAGCAGCATTGCGAGCCTGTCCAAAACCATCACGAAAATAGGGAGGAAATCTTGAAAATCATCAAGGATACGCCGCTGTCTCGTCGCAGCATCCTGAAAGCCAGCGCCGGAACGGCTGCTCTGGCGCTTGCAGGTTCCTCGCAGTTCTTCTTCATCCGTCAGGGCTGGGCCGCGGACGAGGCTCCGATCGGCACTTGGCCGGAAGGCTCTAAGGGCGACACCGTTACCATCGGCGCGGCCGTGCCGCGCACTGGCGCCTACGCCGTGCAGGGCGAGGACGAGCTGAAGGGCATGCAACTCGCCGTCGAGCACATCAACAGTGGCAATGACCTGATCAAGAAGATCGCTCCCAAGGTCGACAAGGGCGTTCTCGGCAAGAAGGTCAATCTGGTGGTCGCCGATAGCGGCGCCAAGCCGAACAACGCGGTGCAGGAGCAGCAGACCTTCATCCACGACAACAAGATCATCGCCATGACCGGTTCAACCTCGTCGGCGGTGGCGGTCGCGCTCAACAAGTTCGCCCAGCGCGAGAAGATCCTCTATCTCGTGGCGATCTCAGGCTCGAACGACACCACCGGCAAGGACTGCGCGCGCTATTCGTTCCGCCAGTGCTTCTATGGCGAGACGGCCGCCAATGCGATCGGCCCGGTGCTGGTCAAGGCCTACGGTAAGAACAAGAAGGCGGCGTTTATGACGCCGGACTACACCTACGGCCACACCGTCACCAAGTCGGCGAACGAGTATCTCACCAAGAACGGCGGCTGGACGATGGTGACCAACCAGGTGTCGCCGCTCGGCACGTCGGACTTCAGCCAGTATCTCACCAACATCGCCAATTCCGGCGCCGAGGTCATCATCAATGTCAACTGGGGCCGTGACGCCGTGCTGTCGATTCAGCAGGCGCGGCAGTTCGGCCTCACGCCGAAGATGCAGATGGTGATCCCCTATCAGATCCCGTTCCTCGCCAAGGAAACCGGGCCGGAGCTGACCGAAGGCGTCTATGCCGCAACCGACTTCTGGTGGACGCTGGAAGACAAGTACCCGCTCGCCAAGATGTTCGTCTCGGAGTTCGAGAAGAAATACAGCTACAAGCCAGACTGGGGCGCCAACAACGCCTATATGCAGTTCGCCATCTGGGCGCGCATGGTCTCGGAAGCCGGCACCTTCTATCCGCCAGCCGTGATCAAGCAGTATGAGAAGGGCGAGACCTTCCCCTCGACGGTGGGCGACGTCCACTTCCGCGCCGCCGACCATCAGCTCATCCGTCCGGTCGTCATCGTCAAAGGCAAGGCGCCGAAGGACATGAAGAACAAGGAGGATTACTGGGAGGTCACCGAGGTCGTTCCGGGCGAGCCGCTGATGCAGAAGCCGGATGCGTTCGGCTGCCAGCTCGGCGACTATACCTGAGCCTGGTGTCCCGAATCCGAAGTTCGCCTCATTTATCGGATTGCTCGGTAGGGAACTTCGGATTCAAGGGACACCAGCAACTATGAGATTCTCGTGTGGTTTAGATCGGCAAGTCCCCTAGAAGCGCTTGCCGAAACAATGTAGGGGACTTCCTCACCACACTAGCCGTTCCCTCCCCCCGCCTAAGGGGGAGGGGTCAAAGACTTCGCCACCATCATGCCCGGTCCCCGTGCCGGGCATCCCTATGGATGGCCGGGGTGATTTCGGCTATGAGACAAGAGAGGGAACGCGAGACCGCCACGTGATCACTTGGGCCAATTTCGTATCGCAGGCGTTCAACGGATTGGTGCTCGGCGCGCTACTCGCGCTGATCTCGTCCGGCCTGACCATTATCTACGGCACGCTCGGGGTGCTCAACCTCGCCCATGGCGCCATGTTCATGCTCGGCGGCTATGCCGGCTATGTGGCCTACGACTATACCGGGTCCTATGTCCTCGCGGTGATCGCCGGCTCGCTGTTCGTGATGCTGGTCGGCGTGGTGATGGAGCGCGGGATCATCCGCTATTTCTACCAGCGGCCGCACGAGGATCAGCTCCTGGTCACCTTCGGCCTCGGCATCGTCTTCGTGGAGCTGGTCCGCTTCTTCTTCGGCAGCCTGTCCAAGGTGGTTCCGCCGCCGGAGTTCGCCCGCGGCATCACCTCGCTCGGCTTCATGTTCTATCCGACCTACCGGTTGGTGCTGGTCGGCATCGTGGCCGTGGCGCTCCTGGCGCTCTGGCTGGTGCTCTACCGCACGCGGCTCGGCATGATCGTACGCGCGGGCATCGAGGACTCGGGCATGGTCGACGCGCTCGGCATCAATGTCTACCGCATCTTCATGGTCGTGTTCGGCATCGGCGCGATGGCGGCGGGCTTTGCCGGCATCGTCAACGCGCCGGTGGTGTCGCTCACGCCGGATATGGGCGAAGCGATCCTGGTGCAGACCTTCGTCGTCGTGGTGATAGGCGGCGTCGGATCGTTCACCGGCGCGATCCTCGGGGGTCTGATCGCCGGCGAGATCATCAGCCTTACCTCCATGATCAACCCCGGCTATTCCTATGTCATGCTTTTCGTGGCGATGACGCTGGTGCTCGCGCTTAGGCCATATGGCCTGCTCGGCACGGCCGGCCGCGAATGAACGCGAACGTCTCATGCTGAAGCAACGCTACTTTCTCCTCGAGGCGCTGACGGCGATCTTCCTGATCGCGGTTCCCTTCGTGCAGCCCTATCTCGATTTCCCGCCGACCACGATTAACCGCATCCTGGTCTGGGGCCTGTTCGGCATCGGTTTCGACATCCTGTTCGGCATCACCGGCCTCTTGTCGTTCGGCCAGTCGGCGTTCTACGGCACCGGCGGTTTCGTTGCGGCCTATCTCTTGACGCGCGCGGGCTTCCCTTACGTCATTCCGGCGCTGTTCATCGGCATGGCCGCCGCCGCCGCAGTCGGGTTTCTGATCGGGCTGATCGCACTCAGGCGCACCGGCATCTATTTCGCCATGATCACCGTCGCGATTGCGGAGATCTTCTTCTTCGTCGAGTTCAATCCGCTATCGTATTATACCGGGGGCGAGAACGGCCTGCCCGGCGTGCCCGTGCCGCGCCTTCCGCTCGGCTTCACCACGCTGCGCTTCGATAGCGATTGGATGATGTACGCCTTCATGGCGTTCTGGTATTTCGTCGGCATCGTCATCGCCCTGCGCATCGTACGCTCGCCCGTCGGCGCCATCCTTCGCGCCATCCGCGATAACCCGCTGCGCGCCGCCGCCGTCGGCCATAACATCCACAGCTACAAGCTCACGGCTTTCGTGATCGCCGCCGCCTATGCCGGTTTCGCCGGCGGGCTGCTAGGCATGCTGCAGGGTTTCATGCCGCCGGACGCCTTCATGTTCGACACCTCGGGCCAGCTCGTCATGCAAACGGCGATCGGTGGCGCCGGAACGCTGTTCGGACCGCTCGTCGGCGCGTCCGTCTGGCTCTATCTCAGCGATTTCTTCCAGACCACCCTGCATCTGGGAAGCACCTGGAAGCTCGTGCTCGGCATCGTCTTCGTGCTCTTGGTCTGCTTCCTGCGCCGCGGCATTATCGGCGGCATCATCGATCTGTTCGGTCTCATCGGCACGCGCGCCCGAAGAAGGGAGGAGGAGCCGGAGGAAGCGGCCTGGAGCGCAGAGAACGGTGTGATGGCGCAAGGCTTCGAACCGACCCGCCGCCCGGCCGTGGCCGATGACGGCAAGCCGATCCTGGTGGCCGAGGATGTGACCAAACGCTATGGCGGCGTGATTGCCAACAGCGACATCAATTTCAGCGTCTACCGCGGCGAGTTGCGCGGCATCATCGGTCCGAACGGCGCGGGCAAGACCACCTTCTTCAAGATGCTGACCTGCGAAGTGCATCCGACCGCCGGCCGCATTCTGTTCGAGGGCCGGGACATCACCGGCTTCCACGTGACCGACGTCTGTCAGCTCGGGCTCACCAAGAGCTACCAGGTGAACCAGCTGTTCACGCGGCTGACCGTGCGCGAGAACATCATCATCGCCGCGCTGGCGGAGAAGCGCGGTGCGTTCCGGCTCGACATGTTCAGGACCATCGCCGGCGTCGAGGGCCTTCAGAAACGCGTCGATGAAACGCTGAAGCTCGTGCACCTGACCGAGCGCGCGGATTATCCGGTTTCCGAGCTCGCCTATGGCGAGAAACGCCGGCTGGAGATCGGGCTCGCGCTTGCCACATCGCCCACACTCTTGCTGCTCGACGAGCCGCTTGCCGGCATGAGCCCGCGCGAGCGGGCGGAGACGGTGAAGCTGTTGAAATCGATCGCACGCGGACGCACGATGATCGTCATCGACCACGATATGGACGCGATCTTCGAGCTGGCCGAAAAGATCACGGTGCTGCGCGAAGGCTCGGTGCTGGTGGAGGGAACGCCCGAGCAGATCAAGGCCAACACGGCGGTCCAGGAAGCCTATCTCGGCGGAGTGCATGCAGCATGAGCCTGCTCGAGGTCAACGGACTGAACAGCTATTACGGCGACTTGCACATCCTTTTCGATGTTCACTTGCGGGTGGAGGCGCACGAGGTGGTGGCGCTGTTAGGGCGCAACGGCGCCGGCAAGAGCACCACGCTGAAGAGCCTGATGGGGCTGGTAACGCCACGCTCCGGCTCGGTGATCCTCGACGGCAAGGACGTGGCCGGCTGGCCGGCGCACCGGATCGCTCAGGCCGGCATGCAGCTCGTGCCGGAGGAGCGGCGCATCTTCGGCAGCCTCAATGTCGAGGAGAACATCATCCTGGCCGGGCTGACGGCGGAGAGCCGCTGGCCGCTCGAGCGCATTTACGCGATGTTTCCACGGTTGCAGGAGCGGCGCGGCAGCCGCGGCACCGACCTGTCCGGCGGCGAGCAGCAGATGCTGGCAATTGCGCGCGCTCTAGTGCGCGATCCCAAGATCATCCTGCTTGACGAGCCGTTCGAAGGGCTGGCGCCGGTGATCGTGCGCGACCTGATGACGGCCTGCCGCGAACTGGCGGCGGCCGGCCAGACCATCGTCCTGGTCGAGCAGAACCTTTCGGCCGCGATGAGCCTTTCCGATCGCGTCTATATCATCAATAACGGCCACATCCTTGAGGCGCTCAGCGCGCAGGCGATCCGCGATCAGCCCGAAGTGCTGCACCGGCATCTCGGTGTTTAGTAGGAATCCGGTTCCTCCGATCACAGATGATGAAGGCCTCGCGGGATAGCGCAGGAATTTGCATACGGGCGTCAAACGGATGTTGGCGCAGCGGCGGTTTGCATACGGATTCCCGAGACCGGCGTCGAGGCTGGGTATCGCCTTCCCTTCGGCGACCCCCTGCGCTACGGGCCGCAGTTGTCGTGGGTCCGGTAGACTCTGCAACGCAATGTAGGAGGGATGCAGGCCGCATTGATCCTCAGGCGCGCTCCGGGGAAGCCAAATGCTGGGATGATGAACAGCATCGACCGCCGGTATCGGCGTGATCGAGCCTGCTCTCCCTTTCGCCCCACGCCGCCCCGGCAGCGTTGTGCATCGGCCAAATTATCCAGCGCATATTGGTAGAGGTTGGCGAGACCGAGTCCCCGCCGTCGCGCATAGCGCTAACATAGATTAATAAGGCTTGATGGCGGTCCTGGAAAATTCGCGTGTTCTGCTCGTCTTGGCGTGACTTGCCGGGAAACGGCTAGCCTGCCGGCTAGCCGTCATCGCATGTTGAGTTGGCTTTAGTGCTGAATCACTGAGGCCGTATTGCCGCCGAGCAGCCCCGTAGCAACTGAGGACTGGTTGACGTTGTCCGAGCCGTACTGCGCGACCGTCACGGAACTGTCATGGGAGAACGTGCTGATGAACGAGTTATTCGCATTGTCCGAACCATGTTGGTCAACACCTATTACATTGTCGGTGCCTGCCTCGATATGAATGAGCGAGTGATTTTCATTGCCGTCGCCGCCCTGCTCGATATCGGCACTATTATTAAAGCCGGCTTGAGTCAGAACTGAGTTCGTTGGAGTTGCTGTCGCCCTTCTGCGTTACGGTCGTCGTCTCGCCGCCGCCGAATTGAAAGACATCCGAGTGGTTGTGATTCGATGTACCCTTCTCCGTAATATCGGCTGTGTTGGAGTCGCCACCGACCTGATTCACGAAGGAGTTGTTGGTCGTTCCGCTGCCGCCCTGCTGCACGGTGGTCGTGCTATTTGTACCGATCTGATGAATTTCGGACTTGTTGTCATCGGCGAGAACGGGCGCGGACATGCCGACGAGGATCGCCACTACAGTGAACAAAGACCTTTTCATTATTGTCTCCATTTTTCTATAATTTCACTAAATACAAGACAGTTTCACAGGCTTCATGGGCCCGCTCGGAAGCCGTACCGAAGAAGACAGACAGAATCTCTTCGCTATGGCTCCCACTTCTTCGCCTGACGAAAGGCGAAAGACTCTGATAGAGAGTTTTAGGCATTTCATTTTCTTTATTGTTATTGTCGTTGTTTGATTTTTTTGCGTAATTAGAAATGATCATCAAAATCATGAAAAAATATTGTTTTTGGCATCGGAGCGTTTGTGTCGGCATTTTAGCAAAACATAGTCACACTATAAGGTATTATAATTAGATTTAGACCTAAGGTATCTCATATTCAATTTGTAGATTCTAGCATAACGTCTCGTAAATTTTAGGCTAGAACGCAATTCCAGCTTAAATGCTCGCGTCCGCTCATTGGAAATAATCCAGCGCGCTAAACAGGTCAATCGCAATCTCAGGATGATTTCGAGTAATTTTTCGCAACCGTCAGTTGACTTTTTGGCCGCTGTTGCGCAAACGGCACAGTTGGTGCTGTGGGCAGGGCTTATGCTGTTACCGCAGATTTCAGGACAGTGGTGACCGCTCGACGGGTGGCGGATCAGAAAACGGATGGAATGTCGACATCACGCCGCGGTTCTGACACGCGAACTTTGAGGGTCCGGCTAAGCTGCATTCTGCATTGCCTGCAGATAAAGCTCGGCAGATCTTCGCCAACTAAATCTTTTGACTTGCGTCCTGCCCTTTTCCACAAGCACCGCGGCCAGTGCGGGGTCTCGCGCAAGGCGTATAATCTGATCGCGCCATGCGACTGGATCGGTCGGCGACGCATACAGCGCGGCGTCACCGCAAATCTCCGGCAGGCTCGCCCGATCCGAAGCGACAACGGGGCAGCCCCAGGCCATGGCCTCAACCGCGGGCAAGCCAAAGCCCTCAACGAACGACGGAAACGCCAGACACAGGCTGTCATTAAGCATCGCGGCAATTTCATTGTCGGAAAGTTTGCCAAGCCAGGCGACATTCGTGGCGCAGCTGTCGTGGGAAAGAGTCTGGAAAACGCGGCTATCGCTTAAGCCAGCAATTGCCAGACGCAGCCCCGCCTTGCGGAACTCGTCGGCCAGGCCAAGCAATAGTCCGATATTCTTGTGCGGTGCCGGGCTGCCGATCGCCAGCACGGTGTTGCGTCCTGCGACCGCGCGGGTCTTCACCGAATGCTCGGGCTGCCAACGCTTGGCGTGCTCATGACCATCGGGAATGACAAGAGCCTGTTTCTTTGCCGTAATACCATAACGAGCGAGCTCATCGGCAGAATAGTGTGACACGGTCGTCACGAGCTTGGCTCTGCGCCCGAGCACCGGCAGCAAGATCCGATAGAACGCGCGAAATGCAAATGAATAGCTCTCCGGATAGACCCGCGTATTCACGTCGTGAAGACATATGATCTGCTCGGACAGCACGACAGGGCCGGTGTTGCACAAGCTCAGCAGACCGCCGCGCACGGCAGACGGCAACATCGTCTGCTCCCAGCCGTGCCCGCCTCCGCGCCCGCAGCAGCGGATCTGGATCGATTTCAACTGCGGCAGATTCTGCGCATGCGGCGGAACGAGGAGCTCAAGGATAAGATTGTCAGCCAGCGGATGGCCTTCGCTGACCAATTCATCCAGTTCCCGAACGATTTCATGAGCGTAGCGCTGAACACCGGAAAATGGCTGAGTGACGAAACGTCCATTGATGCTCCAAATCGTCGCCATGCAAGGCTCTTAACCAGCGTTTCATTACGTCCAATGTGTGCTTTTTTTAGCCGGGCCTCTATAGTAATGTTCCAGGCATAATGCAACGATTTCAGTCATTTGGCCGTACAATGAACAACCGGTATATTGCCGCCTTCTGTTTGCGCTCATTGACCGCACGGGCGCGTATTATGTTTGCCGCGATATGATTGAGCGGTTTTCGCAGGTCTTTGCCGGCAGGCGCTATCGGCGGCTCGTGC
Organism: uncultured Alphaproteobacteria bacterium; assembly: GCA_963773735.1. Lineage (GTDB taxonomy): Bacteria > Pseudomonadota > Alphaproteobacteria > Rhizobiales > Rhodomicrobiaceae > CAVZCK01. The sequence goes on along the minus strand of CAVZCK010000031.1, from coordinate 150,271 downwards.
CGGACCGACAGCCGACCGGATTTCTGCGGACGCTCATCGGCCGGGCCATGCTGTTCGAAATCAGCCGGCTGACGAGATTTGCTGTCCTTCCACGCGTCAATTGGCGAGGATCGGCGGAACTCGTGACATCGTTCTCTGCTATGACGTCGGACCAATCACCCACACCGCGCTTTTTTGATCCGAAGACAACGGCGTTTTGCAAAGACGCGTATCGCATCATTCGGGCGACCGAGCCGGGCATGGTTTTCGTGAGTGAAACCTCCCGATCGGAATGCATATCCGACGGGTTTGGTATTGCCGAGTTTGCCGGAATGGTTCGGCGGAGCATTACCTTGCCCAACGGTTGGAACTTTTGGCTTCCCCATAGTGTCCGCCAAGAGCAAATGAGATGAAGAGCGCGCCTCGCGTTTGGACGATCAATGGCGATTTTGTTGCGCTGAAGCCGACCGGTGTGCCTCGCTATGCCAGAGAAGTTACGCTGGCGCTCGATCACCTCATCGGGGAGGGACATCCGCTTGCGGAGGGACTTGCTCTGGATCTGGTGGCGCCGCGCGAACCGGATACCCTGCCGCTGAAGAATATCGCCGTCCGCGTCGTTCCCGAGTTCAGAAAGCCGCGGCTTCCGCAATTCTGGGTGCAGCTGCAATTGCCGCGGCACGTAAGGGGCGGTCTTGTGAGTTTCTGCAATCTCGCGCCGGTCCTTAAGCGGCGCCATATCGCCTGCATCCACGACCTGCACACCTGGATCCACCCGGAAAGTTATGGCCGCGGATTTCAGGCTTGCGCACAAGCTCATCCTGCCCCTCGTTGGACGCCGCGCCCGGCACATCACGACGGTCTCCAGTCTGTCACGCGATCACCTCATCCAGCACGGCATCGCGCCGGCGGAAAAGATCACCATCACCTATAATGGCGCCGACCACGCCACAGGCTGGGATGCGGCAAAGTCTGGGCTGGAGATCGGCGAAAGGCCGTTCGTTCTTTGCCTCGGTCAGAACCAGAGCTACAAGAATATGGAGCTTGTCTGGCGCATTGCACCTACGCTCGACGCGCTTGGGCTCGATGTCTATATGGCCGGCAATATCAGTGCCGACGTCCTCCGCTCTTATGGCGGCGAGAAGCCCGCAAATCTTCGACTGCTCGGCCGCATCAGCGACGACGATCTCGCCAAAGCCTTCGGCTCGGCCCTATGCTTCCTGTTTCCATCACGAATTGAGGGGTTCGGCCTGCCCGCAGTCGAAGCCATGACCTGCGGTTGTCCGGTCATCGCCGCTGACGCGCCTTGTCTGCCCGAAGTGTGCGGCGAGGCCGCGCTCTATGCCGGACCGGACGATCCGGCCCCCTGGATCGCCGCTATCTGCCATTTGTACCGAGATTCTAGCTTGCGCCAGACCATGATCGAGCGCGGCCGCTCTCGGGCCGCTCGATATCGTTGGAGTGGAGTTCGCGGAAATCTATCTGCGGCTCATGGCCGAGGCGGATAGCATTGTGCTGCACCGATCCGCAATGCCCTGATCCTGCTGAGCGATCTGCAGGGCCGGCCGCGAACGCAGGCGATCGACGCTCTGCGGGCCTATGGCACCTGCAAACCCTAGTAGTATTTCCAAGCTTTCTTGAGCCGAAGCTGCACGGCGAACTCATCGACTTTCGTCAGCACAATGCCCAATATATTGGCGTCCGCCAGATTTAAGCCGTAGGTGACATCCGCAAGAACGTCTCTTGGCGTCTTGCCCCATTCAACCGCCAAAAGAACCGAGTCCAGAAGACTGCTGATCGTTAGCCCCTCAGGTACCGGCGCAAGCGGCGGCAGATCGACAACGATGAAATGGTATTTCTCCTTAAGATATTTCAGGAGCAACAGCATGCTCTCGGAACTGAGCCAGCTATAGGCACCGGAGATGCGCTTGTCCCCGACCATCGGCAGGATGTCCGGCATTGCGCCCTTGCTGGCAATAATACAGTCTTTTGGTTCAGCTTCACCCTTCAAGACTTCGAAAAGTCCCTCAGTTGCGCCCGATGCGAGGTTTTGGCTGATCACCGGATTATGGATGTCGGCGTCGATGATCAGGGTCTTGTAAGAGGAAAGCGCGAATGCGGTGGCCAGATTGACGGCAAGCGTGCTCTTGCCTTCTTCCGGCAGAGCGGATGTGATGCCAATTGAACGGATACCGTCTTGTCTGCCAGCCTTCACGATGCTGGTTTTCAGCGCCGTTACCGCGCCCGCAAACTGTGAGAACGGGGCTTCGGTGACGTAATGAAACAATGCCTGCCTGTCGGCATCAGGTTTACGCAAGGAGAAGAAGAGAGATTTCGGTGAGAACGACATTGGCTGCGAAATCTTTGGAATCCGCGCCAGACATTCAAGTCCGATGTAGTTCTTGACCTGCTTCGGCGTCCGCACGCTGAAGTCCATATTCAGCCGGAGGAACGCTAAGCCGACGCCGGAGAGTAGCCCGGCAAACATGCCAAGGGCTATCACCAGTTTGCTGCGCGGGTAGCTTTTGCCTAAAGGCGTCTCTGCCGGCGTGATCACGCGGGCGTTGGAGATCGGGTAGGTTTGCTGCTCGCCTGCATTTGTAAGCGCCTGATAGTAGCTTTCATAGATCGTTCGATACGCCTGGACTGTAGCGTCAAGCGCTTCGACCGTCGCGGGAGCGTCCGTAGGTGCGGGCCCCGTCGCCGGGGCGACATCACGGCCCGCCTTCACATTTTGAAGCGCGCGCGCCGCGTCGTCGAGCTTGCCGCGCAGCCGCTGGAGCCGCGATTCGAGCCATTCGCTGCTTTGACGTGCGGCTTTGGTCCGGGCCGCCACCTGCTCCCGCTCATAGGCACCAGCAACCGCATTTGCAATGCGTGCCGATTTCTCCGGCGCCACTGTCGTGACGTAAATATCAATGGCATAGGATAAGCCCAGGCGGCGCACATCAAGACATGACCGAAGCGCTTCAACGGCAATTTGCTTCTGTTCCCGAGCTCGAAAGCTGCGGCGCTGTTTGCTCGTCCGAGCGGCCAAACAGAGAGGAGTATACTCGACCAAACCACGATACGGAATTACCTCGAAATTCAGCATCCGTCTCCAGATTTAGCTCTTTGACAACCGCCCCGACGATGGTATCGGACATTATAAATGCAATTTGACTTTCAATGCTTGCAGCGTCGAGTACCAGCTGAGTTCTTTGCTCCTGCAGAAGTTGGGTTGTCGTAGGATCAATTAAAATCTCGGCGCGTGCTGTATAAAACGGTGTTGCCGACGAAACGAAAAGGATCGCCGACAGAAGACCCGCGCTTATGCACGCGAGGATCGTGAAGAAATACCTTCGAACAAAACCGGCAATGTCGGCGTAGCTTATGTAGTCCGGTTCATAAAAGAAATGATCGATTTCCCCCCGGGCCTGTGGTTTCTGCCGTGTCTGACGATTAAGCATATTTCAAACTCTGAGGTGCCGTCCGAAAACGATCGATTACCCGAAATTTTGGGGTCCGTCGCCAAAAAATTGGGAAAGGCCGCAGGGTGACTTAACGGACGCCGTGGCCCATTTCGTTGATAAGTTTAGGCAGCGTATTCGTCATCCTGCAAGCGGCTCATTGCAATCGTCATTCACGGATCCTTTACCGTTCGAACGCGCTCATTTGTCCGCGCCCGAAACAGATGTTGGCCCGATGCGGGGATTGCCTAGGGCACTGACACATTCACCTGGTGCATGTGTCGGTGCACTCGTTCTTTGTTTCTGCATCGATTTTAGCAAACTCCAGCTGAAGCTTTCGTTTGGATCGATGCACGAATTTTTTTTTTTTTTTTTTTTTTTTAAAAAAAAAAAAAAAAAAAAAAAAAAAAAAAAAAAAAAAAAAAAAAAAAAAAAAAAAAAAAAAAAAAAAAAAAAAAACCAAAATTCGCGGGACAAGCTTTTCGGAATGATGCTTTGAGGTTCATTTGATACCGCAGGCGGTGATAACGACTGATGAACGCGTCAGTCCGCGCCTCAAGGTCGTCACTGATGCTGCCGGCCGCCCTCGCTCTGTGTCCGGGACCATGGCCTCTGCAGGTCAACTTCGATTTCGATGGGCTCTACCGAAAAAGAACCGAATGCATATCGCGAAACTCTCTGGACCGGATCAGCGTCTTGACGAGATTTGGCCGGCTCAAATCGCCATTGTCGAGGGCGACGAGATAGTCGTGACGCCCCTGGCCGTCCGGATCGCGATCAAGTAGAAGCCGGTAGATTAGCGTGATGTAGTCGGAATTATTCAGTCCCGCGGCGCCTTGGCGCTGATTGAACTCATCCGATTGCATCATGCTTCCGAGCATCGCGTCGATCGTGTCTCCCTTCTTAAGCTCCTCCGTTCGGCTTGCAAGCCCTTGCGCGTCGGCCGGATGGCCAAAGACGAGACAATAGCTGTAGCCGATCTTATTGGCCGGGCTGGCATCGCGATCATCAAAGAGGCAAAGATCGCACTGGCGGTGGGGAACAGGTCCCTTCGGTTGAACTTGGTTTTGACCAGGCAACACCGGCTCGGAAGCAGATTGCGCCGCCAAGCGATAGCCGCCGCGCAGCAGCGTTCGCACGGCACAGTAGCCAGGCTTAGGCCCGGACGCGGCCCATTTGCCTTTATCGTTCTTATCCAGATAGACCAATCCCATGAAGGCTTCGAAGTTCGGCGCCCAATAGGTTTCGTCCAACAGTTCGTAAACATGGGCGGCCTCGACCCGGTATTTATCCTGGAGCTCGCGAATGCGGGTCATGATTTTCTTTAAGCCGGCGGCCTGCTGGACCACGCCTTTTTGGCTGCCCATCGGGTTATTGAATTCCGTCACCCAGATGGGTTTGCCGAAAGCAGCGACGCGTTTAAATCCCCATTCAGGATCTTTGCCATAGAAGTGCCAGACCGAAATGTCCCAGGCGATCCCGTCCTGCCGCATGCGTTCAAACGCGCCGACATGGCCCCAACCTGCGGTGCCGATCGCCTTGCGGATCGTCGGGTCGACCGAGATCGTACCGTCGGACAAACCTTTAAGGACTGCGCTCACTTTAGCCCAGCGCGGACCAAAATATTCCAGTGGCCCGACACCGCCGGCGGGACCCCAGGCACAATTATACTGCACACCATTGTCCTGCATTTCGCAGGGCTGGATGATGGCGTGGTTTTCCAACTCGTTACCGAGCTCCCAGACGCGAATGTCGTCCTTGAAGCGCGAAACCAGATAAACGGCGAAGGCACGAGCTTTCCTGTAAAGGTCTTCCGGCGTTTCTTTCTTGAGGTCGAGGCCGGGGGTGAGAACAGGGAGGATCTCAATGCCGCGCGGCTTGGCGACCTCGACAAGCGTCCTCAAAGCCGTTGCGTTATCGATGCTCGATATATTGACCCGGTAGGAGGTCATTCCGAGATTGCGGAGATAATCGAGCTGCTGCTCGAAGCTGACGCCCTGATAGGCTGTGAACGGATGGCCGTTTGCCCCCCAAATGAAATCAGCCTTGGCGAAGGCTTGAGGCATGATTGCGAGCCATAGCAGCGAGAAGATAATCATTTTACATCGCGGCATTGTACCGGCATCCCTCAACAGCAGTCCGCTGTGCACCATAATGTTCTTAGAGCAGGGGCGCAGGCTGTCGAAAATGCGGTGCCCTGTCAATGTGGGCACAAAGGCTTTTTAAGCTTGCTCCCGCGTCAAACTTGCAGGCCGCGTCCTATGGCCTTAATAACGCGGATGGATTTGGCCATTGCGTGCCCAGTCGCCGCTGTTGCACCCTTCTTATCAACAATCGATAGCCGATGCGTATCTAAAATGGCCAAGGATAACGGCACCAGCACTAGCCAATTTGTGCATCAGGACACCACCGCACACGGCGATTTGAGCATAGCGATTGTTCACGATTGGTGCCCCTCGTTTCGGGGAGGCGAGCGGGTCGTCGCAGAGATGTGCCGCATCTATCCGCAGGCGGACGTTTTCACCTTATTCGATTTCCTGCCTGAGGAGATCAAGGAAGAGTATTTTCCCGGCGTCAAATTCCATACCTCCATTGCCAACCGGCTCCCCTTCGTGCGCAAATATTATCGCGCTTTATTCTTCGCCTGCCCTTTCCTGATCGAACAGTTCGATGTCACTGCCTATGACGCCGTGATCTCGTCGTCGGCCGCTTTCGCCCGCGGTGTCCTGACCAGACCCGACCAGCCCCATCTCTGCTATGTTCACAGTCCCGTCCGGTATGCCTGGGATGAACAATTCTCCTATTTGGCTCAAGGCCGGCTCGGCTACGGCCCAAGAGGCCTGTTGTTCCGCCATATGCTGCACAAGCTTCGTATATGGGACACCCGGACGGCGCATGGTCCCGATCTCATGGTCGCAAATTCGAACTTTGTCCGTTCGCGGATTCGCCGCATCTATGGACGCGATGCGCAGGTTGTCTTCCCGCCGGTTGAAATCGACAAATTCGATGTCGTGGAAGACAAGGAGGACTACTACATCACGGCGTCCTTCCTGGCGCCGTATAAGCGCACAGACCTTGTCATCCAGGCCTTCAACCAAATGCCGGGCCGGCGTCTTCATGTCGTCGGCGATGGGCAGCAATCCTCCAAGCTGCGTAAGCTGGCCGGCCCGAATATTTCCTTTCTCGGCTTCTTGCCCCGCGCGGACTATATTCGCGAGGTCTCGCACGCGCGGGCGCTCGTCTTTGCCGGCTGCGAGGATTTCGGCATCGCGCTGGCGGAAGCGCAAGCCAGCGGCACGCCGCTCATTGCCTTCCGGCGCGGCGGCGCCAGTGATATCGTGCGCCCGCTCGGAACGCATGCGGCGCCGACGGGCGTCTTATTCGAGCGCCAGACCGTCGACGCGGTTAAAGAAGCGGTCGCTCACTTTGAAGCGAACAGCCGTGCCATGACCGCCGCGGCCTGCCGCGAAAACGCGGAGCGCTTCGCACCTGAACGGTTCCGTCGGGAAATCGTTCGCGCATTTGATCAGGTATGCGCGTTGTACAGATAACCGCTCCTCGCTGCTGGCGGCACGCATTAACTCCAATTTCGCAGCGATGTCTTCGCTTTTGAGCCCGCTCTCGCGCCATAAACGCAGCCGGACCCGGTATTCGCGATCTGACCGCTAAAAGGGGAGTTCGCGATAATTTCGTCCTTGTAAAGGTCTGTCACGATTTGACCCACCGGAACCAACCAGCCGCGACCTGCCGTCTTGATACGTCCAGAGTCACAATTTCGCGCCGGCCCGAAGCGATGAGGCAACCGAATCTTTCAGATCGTTGCCCGCCGGCAACAGCCACAGACGACATAAGCCTCTGATTTTAATGATCAATTTTCCTCATCGAATTGAATCGATTATAATCTGGCCCGTCGCGACGATTCGCAACCCATGGTTAGTTTCACCGGCAAGCCGTCGTCGCTTACCGATAAGATGGGAAATCTGATGTAAGGATCGGGCGATGCCGCGCCGCTTTCACGCCGCCGCCTTTCTGGTCGTCGCGACCGCTCTTCCTGCGCCGCTTCTGGCTGCGGATCTCGGCGATCCCTATTCTGGGCCCCTCAAAGATGCGCCAATCGCGGCGGCGCCATATTCCTGGTCCGGCCCCTATATCGGCGTGCATGGCGGATATGGCTGGGGCAACAGCTCGATCCGGGACGGCGGGACGATCTCTATAGCGGCACTGGGAACAAAAGCATACCACCCTATGGAGCTTTCTCCTGCGGCCCGGCCCTCACCGGCAATTATTGCAATACTCCGTTCGAGCTTGATCCCAAGGGGTGGCTGGGCGGCATGCAACTCGGCGCCAATTGGCAGCAGGATCACCTCGTGCTCGGCATCGAGGGCGACCTCGGCTATCTTGGAGTCAGCAACGACTACGTTCTCATCCGGCCCTTTAATGATCGCGATTACGGCTCGGTCGAATATGGATTTTACGGCACTGCAACGGGACGGCTTGGCTACGCCTTCGATCGCAGCCTGGTGTATGCGAAGGGCGGTCTCGCCCTCGCCCATATAGAGGACAGGGGCTACGATCTCGATCTGAAGGGCGGCAGCTTTCAAAAATACCAGGGCAGCGAGGCCAGCAAGAGCGGCACTGAAACAGGCTGGGTGCTCGGCGGCGGCATTGAGCATGCGCTCAGCGACCGTCTCACCCTCAAGGCCGAATATCTCTATATGGATTTCGGATCGGCGACGTCGCGCAGCTCGGACGGCGATATTTACAAATACGATAATCAGCTGCACACGGCCAAGATTGGCCTCAACTATCGCCTCAGCTCTGAGCCCGAGCCGCTGAAATAGCGCTACCTGGCGGGCGGCCCGTTCGGCGAATGACTAACGCTGCATAATCCATCTTTGCGGCACGCAAACAGGTCTTGCGGACGCTTTGGTCCATGAGGTCAACCCGGTACGCACCTATGCGAGGGGCGATCGAGGATGACCTCGGCACAAATAGGGTCGCCGAGCATGGTCGGAATGTCCCTATTCAATTGTGCTGCCCGTGCGCCGGCTATGGTGGCGTCGCGGGTGTGGTGGGAAATTGAAGGCTGCGTAGTCTCCGGGTGTTCAACCTAAAACGATTCCGGCCTTGAAGCGCCGGTGGAGACCACGCAATGCCAAGCAATATCACGAAGCTCGCGGCGCAGCAGCCGGCGGCGACGGCGACCGCCCAGCTTTTTGAGACCTGGTTCGATCCGATCGAAACCGCCGTGCGCGACCGTGTGCATGGGTTCATCCAGGCGATGATCGAGGCGGAACTCGATGAGGCGCTGTCGCGGACACGCGATGTCCGGCACGCCAAGGCTTGCTCCGATTCGCGATCAAAGACGCCGGATGGCGAAACTGCCGGTGACGGCGCGCTCCGTGGCCATCGCCATGGTCACCGCTCGCGGTCGTTGATGGGACTTTTGGCGAAGTCGAGATCCGCGTCCCTCGCGCCCGGATAGAGGCGCCGAATGGCAAGACCACGGAATGGCGTGGCAAGGTGCCGCCTGCCTATCAGCGGCGAACGAAAGCCGCCGACGCGCTGATTGCCGGCGCTTATCTGGCCGGGACCAACACGCGGCGGGTCCGGCGCGCGCTTGCCGCCCTGTTTGGCGGCGCGGTGGGCAAGGATACGGTCAGCCGGGTCTGGCGGAAGGTGAAGACTGACTGGGAAGCCTGGAACGCACGCTCGCTGGCTGATGAGCCGATTGTTCGGCTGATCCTGGATGGAACCGTCGTGCGCGTCCGCCTCGATAAGCTTGTCCCCGCGAAGGCGCTAGTTGATTTACACATCTTCGAGAAGCCTTGCCTGGGCGATGCCGAGGAAGTAAGTCAGTCCGCGGTGGATTGTTATGGGGCCAGGCTTGGTACGCGGATATCCGTCCCAACCGCCGAGCCGGGCGATGATCCAGGTGGCCCAGCCGAGGCTGCGCGGCGGGCGAGGGTTGCTTTGCAGCTTCGTCCGGCCCTGATACGAACGGCCGAGTGCGTCGAGGAGACAGATTTCGTCTTCATTGAAGGCGGTGCTTGCCGGCTCGGCGCTTTGGCCGTCCCGCGCTTGCATCAGTTGCAAGGTGATGACCGCAGCCTTCGCGGCGATTGCTGTGAGTTTGAGCAAGCGGTCGGCGGTTTCGACCCGGCTGTCTTCGATCTGGAGCCCCTGAGTTTTGAGAATCCGGAAGAGCTGCTCGATTGTCCAGCGTCTCTTGTACCAATCGACAATCTGCCAAGCCGAAGTGGCATCGCCGATCTCGTGGGTCGTCAGCAGATACCAATGCAAAGGCTCGACATCGGCCGGTGGATCTTGTTCAACCACCTCGATCAAGCTTAGCGCAACTGTCTTGGGCAAGTCCCGCATGCCCGGACCTCTCGGCCTTTGCAGCGTCACTCGTCCAAAGCGTAATGCCAGCTTTGCCTGGCGTGCCGGTCGACCAGCACGGGCTACAAGCTCAAGGATCGAGATATCGGCAATCGGCAGACTTGCCGCTGTGTCATATAGGCTCGCGCCGCCGGCCAGCGCACGGTCATGCATGGAGCGCGTCAGCAAATGAAAATTCTGCTCCGCGACGCTCGCCCATTTGGCATAAATGTCGCCCTCGCGGTCATCAATAACGGTGACCATTGTCGCCGCGCTAAGGACCTCCTTGGCCCGCTCGGCCGTGCTGATCCAGCGCCACGATTTCCTTCTCATCAGGCCGCCGTTTCTCGTGCGGCACCGCAACCCGGCCCTGGCGTGTCCAGATCTGGCCGGCAACCAGTCCCAGACAGGCAGGGTTATCCGCATCCAGCGCCAGCATCGCATGCAGCAGCAAGCCGCGGCCGATGCCTTTGCCGATCTCGCCCAAGCCGCGACGGCGCTCAGCCGTCGTTCGAAAATGGATCTCGCTGGTGTCTTGGATTGCCAGCACATGCCGGCCGGCTGCCACAACGGCGGTTTGCTCGCCCCAGCCCGTGAGTAAGGCCTCCACCGTCACCTTTTCGTTGGCCAGAAATCGACCATAGCGGACGATCTCCGATCGATGGCCAGTCGCCGCCCGCCGCAAGCACGAGCTCGAGCGCATGACCATGCCCTCGAGCAGAGCCGCCCCCCTTTATCCAGGCGACGATCCCCGAACCGACCCACCGAATAGTGCTCCAGCAACATCCCGACCCCCTCAAGAGAATCAAAGTGCCAGAAAGTGAATCATAGCGATCGGATAGGCGGGATCACTATTTCCCCGATTGAGTTATTCCGTCGCACCAAATCTGTGCATCAACTAGCGCGAAGGCGGGGAAAGGCCACGACGATCTGTCTTCTCGTCGTGCTCGGCGTTCGCGAGGACGGCCAGAAAGTGCTGTTGGCAGTGAAGAATATGGGCGGCGAGACAGCACAGGCCTGGCGGGTCGTGCTCGACGATCTCATCAAGCGTGGTCTGCGCAGGCCTGAATTCCTGATCGTCGATGGCGGTTCAGGGCTTGAGCGGGCGCTTGCCGAACTCTGGAGCGATGTGCCCACCCAGCGCTGCACCGTACATAAGCATCGCAACCTGCTCGCCCATGCACCGGAACGGCTGCGTGAGGAGGTCACGGCGGATTACAACGACATGATCTATGCAACATCAGCGGCGGAAATCGAGAAAAAGCGCAAGGCTTTCCTGCGCAAATGGCGGCTGCGCTGCCTGGTTGTCGCTGACTGCTTGGAGGAGGCTGGCGACCGGTTGTTCACCTTCACCAAATTGCCGGCCGACCAATGGAAAAGCGCGCGCACGACCAACGCGATCGAACGGCTGCACGAGGAATTCAAGCGCCGGATCAAAACGCAAACCGTTCTGCCATCGGCGGAAATCGCGGCCATGATGTTCTGGGCGCTGGTCGCCTCCGGACAGATCAGCATGCGGAAAGTCGATGGCTGGAAGACCCTCGCCGTAAAGCCGGCCGATCTGCCCATTGACCTCGCCGCCTGATCCGCTACGTTCAAATGACCCGAGACCGCGCCAAATCAAATTCCAACACAAATCGCGACGCTACCTACCGATTTACAGAAACAGACTCCCTAAGTGTGCCGACGCTTACCGCCGACTCTCTTCCTCGGCGTCACCCGCTCCGAATGTGGCCCCATCTCATCGAGCGACGGCTTGTGCGGGCGGGCCATCGGGTTGCCCGGCTTCCGCCCGGCGCGGCCATTGGCCTTGCCCGAGCGCTCGTCCACATATTCCTGCCGGGCGAGCGGATCGTCGGCGACGGCCAGCTCGACCTCGCGCAGCCGCTTGATCTCGTCGCGCAGCCGCGCGGCCTCCTCGAACTCCAGATTGGCCGCGGCGTCGCGCATCCGCGCTTCCATATCGGCGATGACGGCCTGCAGATTGTGGCCGACGAGCGGCGTGCCGTCCTCCTTGAAGCCCGGCCCGGCATCGACCATCACGTGGTCGCGCTCATAGACGCTGCCCATGATGTCGCCGATAGTCTTGCGGATCGACTGCGGCGTGATGCCGTTGGCCTCGTTGTAGGCGACCTGCTTTTCGCGGCGGCGGTCGGTCTCGGCGATGGCGCGCTCCAGCGAGCCGGTCATGTGGTCGGCATAGAGCATCACGCGGCCGTCGACATTGCGCGCGGCGCGGCCGATGGTCTGGATCAGCGAGGTCTCGGAGCGGAGAAAGCCCTCCTTGTCGGCGTCGAGAATGGCGACCAGCGCGCATTCCGGGATGTCGAGGCCCTCGCGCAACAGGTTGATGCCGATCAGGATGTCGAACGCGCCTAAGCCGCAGATCGCGGATGATCTCGATGCGCTCCAGCGTCTCGACGTCGGAATGCATGTAGCGCACGCGCAGGCCCTGCTCGTGCATATATTCGGTGAGGTCCTCGGCCATGCGCTTGGTCAGCGTGGTGACGAGGGCGCGATAGCCCTGCGCGGCGGTCTTGCGGCATTCGTCGATGAGGTCGTCGACCTGGGTCTTGGCCGGGCGGATCTCGACCTGCGGATCGGTGAGGCCGGTCGGGCGGATCACCTGCTCGGCGAAGACGCCGCCGGTCTGCTCCAATTCCCAGCCGCCGGGCGTCGCCGAGACATAGACCGTCTGCGGCCGCATGGCGTTCCACTCCTCGAATTTGAGCGGCCGGTTGTCCATGCAGGAGGGCAGGCGGAAGCCATATTCGGCCAGCGTCCATTTGCGGCGGCGGTCGCCGTTGAACATGGCGTGGAGCTGGCCGACGGTGACGTGGCTTTCGTCGACGAAGACGAGGGCGTTGTCGGGCAGATATTCGAACAGGGTCGGCGGCGGCTCGCCGGGCTTGCGGCCGGTGAGCCAGCGCGAATAGTTCTCGATGCCGGCGCAGGAGCCGGTCGCCTCCATCATCTCCAGGTCGAAATTGGTGCGCTGTTCGAGCCGCTGGGCTTCGAGCAGCCGGCCGGCGCCGTTCAGCTCGGCGAGGCGCTCCTGCAGCTCATGCGCGATGCCCTTCAGCGCCTGATGCAGGGTGGGCTTCGGCGTCACATAATGCGAATTGGCAAACACCTTGACGCTGTCGAACTCGTTGGTCTTCTCAGCCGGTCAGCGGGTCGAATTCGGTGATCGACTCGATCTGGTCGCCGAACAGCGAGATGCGCCAGGCGCGGTCCTCCAAGTGAGCCGGGAACAGCTCGATGGTGTCGCCGCGCACCCGGAAAGTGCCGCGCGCGAAATCGGTGTTGTTGCGCCGGTATTGCAGCGCGACGAGATCGGCGAGCAGCTGGCGCTGCTGCACATGCGCGCCGCGCTTCAGCTCGAAGGTCATGGCGGTGTAGGTCTCGACCGAGCCGATACCGTAAATGCAGGACACCGAGGCGACGATGATGACGTCGTCGCGTTCGAGCAGCGCGCGGGTGGCGGCGTGGCGCATCCGGTCGATCTGCTCGTTGATCGAGGATTCCTTCTCGATATAGGTGTCGGTGCGCGGGACGTAGGCTTCCGGCTGGTAGTAATCGTAATAGGAGACGAAATATTCGACCGCGTTGTTCGGGAAGAAGCTCTTGAACTCGCCATAGAGCTGCGCGGCGAGCGTCTTGTTCGGCGCGAGGATCAGCGCCGGGCGCTGGGTGCGCTCGATCACATGCGCCATGGTGTAGGTCTTGCCCGAGCCGGTGACGCCGAGCAGCACCTGGTCGCGCTCATGGCTGTTGACGCCCGCGACCAGCTCGTCGATGGCGGTCGGCTGATCGCCCTTCGGCTCGAACTCCGAGGTGAGCTCGAAGCGGATGCCGCCCTCGGATTTCTCCGGCCGCGCCGGGCGGTGCGGCGTGAATATCGGCATCACGCCCGAGACGATCGGGTGGTTCGCCATGGTCGGGAGCTGCGCCGTGCTGGTGATGGCGGCGTAGGGCTGGCCGGCGGCGGCGGGGCCGGTCTGAAACGGCGCGGCCGGCGCCTCGGCGAGGGCTTTTCTGGGTTTGCGGGGCATGGGCCGAATATGGGGGATTTTGCCGGGGATGGGAAGGTGGCGTTAGTAGCGTGACGTATCGAGCACGCTGCGCGGCCTGGGCCAGCCGGCGGCCAGCTCTTCGAGCACAAACTGAATGCGCTGCTTCGTCTTGAATTTGGCCGGCGCATCCATGCCGAGCTCCTGCATCTGCGACTTCAGCTCTTTGGCAGACAGATTTTCCAGCTCCTGTTTGCGCCGCGCTTCGTCCTCGATCCTGACGATTTCCCGAAGGCTCAGCGCCGGCGCTGCCGTCTTGGCTCGGCTTTTTCGACGCTCTTTCGCCGGCTTCGGCAGTACGGGCTTGGCAACGGGCTCGATCTCGCCGGACGCCATCGCGACGATGTGATCGATCGTCTGCTCGGGCGAAAAGCCGTTCAGCGCCGGATTGAATTTGTCGAGCGCCTCCGACAGCGCCTTGATCTGCTCGGCGGGCAGCATCTGCAGCAAATCACGCAAAGCCTCGGAATAGCCCTTGCGGCAGAACGGGGCCATCCATTCGAGCGCTTTTGCTCCCTTGGCCTTCTTGGCAATCCAGCTTGTGATGCTTCGGTTCAGCGCTCCCAGGAACTGGGGATCGAATTCCGCGAGCGCCGCCGCAAGCTTGACGTCTCAGTGCAAGGCTGGCTTACCATCGCAAATCTCGATCAGTTCCTCGACCACGTTCTTGACCATGATGCTGACGTCGCCATAGCGCTCTTCGAAGGGCGCGCCGTTGTAGCGCTCCAGCGCGCGTTGGAAGCCGACGCGCTGATTATAGTGATTCCGGAACACGCCGAAGCGCGGCTCCGGATGCTTGGTTTCATCCCAGATTTCCCTGCGGAACTTCGCCATGCTTCGGGCCGTGTTGTGGACCTGATTGATGAAGACGTATCGCTGGGCCTTCGTCTCTTTGACGAGAAAATCGGAAAACGCCTGAATGCCCATCGTGCTCAGGAAATTCGGCGCGGTCGGGATGATGATCATATCCGACGACGTCAAAGCCGCCTCCGCGAGCAGCGAGATGCCCGGCGGACAGTCGAAAATGATGTAATCGAAATTCTCGAATTCCCGGTCGTACAATCTGCCGATCGCCCTTTTGTAGATCGCTTCCAGTTGCCTGATGCCGTTCTTGAATTCCGAAAGCTTCTGCCGCTCGAAGGAGAACAGCAAAGGAGAGCCGCAAAACAGGCTGGCAGAGCCGGTCCGGCCGCCGTTCAGGATGATGTGACGTTTGATGTAGGGAAACGGATCGACATTGCCGCTGCTGAGCGCGCGCTTCAGAAATTCGCAAATGTTCTCGCCGTCTTTCCAGGGATCTTCCGGGCGCAGCCCCCAGAGCACCTGACTGCAATTGGTCTGCGGGTCCAGATCGACGACCAGGACGTGCTTCGACATGTAGCACAGCCCTTCGGCGAGCGACACGCACAGCGTGGTCTTCCCGACGCCGCCCTTCATGTTGGCGACGGAGAGGATGGTCGCCATTACGCATCCATCCAGCGTTTGAGAAAGGCTTTCTCGGCGCTCGAAAGCTGTCCCTTGATGATGCTGGGGCCGTCTTCGTCCGCAGGCGCCGATAATAAGGGGGACTCGAGCTGTTCGTAGTCGCGCCCGAACTGCCAATCCCGTACGCGAATGACGCCGATACCCTCGCGCCTCGCTTCCCTCCGGATTTGCGGCAGGCTTCTCTCGGCCGGATATCCGTCCGGCAACAGCAGGAGAAGAAATACGCCGTCGACGCAGGGTTTCTGCTTCCGGGCCTGAGCGACGGCGTCGACAGTGATGCCGGCGGGAACCTTGAGCTCGAAGCCGAAGAGTCTCTGTCTCGGCGAGCTATCGAGGGGGCGAGTGACGGAGATAACCGCGAAATCGGGTAGGCAATGGCCGATTTTCGACCGGGCCGACAGGTCGAGCGTGAGGAAATTGGTGAGATTCGGAAACCGATCCGCCAATCGCGCCAGCGCATATTTTTCGATGAACGCTCGCGCGCAAAGCATGTGATCGAGTTCATTGTCGATCGGCAGCGGAACCATGACGCGTTACTCCCTAACCACCGCCTTCGGACTCTGAAAAGCGATGCGTGAACGCGTCAAGCCAACAATCTTCCGCAGCAAGATAAAATCATGCGGCGTTGCTGATTAAACCCACCTTCGACTGCCGGCTTTGGACTTCCGATAGGCGGCCCGAAATTGGGTGGTGAAAATGTAAGCCGTGCCTGCGCAGTTCGTCCCGTCTCGACGGCCCTCGGAGAGAAGCTTCCCCGGACGCGCCGGGCGGTGCGGCGTCAATATCGGCATCACGCCCGAGACCATCGGGTGGTTCGCCATGGTTGGGCCGCCCCGTACTGGTGATGGCGCCGTAAGGCTGGCCCGTCCTAGCGGAGGCGGTCTCAAACGGCGCGGCCGGCGCCTCGGAAAAAGATTTCTTGTTTCTGCCCTTTCTCGAATCAGCAAATGTTCGGTGGCTTCGCGATGCGGTTAACTGTGGATGTTCACTAAAAGTTTTCGACCTAGGACTTCAGCGCACGTATAAGTTAGCCAAGCGCTAGAGATGGTGTCACCAAAATGGCTGTCCAACATCCTTATATATCAGGGGCCGGTTCCCTGCGGCAGGCAATCTCCAAATTCCGTTCGACTATTCCACCAAAATTGGATAGTGCGGTCCTCCAGAAACTTGGGCTTGCGTCAAATAATGAAAGCTATCTGATAAATATCCTAAAGTTCATCAAGGTTATTGATGAGAATGGTGATTTCTCGGCCAAAGCGAAGTCTATATTCACTTCACACAAAGATGATGAATTTGCAGAAGAATTTGGAAAGATCGTCCGTTCTGCATATGATGATTTGTTTGCGTTACATGGTGATAACAGCTGGACTTCTGCCCAATGACGAGTTGGTAAACTTTTTCAGGAAATCAAACCAGTCGAGCGATGTTGTCGGTTCTCGACAAGCCAAAACGTTTGAAACCTTGGCGAGCCTCTCTGGAAAAAGAGATTTTGATGATTTAGCTTCCGCTCAAAAGGTACCGACAAGACCTCGTAGACGCGAGCGTCTGGCCGGCCGTGCCCATGAGCGTGTTTCAGAAAAACGAGGCGCCGCGGCGGCCGTGCCAGCAGTAGATACTGGTCGTGAGCACTCCGTAGGTTGTAACGGTAAGGCTCGAATTGAACTTGCCTGCAAATGCTACCAAGGAAGATTATGACAACATATTCAAAAGTATTAGAGAAAACCTACTGAATGCTTGAGTTTGATGCTTTCGAGAGAATTGTCCGAAAAGGCGTCCGCGTATGCGGGATCATCAGATGACCGCAGCGAAAATAGTCATGTCTTCGACATTCGTAATATCCATCCGAAATTTCCGCCGAAGGTACGGCATTTGTTTGATGATGGACACTATTCCGAGGCAGCTTTCGAAGCGCTCAAATACTTGGACAAGCAAGTTCAGCGTCTAGCTGGTGAAAATTGCATCTCGGGTCAGAAGCTTATGATGTCTGTATTCGGTGGCCAGACGCCAAAAATCAAGCTTAATTCTGGTGCTACACAAAGCGAAAAAGATGAACAGGATGGGTACAAGTTTATATTCGCTGGCATTATGGCCGCGATAAGAAATCCTAAAGGGCATGAATACAATCTTAATGACAATTTGGATACCTGTCTAGATTATCTATCTTTTATATCTTTTTTAATACGTCGCTTGGAGTATGTGGGTTACGATTTTAAATAGCATCATCCATTGGTGAGATCCACCGTCTCACCCGCCGCCTATACTCCCGATACGCGGCCCCGAACTTGCCGTCCAAATAGCGTTCCTCGCGCTCGATCACGCCGAAGCGGACGAAGATCAGCACCAGGGGCAGCACCACCAGCGCCAAGAGACTGTCCGCCAGCAGCGTCAGGCCGAGATAGGCGAGCGTCATGCCGAGATAGATCGGGTTGCGCGAGAAGCGAGAGAGGCCGGTGGTGACGAGGGGGGGCGAGGGCTTCCGCGTCTGAATATTGATCTCGGCGCGGCGGACCTGCATCGCCCCGGCGAACACCAGCGTCCCTGATCAAAACGCCCAGGCGAAACGATCACGCCCTGCTTTGGAAGCAGGGCGCGGCCTCAACCATCATCTGCCAGTCACCAATGGCTCGGGCAGCGGCATCACTACCAGAACCCGGCTCTGTTGTCGCACGAGTTCGGGCGTCCATTTTGTCTCAGGCGCATAGCCCTCCTGGGTCGATGTCACCGGGCTCTGGCTGACCGCCGCCGACGAAGCTGCGCCGGGGCTGGCCAATCCGGGAGCAGGGCCGGCCGCATCGGCAGAATTGCGATTTTGCCGGAGGCTGACGAGGAACGGCGCCGCCGGCTGCTGCGCCGCGGAAGCGGGGACGAATTGCACTTCCTGGACCAAAGGCGGGTGCACATAAATGGCCTGACGGAGCGGATGCCGCACGGGAAGCTCCGGCACATTGACCGCCGCTTGCTCCGTCAGCGGATCTCTCGCCACCTGAGCTGGAGCGAGAGCGGTGTTGGTGGAAGCTGGCGGAGACGGCTTCGCGGGGTAAATGTCAGCGAGCCCCGCTTTGCGGAGTCTCCCGGAAAGCTCCTCCGGCAGGGGTTGCTGGCGTGCATCGGCCTCGATGACGATCTTGGGTCCGACGGGGGCCGGCGCTTCGGCATGCACGAATTCGGAGGTGGCGATGCTTCGCTCCGGTTCGGGCGTATAGGCCGACTGAACCCTGATCGCCTTCCGCGACGGAAAATCGGCCTCCAGTTCCTTGATAATATCGGAGCCGTCCGTATTCACAGCCTCCGAAACCCTGGACGACGGCTTCTCCGTTTGCGCGGGAGTTTCGGCAATCTCCGGGGCGACAGCGCGCAACAAGAGAGGGAACGACAATACCGATACCGACACTCCAAAAATGATGCCAATCACGCCGCCTATTACAAAAACAGCGTTCGATTTGTTCATAGCCCCACCCCGTACCAAATGACCGCGGCGGGCCCAACCGGTTTATACTGATCGGCCAAGCCCAATCGCGCCACGAAGATGCCCTAACATCGACACTATGAGAGGAAAAAGGCGAGAACGGGTCGAATTCTCAGCGATCTCATAAAATATATCGAGTGTCATCATGCCGATCGCAGGGTCGCGATCGGGTGATTGTGACGAGAAGCATACCGTTCGCCGTATCGCTGCCTCCAGCATCCAGGCATTGCAGCCGCGTCACGATGACAAGCTGCTCGTGGAGCGAATTTGACATTTAAGTCCCGCCTGTCGCGAGCTCGCGCTCAAATGTCAAATTCAAAAGCTCCACTAGAAACATAACGTTGCTAGTGGTCCTTTTGATTCCGGCATTTGCTCTCGAGCGTGCTGCAAGCAGATGCAAATGCCGGAATCGGACCACTAGTGTCCCTTGCGATTTTGAAGTTCGCTAAGGAGCTAGCTGCAGAATGAGGCGAACTTCGGAATCGGGACACTAGGCAGGCTATCGCTCTTCGAGAAAGCGGGCTAAATCCACCGCCGCACCCGCCCCTTATACGCCCTGTACGCCTCGCCGAACTTGCCTTCCAAATAGCGTTCCTCGCGCTCGATCACGCCGAAGCGGACGAAGATCAGCACCAGGGGCAGCACCACCAGCGCCAAGAGACTGTCCGCCAGCAGGGTCACGCCGAGATAGGCGAGCGTCATGCCGAGATAGATCGGGTTGCGCGAGAAGCGGTAGAGGCCGGTGGTGACAAGGGTGGTCGAGGGCTTCCACGGCTCGATATTGGTGTCGGCGCGCCGCAACTGCACGACCCCGATGAACATCAGCGCCAGCCCGCCCAGCGTGAGGGCGAGGCCGGGCAGCCACTCCAGCACATAGTCCGGGCCGACGCCCGGGCCGTCGATCAGCCAGTCGGTTATCAGCGCCGCCAGCAGCGCGCCGCCGAAGATGAGGGGCGGCGGCGCGATGACGTCCGCATGATCGGTCGCGGATTCGGGCGGAGGTTTGTTCATTGTCGCTCCCCTGCTGCTGTGGCTTTGCGGCGCTTCCTCAAGCGTGAGAATAGCCGATCAGACGGTGGGGCTGTCAAAATCTTCCGCGCTTCCGGCAACCGTCGGCGACGGCCGGGGTCGTTGCCTGAGCCGCGTCAGCGCGGCGGCAGGCTCTTCATCCGGTCGAGCGCCCCTTGCAGGATATAGGCGGCGGCAACCGCATCGATGACCTCGGCGCGGCGCTTGCGGCTGGTGTCGGCTTCGATCAGCGCGCGCTCGGCGGCGGCGGTGGAGAGGCGCTCGTCCCACAGCGCGATCGGGGCAGGGGTCAGCGCCGCGAGATTGCGGGCAAAGGCCCGGCAGGATTGGGCGCGCGGGCCTTCCGTGCCGTTGAAATTGATGGGCAGGCCGATGACGAAGCCGGCCGCGCCGCGCTCCTCGGCGAGGGCGAGCAATTCGGCGGCATCGGCCGCAAATTTCCGCCGGCGGATGGTTTTCACGGCCGTCGCCACCGTGCGGGTGACGTCGGAAATCGCCACGCCGATGGTTTTCGTGCCGACATCGAGCCCCATCACCGCGGCCTGGCGCGGCAGGGCGCCGGCCAAGGCTTCGAGGCTGAAATCGGGGTGACTATCGGGGCGAGCGCTTGGCACCGCGATCTCTTTGGGGCTGGCGAATCGGTCTTGTGACACGCTAATGGGCTCTTATACTGCGCGGTTAGGCAGGACGAAACAATCGCGCAAGGAGACGGCCATGAAGATGACCTGGTTCGGCCATTCGGCCTTTCGTATCGAGACCGGCGGCAAGGTTTTGCTGATCGACCCGTTTCTCACCGGCAATCCGCGTTTCCAGGGCGGCGTCGAAAACGCCAGCGAAGGCTGCACCAATATCATCCTGACGCATGGCCATAGCGACCATCTCGGCGACACCGTCGAAATCGCCAAGCGCACCGGCGCCACGGTCACCGCGGTGTTCGAGCTGGCGATGTATCTGAACGCCCAGGGCGTCGCCAATGTCGATCCTTGCAATCCGGGCGGCACGATGACCCATCAGGGTTTTGACGTCACCTATACCAAGGCCTTTCATTCCTCCTCGATCATCATCGACGGCAAGCCGCTCTATCTCGGCAATCCCTGCGGCGTCATCGTCCGCGCGGAGGGCAAGACCGTCTATCACATGGGCGATACCGAGATCTTTGGCGACATGGCGATCATCCAGGAGGTGTTCCAGCCCGATGTCGGCTGCGTGCCCATCGGCGACCGCTTCACCATGGGCGCCAAACAGGCGGCGATGGCCTGCAAGCGCTACTTCAAATTCAAGACCATCATTCCGATCCACTACGGCACCTTCCCGATCATCGATCCCGATCCGTCGAAATTCCTCGCGGAGATGGAGGGGCACAATGTCGTGGTGCCGGAAGTCAGCGTGCCATTCGACGTGTAATGGCTTGCATATTGGTACATCACGTTTGTAGCCCCACCCTCACCCGGCGCTTCGCGCCGCCCTCTCCCGTCTAGGGAGAGGGCTTTACTGAGCAAGATGCAAAGGCACGGCATAACCATGAACGCTGACTTGCCCTCTCCCGAGGGGAGAGGGCGGAATGCGTCAGCATTCCGGGTGAGGGGGATAGCGCATCGGGGGAAGATCTGTATGGAAGCGGAAGACAGGAGTCGATGGCAGCTAGAACCAAAGAGAAAGCTCCGAAACCGGCCGCCGCGCTGACCGCGGATGAGGCGGTCGCGGAGCATCAGCGCCTTGTGGCCGAGGTCGAAAAGCACGACCGGCTCTATTATCAGGAGGACGCGCCGTCGATCTCGGACGCCGCCTATGACGCCCTGCGCGCACGGCTCCTGGAGATCGAGGACGAATATCCCGAGCTGGCCACCGTCGAGAGCCCGACGCAGCGGGTCGGCGCGGCGCCGGCAGAGAAATTCGCCAAGGTCATCCACAAGGTGCCGATGCTGTCGCTCGGCAATGTGTTTGACGAAGAGGAGGTGCGGGATTTTCTCGACCGGGTGCGCCGCTTCCTGGGGCTGGGAGCGGACGATCCGCTGGAGGTGACGGCCGAGCCGAAGATCGATGGGCTCGGCATCTCGCTGCGCTACGAGAACGGCCGGCTGGTCAGCGCGGCAACGCGGGGCGACGGCACCGAGGGCGAGAACGTTACCGCCAATGTGCTGACGATCAAGAGCATCCCGCCCGGGTGACGGCGAAGGATTTCCCCGAGGTGTTCGAGGTGCGCGGCGAGATCTTCATGAGCCGCGCGGCCTTCCTGGTGATGAATGAGCGCCAGCAGCAGACCGGCGGCAAGGTGTTTGCCAATCCGCGTAACGCCGCGGCCGGCTCGCTGCGCCAGCTCGACCCGTCGATCACCGCCAGCCGGCCGCTGAAATTCTTCGGCTATGCCTGGGGCGATGTCGCACGCCTCCCCGCCGACACGCAGTTGGGCGTCATCGAGGCCTTTGCCAGCGCTGGGGATTTCCGGTCAATCCGCTGATGAAGCTGTGCCGGTCGGCCGACGAGCTCCTGGCGGTCTACCACGAGACCGAGGCCGAGCGCGCCACGCTCGACTATGACATCGACGGCGTCGTCTACAAGGTGAACAGCCTCGAGCTGCAGGACCGGCTCGGCTTCGTCTCGCGCTCGCCGCGCTGGGCGGTGGCGCATAAATTTCCGGCGCAGAAGGCGACGACGAGGCTTGAGGGCATCGAGATCCAGGTCGGCCGCACCGGCGCGCTCGACCCCGGTCGCCAAGCTGGAGCCGGTGACGGTCGGCGGCGTCGTGGTGCAGAACGCGACGCTTGCACAATGAGGACGAGATCGCCCGCAAGGACATCCGCGTCGGCGACTGGGTGATCGTGCAGCGCGCCGGCGATGTCATTCCGCAGATTCTCGGCTTCATTCCGGAAAAGCGCCCCGCCGACGCCGTCCCCTATCGTGTTTCCCGACACGCTGCCCCGTCTGCAACTCCCATGCGGTGCGCGAGCTGAACGAGAAGACCGGCAAGCTCGACGCGGTGCGCCGCTGCACCGGCGGGCTGATCTGCGCGGCGCAGATCGTCGAGCGGCTGAAGCATTTCGTCTCGCGTAATGCTTTCGACATCGAAGGGCTCGGCGCCAAGCAGGTCGAGGCGTTTTACAATGAGGGCCGCATCAAGCAGCCGGCCGACATTTTCCGGCTCGAGGAGCGCGACGGGCGCGATTTTCCCCCGCTCGCGGAGAAAGACGGCTGGGGCGAAAAGTCGGCGGGCAATCTGTTCAAGGCCATCGAGGACCGGCGCAAGATCGGCCTCGACCGCTTCATCTACGCGCTCGGCATCCGCCATGTCGGCGAGGTGACGGCGAAGCTGCTGGCGCGCAGCTATGGCACGTTCGCGGGTTTTCGCGAAGCGATGATCGCGGCGCATGACAAAGAAGGAGACGCCTATCGCGACCTCGACAGCATCGACGGCATCGGCGAGGTCGCCGCCGATGCGCTGGTCGATTTTTTCGACGAGCCGCACAACATCGCCGCGATCGACGCGCTCACCGCGCAGGTCGAGGTGCAGCCTTTCGAGCGCGCCGACACCTCCGGCTCAGCCGTCGCCGGCAAGACCGTGGTCTTCACCGGCACGCTGGAAAAGCTGACCCGCCAGGAGGCCAAGGCGATGGCGGAGCGGCTCGGCGCGAAAGTGTCGGGCTCGGTGTCGAAGAAGACCGATTATGTGGTCGCCGGGCCGGGGGCTGGCTCGAAGCTGAAAAACGCCACCGAGCTCGGCGTCAAAGTGCTCACGGAAGACGAGTGGCTCGATCTGGTGCAGCCGAAATAGCGAGCGCCTTCGTTCGGACCCAATGCCCCCGAAGCGTCGTCCCGGAAGCCGCGCAGCGGCTGTCCGGGACCTACTCGCAGATCTGCAAAGCAATGCCTTGATGTGAGGCTAATGGGCCCCGGCTCTGACGGCCGGGGCGACACAGAGATGGAATCACGGCTGGTCAGCCGAACTTGGCTTCCAGGTCCTTGCGGGCGCGGACGGTTTCGAGGGTTTCGTCGATCTCGACATCGGCCCAGGTGACGAGCTGATCGACGCCGATCTCGCGCTTCAGCCTGACGCCATGCGCGAGGCCGATCGGAAGCGCGCCGGCCGCGAGGCTCTTCGCTGCTGGAAGCAGCTTGCCCCACACCGTAAAGCCGCCTTCGCCGTCGAGCATCTCGCCCGCTTTCAGCGCGCGCTTGGCGACCGCGACCGCATCCGCCCGGAACTCGCGGGCTGCGCCGGTCGGCTCGCGCCTGAGCGCTGCTGAGAGCACCGAGATGTTCAGCTCCAGCCCGATCAGATGATAGGGCTTGTACATGGCGGCATAGCGCCCGGTCTCGTCGGTCTTCAGCCCATATTGCCTGAAGCAGGCGGCGGTGTAATCGCTCGGGGCCTCGAGCACCACATAGACGCCCCAGCGAAGATCGCGGAACACCGGCCGCCCGTCGCGTTCGAGCGAGGATACCACCTCCACCATGCCGGAGCGCTCCAGCATGCCGCCGGCCTCGCGCGGCCGCAGCACATGCGGCAGATCATCGACCCCGCAAGGCGGAAACAACAGCCCGTCTTCCGGCGCGTCGAGCCCGCAGGCATTGGCGATCGCCGACATTTCGATGGCCGATTTGGTGCCGTCGAGGAAGGAGTTGAACATTTGCGGGTTCATGCCGGCCGCCTTCGCCTCCTCCGGCGTTAGGCCGTAATGGCCCCAAACCCCGGCGGGCGTGACATGGTGATAGGCGGGCAGATATTTCGTGCCCTTGCCGGCCGCGACGACGCGGAATCCGCAGGCGCGCGCCCAGTCGACCATTTCGGCGACGAGCGCCGGCTGGTCGCCATAGGCGAGGCTGTAGACAACGCCGGCCGCCTTCGCCTCGGCGGCCAGCAGCGGCCCGGCGAGCACATCGGCCTCAACGTTGACCATGACGATATGCTTGCCGGCAGCCATGGCCGCGCGGGCGTGCTTGATGCCGGCCGCAGGGTTGCCGGTCGCCTCGATGACGACGTCGACATCGCCGCGCTTGGCCAGCTCCGAGCCATCCTCGACAAAGGCGGTCGCCGCGATCCGGTTGTCGTCCCAGCCGACGACGCGGCAGGCGGTCCTTGCCCGGCCGGGGTCCAGATCCGCAATGGCGCTGACCCGGAGACCTCCGGTAAAGGCCGCCTGGGCCAGAAACATCGAGCCGAATTTGCCGGCGCCGATGAGACCGGCGCGAACGGGCTTGCCAGAGAGCTCGGATTGCTGCAGGAGAGAGAACAAATTCATGAACGTCTATGTGATTAGGTTGACGAAACAGGGCCAACGTGATGAGCGGGCCGCCCGATCATATTCGCCGATCTCTGCGAGGATGGCCAATCTTGAAATGATACGTCCTTGGCTTGCGCGGTTTTCATCAATGTCCGCTTCAATTTCTGCACCATGCCCGTCGCTTGTGTCATGCGCGGCGTCCTGTCGCTGATCCTGGTGTTCTCGGCTTTGGCCGGCGCGGCGCGCCCACGCCGAAACCGCCGCCGCGCCCGCCGTCCGGACGGATGCGCTGCCATTGCCGCCCGGCGCGGAGATCACCGTCGCCACGCGCGAGCTTTCGCCCTTCGTGATGCAGCGATGGCGACCAGCTCAAAGGCTTCAGCGTCGATCTCTGGCAGGCCATCGCCGTCGAGCTGGGCATCAAGAGCCGCTTCGTCGTCTATGACAAGCTGCCGCTGCTGCTCGACGCCGTGCGAAACGGCCGTGACCCGGTGGGCATCGCCGCGATTTCGATCACTTCGGAGCGTGAGAAGACGCTTGAGTTCTCGCAGCCAATGTTCCGCTCCGGCCTGTCGATCATGGTGCCCGCGGGTGGTCAGGGCTTGGATGTGTTCGGCGTCATGCTGTCGAGCGGGATGCTGAAGGCGGTCGGCATCTTCCTGTTGGTGCTGGTTCTCCCCGCGCATGTGATCTGGTTTCTGGCGCGCGGACGCGATGAAGGCCTGCCGATTGCGGAAAGCTACATTCCCGGCATTTTTGACGCTATTTTCTGGTGCGCGGAGTCAATGGGCGGCGCTGCGCAGCACCAGCCGCACCGGATTTTCGCGCGGATCGCCGCCATCATCTGGATTTATGCCGGCATCGTTCTTATCGCCTATTTCACGGCATTCGCAACCACCTCCATGACCATGCAGAGCCTGCGCGGCGAGATCAACGGACCGGACGATCTGCGCGGCAAGCGCATTGCGGTGGTGGAGGGAAGCACCTCGGCAAAATATGCCAAGGAGTTAAAGGCCGACGTCAGGGATTACGCCAATTTCGAAAAGGCCGCGCAGGCGGTGCTGCAAGGCAAAGCGCGGGCCGCCATCTATGACACGCCCGTCATTCTTTACTATGTGAAGAACGAGCCGCGGGCGCAGGTCGCCGGGGCTCAGTTCCGATCCGAAAGCTACGGCGTCGTCTTTCCGCTCCGGAGCCAGCTGCGCCACCCGGTCGATCAAGCCCTGCTCAAGCTGATCGAGAACGGCACCTATGACAGTTTGTACAAGAAATGGTTCGGAACCAGCGATAGCGGCTCTTGATCGGACAACCTCATTGGGCCCCTGCGCTCGAAGGCGCGGCCACTCGGCGCTACAGGTTCTGAAATTAAAGAATAAACTTGCTCAGATCGGTATTGTTGGCGAGGTCGCCCAGATGCTTGCGGACGTAGTCCGCGTCGATGGTGACGGCGGTGTTGCTCTTGTCGGAGGCCTCGAAGCTGATCTCGTCGAGCACCCGCTCCATCACCGTCGAAAGCCGCCGCGCGCCGATATTCTCGATGCTCGAATTGACCTGCACGGCGATGTCGGCAATGGCGTCGATGGCATCCTCGGTGAATTGCAGTGCGACGCCCTCGGTCGCCAAGCAGCGCGATATATTGTTTGATCAGGCTGGCCTGCGGCTCGCGCAGGATGCGGCGGAAGTCCTCGCGGCTGAGCGCGCTCAGCTCGACCCTGATGGGGAGGCGGCCTTGCATCTCCGGCAGCAGATCGGCGGGTTTGGCGACATGAAAGGCGCCTGAGGCGATGAACAGAATATGGTCCGTCTTGATCGGCCCGTATTTCGTGCCGACGGTGGTGCCCTCGATCAGCGGCAGGAGATCGCGCTGCACGCCCTCGCGGCTGACATCGGCGCCGAGCCGTTCGGAGCGGGCGCAGATCTTGTCGATCTCATCGATGAAGACGATGCCGTTGTTCTCGACGACGGCGATGGCCTCCTGAACGATCTGATCGTTGTCGAGCAGCTTGTCGGACTCCTCGTTGATGAGGAGGGCGTAGCTGTCGCGGACGCTGGTCTTGCGCTTTTTCGTGCGCTGGCCGAGCGCCTTTCCCAGCATCTCATTGAGATTGATCATGCCGATCTGGCTGCCCGGCATCCCGGGAATCTCGAAGCTCGGGAAGCCGCCGCCGGTGTCCGCCACGTCGACCTCGATCTCCTTGTCGTCAAACTCGCCGGAGCGCAGCCTCTTGCGGAACACTTCGCGGGTCGAAGGCGAGGCATTGGGGCCGACCAGGGCGGTCACCACGCGTTCCTCGGCCTGAAGATGGGCCTTGGCCTGCACCTCCTTGCGCCTGCTGTCGCGCACGAGGCTGACGCCGATCTCCATCAGGTCGCGGATGATCTGGTCGACATCGCGGCCGACATAGCCGACTTCGGTGAACTTGGTCGCCTCGACCTTGAGAAACGGCGCATTGGCGAGCTTGGCAAGCCGGCGCGAAATCTCGGTCTTGCCGACGCCGGTCGGGCCGATCATCAAAATGTTTTTCGGCAGCACCTCCTCGCGCATCTCTTCATCGAGCTGCTGCCGGCGCCAGCGGTTGCGCAGCGCAATCGCAACGGCGCGCTTGGCGTCGTTCTGGCCGACAATGTAGCGATCGAGTTCTGAGACGATTTCGCGCGGGGAAAAATTGGTCATAGGGAAAAGCCACAGGTAAAATGCGTCAGTGCTTCGCGGTCGACGGAAGCGCTTCCACAATCAGATTGCTATTGGTGTAGACGCAGATATCGGCGGCGATCGCCATGGCCTTGCGCACAATTGCTTCGGCGTCCAGCTCGGTGTCGTAGAGCGCCCGCGCCGCGGCGAGGGCGTAATTGCCGCCGGAGCCGATGCCCATCACGTCCATTTCCGGCTCGAGAACGTCGCCCGTGCCGGTCAGGACCAGCGTGTTCGCCCGGTCGGCAACGACCATCATCGCCTCCAGGCGGCGCAAGAAACGGTCGGTTCGCCAATCCTTCGCCAGATCCACGCAGGCGCGCATCAATTGCTCGGGATATTGGTCCAGCTTGGCTTCCAGACGTTCAAGGAGGGTGAAGGCGTCAGCGGTTGCGCCAGCGAAGCCGGCAATGACATTGCCCTTGCCGATCGTTCGGACTTTGCGGGCATTGCCCTTGATCACGGTCTGGCCCAGGGTGACCTGGCCGTCGCCGGCGATCACCACCTTGTCGCCCTTGCGTACGGTGAGGATGGTCGTGCCATGCCAATGGGGGAAGCTGGAGGCGTGTTCGGTCATAGTCATCCGACTTGAGAATGCTTCGCTGGATATCGTAAACCGTGTATCCGATATCAAGCTTTGGCTGCTAAGGTGCAACCCCAATTAAACCGTTTCAGGGCAGCATACTGCGGCTTTATCCACCCGGACATGACCGATGCGCAAGGCCAGTATCGACCGCAAGACCAAGGAAACCGAAATTACCGCCGAGGTGAACCTCGACGGCGGCGGCGTCTACGACGTTGAGACCGGTATCGGCTTTCTCGATCATATGCTGGAGCAGCTATCGCGCCATTCGCTGATCGACATTCGCTTGCGGGCGAAGGGCGATCTGCATGTCGATCGGCATCACACGGCCGAAGATTCCGGGATCGTGCTCGGGCAGGCGGTGGCGAAGGCGCTCGGCGACAAGCGCGGCATTACGCGCTACGCCTCGGTCTTCCTGCCGATGGACGAGGCCTTGACGCGCGTTGCGCTCGACGTCTCCGGCAGGCCGTTCCTGGTCTGGAAGGTCGCCTTTCCGGCGGCCAAGATCGGCGACATGGATAGCGAGCTGTTCCGCGAATGGTTTCAAGCCTTTGCGCAGAATGCGGGGCTGACGCTTCATGTCGAAAATCTTTACGGCGAGAACTCGCATCACATCGCCGAAACTTGCTATAAGGGCCTGGCAAGGGCGCTGCGAGCAGCCATCGCCGTCGATCCCGCGCAGCGCGGGGCGCTGCCTACGACCAAAGGCAAGCTCGGCGAGTGAGCCTTGAGGAAAGGGCAACCGATGCAGACCTACACGGTCTATGAGAAGCGTGTTGCGCCGGAGGACATCGAAGAGCGCGCGACCGATCTGGTGTTCATCAAGGAGGGCTTTGCCTTCTGGGCACTGATTGCGCCGGCGCTCTGGTTTCTGATCAACGGGCTGTGGCGCGGACTGGTCCTCTATCTGGCCTTGAGCGCCGGCATGGTCGCGGCTTTGTCGCTGCTTGGCGCGAGTGATAATCTGATCGCCTGGGGTGGTTTCTTTCTCAACCTGATTTTCGCATTTGAGGCGCGCGACATTTTCCGCGCCTCGCTTGAGCGCCGGGACTATGTGCTCAAGGGCGTCGTCTCGGGCCGCAATCTGGAGGAATGTGAGCGGCGATTCCTGATGGAGTGGCTGCCCGAGGCCAAGCGGGAAAGAGAGCGTCTGGCAACGATGGCGGTGACCGGCGCGCCGGCGCCCGGCAATCCGGCCAAGGCGCAAGGCATCCCGGTGATCGGCATGTTCCCGGCGCATGGCGGTTGAAGCACAATTCGCTTTATTGAATTTGCGTGTGAATTTGCCCGTTCGTCGTCCCGGACGGCCGGAAGGCCGAGCCGGGACCCATTGGCTTTTTCTCAAATTCCTGCCGGGAGGCTAAGCGATTGGCCCCCGGCTCAATGCCGGGGCGACGGACTGTATGTGAATGTTCGTTTATGCGAACGGAACCAGAAGGCTGCAAATCATGGATGTCGCGATCATCGATTACGGCTCCGGCAATCTGCATTCGGCGGCAAAGGCCTTCGAGCGTGCGGCGCGCGAGGCCGGGACGGGCCACCGCATTCTCGTCACCTCCGATCCCGACACGGTTCTGGGCGCTGAGCGGATCGTGCTGCCCGGCGTCGGCGCCTATGCCGATTGCTGGGCCGGGCTCAATGCCGTCGACGGGATGTTCGACGCCGTCACCGAGAGCGTGAAGGTGCGCGGCAAGCCGTTTCTCGGCATCTGCGTCGGCATGCAGCTGCTTTCCGAGCGCGGCCATGAATATCGCGTCACCGAGGGTTTCGGCTGGGTCAAAGGCGAGGTCCGCATGATCGAGCCGGCGGACCCGAGCCTCAAAATTCCGCATATGGGCTGGAATACGCTCGATGCGAACGCCGATCACCCGCTTCTCGCCGGCATACCGACCGGCGCGGATGGCTGGCACGCCTATTTCGTGCATTCCTACGCTTTGACCGGCGCCGACCCGAAAGAGGTCGTCGCCGAGGCCGACTATGGCGGTCCGGTGACGGCGATCATCGCCAGGGACAACATCGCCGGTACGCAGTTCCACCCGGAAAAGAGCCAGAAGCTCGGCCTCAAGCTGATTGCTAATTTTCTACGATGGCAGCCGTGAGCAAATGCGACTCCGCCCGTGAAGCGCCGTCTCCCGAAAGCACATTCGCGAGGAGCCTGACCGGCGCGCGCTCATAGGTCGAAATGGCGCTCATCCGGAAGGGTGCGCCCGGCGCGATATCCATTGCCGCCAGGTCTTCGCCCGCCTCGCGGATATAGAGCTTGTCGCCGGTGACGAGGTGGTCGCTGAGCGCGGCCCGGATCTCACCGGCCGTCAGACCGGTCTCGACGATCCACAGATTCGCAATCGGGTGCTCCCAATCCGCGCCCAGCCGCTTGATCTCGGCGGTTAAGTCCGAATAGTTGTTGCCAGGCCGGTAGAGGTCATAGGAGATGATGTAGCGGCGCATGGATCCTCACGTCCGATCAAAGATTTCGGAAGACTCGGCTCCAGACGCTGGTACGGGAAGGAGCGCACTAAAAACGCGCAACGAAACGATAGAGAAGTATCCCAGACGCTTGTGTCTGATTTTTGACGATTGTAACGGATGAGGCTGTTTCCCGCCATTGATTTGAAGGACGGCCAGTGCGTTCGCCTGCGCCAGGGCCTGATGAGCGAGGCGACCGTGTTCGGCGACGATCCGGCGGCGCAGGCGCGGGACTTCGAGCGCATTGGCTTCGACTACCTGCATGTCGTTGATCTGAATGGCGCTTTCGAGGGTGAGCCGGTCAATGTCGCGGCCGTTCGGGGGATCCTCGGCACGCTATCGATCCCGGTGCAGCTCGGCGGCGGTATCCGATCGCTGGCGCAGATCGAAACCTGGCTGAATGAGGGCATCGCTCGTGTCATTTTGGGCACAGCGGCGGTGCGCGATCCGCAACTCGTGCGTGCGGCGGCGCGGCAATTCCCGCAGCGCGTCGCGGTCGGGATCGATGCGCGCGACGGGCTGGTCGCGATCGAGGGCTGGGCCGAGACCAGCGAGCTGACCGCGGCGGAACTAGCGCGGCGTTTCGAGGATGCCGGCGTCGCCGCCATCATCTATACCGACATTTCGCGGGACGGGCTGCTCGCCGGTCTCAATCTGAATGCGACCGCCGCGCTCGCCCGCGAAGTTTCGATCCCCGTCATCGCCTCGGGGGGCCTCGCCGGCATTGAGGATGTGAAGCGGCTCTTGCTACCGGACTATGCCATGCTCGAAGGCGCGATCGCCGGGCGGGCGCTTTATGACGGGCGGCTCGATGCGACAGCGGCGCTGGCGCTGATCGAGGCGGCTAGGAAGGCGGGGCCATGACCATCGATCTCATCTATGCGACTTGGCCGAACCGGTCTTACGGCATCGGCTGGCACAAAATGGCCGGCGCGCTGCGCGACGCCGGGCTGACGCAGCAGCTCATCGACGACGGCCACGATCGTGAAGGAGCACGTGGTCGCGGCCGAAGGCGAAGGTGCGGGCGAATTGAAGGCTGCGTTTAAGCTCGGCGGGAAGATTGGCCGGCTTGTCAAAGCGAGCCACAAGGCCGGCGCCTTGGCGGTCATCGTTTGCGGAAGCTGTTCGGTCGCCGCGCTCGGCGCTGTGGCGGGGCTTGGCGGCGAGAACACCGGCGTGCTCTGGATGGACGCGCATGGCGATCTCAACACGCCGGAGACGACCCTCAGCGGCCTCTTCGACGGGATGGCGGCGACGATCATCCTTGGCGAGGCGTGGCAGGCGATGGCTTTCGCCATTGCCGGACTGAACGCGATGAGCCAGAGAAATCTCTGCCTTTACGGCGCTCGCGACCTCGACCCGAGCGAGCAGGGATTCATCGACGATGAGGCTATCGCCCTCGCCGACAATGCCGAGGACGCCATCTCCGCGCTCGATGGCTGCGACCAGCTCTACGTCCATCTCGATATGGATGTGCACAATGAGGCGAAGCTTGCGCGTCAATCGCTTCGCCGCAAAGGCGGTCCCTCGCCGGAGACGGTCCGGCGCGATCTCGCGGCTGTCGCGGCGCGCTGCCCGTTGCGGCGATGGCGGTGACGGGCATCGAACTGGGGTTAGGCGCGAAGGGAAAAGCGACCGCCTGCGCGATCGAGCACATCAAGACCGTCTGCGCCGCCCGAAAGTCCATGTAAATGCTGAAAACCCGCATCATTCCCTGCCTGGACGTCAAGGACGGCCGCGTCGTCAAGGGCATCAACTTCGTCGATCTGCGCGATGCCGGCGATCCGGTCGAGGCAGCCGCCGCCTATGATGCCGCCGGCGCCGACGAGCTTTGCTTCCTCGACATCACCGCGAGCCATGAGGACCGCGCCACGATCTTCGATGTGGTCCAGCGCACGGCGGAGCGCTGCTTCATGCCGCTGACGGTGGGCGGCGGCGTGCGCGAGACCGAGGACATCCGCAAGCTGCTTCATGCGGGCGCCGACAAGGTGTCGATCAACACCGCCGCGGTGAACGACCGCGCTTTCGTCGCCCGCGCGGCCGAGAAATTCGGCGTGCAGTGCATCGTCGTCGCCATCGACGCCAAGCAGGTCTCGGGGCCGGGCGAGGCGCCGCGCTGGGAGATTTTCACCCATGGCGGACGCAAGCCGACGGGGATCGACGCGGTCGATTATGCCTGCGAGGTGGTGGAGCTTGGCGCCGGCGAGATCCTGCTGACCTCGATGGACCGCGACGGCACCCGCGCCGGTTTCGACATTCCGCTGACGCGGGCGATTGCGGATGCGGTGACGGTGCCGGTGATCGCCTCGGGCGGTGTCGGCACGCTCGATCATCTCGTCGAAGGCGTGCGCGATGGCCATGCGAGCGCGGTGCTCGCCGCCTCGATCTTCCATTTCGGCGATCACACCATCGCCGAGGCGAAGGCGCATATGGCCGCCGCCGGCATCCCGGTGCGGGCCGATTAGCGCGAAATAAGCTCCGCGATATCGATCCTCCGCGACGTCATCGCCGGGCGGGGAGCGGAGCGAGACCCGGTGGCCATTCCGTTGCCTCGAAGCGAATGACCGATGCGATAGGTCAGCGGCATGGGTCCGCGGGTCAGGCGGACGACACTCAGAGCGAATCCCAAAAGTGGAACCGGTTTTCAGAAAAATCGAGCGTAAATGCAAAAGCTAGTCGAGCTGGGCGAAAGGGGCGTCGGCCTCAACGCGGTCGGGCGGCCCTGTTCTTCGGCTTGTTCTCGCCGCTCCGCTGGCCACAAACACCATCGCCTCGCGCGCCAGCAGCAGCCAGCTTCCCGGCACTGGCTTCCGTGCTGGATCGTCCACCTTCCTGTGGATGACCGGCCGCTGCCGCGGCTGGCCCGCCGCCCCGCATCGCTCATCATTTGCATATCGATTCGCAGCATGCGGAGGCGCAAATGGCGACGAGCGCAGCACTCGGCTACTCGCAATACACCGTCGATCTCTGGTGGACGGATCTCAACTCCGTCGAGATCGGCTTCTTCAAACATGCGCGCCACCGGGCCGAAATCGCGCCAGTTCAGCAAGGACTCCGACGTCATCGGCGCGGTCGATGTGAACGGCGCGCGCACCGGCATCCTCACCTACCGCCGCGGCCTGTGGGAGGAGTCGGAAGGCATGAAGAAGCGGCTCGTGGTCAAGCTGTTCAGCGAGGAGATGAACTGGCGCGGCACCATGGACATGCTGATGGGCCGCAGTCTGCAACTGACGCTCGGCGCCAGGGGACTGCCGGTCCCGGCCTTCCTTATCAACCTCGCCGGCCATGATCAGATCGTCAATGTCGAGCGCTCGGCGCGCAAATGGCCGCTGATCCCGGAGGATTATTCCTTCTTCATCCTCGAAGCTAAGAAGCTGCGCTTCTACCGGCTTCGCCGCGACTGGATCAGCATCGGCCAGGACTATACGCTCTATGACGAGCGGGGCGTGCGCGTCGGCCACCTGAACGGCCGGCTGCTGGACATCGGCGGGCGCTGGGACGTCAAGGTCCGCGAGGACCACGATAATCCCCGGCTGAACGGCACGCTGCAGCTGTTTTGCGGCATGCTGCGCTTCCGCTCGGCCATCCAGCGCCATCTGCGCAAGCTGACCGACGAGATCCTGCAGGGCGGCGCCGAGCTGCAGATCGAGACGCAGGAAGCCGAGCTCTATCAGAACCCGCGCCACCAGAATAATTAGGAGGACGCCGCGCTCGCGCGCCCTTCAGATGCCGGTCGAGAAACGCCAGGGGATAATGACCGTCGATGATATCGACATAGCGCCGGATCACCTCCCGCGGGGCGCCGTCCGC
Source organism: uncultured Alphaproteobacteria bacterium (assembly GCA_963773735.1). Lineage (GTDB taxonomy): Bacteria > Pseudomonadota > Alphaproteobacteria > Rhizobiales > Rhodomicrobiaceae > CAVZCK01. The sequence goes on along the minus strand of CAVZCK010000031.1, from coordinate 115,642 downwards.
GGCGGCTTTGCCCTCGTGAATGAGGATCGCTCGGTCGTAATCGGCGATCAGGTCAAAATCGTGGGTGATGGTGATGATGGTTTGTTCGAGCCCGTCCATCAGCCGCGAGAGACGGCGGCGTGCGGCAAGATCGAGCGAGTTCATCGGCTCGTCGAAAATGATGTAGCGTGGCTCCATGATCAGCACGGAGAGCAGCGTCAAAAGCTTCTGCTCGCCGCCGCTGAGCAGATGCGCTGCCGCATTCCGCCGGTCGGCGAGACCATGCGCGGCGAGCATGGCATCGACCCGCGCGGTGATCTCGGGCTTCGGCAGATTCATGTTTTTGAGGCCGAAGGCGAGGTCTTCCTCGACCGTGGGCATGACGATCTGGTGCTCCGGGTTCTGAAAGACATAGCCGACGAGCCGGCGGACAGCGGCGCCGTCTTTCCTCGCCGAGACGCCGTCGATAAAAACCTCGCCGCGCTTGGGCAGGATGAGGCCGTTGAGCATCCGCGCCAGCGTGGTCTTGCCGGAGCCGTTGGCGCCGATGATCGCGATGCGCCGCTCGCTCAGCGAGAGCGAGATGCCGCGCAGCACGGGCCGCTCGTCAAAAACATGGCTCACATCGCGAATCTCGATCATGCTTGGCGTGTTGATTGCGGGCAATGCACGGTGAAATTGTTTCCGAAAAGCGGAGAACGGGGTTGAACGCAAATCAACACTTCCTTAATAACCTCTTAGTAGATGCAATAATGTTACAATCAGCGTTTCGGAGATCGCAGCGATAACAGCCCGCAACACGCCCGTAAATCTCTTCCCGCGCCCGGAGCACGACCATGACTCATGTGTCGATCTGGCCGTCGAGCGCGCTCAGGAGATCTGCGCGGCGAAGGACATCCGGCTGACGCCGCTGCGGCAGGCCGTGCTCAAGGTGCTGCTGTCGTCTCATAAGGCGCTCGGCGCCTACGATATCATTGAAAAGCTTGGCAGAGATGGCCGCCGGCTGGCGCCGATATCGGTCTATCGGATTATCGAGGTGCTGCTTGCCGCCGGGCTGGTCCATCGGCTGGAAAGCAGGAACGCCTATTTCGCCTGCCTGTCCGAGCACGGCGACAGCAAATCGACCGTCATGCTGATCTGCGACGAATGTGGCCGCGTCGCCGAGACGCAGGCCCCGGAGGCCTGGGACGCGATCAAATCGATCACCCAGTCGAGCGGTTTTGCGGTCTCGGACACGGTTCTCGAAATTCAGGGAATTTGTGCGGATTGCCGTAAGCCGCCTGGCGGAAAGCCTTGAGACGCGCCTTTGCGCTTTCGGCAGGTCTGCTTTGAGCGCGGTTGAGGCCGGGGAGCCTTCGGCGTGCCGATGCAGCCCGGCACGCGCGCCCGGACCGTCCGTCGTTCTCGCCGCAGTTCACGGCGGCTGCGTAAAAACCGCGCTTGGCCGCCTATATCTGGTATTTGATGCGCCTCTCCGTTAATAGAGCGGGAGTATCCTCGTTTTTGGCCTCGCGATCGGGAGCCCGGCATGCAGCATGACTTTGCGCCCAGAAGGCAGACGGTCGCCGTCAAGGTCGGTGGCGTCACGGTTGGCGGCAATGCCCCGATCGTCGTGCAGTCCATGACCAACACCGACACGGCCGATGTCGAAAAAACCGCGCTTCAGGTCGCACAGCTCGCCCAGGCCGGCTCGGAGCTCGTGCGGATCACGGTCGACCGCGATGAAGCGGCGGCCGGCGTTCCTCATATCCGTGACCGGCTCGCCGCCTGGGGCGTGCGCGTTCCGCTGATCGGCGACTTCCATTATATCGGCCACAAGCTGCTGACCGATCATCCGGCCTGTGCCGAGGCGCTCGACAAATACCGCATCAATCCCGGCAATGTCGGCTTTCGCGACAAGCGCGACCGGCAGTTCTCCGAGATCATCGAGATCGCGCTGAGATACGGCAAGCCCGTCCGCATCGGCGTGAATTGGGGCAGCCTCGATCAGGAACTGCTGACCCGGCTGATGGACGAAAACGCCGCCTAGCCGGAGCCCAAGGACGCGCGCGGCGTGCTGCATGAGGCGATCGTCCAGTCAGCGCTTCTAAGCGCCGAGCGCGCGCAGGAGCTGGGCATGGGCGCCGACCGCATTATTCTGTCGGCCAAGGTCAGCGCCGTGCAGGACCTCGTCAGCGTCTATCGCGATGCTTGCGGAGCGCGGCGATTATGCGCTGCATCTCGGTCTGACCGAGGCCGGCATGGGCACCAAGGGCATCGTCGCCTCGACAGCCGGCATCGGCATTCTCCTGCATCAGGGCATCGGCGATACGATCCGCGTCTCGCTCACCCCGGCGCCGGGTGAGGCGCGTAGCCGCGAGGTCGAAGTCGCTCAGCAGATCCTGCAGACCATGGGCTTGCGGTCTTTCGTGCCGGTCGTCGCCGCCTGTCCTGGATGCGGACGCACGACGAGCACCTTGTTTCAGGAAATGGCGTCCGACATTCAGAGCCATATCGCTACGAGCATGCCCGAATGGCGCAAGAAATACCCCGGCGTCGAGACCCTCAACGTCGCGGTCATGGGCTGCATCGTCAACGGCCCCGGCGAAGTCGAAGCATGCCGATATCGGCATCAGCCTGCCCGGCACGGGAGAGAGCCCGGCCGCTCCGGTCTTCATCGACGGCAAGAAGGCGCTTACCCTTCGCGGGCCGACGCTTGCCGATGATTTCAAGAAGCTCGTCGAAGATTATATCGAGCGCCGCTTCGGTCGCGGCGAAAAACAAACGCCGGTGCGCGCGGCCGAATAGCGCGAGATCCGCGCCCGCGCGTCTTGCGTCAATGCTGCTTCAAAATCTGAAGCTCGATTTCGGGAGCCTCGCCGCGCAGCGCCGAGCGGTAGCAGGTCATTACGCCTTGCGACCTGATGGCATCTTCGAGCTGCCGCCCCAGCAGCACGCCGACGCCGGCGGCAAGATCCTGGCCCGCCGCCCGCTGCTTCTGAATGATCCGGAGCACCGCCGCCCGGCAGGGGTCGAAGGTGCCGACGGTCCAATAGAAATAGAGATGCACGCCCACGATGGCGAGGATCGCCAAGCCGATGACCCAGGAAACAACGCGCATATCGCTCTCAACCCCCGGTTTCGTCAGCTCTGCAAAATGAACGGCGGAACATCGCCCGCCGCTCTTGCGTGAACAACCGCGCTTTTCATCCGCATCCGGTTCATCTCCCCCCGAAGCATCGTCAAAGCCAGCCGGCCCGGCCTTAGGCTCCGCCGCCCGGCATGCCGGCCGCCACCGCCTTCGTGCTCTCCTGCACAATCTTTGTCGTGAGCGCGCGAAGCTCTTCGAGCTGTTTGGCGTAGGTGTCCATCAGCTCACGGACATAGTGATTCTGCATTTCGATGACGTCGTTGATCTGCTTGGCGTCGGCAAGCGTCATTGCGAAACGGAAATTGGCATCCGCATTCGCGCGGGTGAACTCCGCGATCTTTTCATTGAGCTGCTTCATGCCGCCTGTCGTCGGGGTCGATGGCCCCTCGAAATTCGACATGACCTGCTGGCTGGCGGAGATGAAAGTTTCGAAGGCCTTCCGGGCCTGGTCGATACTGGCCTTCATCATGTTGCGTACCAACTCCGGCATCTCGGCAAAACCCGGCATTTCCTGCATGGGACTGACCTCCTTAGCAAAATGGAAAACGGTGACCCTGTTGGGTCGTCATTCGTTCTTGCGCCAGAACGCTTCAGCTCGACGGTATGTGAAGATATCTGGATTCGCCGCTGTCACGCGTCTTACCAACTTCCATCCGAGTCGCGTCCAAGTCAACAAGGACCGCCGAAAAGTGCTGTATCTCGTTAACCTTCGCAGGCGGTTGAGTTGTTTCCTTTTCGACTTATGGCAAGTTCTGCTGCCGCGAAGGCTTCTCTGCGCCGAGGTCCAGGATGCGGCGGACATCCGCATCCGCGCCGGGGAGCCGGCACGCTCGGATCGGCATGGATCGCGGCCGCGTCGCGTGCGGCAAGGCGGAAGCGCGCTGATCTCTCCCGGATGCCCGACCGGCCACGGGCCCGAGCGACACATTTTCGCCGCCCATGCAGCGGGAACAGCCCGCCGCGAGGATGATCGCGCCAAGCGCAGCAAGGCCCGAATCGCTGCCGGCCGTCAGCCTTTCTGCGGCCCCGGCCTGAACAGTTTCCAAAGCGGCCTTTTGACGATCACTGCGAGTTTAACCATGGTATCGATTGAAATATTCGAGACGCCAGTCTCGATTTCCGAAATATGGGATTGCGCGACGCCGGTCTTGCGGTGAACGTCTCTCTGACTAAGACCCGCTTTGATCCGCGCCTGACGAAAATTTTGTCCGAATATCTCCCTCTCGGATTGACTGTCGACACCAGGCATTCTGTTTTTGGACATGGTATCCGTCTCTTATAATTCCGATCAAAGAGGTAAATTAACATTTACGAATACTGGCTTTTGAATGGCGAATCTTAGGAAAAGTATGCCTTTGATAGGATGTAGTCAACCATTGCGTGCATGCGTCAAGGCTGCGCGCGTTCCGCGCATAAGCGCCATCGGGACTGAAGGAGAGGACCGTGACCGGATCGGGACGAACGGTTCAGCTGCGGATCAGGGGCCAGGTGCAGGGCGTCTATTATCGCGCCTGGACGGCAGAGCAGGCGAAGCGGCGCGGGCTGCGCGGCTGGGTCAAGAACCGGCCGGACGGATCGGTCGAGGTGCTTCTTCACGGGGCGCCGGAGGACGTTGCCGAGATGATTGCGCTGTTGTGGGAGGGGCCGCCCGACGCGCGGGTTTCGGGCGTCGACATCATCCACGAGGGTGGCGCCGCGCCGAGCGGATTTGCGGTGCTGCGATAACGGCGCCGGTCCGCCGCGGCTCGATGGGCCGCCGTATTGTGGGCCCCGCCGACGGCAGCCCCACATTGCGGCAGCGAAGCGCTAGTGCACTGACGCATTCACTTCGTGCATGCGTCCGCACACTAGCTTTTTGCTTATGCATCAATTTTTCCAAACTCCGGCTGTAGCCTCCGTTTGGATCGATGCTAGGCGCTGGCAGCGCAAGCGACCATCGGCACGAGATAGTGAACGCTGAAGAGTCCCGCCTGGCCGGTCCAGACCTGACGCGGCTGCCAGCCGGCGCCGCGCGCCAGCTCCTGAAATTCTTCAACCGTATATTTATGAGAATTCTCCGTATGGATGGTTTCGCCCTCGGCGAAGTCGAAAAGCTCGCCAAGCACCTCGATGGATTGGTTCGACAGGCTGCGGATATGCATCTCGATCCGGCCGTGCTCGTCATTGTAGATCGCTTCATGGGCGAAGCCGCCCGGCTCGAAGGTGCCGCCGAGCTCGCGGTTGATGCGTTCGAGCAGATTGAGGTTGAAGGCGGCCGTCACGCCCAGCCGGTCATTATAGGCCGGCAAGAGGATGCTGGTGCTCTTCTTCAGATCGACGCCGACCACGAAAGCGGATTTCGCTCCGAGCAAGGCGCGGCACCGTCTCAGAAAATCTTGCGCCTCCGACCGCGTAAAGTTGCCGATCGTCGATCCGGGGAAAAAGCCTAATTTTTTCAAAGGTCGCGCGGCTCTCGGCAATTGCAGGCCGCCGCTAAAGTCGCCATGCACCGGCGTCACCGGCAGGCGCGGAAATCGCGTCCGCAACCGCGCGGAGGCGCCGGCAAGAGCGCTGTCCGATATGTCGATCGGTACGTAGCCGCCAAGAGCTGGCAGCGCCTCGATCAGCCGGTCCGTCTTGCGGCTCGACCCGGAGCCGAATTCGATGAGGCAGACGCTCGGGCCCACAAGCGCCGCGATCTCCTCCGCATGGCTCTCCAGGAGCGCGATCTCCGCCCTCGTCGGATAATATTCCTCAAGCTCGGTGATCTGCTCGAAAAGCTCAGACCCCCGCGTGTCGTAAAAGAACCGCGACGGAATGGATTTCGGCTTCGCCCCCAAGCCAGCGAGAACGGCTTCCGCAAAATCGCCGCGGATGTCGTCCGTCCTGAGCCGAGCCGCGGTCCTCACGCGGCGGCCCCGTCATCGGCAAGCCGCAATCCGGTGAATTGCCAGCGCTGATGCGGATAGAAGAAATTGCGGTAAGTGCGCCGGACATGTCCTTCGGGTGTCACGCAGGATCCCCCTTTGAGCACGAACTGATTGCACATGAATTTGCCGTTATATTCGCCGACCGCGCCCTCAGCCGGCTTAAAGCCCGGATAGGGCAGATAGGCGCTGCCGGTCCATTCCCAGACGTCGCCGATCATCTGCCGCAGGCCGCGTTCGCCGCTCGCCGCGGCTTCGGGACGCAAGGTTTTCCGGCTCAGCATGTTGCCGTCGAGCGGGACCGCCGCCGCAGCGACCTCCCATTCAAATTCGGTCGGCAGCCGCTTGCCGGCCCAGCGGGCGAATGCGTCGGCCTCGTAATAGCTGACATGGCAGACCGGTCGGGCCGGATCGACCGGCTTGAGGCCACGCAAGCCCATCTGATGCCAGCCGCCGTCGCGCATTTCCCAATAGAGCGGCGCCTCCCAGCCTTCGCGGCTGGACCGTCGCCCAGCCATCGGCCAGCCAGAGCGTCGGCGTCTCGTAGCCGCCGTCCTCCATGAAGGCGAGCCATTCGGCATTGGCGACGAGACGGTTTGCCAGCCGGAACGGCCGGATAAGCTGATCGTGGTGCGGGCCTTCATTGTCGAAGGCAAAGCCCTCGCCGTCATGACCGACCGGAAAAATGCCGCCGTCAAACGCCATCCACAGGGGCTCGGCTGGCGTGGTCCCATTTGGCGACGACGTTTCCTCGCGATAGGCCGGCCGCAGCGGATTGCCCGCGAAAGCCGCGAGGCAATCGGTCAGCATCAGCTCCTGATGCTGCTGCTCGTGATGGATGCCGAGTTCGATGAGGCGCAATGCCCTGGGCGGCTGGCCGTTTGCGCCGCGATTGAAAAACGCATCCAGCGCCGCATCGATATGCCTGCGGTAGCCAATTACCTCGTCATGGCGCGGCCGGGTGAGCAGGCCGCGCTTCGGCCTGGGGTGGCGCGGGCCGGCGGTTTCGTAGTAGGAATTGAAGCAATAGCCGAAACGGTCATCGAATACGCGATAGGCGGGATCGTAGGGCTTCAGCACCATCTCTTCGAAGAACCAGGTCGTGTGCGCCAGGTGCCACTTCGTCGGACTGGCGTCCTCCATGGCCTGCACGATCTGATCTTCCTCGGTGAGCGGCTCCGCGATCCAGAGCGAGGTCTGCCTGGTGCGGCGGAGCTGTTCGCGAAGGCCGGCGAGGGAGCCTTCGGCTGGCGCCCCCGACCGCCCGAAATCATCTAACGGCATGGCATCCTGACTTCGCTACGGACAATGATACAAAAGACCCAGACAACCAACTTCGTTCCAAAACAAGGCGGAATCCAGCCGGCAGACGAGAACAATATAGGAACAACAGCCGTTGTCGAGCAAGCCGCGGCTGAACACATCTTCGTTATGGCGTCGCTTGCGGGCGTCGCTGCGGAAATCGCCCGCGGCGTGAGCCGGCATTTCCGGGCGTTGAATTGCGCGGTGCTGGCCGAACTGCCGCTCGCCGACGGACGGCGCTGCGATCTCATGGCGCTGGAGGCGCATGGCGGTATCGCCATTGTCGAAATCAAATCCTGTCTGGCCGATTTTCGCTCCGACCAGAAATGGCCGGATTACCGCGAATGGTGTGACCGCTTCTATTTCGCGGTGAACGCCGATTTTCCTCGCGAGCTGATCCCTGAGGACTGCGGCCTCATTATCGCCGACCGCTTCGGCGCCGAGGTCATGCGCGAGGCGCCGGAACACCGCCTCGCCGCGGCGCGCCGCAAGGCCCTGACCCTGCGATTCGCGCGATGCTGCGGCTTTCGCCTGCAGGAAAAAGATGATCCGGAGCTGACGTCAGTTCAGACGCGTTAAGATTGTCGATAAACGGCTTTTGTCTTTATCGAAGGAATGCCATTCTAATTCCACGAACGTAGATCCGCGGGTCTGGCGGCGGATGATGAAGGTTACGCCCATCAAGAGGTTCAGAAACACATGAAGATCTGCATATTCGGAGCGGGCGCTATCGGCGGCTATCTCGCCGTAATGCTTAAGCAAAGCGGCGCGAATGTTTCGGTTGTTGCGCGCGGAGAGCAGCTGGCGGCGATCAAGGCGAAGGGCTTGACGCTGATCGGCGAAGCCGGCGAGCACACCGTCGAGCTGCCCGCGACCAGCAATCCCCAAGAGCTTGGGCCGCAGGATTACGTCATCATCGCGCTGAAATCCCACCAGGCCTGGGAAGCCGCGGAGCAGATGACCCCGCTTCTCGGCCCGTCGACTGCCGTGGTCACGGCGCAGAATGGGGTGCCGTGGTGGTATTTCTACGGGCTCCAGGGCCAATACGCGAATTTGCGGCTGGAAAGCGTCGATCCGGGCGACCGGCAATGGCGGACCATCGGGCCGGAGCGTGTGCTCGGCTGTACGGTCTATCCCGCCACGGAAATCAAAGAGCCGGGCGTGATCAAGCATATTTACGGCAATGCCTTCGGCTTCGGCGAGCCGAACCGCAAGGAAACCGAGCGGGTGAAGGCGCTGGCAGAGATTTTCGCCAAGGCCGGGCTGAAACCGCGCATCTATCCGGAAATCCGCAACGACATCTGGCTGAAGCTTTGGGGCAATCTCTGCTTCAACCCGATCTCGGCCTTGACGCGCGAAACGCTCGATGTCATCGCCACCGATCCGGGCACGCGGATGGTGGCACGCAATATGATGCTGGAGGCGGAGCGCATCGGCCGGCGTCTCGGCGTGCATTTCCGCGTCGATATCGAGCGGCGCATCAATGGCGCGGCCAATGTCGGCGCGCACCGCACCTCGATGCTGCAGGATCTGGAGCGCGGCAAACCGCTGGAACTCGACGCGCTCCTGACGTCGGTGCAGGAGATGGGCCGGATCGTCGATCTCGATACGCCCTATATCGACTGCGTGCTGGCGCTGACGCAGCAGATGGGCCGGCATGCCGGCGTTTATCCGACCTTCCCGGAAGCGGCCACGCTGACGGAGGCAGAAAAGACGGTCGCGGATTAGGTGAGCAGCTGCGCTCCGCCTATGCACGGATCGCAGGTCATTGCGGCGTCGAGCATGATCGGCTGAGACGAAAACGCTTTTCGAAATGCCCGCGCAGGCGGGCATTCGGCAAACCGCCGAATTCAAGGAGCACGGCCCTCAAAGCGAAGAAGGAGACGCCATGCCCGCCACGCCGGAATCCGCCGCCCGGACCCGCGCGTTCGCGCGCGTTATCGGACCGTTCCTGATCATCGTTCCCGGCATCATCGCGGTGCGTGCGCCGGATATGGGCGCGGTCCTGTCCGCATTCTTCGACAATCAGGCGCTGGTGTGGATAACCGGCGGCCTGCTGCTGTTCGGCGGACTGCTGATCATCGCGTACCACCAATATTGGTCGGGCGTGGCGGCGATTTTGATCTCTCTCTTCGGCTGGTTCCTGGCGCTTCGCGGCGTGGCGCTGTTGGCCGCCCCGCAGTTGATCGCGAACGCCGCCGCCGGTGCGCTGGGCGCGATGCCGATTGTGCGGATCGGTTTCGGCGCCCTCCTCGTGGTCGGTCTCTGGCTCACCTACGCGGGCTGGATCGCCAAGCCGCCGCCCCGCTCGTAGCACCAGCGCGCTCATTGCGGCACTAAGCAGGTTTGCCTTGATCGGCCCGCGGATGCGTGGAAACGCAAATCTTCTCGGCGCAGGCGCCACTTGATTTCCATCAAAGTGAAGACCCGTGCTTTTGGCGCATCATGGTAAAATTATTGAAGGTGGCATTCGGCGTTCCGGCCGGGTGCCGAAGGGGAGGACGCTCATGAGACGGAATGTTGGCCTTACCGACCGCTTTCTTCGGGTGCTCGCGGGCATCATTCTGCTTGCCATTGCGATCACCCGGCCCGGCACCGGCCTCGATTGGGTCGGCTGGATCGGCATTATCCCGCTGCTGACGGGGTTGTTCGGCTGGTGCCCTGCCTATTCGGTTCTCGGCCTCAACAGCCGGGGCTATGAGACCTGAACGGTCGGCCAGGCGCCGCGCTCTGAAAGGCGCGCTTACTCGAAAACATAGCTGCCGGGCGCGTTACCAAGTCCTGCCGCGGTTTTTCGCGCGGGAACGGGCGCGCCCGATCGCGCCTTGAGCCAGTCCACCCAGGCGATCCACCATGTGCCTTCGCGGACGGCGGTCGCGCGTAACCACGCATCCGGACCGATATAGGGATCATCGTGGTGCGAGGTCGCGATCCTGTAAACGCGATTTCGGTGGCCGGGCTCCGAGGCGATCCCCGCATTATGGCCGCCATTCGTCAAAGCGAAGGCGACATCCGTGTCGACGAGAAGGCGGAGCTTATAGACCGATCTCCAGGGCGCCACATGGTCCCACTCGGTGGCGACGCAGAAAATCGGCACGCGGATATCGCGCACCGTGACCGGCCGATCCCCGACGATATATTGCCCCTGCGCCAATTTGTTCTTCAGGAAGATCTCGCGGAGATATTCCGAGTGCATCCGCGCGGGCATCCGGGTGGCGTCGGCGTTCCACGCCATCAGATCGTTGGCCGGCTGGCGCTCGCCGATCAGATAGTCGTGCAGCCAGCGCGACCAGATGAGATCGTTAGAGCGCATGAGCTGGAACGTCGCAGCCATCTGGCGGCCTTCGAGGAATCCGTATTCCTCCATCATGTCCTCCAGGAAGGCGACCTGACCTTCGCTGACGAAGAGTTCAAGCTCGCCCGGCTCGGAGAAATCCGTCTGTGCCGCCAGCAGAGTCATGGTCTTGAGGCGCTCGTCACCGTCACGGGCCATTGCCGCCGCCGCCATCGCCAGCAGCGTGCCGCCGAGGCAGTATCCGACGGCGTGAACCTTGGTGTTCGCAATGATCTGGCCGACCGTATCGAGCGCCGCCATCACCCCTAGGCGGCGATAATGATCGAGCCCGTAATCGCGGTAGTTCGCGTCCGGATTTTTCCAGGACACCATGAACACGGTAAAACCCTGCTCGACGAGGAACCGGACGAGCGAATTGTGCCGGGAAAGATCGAGCACGTAAAATTTCATGATCCAAGCCGGAAAGATCACGATCGGTTCGGGGCGCGCCTCTGCCGTCATCGGCGAATATTGGATGAGCTCGATCAGGTCGTTGCGATAGACGACCTTGCCGGGCGTAACGGCGAGCGTTTCGCCGACGCGGAAATTTTCAAGGCCGGCCGGAGGTTCGTGAAGCACGAAGCGTCCCGCATCTTCCATGAAATTGAGCCCGCCGCGGACCAGGTTGGCGCCGCCTTGTTCCGCGGTGCGCCTGATCACCTCCGGATTGGTGAAGGCAAAATTCGACGGCGACAGCATGTCGAGAAGCTGGCGGGCGCAGAAATTGACCACATTCTCATTCTGCCGCGAGACGCCGCGGACCGACCGCGTCGCCTCATCGAGCAGTTGCTGCTGGAGCAGGAAGGCCTGATAGAAGGCGTTGAAGGGCCAATCCTGCCACTCCGGCACATTGAAGCGCCGGTCCGATGCCGGCGGCTCCACGCAAGGCTCGGCATCCCCTATTCCGAGAGCGCAGCTCGCCGCATATTGCTGCCATTCGAGGGCAAGGCGGCCGGCCGTTGCCGCAAGCTCCATCTGCTTGCCCGGTGATGTCGCCAGATGAAGGGCCCAGTCCATTCCGGCGAGCCATAAAGCGAGCGGAGAGATGCCGCCGGTCTGGCTGGCCCATAGAGCGTGGAAGACGCGATCGATGGTTCTGGCTTCTGGGATCATGGGGCTCGTCCGGCGCGCCTCCATCTTGTGCGACAGGCACAGCAAGCAACACACCCGCAGCTCTCGTTTCCCAGAGTTGCAGGTCTGCCGTTGCTGTCATTCGCCGCCCCATCATGCCGATCCACTTGGGGCGGGCAGTCGCGACTGGGTTCGCTCGCCGCGCTTACTCGCCGCGCGTCCAGCCTGCCATCAACTCGTTCATCGGCTGCATGAACTTGCCGCTCTCCCGAGCGTAGTCGCTTGCCAGCTGGTTCATGAAAGCGAGCTGGGCCTGGCTGTAATCGATCGCGGAACGGCATTGAGCGAGCTGGTCCGACAGGCTAAGATATTGCTCCCAGCGCTTCTCGAAAAAGCGGCAGAGTTCGATCTGCTGTTCGACAAAGCGGCGGACGAGCTCCTCACCCGTCTTCTGCCATTGGCCCACGGCCTTATCGTAATTCGGCGATACGGCCTCCGCCGTATATGCGGGCTGAACGCGCGAAACCTGCGCTAATTGCTCGTAGGACTTCCGCCATTTCTCGAGATTTTCCATATACATCTTGAAGGCCGGGCCGAAATCGAAATCGAAGCGCGGCGCGCTTTGCGGCTGGCTTACCATTGTCATCTCCATTACGCGGGGATTACATGACGCAACTGCGTTCAAATTGAACGCTAGCTGATATATTGAGCTCAAACCTTGACCGGGATCAAAATCTAGGGGCTCGTCCGTCATTCGTGGGAGGTATTAGACCACAGACGGCTGGCATTCGCATGTGCGCTTTCGCATATATGCTTCAGCCTAAATTCCCTTAGCCGATATGGGTACGGCGCATTGGCCGGGGACGGTGTTCGGCAGGATAAGCGTTATCAAGCGAAAGCGCTTGCCGGCCGATTGCCTTCCGTGGATCAATCGGCGCATCTCCGGTGTTCTCATGCCGGCAAACATCGCGAAGGCTCCCCATGCGCACCGCTCGAACATTGATTTTCCTTGTCCTCATCGGCGCATCTGCTGCTCTGGCCGCAGAGCAGCCCGACCTGATCTTCAAGAAGACGACCGTTTGGAAATTTCTGTCGCCCGACCACAAGCTTGCGACCTACGGGATCGACGACCCCGTCGTCGACGGCGTCGCCTGTCACTTTACGGTGCCGGAGAAAGGCGGCTGGACCGGCTGGATTGGTCTTGCCGAGCAGCTCTCGAATGCGTCCCTCGCCTGCCGGCAGGTCGGACCGATCAGCTTTAAGGAAAAATTCGAGCAGGGGGAGGAGGTCTTCCGTCAGCGGCGCTCGATCTTCTTCAAGAAGATGCGGATCGTACGCGGATGCGACATCAAGCGCAATGTGCTGGTCTATGTCGTCTATACCGACAAGCTGATCGAGGGCAGCCCGGAGAACTCAACATCGACCGTGCCGATCATGCCCTGGGGCAGCGGCGAGCCGCCACGCTGCGCAGATTGGGTCAAGGAGTGAGATCGTCTGAGGTGAGGCCGGTCTGCGGCCTGGCCCCGAAGACGACCGCGACACGAATATCGTCGCCGCCTCTCAAAAGCTGCACCGAAACGTCGGAGGCATGCCGCCTGACCACGAAATCGACGCTCAATTCCCCAAGACGCAGGTCGCGGATCAGCACCTCGTCGAGGAAGGCTGGCAGGCGGGGATTGCGCATTCTGATCTCGCGCGCGCCGGTATCGAATTCGAAGCCGAGAGCGGCTTCGAGGAGAGAGAAGGGCGTGGCGCTTGCCCAGGCCTGAGGCGCGCAGGCGACCGGATAAAGTGTCGGGCCACGGCCCTTCGCGCGCTGGAAGCCGCAGAACAGCTCCGGCAGCCGGTTCAGCTCCAAATAGGATGCAGCGTCCGTCAGCCCCCCGAACACCCGGTCCACCCCGTCCCCGAAGCCGTAGCGGCCGAGGCCAAGCGCGATCAGCGCATTGTCGTGGGGCCAGACCGAGCCATTGTGATAGGACATCGGATTATAGCGCACCTCGTCCTTGGCGATGGTTCTGATGCCCCAGCCCGAGAAGAAGCGAGGGCGCAGCAATTCCGTCGCGACGATCGCTCCGCGATCGGGCCGGATAATGCCGGAGAACAGCAAATGGCCGGCATTCGAGGAGCGGACGCGGCAAGGCTGCTTGTCGCCATCAAGGGCGAGCGCATAGGTGTCGAGATCGGGTAGCCAGAAGCTCTCCTCGAACCGTTCGGCGAGCCGTCTCGGCTTCCCCCTCCAATTGCCGGGCATGGTCATCAAGGCCGAGAAGCCGCGCGCAGAAGGCCGCACGCTTTTTTGCCTCAAAGACATAACCCTGAACCTCGCATAGGGCGAGCGGGCCTTTGGCGAGCCGGCCGTCCCGGTGGAAGACCGAATCGGCGGAGTCCTTCCAGCACTGATTGCTGAGGCCTTCCTCCGTTGCCCGTTGATATTCGACGAAGCCGTCGCCGTCCGGATCGCCCGGGCCGTCGATCCATTGCAGCGCAGCTTCGGCGGCCGGCCACAACTCGCGCAGAGTGTCCATGTCGCCCGTGCGCTCGACATAACGCCCGAGCAGCACCAGAAAAAGCGGTGTGGAGTCGACGCTGCCATAGTAGCGCTCGAAGGGAACTTCACCGATGGCGGCCATTTCCCCGCCCCGCATTTCATGCAGGATCTTGCCGGGCTGTGCGTCCGACACCGGGTCGTATTCGGTTGCCTGATACCGCGCGAGCCGCCGCAAGACGCCCTTGGCAATCGAGGGATTGCACCACAGAAGCTGCATGGCGGTGATCAGGCCATCCCGGCCGAAGGTCGTCGAGAACCAGGGAATGCCGGCATAGGGATATTGGCCTTCCGGCGTATCGGTCAGCAGCATGGCCATGTCGGCCATGGACCGGCAGAGCGCGTTGTTGAAGAGGACGTTCGAGGTCTCGACGGTCGTCGCCGACCGCGCCGGCGCCCGCAATTCACGCCGCACGGCGAGAAAGCCGGCCAGGAACCGCGCGGGCCTTTCATCGGCCGGCTGTTCGCAGCCAGCGGTCAGAAAGAAGGCCTTTCCCTCACCGGGCTGCAAGGTGATCTTGTAGGAGGCGGAATTGGTGCTGATCTCGGTCGGCGGCGGATCGAACATCACCTTCGTGCGACGGGCCTTCTTGTCGAGGCCGATATAGGTCATGACGACGGCATCCGGCGAGGCGACCCGGCGGTTCACGACGCCGCGGCGCGGACGGCGCACGCCGCGCATCTCGAAGATGTCCGCAAAATCGCTGCCGAAATAGGCGGTCGCCCGGAAAGTCACCGGTATGGCGCCATAATTCTTCAGCGCCATGCGCTGATAGGCGGTGTTGCGCCAGAGAAAGATATTCCGCTCGATATGGACCGTGTCCTTTTGCAGGACGAGTTCGCCTTCGGCGAAGATGTCGGGGTTTGTAAGCTCGACGGTCAGAAGCGAATTGTCGTCACGGACGTTCGAACCGAGCAGCAAAGGCTGCAAACCGTCGATAACGATCTCAAAATAGGATAGAAAGCGTGTATCGCAATGGAACAGGCCATCCTGTCCGCCCGATGACGCGCCAATATCCCCATAGCTGTCGAGGATCATGAAGGCGTCGCCGTGCTTCAAGGTGCGGCGCGCGCGCGTGGCCTGTCCCCGCGCCGTGATGTAGAAGGGGGCCTCCGAGAACCCATCAGGACCTTTGATTGTCTCTAACGTGCTCTCGGCGGTCATGGCGCTCCGTTTATTAGTTCAGCGTTTGCGGGTCCCTTCCAGGCTGGACCGTGCCTCTTGCCGCCCAGCGGCGGCCGGGAACGATCCGCTGTTCCAGGATCTTTTCATAGACGGCAACATAGTCGGCCGCCATGCGGCGCGCGGAGAAACGTTCCTCAAAGCGGCGCCTTACACTGCGCCGATCGAGCCCCACGGTCTGCCGCAGAACGGCAATAGCCTCTTCCTCAGTATCCACGAAATAGCCGGACAGGCCCTCATCTATCACTTCGGGAACTGAACCATTCCTGAATGCGAGCACCGGCGTTCCGCAAGCCATCGCCTCAATCATAACAAGACCGAACGGCTCCGGCCAGTCGATGGGGAATAAAAGCGCCCGTGCATTGCCGAGGAATGCCGATTTCTGACGCTCGTTGATCTCGCCGATATAGTCGACGCCCGGCTGAGCGAGCATCGGCTCGATCTGTTCCTTGAAGTACTCGCGGTCCGCCTTATCGACCTTCGCCGCGATTTTGAGCGGGATGCCGGCGGCGCGGGCTATGCGGATCGCACGGTCCGGCCGTTTCTCCGGCGAAATGCGGCCGAGAAAGGCTACGTAGTCCTCTGTATGCCCCAAATTCGGCTTGAGCAGATCCAGCGGCATGCCGTGGTGCACCGTTCCCGCGAAGCTGGCTGTCGCAACCGGTCGGCGCTGCGCATCCGAGATCGAAATCAGCGGCATTTCCGGGAAGGCCGCGTAGAGCATCTTCAGATCGGGTATGTCTTGACGGCCGTGAAGCGTGGTGACGGTCCGCCCCGCCATGTGGCGAAAGAGCGGGAATTGTAAGTAGTCGATGTGAAAATGCAGGATGTCGAACTCGTCAGCCATGCGGCGCACCCGGTCGAGCATCAGCATATAATAGGGCACTTGCTCCTTGACCGTCGGGTCGAGCCGCAGCGCCATGTGAGCACAACTTACCAATTCGGCGGAGGTTGCTGAGTCTCCGCTCGCAAAGAGCGTCACGTCATGCCCCATCCGGATCAACTCCTCCGTGAGGTAAGAGACAATCCGTTCGGTGCCGCCGTATAGCCTTGGTGGGACGCTTTCGATCAGGGGCGAAATCTGCGCTATTTTCATTTTGTGTCATCCAATCTGGCAACGGTGTGTCATCCAATCTGGCAACGAACCTACCAGAACAGAGATAAAGACAAAAAGTTCCCAAATGAGGGCAACTTGCCAAAAACTGCCCTACCACAATATGGCATAAAAAGAACGTAAAAAACACTACGCAAGATGAAATCCAGCCTCTGTAAATCTGATGCGTCCTAAGTGAAATTTCGTGCAAATTAATATTTTAATTCAACTTCATTCGGAATGATATTAACTGATCCAATTGTTGGATGGGTTAATAATCGTGACCAAATTGCGGCAAAATGGCACAGTTTTGGTGTCGGCCTCCGGCGTTCCGCGAAGCGGTCGTGGAGACTCCTTGCGGCGGCATTTCACGCCATCGGTTGTGCTCTTAACCCATCAGATAGAACGTTGATCCAGACGGCATAACGTCCGCCAGGCATTCCCTGTTCCACAGCTTTCCTCAGCGCCGCAGATCGAGGCCGCGCGGCATTCCGTAGCAGTCCGCACGGCGCCATGATCTCGCCAAGCTATGGGTTCGAGGAGCGCGTGCGGCCGCTGTGCGGATGTTGGGGCAGGCGGGAAGCGGGCTTTCAGCCGTTGCGAAGGCGCGCAAACAGGTCGGCGGAGGGGTAGGAGTTGGCGGGCAGGCCGAATTTGATCTGCGCCTGGCGGATCGCGCTTCGCGTCTGCGCGCCCATCACGCCGTCGATCTCGCCGATATCATAGCCGTGGTTCGTCAGAAGTTGCTGCAATTCCCGAGTCTCTTGGAGGCCATACGCTTGCAGCTCCGGTTTGCCTTTGTCATATGGCGGGGCGCCGGCCAGGCGCGTCGCAAAATAGGCGGCGGTCGTCGCGTAGACCAGGGACTGGTTCCACTGCGTATAAACGTCGAAATTGGCGTAGGCGAGGAAAGCCGGGCCATAACGCCCCATCGGTAGAAGCAGCGATGCAGGCATATTGTCCCGGGGCAAAGCACGGCCGCGGGGCAGCCGGACGCCCCAGGCCGCCCATTGCGACCGCGGATGGCGGATGCTGAGATCCGCTTCGTGCCAGGGCATTTCACCGGGCACGCTGACTTCCTCGAGCCACGGCTCTCCGCGCCTCCAGCCATAGCCCTTGAGCAGATTTGCGGTCGAGGCCAGCACGTCCGGCACGCTTTGGCGCAGATCGACCCGGCCGTCACCGTCATAATCGACGCCGAACTCCAGATAATGGGTCGGCAGGAATTGGGTCTGGCCGAGTTCGCCGGCCCAGGCGCCGACCATCTGATCGGGACGCAGGTCGCCACGGTCGATGATGCGCAGAGCGGCCAGAAGCTGTTCGCGGAACATGTCGGGCCGGCGGCAGTCATAGGCGAGCGTCGCCAGCGCGCCGAGGATGTGGTCCTTGCCGATATTGGCGCCAAAGTCGGTCTCAAGTCCCCAAAAGCCGACAATGACCGGACCCGGCACGCCGAACTGTTTTTCGACGCGATCGAAGATGGATTTGTATTTTTCGAGGTTGGCCTTGCCCTGCTGCATCCGATAGCCGGCGACCATGCGTCCGGAAAATTGCAGGAAGCTCTGCGCGAAGACGCCGCGGGCGCGGTCGCGGCGGACGATCGCCGGGTCGTAAGCGACGCCGTCGAGCGCACTTGCTACGGCGCGGCGTGAAATCCCGGCCGAGATCGCCTCGGCCTTCATCTGCTCCAGCCAGCTCGCGAAGCTTTGCTTCTGGTCGCAGGTCGTGGCGGACGCCGGGAGCGAGATGAAGAGAGCCGTGACCGCCGCCGCAACGCCCGCGGCCTTCGGAAAAAGTCTATGCATGAGCTCCCCCGCCCAATTCTCATCCTTTCATGGAGGCCGTCTTGCACGCCTGACCGCAGCGCGATGATCGCCGTGGCGGATTATGGTTCTTGGCGCAATCCGCGAGTTGCGCCGATCGGCGCATCGGTATCCTTGTGACGACCCATCAGGCGTTCCCACCAGCTTCGATCGTCCTTATAGGTCTCGATCGTGCCCTCATAAGGGCCTTTCAGCGTTTTCGTAGCACCCGTTGAAACGATGAGCACGCGAACGGTGCCGCCATCCGGAATCTTGACGCGCGCATGGTCCTTAAGCGTGCTGCCAACGGCAATTTCCGGCACGGACGACTCCAGCACCTGGGTTTCCGCCGACGCCGATGAGAAAGGCACTGCGATCGCCAGAGCAAAGCCCAGCACCGCCGCGCGGGCATCGATGATCTGTTTCATGCTCATATCCCCAACTTAACCAGCAGAACGGGCCCTTTGCAGAATCCCGGGCGCATAATGTCCCCCAGTTACCCCCAATGTCCAGGCGAACAATAGCGTCGTCGAGGGGATGAGAAGACTATACGTCGAAAACAAAATAGCGCCGGCGAGCATGAGCACGCCGATGCCGGAAAAATACAGAACCCAATCAAAGCGTTTGCTCAGCCAGCGCAAGGTGATCAGGAAGCCGAGGAAGCCGACAAGCGTCAAGATCAAGAGCTCGTTCTTCGGCGGAACCATATAGATCGAGCGACCGTCGATGAGCTGAGCCAAGATCTGCGCCTGAACCATGACGCCGGGCATTCTCGCGCCATCCCAGATCGAGAGCGGCGTCAGGTGCTTGTCCCGGTCGATGAAATCGCCGCCGATCAGCACGATGCGGTTCTTAAGTGCAGGACGCCAGCTTGGCGGCAGAATAATCTCCGCGCTGCTACCCGGCTTGTGACGCGGGACGCGAAACAAAGGAAACAGATCATCGCCTGGCGGCGGCCGCATCCATGCGATATAGGGTGTTGCCGGTTCGACCGCGTGCACGCCGGCAACTTCAGCGAGAAGCCGCGCAAAGCTCTGCCGGCCCGAAGGTGCGGGAGACCGCTCGCCCAAATAGCGCACGACCTGATCGCCGATCTTCAGCGTTTCCTGCTGGCGAGCGAAAAAGACGTGGCCCGCTTGCCGTCCGGTGCGCTTGATAAAGTTCTCCTGGAAGTCGAGACCTTCGTCGCGGAACCCGCGGACGCGCAAATCGATCGCGCCGAAAATGATCGGCGCGCTGAAGTCATGGATCGCGGTGATGAGGGCATTGGTCTTTTCGTCGTCGCTTTTGCGGTCAAAAATAAAGTCCAGGCCGACCGCCCGCGGCCGGGTGGTGTCGACGGCTTGCAGCAGCGTGGCGGTAAGGCCGCGGTCGACCGGCGACAGATAGTCATAGTCGGCCATGCTCTCCTCGTCGATGAGGATGACGGCGATGTCCGAGCGAGGCTGCTTGGCGGCGGGCGAGAACAGGAAGGTGCGCCAGTCGTAAGTCCATTCATCCGGACCCTCGGGCAACATGCCGAGCTGCGATACGAGCACGAGGCCGAGTGCGACCAGTCCCGCCCAGACCGCTCCTAGGAATATGAGAAGCAGTCCCCGTGTCGGCGCAGATGCGTGCCTGCCAATCGCCTCTGTCATAGCGTCTCCCGAGCGATTACCGTTGCAAGGTTAGGATCAGCTCCTGAAATTTTACCGCATAATTGCGCGCGGCGCGCTGGTTTTCCGGAAAACACGCTGCGGACGCGGTGCAAGCGTCGCGCAAAAATCACAAGCGGATCTGCCAGGCCGGGCGCTATTCATGGCGAGCCGCGGCCGGCGCCTGGCGCCTTCTTCATTCGGGATGCTAAAGTTTGGGCTTGCGGACGGGAAGCGGGACGCTGCCGTCGTCAACCGTTGCGCCGGGTTCGACCGCGGATACCGTTACGGCGATGCCCGGCACCACCGTTGTCTTCGGATCGGCGTCGCCTGCGCGGCAAGGGCGGTTTTGGTTGCAGCCTGCTGCTGGTCGGCCTCGGCCTTCGCAGCGGCTTCCTGCTTGGCGCGGATTTCCTTTTCGATGATCCGCCATTGAGCCACGTTTTTCTTGTGATCGTCGTAGGTCTCGGCGAAGGCGTGTCCGCCCGAGCCGTCGGCAACGAAGTAGAGATCGCTGGTCTTTGCGGGGCGAAGCACGGCTTCCAGCGCAGCGCGTCCTGGATTGGCGATCGGCGTCGGCGGCAGCCCCTTCATCGTATAGGTGTTGTAGGGAGTCATCTGCTCGATCTCGGTCTTCAGGATTGGACGGCCAAGCGTCCCCTTGCCGCCGGAGAGCCCGTAAATGATTGTCGGATCCGACTGCAGCTTCACGCTCTTGCGCAGCCGGTTGATGAACACCGCGGCAACCCGCGGACGCTCGTCCGCCCTGCCGGTTTCCCGCTCGACGATTGAGGCCAGAATAACGGCCTCTTCCTTGGTCTTGAACGGCAGGCCCGAAATCCGCTTCGGCCAGATCTTGTCCATGAATTTGCGCTGTTCGCTCTGCATCCGAGCAACCAGATCCAGCCGGTCCGTGCCGCGCGCGAAACGATAGGTGTCGGGCATCAGGCTGCCCTCGGGCGGCAGAATGTCGATCTTGCCGGTGAGATCGGGATTGCCGTTCAGGCGCTCGACGATCTGGTAGCTCGTGAGCCCCTCGGGAACGGCGATGGTCTGCAAGATCGCCTTGCCCTCGACGAGCGTGTCCAGCACCTCTCTCATGCTGGCTTGTTTCTTGATCGCATATTCGCCGGCTTTCAGCTTCGATTGCGCGCGGAAATAGAGGACCGTTGCCACGAAGATGCGCTGATCCGTGATGACGCCTTCGCGTTCGAGACGGCTGGCGATCTCACGCACGCCCTCGCCTTTGGGGATGGCGACGACGGTCGCATAGCCGAGCGGACCGGGCTGATCGAATTGCGTGCGGACGTAGTAGAAGAGCAGCGCCAGGCCGATGACGCCGACGAAGAGCAGCGTCATGACGTTGTGCAACACCTTCACGATCGGCCGCTGATGCCAGCTGGCGCGCCACATCGGCGGCTCGGGAGCATGATCGGGTTCGAGCATTTCCGCAGGACTGCGCGGCAATGCGGCGTAATCCCGGTGTGCGCCGAAATAGGCCCCGCTTTGATAGCCGCGATCCTGACCCCACTGATGACTATCGCCCGGCATAGTGGATCCGCTCTCCGCCCCCAATTACGGCAAGAATGACCAAGCAATTATGGCGAAAGCTGGGTTTACGCTTTCTGGCCGGTCTCGGGAGACCGGCCTGCACGACGTATTCTAAATATCTAATCCATCATCCGCCTGAAAATCAGCGATGCATTCGTGCCGCCGAAACCAAAGGAGTTGCTCAAGATAGTATTTATCTCCTTGGCATGTGCTTTGTGCGGCACAAGATCAATCGCCGTCTCAACGGAAGGATTATCGAGATTTAGCGTCGGAGGCACAATACTATCCCTTATGGTTAAGACCGAGAATATCGCCTCGGTGGCACCCGCTGCGCCGAGCAAATGACCGGTCGCGGATTTGGTCGACGACATCGTCAGGCTCGCGGCAGCATTGCCGAACAGGCGTTCCACCGCACGAAGCTCGATCTCGTCGCCCATCGGCGTGGATGTGCCGTGGGCGTTGATATAGTCAATGTCGGACACCAGGACTCCGGCCCGCTTGATGGCCATCTTCATGCAGCGATAGGCGCCGTCGCCATCCTCGGCCGGCGCGGTGATGTGATATGCATCGCCTGACACGCCGTAGCCGATCACTTCGGCATAAATCTTCGCACCGCGCGCTTTCGCATGCTCCAGCTCTTCGAGCACGAGGATTCCTGCACCTTCGCCCATGACGAAGCCGTCGCGATCGCGGTCATAGGGCCGCGAGGCGCGCGTCGGCTGATCATTGAAGTGGGTGGTCAGCGCACGGCAGGCGGCGAAACCGGCGATGGCGAGCCGGCAGATCGGCGATTCCGTGCCGCCGGCAACCATCACATCAGCGTCGCCCAGGGCGATGAAGCGCGCCGCATCGCCGACCGCGTGCGCGCCGGTCGAGCACGCGGTGACGACGGCATGGTTCGGCCCTTTGAGGCCATGCCGGATCGAGACATATCCCGAAGCCAGATTGATCAGGCGGCCGGGAATAAAAAACGGGCTGACGCGCTTGGGGCCCTTCTCGGCCATGAGCAAAGACGTCTTCTCGATGCCTTGCAGGCCGCCAATGCCCGACCCGATCAGCACGCCGGTTGCCGCCTGGTCATCGGCCGATCGGGGATGCCACTCCGCGTCCTCCAGCGCCTGATCGGCGGCGGTCATCGCATAGACGATGAAGTCGTCGACCTTGCGCTGCTCCTTCGGCTCCATCCATTCGTCCGCATTATAGGCGCCATCGGCGTAAGCGCCGCGGGGAATGCAGCCGGCGATCTGGCAGCTCAGATCGGAGACATCGAATTCGGTGATCCGGCGTGCGCCGCTTTCGCCCGCGATCAATCGTTTCCAACTCGCCTCGACGCCGCACCCAAGAGGTGAAACGATGCCAAGGCCAGTAATCACGACGCGCCGCATGATGCCTCCATGTGCATTGGGGATGCCCCTTTTAAAGCGGCCGGTTTTTGCCGACGCGGCGGCTACAGGCTTTTCCGAGTGCGCGCCGGAAAAGCCTTTCGCTCAAGAAGGGGCCAGGTGGTTAAGCGCTCGCGTGCTGCTCGAGAAAGCGGATCGCGTCGCCGACGGTCTGGATGGTTTCGGCGGCGTCGTCGGGAATTTCGCAGCCAAACTCTTCTTCGAACGCCATCACGAGTTCGACCGTGTCAAGGCTGTCCGCGCCGAGATCGTCGATAAAGCTGGCGTTGTCCGTCACTTTGTCGGCTTCGACGCCGAGATGTTCGACCACGATCTTCTTCACACGTTCGGAGATGTTTTCGCTCATGCTATTGCCTCACCATTGCTCCCAAAAGGTCCTCTTCGGAGGATGACCGAATTCACGAAACTCACACTTGCTACGCAACGCGCGGGGCTGGGATCTCCAGCACTCGAAAGAGACGGATTCGGCTAGCACCGCAAATAGAAAGCCGGGATAAGGCCGCTCATGCTGCTTGCGAGGTCCACGCTTGGTAGCATAGTTTCCGGCGGCTGACCATTGTCCGCACCGGATTTCGTATGCCTACATCATTGCCATCCCGCCGTTCACATGTATGGTTTCTCCTGTGACATAACGGGCCTCCTCGCTCGCAAGATAAATCACCGCTGCCGCAACATCTTCAGGCTTGCCGAAGGCGCCTGAGGGGATCGCCGCGGCGATTGTTTCCACCTGCTTTTCGGTCAGCGCTCCGGTCATCGGCGTTTCGATGAAGCCCGGGGCGATACAGTTTGCGGTGACCCCGCGCGATGCGACCTCGCGCGCAAGGGACTTCGTCATGCCGACCATGCCGGCTTTTGACGCGGCATAATTTCCCTGGCCCGGATTGCCGATCACGCCGCTGATCGAGGCGATATTGATGATCCGGCCATAGCGCCGCCGCAGCATGTTCCTGACTGCGGCGCGGCAGAGCACGAAAGTCGCGGTGAGATTGACGGCGATGACCTCATCCCATTCCTCATCCTTCATGCGCATGAACAGATTATCGCGCGTGATGCCCGCATTGTTCACGACGATATCGAGCGTACCGAGCGCGGTTTCCGCCTGCGCGGCCAAACTGGCGACGGCAACCCGATCTTTCAAGTTGCAAGGGAGTGGTGCGACATCGCCGATCTCCACGGCCAATGCGCGCAGGCGATCCTCGCGCGTCCCCGAAATGGCGACCTTGGCGCCTTGCGCCTTAAGCGCCTTGGCGATGGTGCCGCCAATCCCGCCGGTGGCCCCCGTCACAAGCGCACCTTTGCCGCTAAGGTCGAACATGAGACCGATCTCCGCTGATGAAGGGAAGTCCGTTAATGGGTTGCGCCGGCGGATGGATTGCCGCCTGCCGCCTCGATATCCCCGGGCGTGCCGATGGCTTTCCCCGTCAGCCGTTCATCGATACGGCGTACCATGCCGGTCAGGACTTTGCCCGCCCCGATTTCATAAAGCGTCTCGACACCATGCTCGGCCATATAGGCAACGCTCTCGCACCATCTGACCGTTCCGGTGACCTGCTCAACAAGCAAACGGCGAATCCGCTCCGGATCGCTGACCGGCTCGGCGGTCACATTGGCGATCACCGGGACCACCGGCGCGTCGAGCCGTATCGCCGACAGCGCCTCGGCCATCCGGTCCGCGGCGGGCTGCATCAATGCGCAGTGGAAGGGAGCGCTGACCGGGAGCGGGATCGCCCGCCTCACACCATAATCCTTGCCGATTTCGCCCGCCTGCTCAACGGCAGCCTTTGCGCCGCTGATGACGGTCTGGCCTGGCGAATTGTCATTGGCGACCTGGCAGACGAGGCCGGTTGCGCTTGCCGCCTCCGCGGCGATCTTGGCGGCGATATCGAGCTCGACGCCGAGCAGCGCCGCCATTGCGCCAACGCCGACCGGAACCGCTTCCTGCATGGCCTTGCCGCGAATGCGCAGAAGCCGCGCGGCGTCGGTGATGCTGAGCGATCCGGCGGCGGCGAGCGCGGAATATTCCCCGAGCGAATGGCCCGCGACATAGCGCGCCGACGCGACGCTCCAGCCCTTCTCCCGCTCCAGCACGCGCATCGCCGCGAGCGACACCGCCATCAAGGCCGGCTGCGCGTTCTCCGTCAGCGTGAGGCGATCGGCAGGCCCGTCCCATATGATGGCCGTCAGCGGTTCGCCGAGAGCATCGTCGACCTCGGCGAAAACCTCGCGCGCAACAAGGTAGGCATCGGCCAAATCCTTGCCCATACCTAAAAACTGGCTACCCTGTCCCGGAAATGTGAAGGCGATGATCATTCTTGGGAATGAAATAACCTTGAGCGTATGCGGATCCTCGCTGCCGCCCGAAGCAGCATTGCGCGCCAAAGACAACTATTGCATCCTTGATGTCAAGCTTTCGTTCATCTTCGCCGAGGTAAATTCGTCGGTTTGTTCGGCGGCATTGCCGGCGCGGATTTCGGTTCCGCTTGCCAAGCGCCGAAATTCGCTTATAAGCACAAGCTCACCGCTTCGGTTGGAGGCTGAACGGGAGCCGGTTGGCTGCGGCGACGCACCATCCGGTCGCGGGTGATATCCGCATTCTCCCGGTGTTTCCGCTCTTTCGAGTCTTCCTCCTTGGGCCTTTCCGTACAACGGCTCAAAAGGGGCTTCGCGCCGAGGCATTGCGACAGAGTCGAGGAAAGGCGCATTCATGCCGCTTTACGAACATGTCTTTCTTGCGCGCCAGGATATCACCGCGCAGCAGGCCAATGCCCTGCAGAAGACCTATCAGACCGTCATCGAAGAGCATGGCGGCAAGGTCGGCAAGGTCGAATATTGGGGACTGAAATCCCTCACCTACAAGATCAAGAAGAATCGCAAGGCGCATTTCTCGCTGATGAATCTGGACGCCCCGCATGAGGCCGTCACGGAGATGGAGCGGCAGATGGGCCTGTCTCCGGATGTGATCCGCTTCATGACCATCCGCATGAAGGAGCTCGACGACAAGCCTTCGCAAATGATGAAGCGCTCCGACGATCGTGATCGAGCGACCTGGAGATCGCGGCGACCGGGGTGATCGTGGCGACAGAGGCGACAGAGGCGACCGGAGAGGCGGCCATCGCCGGGACCGTCCGCCACGGCATGAGGAGAGCCGGGAAGGAGCCGAATCATGAACGCAGCCGCCGCACCGACCCGCAAGGTTTTCCAGCGCCGCCGCAAGACCTGTCCGTTTTCCGGCGATAATGCGCCCAAGATCGACTATAAGGATGTGAAGCTGCTGCAGCGCTTCACCTCCGAGCGCGGGAAGATCGTCCCAAGCCGCATCACTGCCGTTTCCGCCAAGAAACAGCGTGAACTGGCCCAGGCGATCAAGCGGGCCCGTTTTCTGGGGCTTCTCCCTTATCTGGTGAAATAGGCCTGCCGATCCGGCCATTGCGGCACGAATGACAATTTTGGGCGAGGGCGGCATCTGGCTCTGCGGTCTTGCCCTGGTTGGGGCAGTGGCTTCGCCAGCCTGCCTCTAACCGCTTCCGAGCGGGACAGCGAAATGACGGCATCGCCAAATCTGATCGGCATCGGCTCGGGACTTGTCGCGGCGGTCCTGTTCGCCTCGCTTGCCAACAATTCGGCCCTGGCGGTCGCGCTCTTCTATCTGACACCGCTTCCCGTCCTGCTCGCCGGAATGGGCTGGGGGTTGGGTGCCGCGCTGTTGTCGATGCTCTCCGCCTCGCTGCTTCTCGTTCTGGTTCAGACTCTGCCGACCGCGATCGCATTTGCCCTCTACATCGGTCTGCCGGGGCTGACCCTCACCTATCTTTTCCTTCTGCACCGGGATGGTTCCGGCGAGGCGCGGCCGCAGGAGACGTCACCCTCCGGTCAGAGCTGCGATCGAATGGTATCCGCTCGGCCGCATCATTGCCTGGGCGTCGGTCATGGCCGGCGGGCTCGTCTCGCTCGGGCTGGTTTTCCTCGGCGGCGACAGCGAAACCTATCGCCACGCGGTCAGGTCGATGTTCGACGACGACGCCTTGAGACAGCTACAGACGATGCTCGGCCCCGAATTCGGCCGAGTTCAGCTCGATGAATTCATCGAGCGGTTCACGCGCTATGTTCTCCCCGTTTTCGCGGCGGCCTTCTGGCTGTTCGTGATGATCGGCAATCTGTGGCTTGCCGCAAAAAGCGCAGCCATCTCAGGGCTGCTCGAACGGCCGGTCGCCGGCTTCACCCGCATCGAATATCCCCCATTGCTCGTTGTCGCCTTCTTCGCCGCGGTTGTGCTCAGCCTGGCGTCGGGCCTCATCGGTCTGTTCGGAACGGCATTTCTGGGTGCCTTCGCCGGAGCGTTTCTGCTGCTGGGCCTCGCAGTCCTGCACGTGCTGCTGGCGCGATCGCGGATGAAGCCGCTCGTTCTCTTTGGCCTTTATGTCGGCCTCTTCGTCACGCCGTGGATCGCACCCATCGTGATCGCATTCGGACTCGTCGAACCATTTCTGCAGTTGCGCCAGCGCGTTTGGCGGCAAATGCCGCCTGCAAACCGGACTGGGCCAGGTCTTTGAAGGAGCAAGAAAAATGCAAGTGATTCTTCTGGAACGTATCGGACGGCTCGGCCAGATGGGCGACGTCGTCAAGGTGAAGGACGGCTATGCGCGCAACTTCCTGCTGCCGAAGGGCAAGGCTCTGCGCGCGACGAAGAGCCAATCTCAGCTATTTCGACGAGCAGCGCGCCCAGCTCGAAGCCAGAAATCTGGAGCTGAAGAAGGAAGCCGACGCGGTCGGCGCCAAGCTGAAGGGCAAAAGCTTCATCGTTCTGCGCCAGGCGAGTGACTCCGGCCAGCTCTACGGCTCGGTCTCGACGCGGGATATTGCCGATCTCGTCACGGAGGGCGGCTTCAGCGTCGCGCGTTCGCAGATCCTGCTCGACCGCCCGATCAAGATGCTCGGCCGGCACGAGGTTCGCGTCGGCCTGCATCCGGAGGTGAATGTCGCGATCACGATCAACGTTGCGCGCACGCTCGAGGAAGCCGAGCGGCAGGCTCGCGGCGAGGATGTCACGGTGATGCGGGATGAGGAGGAAGAGCAGGCTCTGGCACTGGCCGCGGAGGTGTTCGACGAGGATGCCATGCAGCCGGAAACGGAGGTCGAAGAAGAAGAGGCCGGCGCCTGAGTTGCTCGCCAAGGCAATGAATGGCGGCCGCGGATTGCGCCGCCATTGGTGAACGCGACACGCCAGCCTGAATCATAAGCGCCGCCAGGGCTCGCCCCGAGCGGAGCCGCGAGACTCGACGCTTCAAAGCCAGCCGGCGTCAGCCGAATTCGTCTTCGGCCGGCTGCATCTCCTGGGGCTGAGCGAAAATTCCGCCCGTCATCGGCTCCGGCACGCCGGTCGTCCCCGGAAAGGAAATCGGCAGCCCTTTCAGCGAGCGCACGGCCATGAAGGCAAAGGCCTGCGCTTCGATTGCGTCGGCGTTCCAGCCCAGATCATCGGCGATCTCGACCCGGCCCGGCAGCAGCCTGCGCAGCGTCGCAACGAGCGTTCCGTTATGCGTGCCGCCGCCGCTCAGGACGAACAGTCTTGGCGCCTGCGGAAAATGCGCAATGCCGCAAATCAGCGATGCGGCGGTAAAGGCGGTGAGCGTGGCCGCGCCATCTTCCAGGGACAGTCCCTCGACGGCGGCGAGCGGAAAGGCATTGCGGTCGAGCGATTTCGGCGGCTTGCGCAGAAAATAAGGGTCGGCGAGCAAAGCCTCCAGCCGGCGGCCGTCGGTTTCGCCGGCCGCGGCAAGCTGGCCGTTCTCATCGCGCGGCAGCCCTGCGTGCGTCAACACCCAGTCGTCGATCATCGCATTGGCGGGGCCGGTATCGAAGGCAAGCAGACCGTCATCCTCGCCGATGAAGGTGACATTGGCGACGCCGCCGAGATTGACGATCACGGCCGGGCGCGGCAGCTCGCTGGCATCGGCAAGCGCACGATGATAGACCGGTGCAAAGGGCGCGCCCTGGCCGCCCGCCGCCACGTCATTGGCGCGGAAATCGTAGATCACGTCGATGCCGATCAGGTCGGCGAGAAAACGGCCGTCGCCGAGTTGAACGGTCAGCCCTGCATCCGGACGATGCAGGACCGTCTGGCCGTGAAAGCCGACGACGTCGATCTCGGCCGGGGCAAGTCCGTTCCCGTCGAGGAAAATGTTGACTGCCTCAGCGTGGATTTCGGTGACGAGACGCTCCGCCTCGTCCAGGATTCCCGGCCGCTTGGACCGCTCTGTAAGCCCGACCGCTGCGTTAACCGCTTGGCGAAGGATGGCGCGTTCGTCGTCGCTGTAGGCATGCCCGGCAGCCGGCCCGAAGGCGAAAATCCGCTCGCCGTCCGTCTCAATCAGCGCCACGTCCACCCCGTCCATGGACGTGCCGCTCATCAGTCCGATCGCTTTCATAGGGGCTCGCTAAACCGTGCAACTGCATTTCGAAACTGCTATAGAACCGCCAAACTCGTGTCCCGAATCCGAAGTTCGCCTTAAGCTGCGGTCTGGCCCCGAGCAAACTTCGGATTCAAAAGAGATACTCGCGACTATCCGTCTCTCGTGTGGTTTTAGATCAGGAAGTCCTCTAAAAGCGGTTGCCGAGTCAATGTAGGGGACTTCCCGATCACCACACTAGCCGATCTCTTGAGTTGTCCGCGCGGAGGCGAGGCAATGCTGCTTTTATTGCTGTTAGCCGAGCCGCGGCCAGTTTCGGGGCTAGTGGAGCGAATTTGACATTTAAGTCCCGCCTGTCGCGAGCTCGTGCTCAAATGTCAAATTCAAAAGCTCCACTAGCAACTCATAAAGTTGGTAGTGGTCCGATTCCGGCATTTGCTCTCGAACGTGCTGCAAGCGGATGCAAATGCCGGATTCGGACCACTACGCCCCGCGGCTCGAGGATAAGCCAGCCGAAAGCCGACACTATGACGACACCAAAATCCGATTTCATCAAGACTCTGCAAAGTCGTGGTTATATCCACCAATGCACCGATCTGGAAGGGCTGGACGCATTGGCAGCCGGCCAGGTTGTGGCGGCGTATGTTGGCTTCGACTGTACCGGGCCGAGCCTTCACGTCGGTCACCTCTTCAGCCTGATGATGCTGCGCCGGTTGCAGCAGACCGGGCATAAGCCGATCGCACTCATGGGCGGCGGCACCACCAAGGTCGGCGATCCGTCCGGCAAGGATGAAAGCCGCAAGCTGCTCACCCAAGAGCAGATCGATGCGAACAAAGCCGGCATCCGCACGGTCTTCGGCAAATTCCTCAGCTTCGACGACGGGCCGCAGGGTGCGCTGATGGTCGATAATGACGAATGGCTGAGCTCTCTGCGCTACATCGACTTCCTGCGCGATTACGGCGTGCATTTCACCATCAACCGGATGCTGACCTTCGACAGCGTCAAGCTCCGGCTCGAACGCGAGCAGCCGCTCACATTCATCGAGTTCAACTACATGCTGCTCCAGGCCTATGATTTCGTGGAGCTTTACCGGCGCTATGGCTGCCGCTTGCAGATGGGCGGCTCCGATCAATGGGGCAACATCGTCAACGGCGTCGAGCTGGGGCGGCGGGTCGAGAATGCCGAGCTGTTCGGCTTGACGACGCCGCTGCTGACGACGGCGTCTGGCGCCAAAATGGGCAAGACCGCGCAAGGGGCGGTCTGGCTCAATGCGGATGCGCTCAGCCCCTACGATTATTGGCAGTTCTGGCGCAATGCCGAGGACGGCGATGTCGGGCGGTTCCTGAAACTGTTTACCGATCTGCCGCTTGAGGAGATTGCGCGGCTGCGAGGCGCTTCACGGAGCCGAGGTCAACGAGGCCAAGATCGTGCTGGCGACCGAGGCGACGGCGCTTGCCCACGGCCGAGCGGCGGCGGAGGCGGCGGCCGAGACGGCGCGGCGCACTTTTGTCGAAGGACAGGCCGCCGAGGGCCTGCCGACGGTCGAGCTTCCCGCCGCCGAGCTGGAGGCCGGACTTGGCGTGTTGACGGCGATCGTGAAGGCCGGACTTGCCACGTCGAACGGCGAAGCGAGACGTCAGATCAAGGGCGGCGGCGCGCGGGTCAATGACGCGCCCATTACCGATGATCGCGCCGAGCTGACCTTGGGCCATCTTAACGCGGACGGCGTCATCAAGCTGTCCGTCGGCAAGAAGCGGCACGCGTTGATTAGGCCGGTTTGAGTCCCAACCGCTGCTCTTATTTGATACGAACACTCCCCGTCATCCCGGCAGCGGGGATCGAAGCTAATCGGAGGCGCTTCGGCGAGCCAAAACGACTTTGGGTTCGACGCTGGATCCCGGACAACCGCTGCGCGGTTTCCGGGATGACGAAGAGAGGAGGGAAAGTCCGGGAGAAATAGGGCCTCGCCTTCGAATGCCACGCTACAAGCTGCTCATCGAATATGACGGGACGCCATTCGCCGGCTGGCAGATGCAGGCGAATGCAGCCTCCATTCAGGAGCGCCTGAGGGACGCCGTCACTACCTTTTGCGGCGAAAGCTTCATTCCGCGCGGGGCAGGGCGGACGGACTCCGGGGTTCATGCGCTGGGCCAAGTCGCGCATATCGATCTGACGAAAGATTGGCCGCCCGACACGGTGATGAAGGCGGTCAACTTTCATCTAAAGCCCGCGCCGATCGCGATCCTGGCCTGCGAGCAGGTGGGCGAAGGCTTCGACGCGCGTTTCTCCGCCCGCAAGCGCCATTATCTCTACCGCATCGTCAATCGCTTCGCGCCGCTGGTGATCGATCGCGACCGGGCCTGGCGCGTTTGGCCGCAGCTCGACCATGAGGCCATGGCCGAGGCCGCGCAGCATCTCGTCGGGCGGCATGATTTCACGACCTTTCGCGCGGCGGAGTGTCAGGCGAAATCGCCGGTGAAGACGCTCGATGTGCTCAGCGTCGAGCGCTCTGGCGAGGAGATCATGATCCGCACCGCGGCGCGGTCCTTTCTCCATCATCAGGTCCGCTCGATGGTCGGCAGCCTGAAACGCGTCGGCGAAGGCAAATGGTCACCTAGCGATCTGCGCGCGGCGCTTGATGCACGCGACCGGACGCGCTGCGGACCGATCGCGCCGGCCTGCAGGGCTCTATCTCGTCAAGGTCGATTATTAAATGGCGCTCGGCGCGGACGGCCTTGCCGACCCGCGCGGCTCAGCGGCCCCAAGCTGATGTGCTTCGAGGGTGATCCTTCGATTTCCAGTCTTTGGCCCGTGTCGATCATCTGTCGGGCTGGCCTGTACGATCGTCGATGCAGCAAGATAAAGGGAAGTTATGACAAAGTAATGTTAGAGCACTGCGCATCAATTTCATGAGGCCGGAAGACAGCATCCAAATTGCAACAAATTTTTAGAAAAAGCTCAGCGTCTATGTGCGGAGCGCAGGCCTTATCTCGCGGGAGCGCGCAAGCAGCAGCGGAGGCCATGTCACCGTGGGGGATCGATCATGAAAAAGATCGCTGCAGCCTGTCTATTTGCCCTGCTGATCACAATTCCATCTCGGGGCTTTGCGGGGGTGTTCGTCTCTGTCGCCGTCGCGCCGCCCCCGCTCGTCGTTTACGACCAGCCCATCGTGCCGGGGCCGGACTACATCTGGATGCCGGGCTATTGGGCCTATGACGAGGACGGCTGGTACTGGGTTCCGGGAGCCTGGGTGCTGCCGCCGGAGCCCGGTCTGCTTTGGACGCCGGGCTATTGGGAATGGGATGATTACGGACACAGCTATTATTGGCACGCCGGCTATTGGGGGCCTCATGTCGGTTTCTACGGCGGCGTCGCCTATGGTTACGGGTATCCGGGCTACGGCTATTACGGCGGCTACTGGGACCACGGCGTGTTCTGGTATAACAGATCCTGCACCCACATCGATCACGTGGTCATCCACAACACTTACGAAAAGGTCGTGATCGTCGATAAAACGAGAGTCCATGATTTCAGCTATAATGGCGGTCCGGGACGGCAAAAGTTCTTAGCGACCCATGCAGAACTTGAGATCGCCAAAGAACATCACTGGCAACCCACCGCCTTGCAGGTGAAACACCAGAATTTCGCGATGGCCAGCAGGGAGACGCATTTCTCCGTCAATCACGGCAAGCCGTTCGTCGCCGCGACGCTGAAGGCCGGCGAGTTCGACGGCAAGGGCGCGGTGAGAGCGAAAGGCTGGGGATCGCCCGGAAATTTCAGCACCCAATCCGCGCATACCGACAGCCTCGTTCATGGTGACGGCCCCGGCCATGACCAGATGATCAAGCCGGGCGATCGCAAATTCGGGGCAGACAAATTCGGTGCCCGCCGCGGCCCGCATATGAATGACCGCGATGTTCGGCTCGGCGAGA
The DNA here is from genome assembly GCA_963773735.1 of uncultured Alphaproteobacteria bacterium. Classification (GTDB taxonomy): domain Bacteria; phylum Pseudomonadota; class Alphaproteobacteria; order Rhizobiales; family Rhodomicrobiaceae; genus CAVZCK01. The sequence continues at coordinate 82,366 of CAVZCK010000031.1, read as the reverse complement.
CGGGCAGGTCCTTGCATGGCGGCCCTTACGGTCAGCATGACAAGGGCGATGGGCAGGGCCGCGAGACGCACAGGCGGCGGCCGCCGAACCAGCTCTACGATCGGCGGATGTAGGCTAAGGACAGGCAGCCGGAACTACTTATGGTAGATGCTGACGCCGGCGACACGCTATTGCTTTGCACACGGGCAATCCAAATCCCCTTTGAGCGTGCAGCGCGCTCAAAGGTCTATCTGTCGGCGGCGGTCAGCAAGTTCGTTTCGACATATTTGATTCCAAGCGGCGAGATGTGCGCCTTGTCAGCCACGCGCTCGAACTCGATCAGCCGATCTTCATGCATTTGACCCAGAACCTTGCGTCGGAACATGCTCAGGTTTGAATAGCCAACCCAACCGAACAGTTCGGGCGCAGAGACCCAGTCCGATGAACGATGGAGGAGTAGGAGCGACTTGTTCTTAGCACTCATTTTAGGGACGAGCACTCGCCTTATCCCGTCAATTTCCCATATGAGCGGCGTTTTCCGTTCGACGAGCGCATCGACTGTCCTTTGGGCCTCGTCTGTCGTGCCCCCATGGAAAACCCGAACGAGCTCGGCCATGACCCAGCTGGCCATCGCCTGCACGGCTTCGGCATCCATATGGTTCGGGTCGACATCGCCACCGACGTGTCCCACGCCTCGATTGTTGCGGATCTCGTAGAGCACGGGCAACAGACGTGGGATCAAGATCCGCAGGCTTCGGTCCCCCGCCCGGTTCGGATCGGGCGCAGCCTTCTCGAACGCCTGACAAGCGTCGCGTATGTTCTTTGGCTTCATAGCCTTCGCTGGGAAGTTGCCCGAAAGTGCCCCGTAAACGATCGCGTACACGACCTCACAAAACTTGCCGCCATTGAGTTCGGAGGGTTCCCAACGGCGCTCAAGGTAATTCGATATGATCTGCCGATAGCACTGTAGGAGCGCGTCCCGAGGCCCCACTGGTAATCCCGCAAAAACGCGGCTGGGATCGATCATTTCGCCTGACTTGCGAGTTCTTTGACGAGTGCGGCACCTTTCTTGATGCCTGGTTTTGTAATGGCGTAACCTTTATTCTTCTCACCAGTGAACTCGGCGCCCTTATAGTCCTTTAGATGCGCCGCGTGGTTAGCATTGTCATAGCACCCGAGCGCTTGGCAGAAGCTACGAGCAGCTGCATCCTCGAAATCATATCCGCCCGTGACGAGGAAGCAGACCAAGGCCTGTAAGCACATAGGTATTCAACGACTTTTCCTTCTTCGTCTTACCCGGCACATCGTGGATATCGAACGTACCGTCTGTACGGAAGTGGAACACCTGATCCAATTCGTCGGTGGTTACGCCATGCTGCTTCAGCCACGGCGCGATTGGTTCCGGATACCCGGATGCATCATCGGCGCAATTACTCGGTCCGCCGGGCGTCGGCCCCCCGACTGCCGCTAAGGGCAAGTCTCCGAAGTAGTGAAGTGCAGCCTCCACCGTCCGCCGCCTTTCTGCTGAGTCCAGCGGTTTTAGTGCGGTCACAACCGCAGCAAGTGGGTCTACGTTCTGCATTTGCTCCATATCGATCTCCGATTTTCCCTATGAGGTGGGCGGCATTGCCATGTCGCCGCCATATAGCATAGGGTGATTCTGGATTGTTATGGGGCCCGATGCACGCCTAACGGGAGTCGGCAAGTGCAGTCTTGGTTGGGCACAAGATTGTCGAAGGCGTGATAGCGCGTGTGGGGCCTCACCCGCTCGAGTAAAGCCTCACACGACTGACCTTTCTGCGCGCGCCTCAAACCGCCGCCATCGCCTCCGGCGCGGACTTCTCCCGCCGGGTCATCAGATTGTTGATGGCGCTGACATAGGCGCGGGCCGAGGCGACGAGCGTATCGGTGTCCGCGCCGCGCCCAGTGACGGTCTTGCCGTTCTCCTCCAGCCGCACGCTGACCTCGGCCTGGGCGTCGGTGCCTTCGGTGACGGCGTGCACCTGATAGAGCGCCAGCCGCGCCTCATGCGGCACCAGCGAGCGGATCGCCTTGAAGGTGGCATCGACCGGCCCGTCGCCGGTGCATTCCGCGGTGCGGTGCTGGCCGTCCAGATCGAGCGTCACGGTCGCCCGCTGCGGCCCGCCGGTGCCGGCGATCACGGTCAGCGACAGACAGCTTGATCCGGTCATGGGCGGTCGCCATGCCCTGGCCGACGATCGCCTCGATGTCCTCGTCATAGACGCTCTTCTTCTTGTCGGCGAGATCCTTCATGGCCTGGAAAGCGGCCTCAAGGGCGTTATCGCCGAGCTGATAGCCCATCTCGCGCAGCTTCTCGCGGAAGGCGTGGCGGCCGGAATGCTTGCCCATCACCAGCGAGGATTCCTGCAGGCCGACGCTCTCCGGCGTCATGATCTCGTAGGTCTGGGCGTTCTTCAAGACGCCGTCCTGATGGATGCCGCTTTCATGGGCGAAGGCGTTCTTGCCGACGATCGCCTTGTTGTACTGCACCGGGAAGGCCGATACCGCCGAGACCAGCTTGGAGGCGCGCGTGATCAGCCGGGTGTCGATCTTCGTCCAATAGGGCAGCACGTCGTTGCGGGTATTGATCGCCATGACGACCTCTTCCAGCGCGGCATTGCCGGCGCGCTCGCCCAGGCCGTTGATGGTGCATTCGATCTGCCGCGCCCCCGCCTTGATGCCGGCGAGCGAATTGGCGACCGCCAGCCCCAGATCGTTGTGGCAGTGCGTCGAAAAGATCACCTGATCGCCGCCCGGCACCTCCTCGCGCAGCATTCTGATGATCTCGTAAAACTCCTCCGGCGTGGAATAGCCGACGGTGTCGGGAATGTTGATGGTCGTCGCACCGGCCTTGATCGCGGCCTCAACGACGCGCTTCAGGAAGTCGGGCTCGGTGCGCGTTGCGTCCATCGGCGACCATTCGACATTGTCCGTATAGCCCCGCGCCCGCGTCACCGAGGCAACGACCGCCTCATAGACCTGGTCGGCGTCCATCTGCAGCTGATATTTGCGGTGCAGCGGCGAGGTGCCGATGAAGGTGTGAATACGCGGCTGTCTGGCATCGCGGAGCGCCTCGCCGGCGCGGTCGATGTCCTTCAGCCCGGCGCGCGCCAGGCCGCAGACCACCGCGTTCTTGACCACCTTGCTGATCTCGCTGACGGCCTCGAAATCGCCGTTCGAGGCGATCGGAAAGCCTGCCTCGATGATGTCGACGCCCATTTCGTCGAGCAATTCGGCGACCTGCAGCTTCTCCTCATGCGTCATGGACGCGCCCGGCGACTGCTCGCCGTCGCGCAAGGTGGTGTCGAAAATGAAGACGCGGTTCTGATCGTCACGCTTTACGCGCGCAGCCTCGTCGGCTTTCGCTTCAACGGTCATGATGAAATTTCCCTATTCGGTCCGGCGCCTGAGATTATAGCCGGGATTGTTGCGCTCTTGTTGACAGCGTCAAACCCCTAAGCGCCCAGCGTCGGCCAGACGGCGCTCAGGGGCGGATAAGGAGGAGAAGCGCAAGGGGCGAGCGGGCAGCATAGGCGCGCAAACGGGCGCCGGGTGCGGTCGATCCGCCCGGTCTGATCCCGATGGTATGGTTGCGCGTCCTGGTCACGGCTGCCTTCAGCTCGGCTATTCAGAGCTATTTGTTTTGTAACGGATGCCGCGGCCCTCGCGCAACTTGAATTCGCGGCGCGTCGCGGAGCGCTTTGGAATATGATAGATCGCGGGTATATCAAGGAGAATCGCTTTCAAGTCTAAGGGGAACCGGACGAAGACGCCAAGAATTTACCGTTCTCAAACCAAATCGGACCGAATGAGGCTGCGTGTTGCGCCGCTTGGGCCGCTTTCGTATTGTGACTTGGGATATGGTCGACGGGCTGCAGCCGGGCAGGTGTGAGATCAACGTGGGATTCATCATCGCCGTAAGGTTTTGAGAAGAAAATAGCCTAATTCCGCGCAACGGGGAGAGTATATATGAGAGTTCTTGCTGCCATTGGCGTTCTCGCAATTGTCATCGCCATCGCCGGCGTGATTTATTTCTTCGGCGGCTTTTATAATGTTGCGGCACGGCACCCGGATAATCCGGCTGTCGCCTGGGCGCTCGGCTATGTCCGCGAAGCCTCGATCGAAAAGCGGGCTCCTAGCACCCCGCCGGTCAACCTGGACGATCCGGCGATCATCCAGGCGGGCGCTCACGCCTTTGCCGCGCGCGGCTGCGTTTACTGCCATGGGGCGCCGGGCGCGGATTGGGCCAAATTTGCCGAAGGCCTGCGGCCGGACGCGGCAGACCTCAATGAGGTCGCGAAAACGCAATCCGCCGGTGAGATTTTTTGGGTGATCAAGAACGGCATCAATATGACGGCGATGCCGAGCTTCGCGCGCATCAAAGTCGATGATGGCGAGATCTGGAAGATCGCCGCTTTCGTCAAGAAACTGCCGGGCATTTCGCCGGAGAATTACAAAGCCTGGTCCGCGAACCCATAGCTCAGACGGCTCACGCCGTGTCAATCATCCAGTGCCGGCGCCGTCAATGCGGCGCCTGCGCGAGCCGGTCGAGCATGCGCCGCACGGCGAGCATTTGCGGCGCGTCGCGTTCGAGGAAGTTGCGGCCGGTGTAACCCCACCAGTCCCAGCAGCCATTCGGGTTGAGCGCGCCGGTCGTGACCTGCGGGAAGAGCAGGATGATCCGGTTGCCCTCGGCCCAGCGGGCAAAGCCCGAGCCCTTGATGAAGGTGTCGCCGACGGCGGCAAGTCCCTGCTCGCAGCCGTGAAAGACGACATGCACTTTGCAGCCTGATGTCGAGCGGCAGGCGGCCGGAATATAGGCGACGCCGTCTTCGCTAAAACCGGCATCGCCGAGCCCACTCAAGAATGGCGACTGCGCGAAGCGGATGAAGCTTTCGGCAGGCGGGTCCCGGGCGGCATCGAGATGGCCGTAAAGCCATTCCAGGATCGCCTTGGCCTGGTCGTAGTCGCAATCATTGAGATAGGGCGGCCCGGCCGTTCCGCAGGTCAGCCCCTCGCTTTCCGTCAGAAAAGCGTGCGCGGCGCGGCTATCCTTGACGAATTCGATGTTGGCAGCGGGAATGCCGGCCTTCTCGTAAAATGCGAAAGCCGCTTCGACGACGCCGCGATGCACGGTGTCGTCATGGCTTGAGGAAAACAGATAGACCTTGTCGGCGGTCAGGCCGCTCAGCGCATCGATCTTGCCGGCCTGTGCGAGTTGCTTGGCGTAACCGAGGAGATTGGCCGGGGCGGGGACGGTCGACCACAACCACCAGCCGTCTTCCATGCAATCGTCCTGCGCTCTTGTGAGGTTCCAGGCCAGAACCACCGCCCAAAAAGGATTGAGGTCGCCGCCCGGCGTTTCGGCGCAAGCGTAAGGGCCGCCGGCGACGATCCCTGCGCCGATGACGAGCTGCGAATAGGCGATCTGGAATTGCCCCGCCATATAGGCGCCGGACGACAGGCCGGAGACGGTGGTCTGCGTGAGGTCTGCGCCGAGCGCCGGGAGCGTGTCGGCGGAAACCGGCCGCGCTATGAGACCGGCCAGGAGGACGACGACCACGAGCGCGCGGGCCAGCTGATGACGCAGCATCGCGGCCATCGCGGCGCTAATTGAATAGCCAGTCGAAGAGGCCGCGGCCTGCGTCCCCGGTTCCTGCCGCCCCAATTGTCGTCGAACCACGGCCGGTCCTGAACCACCGGCTGCGGCTTCGGCTGCGGCGGGCGAAGCTCATGAGCGCTGATCACGCCTTCCGCATCGGTTACGACGACGCCGGTCTGCGACCATTCCCACTTCGCGATTGTCTGTCCCGCCAGATAGGGCTCGATCGATACGACGATGTTGCGGCGCAAATCGATGATGGCGACAAATTCGTAGATGTCCTTGTCGCTCACCGCGTCCGGCACTTTCCCCGCCGTATAGTGCAGCAGGCCGAAGCCCTGCAGATAGTCGGACAGGGGGTTCCAGTCGAGAATCACCGGCCTCCCCGCTCCATGCATTTCCAGGAGCACCTTGAGCTGCGGATACAGCGCATTGGTCGCAACGAAGCGGCCTTTCGAAGGGCTGATGATTTCCCAACCCTTGACCGCCTCGCCGAGCGGCTGGACCGGCTTTTCCTCGACGCCGGTCAGTTTTTTTAGCGAACTCTCCACATCCTGGATGAAGGGATCAGCTTTGAGCGCCTGCCGGTAGGCGGCGATCGCCGCCTCGTTATTGCCGCTCGCTTCGGCCATTTCGCCGCGCAGCTTGTAGGCCTCTGCGTAGTTCGGCTCGAGCTGCAGCGCCTTGTCCAGATCCGCAGTCGCGCGGTCGGTGTTGTTCAGCTGGAACTGTGCCTCCGCCCGCCGGTAATAGGCTTCGGCGAGACCGGCATCCAATGTAATGGCCTGGTCGAGATCGGTTACGGCCTCGTCATAATGCTTGCGCTCAATCTGGGTGGCGCCGCGCCCGATATAGGCCTGAGCGTTCTGCGGGTCGAGCTCGATGGCCTTGCTGAAATCCTTCAGCGCCGGAGCGGTTTTCTTGTCCGTCAGATAAACTTGTCCCCGCCCGACATAGAGATCCGGGCTATTCGGCGTCAGATTGATGAGCCGTTCATAATCGGCGAGCGCATCCTCGCCGCGCTCCAGATGCTGCAGGATGAGCGCGCGGTTCTTATAGGCGGCGGCGTATTTGCCGTTGAGCGCGATGGCGCGCGTAATATAGCGCAGGCCGGCATAAGGCCGGCCGAGCATTTCCTGCGTCTGGGCGCGGCCATTATAGGGCACAGCATTCGTCGGCATCAGCTCCGCCGCGCGGCGGAAATCCTCGAGCGCGGCGTCGTAGCGGCCAAGCTGGAAATCTGCGTTGCCGCGATTGTTGTAAGCGGCGCCGTAGGCCGGGGCGAGCGCAATGGCGCGGTTCAGATCGGCGAGCGCCTCGTCATAGCGGCCCAGGTCCATCAGCACATTCGCACGATTATTGAATGTCGCCGGCGATCCGTTGAACAGCTCGATCGACTGGTTGAAGTCCTTAAGGGCTTGGTCAGGTTTTTTCAGCCGCCAGTAGGCGACGCCGCGATCACTGTGGATGCTGGCGAGCCGCGCGGTCGGCACATTGGGCTCCTTCAGCGCGTCATCGAAGGAGGCAATCGCCTGGTCGAACTTGCCGCGCATCAAGGCGGCCGTGCCTTCCTGCATCCGCAACAGCGCCGTGTCGGCCGCCGCCAGGCAGGGTTGCGCCATTGCAACGAAAATGCCGGCTATGAGTAAGGACCGCTGCATGCTACCCGAATCCCCATATGCGCTTCGCGAGCATATCGTCTATAGTGCTAACAGTTTGTGGCCAAGACTGAAATGGCATACGCGTCAGGGGCAGCGTGCGCCAAGAACACGCCTCAGTCAAATGGCCCGGTCATGCGGCTATGGTGCCGATCGTGGTAGTCTCGGCCGGGATTGCGCGGCCAGCGTTTGGGGGACAGCGTTGAGACGAGCGTTTTTTGCCGTTGCCTTGCTCGCCGGGCTGACGATGACCGCGAGCGGCGCGCGGGCGGGTGACCCGACCATCGGGAGCGATATGCCCTGGCCGAGCGTACCGAGCGCAGATGATGAACCGGCGGTGCAGGCTGCCCCGGCGCCGGGCGCGGGCCAGACGAACGCACAGCGGCGCCGCGCAACGGGCGCTTCCTCGACCGCTGCTATCGGCGAGCCGCACACCCCTTCCTCACAGGACACCGACAGCGGCGACCAGCCTGCGCCTAAGAAGAATGCCACGGAGCGTTCGGATGATCGTGATCGGCAGACCTTGCGGCGCGCATCAGGGCGCTCCGATGAGCGTCTCGAGCCGCCGTTTCCCGAGCGCCGCAAGATGTCGGCAGAGGCGCCGCAGCCGGCGGTCATTGGCGGTGCGAGCCTGGCTCAGACGGTGTCGCGGGCGGATGCCGAGGATAAGCTCGGCAAAATGGTCGGCCAGATGATCGTCCTGGGCTTCGATGGCGCAGCGCCCGACGAGGAATGGCCCAAGCGGATCATCGCGCAGATCGAAGCGGGGCGGATCGGCGGCGTGCTGTTTGCGGACCGCAATATCCGCTCGCCCGGCCAGCTCAAAGCTCTGACGGGCGCATTTCGCGCCGCCAAGGCGGCGCTGCCGCCATTCCTGGCCGTCGCCCAGGAGGGCGGCGCGGTGCACTGCCTGCCCGCCGACAGGGGCTTCCGTGCCTATCCGTCCGCCGGACAGCTTGGCAGGCAAAACGATCCGCTCAATGCCTATGGCGTCTACCAGGCGATGGCCGCCGAACTCGCCTCGCTCGGCTTCAACGTCAATCTCGGGCCGGTGCTGGACCTCGACAGCGAAAACGCGCCCGGAGCGGCGGACCGCGACTACGGATCGCAGCCGAAGCACGTCGCGGCCTTCGCCAAGGCGTTCCGCCTCGCCCATAGCGAGGAGGGAATCCTCACCGTTCTGAAGCATTTTCCTGGCCGGGTCGCGGCGGCGCAGGCCGCGGATAACGCCGCAGACAAGGCCGGGTCGGGCTGGAATGGTTCGGCGCTGGAGCCTTACAGGCAGCTGACCGCGAATGGCAATACCGACATGGTGATGGTCGGCCATGCCGCGCATCCGGATTTCTCCGACGAGCCGGGTCTTGCCGCCTCGCTCTCGGCCAACGCGGTTCAGAGGATTCTGCGTAACGATGTCGGCTATCACGGCGTCATTATCAGTGATGACCTGGAAGCCATTGACGCAGCGCAGCATTCGCCAATTGAAAGCCTTGCCGTGCGCGCTTTTATCGCCGGGAACGATATCGTGCTGATCGGCAATCGGCTTGCCCCTGCCACGGATCTTCCGGCAAGGATCGTGGCGTCGGTGAAAGAGGCAATCGCCAGCGGCGCACTGAGCGAGGAGCGGATCGAAGCATCGTACCAACGAATTGTCGTGCTGAAGCAGCGCCTGAGCCCCTCGGGGAAAGCGATCGCGTCCGCCGTGCGAGCGGATAAGCCCGCCGCACGGCCGTCAAATCCTTAAGACTCGGGTGGAATGGTTCGGACGCAGGCCGCGCAATCGACGTAAGCGACAACGTTTAGAACAGCTTGGCGAGCTTGTTCAGGCGCTGAAGCAGGGCGGGCAGCATCTCCGACAAATCCTCGGCAATGAGGCCGGGACCGACGGCGCGCGCGAGCTCCGCATGCATCCAGACGGCCGCTACGGCCGCGTCAAAGGGCGACATCTTCTGTGCGCAAAGCCCGACGATCAGACCGGCCAGCACGTCCCCCGTGCCGGCGGTCGCCAGCCATGGCGGCGCGCCTTCCGAGATCGCCGAGAGACCGTCCGGCGCGGAGACAATCGTATCCGGACCCTTGAAAACGATCACCGCTCCGGAGATTTCCGCGGCGCGTTTGGTCTGCTCCAGCTTTGATTCCGCATTGCCGAGTTCCGGGAACAGCCGGTCGAACTCGCCCTTATGCGGCGTTAGTAGCGTCGCCGCTCCGCGCTGCTGAATGAGGGCGAAGAGCTCCTGCGGATTGTCTTCGAATGCGGTCAGTCCTTCGGCATCGATGATGGCGGTCGCCTCGGTCGACAGCACCGCGGCGACATTGTCGCGCGTTTCCTGCGTCGCACCGGCGCCAGGGCCGATCAGCACCGCGTTTCGCCGTGGGTCGCGAAGGAGGATCTCGGCCAATTCCGCGGGGCCGTCAAAGGCGGCAATCATGATCGAGGTGAGCTGCGCGGCATTGATGTAGAAAGCGGCTTTCGACGTTGCCACCGAGACCAGGCCGGAGCCGACGCGCAGCGCCGCCCTCGCGCCGAGCCTTGCGGCGCCGGTGCTCTCCATCGGTCCCGAAACGACGACGGCGTGGCCCCTGTCGTATTTGTGCCCGTCGGGATCGAGCCGCGGATAATAGCGCAGCCAGAAATCCGGCTCGTTGAGAAAGGTCTGCGGCGCGACGTCGGCGAGGACGCTGTTCGGTATGCCGATGTCGACCGCGCGCACGTCGCCGCAATAGCGCTTGCCGGGCAGCAGCACATGGCCGGTCTTGCGGCGGAAGAAGGTTACGGTCGAAACCGCGTGAAAGGCGATGCCGTGCACATTGCCGTAGGTGGAGTCGATCCCGGTCGGCACGTCGACGGCAACGACCGGCAGATTGCGCTCGGTCGTCTCCTCGATGATCTGGCCGATGACGCCGTTGACGGGGCCTTTCAGCCCTGCCCCCCACAGCGCATCGACGATCACTTCGGCGCCTTCGAGGACACGGGGGCCGAACGGCTCGATGGCTTCGTCCCAGCGGCGCGCCATCTCTCGCGCATCGGGGGGGAGCTCTTCGACTTTGCAGAGCAGCGCCAGCCGGACCTGGTAGCCGCGCTCGCGAAGCGTGCGGGCGCAGACAAATCCGTCTCCGCCGTTATTTCCAGGGCCGCAGAGGACCAGAACCCGGCTTCCCCTTGGGAAGCGCCTGACAACCTCCTCCGTGACACCGCGCCCAGCATTCTCCATCAAGGTCAAGCTGGGAGTACCGCTTTCGATCGTAATTTTTTCGGCGCGGCGCATTTCGTCCGCGGTGAGAAGTTCGAGCAATGGAACGCCTACTCAATGAAACTGCAAGCTGACGAGGAAGGTGGTAGCGGCAATGTACCTGAAATTTAAGGCGAGGTGTAGAAAATGGTTGGTTGAGAAATATTTCCATGCGCGTGTGGAATTGCGGCGACAGCGGCATTTCGGTCACCGGAGGTACAACTTTAGGGCGTGATCAATTTCTGGCTTTTTGCCTACAAACTGTGCAAATTTATCGTATGGCACCGGCGGGATCCGCTATTTTCGCGGCATCGATCGGGGCGAAATGCACGGTTTGTGGCGCCGATCCGATTTGGCACGGAGCGTGCTATAAAGCCAAGGCAGCCGACGGACGCACCGATCAATTCGTGGTCACTACGGGAGGTCAGCCCAACATGAAAAAGGTGGAAGCCATTATCAAGCCGTTCAAGCTTGATGAGGTTAAGGAAGCGCTCCAAGAAATTGGACTACAGGGCATCACCGTGACGGAGGCGAAAGGGTTCGGGCGGCAGAAGGGACATACCGAGCTCTATCGGGGCGCCGAGTATGTTGTCGATTTTCTTCCGAAGGTCAAAATCGAGATTGTGCTGGCGGACGACATGGTGGAAAAGGCCATCGAGGCCATTCAAAGTGCTGCGAAAACAGGCCGCATCGGTGACGGGAAGATCTTTGTTTATGCCATCGAAGACGCGATCCGTATTCGTACCGGCGAAACAGGTGTGGACGCCATCTGAGCCTGCGCTCCAGAAACCGACAGCGAGCATCTGATTGCGTTTAATTTGTAGGACCCCGAAGACCTTGCTAACCGCGCTGCGGCAACGGGCGACCGCCCAAATCAAACCCTTGGTTACGATCTCACAAAGCTCAGTATGAGGGAGCACTCATGACAAGCGCTAGCGACGTTATCCAGAAGATGAAAGATCAAGACGTCAAATTCGTGGATCTGCGCTTTACCGATCCGCGCGGCAAGATGCAGCACGTCACCATGGACGCGGCCGAGATGGACGAGGGCGCTTTTGCCGAAGGCATCATGTTCGACGGGTCCTCGATCGCCGGATGGAAGGCGATCAACGAGTCCGACATGACGCTGATGCCGGATCCGGAGACGGCGCATCTCGATCCGTTCTTCGCGCAGTCCACACTGGCCATTTTCTGCGATGTTCTCGAACCCGCGACAGGCGAGCGCTATGAGCGCGACCCGCGCGGCACCGCCCGCAAGGCCGAGGCCTATCTGAAGGAAACCGGCATCGGCGATAAGGTCTTCTTCGGGCCTGAGGCCGAGTTCTTCATCTTCGACGATGTGCGCTTCTCGTCCGATCCCTATAATTGCGGCTACAAGATCGACGCGATGGAATTGCCCTCCAACATGGGCACCGAATATGAGATGGGCAATCTGGCTCACCGCCCGCGGACCAAGGGCGGTTATTTCCCGGTCCCGCCGGTCGACAGCGCGCAGGACATCCGCTCCGAGATGCTGAGCGTCATGGCCGAGATGGGTGTGAAGACCGAAAAGCATCACCATGAAGTCGGCGCGGCTCAACATGAGCTTGGCGTGAAATTCGGTCCGCTGACCCGCATGGCCGACCACATGCAGATCTATAAATATGTCGTGCATATGGTCTCGCAGAATTACGGCAAGACGGCTACCTTCATGCCGAAACCGGTGTTTGGCGACAACGGCTCGGGCATGCATTGCCACCAGTCGATCTGGAAGGGCGACACGCCGGTTTTCGCGGGCAATCTCTACGCCGATCTGTCGGAGACCTGCCTGTTCTATATCGGTGGAGTTCTCAAGCACGCCAAGGCCATCAACGCCTTCACCAACCCGACCACCAATTCCTATAAGCGGCTGGTGCCGGGCTACGAGGCGCCGGTTCTGCGGGCTTATTCCTCGCGCAACCGTTCCGCTTCCTGCCGTATCCCGGTCGTGACGAGTCCGAAGGCCAAACGTGTCGAGGTTCGCTTCCCCGACCCGGCCGCAAATCCCTATCTCGGCTTTGCGGCCATGCTGATGGCCGGTCTCGACGGCGTTTTGAGCCGCACCCATCCGGGCGATGCCATCGACAAGAACCTCTACGATCTGCCGCCGGAAGAACTGAAGAACATTCCGACGGTCTGCTCTTCGCTGAACGAAGCCATCGAGAAGTCTCGACGCCGATCGCGACTTCCTGAAGAAGGGCGGCGTCTTCACCGACGATCAGATCGACGCCTATATCGCGCTCAAGATCGAAGAGGCTGACCGGCTGCGCATGATGCCTCATCCGATCGAGTTCGACATGTATTACAGCGCCTGACCTCTCCTTGACACAGGCAAACTGGGGCGGCATCGAGCCGCCCTTTTTCTTTGTGCGGCAGTCAGGAAAAATGTCCTAACGCCCATAGGCTCTGCGGATAGACGATCAGAGCCCCCGCGGCGAGCGCCACGCCATAAGGAACCTCAGCTTCAGGGCTTATTCGGCCAAGCGGAAACAGCGGATGATCCGACAGCGCCCGAAGCACCAGAACCGCAAGCGCGAGCACCCCGCCCGCAACGGTAACGGTGACCGCGAAGCTTGCGATCTTCGCCCAGCCGAACCAGAGCGCCGCGGCGCCGAACAGCTTCGCATCGCCGCCGCCGACCCAGCCCATGGCGAATAGGCCAAAGCCGAGGCCAAGCATGGCGCCAGCGCAGGTGAGGTGCAAAAGGATCTCGTCGGCGGGCAGGCCGATGGCGATGGCGGCCGGGAAGAAGGCGCCGGCGATCACGAGACAGAGCGTGTTGGAAATTTTTAAAGACAGACAGTCATAGCTGGCGGCAAAAGCCATTAGCGCAGGAAAAACGAAGTATATCGAAGAAGAGATCATGGTCTCAGCCAATAAACGAAGCGGGCGCGTCGGGCTAGCCGAGAGGACCGCCGCTGCCGAAGGACGACAGTCCGGAGAGGACCGTTTGGTAGATCTCGGCGAGCGTTTCGCCCAACGCCGAGACCGCAGACACAACGGCGACCCCGATGGCGGCGAGGACGAGGCCGTATTCGAGCGCTGCGTTACCCCTCGCATCGGCCAGAAAATCGTTGATGGGCTTCCGCATCGAAATGGCTGCCGGTGATCGCGAATGGGTTTGGGCTTGCGGGAGGGGTAGCTGAGGGTGCCTGGGCTCAGCTGGCGGCGGCAAGGGGCGCTCGTCTTGCGTTGCAGGGGCGGAATGCGGCTCCGGGGCCGCTTCCGCCCGTTGCAATCATCGCTGGCTTACGGTGTGGTGCTGTTAAAGGTGGTGAGTTGGGTCTGGATGCCGTTGAACATCGTGCGGATATCATCACCGATCTGACCGACCAGCGTGATAAGCGCCACGCCGATCCCGGCGGCAATCAGGCCGTATTCGATCGATGTCGCGCCGCGCTCATCTTCTACGAACGTCTTGATCAAGCTGTACATTTGTGTCTCCTGAACACGTCACAGGTTGAGTTTTGCGGGTTTTAAAGCTGGCTTAAACGCAGTTTAATTTGCGTTTGATGGCCAGAATCTAGGCGTCATTCATTAAAGAACGCTTTCCGATTGTCGGTTGTCGGTGGCAATTTAAGAAAATTGGCGCGCTACCATTAACGAATGGCGAAGATCGCATTGCCCGGTTTGCGCAGCGGGCCGCGAGGGCAGGCGCGTTTTCGCAGCGCGCCCGGCGCTCCTTGCGGAGATCCCTTAAGTAAGACTCGTGGGTTGACAAATCCTTAAGCCCTTATAAACTCAAGGTTGCAATTTAAAGATTTTAAAATTAGAGATTGAGGGATCAAAGTCTCATTCACGTTCTCACTCGGCCTCGATCCGCATTTCGGTGATGCGCTGGACCCTCTCTTCGCTCTCAGAGGTCTGCTCGCTTCAAGCGTCCTGGCGTGCATTCCAGCGCATCACCGAAATGCGGATCGAAGCCGAACCGGCAGAAGCTGTAGCCCTCACCAATAGCAATTGTCCTGGATGCCCGATCACATCGACCAAGGTCGACGGTGACATGAAGGCCCTATGGGACGCTCCGGTGCACGCGGCGGCATTCCGCTGGGGCGTCTGATCGCCGTCGCCGCGACAGCGAACGGCGGGCATCGACCGAGACCACACGTTTTGGTGGAGCAGAGAGCGGGAATTTTGCCATAAGGTTGCAATGACGATCGGATAATGTCCGACAGCCCTTGACGTTGCCGTAATGCAATCCTAGCAAACCTTATGATGATCGAAGCCCCGCTGATCCCGATCCTCAATTCGATTTCCGGCCTTGCGCGCCGCTATGACGCCTGGCTCGCCGATATCTGGGGCGTGATGCACAATGGGGTACGCCCGTTTCCGCAGGCGGTCGAAGCCTGCCGTGTCTTCCGCGAGGGCGGCGGCGTCGTGATCCTGATCTCGAACGCGCCTCGCCCGCGCGAGACCGTCGCCGTGCAGCTTCGCGAGGTCGGCGTCCCCGCAGACTGCTATGATGGCATCGCCACGTCTGGCGACGTCACACGCATGCTGATGGCCAAATATGCTGGCGAGGCCGTGTTTCATCTCGGTCCCGAGCGTGACCTGCCCATTTTCGACGGGCTGCGCGTGACCCTTGGGAGCGTGGCGGACAGCACGGCCGTCGTTTGCTCCGGCCTGCGGAATGACGAGACGGAAACGCCGGATGATTATGCCGGCCTTCTCGCGGAGTTTTACCAGCACCGCCTGCCGATGATCTGCGCCAACCCGGATGTGAAGGTCGAGCGCGGTGATATGCTGATTTATTGTGCAGGCGCGATCGCCGAGGCCTACGCCAAGATCGGCGGCAAGGTGATTTACGCCGGCAAGCCGCACAAGCCGATTTACGATCTTGCCCTCGCCCTGGTGATGGCCAAGCATGGCTCCGCCGTGCCAAGGCACCGCATCATTGCCATCGGCGATGGCATCCGCACCGACATTGCCGGTGCAGCGGCGCAAAAAATCGATAGCATCTATGTCGCAAGCGCCGTGCACATGGCCGGGTTCAGCAATGGCAGCCTGCGGCAGGGCGATCTGGCGAGCCTTTTCGCCGGCTGCAAAGCCCGCCCCGTCGCCGCGGTCAGCCAGCTTACCTGGTGATGCCCCCGGTTTCAGCCTTCCAAGCACCGACATCGCCTTTATGCCGGCATTCGACCAAAGAATGAGTTGCCTGCGTCCGTTTGCCATTGCATGACTTTTTGCTGTGCAAAAAGATTTGTGCGATGCAAAATCATGCGGCATTTCGGCGTGGAGGACCTTTATGAACGGTAAGGGCGGGCATTATTTCGAGGATTTGAGTGTCGGGATGGAGGCCAGCTATGCCCGCCGCGTCAGCAATGAGGATCTTCACATCTTTGCCGAAGTCACCGGCGACACCAATCCGCTTCACCTCGACGAGCACTATGCCGCGGAAACCCTGTTCAGGGGCCGGGTCGCCCATGGCGCGCTGACGGCCAGCTATATTTCAACCGTTCTCGGCACCATCCTGCCGGGTCCGGGCGCCATCTACGTCTCTCAAAGCCTCAATTTCCGCAGGCCGGTGCGCATCGGCGATGAGGTTATCGCCAAGGCTCGTGTCGTCGAGCTGCTTCCGGAAAAAAAGCGCGTCATTCTGACATGCGATTGCTCTGTCGGGGGCAAGACGGTATTGGAGGGCGAGGCTTTGCTGGTCGTGCCGTCGCGCAAGGGCTGAGCGATATATGAACGGGGTTCCATGGAAATCCTCAACGGCTGGCGTAACGTTCCGGATGTGCTGAAGGGCGCATCTCTTGCAATCGGGAATTTCGACGGCGTGCATCGTGGCCATCGCGCCGTGATCGCGGCGGCGCAAGCGGCTGCCGGACCGGGCGTGCCGGTAGGGGCGATGGTCTTTGAGCCGCATCCGCGCCGGTTCTTCCAGCCGGACCGGCCGCTTTTCCAGCTCACCACTCTGGAGCGCAAACTCGAGCTGCTGGCGGATTGCGGTCTCGATCTTGCTGCCGTGCTTGCTTTCGATGCCGCGCTTGCCGGTCTCAGCGCGGAAAGCTTCGTCCATGATGTGCTCGTCGAGGGCTTCGCGGTCAGACAGGCGACGATCGGTTACAACTTCTTTTTCGGCAAGGGCCGGCAGGGCAATCCGGCGACCTTGCAGGCGCTGGGGCAAAAATATGGCTTCGGCGTCACCGTCGTCGAGCCGATCGGGGATGCCGGCGAGATATTTTCCTCGACCCGCATCCGCGAGATGCTGGCCGAGGGCGATGTTGCAACCGCCGCCGAAGCTCTTGGAGCCTGGTGGCAGGTCGAAGGTGTGGTGGAGTCCGGCGCAGGCCGGGGGACCGGCCTCGGCTTTCCGACGGCCAATATCCGCCTCGCCGACGGCCAGTCGCTGCGTTATGGCATTTACGCCGTGCGGGTGGCCGTTGATGGCGGCTGGTACAGTGGCGCGGCCTATCTCGGCACGCGCCCGACATTCGATGCCGGACCGCCGCTTCTCGAAACCTTCCTCTTCGATTTCGACGGCGATCTCTATGGCCGCTGGATCAAGGTGCAGTTCGTCGATTTCATTCGCCCGGACGCCAAGTTCCGGTCCGGCGCTGATCTGGCGACGCAGATGCAGGTCGACTGCGAGAAAGCGCGGACCCTCCTGAAGACGGCCAAGCCGCCCGGGGCCTGCTCGACGTGGTGGCGGATAAGCGCCACCGGCCATTCCAGCATCGGTCAAGGAGATCGCCGCGCGCCGCCTGGCACGCCCGCTTATAGGAAGTCGGCGGCCTTTGCAGATGAACCGGGATGTTGTAATTCGAGCTGCGTCGACAAGGCGCAATTTGACCATTGCCGTGTCTTAGCAAAATGCACATATTCGCCCGCGTATGCCGGGCCGACCAATCGCTCGAAGCCGCCGGACCGATGCAAGGCTGAGCTGGGGAAGCGCACGAAACCATCCTTTGCCGATATGATCACAAGACGCTTGTTTTTGGCAGGTGGCGCGGCGCTCGCGGCTGCCGCCGCCCTCAGACCCGATCGCGCACATGCGGCGGTCACCTATGGACCGCCAGCTCGCTTTAGCTGGGAAGCCCTTCAGGGCTGGGTCGAGGCACTATCGCGCAAGCCCTTCAAGGCAGCAGCAGCGAGCGATCCTGGGGTGATCGGCCGCATCGATTATGACGCCTACCAGCAGATCCGCTATCGCGCCGATGCCGCGATTTTGCTGTCGCCCGACTCCTATCCCGTGGAGCTGTTCCATGTCGGAAAATATTTCATGGAGCCGGTGCGGATCTTCATCGTCCGGGACCAAGAGTTCGCGCGAGGTGCTCTACAGCCCTGAGCTTTTCTCCTACGGCGAAGCCTCGTTCGCCCGCTCGCTGCCCCCGGACACCGGCTTTGCCGGATTCCGTGTCATGCGCTCGAAGAGCGAGCCGGACTGGATCTCGTTTCTTGGCGGTTCCTATTTCCGGACCACCGGCGAGACCAAGCAATATGGCCTCTCGGCGCGCGGGCTTGCCGTCAATATCGGCTTGCCCGAGCCGGAGGAGTTTCCGCGCTTCTCCGATTTCTGGATCGAGCGGCTGGAGGACGGGGACGGGATCATGATCTACGCGCTGCTGGACAGCCCCAGTATTTGCGGCGCTTATCGGATCCGCGCTACCCGCGAGCATGGCGCAATCACCGCCATCGATCTTGTGCTGCATGCCCGCCGCAACGTCGACCGGCTGGGCATCGCACCGCTCGGCAGTATGTATTGGTATAGCAAACTCAATCGCGATCAGGCCAGGGATTGGCGACCGGAAATCCACGACAGCGACGGGCTTGCAATGTGGACCGGCGCCGGCGAGCATATCTGGCGCCCGCTGAACAATCCGCCGGTCACCAAGCTCAGCTCATTCATCGACAAATCGCCGAAAGGTTTTGGTCTTTTGCAGCGCGAGCGCCGCTTTGAGGCCTATGAAGATGACGGCGTGTTCTACAATCTGCGTCCCTCGGTCTGGATTGAACCCGTCAGCGATTGGGGTGAGGGCGCCGTGCAGCTGCTCGAAATTCCAACGGATGACGAAACCTCTGACAATATCGTCGCCTTCTGGAATCCGAAGGCGCCCTGTCGCGCCGGCGACCGCGTCGCGCTCAGCTATCGCATGTACTGGCGCAACGACGTGCCCTTCGACATGCACACTGGCAAGGTCGTGGCGACGCGGCGCGGCATGGGTGGCCGGCCCGGCATGAAGCGGCGCCCCGATGTGACGAAATATGTGATCGATTTCGAGGGCGGCGAGCTGGGCAAGCTTGAGAATACCGACGGTGTGAAGCTGAATCTGAGCGTGAGCCGCGGCCGCACTGAGCTTGTCTCAGCCTACCGGGTCGTCGGGACGGCGCGGTGGCGCGCCATGTTCGACTACATTGCCGACGACCGGGAGACCGCCGATCTCCGGGCCTATCTGGAACAGAACGGCCGCGCGCTGACCGAAACCTGGATTTATCAGCACGTCGAGCCCTGGAAACGCGGCGCCTGACCCAGGACGTCACCCAAATGGGTGATGCGCAGCCCATCGCGCGGACTATATTGGCGGGGTAAGTCCATAGGCGGACGATAGGCTAAACTCAATTCATTCTGCGCAGCCCCCACGTACTCACAGGACGTATTCTAAACTGAGCCTCAGTCCTCCCAACTGAGGCTCATTTTGTATCGAGCGTTCGGTCGCGCCAATGAAAGCCTTGAAATCCAACGAAATTGTCCATGGCGACGATCCACGGCCAGGCGCGTTCGGTCGGTCATTGGAGGTCCGGCCATTATCAACGGAGATCTCGGGAGCGAGCCGATAGGGTTCAGCCGAATATCCGCGATTTTCGCATGTAATCCTTGGCCGAGCTAAACGCTATTGCGAATTCGGACAGGAATCTTCGATCAGAAGCGTCTGGAACCGCGGCATCTCATAATGACGAGAGCCCAGCAGCGGATGTCGCCAGGCTCTCAACATCCGGAAAGTGCAAATGATGGCTATTTCGGTTGAGCCGGCGTTGCCGGGGCCGTGGCTGGTGACGTCGCGGCCGGCGTCGTCGGCACCGCGGTTTCCCTGCCCATGTAGAAAAAGTAGAAGCCGCCCACGGCGATGGCAATAGCGACAAGGATCCAGATGATGATCTTTTGTGTGCTCATTTTCTTCTCCCTAATTTTGTGAGGCAACATCCGTCATCACGACGACACTGTGTCCGCACGGTGAAGAGCCAAGGGCGTGGCTTGCCTGTGGCGGTTCTCACAGACGGAAACGCGTCATGATTATCACGGTCGGCGATCGGCGCCTAATTGCCATCGATCGTGGCGCGGGGCTTTGGCATCCGCCCCGGATCAACCTGCGTATAATCGCGGATCAGTCTCCACGGCCCGCTAATCGATCGATGCTCCACGCCCCGCCACCTGCGGCAGCCATGTAGAGGAAAACAAAGCAGTAGAGCGCCGCGAGTTCACCGCCGTTAAACACCGGGAAGAAGCCGCCTGGGGCATGGGCATCGAAGTAAGCGACTGCGGTCATGCCGGAAAGAATGAACGCGACCGGCCGCGTAAACAAACCGACGACGAGCAGGATGCCGCCGATCAGCTCCAGGATGCCGGCCGCGCCGCTCATCGTCATTGGCGATGCGTGGTTCATCGGTCCAGCCGGAAAGTTCAAATATTTGGCGGTTCCGTGCTCCAGGATGAAAAGCCCCGACATGATGCGGAGCACACTAAGAAGCTGCGCGGTGTACGGCGCGAGAAAATTCATAGTGCTACCTTCCCGTTTGCCCCACACAAGAGGCCGGCTTGTATCTAACCGGTGCGCAATCTAAGGCAGGCCAGATCCTGGCGGCAACACCGTTTCGGTCATTTCTTTGTGACCATCAAAATAAACAGCAATGCCTGGCGTCCAATTCGGGTGCACGCCGGAGCGACGTATGGACGAGACCCTTTTTGCGCCCGAATAGGATTGATTTCTGATTGTTCGGACACTATCGGCGGCTGGTCGAGACTCACCTCGGACAGAAACGCCTGCCCATCGACGACGCAATGGACTGGTCCGCAGGCTTTGGCGCCCGAACACCATCCTGATTGCGCCGAAATACCGCTTAAGGTCCAAAATACAGCTTACCGCCGTGGCTGATGCCGCCGTATTTGGCCGGGCAAGACGCCGAATGCCTGGCGGAATGCGAGCGCCATATGGCTTTGGTGCGAAAAGCCGCTCTCCAGCGCGATCTCGCTCAGCGGAAGTCTGCCCGTTTCGATCAGCGTCCTGGCTCGTTCCAGGCGCCGTGTTACGACGTAGCTGTGGGGGGTGCATCCGAAACTATTCTTGAACAATGTCTTGAACCGAGAAAGCCCATAGCCGGCGATGGCAGCCAGGCTTGGGAGCGAGAGATCGGAGGCGATATGGGCTTCGATGAATTCGACCAGGCGCTGTTGCTGAAGAACAGTAAGCCGATCGCCGTTCTCGTCCTGCGCGATTTCCGCGTCGTCCTGTATCGAGATCAGGCGCGCCAGCAAAGCCGTCATCAGGCTCTCGACATAGACCCGGCCCGTCTTGGTCATACCCCTGTGCTCCGCCACCAATGCAAGCGCCAAATGCTGCAAATGCGGATCGCGCAATTTCAGCGTCGGCAACAATGCCGCCGGAGCGACATCGTCGCTGATGCTGCCAACGAATTCCGGGTCGATATCGATCAGCAGCAGTTCGACGGATCCCTCGTTGCGCCAGAACTCCGGCCATTCCCGCCGGAATGACATCGAAGTCACCGATGAGTTGCACACGTTGCTGGGTACGGCCGTCGAGGCTGCGGCGCGTGACGACCGGCGCTCCGACATGCATGCAAATATGGTGCTTCGTGGTCGGCGAAGGCCGCACTTCACCTGCCGGCAAGATAAGCTTTTCGAGGCGGAACTGCAGGTGATCCGGGAGGCCGCGGCGGTCCTGAGGTGCCGGCAAAGACATTGGCTCACCCCTTCTATCGACAAGCCGGCGCAAGCGAACCGGCGTTGGCCGAAATCTGCTCCCGATCGGCCGATCTTGAGCGACTGGCCCAGCTCGCAATCAATAGACTTGATCAAATCATGGAGGCGGTCATGTGTCGATTGCTGCTCTTAGTCCTAACGCTCGTCTTCACCGGCTGGGCCGCGCATGCCGAGGAGGTCAAGGATCTCTATCGCGCCCAGGCAATCGTCACCGGAACCCAGGAGCCGGAGCGCACCCGCGGTTTCAGAGTCGGTCTTGTCGATGCCGTGATCAAGCTGACCGGAGACGTGCGGCTGGGCGATAGCGACAAGCTGAAGCCGCTACTGGAACACCCGCATCCCTTGATCGAGCATTTCGAGTATGAGGATCGCATGAAAGGCATCCCCGTTCACGACGAACAAGGGACGCGGGAACGCCCTTTTTTCCTGCGGATGCAGTTCAACGCGCCCGAAATGGATAAGGCGCTTGCTGGTCTTGGATTGCATAAATGGGGACCGGACCGGCCACTGCTCGCGGTCTGGCTCGGCGTGAAGACGGCCGTCGGCGACTTTGTTCTGACCAAGACCGGAGGCGATGGCTACGCGCAGCGCATCGTCATCACCGAAACGTCGGAGCGCCGAGGCATTCCCGTGCTTCTCCCCGACGAGGATGGTGGGAAGCTTGGGGTCGGCTTTGGCGACATCGCCGCCAGCAATTTCGAGAAGATCAAGGGCGCATCGGCCAAGGCCGATGGCTGGCTTTGCGGTGTGCTCTCACTCACTGAAAGCGGCTATTGGGATATCAGCTGGCGCCTTTTTTGGCAGGGCAAATCGCACGTCTGGAGCAAACGGAACGTTACATTCGATGTGGCTCTCAAGGACGGCCTGCAGACGTCAGCGCTGATCTTCAGCGGAAACGCGCCAATGTGATCCCGCGGTGCCGTCCTGCCTCAGTTCGTGTGATGGGTCAGGCGCATGTTTGCGGGAACGCCCAGTAGCGACCGGTCGAGTGCCCGCCACTGCGCTGATGCCGTCTCGGTCTTCGGCTGGCCGACGCCGGCCGGTACGACATGAACAACCTTGAAGCCGCGCTGCTTCAGACCTTTCAGGAATTCCGGCAGCGCCGCCACGGTCCGTGAGTGGATGTCGTGGAACAAGACCATGCCTCGCCCAGCGCGCTCCAGCCGTTCGAGCGGGCGGCGGACAACCTCTGCCGGTGAAATCCGCATCCAGTCATCGGCATACATATCGGCGCTCCAGATCATAAGGCCTTGCGAGATCGCTTTTTGCTCGAGGGCGTGTGTCCGGTCGAGCGCGGGAAAGCGCATGAAGGGCGCAAGCGTCCGGCCATCGCCCAGCGCTTTTGTCACGGAGAGGATGCCGTTCTGCATTTCGGCCCACGCCGCGGCCGGGGCGAAATGCGAAAGGTGCAGCGGGTGGTGCTGCGAGTGCGTCCCGATCGAGTGCCCTTCATCATAGACGCGCTTGACGACCGCGGGCGCCTTCTGCGCCATCGAGCCGACCATGAAAAACGTCGCCTTCACGCATTCGGCGCGCAGCTCATCGAGAAATCTTCGGCGTATCGGAGCGCGATGGGCCGTCATCGAAGGTTATGACGACCTCGTGATCGGCGAGCGGCAGCGTTTCCCGATATTGGACCGAGCCGAGCAGCGGGTGTTCGGCCGGATCAACATAGAGCACGCGGCTGGTGCCCAGCGCGTCCGGATGGCCAGGGCACTCATCCGCGACCGACATTGTCATTGCTGCCCAGAGCGCCAGAACACAAACGCCCAACACTCGAAAAACCATTGCGAGCTTCCGTCTGTTCCAAGGTGGAGGTGGTAATCGCAACCTGCGGCCGCTTCCTTTGCTTTGCGGGTGAGTCGATCCCCGAGTTTGCTTTATGCGAGGCGTACGCATCGGGCCAGGCGCAAAGCATCAGCCCGCTATGCCGCGCGCCCCGCGATCGCCCTCCGGCCGGTCGCGGCGTCAAAGATCAAGCGCCGTGACGAATTCATGGCTCTTTAACGCCGTCCTCAGCGTCCTGCTGGCCGCATTTGTAGCCGAACCAATAGCCAAAGCCGAAAGCGATCACAACAGCAACAAGGATGGTTGCGATCCATCCGACCGTTTCCATAATGCGCTTCCCCTTTGAGCGCATTTGCACTGAATTAGCCAGACTGGGCAATGTCAAAAATCCATTTGATTACTGGCCGTTGCAAGACTGCAATAGGTCGTGAGCGCGCGGTCCGCGTCCGACTGGCGACCTTCCTGGACTATAGCGGTGCGGAGCCGAGCTGACGGTCACGGGCTGGCGGTCAGCGGAAGAAGGGGAGGACGAGGAGGCCGATGCTTTGACCGGCCCGCTCCTGGAGAACCCGATCAAGCGCCAGCACCGTTCATAAAACGAGAGCCTAGTGTGGTGATCGAGAAATCCCCTTCATTGTCTCAGCTTGCTCAGCAAGGGGATTTCTCGATCTACAAACCACACTAGAACCATAAAGTTCGCTAGTGTCCCTGATTCCGAAGTTCGCAACGGAGCTAGCTGCAGAATGAGGCGAACTTCGGAATCGGGACACTACAGCCGATGTCGCCGGGCTCCCGATGTCCGCAATGTCCAAGTGACGCTTACTTCGTTTGCCCCTGCGTTGCCGGTGCGGTTGTTGCCGCCGGCGTCGCGGGCGCTGGGGTGTGCTCGCTCTTCATGGCGTAGAAATAGGTGACAACGGCAATGGCAATCGCCGCGGCGATGAGAAAAATGATCATGTTTCGCACCTGGGTTCCCTCCTTGGCTAGTGGCACACTTGCGTCGTTACGCCCTTGTGGTGACCGGATCGTGAAGAGCCAAGACGCAGGCAGATCGTGGCGGTTATCGCAAGTCGAAACGTAACACGATCAACATCGTTGCGGGTGTTGGCGTTCCGGGGCCTGCCTGACGGCGAGCCAGCTCATAGGGCTCGCCCACCGGCAAGAGTGCTGCCTCGATCGGGACCGAGCCCGTGTCCTTTGGCCGTAGACGACATATGCCTGATCCGATGTTCATCCTCGCAGATCGGCAATTCCACATTTGCAAAAAGCATAAGAAGCGGGCGGCATCCGCTGCCGGGCTCATGATGCCCGCAAAGTCCATGTGACGGCTATTTCCGTCGACTTGGCGCCGCTGGTGCTGCCGCCGCTGCCGGCATCGTAGGCGCCGAGGCTTTTTAACCGATGTAGCCGAGATAGTATGCGGCGCCGATGATGATAACCGCCACGATGACCACGATGATGATGTTTTGCGTGCTCATGGTTCCTCTCCCCTGATATGTGACACAACATCCTTTGTTACGGCGGCACTGTGACCGCAAGGTGAAGAATTAACGTACGGGTAGGCCGTGCCACCTCTCACAAACGGAAATGTGGCATGATTATCACGGTGCCGCGGCCGCCGCCGCCCTGCGCCGTCCCTCCACCCAGGTCGAACGTTGCCGCGAATGAGGTTCAGACCGGGCCTATGACGGCTTGATTTGATTGAGGAGTTCGATCGGGATCGGCAGCACGACGGTCGAAGTGCGGTCGCCGGCCAACTCCTGCAGAACGTTGAAATAGCGAAGCTGCATGGCGTTCGGCTCCTGGGCGAGCGTCTTGCCGGCATCGACGAGTCTTTGGGCTGCCTGAAATTCGCCCTCGGCATTGATGATCTTGGCACGCCTGACGCGCTCAGCCTCGGCCTGCTTGGCGATCGCACGGATCATGCTTTCGTCAATATCGACGTGCTTGATCTCGACCATCGCCACCTTGATACCCCACGGATCGGTCTGCTTGTCGAGAATGCTCTGAATATCGGCGTTGAGCTTATCCCGCGCGGCCAGCATCTCGTCGAGTTCGTGTTTGCCCAATACCGAGCGCAGCGTCGTCTGCGCCAGCTGGCTTGTCGCTTCGTTGAAATTGAGGACATTGATGATGGCGCGTTCCGGATCGATGATCCGGTAATAAATGACGGCGTTCACTTTGACCGAAACGTTGTCCCGCGAGATCACGTCCTGACTTGGCACATCCGAAACGATGGTCCGCAGATCCGTTCGAACGACTTGCTGAATGAAAGGAATGATGATGACAAGGCCGGGCCCGGCCACGCGCGTGAAACGCCCGAGCGTGAAGACGACGCCCCGCTCATATTCGCGGAATATTTTGATCGCCGAGAGGAAAAACACGATCACGGCGAGCGCTGCGATCCAATAGACGGCGGTATCTACGGCGAACCTCATGGCTTCCCTCCCGGTGACCGGCTCATCGTCATATCATTTCAGCCATCGAGCGCGTGGCGCCCCTATCCCGAGTTCTGCTCTCGTCCGGCCATCAATCTACACGATCGCCCAAGCCGCGACGCTATTTATCGCGCCCGACCAGCAAGGTCAGGCCGTCGAGCTTCTGCACGCGGACGGTGTCGCCCGCATTGAATTCCTCGCCGCTCGCGGCTTGCCAGCGCTCTCCCACCGCCCAGACATGCCCCTCATGGCCAGACCAGTCCAGCACTTCCGCGGTCACTCCGCTGAGGCGGTCTCTGCCGGTCCGGATCGGCTTCCTCTGAGCCCGCCAGACATAGCCGAGCATCAGAATCAGCAGCGCGCCGCTGGCGATCGCGGTTCCTGCGATGACATTCCACGAGATCTGATAGGCCGGAACATCGGTATCGATCAGCATGGCCGCACCGATCACGAAGGCGGCGATGCCGCCGATCCCGAGAACGCCGAATGAGGCGATGAATGCCTCGGCGGTCATCAGAATGATGCCGAACAAGATCAAGCCGAGCCCGGCATAGTCGAGCGGCAATTGATTGAGCGAATAGAGGCCGATAATCAGACAGATCGTGCCGATGACGCCCGGCGCGAAACTGCCGGGATTGATGAATTCGAAGATCAGTCCGTAAATGCCGATCATCATCAGAATGAGTGCGACATTCGGGTCGGTCACGATGGCCAGCAGCTTGCTGACGACTCCCGGTTCGAGTTGCTCGATCCTGACGTTGCTCGTCGACAGGCTGCGCTCGCTATTGCCGATCTTGACGCGGCGGCCGTCGAGCGCCTTGAGCAGCGCGTCCATGTCGGGGGCAATGATCTCGATGACGTGTTCGGCGAGCGCGCCTTCCGCGGTCAGGGTCGCTGCCTGCCGCACCGCCTTTTCGCCCCAATCCGCATTGCGGCCCCGGAGCTCGGCAAGGCTGCGGATCAAGGCGACGGCGTCGTTGACGGCTTTGGCGTTCGGCGCTTCGCTCGGCGTCAGGGTCTTTTGCTGCGGCTCGCCCCCCTTCTGCGGCTCTTTCTTTTCACCCTCCCCCGGCAGGGGCGAGGGAAGCCCCGGCAGCCCGCCCAGCTCGATCGGCGTCGCCGCGCCGATATTGGTGCCTGGCGCCATCGCCGCAACATGCGTCGCGTAAAGGATATAGGTTCCGGCGCTCGCCGCATGGGCGCCAGAGGGGGCGACGTAGCCGATCACCGGACGATGCGAGGCGATGATCGCCGAGATCATCTCGCGCATGCTGGTGACCAAGCCACCGGGGGTGTTGATGCGGAGCACGAGCATCTCGGCCTGGCGCTCATTCGCCGTGCTGATCGCTTTGTCGAGGAAGTTGGCGCTCGCCGGGCCGATGGCTCCGGTCAGGTTGGCGACGAGAACGAGCTTGGCGCCGGAAGCGGAGGGATCCGTCTGGCCGCGAACGAAGGCCGGCTGGACGATATTGACAAAGACCGCAGCGGCGACGAGGAGCAGCGGGAGGCGCAAGAATTGGAGCGGCTTCGACACTGTCTGGTTACCGTTCGCAAGGCTCGGCGATCGGAGGTCGCGGCGAACGCGATAACGAGTGGGAGCGATCGGCTAGTTTCAGAGCGTTTCCCAATCTCATTTATAGCATGGAAAATGGCCGCCGATAGCATCACGCGCCTCCGCCGCGCGCAGCGTTTCCGCGCGGCAATGGACATGCCGGCGGGCGTGGCGAGCTGGTGGAGACTGATGACAGGATCGACCCCGAACCGGGCGCATTGCTCGGGTGGGCCCGGTAGCATCCGTCTGCTTGCTCGCGCTCTCGATCCTCCCAGCTGAGGCTCGATTGGTTTTGACGCCCTTGAACGGGCACTTCGCTCACATATGAATGGAGCGCTTGTCGACCGCGAGCGCGGCTTCCTTGATCGCCTCGGTCAGCGTCGGATGCGCGTGGCAGGTGCGCGCCAGATCCTCCGCCGAGCCGCCGAACTCCATCAGCACCGCCGCTTCGGCGATCATATTGCCGGCGTCGGGGCCGACGATGTGCAGGCCGAGGACGCGGTCGGTCTTGGCGTCGGCCAGCACCTTGACGAAGCCTTCGGTCTGCCGGTTGACCTTGGCGCGGCCGTTCGCCGTGAACGGAAACTTGCCGATCTTATAGGCAATGCCGGCCTCCTTCAGCTCCTCCTCGGTCTTACCGACAGAGGCGACCTCCGGATAGGTGTAGATCACGTTCGGGATGACGCCGTAATTCACATGGCCCGCCTGACCGGCGAGGATCTCGGCGACCGCGACACCTTCATCCTCCGCCTTGTGCGCCAGCATCGGCCCGGCGATGACGTCGCCGATGGCATAGATGCCGTCGACATTGGTCCGGTAATGCTCGTCGACGATGATGCGGCCGCGATTGTCGAGCCTGACGCCGAGGTCTTCGAGGCCGAGTCCGTCCGTATAGGGAACCCGGCCGATGGCGACCAGCACGACATCGGCGTCGACGGTTTCCTTGCCGCCGCCGCCCTGAGACGGCTCGATGGTCGCCTTCACGCCCTTGCCGTTGGTGTCGACCGAGGTCACCTTGTGGCCGAGCTTGAATTCGATGCCCTGCTTCGACAGGATGCGCTGAAACTGCCGGGCGACCTCGCCATCCATTCCCGGAATGATGCGGTCGAGAAATTCGACGACGAGAACCTTGGAGCCGAGCCGGCGCCAGACCGAGCCGAGCTCGAGCCCGATGATTTCCGGCCCCGACGACGAGCAGCTTTTGCGGCACCGCCGAGAGCTCCAGCGCGCCGGTCGAGGAAACCACCTTTTGTTCATCGATCTCGATGCCGGGCAGCCGCGCGACGTCCGAGCCGGTGGCGATGACGATCGCCTTGGCCGTCAGCGTCCTGGCGCCGCCGCCATTGTCGCTCTGCACCTCGACCTTGCCCGGCGCGGTGATCCGCGCGGTGCCGCGATGGACCTCGATCTTGTTCTTCTTGAACAGGAAGTCGACGCCCTTGACGTTCCCATCGACGCCCTCGGCCTTGTAGGCCATCATGCCCTTCAGATCGAGCTCCGGCTTCACCTTGATGCCCATATGGCTCATGCCGTTCGCGGCGTCTTCGAAAAGCTCGGACGAATGCAAGCAGCGCCTTGGACGGGATGCAGCCGATGTTGAGGCAGGTGCCGCCTTGGGTCGCGCGCTTCTCGACCACGCCGACCTTCATGCCGAGCTGGGCCGCGCGGATCGCGCCGACATAGCCGCCCGGCCCGGTTCCGATGACGATGAGATCGTAGTCCGCCATGGTCGTTCTTCCTAAAGTGAGCTGCGGCGCGTGGAAGGCCGCCACTGCACGCCGCGTCATGCCGAGAAGGCGACTTGGGATGCCGCGGCGCCCTGATCGTCCACGTCGCTGAACGACATCTGGGATCTTCAACTGACCTCGCGCTGACGCTGTAGGGTGTATTTCGCCGGGGCCGCGCGGGATTGAAAGTCCGACGCGGATCGGGAGGCAAGGTTCATTGTTTCTCCTTCGCCATCGCCTTCGCAGGCGATCATGACTGCCGCTTTTCCGATCGACGTTACAATCCGGCCGTGATACTGTTCGCTGCGTAACGCATCGTCTTCTCCATCCGCCTCGACAGTTCTGTATGCCTGCAAGGAGCATACTGCGCCAAGAAGCCATTTCGCCCAGTCGTCATCCCACTCCGGAGGAGGCCCCGCTCGGAGTCCGCCGGCTTCGACATCTAACGGGGCGGGTCGGCGCGATCATCCAGACGCCGCCGTCGGCGATTAAAGATCGAGCACCAGCCGCTGCGGGTCTTCCAGGCTCTCCTTGACGCGGACCAGGAACGTCACCGCCTCGCGGCCGTCGACGATGCGGTGGTCATAGGTCAGGGCGAGATACATCATCGGCCGCACCTCGACCTTGCCGTCGATGACGACCGGGCGGTCCTGGATCTTGTGCATGCCGAGGATGCCGGATTGCGGCGCATTCAGGATCGGCGTCGACATCAGCGAGCCGTAAATGCCGCCATTGGTGATGGTGAAGGTGCCGCCCTGCATCTCGTCGATGCCGAGCTTGCCTTCGCGGGCGCGGCGGCCGAAATCGGCGACGCCCTTCTCGATCTCGGCGATGCCTTTCTTGTCCGCGTCGCGCAGGACCGGCACCACGAGACCGCGGTCCGTGCCCACGGCGATGCCGATATTGTAGTAGTTCTTATAGACGATATCCTCGCCGTCGATCTCGGCGTTGACGGCGGGAACCTCGGCCAGCGCGTGGATGCACGCCTTCACGAAGAAGCCCATGAAGCCGAGCTTCACGCCGTGCTTCTTCTCGAACAGATCCTTGTAATGCGCGCGCGCGTTCATGATCGCCGACATGTCCACCTCGTTGAAGGTGGTCAGCATGGCGGCAGTGTTCTGCGATTCCTTCAGCCGGCGCGCGATGGTCTGGCGCAGCTTGGTCATGCGCACCCGCTCCTCTCGGGCCTGATCGGCAGGAGGGGCCGGCGGGCGGGCTGAAACCGGCGCCGGGGTCGGAGCGGGCGCCGGGGAAGGCGTCCGGGCAAGCGCGCTTCCGGCTTCGGCCGCGGCGAGCACGTCGCCCTTGAGGATACGGCCGTCCTTGCCGGTGCCCTCGATCGCGGAGGGGTCGAGATTGTTCTCGGCGACTGCCTTGCGCACCGCCGGAGACAGCGTTTCGGCGGCGCTGGCGGTTGCGTGCGCGGCCGGAGCTGGCGCCGTCTGCGGGGCGGCGGCCTGCTGGCGGCCATTGCCTTGCGGCGCGAGTGCTTTCTCGGCCGTCTCCTGTCTTCGGGGCAGCCGCGGGTTTGGCCGCCGCCGCGCCAGAGCCCTCGCCGATGGAGCCAAGGATCGCGCCGACCTCGACGGTCTCGCCTTCCTTCGCGGTAATCTCCGAGATCACGCCGGCCGCAGGCGCATTCACCTCCAGCGTGACCTTATCGGTTTCCAGCTCGACGAGCGCTTCATCCACCTTGACGGCGTCGCCCGCCTTCTTGAACCATTTGCCGACGGTGGCTTCTGTAACCGACTCGCCCAAAGCGGGCACACGAATCTCGGTGGCCATAGGTCTCCCCTCATCGGCAGGCGCGGCTTCTTGCGGCGCGGCCGGTCGTCTATAACGTTAAAGCTTCGTCGACAAAGGCCCTGAGCTCGGCCAAATGCCTGCTCATCTGACCCGTTGCCGTCGCCGCCGCGGCGGCACGGCCGACATAGCGCGGACGCCGATGCTTGGCGTTGATGTGGTCGAGCACCCATTCGATGTTCGACTCGATGAAGCTCCAGGCTCCCATGTTCTTCGGCTCTTCCTGGGACCAGACCATTTCGGCCTGCGGGAAGCGGCCGAGCTCCTGGATCAGCGCGCGCGCTGGGAACGGGTAGAGCTGCTCGACACGCATCAGATAGATATCATTGATCTTTCGGCTCTCGCGCTCTTCGAACAAGTCGTAATAGACCTTGCCCGAGCACAGCACGACCCGCTTGATCTCGTTGTCCGGAACCAGCGTCACATGCTCGCTCAGGCCGACCTCGGCGCCGTCCCACAAAACGCGGTGGAACGAGGTTTGCGGACCGAAATCCTCGATGTTGGAGATCACGCGCTTGTGCCGCAGCAGCGATTTCGGCGTCATCAGCACCAGCGGCTTGCGGAACTTTCTGTGCATCTGGCGGCGCAGGACGTGGAAGTAGTTCGCCGGCGTGGTGCAGTTGGCGACCTGCCAGTTGTCCTCGGCCGAAAGCTGCAGATAGCGCTCAAGACGGGCTGACGAGTGCTCCGGCCCTTGACCTTCATAGCCGTGCGGCAACAGCATGACGAGCCCCGACATGCGCAGCCATTTCCGCTCGCCGGAGGATAGGAACTGGTCGATGATGACCTGGGCGCCATTGGCGAAGTCGCCGAACTGCGCCTCCCACAGCACCAGCGCCATCGGCTCGGCGAGGCTGTAGCCATATTCGAAGCCGAGCACCGCCTCCTCGGAGAGCATCGAATTGATGACTTCGAGCTTCGCCTGGCCTTTGGCAATGTGGTTGATTGGCGTGTATCTTTTCTCGTTCACCTGGTCGACGAGCACCGCGTGGCGCTGCGAGAAGGTGCCGCGCTCGACGTCCTGGCCCGAGAGGCGGACGGGGAAGCCTTCATTCACCAGAGTACCAAAGGCAAGCCCTTCGGCCATCGCCCAGTCGATCCCCTTGCCGCCCTCGATCATCTTGCGACGGTTGGTGAAAAGACGTTCGATGGTCCGATGGGTGTTGAAATCCTTCGGAAGCGCGGTAATCCGCTCGCCGATCTTTCGCACCACTTCGAGTGCGAGGCCGGTGTCGCCCTTGCGCGGACCTTCCTCCGGACGCGAGAGCCCCGCCCAGCGTCCGTCGAGCCAGTCCGCCTTGTTCGGCCGGTAATTGTCGCTGAGGTCGAATTCGCTTTCGAGATGCTTGTTGATTGACCCGCGCAGCTCCTCGAAGTCGCCTTTGGAAATCAGTCCTTCCTCGACGAGACGCTGGCCGTAAAGATCGGTCACCGGCGTATGCTCGTGGATGCGCTTGTACATCAGCGGCTGGGTGAAGGCCGGCTCGTCGCCCTCATTGTGGCCGAAGCGGCGATAGCAGAACATGTCGATGACGACGGGCTTGCGGAATTGCTGGCGGAACTCCGTCGCGACTTTCGCGACATGGACGACCGCTTCCGGATCATCGCCGTTCACGTGGAAGATCGGCGCTTCGATCATGCGGGCGACGTCCGACGGATAGGGCGAGGAGCGGCCGAAACGCGGCGCCGTGGTGAAGCCGATCTGATTGTTGACGATGAAATGAATGGAGCCGCCGGTGCGGTGCCCTTTCAGGCCGGAAAGGCCGAAACATTCCGCGACGACGCCCTGGCCGGCGAAGGCTGCATCGCCGTGGATCAAGAGCGGCAGAACCGTCGTGCGCTCCTTGTCGTGGAACTGGTCCTGCTTCGCCCGGACCTTGCCGAGCACGACCGGATCGACGATCTCCAGATGGGATGGGTTGGCCGTCAGCGACAGGTGGACATTGTTGCCGTCGAATTCGCGATCGGAGGAGGCGCCGAGATGGTATTTCACGTCACCGGAGCCTTCGACATCATCCGGATGGGATGAGCCGCCCTTGAATTCGTGGAAGATGGCGCGGTAGGGCTTGGCCATGACGTTGGCGAGCACATTGAGACGACCGCGATGCGCCATGCCGAGCGCGATCTCGCGCACACCGAGCTGGCCGCCGCGCTTGATAATTTGCTCGAGCGCCGGGATCATCGACTCGCTGCCGTCGAGGCCGAAGCGCTTGGTGCCGGTATATTTCTTGTCGAGGAATTTCTCGAAAGCCTCAGCTTCGATGAGCTTGGCGAGGATCGCCTTCTTGCCCAGATCGGTGAAGCTGATTTCCTTGTCCGCCCCTTCGATCCGCTCCTGAATCCAGGCCTTTTGCTGGGGTACGGAAATGTGCATGAACTCGACGCCGACTTTGGCGCAATAGGTTCGCCTGAGAATGGCTATGATCTGGCGGATCGTCGCCATTTCCAGGCCAAGCACCTTGTCGATATAGACGAGCCGGTCCATGTCCTCGGGCCCGAAGCCATAGGTCTCGGGCTGCAGCTCCGGATGGGGCTTGCGCTCGATCAGCCCGAGCGGGTCGAGATTGGCCGCGAGATGGCCGCGAACGCGGTAGGAGCGGATCAGCATCAGCGCGCGGATGCTATCGCGCACGGCCTTCATGGTCTCGGCGGGGGAAAGCTCGAAGCCTTCGGTCTGGGCCTGCTGGGCGATCTTCTGGCCGATCTGGCGCTCCGCCACCTCGGCCCAATCCCCGGCAAGCGCCGTGACCAGTTCGCCGTTGACCGGCAAAGGCCAGTCGGTCCGCTTCCAGGACGGCCCCCGAGCGTCGGCAATCACGGTTTCCTTGCGCTCTTTGAGGCCACCGAAGAAGGCACGCCAGTCCGCCGATACCGAACCGGGATTTTCCTGAAAGCGCGAATACAGATCCTCGATATAGGCTGCGTTGACGCCATGCAGGAAGGATGTTTGCTCGAAAATCTCGTTCTGGATTTGTTTGCTCATGTCTCACCACCTCTGTTCAGAGGCGTCGATCTCCCGTTAGGATAAAGGAATATGGTCCGCCTTTTAGCGGACCACATATGGGAATGATGACATCAATTTGCGACTAAGGCTTTACCATCAGCCGCGCAAAACCTCCACTAAAGTCGTGCCGAGACTGGCGGGCGAATTGGCCACACGGATGCCGGCCGCGCGCATCGCCTCGATCTTGCTGTTTGCATCGCCCTTGCCGCCCGAAATGATCGCCCCGGCATGCCCCATCCGGCGGCCCGGTGGGGCTGTGATGCCGGCGATGAAGCCGACCGTGGGCTTCTTCACCTTGGATTTGGCCACGAAATCGGCCGTCGCCTCCTCGGCCGTGCCGCCGATTTCGCCGATCATGATGATCGACTGGGTTTCGGGATCGGCCAGAAACATTTCCATGACGTCGATGAATTCGGTGCCCTTGATCGGGTCGCCGCCGATGCCGACGCAACTCGACTGGCCGAGGCCGGCGGCCGTCGTCTGGTGCACCGCCTCATAGGTCAGCGTTCCCGAGCGCGAGACGATGCCGACCGAGCCGCGCTTGTGAATATGGCCCGGCATGATGCCGATCTTGCATTCGTCAGGCGTGATCACGCCGGGGCAGTTCGGGCCGATCAGCCGCGTCCTGGAGCCGTCGAGCGCGCGCTTGACCTTGACCATGTCGTTGACCGGAATGCCTTCGGTGATGCACACGGCGAGCGGGATTTCGGCGTCGATGGCCTCCAGAATGGCGTCGGCCGCGAAAGCCGGCGGCACATAAATCACGGTCGCATTGGCGCCGGTTTTGGCAATGGCGTCCTGAACCGTGTCGAAGACGGGCAGGCCGAGATGCATTGTTCCGCCCTTACCGGGCGTGACGCCGCCAACCATCTTGGTGCCGTAGGCGATCGCCTGTTCGGTATGGAAGGTGCCCTGGGCGCCGGTAATGCCCTGGCAGATCACCTTGGTGTCTTTATTGACAAGAACTGCCATCCCCGGAAGCCTTTCAAATTCTCGTGTTGCGGTGGCCGGACTTGGCGGTCCCCGCTACGGGATCGCCAAGCGGCGCGGCGTCGTCCTCGTGGAAGCCGGACCGAGGCGCGTCCTTAAAGGGATTGCAGACCCGGACGCTGCCGTAGAGCTGGCCGTGATTGAGGTCTTCACTATAAAGCGTCTTCGCTCCCAGCGACTCCGCCGCGGCGAGAATTGAGCCATCCCAGCACGAGACGCGATAGCGCACCGCGATTTCGGCGCCGCGCTTGATCAGGCTCACATCGACCGGCACGCAGGGGAAGACCTCGAGCAATTCGATCCATTCGAGCGCGCGGGCGGGAGAAAGCGGACGCGCCGTCTTGCGCGTCACCACAGCATAGAACTCCTGCAGCACTTGCCCAGAGAGACCGAACTGGGTGGAGGCGATCAGATCACTTGCCGCTTTCCTCTTCGCCTCCTCCGCTCCCTTCCCTAAAGCCGCGTACACCAGAATGTTCGTGTCGAGAAAGCATTCCACGATCATAAAGCTCTTCCCGATCCCATTTCCAAGCACCGAGGCTGCCCTCGGAGGTGGCGCTCAATTCCACAAGCCGGCTGCGTGCCTGGGCCGCCCTGTCTTCCTGATTGGCAAGGCGCGTCAAATAATCCCGCACCAAGCCGTTGACGGTCGTCTCCCGCTCGGAAGCGTAGCGCCGCACGGCCGCCAGCACACGCTCGTCCACGCTCAAAGTAATGTTCTTCATGTTACACAGTTTATGTGTAACTGCGTTCTTGGTCAAGCCGTATGCTTGCGGACCTCGGCGACGATTTTCTGCGCCGCATCAGCGAGATTGTCGGCCGGGATCACCGCGAGCCCGCTATCGCGCAGGATCTGCTTGCCCAGCTCGACATTGGTGCCTTCGAGGCGCACCACCAGCGGAACCGCAAGCCGCATCTCGCGGGCGGCGGCAATGATACCCTCGGCGATGATGTCGCAGCGCATGATGCCGCCGAAAATGTTGACGAGGATGCCCTTCACATTCGGGTCGCGCAGGATGATCTTGAAGGCCTCGGTCACCTTCTCCTTGGAGGCGCCGCCGCCGACATCGAGGAAGTTGGCGGGCTCCTCGCCATAGAGCTTGATGATGTCCATGGTCGCCATGGCAAGGCCGGCGCCGTTCACCAGGCAGCCGATATTGCCGTCGAGCTTGACATAGGACAGGTCGTATTTGGCGGCCTCGACCTCGGCCGGATCCTCTTCGTCGATGTCGCGCAGGGCCACCACGTCCGGATGGCGGAACAGCGCATTGCCGTCGAAATTCACCTTGGCGTCGAGACAGAGCAGATCGCCGCTCTTCGGTGACGATCAGCGGGTTGATCTCCAGAAGCGCCATATCCTTCTCGGTGAAGGCGCGGGCGAGACTGCCGATCAGCTTGACGCATTGCTTGACCTGATCGCCTTCGAGGCCGCAGCGCGAAGGCGATCTTGCGGCCGTGAAACGGCGAATAGCCGGAGGCGGGGTCGATGCCGAGCGTCAGGATCTTTTCCGGCGTCTTGTGCGCCACCTCCTCGATGTCCATGCCGCCTTCGGTGGAGCAGATGAAGGCGAGCCGCGAGGTCGCCCGGTCGATCAGCGCGGAGAGATAAAGCTCGCGCTTGATGGCGCGAGCCGTCCTCGATATAGAGGCGCTTCACCGTCTTGCCGTGCGGGCCGGTCTGCAGCGTCACCAGCGTATGGCCGAGCATCTGCTTTGGCGAATTGGCCGACCTCCTCGACCGAACGGGCAAGGCGGACGCCGCCCTTCTCCCCGGCTTCCGGCTCCTTGAACCGGCCCTTGCCGCGCCCGCCGGCATGGATCTGCGCCTTGACGACGTAGACCGGGCCGGGCAGCGCCTCAGCGGCGCGGACGGCCTCGTCCGGGGTGAAGGCGACGGCGCCTTTGGCGACCGGCGCGCCATAATCGCGCAAGATTGCCTTCGCCTGATATTCGTGGATATTCATCGGCTCACTCCCGCCCCGCTGTTCGGCCTAACGAGGCGCAGAAGACCGCCCCACAAGACATCGTTACGATCTCGCCTGAGCGAGGCCGGGGGCGATCCGCATGCAGGCCTCAACCAGTGACTGCACCGCTCCGACAGAGCGCGTGAAGTCCGCTCGCTCATGCGAATTCAGCTCGATCTCGACGACGCGCTCGACGCCTTTGCTGCCGATGACGACGGGCACGCCGATGTAGAGGCCTTTGACGCCATATTCGCCATTGAGATAGGCGGCGCACGGCAGGACGCGCTTCTTGTCCTTGAGATAGGATTCGGCCATGGCGATCGCCGAAGTAGCGGGAGCATAAAAGGCCGAGCCGGTTTTCAGAAGGCCGACGATCTCGGCCCCGCCGTCGCGCGTGCGCTGAAGGATTTCGTTCAGGCGCTCCTGGGTGATCCAGCGCATCTTGATGAGATCGGGGAGCGGAATGCCGGCGACGGTCGAATAGCGGATGAGCGGCACCATGGTGTCGCCGTGCCCGCCGAGCACGAACGCGCTCACATCCTCGACCGAGACGTCGAATTCCTGGGCGAGGAAATAGCGTAAGCGCGCCGAGTCGAGCACCCCGGCCATGCCGACCACCATATTGCGCGGCAGGCCGGTGATGCGGTGCAGCGCCCAGACCATGGCGTCGAGAGGGTTGGTGATGCAGATCACGAAGGCGTTCGGCGCGTATTTTTTGATGCCGGCGCCGACCTGCTCCATCACCTTGAGGTTGATTTCGAGAAGATCGTCGCGGCTCATGCCGGGCTTGCGCGGAACGCCCGCGGTCACGATGATGACATCGGCATCCTGGATGTCGACATAGTCGTTCGTGCCCTTGAGATTGCAGTCGAAGCCTTCGACCGGAGAGGATTCGGCGATGTCGAGCGATTTGCCTTGCGGCATGCCTTCGAGGATATCGAAGACCACGACGTCGCCGAGTTCCTTGAGGCCGATCAGATGGGCCAGCGTCCCGCCGATCATGCCAGCGCCGATAAGCGCAATCTTCTTGCGCGCCATGAAAATCGCTCCTTCGAGGTGGTTACGCTGATCTTTGCGTTCGTGAGTAACGCGAAAGCCCCAGGGCCGCAAGACGACAGATGTGCGCTCGCCATAATTTGCACTGCCGGGGCGCAGGCGGGCGCCGAATGCGTCAACGGCGCGGCAGGCGCTGTATACAAAGTGGTTGACGCGTGCCTTAAGGCTTTGATTCAGGAATGCCTCTTGGAGGGAGGCAGGATTGAGTTGCGGCGACCTCAGCGAAGCGGAGTGGCGTTTGCTCGAACCGCTGCCGTCGCCGGAGCGAGGACGCAAGAGCGGGCCCGTTCGCTTCTGACGATGGAGCGAGGCCGGCATCTGCGAAGCGGCCGCCAAGGCCCTTGCCCAGGCGATGGCCGACACCTCCCGCCACAGCCTGGATTCGACGACGCGCCTCAAGCGCTCTTCGGTTTCTTTTGGGAGCGGGCGGGGCGAGCGGTCGCTCGCACCGAGATGTTCAGCGCCACGGCGGCGCGAATGAGCGCCATGAGCGCCTTTTCATCGATCGTGTCGCCCTCATGGATATCGATGGCGCGGCGGGTGTTGCCTTCGAGGCTGGCGTTGAAGAGGCGTGACGGGTCCTTGAGCGCGGCGCCCCTGGCGAAGGTCAGCTTCACTTTATCCTTGTAGGTCTCGCCGGTGCAGATGATGCCGGCGTGCTCCCACACCGGAACCCCCAACATCGAGTTCGACGGCTTTCTCCATTTCACCTCCTCGACCACCTCGGGGTCCGCCTCTTTGATGAGCGCCCGGACCCGAGCGAGCGTCTCGCCCCGCCAATCACTCAACGCGGCGATTCTCGCATCGATCAGCTGAGAGGGGGCGTCGGCGCCTTTACCCTCCTTCGAGCCTCTCTTGCTCTTCATCGTTGTGGTCGCTTTTGTCATGGCTGTTGTCGATCGGCCCATCACCTCTTGAGTAGAGCCGTAGCCCGGATGGAGCGCAGCGCAATCCGGGTTTCTCGGACGCGACACAACAGCCCGGATTTCGCTTCGCTTCATCCGGGCTACGAGCTACGAGCTAGCTACGGTTGCTTTCGATGCAGCAAGGATCGCTCCTGGGTTCTACGATAGCCTTCGCGGGACCATCATCTGCTCGATGACCTTGCTTTTCGGTACGATGGTGAGATAGCCGATGACCAGCGGCACTAATGTCTTGTTGTCCCAAAATGTCCCGACCATCTTGGTGGACCGTGACGCCGAATAAGCGGCTGCGCCGAGGCCCTGAAGGTGTCGGAGCATCGCTTCTAATTCTTGGATGTACTTGAGCTTGTCCGAACACGAGATGTCGCTGATGATGTCTCCGAGGTCGCGTAGATAATCGAAGATAGAGGCTGCGACTCGCTTCGCCTCTGCTGAGATTTCGTCGTCAGAGTGGAATAGATATGCCTCGGAACATTCTGTAATTCTCCCGAGAGCCCCGCCGCTCGTGACAACTGTGGTTTTCACAGGTACGTGGTCGGGAAATTGCTTCTCGAAGTCGTCCCTGTGCGCCTTGTGAACTCCGTCCAGCAGTTCGTGGACGGTCTTGATGAATTTCGGGTCCTCGAAGATGTCCTGGTTGTCGTAACCGAGCCCACGGGCAAGGCTGCGGCGAAGTCGTTAGGCTCGCGGGCTTCCCGGCCTCTATCCGCTGTATCGTTCTGACGTCCAGGTTTGAGGATGCTGCGAGCGCTTCCTGGGACCAGTGCGCGGTCTCGCGGATGCACCGCGTCCAAAATCCAAGTAGCTTGGGTTCAAGTGATGTGTTTCTCATGTCCATTTGCCTTACTTCGGGTTTAGACCAACGGTTGGCAAGGTATGAGCGACACGGGCCATTCCGACACGGCAGTATCCGGCAGCAACCCGGCGAGGCGCGGAATCAACAAGCCCGCATGAAGCGAAGCGGAATGCGGGAGAAATGCGGAGAGGTTGACCCCGCATTCCGCTTCGCTTCATGCGGGCTACAATTCGGCCGCCCGCGCCTTAACCCCTCCGCTCGCCGAAATCCATCATGGGTTCTTCGGCCTCGCCCGCCCAATCGGCCGGCTTGAGACCGCGCCTAACATACAGGTGAAACGACGAATATGGCCAGTTGCGCACCCGGCTCACCAGCTTGTGCTTGACCGGGGTGAAGTGCACGTAGTCGACGTGTCGCTCGAAATCGATCTCGTTCCGAATCGTGTGCTCCCAAATGCGCCGTTGCCAGAGTGCGTATTCGCCATTGCGATGGCGCTCGACCGGCACGCCGGCGGCAAACAAGCCGATGCGTGAAATACGCCTTGATCCGCTTCCAGCGGCCGGAGAAATCGGAATCGCCTGAAGGCAGCGTCCAGATGGTATGCAGGTGTTCCGGCAGGATCACGATGGCCTCGATCGTGAAAGGACGCTCGTGCCGCGCGATACGGAAAGCCATCCGCAAGGCGTTTACGTGATGCACCATCGTAGAGGATGTCCGGTCAACGAGCGTAACCGTGAAGAAATAGGTGCCCCCTGGAACAAAGTTGCGCCGGTATCGGACCATTTGTGTATCTTATCCCGGATTTCGCTTCGCTCCATCCGGGCTACAAACTACTTATGTTGCGGCGGCCCGATCGCGCCGTGCGTTTTGTAGCTGCATCATTCGAACCAATAATCCAGCGTTCCGTCGGACCCTTTCCCAAATTCGCCTTCAAAGCCGCCGTCGCCGCGCAGCCCGGAAAGATCACCTGTCCCCGATCCGGGTACGACAAACCATCTCGCCTTGATCTTGCCGTTCTCGACGACCTCTGAACCTTGAAGCACGAACGTGCCTTGGCGTCCGCCCAGTTTTCCGCGGAATCGCTGTATGCTGACAAGGCAGGCGGATTTATCGTCGCGTAGAACTTGTAAAGCCCGGACCGGTGATACGCCTTCGATATCTCCGCTGAACGTTTCGGTTAGACGGATCTCCACCAATGCGGGGCTCGCGGTTTGGTCGTACGGCTTGGCCTCAGAGTTCTGAACGGTAATCTTCGCTTTAGCCGTTGCCCGCGTGGGCGGCCTCGTCTGAGATTGCCCGATCGGATGAACAGAGTCCCGGTCATTCATTTGCACTCTCCTTTCGCAATAGTGCTGCCGCGCAA
This sequence comes from uncultured Alphaproteobacteria bacterium, assembly GCA_963773735.1. Lineage (GTDB taxonomy): Bacteria > Pseudomonadota > Alphaproteobacteria > Rhizobiales > Rhodomicrobiaceae > CAVZCK01. The sequence continues at coordinate 41,521 of CAVZCK010000031.1, read as the reverse complement.
CGGCATCATTCGATGGTGCAGCCCGTAGGATGGGTTGAGCGCAGCGAAACCCATCTTCTGACCGCGAAAGTGATGGGTTTCGCGCGCTCAACCCATCCTACGAATGGCATCCGCTCACGTCACGCACGCGTCTCGCTATTTCCCGCTCACATTCGTTCGCCGGGCAACGCAGCGGCCTGCTTCACCCAATCGGCGAGCTGAACTTCGTCGAGCTGGTCGTCCTCGTGGATGTCGAGGGTGCGCGTGTCCTTGCTCTCGGACTCCCCTGGCGGAGCGGGACGCAGCGACCTGCCGCGGAAGAAAGCCGCCTTGACGTACCTCGTGAAGCAATGGACGCCGAGGAACCAGCCCTGGCCCTCGACGCCGTAGAGCGGCGAGTTCCATTTGACCGCCTTGCGCACGCTTCATATTCCCGCCATCCGCAGGCACCAAATTATGCAATTCTGTAAACAGGGTCTAGCAACGAACACAGCGTCGTGTCCTCCGTTCCTCGTTTACGGCGCCGCCACCTTGGTTTCAGATGAGCTCATCCCTCCCGCCACCCCTTCGCACGGGTCTCGTGTTCGAGATCAAATTCCCGACCTTTACGCCCCGCATATCAATTCTGTCGGAGCGGACGCTCAAAGTGGAGATCGTCTCGGGCGACAATGTCGGCTTCACCGACACGATTGATTACGAGGCGGTCGCGGTACGCGACCGTCTCGTCATTCTGACGTGGCGGGAGCACGTCGGCAGCACCATCGTGCATGTGCTCGATTTCACCGCGGAAAGAGCCTTCACAGCCGTGACGCCAGCGAGCGGCGGATTCATGCGACTGACCGGCCCGATTGAGATTGCGGCCTAGGCTCTTTAGAACAAGGTCGATTGCTTTTCAGCGCCGCCGATCGCCACGCCTTCATGCGCCAGCAACCAGCGCTTCCGCTCCAGCCCGCCGCCATAGCCGGTCAGCGTGCCGTTCGCGCCGATCACGCGGTGGCAGGGCACGACCAGCCCGATCGGGTTGGCGCCATTCGCCAGGCCGACGGCGCGCACCGCGGTCGGATGGCCGATCTTTGCGGCCTGCTCGGAGTAGCTCGCCGTCTTGCCCGGCCGGGATGAGCCGCAAGGCCGCCCAGGCGCGTTTCTGAAACGGCGTGCCGGCGGCCTCGACCTCCAGGCTGTCGATCGCGTCGAGCTGGCCGGCGAAATAGGCATCGAGCGCCTTGCGGATATGTGCGGGTGTTGCGCCGCCGACCAGCCGGACGCGGCCGCGCCCATATTGCCGGTGCATCAGCTGCTGCATCCGTTCCTCGTGATCGTACCAGTCGAGCGCCCTGAGCCGCCCGCGCTCATCGGTGACGAGCAGCATCTCGCCGATCGGCGAGGCCATGCGGGAAAGCGTGAATTCGAAAGCGTCGCGTTTCATCGATCGTCCACTCTCTGCATTCCTTTGAACTATATAAGAGACGCGGCGCATTCCTTTGAACTATATAAGAGACGCGGCCGGCTTTTCCCGCGGTTTTCGGACGCGAAGGGCCTCCGCGCCAGCGCGCCCACGCGGGGGCTTATGCGCGCGCTGAAGATGGGCCGGAAATCGGCCGTGGATCGCGCGTGACAGCGGTTGCCCTGATTTGGCCTCTCGCGTAGTGTGGCGGCCTTTCAAGCCATTCTGCGAGGCAGACCGATGCGGCCGTCCAAACGCGAAAACGACACGATGCGACCGGTCGCGTTCGAACGCGCGGTCTCGATCCATGCCGAAGGCTCCTGCCTGATCAAATTCGGCAACACCCATGTGCTCTGCACCGCCTCGGTCGAGGACCGGCTGCCGCCCTGGCTGAAAGGGCAGGGGCGCGGCTGGGTCACGGCGGAATATGGCATGCTGCCGCGCGCCACCAGCGAGCGGGTGCGGCGCGAGTCGAGCATCGGGCATCCGTCCGGGCGCACACAGGAGATTCAGCGGCTGATCGGTAGATCGCTGCGCGCGGTCGTCGACCTTCAGGCGCTCGGCGAATATCAGATCACCGTCGATTGCGACGTCATCCAGGCCGATGGCGGCACCCGGACCGCGGCGATTACCGGCGGCTGGGTGGCGCTGCATGACTGTCTGCAATGGATGCATGCGCGCGATATGATCCGGGCCGATGTGCATGAAGGATCAGGTCGCGGCCATCTCCTGCGGCATCTATAAGGGCGTGCCGGTGCTCGATCTCGATTACGCCGAGGATTCCACCGCGGACGCCGACGCCAATTTCGTCATAACCGGCAAGGGCGGCATGGTCGAGGTGCAGGGCACGGCCGAGCGCGAGCCGTTTTCCGAGGAGCTGTTCGGCCGGCTGCTCGAACTGGCCAAGAAAGGCGTCCGCGAGCTGGTCAGCCTGCAGAAGCTGACGGTCGGCTGATGATGGAACGTTGCGGCGCGGCGACCGGCTAGTGATCGCAAGCCACAATAAGGGCAAGGTCGCCGAGTTCCGCGACCTGCTGGCGCCGATGGACATCACACTTTTATCGTCGGGTGAACTGGGCGTTTCCGAGCCGGAGGAGACCGGCGACAGCTTTGCCGCCAATGCCAGGCTGAAAGCGGTGGCGACCGCCGAAGGCGGCCGGGCTGGCGTCGCTGGCCGACGACTCCGGCATTGAAATCGAAGCGCTTGGCGGCGCGCCGGGCATCTATTCCGCGCGCTGGGCAGGCGAGGCTCGCGATTTCGGCGCGGCGATGCGCCAGGTCGAGGAGGAACTCCGGGCAAAAGGCGCGCTCGAACCGGCGCCGCGGGCGAATTTCACCTGTGTACTCTGCCTCGCCATGCCGGACGGCGATGTTGCCAGAATTCGAAGGCAAGGTTTTCGGCCATCTGACCTTCCCGCCGCGCGGCAGGCGAGGGTTCGGCTACGATCCGATTTTTGTCCCGGACGGCCATTCCATCACCTTCGGCGAGATGCAGCCCGCCGCAAAACACCGGATCTCGCATCGCGCCGTCGCCTTCGAAGCCTTTGCGAAAGCCCTGCTGCCGCGCATATAAAGCGGCATGGACGCTTTCGGCATCTATATCCACTGGCCCTATTGCGCCGCCAAATGCCCCTATTGCGATTTCAACTCGCATGTGAAGCGGGAGATCGGCGAGGAGCGCTATCTGGCGGCGATTCTGCGCGAGCTGAGCTTTTATGCCGAGCTGGCGCCGGGGCGGCGCGTGTCGAGCGTGTTTTTCGGCGGCGGCACGCCGTCGCTGATGCTGCCCTCGACCGTCGGGCGGATTCTGGACGCTATCGCCGCGCATTGGCCGGTCGAGCCGGATGCCGAGATCACGCTGGAGGCCAATCCGTCGAGCGTCGAGGCCGGGCGCTTCGCCGATATCCGTCGCGCGGGCGTGAACCGCGTCTCGCTCGGCGTGCAGTCCTTGCGCGACGATCAGCTCCGTTTTCTCGGCCGCCTGCACGATGTCGCCGAAGCGCGGGCCGCCATCAGCGTCGCCCACAACCATTTCGACCGCGTCTCCTTCGACCTGATCTATGCGCGGCCCGGCCAGACGGCGCAGGCGTGGCGCGCCGAATTGACCGAGGCGCTGGCGCTGGCGGCGGGTCATCTGTCGCTCTATCAGCTCACCATCGAGCCGGGCACCGCCTTTCATCGCCTTTATGAGACCGGCAAGCTCAGCGTCCCGCAGGACGACGACGCGGCGGCACTGTTCGAGATCACGCAGGAGCTGTGCGAGGCGGCGGGGCTGCCGGCCTATGAGATTTCCAACCACGCGCGCCCGGGCGAGGAATCGCGGCACAATCTGATCTATTGGCGCTATGGCGAATATGCCGGCGTCGGGCCGGGCGCTCATGGCCGGATCGTCGCGCCTGGCGGCCGGCTGGCGCTGTCCGCCGAGCGCGACCCCGCTCGCTGGGCTGCTCAGGTCGTGCGCGAGGGCCACGGTCTCGTGCAGCGCGATGTTCTCAGCAAGCGCGACGAGGCCGAGGAAATGCTGCTGATGGGGCTGCGGCTGTCGGAAGGGCTGTCGCTGTCCGATCTCTGCCAACGCAGCGGTCATGAGATTTCGCCGGACGTCGTGGCGATGCTCGCCCGCGATGGTCTTCTGCGAATGGATGCCGGGGAGCGGATCGCCGCCACGCCGCAAGGGCGGCTCGTGCTCAACGCGCTGATCGGGACGCTAGCCGGAAGCCTTTCGCCGCGCGCCAGCGTCGCTGCTTGAATCCTCGCTTTCCGGAAATCCGGTTTCATCGGCCACGCCGTTGACGATCGTGATCGGCTCCAGAGCCTGCGAGCGCTGCTCGACGCTGCCGATGATCATCGCCTGGTCATAGCCTGCAGCACGAAGCGCAGCGAGGCAGGCGGCGGCTTCGCGGCGCGGGACGGAGGCCAGCAGACCGCCCGCCGTCTGCGGGTCGAACAGCGCAGGATAAAGTGGCTCATGCCCGGCCTCGTCGAGATTGCGGATGGCGCGGCGCAGCCGGACATTCTGCGGCTGCAGCGAGGAAAAAATGCCCATGGCCAGCGTCTCGCGAACGCCGTCCAACAGCGGAATGCGCGCCAAATCGATGGTCACATCGACGCCGCTCGCCTTTACCATCTCGATCAGATGGCCGAGCACGCCGAAGCCGGTCACATCGGTTGCCGCGGTTGCGCCGTGAGCGCGGAGGATCGCGGCGGCCTCGGCATTGGGGCGCGTCATGTGATCGAGCGCCGCCATCACCCAACGCGCTTTCGCCTTGCCGCGCATATCGGCGGCGAGCAGTGTGCCGGTGCCGATCGGCTTGGTGATGATCAGCGCCTCGCCGGGCATCATGCCGCTTTTGCGCAAGAGCCGGTCGCGCGCGGCAAGTCCGGTGACGGCGAAGCCGAGGGATAGCTCTGCACCTTCCGAGGTGTGACCGCCCACGAGGGCACAATTTGCGGCGCGCAGCATTTCGTTTGCGCCGGCCAGCATCTGGCCGAGATCGGCTTCGATTTTGGCCTCAAGACCATAAGGCACGGTGGCGATGGCGAGTGCGGTCTGCGGCTCCGCGCCCATGGCAAAAATGTCGCCGAGCGCGTGATTGGCGGCGATCTTGCCGAAGAGATAGGGGTCGTCGACGATGGCACGGAAATAATCGACCGTCTGCACGGAAAGCTGCGGCCCGCCGCTATCGACCACGGCGGCGTCGTCCGGCGCATCGAGGCCGATGAGCACGTCGCCGCGCTCGGCCGGGTCGATTTGGCCGAGCGCGCGCGAAAGCACCGTCGCGCCGACCTTGGCGCCGCAGCCGCCGCACCGCATGGCGATGGCGGAAATCTCCTTCACCGCTTCGCGGTCGGCGAGCGTGTAGTCCACCCCGTCGCTGTCTGGCGTCATTTCCGGCAGCTCGTTGAAGCGCCGCATGAAGCGCCGGTCGATGCGGTCCTTCCAGCGCCAGACCCAGTGGCCCCGCGAAGGTGAAGCCGAATTTCTTGCCGACCGCGTAATCCTCGCCGGTCGAGACGAGATACATCGCGTCGCGCTGCGGCTTGTAGGGCTTGAGCGGCTGGCCCTTTAGCGTGCGGCGGATATTCTCGGCTAGCACCGGCCCCGAGCGCACCGCATAGACGCCGGATTTCGGCAGCGGGCGCGGGCCAAACGCGATGATGTCGCCGGCCGCGAAAACATCCGGCACGCCCTCGGCCTTGCAAATTCTGATCGACCTTGATGAAGCCGGCCTCATCGAGCGGCAGCCCGGTCGATTTCAGCCAGTCAGGCGGGCGCGCCTGTGTCGTCCAGAGGATTTCGTCGGCGGCGATCGGCGACCGTGCCCTTTCACATGCAACAGCCCCGGCTCGACCCGCTCGACATAGCTGCCCGTGGCGATGTCGATGCCGCGATCGGCATAAATGGCCTCGAACCGGCGGCGGAACGCCTCGGGAAAGTCAGGCAGGATGGTCTCGGTGCCGGAGACCAGGACGAAAGACAGCCTTGCCGGATCGCGCCCCGTCTGCTCTTGCCTCGCGACGCAGCCGCGCTTCGAGCGACAACAGCAGCTCGACGCCTGCCAGCTCCGGCGCCGACCAGGGCAATGCGGCGCTCTCCATTCGCGGCGACCCGCTCGCGCAGCGCATCGAAATGGCGGAGAAAGCGGTCGATCGGCTTTACCGGAATGGCATGCTCTGCAGCGCCCGGCACCACATCGGTATTCGGCGTCGAGCCGGTGTCGATCGACAGGACGTCGTAGGGAACCGGCGGGCGGTTGTCGCAGATCACCTGCCTTGCGGCGAGATCTATGCCAATCGACGGAGCTTTGATAAAGCCGCGCCCCGGCAAAGCGCGCCAGCGGCCCGGTATCGATATGCACCTCGTCGAAACTGTAACGGCCGGCAACGAAGCCCGGCAGCATCCCCGAATAAGGCGTATGCACTTCGCGCGTGATCAGCGTGAAGCGGACGCCCGGCAAGCGGCTTCATGCCGAAGCGGCGCAGAACCTGGACATGGGCATGGCCCGCGCCGACGAGCACGACATCCTTGATGACCGGCTGACCCATCCTCGCCATATCAGACGACCTCGCGGCTCGACTCGGGCGCCTGGGCGAGCCTCGTCGGCAGCATCTCGATGCGCAGATCGCCGCCGCAGCCAGCGCGAGATAGGCATCGACCGACATGAAGAGCGCCGCGACGCCGAAGATCAGGAACATGGCCACGTCGAGCCTCAGCTCAGAAATAGCTGCGTCGACGTAATAGCCGAGTGTCGCCACGCCCAGAATGCCGAGCATTGACCGGCAAGACGCTTGCCAGGATCGCAAGCGCCGCCAGCGCGCTCAATACGCGCTGCATCATGAGAATCTCCAAAGTTTCAGGATTGGGTCGCTTGCGTCATCACCATGCCCAGCCGGCGCGCGGGCGAGCCTACGATGACGGCCGGTAGTTTGTCACAGTGCCGCCCGTCCTTCAAGCGCGCGGCTTCGCCTGCTCAAGACGCCGATGCGGGTCGACCGGCTTGCCGCGGCGGCCGCATCAACAATTTGCGCGGATAGGGGGGACTTTGAGCGGTTAACTTAAGCCGATCTTATCCGTTCTTTCGCATCTATAGACTTGGCGTCTATTCTTCGAGCGATTGCATGAAGCGGGTCTATTTCGCCATCGGGACGGCGGCCCTGGCGCTGCTGGCGTTCGGGCTCAGCATTTTTCTTCTCCTTAACGGGGCGAGGGAGCACATTGCGCGGGCTCATGCCGAGCGGACCGCGCTGACATGGGCGGAATATATCGGGGCCAATCTGTCCCGCATCGAACCCATCGCATCGGGAGCGCCGCTGACGCCGGATGAGGAGCAAATCCTCATCAGAGTGAGGAAATTGGGGGGAATCTTCCGGCTTAGTATCTTCGATAAGGCCGGGCACCTGCGGCTCGTCTCCGACGATCTCGGTCCCAGTGATCACGATCCGACGGCTGCGGCCGTGGCAGCTAAGGGTGTGCCCTACACCTCGGTCGTGGACCGCGACGAAACGCCGAGAAGGCCGGCCGTTTACGCCGAGAGCTACGTCCCCGTGATGCGGGACGGAAAGACCGTTGCCGTCGTTGCAATCTATTTGGACGAGACCTCTTCGGCTTCGATCCTTCGGAGGGGCGTTGGCGCCTATGCTCTGAAAATCGTCGCCCTCACCGCCTTGGTGCTCGCCTTGCCCGGCCTCGGATTGATGCTGTTCGCCCGCAGGCGGCGCCGCCAGAATCTCGAACTCGAAAGCGGGCGCAATCGCACCCGCGAGGCCGACCGGGTGAACTCGGAGATTTTCGCCGACGGGGGTCGCGACCCCAATGAATGGCGTCCTCGGGATGGCCGAACCTCTGCCCGGCACCAGTCTGAGCGATGAGCAGAAGTATATTACGCAGATCATTCGCAATCCGGGCGATCTCGCCTATCCACGCGACCGCGTCGCCGCGCCTCCGATTCGTCATCTGGACACATGCGAGGCGCGGCGCTATTGCCATGATGCGGACGAAGATTTGGAGCCCACTCCGCCCCTTCCGCCGGCAATTTGCATCAAACACGTCGAGCCATGCGAAACGACACGGGTTGGCTGGAAAAGCCCGCCGCCATTCTGGCCTTCATCTGCCTCCTGCAGGGCGTCATGTGGACATTGGCGCCCGGTCTGACGCATTGGGCACCGCCGCTTGACGTCGTCGAAAGCTACCTCTGGGGCCGGGAATGGGTCTGGGCCACGTTCAAGCATCCCTCCTTCCCCGGATGGGCGCTCGAAGCCAGCTATCTGGTCACGGGCGCGGCGGGCTGGCCCGCCTATCTGGTGTCGCAGATCATGATCGTTGCCAGCTTCGTGCTGGTCTATCTCATCGGCCGCGATCTGTTCGGCCCGGATCTGCGCGGCCGCCAGCTTGCGCTCGGCGGCGTGCTGCTGCTGACCGGGGTTTACTACTATTCGCTCGCCACCCCGGAATTTAATCACAATGTGGCGCAGATGCCGTTCTACGCCGCGGTCATCTTCGCATTATGGCGGGCAACGACGCGCGGCGGCCTGATCTGGTGGGCAATGCTTGGCGTGGCGAGCGCCATCGGCATCCAGGCGAAATATTCCTTCGGCGTGCTTCTCGCCGTGGCCGCGCTTTGGCTGGTGTTTGAGCCACGGGCCCGCCGCCAGCTTCTTGGCCTGGGACCATGGGTTGCCCTGGCGATCTTCCTGATCGGCGCGGCGCCTCAGATCCGCTGGCTCATCAACAACCATTTTCTGCCGCTCAGCTATGCGGCCAACCGCGCCGCACGCGGTTCGAGTGGCAATCCGGTCGGCTTCCTTCTGGCACAGCTTGCCGATCATGCTGGGCTGTTCATTCTCGCTGGAATAGCCGGATTGTTCGGGCCGCTTTGGATTGCACGAAAGCCACGAATGAAGATGGCGGGGCTCGACCCTTTCGCGTCGCGCTTCCTCTTGACCTTTGCGCTGGGTCCGGTCTTGCTTTCGGCACTCCTGGCGCTCATCGCCGGCACCGGCATGAAGGACATGTGGGCGGTGCCGATGTTCAATCTCTCCGGGCTCCTGCTCATCGCGTTGGTCGCCGGCCGCTTCAACGAGCTCTCTCTGCGAAGGCTCGTCGTCGGTGCCGTGGTTCTGCTCATCGTCGTGCCGCTTGGCTATGCCGGTTTCGTGCTGCTGGCCGGACGCTTTATGAAAAAGCCGCTCGGCGTGAACTGGCCGCAGGCTGCCATGTCGCAGCGGTTCGAGACAATCTGGCACGGCGAAACCCATCGCCCGCTGCGCATCGTTGCCGGCGATGTCTGGACAGCCGGGCTCGTCGCACTGACCGGCGCCGACAGGCCTTCGATTTTCACCGACGGCGATCCGATACTGTCTCCATGGACGACTCCGGAACGCCTTGCCAGAGAGGGGGCACTGGTCGTCTGGCAGGACAAAGGCGCGGGGCCGCCTCCGCGGCTCGCCGCCCTCACTGGCACGGCCGCCCAGCGGGAGGAGAGCTTCATCTGGCCGGATCGACGGGATCGCCAACCGCTGCGGATCGGCTACGCCATCGTTCCGCCGACGGCGCCATCCGGCGAGACGGGATCGACGATCAGCAGTAGATAGGCGCTAAGCAACGTTGTGCCGTTACGCCAATATCGGAGAGGCGCGCGGATCGGCATCTGACCCGCGGTTTTTCCAAAAAGCATTCCCGTTATAAGGCCGTCCGCCGCAGCCTGCGTGCATATGACAAATTTTTTGCAAAATTCTGGAAATTTGGATAGCACAGGCGCTTGTCCCGAGGGCCCGTAGCGCTGCCGCCGCAATGCGAGTGGGTTGAATGGGGAATGCATCATGGCTCCGCTTTTGACGATGGTCTGGCTGGCTAATCTCGTCTTCGACACCGCCGGCCACCTCGCTTTCAAAGCAGCTTCATTGAATGCCGATCGATATGACGGCTGGCGACATTGGCGCGCTTTGCTTGGCGGACCGCTGCTCTGGCTTGGGATCGCGGCGTTTATCGTCGAATTTTTCCTTTGGCTAGCGCTGCTGACTTTGGCGCCGCTGGCAAAAGGCGTTCTGATCGGCTCCGCAAGCATCGTCGGCGTCATGCTTGGCGGGCGCTTGTTCTTTGGCGAGGCGATAACCGTGCCGCGCACTGGGGCTGCGGCGCTGATCGCCATCGGCGTCGTTCTGGTCGGATGGGGAGGAGCATGAAGAAGATCATCTATGCGCTGTTCATCCTGCTGCTCGCGATCGATACGTTCAATCAGGTGGCGTTCAAGATGGCGGGCGAGCGCACCGCGCCGGTGACCTTTGATGCCAACTGGTTGTCGCGGATCGTGCATGAGCCGTGGATCGGGGCGATCCTTGGGGGCTATTTGCTGGCGTTCCTCATCTATATGACGCTGCTCCGCGATGTCCATGTCGGCCCGGCTTTTGCCGCCTCGCATATGGAAATTGTCACCGTGGTGGTGTTCTCAGTGCTGTTTTTTGGCGAACGCTTCGCGCCGTTGCAGGTGGCCGGGTGCGCAGCGATTCTTGCCGGTGTCGCCATCCTGGCGATGACCGAGACGCAGGCCGAACGCGAGAATCGGCCACCAGCGGAATGATCGCCGGCGAGATGCCCCCGACCAGTGGTCTGCCGCCGCGTTTTGGGGACCTTTTCGGCAAGCCGACAGAGGCATTCGATGAGGCGGTTGCGGCGTTTGTCGGCGCACCTTCGGCGCTGATCACCTGCTCCGGAACCGCGGCGATGGTGATCGCCTTTACCGCACTCGGCCGTAAATCTCGGCGGCGAACGGTGATCGTCCCCGGCTATACCTGTCCGTTGGTGCCACTGGCCGCCGCCCGCGCGGGTCTGACCGTCGTGGCCTGCGACACGCTGCCGGGCAGCTTCGAGCTGGACCTCGACCGGCTTGCACAGCTCGCCAACGATGATACGCTGTGCGTGGTTCCCACCCATTATGGCGGTGCTCTGACGGACGTGGCGCGGGTCACCGCCGTGGTAAAGAAGCTGGCGCCGGACGCTGCGATCCTGGAGGACACGGCTCAGGCTTTCGGCGCCAGATGGCAGGGGGTAAGCGCGGGCCTGGCGGGCGACATCGGCATTTTCAGCTTTGCCGCCGGAAAGGGCCTGACGCTGTTCGAAGGCGGCGCCATGGTTTGCCGCGATCCCGCGCTGATGCTCGAGTTGCGCGCTGTCGCCGACGAGCTCCTGCCGCTCGACCCGGTGTTCGAGCTGCGCCGCGCCGTTGAGCTCGTCGGCTATCACCTCGCTTATAACCCCGTCGGGCTGCGACTTGTCTACGGGCGGCCGAGGCGCTATTGGCTGACGCGCGGCGACGAAATCCGCGCCTGCGCCGACGATATACCAGAGGTCATTCCGCTGCATCGCGTCAGCCTTTGGCGACAGGCGCTCGGCGCGCGCGCTTTACGGCGGCTGCCGGCGCATCTGGCCGAAACGCGCCGGATTTTCGCCGAGATCGGATGCGCCTCGCGGATATGCCAAGCCTTGCCGCACACGAGCCGGCGCCGGGCGTCGAGCCAAGCGCGACCTTGCGTTTCGTGACCTTCGCCGAAGCCGCGCAATGCCGTGCGGCGCTCGATCGGCTATGGCGGTCTCCGCCTTGGCGTCTCGAAGCTGTTCGCGCGCGCCATCGGCGATTATCCCGGTATTGCCTCCCTAATGACTCCATCGCCGACGCCCAATGCCCGCGATCTGGCGGCGCGCACGTTGACGGTCTCCACCAGTCCCTATCTGCGGGACGATGACCGCGCAGCCGTGCTGGCTGCAATCCGCGAGGCGGACTGACGCATGGCGCACAGCTTCGAGCTCGCCGAGGTCACCGAGCGCGCTATCGGCAGCCGATTCAACCTAGATCCTCGTCAGGCTACCCGAGTCGCCGGCAGTCCAGCACCCGGAGGGGTCGCCTATCGGGATTTCGTCGGCGCAGGGTCAGCATCGAACCATGTCCTGGCTGTATTCCTGCATGGGCAGCACGGTCGTCTGGCCTTCGACCAGCGCCCTGATAGGCGCCGCGTCCGTATTCGGCGTTGAGGGCTGCTCGGTAGGCTGTGAAAAACTCGTCGGTCAACACGGTGCCTACGAGCCCGGCCGCGGTCAGTTCGTCGGTTCCGGCGTCATACTCCAGCCGCACGGCCGCCAGCGGAAATTCGGAAGGTCCCGCCACGACCTTGGCGCCCTCGGCGGGATCGTAGACGCTGCCGTGCGCGCAGCAGGTTATGACGCGGCCGGGCCGGAGAGTTGGGTTTTCGTCTTGTTGTAGGTCAGGAAGCTGTCTGCCTGCTGTTGTAGGAAAGCGCATGGCCGCAGATCGCCGAATAGGCGACGACGGCGCCGTCCCCGCCGACACCGCCGGGCCAGGTGTAGGCCGCGGCCCGGGCATCCTTTCTCTCCACGTTGCGCGGCGTGGCCGCGTCCAGCCGAAGCAGAAGGCACGGCGTGCTCACATAAGGGTAGAGGAAAACATAGTTCCTGTGCACTTCGAGGGCGCCGGCCTTGACCGGCTTGCCGGTCTTGTCGACCAGCTTGAGCCTGGGCGCGTCCTCAAGAGCGAACGCCGGTTGCGCCGCCCGCCCGGAGGACACCGCCGCGAGCGCCGCGACGGCGCCGCACGCCTTAACGAAGCCGCGGCGGCTCACATCGGCAATGGCCATTCGTACCGCGTTGAGGCCGTGTTGATGGGCCCGCAGGCAGGGCAGCGTCCTGCCTGCATTGCCCCGATGGGATCGTCCGCGATTTTTCATGGAGCCTAGAACATATCGCGATAGAGGCCCGCGCCCCACTCATGGGTGGCCTTGCCGAGCGACGCCGACCGCTTGTTGTCGACCTCCACGTCGGTGAAGCCGAAGCCTTGCTTGGCATATTTGGCCTTCACCACGATGGCTTCCTCCGGCGTGCCGTTGACCATCGAGTAGCAGATGGTCTGCGGGCTGACCCAATCGATGTCCTTTCCGGCTCTCGAGCGCGGCGATCACTTGGCGACGTAATGCGCCTCGCTGTTGGCGGTGTTGCCCGATTTGGAGAAGCGCATCGGCCGGCAATCGCCGGTGACGTAGCAGGTCTTGTCGCCCTTGGCGAAGTACTTGTAGACGTCGATGTCGGCCTCCAGCTGCGGGCTCTTCGGGTCGTGCAGCCCGAGATCCTCGATCAGCTTGCGGCGCGCACGCGCGGATAGATCGCCGCATCGTCGAACTTGATGGTATCGAACTCGGTCGTAACCGTCTTCTTGATCGGGTCCACCGACTTGATCATGGTCGACGGCTGGTACTCGATGATATCCTTGTACAGTTCGCTTGAACGCGGCGAGAAAGCCCGGCGCCTTGGGCGCGAACGGCTTCTCGCCTGGATCGAGCAACACCACCTTGCCCTTGATTTTGTTCTTCTTGAAATAGTTGGCGATCATGCACGCGCGCTCATAAGGCGCGGGCAGGCAGCGGTAGTTGCCGGTCGGCACCGTTGTCAGGAAGATGCCGCTCTCGAAATTCGCGAGCTTCTTCTTGATCGACAGATGTTCCGAGCCCGGCTTGAAGCCGGCCGGGAAGTTCTGCGCGCACGCGATCTCCATTTCCGGGTCCTTGATGCCGATGGAGGCATAGTTGTAGTCGATGCCCGGCGCCAGGACGATGTACTGGTAGTCGATGTATCCCTCGCTGGTGAATGCGCGCTTGGCGTCGCGGTCGAGATCGATCAGCTTGCCCTGCAGCCACACGTAGCCATTGGCGTTCGCAGCATCACAAAACGAGTGCTGCAAGCGTCTTCAGGTCGATGAGATCATCGAGCCACAGATTGCTCAGGAAGCAGGACATGTAGGTGGCGTTGGGCTCGACCATGACCACGTCGAACTTGGGATTTTCCTTCTTGAGATACTTGGCCATGGTCGCCCCGGACGCGCCGCCGCCGATGACGACGCAGCGCGGCCCCTTGGGCGCCGGCAGATCGGCGGGCCGGTTCGTCCGTCCGCTGGCCGCCGCCGACGCCGTCGTGGGTAACGTGACCGCCGCGCTTCCTCCCGCGGCCGCCACCAGCATCGAGCCTGCTGAAAGCTTCAAAAACCGGCGCCGCCCGCGACTCTTCAGCTTCTCGCGACGAATGAGATTTCATTTCTTCCTCCCTGAAATTGGAATATTTTTGTAAACAGAGGAAGAATAATGCCAAAAAATACCCATGCGGTCCATGTCGTATCGAAGCGGTTGTTGTTGCAGTGCTTGAGGGATCCAACTGCCGGTGCGGTGCAGACGTTTGCGGTGTCCGCAGGTCCGGTCCGCCCGGCGGCGATTAGGTTCATCCCGCAGCGACAACCGGTTCTTATTGGCTGGGGAGCAGAGCGATTCCATTTGCAATAATAGATCGGCATGCCCGCTGCTCTAATGAGGCACTGTTGTCAAACTCCATTGTCTGACATCGCTGATCTCACTCCTGCGTGGTCCGCCTTGCGCATGGTGCAGGCTACCACCAGTCCTGGTCAGACTGAACCGAAGAGCATTGCTCTAACAGGATTAATCATCACCCGGTGACGTCGTCGGGTCTCAGGGCTGAAGCAGGCCTCCGTTGCGAGCTGGTATTTTTACCGCGGTCTGAAGTGTTTAGGTCAGCCGGGGTCAATAAGAGACATCTCAGCGGGATAGATGCCTTCGCATTCTTTCTATAAGATTTTCGTCTGCGTTCCACGCACGTTGCGAGATCGTGAGTAATACCATGACCATGTTGCGCACAGTGTTTCGGACCTGCACGCTCTGCGAAGCCATGTGCGGGCTCAAGCTCGAAGTCGAAGGCGATCAGATCCTTTCAGTCCGCGGCGATGAAGAAGATCCCTTCTCACATGGCTATATCTGTCCCAAGGGCGTCGCCATCGGCGATGTTCATCATGATCCAGATCGGCTGCGCAGCCCGATAAAACGATTGGCTGACGGCAGCTTTGTCCCGATCGGCTGGGCCGAAGCGTTTAATCTTATCGAGCAGCGCCTTCGGGCCGTGCGCAGGAATTACGGCGCAGATGCGATCGCGATCTATATGGGCAACCCCATCATCCACAATTACGGGATGCTGTCTTTGCGTGCGAGTTTCGCCCGCGCGGTCGGCACGCACAATTGCTTCGGCCCAGGCTCGCAGGATACAAGCCCGCGCTGGGCGGTGTCCTATCTTCTTTATGGCTCCTCGCTCGTCACCCCTGTCCCCGATATTAACCGCACGCAATATTTCCTCTGCGTCGGTGCCAATCCTTGGGTCTCGAATGGCAGTTTAATGTCGGCACCCGACATGCGCCGGCGGCTGCGCGCCATTCGTGAGCGAGGCGGCCGCATGGTCGTGGTGGATCCTCGTCGCACCGAGACGGCACGGGAGGCGGACGAGTGGATTGCGATCCGCCCGGGAGGCGATGCTGGGCTTCTTCTCGCTATGGCGCAAACATTGCTGGCGGACGGAAAAATCGACGAGCGGCGGATCAGAAAGGCAACCCGTGGTTGGGCCGAGATCCGCGGCCAGCTGGCCGCCTTCACACCTGAGCGCGTTACCGTTCAGACCGGCATTGATGCCGACACCATTCGACGGCTCGCCCGAGAATTTGCGAACGCGTCAACGGGCGTCGTCTATTCACGCATCGGTGCGTGCAACAATCGGTTCGGCACGCTGGCCACCTTTGCAACCGACCTTCTCAATATTGTCGCCGGCCGCATGGGGGAAATTGGCGGCGCCATGCTGCCTACACCGGCCATTAATGTCTCCGCGCTCTCACCCTATTTCAATGACGGCTACGCCCGCTGGAAGAGCCGCGTGCGCAAGCTTCCCGAGATGTTCGGCGAGTTGCCCGGCACGGTGATGGCGGAAGAAATCGAGACGGACGGCAAGGGCCAAGTCAAGGCTCTCATTACCTATGCCGGCAATCCCGTGCTTTCGGTGCCCAACGGCCAAAGACTTGCAAAAGCACTCGCTCGCCTCGACTTCATGGTCGCGGTCGACCTCTATGTCAACGAGACGACCCGCCATGCCGATGTGATTTTGCCGCCATGCTGGACCATGGCAGAAGACCATTTCGATAGCTTTTTGTCGAATTTTGCTGTGCGCAATGTGGCGCGTTGGTGTCCCGCCGTCTTTGAACGCAGCCCCGATGAGCGCGCCGATTGGGAAATCCTGCTTGAGATCGCCGAGCGGCTCGGCGGCGGTGCGAGCGGCATCGTCCTTATCGACAGGACCATTCGTCTTGCTCGAAAGCTTGGGTTGCGTTGGACGCCCAAGTCGACCCTCGATGTGTTCCTCCGCTTCGGACCCCATGGCGATCGCTATCTGCCCTGGTCGAAAGGGTTGAGCCTGCAGCGACTCGCCAAGTCCCCGCATGGCGTCGATCTTGGCCCGCTTAAGCCCGGCATATCCCGGCGCATTCTCCACCGCGACCGGCGCATTCATCTTGCCTCCAAGCCGATATTGCAGGCGCTCCGTGAGTTCGAAGCGAATGAGATGGCACGTGACGACGAGCTACTGCTCATCGGCCGGCGCGATCTGCGCAGCAGCAACAGCTGGATGCACAACGTTGAGGCTCTCGTCTCTGGTCGTGAGCGCTGCGTGCTTCTAGTCCATCCCAGAGATGCGGAGCGCGTTCCCGTTCGCGATGGCGAGATGGCGATGCTTGAGAGCCGCGTTCATCGCGGACTTGTCCCCGTGCGCATCAGCGATGAGATGTCGCCGGGCGTGGTGAGCCTGCCGCATGGCTGGGGACATGGTGAGGTCGGAGGCTGGCAAAAGGTGGCCGCCTCACACCCCGGTGTATCCGTCAACGACTGGACGGACGATGGCGATGTCGAAGGCGTAGTCGGACAATCAATCCTGAACGGCGTTCCGGTGCAACTCAAACCTGCGGTCGTCGCCGGGGCTGAAAGCTAGGGTGTATGTTCGGATGCTTGCGGCGCCAGACAAACGGCAGCTTCGGGTCACGCGCGGCCCAATGCCATCCGGGCCGGAGCCGCAAAACACGGCAGCCAGCGCGCACCAGCGTTGGAGAGGCGGCGCAAACCTGCTTAGGCCCGAACTTTTTGCACGGCGGGTGCGCGTTCGATGCTCTCGATCGTCGCCCGCGCCCGCTCGGCGAGAGCGGCCGGCGCTTCGACACGGCTGGTGCCGTTCATGAGCAGCGTGATCATCGCCAGGATGCCGGTCTGCAGAAACAGCGACAGGCTGAAGCCGGTGACGGACGTCACCCATCCCGGGCGTCGCCATGCCGACAAGCTTCAAAAGCACGGCCATGGCGATGCTGATGCTGGTCAGGCCGGCCATGAGCCCGCAGACGACCGTCATGCGCGTGACGACTGCGTCGCCGAATACCATCACCGCCCGCATGCCATGCAGGACCAGCGAGACGAAGTTCATTTTCGACTGGCCGAAATAGCGCTTCGCCCGGTTCGTCGGGATCTCCGCCCGGCGGAGCCGCGCCTTGACGACTGCCCCGGCGACATGCGTCCAGGTCTCGTGCATGGCGGCAAGGCGCCTCAGCGCGCGCGGCGTCAGCACCATGAAATTGCCGAAGCGGATGACTTGCCCAGTCAGCAGGCGAAAAGCCTGGCGATAGAGCGAGTAGAAGGTGCGGAAGAGCAGCGACTTGCTGCGCTTGGCCCGCTGCGCCACCGCCACATCGAAATTGCCGCTGCGAATGGCAGCGATGAGCGAAGACAGCGCTTCCGGCGCATCCTCGCCGTCGGAGTCCATGACGATGCAGCCGGCCAGCCGGTCGAGGCTCGCCGCATGGATGAGGCCAATGGCGATCGCGGCCTGATGGCCGACATTGCGGGCCAGATGCAGCACCTCGCCGCTGAGCCCGGCCTCGGCGATGTCGTCATGGGCGGGCGGGGCGATGAGCGAGCCGTCATCGACGGCGACAACATGCAGCTCGATGCCGAGCGGCTGCGCCGCAAGCGCCCGGCAGAGCGCGCCAAAACTCTCGCGGTCTTCGAAGACGGGGGTGACCAGCGCCCAGCGTTCCGCGGCCATGTCACATCACGCGCTGGAGCGCGTCCTTGCCGAAGTCGCGCAGCAGGCCGTCGAAATAGGCGATGGTCTTGGCAAGGCCCTCGCGCAAGGGCACGCGCGGGTCCCAGTTCAGCTTCGCGCGCGCCAGCTCGATGGCCGGCCGGCGGCGGACGGGATCGTCCTGCGGCAGGGGCCTGCGCACGATCGGTGAACGGCTTGCCGTCAGCTCAAGGATCGTCTCGGCGAGTTCGCGCGATGGTGATCTCGTTAGGATTTCCCAGATTGACTGGCCCAGGCTCGACGCCGTCCAGCGCCATATAGCGGATCAGGCCGTCCACGAGGTCGTCGATATAGCAGAAGGAGCGGGTCTGCGAGCCGTCGCCGGCGATCGTGATCGGTTCGGCGCGCAGCGCCTGCATGATGAAATTCGAGACCACCCGCCCGTCATTCGGGTGCATACGGGGGCCATAGGTGTTGAAGATGCGGGCGACGCGGATGTCGACCTTG
Organism: uncultured Alphaproteobacteria bacterium; assembly: GCA_963773735.1. Taxonomy (GTDB): domain Bacteria; phylum Pseudomonadota; class Alphaproteobacteria; order Rhizobiales; family Rhodomicrobiaceae; genus CAVZCK01. The sequence continues at coordinate 23,147 of CAVZCK010000031.1, read as the reverse complement.
TGCTGGCGGTGATAGTCGAAGAACAGCGTTTCGGCGCAGCGCTTGCCCTCATCATAGCAGGAGCGCGGCCCGATCGGATTGACGCTGCCCCAATAGCTCTCGACCTGCGGATGGCGTCGACGGATTGCCATAAACCTCGCTGGTCGAGGCCTGCAGAATCCGGGCGCCGGTGCGTTTGGCAAGGCCAAGCATGTTGATGGCGCCATGCACCGAAGTTTTTACGGTCTGCACCGGGTCGTGCTGATAATGATAGGGGCTTGCCGGACAGGCGAGATTGTAGATCGCGTCAACCTCGACATAGAGCGGGAAGGTCACATCGTGGCGCTGGAACTCGAAACTCGGCTGGCTGAGCAGCGCCCGGAGATTGTCCTTGGTGCCCGTGAACAGATTGTCGATGCACAGGACGTCGGCGCCATCCTTGAGCAGCCGCTCGCATAAATGCGATCCGATAAAGCCGGCTCCGCCCGTCACCAATACGCGCGTGCGCAGATGTTTCATGCTGGCTGCCCCTCGCGATTTGGCGGCCATCTAACGCCGCCAAGTGCCCGATGCAAAGGGATTTCTATGAGCGCGCCGGCGGCGCGGGGACTGGCCTCGACGCGATGACTGCTGCCCGAGCGCCAGATGCCGGCTCGGCGTTACAGCTTGTTCACCGGCACTTTGAGATAGCGCGTGCCATTGTCCTCCGCCGACGGCAGCTTGCCACCGCGGATGTTTACCTGGATCGAGGGGATGATCAGCGTCGGCATCCCCAGTGTCTTGTCGCGTGCGGTGCGCATGCGGACGAACTCGTCCTCGGAAATGCCGTCGCGGACGTGGATGTTGTTCGCCCGCTCCTCGGCGACCGTGGTTTCCCAGCGGATCTCGCGGCCGCCCGGCGCGTAGTCATGGCACATGAACAGACGCATCTTGCCGGGCAGCGACAGCACTTTCCTGATCGAGCGGTAGAGCTCGCGCGCATCGCCGCCGGGGAAGTCCGCGCGGGCAGTGCCGCCATCCGGCATGAACAGCGTGTCGCCGACGAAGGCCGCGTTGCCGATCACATGCGTCATGCAGGCCGGGGTGTGGCCCGGCGTATGGATGGCAAACGCTTTCATCGAGCCGATCTGATAGCTGTCGCCGTCCTTGAACAGCCGGTCGAACTGGCTGCCGTCGCGCTGAAATTCGGTCCCTTCGTTGAAGACCTTGCCGAAGACGTCCTGAACGATCGCTGATATTTTCGCCGATGCCGATCTTGCCGCCGAGCTTGCTCTGAATGTACGGCGCGGCTGAGAGATGATCCGCATGGGCGTGCGTCTCGATGAGCCACTCGACTTTGAGGCCCCTGTCCCGGACGAATTCGACGATCTTATCGGCCGACCCATGGCTGATATGACCGGCGGCGTAATCGATATCCATCACGGAATCGATGATGGCGCAGCTCTTCGAATTCGGGTCCTTGACGACGTAGGAAATCGTATTGGTGTCCGGGTCGAAGAAAGCGGTGACTTCAGGTTTCACCGACATATCGATCTGATATTCCTGTGGCATTTGGCGCTCCTTAGGATTTTTATATGGTAGCGCTGATGCGAAAATGAACGTTTGATCGGGTACAAAGCCACGCAAACCAATTCTCGATCCTCTCGCGCAGAGGGCCATTTATTCCACGCGGACGGTTCCGCTAGTCCGTCACCCACATGCGCAGGAGATTGGTCAGCGACTTCGAGACAAGGTCGAACTCGGCGGTCTTGCCCTGCCGCTCAAAAATCGCACGCTGCGCTGTCTCAAGATCGAACAGCAATTCGCGCTGGCCAGCATCCCTGATGAAGCTGCGCACCCAGCCGACCATCACCAGCCTCTCGCCCTTCGTCACCGGCGCGACCCGGTGCAGCGAGGTGGACGGATAGGCGAAAATGCCGCCGGCATCGAGCTTGATGGCGTCCTCGCCGCCCGGCGTTTCGACGACGAGCTCGCCGCCCTCATAGCTTCCCGGATCGGAGAGGAACAGGGTGAACGAAACGTCGGTGCGCTGACCCTGCATGATCGCATTGTCCACGTGGCTGCCATAGGACTGCCCGGCGCCATAGCGGGAGAACAGCACGCCGATGACGTCCTTCGGGCGGGCCGCGATCTTGAACAGCGCATTCGCCTTGATGCGCGCGACGAGCCGATCGCGCAGCTCCTCGACGGCCAGATCCCCGACCGCCTGCATATTGTCTTTGACCGCGCCAGCGGCCCACCCCGCCGTTCGCCGTCCGCTTTCGAATTTGGCCTTGTCGAGCAGCTTCCGGGCCGCCGCGATCTCGGCGGCGGTGAGGACATCGGCGATCGATATTTGCATGACGCAGTGCTCCATTTGTGCCGCTGCGGCAAATCGCGGCGGTCGCCTTTATTTCGAGGATTGCCTCACCTCTAATTCTCACGTATTTGTGGTCCAAGTAAAACGCTAAGTAGTTGTGAATTATTATAATTCTAAACTAGGCATCGCCGAGATGCGTAACCAAAGGTGACTGGAATGACAAGACGCCGATCGCGTAAAATCTGGCTCGGACTTGGCGCCGCCGCGCTGATTGGATCGGGCGCCGCCCAATCCTCGACGGCGGAGGAGACGCCGTCGGTCTCGATGAAGGCGCCTGCGGCAAGCGCTACGCAGCTTGCCCAAGCGGGAATGAAGCATGAGGGCGAGGCGCATGACGCTGATGGCGCCGAGGCCAAGGCCAAAGCCACCGGCGAAGGCGGGGAGGCGGGCGAAGCCGGCGCGCGCAGGTCTTGACCCGCGGGTCAAGTTCTTCCGCAATATGGGTCTTGTTCGCGGTCATCTTCTCGTCGGCGACGAGCTGGTCAAGCAGGGGCGCTGGGATGACGCATTGCCGCATTTCCATCATCCCATCGAGGAGCTTTATGCAAGCATCAGGCCGACGCTGCAAGGCCAGGGCATCCACCAGTTCGATGCCGCTCTGAAGGCGCTGGCGCAGACGGTCAAAGCCAAGAAGATGGACGCCTATGAAGCGGCGTGGAAAACGGTGGATCAGGAGATGACCAGCGCCACCAAGGCAGATGGGCAAATTTCTCAAGCCGCGCGTCGGCATGACCATGCAGACGGTGCTGGCGATGCTGAAATCGGCCGCCTCCGAATATGAAGAGGCTATAGAGAACGGCCGCCTCGCCAATCCCGTCGAGTATCAGGATTCGCGCGGCTTCGTCTGGTATGCGGACATCCTCGTCGAAGGCATTGCGGGCGATCTTGAAAAGGTCGACAAGGATGCTTTAACCCAGGTCCGGGCAGGATTTACCGAGCTGAAGAAAGCCTGGCCCGCGCCGGTGCCGCCGGAGACGCCGGTCAAGGATCATGAGACGGTGCTCGCCGACATTTCGCGCATCGAGCTTGCGGCCAGTCCATTGTTGAATGCGGGTGGATGAGCGGCTTTGTCTCAAAATTGAGGCCCGGCAGTGTCCGGGCAGCGGTCCTAGTGCTGGCGGCTTTCGCCGCCGGCTTGCTGAGCGTATCGGTCGCAGCCCATTTCACCGCCGCTCCGGAACCGTCCGATCCCGCCGCCGCGCTCGCCAAGCTGCAAGCGCAGTTTCGCCGCCCCGACCTCGTGCCGGTTCCGGCGGACAACATCCCTTCGCCGCAACGCATCGCTCTCGGCGCGCGGCTGTTCAACGAGGTCCGGCTGTCGGCCAACGACAAGATCGCCTGTTCGAACTGCCATGATCCGGCGCTGTCCTTCACCGACGGCGTCGCGCGCGGCAAGGGCATCGCAAAGGTGTCGCTGCCGCGTCACACGCCTTCGCTCTGGAACGTTGCCTGGGCGCGGGCTCTGTTCTGGGACGGCCGGGCCAACTCACTGGAGGCGCAGGCCTTTGGTCCGATCGAGAACCCGAAAGAGATGGGCCAACCGCTCGCCCGCGGAGCGGAAAAGATCGCCGCCGATCCGGGCTATGCCGAGGATTTCGCCAAGGCGTTCCCGGACGATCCGGGCATCACGCCGGACCATATCGTGAAAGCTCTCGCCAGCTTCGAGCGCACCTTCGTCTCGCCGCGCACGCGGTTCGATCGCTGGGTCGAGGGCGACGCCACGGCGCTCTCCGAGGCCGAGATCCGCGGCTTCAAGCTGTTCACCGGCAAGGCGCAATGCAGCAATTGCCATTCCGGCTGGGCTTTCACTGATTACGGCTTCCACGATATCGGCCTGCCGGGCGACGATCTCGGCCGCGGCCCGGTCATCGGCCTGCCCGAAGTCGAACCACGCCTTCAAGACGCCGAGCCTGCGCGAGCTGGTCTGGACCGCGCCCTATATGCATGATGGCTCGCTGGCGACGCTCGACGACGTGATCAGCCATTATGAATCTGGGGGCGTTAAGCGGCCGACGCGCTCGCCCGATTTCCCGAAGAACCTATCGCTCAGCCCCGAGGAGCAGAGCGACCTGATCGCCTTCCTCGAAAGTCTGTCGAGCGAGCAGCCTCCCAAGCCGGCCACCGATATTCATTTGCCCGATGGAAAATCTCTGGAGCCGGCCCCGCCGGTCGTCGCCACCTCGACGGTCAGTCAGGAAAACAAGACCTTTGTGCCGGGACGCATCGAGATTGCCAAGGGCGAGACGCTGACGGTCCTCAACGAGGATACGCGGCCGCATAATGTGCGGGTGTTCGATCCGCGGATGAAATTCAACTCCGGCATTCAGGAGCCGGGCGAGCGCATCGCCATTCCGTTCAAACAGGCCGGCTCGTTCGAGATCTTTTGCGGCATTCACCCGAATATGCGCCTCACGGTCGAGGTGCGGTAGTCCTGCGCGCGCTGCTTGACAGGACCCGCCCGTCCGGCATGTGATGGGATCTTTGCATCTCAGGGGAACGCTGATGGGTTTTGACTTTTCCTTCGCCGGCAAGGCGGCGATCGTCACCGGCGCCAGCCGGGGTATCGGCAGGGCGATCGCCACTGGAGCTGGCGCGGCAGGGCGCCAATGTCGCCATTGCCGCGCGCTCGAAAGCCGATCTCGACGTGGTCGCGCGCGACATCGAAGGCCTCGGCGCCAAGGCGCTCGTCTGCGCGGCCGATCTGCGCGGCTCCACCGCTCCGGCCGAGGTCGTCGACAAGACCGTCGCCGCCTTCGGCCGGCTCGACATGCTCGTCAACAATGCCGGCGCCACCAAGCGCGGCGGTTTCTTTGCCCTGACCGACGAGGACATGGTCGACGGCTTCGCGCTCAAATTCCACGGCACGGTCCGGTTCTGCAAGGCCGCCTGGCCGCATCTCAAGGCGAGCGGCGGCTCCATCGTGACGATTGCCGGGATCGGCGCGCACACGCCGCAGGCGGAATTCACCATCGGCGGGCCGGTCAACTCGGCGCTCATCAACTTCTCCAAGGCCATTGCCGAGGAGGCGCTCAAGGACGGCATCCGCGTCAATCTCGTCAATCCCGGCCATATCGCCACCGACCGGCTGACCAACCGTATCCGGAAATTTGCGGAGGAAAAGGGCCTCAGCTATGAGGAGGCGGCGGCGGAACGGCTGAAGTCGATGGGACTCACTCGGTTCGGCAGCCCGGACGACATCGCGCGGATGGTTGCTTTTCTCTGCTCGCCCGTTGCCGGCTATATGCACGGCGCGACGATCGATGTCGATGGCGGCGCCACGCGTGGGATTTAGGCGCGCGGCTGACATCGGCACTCTTTCGCAGGATACTGTCGGACGGAGCGCCCGAAAAAGGGGTGCCATCCGGCAACGCCGGATAGCAAGAACCGCCAAAGGGAGGAACGAGCCAAGTGCCTTACGAAACGATCCTCTATTCGGAAGACGGCCCCATCGGCACGATCACGCTGAACCGGCCGGATGACGGCAATATGTTCACGCCGGTGATGTGCCACGAGATCCGCGACTGCATCAACGACGTCCGCCGCGAGACGCGAACGCGCGTCCTGGTCATCACCGGCGCGGGCGACCGCTTCTTCTGTATCGGCGGCCGCAAGGACGGCATGGAGGAGACCAAGCTCTATGCCGGTGTGCTGCCGACGCTGGAGATGTATGAGTCGATCGACCGCCTGCAGAAGCCGGTCATCGCCAGCGTCAACGGCTTTGCCGTCGGCGGCGGCAATGTGCTGCAGATGGTCTGCGACCTGACGATCGCCAAGGAAAGCGCGATTTTCCGCCAGGTCGGCCCGATGATGGGGTCATTCGATGCCGGCTACGGGACATGGTATCTGGAAGACCTCGTCGGCAAGAAGCGCGCCAAGGACATCTGGTATCGCAACGCCGAAGATGACGGCGGCCTATGCCCTGGAAATCGGCCTCATCAACAAGGTAGTGCCGGACGATCGGCTGGCGGAGGAAACCCGCAGCTTTGCGCTGGAGGTCGCCGAGCGCGGCGCCTTCGCGCTCGCCTCGATCAAGGCGGCTTTCAATGCGCGCCATGGCGGGGTGAGCGGCCTGTCGCGGATGGCGCATGACCTCCTGTTGCGCGGCTATCTCGACAGCGAGGAGTCGCACGAGCTCTCCGAGGCCTTTGCCGCGCGGCGCAAGCCCGATGCGGAGAAGTTTGGGCAGTAGCGCCATGCGGGCCTTTCTGACGCTTCACGATCCGCGCAAGGCGCGGGATTATTACGCCGCCGGGCTGTGGCGCGACGAGACGTTCTACACGCTTCTTGCCCGCAATGCTGAGGCGCGCGGGCGCGCGCTCTGCCTGCGGGACGGCTCGCGCGCTGCTCACTTGGCGGGAGCTGCATCTGCGCGTCGATGCGCTGGCCGAGACGCTTAGCGGCCTCGGCCTCGTCCCCGGCGACCGTGTGTCGATCTGGATGGGCAACCGCATCGAGGCGGTCGCGACCTTTCTCGCCTGCGCGCGCAATGGCTATGCCTGCAATCCCTCGCTGCACCGGACCTATAGCACCGGCGAAATTCGCGGTCTCCTCGAACACCTGGCCTCGCGCGTGCTGCTGACGCAAGCGGGATGGGGCGCGGACGGCGCAAGGAGCGATCTGGAAGGCGCGCTCGCTGGCCTGCCCGATCTGGTCCGCATTCTCTATCCGGATGACCTGCCGGCGGCGCTTTCGGAGCCTTCCGCGCTCCCTGTCTGGGACGACCCAGACAGCGTCCGCTATCTCGCCTTCACCTCCGGCACCACCGGCCCGCCGAAATGCGTCATGCATTCCGACAACACGCTGCTCGCCAATGCGCGCGACATGGTCCGCGACTGGAACCATGGACCGGAGACGGTGCTGCTGACGCTGAGCCCGCTCTCGCATCACATCGCCTGGGTGGCGGTGGCGCAATGGCTGCTCGCTGGCTGCATGCTTGTGCTCGACGATCCACCGCCGGGCCTGACGCGGCTCGACTGGCTGATCGAGACCGGCGCGACCTACGTCATGGGCGTTCCGACCCACGCCATCGACATCCTCGCCGAGCAGAGGCGGCGCGGCTCGCACGGCTTGGGCAAGTCTGCGTGTTCTATATGGCGGGCGCGCCGATTCCGCCCTCGGTCGGCGAGGCGTTCGTCGCGCAGGGCATCAAGCCGCAAAATGTCTATGGCATGACCGAGAACTCGTCCCACCAATACACCTATCCCGTCGACGACGCCGCGACCATCATCAGGACCTGCGGGCGCGGCGGCCCGGCCTATGAGGTGCGCATTTTCGATCCGGTCGATCCGGACAAGGAGGCGACCATCGGCACGGTCGGCCAGATCGGCGGCAAGGGCGCGGCGCTGATGCTCGGCTATTTCGGCAATCAGGCGGCGACGGAGAACAGCTTCAACCGCGACGGCTGGTTCCTCTCCGGCGATCTCGGCTCGCTCGATGAGGCGGGCAATCTGACCATCGAGGGGCGGCTCAAGGATCTCATCATCCGCGGCGGCCACAATATCTATCCGGCGCATATCGAGGCGCTGGCGCTGCGCCATCCGGCCGTCGAAAAGGCGGCGGCCTTCCCGGTCGCGGATGAGCGGCTTGGCGAGAAGGTCTGCCTCGCGGTCATCGGCGAGATCGAGGCGGCGGTGCTACTTGCGCATCTGGGCGATGAGGGCCTCTCCAGATACGACATGCCGGAATATTTTCTGCGGCTCGATGCCTTCCCGCTGACCGCCAGCGGCAAGATCCTGAAGCGCGAGCTGGTCGTGATGGCGCAGCGCGGCGACATCGCGCCGATCCCGGTCCGTTTCGATGCCTCGCGAAGCGAGATGGCCTGATGCCGGTCGATCTCGGTGTTGCGGACGCAAGACGCCGAGGAGGGCATGGCGGCATTTGACGAAATGCGACCGGAGTTCAAAGATTGCTGACGGCGTGGCGGGTGTTGTAGATGCCAGGGACCGGGTGAGATGAAGATTTTCGAGCAGCTGCAGAGCCGGCGCAACTGGTCCGAGGACGAGTGCATGGTGCTCGACAGCGTCGCCAGGGTCTGCGCCGAGATGATCGCGCCCGCGGCGGCGGGCTATGACGCGACGGGCGCGTTCCCCTGGGCGAATGTTAAGGCGCTCGAGCGTCTCGGCCTCAACGCGATCTTCGTGCCCGAAGCCTATGGCGGCGCGCCGATGCGGTTCTCGCTCTATCTGGAGATCGTCAAGCTGATCTCGGAAGCCTGCGCTTCGACCGGCATCATCTACGCCACCAATTTCCACGGCATGAAGCCGCTAATCGATTTCGGCAGCGAGGAGCAGAAGACGCGGCTGCTGCCGCGCATTGCCGATGGCGGGCTCGGCGCGCTTGCCATCACCGAGACGATCGGCCGGCTCCGACGCCACCGGCATGAAGACGCGCTTCACGCCGGAGGGCGACGAGATCGTCGTCGACGGCGCCAAGATCTTCATCACCAATGGCGATGTCGCCGATCTCCTGCTCGTCTTCGGCAAATGGAGCGAGATCGACGATCCGAGGGCCGCCATCACCGCGCTGATCTTCGAAAACGGTACGCCCGGCTTCTCCGTCATCCGCAAGGAAGAGAAGATGGGGCATCGCGCCTCCTCGACGGCGGCGATCGCCTTCGACCGCTGCCGCGTGCCGCGCGCCAATCTGCTGGGCGCGCCTGGCGATGGGCTGGCGCTGCTGCTTGCCTCGCTCAACAAATCCCGGCCGTCGGTCGCGGCCCACGCCCTTGGCATCGCCCGCGCCGCCTTCAAGGACATGATCGGCTATATGAACGAGCGAAAACAGTCCGGCCGCCGCATCATCGACTTCCAGGGCAATCAGTTCACCATCGCCGATCTGGCGACCGACCTTGCCATGGCCGAGAACTGGCTTGACTATGTGGCGGGGCTGATCGAGTCCGGCGCCAGCGATTTCGGCCTCGAAGCCTCGATGGCGAAGATGCGCGCCTCGGACCTCGCCATGCGCATCGCCACCGAAGCCGTGCAGATGCATGGCGGCTATGGCTATTGCCGCGACTATCGCGTCGAGCGGCTGATGCGCGACGCCAAGATCACGCAGATCTGGGAAGGCACCAATCAGGTGCACCGGCAACTCATCGGACGGAGCTTCGCCACGAAATGACCGAAGCGATCAGGACTGTTGCGGTGTGCGGCGCGGGCGGGACCATGGGCGCCGGGATCGCGATCGTCGCCGCGCGCGCCGGCTTCCGGACGCTCTGCTATGATGTGGCCGACGCGCCCTTGCAAAAGGCGCGGGATCAGAGCGCGGCGTTTTTCGCCAAATCCGTCGAACGCGGCAAGATGACGGCGGGCGAGCGCGACGCCGTCATGGACCGGCTCGTCCCCGCCTCCGATCTCGAAGCGCTCAGCGAGGCCGATCTCGTCATCGAGGCGGTTTTCGAGGCGCTCCCCTTCAAGCGCGAGCTGTTCGCGGCGCTGAACCGGATCTGCCCGGAGCGCACGATTTTCGCCTCCAACACCTCGACCCTTTCGATCACCGAAATCGCCTCCGGCTGCGGCCGCGAGGACCGCGTGGTCGGCCTGCATTTCTGCCTGCCGGCGCAGCTCATGAAGCTCGTCGAGGTCTCACCCGGCATCAACACGTCGGCCGAAACGTTCGCCAAAGCCTGGGCCTGGTGCGAGGCGGCGGGCCAATTGCCGGTGAAGACCCAGGACAAGCCGGGCTTCATCCTCAACGCGCTGCTGGTGCCGTTCAACAATGACGCGATCCGCGCCGTCGAGGCGGGCGTCGCCACGCCCGGCGACATCGACAAGGCGATCAAGACCGCGCTCGGCTACAAGATGGGGCCGCTGGAGCTTGTCGATCTGGTCGGGCTCGATACGCAATTGCGGCTCTGCGAAGCATTCTATCCGATCACGCTCGATCCGCGCGCCTCGGCGCCGCCGCTGTTGCGCCGCATGGTCGCCGCCGGACGGCTCGGCCGGAAATCCGGCGCCGGCTTTTACGACTATGGCGGCAATACCATGTTCGGCGCCTGAGGAGGAGAGGCGATGCGCTACATGATCGAGCAGGCGGGCGAAAGCCGCTCCTTTCCGGACGGCGATCCGTTTCTCGGCGGCGCGGCGGATGAGGCCGAGGTGCTGATCCTGCTCGGCGCGGCGTTCACGCCGGACGAGACGCGGACGGCGATCCTGATCGAGCTGGCGACGGACTGTCTCGGAGTGCACACCGGCGAAGCGGCGGGCGGCGAAGGCTCGAATGCGGTCGGCTTTGCGCGCTATCGCAATGGCGATGATCCGCCCTCGCCGCTCATCGAGCTGGTGCGCCAGCCGAACACCTCCGAAGCGGCGATCGCGGCGGCCCGCGCGGTGTTCGAGGCGGTCGGGCTGACGGTCGTCGTCTCCGCCGACCAGGCGGGGCGCATCATCGACCGGCTGGTACGCGCGAAATATAATGCCGCGCTGCGCTTTCTCGATGAGGGGCTGGCGACCGCCAAGGACATGGACCTGACCTGCCGCCTCGGCCTCGGCTATCCGGACGGACCGATCGAACGCGTCGAGCGCGGCGGCCTCGCCCGCCACTATGATGTGACCAAGGCGCTTTTCGACGTCTACGGAACGGCGGCCTATGCGCCCGCGCGCCGCGCCGTCGTCGCCAAGATGCGGGAGGGCAAGGCGTGACGCAGCCGCTTTCCGGGATCAAGGTTCTCGACTTCTCGACGCTGTTGCCGGGGCCGATGGCCTCGCTGTTTCTCGCCGAAGCCGGGGCCGAGGTGATCAAGATCGAACGTCCCGGCAGCGGCGAGGACATGCGCGGCTACGAGCCGAAATGGGGGAGGGACAGCGTCAATTTCGCGCTGCTCAATCGCGGCAAGATCAGTGTCGCGCTCGACCTGAAGACCGGGGAGGGCAGGGCGGCCGCGCTCGCGCTGGCGGGCGATGCCGACATCGTGCTCGAACAATTCCGCCCCGGCGTCATGGAGAGGCTCGGGCTCGGCTATCGGGCGATGCGCGAGGCCAATCCGAGCATCATCTATTGCGCCATCACCGGCTACGGCCAGACCGGGCCGAAGGCGGAGCGCGCCGGCCACGATCTCAACTATATCGGCGATGCGGGGCTGCTGGCGCTGTCCTGCGGCCAGCCCGGCGGGCGGGTGGTGCCGCCGGCGCTGATCGCGGATATTGCCGGCGGCTCGATGCCGGCGGTCATCAACATTCTGCTGGCGCTGCGGCAACGCGACCTGACCGGCGAGGGCGCCTACCTCGACATCGCCATGTCGGAAAATCTCTTCCCGTTTACCTATTGGGCGATCGGCGGCGGGCTCGCCGCGGGCGACTGGCCGGGAAATGGCGATGCGCTGGTGACAGGCGGCTCGCCCCGCTATCACCTCTATGACACAGCGGATGGGCGCATCGTCGCCGCCGCGGCGCTGGAGCCGAAATTCTGGGCGGCGTTCACCGGGGCGATCGGCCTCGATCCGGTTCTGCGCGACGACAGCATCGATCCGGCCGCTACGATCCACGCCGTCGAAGCGATCATCGCCAGTCAGCCGGCGCAGCACTGGACGGCGGTGTTCGCCGAGGCGGATTGCTGCTGCACCATCCTTCAGGATATCGAGAGCGCGCTCGACGATCCGCATCTCGCCGCCCGCGGCATTTTCGATTACCGGGTGACGAACGAAGCCGGCGAGCGTATCACCGCGCTGCCCGTCCCGATCGTGCGAGAATTTCGCGCGCCGGCCGGCGATCGCGCCGCGCCGCCGCTCGGCGGCGGCAATGATGCCGGCGGCAGACCGAAAGGCTTCTCGCGGTGAAGGGCGTGGCTATCACGCCGCTCTAAAAAATGTTGGCGCGCTGATATTGCGGCGGCCAGAGATCAACGTCCGCCTTGAGCGTCTTGGCCGCGCCGAGGACCCAATGCGGGTTGGCCATCAGCGCCCGGCCGAGCACGATAAGATCGGCGGCGCCGCTGGCGAGGATCGACTCGGCGAAGTCCGGCGAGTGGATCAGGCCGACAGCGGCGGTTGCAATGCCGGCCTCCCGTCTGATCCGGGCCGCAAACGGCACCTGATAGCCGGGGTAAAGCTCAATCTTTTGGCCCGGATCGACGCCGCCGCTGGAGCAGTCGATAAGATCGACGGCGCCGGTCGCCTTCAGCATGCGCGCGACGTTAACAGTATCCTCGATGGTCAACCCGCCTTCGACCCAGTCCGCGCAGGACAGGCGGACGAAGAGCGGCAGGTGATCCGGCCATTCGGCGCGCACGGCAGCGACAAGGTCGAGCAGGAAGCGGGCGCGGTTTTCGAGACCGCCGCCATAGCGGTCGGTGCGCTTGTTGGAAATCGGCGACAAAAACGAATGCCCCAGATAGCCATGCGCGCTATGCAGCTCGATGATCCTGAAGCCCGCCTGAAGCGCGCGCCGGGCCGCGGCGGCGAAGGCGTCGAGGACGGTCTGAATGTCCTCCGCGGTCATCTCGCGCGGCACGGCATAGTTCGGCCCAAAAGCGAGCGGCGAAGGGCCGATCGGCTGCCAGGCGCCCTGCTCCGGGGTCAAAGGTTTGCCGCCGCGCCATGGCACATCGGTCGAGGCCTTGCGGCCGGCATGAGCGAGCTGGACGGCCGGGATCGCGCCCTGCTGCGCCACGAAGGCGGCAACCGGCGCGAGCGCGTCGCGCTGCGTGTCGTTCCATAGGCCGAGACAGCCATGGGTAATCCGGCCTCGCTCCTCGACATGCGTCGCCTCGGTGCTGACGATGCCGACGCCGCCGATGGCCCGTGCGCCGAGATGGACCAGATGCCAGTCATTGGCAACGCCGTCTTTGGCGCTGTATTCGCACATCGGGCTCAGCATGGCGCTGTTGCGGGATGTGACCGACCGGAATGTCGGTGGCTGGAAAAGATACGGGTTCGCATCGGTCTTGGCGGCGCGCTGCCCCGCCTGACCGCCCGCAGGTCTGGAGACCGGCAACGGGTTACTTCGGCTCATATTTTCCATCGGCTTGTTCGCCATACCTCGTTCAATGGGACTGGGTGAATCTGGAGATGGTGCGGAGAAAAACCAGGAGTGGGGCGCTGCTCCGCGGCAAACTGTGCGCCGTTTTCAACAGTTGCCGGAGACGGCAATCCCATCACGCAGCCGTGACTTGACCGCGCTCGATGCGGCAGCCGGCCGTGAGCAGGCCGCGCAGATGCACATCGTGGGACTCGGCGACAAAAATCGAGACGCCGTCATCTTTCAGGCCGCCAAGCACATCGGCTAGCCTTTGCGAGAGCGCCGGTGCCAGTCCCTCGAACGGCTCATCGAGCAGCAGCAGGCGGTGGCCGACCATCAAGGCGCGGCCAAGCGCGACCATTTTCTGCTGACCGCCCGACAGCTCGGCGGCGCGGCGCTTCCGGAAGCGGGCGATTTCCGGCATGTGGCCAAAGATCCAGTCGAGCCGCCGGCCGGCGTCTGCGATTTCGAGGGCGTCGGCAGGCAGCAGAATGTTTTCCTCGATGGTGAACTCCGGCACGAGCCGGCGGTCTTCGGGCATGTAGCCGAAGCCAAGGCGTCCCCTTTCATGCGCGGGGCGCGCGAGGATGGATTCGCCCTCGAAGCGCACCGTTCCGCTGGCCTTGATGAGGCCCATCAGCGCCCGCATCAGCGTGGTCTTGCCCGCCCCGTTGCGGCCGATCAGGCCGTGGAATGCGCCGTCCTCGACCTTGAAGCCGACATCGCGAAGAATGATCGCCGGTCCGATCGCGACCCAAAGCTCGGCGACCTCAAGCATGGCTCGCCTCCGCCTCGCGGACCGGGACATGCGGCGTGCCGGCCACGAATTGCTGCACCTGCGCATTGCCCAGCACCTCACCGGGCGGACCGTCGGCGAGAACCGTTCCCTCGTAAAGGGCGAACACGCGGTCGGCAAAGCGGGCAATGATGTCCATGTCATGCTCGACGAACAGGATCGTCATGTCGTTCACCGCCAGCGCATCGATGACGATCTCCATCAGGCCGTATTTTTCCTCGATGGAGATGCCGCTCGTCGGCTCGTCGAGAAGGATGACGCGCGGCCGGCTGACGACGGCCATGGCGATATCGAGGATCTTGCGGACGCCTTGCGGCAATTGCAGCGCCGGCTTGTCGCGATAGGGCGTGAGCTGGAACCGGCGCGTGATCTCCGCAACCGTCTCGAAGGTCTCGCGGCGCATGAACGGCGTCAGCATCTGCGAGACGATGCTTTGCGGCGTCGTCGCAATCGCCGCGGCGATGGCGATGTTTTCCTCCACGCTGAGCGAGGGGAACGTTTGAGGCACCTGAAATGAGCGCGAGATGCCGAGCCTTGCCACCGTGCGCGAGGGCAGGCCGGTGATGTCCCGGCCCTCGAATGCGATGGTGCCGCGCGAGGGCTTCAGATGGCCGGTGATCATATTGACGAAGGTGGTCTTGCCGGCTCCGTTTGCGCCGATGATGCCCGTGATCTGGCGCGGCGCAATGTCCAGGCTGATGCCATGGATCGCACGGAATCCGTCGAAGCTTTTCTCAAGGTCGCGCACCGCGATGACCGGATTCACGGCTCTACCCTCCGTGGCTCGCCGACGGGCTCGGCCGGCGGCCGCGCGCGCCAGGTGAACAGCGAGCCGATTCCGCTGGGGAAGAACATGATCGTGGCCAGCAGCACCGAGCCGAGGATCAGCTGCCAGCCATTGGGGAAGATCGCGAGCGCCTCCGTCCGCACAAGCTCGAAGACCACCGAGCCGATGAAGGCGCCAATCACGGAAGCCGGGCCCGCCATGATGGCCACGAAGACGAACCCGCCCGATGTCGTCCAATAGGCCATATCCGGGTCGACATGGCCGACGGACATGGCAACGATCGCGCCGCCCGCAGCGGCCAGGATGCCAGCGATGATCACTTTGAGATGGACGAGCCTGTTCGCTGAAACGCCCAGATATTCGACTCGGATCTCGTTCTCGCGCAAGGGGATGGCCGAGGCGCCGGCGACCGAGCGCCAGTAGGCGGAGACGGCCAAGGTTGCCAGAGCGGCGAAGGCGAGCGCCAGCCAGTAGACGCCTTTGGCGCGCTCTTCGCCTTCGAGCGGATGACCGAAGAGCGTGAACGTGCCGACATTGAATCCGTCGGTTGAGCCCAAGGCCGCGCTTTTCACCAGCAGGCCGTAAAGAATCATCGACAGGGCAAGGCTGAGCATGGCGAAGAAGATCTCGCGGTACCTTGCCAGCAGAAAGCCGATGAAGAGGGACACGGCGCCGCCGATCAGCATGGCGATGATGACGAGAGCGATCGCATCGGTGATCGGCGTCGAGCGCAGGATCATGGCGGCGCTATAAGCGCCGAGCGCGAAATAGAGCGCCTGCCCGAACGATACCAGACCGGCGCGCCACAGCACGATGAGGCCGAGCACGACAAGCCCGTTTCCGAGCGCGATGGTGGTCAGGCCGACGATCCATGTCGGCAGCACCCACGGAGCGAAGCCGAGCGCCACGAATGTGACGAGGCCGAGGCTGAAGGCGACGGTCATGGCCGCTCCTCAAATCTTTCGGGGTTGCGGGCGCACGAACAAGCCCGAAGGTCTGAATGCCAGCACCAGCGCCATGATCGCATAGATCACGAACATCTCGACTTCCGGCAGCAGGTGGACGGCGACAGCGCGCGAAAGCCCGACGATCAGAGCGCCGAGCATCGCTCCCTGAATGGAGCCCATGCCGCCGATGGCGACAACCGCAAACGCCAGCACGATCACTTCGACGCCGATTCCGAGCGTCACGGAAATTTTCGGCGCCATCAGCGCGCCGCCAAGAGCACCGAGCGCCGCGCCGAGCGCAAAAGTGACCAGAAAGACGCGGCTCACATTGATCCCGACGGCGGCGGCCATCTCCCGGTCATGGATCACGGCACGGAGGATTCGGCCGATGCGGCTGTGGTTCAGTCCGATCTGCGCCAGGACGGCGATGACGGCCGCGCAGACGACGAGGCCGATATCGTAGTTGGAGATGACGAGATCGCCGGCGACGAAGTTGCCAGCGGCCAGCATCGGCTGATAGGCGAGCAGCGAGCCCGGCCCCCAGATAAGGATCAGCATCGCCTCAAGGATCAACGATGCCGCATAGGTCACGAGGACGATCGTAATCTCGTCGCGGTCATAGAAATGGCGAAGCAAGCCGCGCTCCAGCATGACGCCGATCAGTGCTCCGACCAGGACGGCGGACAGCGCCATGAGCAAAAATCCGAGCGCGACCGGAAGCCCGTGATCGAAATAGATGCCGACCGCGGTCGCGGCGGAATAGGCACCGAAGGCGTAGCAGCCGCCATGGGCGACATTCAGGATTTTCATGACGCCGAAAATCAGGCTGAGCCCGACCGCCACGATGAACAGGTAGGCCGTATAGACGAGGCCGTCCATGACGATGGCGCTGATCAGCATCGTGGTGTCCCCCTTGCCGCACAGGGCGGCCAGAGATCAGAAACCGTATTCAGCAGTCGAATTCTTTCCCGGTCTTGCCGTGTGGCGCACTGCGCGGAATGCAACACGGGCCGTGAAAGGCCCCCTCACCCGGCTCGGTCCTGGTGGACCTCGCCGCCCTCTCCCGCGAGGGGAGAGGGCATATAGCGGATGTGGCGAGACCGTGCCTTTCAACTTGCACGGATTAGCCCTCTCCCCTCGCGGGAGAGGGCGGACGCCGAAGGCGGCCGGGTGAGGGGGCTGTTCCGTCAGTTGCCGACGACCTGGTAGGCGGAAACAATCACCCGGAATTAGCATCATTTACATTTCGCGCCGGGCATTCCCGCTTTGATCCACTCGACGGACGTCTGGCCGGGAGGCGGATTCACGCATTCCGCCGGATAGCGGACGATGTCGACGATCTCGGGCTTATTGGTTTTGGTGTCGAACTTGTAGGTGCCGTAAGCCATGTCGGAGATGCCCTGATGACCGTTGCCGAGCGCCATTCTGATGGTTCCGCTCGGGCCTTGAAACTCGGCGCCTTTCAGAGCAGCGGCGACCTGTTCCTTGGTCGGACGCTTGCCGCCATTGGCCGCAGCCGCTTTGTCCCAGGCATATTTCAAGCCCAGCAACGACTGTGCCATGTGGTAGGACGGATAGGTCGGCTCGGCGTTGAACTTCGCTTCATAAGCCTTGCGGAACCAGCTGTTGAGCGGGCTGTCAGGGGCCAACACGCCATGCTGTCCGCGCGCACCGATGATTGCGCCATCGGGCATTTTGTTGCCGAGCCTGAACATCGCCGACTCGCCGGCCGTCATCACCAATGTCGAGCGGGCCGGCAGGGCGCGGGCGTCCGCCTGAAGCACGAAGCTTTCAAGATCGCCGCCCCATAGGCTCGTATGAATGACCTTCGAGCCGGAGGTCAGGAGCGTCGTGATCTCGGCGCCATATTCCCCGGCAAACAGTTTTGGCATAAGTTCGCGATCGACGGTTGCGTCGGGCTTGAGCGCCTTCATGGCGAGGGTGAAGTCGCGCCAGGAATCCTGGCCCCAGGCATAGTTCTGATTGATGCCGGAGAAGGATCCGAGGCCGGCCATCTTGTCGAGCACGTAGCGCGCGGCGGCGACATTATCCTGGGTCGCGTGAGCCGTGACCCGGAACACATAGTCGTATTTGGCTTCCTCGAAGATGCGCGGCGTGCCGCAATCATAGAGGAGCGTCAAGTGTCTTCAGCTCTTCGGCCACCGGAGCAACCGCGAGGCAATTGCCGGAGGAGATATAGCCGACGACCGCGTCGACGCCCGAGCGCTGCACGAGATTGCGGTATTCGGTGACCTGCGTCGCCGCGGGCCCGGCCTCATCGACGAAGACCGGCTCGATGGTTGCGCCGCCGAGGCCCTTCGAGGCATAAGGCGCCGGGATCGAGCCGTCATTGATGCCGGCGATGACGATATCTGCGGCATTCTTTCCGGGCACGCCGAACGGGCCGGCAGCCGGACCGGTCAGAAAAGACACGATGCCGAGTTTGACGGTTTCCTGCGCGGAGAGCGGCTGAGCGCTTCCCATGAGCGTCAAATGCGAGCGCGGCGATGACGGGCGTAAGCTTACGCATCATTCCGATTTCCTCCCTGTTCATATTTGGCGCGGCTTTTCGTTTTTTTGCGAGATGAAAGACGCTGAGCGTGCCACACGCCCGCGCTTCCCCTCAGTGCCGCCTGCGCCAACCAGGATCGGGCGAGAAATGCATAATGTCGAGCGGAAAAAGGGCTGAGGGCGACGGATCGGCGGGGCCGGGTTGTGACAGCGGCAGGCTCGTCGGCCGAACCAATGGGCACCGCCGCTCCATGAACCGCAGCGACTTTTAGTCCTGCGCGTTCTGGACGCGTATCGGCGTCGGCATCCTGCCTCTAGGGTTGGAGCGAGATTCAGGTTCACTTCAGCCAACGGAGCGCCCGATGCTGCGCGCGGCTTATCTCTTTAACGTTCTGGTTCTCGTCCCTGTCGGGCTGACGACGCTGTTGTCGCCGGCCTCGATGAGGCTCGTCTTCGAGAACAAAATGCAACATGCGCCAGAGTTGCGCATGCTCGTCGGCTGTCTATGGACCGCGATCCTCGTCTGCTCGCTGATCGGCCTCGCGAAGCCGCAGCTGATGATTGGCATCCTGATTTTGCAGGTCGTATACAAAGCTCTGTTTCTGGTTCTGGTGGTCCTGCCTCTGGTCGTAAAACGAGGGCTTGACGCCATACCGCTCGGCGTCGCAGCGACCTCCGCCCTGATCGTGCTCGTCTGGCCGTTCGTCATCTACACCGAACTCGCAAACTGAGCGGCCGGCGGAGAATTGTGCGGAAGCTGACGCCGCGCTCTATGTCTTTTGGGAGCGTTTCCCGCTTGTGGGCGCTGATCTTCCGCCCGCCGCGCCGGCGTCGTCCGGCTTGCCTTCCCCAGCTTGCGTTCCCACGTTCAACCGATCGATGAGCTCGAAAAAGCGATCCGGAACCGGCTCTGCCAGGATCTCGGAATACAACTTTTTGAGCTTTGAGCCGATCTGCCGACCAATGAACGTCTCGGTTGGTTTAGGCTTTCTCAGTCTTTTGTTAGCCACTGCATCCATCGTTCATCGCTTTTAGCGTTGCTTCTTATGAAAACACTGAATACTGTTTCGCCATTGTCACCTCTTTACAACCTTCGATTTCATCGAAGCAGCGGATCAGTATGCGCTCCGTATGTCTTTGTTTATAGACCGCTCGTCGTCGTAGTGATTAAATCGCATCACCAACTGGATACATCCGCTTGGCCGCCCAGGGGACCACATGGATACGCTCGCGCATGAACTGAGAAGCCATTTGCCCTACGCAAGACGCTTTGCACGCGCTCTTTCGGGGAGCCAACAAAGCGGGGACGCCTACATCATTCAAACGCTTGAAGCTCTTGTCGCCGACCGCAGCGTGCTGAGCGACTATGAGAACTCCCAAGCTGGCGCTCTATGCCACACTTCTCGGATTGTGGAACTCGGTCGCCATCAATCATGTTCCCGACACGGCTCCGGCCGATCCAACCGTTGCGTCCGCGGACCGGCGTCTGCAAGGGCTAACACCGCGCCCTCGCCAAGCGTTCCTCCTCGTCAGTATGGAAGGGTTTACGGTTTCTGAAGCCGCCGAGATCCTTGGCGTTGACGAGGAGACGGTGAGCGGACTCATCGATGAGGCCAGCCAGGACATTGCCAGCCAGGTGGCGACCGATGTCCTGATCATCGAGGACGAGCCGCTGATCGCGATGGATCTGGAAAGCCTGATGCAGGAGATGGGGCATCGCGTCATCGGCACCGCCAGCACGCGGGCGGAGGCGGTCGAACTCGCTGCCAGGCAACGGCCGGAACTCGTTCTTTCGGACATTCAGCTTGCCGATGGGAGTTCCGGTCTCGACGCCGTCAACGATCTTCTGGCCTCATTCGAAGCGCCGGTCGTCTTCATCACCGCTTTCCCGGAGCGCCTGCTGACCGGCGAGAGACCCGAGCCGGCATTCTTGATCACCAAGCCCTTCGATCCCAATCAGGTCAAGACGGTCACCTCCCAGGCGCTGTTCTTCGACCAGAAAGCCCGCAAGGGCAAAGCGAGGGCGTAGCGGCCCGGCCAACCCATCGAAAACGACATGGACTCGTCCGGTGGAACCGGCTGAGCGTTTGAACGTTTGGTTCATCGTGGGAACAAGGATGGAGGTCAAAATGCTAAGCTGGGCGCTGACATTTCTTATTGTCGCAATCATTGCCGCCGTGTTCGGGTTTGGCGGTATTGCGGCGGGCGCTGCGGGTATTGCGCAGCTTCTATTCTATCTTTTCTTGATCCTGTTCGTGGTGTCGCTTATCTTTCATCTTGTCCGAGGCGGAGCGCCACGGGTTTAACCTGATGCGGCTTTGAGTGAAGGAGGGACTGCTTCGGGCGGTCCCTTTTCGCTTATCCGAGCGGATGACGTCCTATGGTCTTGCGAGCTTTGCGGTTCATCCCGGCGAGGTCGGTGCGGTGATCCCCGTGAATTTATCGGCATTCGCGGGTTTGTTCTCCGATATATGTCTGGCTGGCTCATTTTTGCTCACATCGATTGCCCTTCTTTTCTCTCTCCGCTTGCGCGAGCTTTTTGGAAACTGGCTTACGGCCCCATTGGCGCTTGCCGCATTCGGCCTCTCGGCAGCGGCGTTGAGCCTCGGCCTGCCATCGCTTGCCTCCGGCAGCAATCACGGGCTCGTCGCAGCCGCACTGAAGCTGATATCGGCGGCGGTGCTGTCCACCGCAGCATTCCTCATTCTCCTCTCCATCCGCAAAGCGCTCAAATACGGGCGGATGTTTCTGACCGTTTCCGATGCGGAGCTCCTGAAACGGGAGCAGCGCGATCTGGCGCTGGCCAACACGGAACTGGCAAAGAGCGTTGTCCGCCGGTCTTACGAGCTCGAACGCGCAAACCGGCAGATGCGTCTGGCAATTCTCGGCTCGGCGATCACCTTGTTCCGTCAGGACATTGACCTCCGCTACACCTGGATTTTCAACGAGCCGCCGCAAACGCATGAAAGCGACTTCATCGGAAAAACCGACTGGGATCTTTTCCCGCCTGATACCGCGATGACGATGGCCGAAGTCAAGCGATTGGCGATGGAGACCAGCGAAGAGCGGTCGGGCGAGGTCAAAATTCGCTTCCCGCACGGCACGCGCTGGTATGTGCTGCGGTCACAGCCCGATTATGACACCGACGGCAATCAGATCGGGACGATTTCCTGCGCCTTCGATATTACCGAACAAAAGCAGCAGCAGCAGCGCCAGCAGCTCCTGATGCGCGAGGTCACCCATCGCTCGAAGAACCTCCTAGCGGTGCTTCAGGGCGTGGTTCGCCAGATGGCGCGTCGAACGCGAAACGTCGATGAGTTTGTCAGGCGCTTTTCAGCGCGCCTCAATTCGATGGCGCGGTCTCACGATCTGCTTGTGAATGATGATTGGAGCGGAACCTCGATCATCAAACTCATCGGCAGCCAGCTCGACGTCGTATCCGAGCTGGAACTCGACCGCATCCGCATGGCGGGGCCGGACCTGCTCATGACCTCCGTCGCCGTTCAGAATCTCGGCCTTGCCATCCACGAGCTTGCGACAAACGCGGTGAAGCATGGGGCGCTCTCCTCGCCCGGCGGCGTCGTCGAAATTCTCTGGGCGATTTCCGAGCTACCGGATGCCAGCCCGGCCGATGGGCTGGGCGGACAATTGCATCTGGTTTGGCGTGAGCTGGACGGTCCGCCGGTCGCCGCTGGCGTCGAGGACGGATTTGGACGAACGCTTCTCGAACGCGTGGTCGGGCAAGCGCTCGGCGGCAAGGTGACGCTCGAATTCGCGTCGGCCGGCGTCGTCTGCACGATGGCGCTGCCGGCGATTCGGGTCATCAGCCATGGCGAATTGCAAAGCCTGGCGCAGCAGGAACCGCCGCCGGAAGCCGGGAGCGTCTGATCAGGCGCGCAGCGCGATGTCAGATGAAAGGGCGAATCGGAACCGGCTTGTCCTCGATCTCGGCAAGTTCGACGAGAGAGTCGCGGTCGAGGAACTCGATCACACCCTTTTTCCAGCTCAGCAAACCTTCGTCCGCAAGCCGCCGGATGGTCTTATTGGTGTGGACCAGCCACAGGCCGAGCAGGTCGGCGAGATGCTGCTGCGTGAATGGCGCGGGCATCCGGTTCGCGCCGGCCATGTTGGTCGGCTCGCAGCGCCGGTAAAGCTGCAGCAACACGAAGGCAAGCCGGCTTCGCGCGGACCTCTGGCCGACAGCCGTCAGATATTGGCCGAGCGTCCTTTCTTCCTGCGTCGACAGCCAGGTTACGTCGAAGCCGAGACCGGGATGGGCCTCGAAGAGCTGCCAAAATCTTTCGCGCGCAAACACGCACAGCGTCACTCCGGTCAATGCCTCGACCGAGTGATCCATTTCGCCGAACATCGACGTCTGCAGACCGAGCAGGTCCCCTGGCAGCGCAAAATTGAGAATCTGGCGGCGACCGTCAGCAAGTTGCTTATAGCGGAAGGCCCATCCTTGAAGCACCGTATAGAGGTGAGCCGAATTGGTTTGCTCTTTGAGAATGCTCGCGCCCGGTCCGGCGGAAAACTCGCCGATCTTGAAGCCCGTCATGAACGCCAATTCACGCTCGGAAAACGATCGGAAATGCTCAAGCGATCTAGCGGACACTGTGCGCACGCTATCCGGATCGGCATCTTCGCTTGAGCGAGCTGGGTCATGGGGGCTCCGGCAGGCCGGCCTCGGTCGAACCGTTTCGATGCGAAAAGCGCCAAGCGCAGGCGGATCGGCGTCCCGGGCTCGGCCGTTTGTGGCAAAACGGTCATCGCCCTTGAGAGTTCACGATCGCGGCTGGCCATGTCTTCCGGGCGG
>CAVZCK010000030.1:0-113573 GCA_963773735.1 uncultured Alphaproteobacteria bacterium | reverse complement strand
CGCCGGACTTAGGCGTGAGCTGAAACTGGCCGGCGCTTGAGCGACCGGAGCGGAGTGAGACGAGATGCATAAGAAAGACACCTACAATCTGGCGATCGGGCTTGCGCTGCAAGAGCTTCACAACGAGCAAAAGCCGCCGCGCGAAAAAATCGCCCAGGCGCTGGAATTGTCCGAGCTTGACGTGACGCGCATCGAGCACGGCTCGGAGACGCTTTCGGCGGGGAGCCTGTGCTGCTGCTCGACTTTTCGACGTCACCTGGGACGATTTCGTCACCGCGTCAGGGCCAATCTGGATAAGGCCGAGGCGCAGATCCGGTAAGTGGGGCGGCGGCGGCGGCTCTCCAAGAACTGCCCCCGAGCCCTCAACGTTTCAAAGCCCCCTCACCCACCCGCCTTCTGCGGGAGCCCTCTCCCGCGAGGGGGGAGGGCTTTTGCGAGCAAGATGCGAGGCACAGCTTAGCCAAACGCGCCGTATTGCCCTCTCCCCTTGGGAGAGGGCATGCCAACTCCTGAGTTCAGCGTGCAGGATGAGTTCGTCTTATTGAGACTTATTGGCGATCGTTATGCGGAAACCGACACCGTCTCCGCCTCGCCCTGGATCACACGGGCGTTGCCGTTCTTCGCCGACTGACCGATCTTGATCGTCCGCGGCTTCATCGCCTCGGGGATCTCACGCTTCAGCTCGACATGAAGCAGGCCGTTCTCAAGCGCCGCGCCGCTGACCTCGACATATTCGGCGAGCTT
Source organism: uncultured Alphaproteobacteria bacterium (assembly GCA_963773735.1). GTDB lineage: Bacteria > Pseudomonadota > Alphaproteobacteria > Rhizobiales > Rhodomicrobiaceae > CAVZCK01. The sequence goes on along the minus strand of CAVZCK010000030.1, from coordinate 112,829 downwards.
GAAGCGCCGCTCGAAGTTGCGGGCGGCGATGCCGCGATGAAGGTACTTATGGTCCTTCGTCTCGGGCGCTTTCTCGCCGCGCACCGCCAGCGTGCCTTCCTTCACCTCGAGATTCAGCTCGTCATTGCCAAAACCAGCAACCGCCATGGTGATGCGGTACTCATTCTCACCCAGACGCTCGATATTGTAGGGCGGGAAGCCGTTGTCACCCTCCGCCGACGCGAGCTGCTCGACAAGGTTGGCAAGGTGGTCAAACCCGATGGTCTGACGGTAGAGGGGCGAAAAGTCGTATCTTCTCATTGCAGGTCCTCCTAATGAAGCGACGTGATCACCTGCCTTAAAGGCCAGGCATTTCAGAAGATTTGCGCACCCAAATTGGCGTGCACGGAAGAAATTTGGGGTGGCCCGCGCTGGTTTCAAGCCCCCATCCATGCCGTGTCGCGCCGGGCACAACGGGCAGCCAAATGCGCCCCGGTGATGCCGGTTGAGCCTTTGCGGAGCAGCGGATATTGTCGTTGGCGAACTCTTCGAATCGGCGAGACACCGCATGGAACTGGTCGGCATAGCGCGCAATCCCGTCCCGAGCGGCGCAATCCCCGGCAGCTTCGTCAGCCGCGACGGCGTTACCATCCGCTATGCGCTCTGGCCGCGCACCGCCGACAAACGTCTGGGGACGGTCTGCCTGTTCACCGGCAGGGGCGAGTTCATCGAGAAATATTTCGAAACCATCAGCGACTTGCGGCGACGCGGCTTTGCCGTCGCCTGCATGGATTGGCGCGGACAAGGCGGGTCGGACCGGCTCTTGAAGAACGCCCGCAAAGGCCATGTCGAAGATTTTGCCGATTATGCCCGCGATCTGGCTCAGTTCATGAGCAACATCGTGCTTCCGGACTGCCCGGCGCCCTATTACGGCATGGCCCATTCCATGGGCGGCCATATTCTTCTGCGCTCGGCATTGACCAAGGTCTGCTGGTTCGACCGCATCATCCTCAGCGCGCCGATGATCGACATTCTGCCGGAGCTGATGATCTCTCCGCTGCGACGCTACGGAGTCGAGGCCCTGGTGCTCATCGGGCTCGGCGATCTCTACATTCCCGGCGGCAAGCCGGAGTCTGAGCAAAGCGGACCATTCGAGACGAGCCAGCTGACGAGCGATCCTCTCCGCCACGAACGCATCTGCGATGTCCTGAAGACCGCACCGTGGCTCGGCATCGGCTCTCCGACGCTTGGTTGGATGCAGGCGGCGGCGCGCTCAATCGCCCAGATCAACGCTTTTGGATATGCTTCGTCGATCCGCATCCCGCTGCTCATCGTTGCCGCTGGTAACGACACCGTCGTCTCGACGCGAGCCATCGAACGATTTGCCACCCAGGTCAAGACCTGCCGCCATCTGGTCATTGCCGGAGCGAAGCACGAGCTGCTTCAGGAGCGGGATGAGATTCGCGATCAATTCTGGGCGGCGTTTGACGCCTATATGCCTGGATCGAATCGCACCATGAGCGACAGTCAGATCGGTCTTTAAGCGGCCGGACTAAGTCACGGACAAGAAAGAAATCCCCGCCACGCGACCGAGAGGCCGACGCGTGCAGGTTAAATTCGAGGCAATTGCCGTAAAATCTATCGCTTTTTCGCGCGCTATACCGCCTGTTTTTTAGGCATACTTGACATATGCTGACCGTTCTTTCGACAGCTGTGGCGGTCCTGTCACAAATCCCCAGGCTCGAACGGTGTTTTCTCTTTTGGCGCTGGCTTCTGCCACAGTTTGAGAGAATTATCGCCCATGGTTGACAGCGGATTTCTCCGGCAAATCAACCGACAGCTTCGAATTGGGGCTTTCATTTCACAGTCAGGCGTAAGCGCGTCATGCGCGAGCCGGGGAAGATTAAGGGGCACCAACTGCAATGGAAATGAAGAGAAGCGTGTTTGGGGTGGTTCGCGCTAGCCTGTTGGGTGGCGTGGCTGCTATTGCGCTGACGAGCGCTGGTTACGCCGCTGATCTCGGCGGCGGCATGAAAGATATGCCGGCGGCTGAGCCGGAGCGGGAGCTCAAGTTTTCGGCTAATGGCGGCTTGACGAGTGATTATGTGTTCCGCGGCATTTCGCAGTCGGACGAGAACGCGTCTGTCTCTGCCGGCGTCGAGGCGTCCTATGGCATGTTTTATGCCGGTTTCTGGGGCGCCAGCGTCGACGATTTCGTGTCAGACGGAAATCTCGAACTCGATCTTTACGGCGGCATCAGAAAGTCTTGGAACGGCATCGATCTCGACGTGGGGGTGATCTATTATAGTCCTATCCCGAACAATCATCTACTGATCTCGGCGAAGATCCCGCGTACGTGGAAATCAAAGCGTCCGCCAGCGGCAAAATCTGGAGTGATTTGACCGCGACGGGTACTGTTTACTGGTCGCCTGATTATGCTGGGGAGAATGGTTCAGCACCTGGACCTTTGAAGGTAAAGCTGACGAAACCTCTGCCAATCTGGGATCTCGTGCTCAGTGGATCGCTCGGCTATATTACAATCGGCGGATGAAGGTGACTCCGTTGACTTCACCCCCGTCTATGGCGACGACAATTACACCTACTGGAACGTCGGCCTGTCGAAGACGTTCCGTGAGCACTTTACGGTCGATCTGCGGTATTGGGGTACCAACGTGAGCGGTTTTGATGCCGCCAAACCTGGCGGGCAACCGCATCGTCGGCAGTCTGAACTTCACCTACTAAACCCTCATTCCCCTTGATCAGCGAGAGCCAGCCCACGTGGGCTGGCTTTTTTTGTTGCCTCATGAGGCGCGGCTCTAAGCACGAGTCCGTATGTTCTCTTTTTGTGCTTATTTCGGCTTGACAACTCACCCGCGATTTTCTAGAACATAAACAGAACAAAGACAGTGAGTTCCCCCGCTCAGTCGATGTTCAGGTGGCTGTCACGGACGTCCCCCTTTATCCGCTGACAGCGTGTTCGAGAGCAGGCGCGGCTTGTCCCCGCGAAGAGCTTTTGTGCAGCCGGTTGTGCGTCCTGTGCAAAGCTGAGCCCGAATGTCATCGTCCCCCGGATGACAGGGCGATTCCTCCAAGCGCGTCTGCTCTCCCTTTCTTTCTGACGGTTCATCGCATGGTTGCCGCTCCGGTTCAGGCGGGCGTGCGAATCGACCTGGCAATGCCGCGGCCGGCCGCCAAAACGCTTCGACGCACGTCCAGCTATTTATTTAATAACAATCTCATCTTTCCACCCTTCCTTTACTTCTCCTTCCCCTCTTCTCTTTTTATTTCTACATTTCCCCATCTCCACATCATTCATTCCAATTCATCCCACCCTTACTCCCCCTACTTTCCTTCCACTTACCCAACAATTTCCATACTTTTAATCACACTCCCTCAACCTCCCCTTCCCATTTTCAAATAACCCTCCTTACCTCCACCCTACATCCATCCCTTTTCATCACACTCATCACCATCCCGTTCTCCCGCCGCGCCATATAGAGCCCCACCACCTCCCCGCCCTTCCCCCCAAATTCCGCATCGTTCCTTCCTACTCGCCGCTCCAGCGAATCCATCGCGACATTCCCAACGGACATATCAATGTCTCTCTAACCGGCGTTGACGCCGCCAGGCTCCTGCATTCTGATAGGGTGTCGCCGCAGGCCGGGAGAGAAAGGCGGAAATTGACGAAGATTCTCATCGTCGGCGCCGGGATCACGGGGCTCTGGCAGGCCGTCACGCTCGCCAGAGACGGCCACCGTGTGACGCTGATCGACCAGGCCACCGAACCTTTCGCAATGGCCGCCAGCCGGCTCGCCGGCGCCATGCTCGCTCCCTATTGCGAAAGCGAGAGCGCCGAGCCGCTGATTGCTGAGCTTGCCTCGGAATCCATCCCGCTCTGGCGCGAGGCTTATCCGGCCACCGCCCAGAACGGCAGCCTCGTCATCGCCGCGCCCCGCGATCTCCCCGAGCTCGGCCGTTTCGCGCGAATGACATCGCACTTCGATCGCGTGGACGCCGCCAGCATTGCGGGTTTGGAGCCGGCTCTCGCCGGGCGCTATGTGCAGGGCCTGTTTTACCCATCGGAGGCCCATGTCGAGCCCGCTCAGGCAATGACCGCGCTGCTCGATCTCGCCGGAGAGGCCGGCGCACAAACAGAATTCGGCGTGATGTGGGACCGCGGCATTCCAGGCGAATACGACTATGTCATCGATTGCCGCGGCATCGGCGCGAAAGCCGAGCTGAGCGATTTGCGCGGCGTGCGCGGCGAAATGCTGGTCATCGAAACCGATGAAATCCGCTTGAGCCGCCCCATTCGCTTGCTTCACCCACGATTCCCGCTCTATGTCGTGCCATGGCCCGGTAACCGCTTCATGGTCGGCGCCACGGTCATTGAAAGCGGCGACCGCGGTCCGGCAACGGTGCGCTCGGCGCTCGACCTTCTCGGCCTTGCCTATACGCTGCATCCCGCCTTCGGCGAGGCCCGAATCGTCAGCTTCGGCGCCGACGTCCGTCCAGCCTTTCCCGACAACGCGCCCAGAATCGTCCTGCGCGGCCGCCACATCCTCGTCAATGGCATGTACCGGCACGGCTTCCTGCTCGCCCCGGTTCTTGCCCGGCTGGTTGCGCATTATATAAAGGATGGGACGACGCGAGAGGACGTATTCATTGAGAATCACAGTGAACGGCGAAGCGCAGGAGACGGGAGCTGAGACCCTTGCCGAGCTTTGCGCAAGGCTAGGCTATGGCGAGATCAAAGTCGCCACCGCCCTCAACGGCGAATTCATTCCGGCGGTACGCCGCGCCGGCACGCCGATCAGCGCCGATGACCGCGTCGAGATCGTCGCCCCAAGGCAGGGGGGCTGATAGCCATGGTCGAATTTTACGGCGAAGAGTTTACGTCCCGGCTCATTCTCGGAAGCGCGCTCTATCCATCACCGGAGATGTTCAAGCGGTCCGTCGAGGCGGCAGGCGCTGAGATCGTGACAGTCTCTTTGCGCCGCGAGGGTGCGCGGGAGCGCGCCGGACAGCAATTCTGGACGCTTGTTCAATCGCTCGATGTTCGAGTCCTGCCCAACACCGCCGGCTGTCGAACGGCGAAGGAGGCGATCACCACGGCGATGATGGCACGGGAGCTGTTCGACACGCCCTGGATAAAGCTCGAAGTCATCGCTAATGATGACACGCTGCAGCCGGATTTGTTCGGGCTCGTCGAAGCGGCGGCCGCCCTCGCGCGCGAAGGCTTTAAGGTTTTCCCATATACGACCGAGGATCTGAGCGCCGCGGAAAAGCTGCTGAACGCCGGATGCGAAGTGCTGATGCCCTGGGGCTCGCCGATCGGCTCCGGCCAGGGTCTCATGAATCCGACCGGCCTCAAGACGCTGCGCGCCTATTTCCCGAATCTGCCGCTGGTTGTCGATGCCGGGATCGGCGCGCCGTCTCATGCGGCAGCCGCCATGGAAATGGGCTATGACGCGATCTTGCTGAACACGGCCGTTGCCAAGGCCAGCGATCCGCCGGCAATGGCCATTGCCTTTGCCGAAGCGATCCACGCCGGCCGCCTCGGCTTCGAAGCCGGACTGATGCCGCGCCGCGACATGGCGGTCCCTTCTACGCCGGTCGCGGGGACACCGTTCTTCGGGCTCGGCGATGCTTCATAGGTTCTACCCGATCGTGCCGGACGCCGTCTGGGCCGCGCGCATCGTCCCCCTCGGCGTCAAGACGCTCCAGCTCCGCGTGAAAGACGCCGATGCCACGATCATTTCGCGCGAAATCTCCTCCGCACTCGGCATCTGCGCCCGCCATGGCTGTCAGCTCATCATCAACGACTATTGGCGCAAGGCCATCGAGCTCGGCGTCGATTTCGTTCATCTCGGCCAGGAGGATCTTTCCGAAGCGGACCTTGGCGCAATCCGAAAAGCTGGCATCAAGCTCGGCATCTCCACCCACACGCCGGAAGAACTGCGCATTGCACTCGATGCCCGGCCGGATTATGTGGCGCTCGGCCCGATTTATGAAACCAAACTCAAGGCCATGAAATATCCGCCGCAAGGGCTCGCCCGCATCGGCGAATGGAAGCGGCTCATCGATTGCCCGCTTGTCGCCATCGGCGGCATCACCGTCGAGCGCGCACCGGCGGTCTTTGCAGCCGGCGCCGACAGCATCGCGGTGGTGACCGACGTCGTCGCCAGTCCCGATCCGGAAAACCGCGTTCAGGAGTGGTTATCTGTGTGCTGAATCGCCACGGCGACACCTTATTTTGCTGCCTCCAGTGGCACCAACGCCAGATCTAGATTATTATCGCAAGACTATCAATCCCAGCCAAAGTTGTCATAAATCATGGCATTTCGCCTCGTTCCGGGACAGCCGATCGGCCACAGCGTCCGACAGATCGGTGCGGAGCAAATCGACCGCGTGCTGCCGAAGTTTTCGGCCCGTTCCAAGAATGGCAATGCGATCCATGAAACGCGCAAGGCGCTAAAACGGCTCAGGGCACTTCTGAACCTCATCAAGCCGGCAATGGCCAAGAGCGATTTTCGCCGCAGAGAAGCACGACTCAAGCTGATTGCCCGGTCGCTTTCCAGCGTCCGCGATATTCAGACGATGCCCGCAACCGTCGAAAAGCTCGCGGCCGATGATCCCGTCGTCGGAAAAGGCCCCGTGGCCGCCGCGCTGATGTCCGACCTCGAAGCGAAGCGCAAGGCGGCGGAGAAGCATTTCGACAGCGCATCGCTCGCCCGGACACAAAAACTGCTCGGCCAGGCTCGCAGGGACGTTTCGAGCCTCCATCTGGACGGCGACAAGGACAGCATCGACACCGTCACGGCGACCTTGAAGCGCGATTACGGCAAAGCGCGGCGAGCCTTCCAGCACGCCTATGACAGTCAAACCGACGAGGCCTTTCATGAGTGGCGCAAATATGTTCAGCGCCATTGGCGGCAATTGCTGCTCATCGCGCCGAGCTGGCCGAAGGCAATCCGGCCGCAGATAGCGCTCGCACGCGATCTTGCCGAAGCCTTGGGCGAGGATCATGACATTGCGGTGCTGGCCGCCTTCGTCGCAGAGCACGCCAAAAGCCTCGGAGACCAGGCGGACGTCGATGCCTATCTCGACCTCTGCCGCCGGCGCCAGGCGGAGCTGCGAACGCGCGCCCGCGACATGGGCGAGCGGCTTCTGGCCGAGAAGCCGTCCTCTCTCGCAGCGCGGCTCAGAGCCTATTGGAGGACAGCACCTCGACTCGGCGAGGGGAGCGAGGATGAGCCAGAGCCGAGTAACGTCATTGCTTTGAACCGATAGAGCCTTTCCGTTCCGATAAAATCGGAACGGGGCTCTATCCGTTGGTTTTCACATGATCTTTTCGTAAAATCGGCGTCCATCCCCGTTTTCACGGGGACATGCATTTGCGGATCATGCTCGAGCCTCGTTGAGCCGTTTCCCTGCAAAGTGGAGCGGCAGTGCCGTCGTATATTTGATCTGCTCCATTGCAAAGCTCGAGCTGACATCGGTCAAAGCGATGCGCTCGATGAGCTGCTTGTAAAAGCGGTCATAACTTTCGATGTCGGGCACCGCAACGCGAAGGAGATAATCAACCTGCCCGCTCATGCGATAGGCCTCGACGACCTCCGGGAATTCTCGTAGCACGGCGTGGAATTTTTCGAGCCATTCGATGGTATGCTCACTCGTGGTGATGGCGACGAAGACGGTCACGCCGGAATTCACCTTTTTGGCGTTGAGTAGCGCCACCCGCGCGTCGATAATGCCTTCCTGTTCGAGCTTTTGAATCCGCCGCCAGCACGGTGTCGTCGAAAGCCCGACCTCCTTGCCGATGTCCGAAACTGCAATGGTGCAATCGCGCTGTAGGATGCTGAGAATTTTCAGGTCGATGGCATCGAGCATTTTCATCCTTTAGAAAAAATTTGCACGTGAGCCGGCTTTTCCCCGTATTCTAACGGCCATCAGGCTGAAATTCTAGTCGTTAGAGATTTATTTTCTAAATCCCAAGTCAGCGCCGTGCGAGGGTCATGCGGCACCGCCGAGCGATCGAAATGCCATAAGCCGCCTCACCTCGCCGCGCAGGAAGGGCAGCAACTCGGCATCGAACCAAGGATTTTGCCTGAGCCAGCCATTGTTCCGCCAGGAGGGATGAGGCATCGGCATATATCGGGGTGTCCCCGCGCCCTGCGCATAGTCGCGCCAATTCGCAACCGTCTCCGTCAAGCTCGGATTCGCCCGATCGCCCAGATGCCAGCGCTGCGAATAGTAGCCGACGAGCAGAATGAGCTCGAATTGCGGGAGAGCGGCGAAGAGCAGCCGGTGCCAGGCCGGAGCGCATTCGGCCCGCGGCGGCAGATCGCCGCCCTTTTCATTCAGTCCCGGAAAACAGAAGCCCATCGGCACGATCGCGATTCGCCTTGTATCGTAGAAGTCCTCCGGCGTTACCCCCATCCAGGCGCGCAGCCGGTCACCCGACGGATCGGTGAAAGGCGTTCCCGATGCGTGGACGCGTGTCCCCGGAGCCTGGCTGCAAATGCAGATCCGGGCGGTTTCGCTGACGCGGAAGACGGGGCGTGGCTCATGCGGCAGGGGCGTCCCGCGCGGTGCATCGCGGCAAATGCGGCAGCCGCGAATGTCGCGGACCAGAGCGGCAAGGCGCTCGCTCAGCAAACTATCGTCAACCGCGCTCATCGCTCAGAAATCGATGACCATGCCGTCATCGGCGAGAATGCAGCGCGTCTTGTCGACATCGTCATCCCGGGCAAGCATGGCTTCGCTCATGTGGGTGAGAACGAGTTTTCCCGCGCCGATCGCGTCGAAATGCTGTGCGATAGTCAGATAATCGAGGTGCATCGAGAGCCGGAAGTCATATTGGTAGCATTCGATCAGGTAAAGGTCGGCGCCCTTGCCGGCGCGAACAACATTGTCAGACCATCCCGCGTCGCCGGAAAAAGCAAAGACTTTTCCATCCGTCTCGAAACGCAGGGCATAGGACGGCGAACCGGAATAATGATCGACCTCGAATGGCGTGACCCGCAGTCCGTCGAAGTCCCGGCTGATTTCGCGGTCAAGTTCGATGAAATCGAGATCGAAACGGCGCTCAATCGCCAGCGACCTCGGGTACAGCACTTCGCAGGCGAGCCGGAAACGCGCCTCCAAGCCTGGCGGACCGACCAGGATCAGGGGCTCCAGGCGCTGGCTTGGAAAGATCGCATCGAGCAGCAGAAACGGCAGGCCGCCAATGTGGTCGCCATGCAAATGGCTGACGAAGATGTGCGAGAAGCTGTTCGGGGAAATCCCGGCCCGCTTCAATGCGGGCAAGACCGCCGGGCTGCAATCGACGAGGACCCGCCTATCGCCATGATCGAGGATGTAACAGCTCGGCAGACGTCCGCCCGAACTGAACGCATCACCTGAACCAAGGACTGTCAGCCGCATCATCCGCTCGCGCAAACTTCGGGTCAAAACTATCGCGCCGGTGCCATCGGTCTTGCCAAAAAGGTCGAGACCTGCACCAGCAACTCTCTTAGCATGCTCTATAACCCGAGGCCAAATCGCGGCCATTACGCAATTCTTTCAAATGCATATGCAACGGCGGATGAACGAAAGCAACGCCATCCACCGGGACGATAGCCGGAAAGCGGCCGCGCCATCCATGATTTGCGGAGCATGAGCCCTTGATTCCATAATCGCGCAAGCGCATTGCGCCGGGCCTCGCCTGTGGCCGTGCGCCGCTTCGACAGCCGAAGGGATCGCCTGCCTATGAAGATCGTCGAAATCCGCGACGCCGTAGTTCCGATCGCTTCGGACATTCGGAACGCCTATATCGATTTCAGCAAAATGACGGCGAGCATAGTCGCTGTCGTGACCGACGTGATCCGCGACGGCAAGCCGGTCGTCGGCTACGGCTTCAATTCAAACGGCCGCTACGGCGCGAGCGAGGATCTGCGCCGCATCGAGGCCGTGATCGCCGTCACCGGAGCGGGCCGGACGCTCGCCGTGGATGCCAATGGCCGCTTCGATCTTGAGACGGCCATTGCCTATGCCGAGGCTTTGGCGCCCTATGATCTGTTCTGGTATGAGGAAGCCGGCGACCCGCTCGACTATGCGCTGCAGGCCGAGCTCGCCCGGCACTACGACAGGCCCATGGCGACCGGCGAGAATCTGTTCTCGCATCAGGATGCCCGCAACCTGCTGCGCTATGGCCGAATGCGGCCGGATCGCGACTGGCTGCAATTCGACTGCGCGCTGTCTTACGGCCTTGTCGAGTATTTGCGCACGCTCTCGCTGCTGCCGGACTACGGCTTCTCGCCGCGCAACTGCATTCCCCATGGCGGCCATCAAATGTCGCTCAACATCGCTGCCGGTCTGCATCTTGGCGGCAATGAAAGCTATCCCGGTGTGTTTGCGCCCTTCGACGGCTTTGCCGACGACATCCGGGTGGAGAACAGTTACGTCCGCCTGCCCGACGCCCCCGGCATCGGCTTTGAGGAAAAAGCCGCGCTGATCAAGACCATGCGCGCGGCGACGCAGACATGAGCCGGGCCGGGCGGTCACTAACGTGCGTTAATTCGCCTTGGCGACGTTGGCGCTGAAGCGCGGCTTGAAGAAAGCGCGCTGCGTAATCGGAAAACTGCCGAGAAAATGGCCGACGGTCGGCGTGAAATTATAGGTGGCTTCGACAACGATGATGCTCGAATTCGGCTCGGTCAGGCCCGCCTGTGGCAGGGCGTAAGCCGCGCCGACGGCATAAGCGCTGGAAGGATAGCTCCAAGCAACGGTCGTCGCGTTATCTTGGTCGGCGGCGACGCTGACGATCACGAGGCTGAGGGGTGTCGAGCTGTAGGGCCGCATGATCTCATTCGCGACGAGGTTGATGTCGTCGAGATCGGCGGAGGTGACGGAGGGCTGCTGAGAAACCAGATCGGAGACGGTGGTCGCGGATGTTGAGAGTTTGCGTGCGATCGTGAAGGCCTCGCTGAATTCGACGAGGCCAATAAAGATGACAAGCAGGACCGGTAGGACGAGCGCGAATTCGATCAAAATGACGCCGCGGTCGGTGTTGGCCAACCGATGGCACGTCAGACATCGCGTATGCTCGAGATTCGAAGATTTCGGCATTCACGCCCTCCTGCCGAACGCCGCTCTACCAGGATTCGTTCTTGAAGGCCGCCGCCGCCCCGAGCAATCGATTGCCGTCCGTCATGTTCGACAAGACCGAGCTCGTCAGAACAGTGAGGAGCGGCCACTCATAAAATGTGCTCACCAATACGATCGAGTTTGGCCCGCCGGGATTCCAAGTGAAGTTATCCTGAAGATTCCCGTTCGCATCGAGCGGCGATGGCTGATTGGACTGGATCTGACTGAAACTGGTGAAGCTGCGCACATCGAGCCTAAGCTTGGTCGCGCATTGCGAGAGCAGAGCAACATGGCCGCAGACCAGATCCTTAAATCCATTGGCATCCAGATTATGGCCTGTCCTGATTTGCCGCGCTGCGTCCTCGGTCGCATTCTCGAGCTCATACGTGCCCCAGAAGATGAAGCCAACCTCCATCGTGCCGAAAATCAGCAGGAAAAACGGAACGGCGACGATCGCAAATTCGACCATCGTAGCGCCGCGCTCGCCGCGCGCCCGATTGCGGGAAAAAAGGCCGAGCCGCCGCTTGGTCTTCCCGATCGCCGAGTTTGATGGAACCCCCATGGCGTCCATCGGCAGACTTCCAACTCAAAACACGCTGTTGCGCCCGTCTAGGCTTTTGTCATAGCGGGAACGGCGCTCAGATGCAATCCTGCCAAGCTGCCTTCGGCGCGGCGTGCCAGGGCACCCCCCTTTCAGGCGAGTTGGAAATGCATTCAGATTGCTGTATGTAAAAAGCTGGTCGTCGAGTTGGCCGGCGGAGATCATCGCTTGGGGGGCGACATGTCAGGCGCAGTTTCCCGGATTGTGCGGCGCTTCCATCGGGAAGAAAAAGGCGTCGTTCTCATCCTGTTTCTTCTTCTTATCGTGCCGCTCCTGCTTATCATCGCGGTCGGCATCGACTTTGGTCAAACGCTGATTGTGAAAAGACAATTGGCCGGCGCGATCGACGCCGCTGCCCTGGCAATCGCCAAGCTGCCCACTCTGACAGATACGGAACTGAACGACAAAGCCGAGGCCTTTATCCGGGCCTTCTATCCCGAGACGGGGATCGGCGACCTGAAAGGCTTCACGGTCACGCGCACGGGGCCGGAGTCGAACCAAGAGATCGACATTTCCGCAACTGCGGAAGTCCCGACCACCTTCATGAAGCTTGGCGGCGTCGACAAGCTGACGGTCGTCGTCAACTCCTCGGTCATGCGAAAAGACAACAATCTCGAAGTCGTGATGGTCCTGGATAATAGCGGCTCGATGGCCGGCGCCAAGCTGACCGCGCTTAAGGCCGCCGCCAACACGCTGGTTGACATCCTGTTCGGCACCGACGCCGTCTCCGACCACATCAAGATCGGGCTTGTCCCGTTCGTCGCCGGCGTCAATGTGAATGTCGCCTCCACGACCACATGGCTGGATAACGGCCACCCGGCGCCGCTCAACGCCCAGGTTTTCAACAATCTCGCCGCGGGCGAAAGCACCTTCACCGTTCTCGCGACCATGAATGGCGGAATCGCCGCCAATTGGCGCGGCTGCGTTCGGTCGCGCTACAATGCCGGCGTCGACAATCTGGACACGACCGACACACCGCCTGACTCGACCAACCCAGCGACACTGTTTTCAGCGTATTTCGTGCCTTATTTGGGGGCGAATAAAACGTCCTATGTGAACCAGGGCCCGACCAGCTTGAATAATGACGGATGCGGGGTGTCGCCGATTCAGCCTCTGACCGATACCAAGGCGACGATTACCGCGGCCATCAACGGCATGGTGGCGAACGGCAACACGAACATTCCCGAAGCCCTTGCCTGGGGCTGGCGCGTGATCTCGCCCGGAGTGCCTTTCACCGAGGGCGTGGCCTATACTCAGAAGGACACGATCAAGGCCATCATCCTGCTCACCGACGGCGACAACAACGCCGGCACCTTCTCGTCCTATGGCACAACCACTGGCAATCCGCAGCTGGGTTCCAACTCAAAGGCAGTCACTCGACGCACGGACCACAACGGTATGCAACAATGTCAAAGCCGATCTGGACGGGGACCCGACGACTAAGGATATTTTGGTCTACACGATTACGTTCAGCGCACCGTCCAGTGCTATCGCTTTGATGCAGAATTGCGCCACGGATGCCGGCAAATTCTTCGAGTCGCCGACCGCGACCGCCCTTCAATCTGCGTTTGAGAGCATCGCCTCGGGACTGAGCCAGCTTCGCCTGACCCAGTAAGATTCTCGGAAAGTCCAAGTTGCGCGGCGACCCGGGCGATCCCGTCCCCGCGGCCAAGCGCAGAGGGCAACGCGAATCTCCGCCCGTGTCAGCTCGAAGAGCGGTGTCAGAACACCGGGGGTGCTCGCCGCCACGCTCTATGCCACATTCAACCGCACCGGCACGATCTGCTGGCTCGGCATTGCGCTGATCGTGATCGTTGCCGGTGCGCTTCTGGCACGGCTGCTCACATGGAGCCGCCGGCCTCCATCTTGAAAGACACTTTGAGCTTGGTGCGGAAGGCCTGCACCTTGCCATTCTCGATCACAAGATCGGTCTCGACGACTTCCGCGACCCTCAGATCGCGCAGCGAATGGCCCGCTCGCTCAACCGCAACCCTTGCGGCCTGATCCCACGATTCGCTGCTGGTGCCGATGATTTCGACGACTTTGTAAACGCTATCGGTCATTGGGAGCCTCCTTTTCTGCGGTGAACGCCGGTTTCAGATCGCGTTCCCGGAACCGATCACCTTAAGCCAAATCGGCCCGGCGCCAAACTGCTCAAGCGATTCCAATAACGCGCCGCCAAGGAGCTTGTCACCGCGACATCGCGATTGCGCCGCGTCACGATTTCATGGTGTTCTTCGTCGGCGCCGCCCGAAATCCCGTGTCCAGGAGCATCGCAATGACCCTCACTCAGCCACAGGCCGGATATGTTTTCGACCCGCTGCCGATACCGGCCCTGCCGGTTGCGGGCACCGACAAGCTTTTCCCGATTCACCGGATCTATTGCGTCGGCCGCAACTATGCCGATCACGCCAGGGAAATGGGCAGCGACCCGACGCGTGAGCCGCCGTTCTTTTTCCAGAAGAACCCCGACACCATCGTCCAGCCCGGCCAGAACTTTCCCTATCCGAGCGCCACCGCCGACGTGCATCACGAGATCGAGCTTGTCGTCGCGCTGGGCGCGGGGGGAACGGACGTGCCTGCCGAAAAAGCCCTCGATCTGGTCTTCGGCTATGCGGTCGGCCTCGATATGACGCGGCGCGACCTTCAGGCCGAAGCGAAAAAAACCGGCCGCCCCTGGGAGGTCGGCAAGGCATTCGAGGCCTCCGCGCCCTGCTCGGCAATCGTGCCCGCCGCCCGGATCGGACATCCGGCGCAGGGGCGCATCTGGCTCGAAGTGAGCGGCGCGGTGAAGCAGGACGGCGACCTCTCGCAGATGATCTGGAACGTGCCGGAGATGATCGCCTATCTCTCACACCTGTTCACCCTGCAGCGCGGCGATCTGATTTTCTCGGGGACGCCGGCCGGAGTCGGTCCCGTTGTGCGTGGCGACACCCTTCGCGGCGGTGCCGACGGCGTCGCCGTCGATCGAGCTGCGCGTGACATGAACGCTCAGCGATGGGCGAGGAGACAGCGGCGCCCATGAAGCCCGAGGATCGCGTGCAGGAGCCGTGGGGTGCGCTCGGCGGGCTGACCGTCATCGACGTGACCGTTATGCTCGCGGGGCCCTATGCCAGCATGATGCTCGCCGATCAGGGCGCGCGGGTGATCAAGATCGAGCCGCCGGGCGGCGAGGACGCCCGCCGGGTCGGGCCCTATCTCGAAGGCGCACTGCCGCCCGAGAAAGGCGGCTATGGCGCCTATTTCGCCTCGATCAACCGCAACAAGGAATCGGTGGTCATCGACCTGAAGCAGGCGGCGGGAAAAGACGTTCTGCGCCGCCTCGCCGCCAAGGCCGATGTCGTAATCGACAATTATCGCGGCGGCGTCATGGAACGGCTCGGCCTCTCCTATGAGTTGCTTGCGGCGCTGAACCCGCGTCTCGTCTATGCCGCGCTGCGCGGCTTCGGCGACAAGCGCAGCGGTGAAAGCCCCTATGCGGGCTGGCCGGCTTACGATCCCGTGTCGCAGGCGATGGGCGGCATCATGGGCATCACCGGGTCGACGCCCGGCGGCCCGCCGACCAAGATCGGGCCGGGCGTCGGCGACATCATGCCTGCCATGTTCCTGGCCT
Source organism: uncultured Alphaproteobacteria bacterium (assembly GCA_963773735.1). Taxonomy (GTDB): domain Bacteria; phylum Pseudomonadota; class Alphaproteobacteria; order Rhizobiales; family Rhodomicrobiaceae; genus CAVZCK01. Next base: position 97,506 of record CAVZCK010000030.1, on the reverse strand, counting down.
TCGGCATTGCGGCGGCCGCATGGCGCGCTCAGCGCACCGGCCGTGGTCAATTTCTCGATATCGCGATGGTCGACGGTGTGCTTGCGGTCTGCGAGCGGATCGTCATGCAATACAGCGCAACGGGCATGGCTCCAAAGCCGGAAGGCAGTGGCCATCCCCTGCTCTGCCCCTTCGGCCTGTTTCCCGCCAAGGACGGCTTTGTCAGCCTCGGCATCCCGAAGGACGAATTCTGGGCGCCGTTCGCCGAGGTGATGGGCCGGCCCGAACTCGCCGACGATCCGCGCTATGCGACGAACGCGAGCCGGATCGAACGGCGCCCTGAAGTCAATGCGCTCGTCAGCGAATGGACCAGCGCACACACGAAAGAGGAGCTGGTCGCGGCGCTTGGCGGCAAGATCCCCTTCGGCCCCGTCTTCCACGCCGACGACATCTTTGCCGACCCTCATTTTGCTGCTCGCAACATGCTTGCCGAGGTTGAAATGCCTGGCGCGAGCCGACCACTGACCATCGCGAATACGCCGCTGCGCATGTCCGAGACGCCGGGCGGCGTCCATGCCCGCGCGCCGCTCGCCGGCGAGAATACGGATCGAATACTGGGCGAATTCGGGTTCACGGCGGCCGAGATCGAAGCGCTGCGGGCGTGCGGCGCCGTCGGATGACCGGGCGGCGGGGTGCCAGCTTGGCGTCGACGTCTGTTTCAGCCAAGGCCCCAGATGCGTGGCTCGGCGAATTCGACGCTGTTTCCGGCCGGATCGCGGAAGTAAATCGAGCGCCCGCCTTGCGGCCATTCGAAATCCGCCTCGATGGCGACGCCGTGCTGCTCAAGCCTTTCCCGCCAGTCGCCGATCTCTTCCGCCGACGCTTTGAAACAGATGTGACCCGGCCCGACCGCGCCATGCGGCGGCACGGGCAACGCGCCCGGCGCCGGAGGCTTCATGGTCTCCGCCGGATTGAAGATGAGCAGAACCTGATCGCCGCATTTGAAGAAGACGTGCCGTCTTCCGGCGCGCGCGATCTTCTCAAGGCCGAGAAGGTCGCTATAGAAGCCTTCGGCGGCGTCGAGGTCGTCAGCGTAAAGGATGGTTTCAAGAATGCCGGAGATGGTCATGAGATCCTCCCGCGCCGCTTGCCGCGACGATGCGTGTCTTGCGTTTTTGACTCGAGTCTGCCTATCCAGAACCAGCCTAACGCAATTTGACGCCAAGACCGAAACCTCACTGGTCCCCGATGTTCTAACGCAAGCAAACGCCATACCCGATGCGAAACAACTCGTTGGATCTATATAAAAGGCTGGGCGTGCTTCTCGCCGCCTTGCCGCTCGTAACAGCGCTCCTCTCCGCATCGTCCGCCGCCGAGGACGCGGCGTCTCGCCAGTTTGCGCACGCTTGCGCTCCAACTCGTGAACCAATCCCGTCAGGCGCACAAGCTTCCGCCGCTTGTCCTCGACCCCAAGCTCATCAACGCGGCGCAGTCCCACGCGGACGACATGCTGAAACGCAATTATTACTCCCATACCTCCCCGGAGGGAAAAACGGTTGCCGATCGTTTTCAGAAGGCGGGCGGCAGCCGCTGGGTGCTGACCGAGGAAAACATCGCCAAATGCGATGGCTGCGAGGCACCCCTGACCGATGCCCACGTCCATCGGCTCCATGATGGCTGGATGAAAAGCCCCGGACACCGGGCCAATATCTTGCGTCCCGGAATCGATCGCTTCGGCTATGGCCTGGCCGTCAGCGGCAGCGGGAGCCTTTATGCGGTGCAGACTTTCGCCGGCCCCGGCGCCCAGGACATCCGAGCCGCGACCACTACCGGCAAACCGATCTCGGCGCGCGAGCAGGAAAAAGCGGCGCTCGCCCTGATCAATGAGCGCCGGAAATCCGCCGGCATCCGCGTGCTCGAAGTGAGTGCGGCGCTAACCGAAGCCGCGCGAGCGATCGCCGAGCCGAAAATGGCTGGCGACCTCAATCTGCCGAAAAATGAGGACATTTACGATCACTTGCCCCAAGGCGAAAAGCCGCATTGGTCCTCGCTCAGCCTTCTTGGTGGCGCCTGCGGCGGTTGCGGGACGCAGCCGGTCGAAGCCGATATCGCCTATTTCATCAAGCAGTGGCTCGGCCGCGACAGATATGCGAAAATGCTTCTGGATGCGGATGCAACTCATCTCGGATTTGCGGTGGTCGCCGACGGCAACGGCAAGAAGATTGCACTGGGACTCCTGGGACAGCGGCACTGAGCGTGCTTGTCATGGCTCGGCCTGATCCCGATTTCAGCTCTGACCCAGCGCGACTATCCGGGAAATGCCGTCATCGGCGTCTCGGATCATGCCCGGCGGCGGGCGCTTTTGCCATTGTGCGGCGCGGCCAAAAGCATGGCGGCAGAGCCGATTTTGTGCATATTAGCGCGGGAAGATCGGCATCTTCATCCTGATCGGCGGCGCAAGGTTGCATTTCGGAATTCGGCGGTGCCTTCAGGCGCCCGGAGGCGGCGGGGCGTTGCTTGAGCGTTTCTCAATTGACTTGAGCGTGCAGCGGGGCTGCCGGGAGAGGCTAACGGCCTCATCGACCGCCAGCTTAACACAGGAGACCGAATGGCTAAGGAAGAAGCATTGGAGTTCGAAGGAGCAGTTACCGACGTATTGCCGGATGGGCGCTTCCGCGTCCAGCTGGACAACGGACACGCGATCATCGCCTACACAGCCGGCCGGATGAAACGGAACCGGATCAAGACCATTGCTGGCGACCGGGTGACGGTCGAAATGACGCCCTATGATCTGGAAAAGGGGCGCGTGATCTTCCGGCACAAGACCGATTTCAGGCCCGCGTCAGGGCGGCGCCCGGCCTCCTCGCGGCGGCGGCGGTCCGCGGCGGCGCTAGTGCACCGCCACGTTCACTTCGTTCATGTGCCGGCGCACGAACCTTTTGTTTGTGCATCAATTTTGCCAAACTCCGGCTTGAGCCTGCGTTTGGATCGATGCATTAATTGCGGCCGCTGGCGAGGCGCCGGATATGGCGCGAGGCGCGGTGGTTGCCGCAAAGACCGGATGCGGATAGGTCAATGTCCGATTGCCAAGGAGGCTGGAGCGGATCTTGTTTCCAACCTACTCCCGCGCGGAGTGCATCGCAGATGCCGTCGTGCATGCCGTCGGCGTTGCTTTTGGTCTTATTGGCGCCTGCGCGTTGATCTTCGCAGCTGATGGAAGGCTGCCGCCCGGCGAAGTTGCCGGACTCGGAGTTTACGGCGCAAGCCTCATCGGCATGTTTATAGCGTCCGCCAGCTATAACCTCGTCACCCGGCACAGCTTGAAGGAACGGCTCCGGCGCGTCGACCATGCCGTGATCTTTGTCATGATCGCTGGAAGCTACACGCCATTCGCGCTGAAAATCGGGGGCAATACGGGCCTGATGCTGCTTGCGGCGGTTTGGGGCATCGCTGTCCTTGGCACTGCGGTGAAACTTGTCTTGCCGCGCAGGCTCGACAAAATTTCGGTGCTCTTCTATCTCGCGCAGGGCTGGTGCGTCCTCTTCGCTATCGGACCGCTTATGCATGCAGTTTCGAGCGGCGGGATCGCTCTCCTGCTGATCGGCGGCTGCATCTATTCCGCAGGCGTAATCTTTCACCTGCTCGAGCGCTTGCCATTCCACAATGTGATCTGGCACGTCTTTGTGCTCGGCGGAGCCGCTTCCCAATATGTCTCGGTTTACGGCACCGTCATTCTGCGGTGGAAATGAGAGGAATGGGCGGGCGGAGTGCTCCGCGGTCTCGTCGTCGCCCCGAAGCGCCCCTTAGCTATATCTTTCCGGGACCATGCCAGGCTGGATTCAGATCCTCTGTCGTCAATGTATCATTGGAAAGGCTGGACGTCGTTGCGGTTCCGGGGACCGAATTGAGGGCACCCTGGTGTTCGTGATCGGCCGGGCCCTGATCATAAGGCTGTGCGCGCTCGGCGGCGATGCCCGTCTGGCGCAGCATGTCCTCGATCGAATTGGCCGTCGATTTCAGTTTTCGTCCGAGGCCTTGGACCGCCGACGAAACCAGCTGGCAGACATCCGGATTGCGCGTGCAAAATCCGCCGATATCGGAGACCGTCCGCTGAGCCGCCGCATAAAGCTCATAACGTTCCTGGCCGTTGGTCGGCAACAGCAGGAAGATGAGGAAGACCCAAAAGCCAGCTTTGACGAAAGACATGACGCCGCTCTGAAAAACCCGCACAAGCTGGTTTCGGTCTAACAGGGCATTGCCAAGAAAACGCAAATGATGGCGTTCGACTTTTATGACAATGCTCGCGGTCGGCCTCAATCCGCCGCCATATGCCGATTTTGCCTTGTTCTCAAGCCTTTCACTTTGATCGTAGCGTTAAGCGAGTTTTTACGGTTTGCGGGTTTATTTGATGAGCATTTGCAAGTTTTCTTTACGCTGTTGGCATGACCCCATTTCGGATGCGGCTCTTCGTTGTTGCGTTCCTGGCTCTGGCAACAGCGATTTCCATCAACGCGATTTATCTGCAGAACGCGCCGCGTTTTGCTGGAACCGCTATGCGCGTGCTGGCGCCGGAACGTGAGAGCCGCAGCACTTCCGCAACCGCGTCTCTGCCGACACAGCAAGCGATCCGCCGGGCCGTCTGTTGCGGTTGCCGAAAAGCTCGGAGAGCTCGAGGCTTTCCGAGCCGGATCCACACGGCCGAGCCAGCCGGCGCGGCCGGTTTCGGAGCTGGTAAGGGCGATTCAGCGGGAACTCGGCGGCCGAGGCTACGCAGCCGGCCCCGAGACGGGCCATCTCGACATGGCGACGCGCGCCGCGATCGTCGCCTATGAGTTTGACGAGAACATGCCGCTCACCGGTGAACCGAGCGAAGCGGTCCTGAAGTCGCTCATCTTCGGTCAGGCGGCGGGCAAAGCAGGCCCCGGACCGGTGGGACGGTTCGAGCGGCGGCGCGAACTGGTTGCGGAGGTACAGAACATGCTGGCGCGTTTGGGCTACACCTCAGGTCCGGTCGACGGCCGTCTCGATGCCAGGACGCGCGACGCCATTCGCAAATTCGAAGCCGACCGGAATCTTGCCGGGGGCGGACAGTTGAACGAGCGCGTGCTGCTGGAGATGGTCATCGTCTCAGGCAAGGCGCTCAATGCCAACGGTTAGGACACGGTTTGCAACGAGAGCATAATCCGCAAAAGCATGTTCCCGTGAAAACGGGATGTGCGTCTGATTAAACGCACGATGATCTAGCCGGCGTCCGTTGTCATCGGGCCGCTCGAAGCCCGATTTTCGCTCTGCTTTGGCCGCGCCATATCCTCCCCGCTGCCGGACTGCAGTCGCCGCACGACCGGCGCCAGCATCAGCGGTCCGAGATAGATCGGAAACTGGCTGACCGCGATATAGAGCCAGACAAAGCCGGGCAGAGCGCCGCCGGTCGCCGCCAGCATCAGCCCCAAATTCCGCTGCGAGGTGACGACGCCGACGGCGAAAGCCTGCTCGCGACCCGCCCGCCGAAAGACCAGCGCTGTCAGCCAGACCAAGCAGAAATAGATCGCGAAAGCGAATGCGGTCAGCCCGGCGACCATCAGCGGCTCGGCGAATAATTGCCGGGCAACATCGGACATCAGCGCCGCGATGAACACGAAAAGGATGATGATGTTGCAGCCGTCGATCTCATCGCTGTAGCGCTTGATGGCCTCGAAGCTGACCCGGCTTCGGATGGCGAAGGCGATCAGCGCGGAACCGGCCAGAACCGCGCCGAGCTGTGCCCCAAGCGTCAGCGGCGACAGCGACAGGCCGAGACCGGCCGCAGCGGCGAAAGCTGTCGCGGTGACGGGCAGCAGCGCGCTTGAGAGCACCAGCGTCGCCAGAGCCAGCGTCGCATCGAGCCCCATCAGCGCGGCGAAGGCCGGCGCCGACATCATCGGCGAGGCGATCGCATGAAGCATCAGAGCCGTGCGGAACTCGTGCGCGCCAAATTGCGCGGCGAGCGGCGCCGCGGTGATGGCAGCGAGCGCCGGGATGGCAAGCATCGTCCAAGCGGTGGCCGCAAGGACCAGCGCGGGGCGCGACAAGGCCCGCTTGAGGGCGGCGACATCGGCGCGCAGGAAGGATGTCGCCAGCAGCAGAAACACGGCCGCCCCGACATAGGGCTTGAGCAGCGCCCCGACCCCGGGCAGAGCGACGCCAAGCGACCAGCAAAGCCGCCACCGCACGGCCCCGCTGTCTGCCGAGTTGGGCAAGAGGCTCTGATAGACCTGGCTTGCGCATGATGATTTGTCCTCTGCGTCGCATCGGCGGCCGGTCGCACGTCTCGTCTGAGGCCGTCGTCGTAAGATTGCCTGGGAAGCACCTTTGGAGCGTAATGGCAGAGTGCTTTTCGGATGGATAGGATTTGAGCGAGACGCTTTCAATCGCCGTCATTCTCAATCAGCCTTGCGCGGATTGTCGGCATTTGGCCTGCGGCCGCGAGGATTGAGACGGCAACGGCGACGGATCGAGATAGCAGCGAAATCGCAGGCTGACTCTGGACGTGAATTACGCGATCGCCGCGGGCCTACACATGCCAGCCCATGTATGACGCCCTCGCATAAGGCGGCAGCCAGCTTTCCTTGATGCGGCCGTCGGGCAGGGGCAGATCGGCGACGCAGTCCTGGTCCAGGTGGATGGCATTCGGCGCCGCCGGCACCTGATAAGGCTCCTTATAAACCGCGAAGGATTTTCTCAGGATCGTCTTCGTCCACTGATGGCTGTAATAGATCCGGGAAAGATGCCAGGCGATGAAGATAGAGATCATAGCCGCAAGCAAAAATCCGGCATCGGCTGTCGTTACCTGCGGGACCGCCTGATTTTTAACAGCGACCTCTTGTATTTCGCCGCTGGTGAAACTTTGATTTTTTACTTCGTTTAATACGGCATATTGAGTGCCGGAGGCGTAGATCGCATCAATTTTGTTATTAATTGATGTAAGCATTAGGCAAATGTAGCCTAATAGCCCCGCAAACACAACGGCAGCGAGCTTTTGCACGTCGTCTCTCCCCGCTCTTGCTTGCATAATTCAGCAAGCTTGAGTACTTTGACTTAGAGAATACCAGATATATGCGGTGTTAGCAATTTGTTAATGCGGTTTTTTCGGCCCTCCGGCAGCCAAATTTGAAGCACGATTCGCGGAGTGCAAGCAGGTCCCTTGGCCACTTATCCCGGTGCATGAAGCTACGACCTGCTAAGTGGCACAGGCACCGGCACGACGGTCCGATCGGTGAGCAATCCAGATCGCGCTGACAAGCAGCGCTGAACCAGGCCGGTCATCCGGGCCGCTGTCCCTCTTGACATCCCAGCATGAACCATCCCAATGGAAGCCGAACGCACGCATCGGCAAAATCGGAACCACATGAAAATCAGCGGCAACGAAATCCGGCCCGGCAATGTGATCGAGCATCAGGGATCGCTCTGGGTGGCCGTGAAGGCCCAGGCGGTGAAACCGGGCAAAGGGCCGGCCTATGCGCAGGTCGAGCTGAAGAACCTTCTCAACGGCACCAAGCTGAACGAGCGTTTCCGCGCCTCGGAGTTGGTTGAACGCGTGAGGCTTGAGCAGAAGGACTACCAGTTTCTCTACACGCAGGGCGACATGCTGGTGTTCATGGATACGCAGACCTATGAGCAGCTCGAAATTCCGCAGGATTTCGTCGGCGAGCGTGCGGCCTTCCTCCAGGACGGCATGAAGGTGACCGTGGAAAGCCACGAGGCGACGCCGATCGGCATCTCTCTGCCCGACCAGGTCACTCTCAAGGTCGTGGAAGCCGAACCGGTCGTCAAAGGCCAGACCGCGTCTGCGTCCTATAAGCCGGCGATGCTGGAGAATGGCGTTCGCGTGATGGTGCCGCCCTTCGTCACGCCGGGCGAAAAGATCATCGTCGATACGAATGAGCTGACCTACGTCCGTCGCTCCGACTAAGCGGCGAACCGCCAGCAGCGCAATACCACCATAGTTCTAGGCTGAAGACCCTGGACTTTCGCTTCACAAGCGGGCAGTTTCTGCCCGCCGAAAATGATTGCGGGGCTCGCCCGGTAAGCCCTGTCCGGGCCATGAGCGCCAAGCCGACACCTCAGGGAATGTAGTCGATGGCAGCCTCCGCGCTGATGACCATGATGTTTGCCGCCGCGCGGAAGGCCGGACGCAGTCTCGCGCGAGACTTTGGCGAGGTCACGCATTTGCAGGTCTCGCTCAAAGGGCCAAGCAACTTCGTCAGTGCCGCCGACCACCGCGCCGAACAGGTTCTCTATGACGAGCTGTCCAAGGCACGTCACGGCTACAGCTTTCTGATGGAGGAGCGGGGTTTGTCGAAGGGCCGGACAAATCGCATGTCTGGATCGTCGATCCTCTCGACGGCGCCACGAATTTCCTGCACGGCATTCCGCATTTCGCCATCTCCATCGGCTTGCAGCGCGAGGGCGATCTGGTCGCCGGGCTGATCTACAATCCGGCCAATGGCGACGTCTTCACCGGCGAACGCGGCAAGGGCGCGTTTCTGAACGACCGGCGCATCCGGGTTTCCGCGCGCTCGCGGCTGGAAGACTGCGTCGTGGCGACAGGCATTCCGCATCGTGGGCGCACCGGCCATGAGGATTTTCTGCGCCAACTGACCGCCGTGATGCCCGCGGTTTCGGGCATCAGGCGCAGCGGTGCCGCCTCGCTCGATCTCGCCTGGGTCGCGGCGGGGCGTTATGACGGCTATTGGGAGCAGGGCCTCAATCCTTGGGATCTCGCGGCCGGCCTGGTGATCGTTCGCGAAGCCGGCGGTTATGCCACCGACCTGACGGGCGGCAAGGCGATGCTTGAAACCGGCAATATTCTTGCGGGGAATGAGAGCGTGCACCGCGCCTTGTTGAAATTACTCTAGTTTCAGCAAAAGCCGGCACCGCCCGCGGTGATCTGCCAATCGCAAAAGCGGGCGCCTGAAAATGGCGCCGTTAACGATGCCGCAATTTCGCCGCCATCGAAATGACGGTTAACCAATGTCAACATTGGACCGGTCGCACAACTCGGTGATATAGCCATAACAAACGAACTTGCAGTTTTTTGCTGTGGATAAATGGGCTATGAGTTGGAGCCAAGGGGGGCGGTGGCATGGCTTTTCCGCTGCAAAGGCGTTCGATGAGTATGACAACAACACATTATTACAAGACGCTGTCCAAGCCACAGGTGTTCGTGTGGCGCATGTTCTTATTCGTTGCCCTGGCCTCGTTCATCGTCATCATCATTTACGGTCCAGTCGCTATCGCTTTTAGGAACAACCCCGCGCTGAATGGCGTCATCCTCCTCACGCTTGCGATCGGCATCGTCTACACCTTCCAACAGGTGCTCCGGCTCTACCCCGAAATCCGCTGGGTCAACAATTTCCGCATTGCCGATCCGGGACTGGCGGTCGAGCGCTCGCCGATCATGCTGGCGCCGATGGCGACGCTGCTCATGCGCCGCCAGGGCCAGGCCGCGATTTCGCCGACCGCGATGCGCTCCATTCTCGACTCGATCGGTGCCAGGCTTGATGAATCGCGCGAGACCACGCGCTATATGGTCGGCCTTCTGGTTTTTCTCGGATTGCTCGGGACCTTCTGGGGTCTCATGCAGACTGTGCAGTCTGTCGGCTCCACGATCAACTCGCTCGGTGCCGGCAATGGGGAAGGCGGCGTTCTGTTCGAAGAGCTGAAGACCGGCCTCGCCGCTCCGCTAAAGGGCATGGGCGTGGCCTTTTCGTCCTCGCTCTTCGGTCTTGCCGGGTCGCTGGTCGTCGGCTTCCTCGATCTGCAGGCATCGCACGCCCAGAACCGCTTCTACAACGAGCTTGAGGAATGGCTGTCCAGCATTACCGAGCTCACGCCCGAGGGCAGCGGCGCGGCGGCCGGCCAGCCGGCACAGCTTCGCTTTGCCCTTCTCGATATGCAGCGCACGATGACCGACCTAGCCGAGAAAATCGAGCAGGGCATGATGCGCAACAACAGCGGTGAAGCGATGCTGGAGCTGTCGCGCGGCATCGACAGGTTGGTGAAGCAGATGCGCGCCGAGCAGAAAGTCGTGCGCGAATGGGTCGATGAGCAGGCGCATCAGCAGAATGCGCTCGCCACCATGCTGCGCGAGCAGAACAAGCTCGCCACAATTCTGCGCGACGTCGCCGTGCGTCCACCGAGGGGCAGCGGCGAGCGGTGACGGATCGGAAAGCCGAAATCATCACGGCGGGCGCGGGAGGCTGACACATGGCTTATGCCGCAAGAGGACGGCGCAGCGCGACGTTTAATTACTGGCCCGGCTTCGTCGACGTGCTGTCGACGCTGCTGCTCGTCGTGACCTTCCTGATGTCGCTGTTCATGGTGGCGCAATATTTCGTCAGCCAGGAGTCGAGCGGCAAGGACGCAGCGCTCTCCCGTCTCAATAAGCAGATCGCCTCGCTGACGGAATTGCTAGCGCTTGAGCGCTCGAAAAAGAAGTCCGCCGAAGACCAGCTCGTCTCGCTTCAGGCCTCGCTTTCCGCCGCCAAGGGCGAGCAGGCCCGGCTGCAGGGTCTATTGGGCGCCGAGGGCGAAAAGGGCAAGTCCGCCGCCGGGCAGGTCGCCGCGCTGACCGGGCAGATCGATGAGCAGAAGAAGATTTCCTCTGAGGCCCTGGCGCAGGTCGAGCTCTTGAACCAGCAGATCGCCGCGCTCCGGCGTCAGATCGCAGCGCTCGAAGACGCGCTCCAGGCGTCGGAAAACCGCGATCGCGAGTCCCAAAGCCGCATCGCCGATCTCGGCCAGCGCCTCAATGTCGCGCTGGCCCGGCGGGTCCAGGAGCTGTCACGCTACCGGTCGGACTTCTTCGGCGAGCTGCGCAAGGTGCTGGGCGACCGGCCTGACATCCAGATTGTCGGCGATCGCTTCGTCTTCCAGGCTGACATCTTTTTCGACAGCGGCTCGGCGGAAATCAGTCCGGACGGCAAGATCCAGCTCGACAAGCTGGCAGATGCGCTCCTGCAACTGGAGAAACAGATCCCGACCGACATCAACTGGGTGCTGCGCATCGACGGCCATACGGACATCCGCCCGATCGCGACCCCGACGTTCCCATCGAACTGGGAGCTGTCCTCGGCGCGCGCCATCTCGGTGGTCAAATATCTGATCAGCCGGAGCGTGTTGCCGAAACGGCTGGTGGCCGCTGGCTTCGGCGAGTTTCAGCCGTTGGTTGAGGGAACAGCCGAGGCCGATCTGCGCCGCAACCGGCGGATCGAGCTGAAGCTGACCGAGAGATAATTGCAATCAGGCATGAGCGAGGCTTAGCAGCGTCCGAGCGGTCAATGCCGCGTCGCCGATGATCCCGTGATGCGTCCAATCGCGCTGTCGGAGACGAGACCTGCCGCGGCCATTGCGGGCGGCAGGGAGGGCCGCTGCGCCTGAATGCGGCTGCCATCGGCGAGAATGCGCGCCGGGACCGGCTTGGCGATGGCCCAGATCGCATTGAAGGCAAACTGCGCAAGCCGCACCGAGCCCGGAGCCTCATCCTCCCAAAGATCGAGGCCATTGCGGTTTTCCTCGCAGCGCCGCAGCATGTCGCCCGTCCAGCATGACGACGCGCCGAGAACGAGCTGCTCATGGGCGTGGAGGAGGGCCGGCGTCCTGATGAGGCGGACGCGATCCGCCCGGCCATCTCGCGGTGCAATCAGGTTGAGCCCGAGGGCAAGCTCGGTCAGCAGCTCCAGCGGCGCGATGCGGGCGAAAATGAAATGCGTCGAGACCTCCTGGCGCTCCAGCCCTTTGGCCTGGAGGGCAAGCGCGCGCGCTGCCGCAGCCGAAGGAGACCGGGCGATCAGTGTCAGCGAGCGGTCGGCGATGCTGCCGCCCTTGGTCTCAAGACGATGCAGATAGGTGGAAACGAGGCCCGAAAACCTATCAATGGATTGTTGCCGGTCGCCCGATGGCTTTTTCTGGAAGGCGGAGAGAAACCCCATAGGTCGTCGTTCCTGTCTGGTCGGATGACGTTGCAACGGATTTTGTTGCGCGATCTATTCAAATAACACCATGTCGGTTAAGGAACGATTGATGACGAAGGGGCGGGCGGATTGCGCCGCGCTGTCGGCGCGGAAATTGTCGGCGCGCAAGGTCCCGCCGCCGCCATGTGCCGGCCGTCCGCAGGCGGCAGATCGTCAGCCTAATTTTCTGGCGTTTTCGACGTATCGCCGCCCTTGCCGCCCTCTGGGGTGGCCATTGAGCCGCGGCGGGCTGTATTCGTTGGTATCGGGATCCTCGTCCGAGCCCTCGCGGTTGTCTTCCAGGGCGGGCCTGGCGCTGACATCTTCGGAGACGAGGCGCTGCGCCTCTGACGGCTCCACCGCCATCGCTTCGCCCCTATAGTCGTCGGTGAGCGCAGGGATCTGCACGGGAGGCTTCTCCCAGACGCCTTCCTTCGCTTTCCGGCGGGCCTGCCTTTCGCTTTCCGCGGCGCTGCTGCCAACCGACTGGATGAGGATCTGCGCCCACGCCCTGCGGCGGAAGCGGTAGACGCGGAAGGCATCCGCCTGGGCATAGACGCTGCCCTGCTGATCGAGCTTCTGCTTGATCAGCGCAACGTCGAGCCCTTCGTCGTTGGCGTCGATCAAATCCACGAAACCGCTGCCTTCGAGGGTGGCAAACACGCTGGTGATATAGCGCGACACTTCAAGCGGCTTTTCCGAGGTCGCCTGGAAGATTGCCTGCGCGGCGCTCGGGCCGGTCCGCTTTTCGAGCCATTTCTTGTAGTCTTCCTCGCGGAAGTCGAGCGGCACTGCCGCGTAATACTGGCCCTTATGATCGAAGACGACGTCCTGGATCGGCGCGACCACGTCCGCTGCGGTCGGCTTTTTAGCCGGGTCGAACTGGTCCTGGAAGACCTTGTAAAAGGTCTCCAAATACTCGTTCATGCCGCCGCGCCTCGCCGCGTCCATGCTTTTCGACAGCTCGAAGAACGGGCCGAATGGCCTGTTGATGGAAACCAGCAATATGCACACGTCGACGAAAATCGCGATCATCAGCGGGATATAGTCCCGATCTGTAAGGCCGTTCGCGGTCTGCGCAATCTCGCGCGCCGGCGAAGCGATGCCGATGGCGGCGAAGCCGTTCTGAATGCTGGCTGAGATACGATTCGCGGTGCCGATGCCGCTATTGGTCAGACGTCGGAAGGCTTCGATAACGGCCTCCGAACCTTCGTAAGCGCGCAGCAGCGGAGGGTGGAGCTCCGGCAGCTCGTTGGTCGCGCGCACAACGCCATTGAGGGCCGTCCTGAGCTGCGGGTCGGGACAGACAAACGTCCCACCGCGATCGTCGGGAAAGGTCGTCTGATCCGCGCGCTTTGCGAATTCGTCGCGCAGCTGCAGCAGCTGCGGATCCGAGCGCAGCGCATTGAACCGCGTGCTGACCAGGCCAAGACGGCGATTGAGTGTGCCGATGAAGGCATTGCGCGAGCCGGTTGCAGGATCGATTGTCGATGGGTCTTTCAGCAGGATTTTCTGCAGATCGTCATTGACCGCCGTGATGTCGGTTTTGACCTCGTTGACGCGCTGCTGAATATATTGGTCGGCGAAGCGGAACCGCTCCGAATCGGCGTCACGGAGCCGCCGGCGCGGGCCGTCGCCGGGCGGGCTATTTGGGCAGGTGCGGCCCGCGGTCCGCTCGGTCTCTGCCTTCTGAGCCGAAATCTGTGCGAGCGTGGCATAGGTCGACTGCATCTGTTCAAGCCGTGTCGTGCCGAGCTGCAAGGTCTGCTGCACCTCGCGCAGTGAGGCTTCGGCGGATGCCGTGGTGACGCTGCCGGCCTCCAGATATTTCCAATAGAAGCCGAAGGCGAAGCCGACCGAGATCAGGAACAAGATGCAGTAGCCGATGATATAGAGCGGCCACAGCCACCATCTCAGCTGGGCGGAAAACATGGAGTCTAGCACATAGAGGATCATGAGCTGGAGCATGAACACCGCAAAAGCCACGGCGATGCGCGGCACCCAGCCGATCTGGCCGGTGGACGCGGCGATCAGCTCCATAATGCCGGTGTAGGTCGATATCCAGGCGAGCAGACTCAATCCGGCAAGAAGCAAGACCCACATCCAGGAAAAACCCGGCCTTTTTTGTGCAATCGCCATCGGCGAACTCCTCAGCTCATCGTGCCGGGTGCATTGCCCTCAAACGAAAGACCCCCGGAACGACAAGGCATGGACGGCAACGGTATGTTAACACCGCCGTCGAACGCCCGTTCCGTGGGCCAAGCCCCCCAACCGGCCACATTATGGCCACCAACCTGAACGGTGTATTTATTGTCTTTTTCAGTATCAGATTATGGCCATCTGCTGCAAAGTCTAAAGGATGTTTGCAGGCCTGCCGGCCGCGAAATCGCAATCGGCAAGCCTTGACTTGGGCTTATCGGGCCGGCTGCAACTTCTACTTTAAGATTGTCTTGGCATCGATGCGCCCGCAAACCGACGATCCCGCGGTCGGCCGGCGCCGCGCGGCCAAGAATGCTGTCGAAGGCACTTCACCATTTCTGGTGCAAGCATACATAGTGTGTGAAGAGCTTCGGGACCGACCCGTCAGCCCCGCACTCGGGGAAAAACCAATTCTGGGGACCAGAAATGCCGACACCGACCACAGACCAAATCATCGCGGAACTGAAGCGCGTCAAAGCGCCGGACGGACGGGGCGACATCGTCAGCACGAATATGGTGTCGGAAATCGTGATTTAAGACGGCAAGGTCTATTTTTCGCTCGCCGTGCCCCCTGACCGCGCCAAAGACCTTGAGCCTCTCCGCGAGCGCGCCGAACGGGCCGCTGCCATGGTGCCAGGTGTGAAGGCGGTGATGGCCACGCTGACCGCAGATCGGCCGGCGAGCAAGCCTGCCGCGCCGGGCCATAACGCCGCCGGTCCAGGTCCTGCTGCACGTCCTGCGCTGACCGGCATCAAAGACGTCAAGCACATGGTGGCGGTCGCCTCCGGCAAGGGCGGCGTCGGCAAATCGACCACCGCCGCGAATCTGGCGCTCGGCCTCGCTAGTCTCGGGCTGCGCGTGGGCTTGCTCGATGCCGATATTTACGGCCCCTCGATGCCGCGCCTCATGGGCCTATTGGGCAAGCCGGAGATCGTCAACAACACGCTGATCCCGATGGAGAATTATGGGATCAAGGTGATGTCCATGGGCTTCCTCGTGGATGAGGAAACACCGATGATCTGGCGCGGGCCGATGGTGCAGTCTGCGCTCACTCAGATGATGCGCGACGTCCAATGGGGCCCACTCGACGTCATGGTGGTCGACATGCCGCCCGGGACGGGCGATGCGCAGCTCACCATGGCGCAACAGGTGCCGCTTGCCGGCGCGGTGATCGTCTCGACGCCGCAGGACCTGGCGCTGATCGATGCGCGCAAGGGGCTCCACATGTTCACCCGCGTCAACGTGCCGGTGCTTGGGATCGTCGAGAATATGAGCTACTTCCTCTGCCCGAAATGCGGGGAACGCTCGGAAATCTTCAGCCATGGCGGCGGCCGGGCGGAAGCGGAACGGCTCGGCGTTCCCTTCCTCGGCGAGGTTCCGCTCGACATGGTGATCCGCGAAACCTCGGATGGCGGGCACCCGGTCGTGGTGAGCCATCCGGACTCGCCGCATTCGCAAGTTTACCGTGACATCGCCAGCCGCGTCTGGGGCGCGATTTCGGATGCGAAGCAGCAGCGCACCGCGCCGCGCATCGTCATCGAATAAATCTTTGCACCATTAACGATGCAGAAAAGGTTGCATGCTATCGTCGACTCATCTTGAGATTGTGACGCGTAGATGTGTTCCTAAGTCTTGGCCTTGCCCCCCGGCCAGCAGAGTTTCCGGCTCCCCATGAAGGTCCGGAAACTCTGCTTCCCACAGGCGGAGCCTCGATTGCTCTTAGTGCCATACCTTGAAGCGTGCAGCGGCCTCCCCGCTCGCACGCTTTTTTTGCATGGCCGCGCAGCAGCTAGAGCGCGGCGAGCGGCCCGAGATCGGCCCGCCAATGCGGCGGCTCGGCGCCCGCGACCGGGGCAGGCAGCGTTGCGACCTGGTCGCCGAGCAGCGAGCCGAGGAAGATCGTGCGGCGGTCGGGGCCGCCGAAAGCCAGACTGGAGATATTCCGCAGGGTGCAGCTCCTGATCTGATCAAGGTGCGGCCGGCCCATGGCGCCGCTCTGAAACGCCGCTTCCACATCGGCGACATGATCGTCGTCCGAGTCCTCCAGCAGGATCTCGCTCGCACCGCCCGCGACGCGGATCACGCGGTTCGAGACAATGCTTGTCATCCAAAGTCCGCCCTCCTCGTCGATCGTCAGGCCATCCGGAAAGGTGCCAATGCCGAATTCGGCGATCACGCGGCGGTCCGACAGCGAACCATCGGCATGGAGCGAAAAAGCGGTGATCCGCCGCCCGAAGGTCTCGTTGACGTAGAGCGTAGCGCCATCCGGCGATACGAGGCACTCATTGGTATAGCCGACGCCGTCGGCGACAATGCGCGCTCCCCGCTTGTCGGCGAGCACGACGAAGCCATCGGCAACGTCCGGGCGGTAGGCCCGCGCGCGCGGCTTCAGATGCGTCGAGACGCTGATCCAGAGCCGCCCGTCCACATCCAGATAGGGAAAATTCGTTGGCGGCAGCTCGCGGCCTTCGACCTCGGTGACGACAGGCTCGACATGCCCGTCAGCGTGGAGCCGGTACACGCCGCCGGTTTCCGCTCCGAGATGCGCCAGGAGGAACGTGCCGCCCGGTTCGAGCGCGATGCCGTTCGGCCGCAATGGCTCGGTACAGCCCTTTGCCTGGATCTTGCGCACGCCACCCACGCGATCGATGATCGAGACGCCGCCGCTTTCCGACCAGTCGGGCGCGAAGAGCAGGCTAGACGAATGCGCGAGCACGCATTCCGGCCGGACTAGCCCTTGCCCAAGAAACTCAAGATCGCCAAGCCGGTTTTCGAACATGCGCCGCTCCGATGATCCGGCGGCAACGGCCGGTAAGATTGATGGTGGCGCTATCAATCTATACGAAAAAACCGCGTGCTTCGCGGTATGATGGCTCAAAAGTCTGTTCTTGGAGGAACGATGCTCATAGGCGCCATCGCTGACGATCTGACCGGGGCCACCGACCTTGCGCTGATGCTCAAGCGCGAGGGCATGCGGGTCCGCCAGGTGATCGGGGTTCCGGACGGCTTGGACGATGTCGGCGGCATCGATGCGGTCGTGGTTTCGCTGAAAAGCCGCACCATACCGGCAGAGGAGGCCGTCGCTCAGAGCCTTGCCAGCGCACGCGCCTTGAAGGCCGCCGGGGCGCAGCAGCTCTTCTTCAAATATTGCTCGACCTTCGACTCCACCGACGCTGGCAATATCGGGCCGGTCGCCGATGCGCTGTTCGAAGAGACGGGTGCAACGTCGTTGATCTTCTGCCCGGCCTTTCCCGCCAATAAGCGGACCGTCTATCAGGGCCATCTCTTCGTCGGGCAACAGCTTCTCAGCGACAGCCCGATGCGCGACCATCCGCTGACGCCCATGCGAGATGCGAACCTGGTCCGCGTACTGGCACGCCAATCGAAGCACGCTGTCGGACTGTTGCCGCTGGAGGTGATCGAGCAGGAAGCGGCGGCGATCCGCAAAGCCATCGAAGTCGAGGCCGCGGCCGGTCGCCCCTTCATCATCGCCGATGCGCTGACCGATACGCATCTGTTCGCGCTCGGCCTTGCGCTCGAGGGCGCGCCGCTGATCTCGGGCGGGTCGGGCATCGCCATGGGGCTGCCGGCGAATTTCGGCATCGAGCCGCCGCTCGATGCAGGGTTGTCAAAGATGACGGCCCCACAAGGCCAGGCCCTCGTCATCGCCGGAAGCTGCTCGGAGGCGACGCGGCGCCAGCTAGCTACGGCGCTCCTCGCAGGCTTGCCTAAGTTGCGGGTCGATCCCTTGGCGATCGCCGATGGCCGCATGGCGCCCGCGGCTGCCATCGATTGGCTCAGCAGTCAGTCAGGCGACCGGCCTGCCCTCATCTATGCCACCGCTGCGCCGGACGAGGTTGTGGCCGCGCAAGAGGCGCTCGGCGCGGCGAAAGCGGGCGAGATCGTCGAAAGCTTCCTCTCCGACGTTGCAGTGGGCGCAGTCGCTCTCGGCGTGACGCGCATGATTGTCGCCGGCGGCGAGACCTCCGGCGCCGTCGTCGGCCGCCTCGGCGTGCGCGCGCTCGAAATCGGCCCTGAGATCGCGCCGGGGGTGCCCTGGACCATCGTCAAGGACGGCCCGCCGATCGCGCTGGCGCTAAAATCGGGGAATTTCGGCCAGGACGATATGTTCCTCCGCGCCTGGGATCTCCTCAGATGAGCGAGGAAATCGAACTCCGCGAAACCATTGCCGCGCTCGCGCGCAGCCTGTTCCAGCGCGGCTATGCTCACGGCAGCGCGGGCAATCTGAGCGCCAGGCTTGAGGATGGCATTCTCGTCACCCCGACGAATAGCAGCCTTGGCCGCCTCATACCCGAACGCCTCTCAAAACTCGGTTTCGACGGAGCGCATATCAGCGGCGATCCGCCATCGAAGGAAGCGGGCCTTCATCTCGGCGTGCTGACCGCTCGGCCCGAGGCGTGTGCTGTCATCCATCTGCATTCGACCTATGCGACATTGCTGTCCTGCCTGCCCGATACCGAGCCGGCGGACGCCCTGGCGCCGATCACGCCCTATCTGGTGATGAGGGTCGGGCGCGTGCCGATGGTGCCCTATTTCCTGCCCGGCAGTCAGGAACTGGCCGAGGCCGTCGGCGAAGCGGCGCGGGACCACCGCGCGGTGCTGATGGCCAATCACGGTTTCCTGGTTACCGGCCGGAGTTTTGAAGACGCCGTCATGAATGCTGAGGAATTCGAGGAGAACGCCAAGCTCATCTTTTTGACGCGGGGCCTGTCCGCCAACCGCTTGACCGGTGGTCAGGTCGCCGCACTAATCGCAAAATTCCAGAAAAGCTGAGGAGCTAAAATGTTTGTCATAACTGTATTCGTCGAGGCTGTTGCGGGGCGCGAAGACGCCCTCGAAGACGCGCTGCTCACGCATGCGCAGAACACCCTCCGCGAGGAGGCCGCCTGTCTGCGCTTCGATGTTGCCAAGGACGCGGGCCGAAAGGGGCGACTTTTCCTTTACGAAATCTATGAGGACGAGGCGGCCGCACGCGCGCATACCGAATTGCCGCATTATCAGAGCTACAGCGTAAAGACGGCCGATATGATCGCCAGCAAGACGATCGAGCGCTGGGCGCTGATCAGCGATACGCCGTGAGCCGGCGCGACGCGTTGCCAACCCCCGCCGTCGCGTCCGACGCCAGCCCCTACAATCCCATCTTTCGTCATCCCCGGACGAGCAAAGCGAGATCCGGGGATCCATTCCGCTAAATCGAAGCGCTCAAGCAGTCGACAGGCGATCGGCGTGGATTGCCGGAAGAGCGGATGCCGTCGGCCTTGCAATTCCCTTAGCCCGCAAAGACGCGGCCGCGATAGGGATAGCGCGGATCGGCATAGGCATAGCCGGCGGAAGCGCCCGACGGGATCAGCCCGTTCATGAAGGCTTCGTCCGCCTCGTCGTAAGGCGTGCCGGCGACCGCGAGATAATCCTCAAGCTGGCGCATGGATTTCGGCCCGATGACGACGCCGGAAATCAGCTTGTTCGCCAGCACCCATGACAGTGCGAAGCCGCTCATCGGCCGGCCGGACGGTGCCAAGTGCTGGGCGATCTTGCGAGCGGCATCTAGCACCTCCGGGCGGAACTCGGTCTGCATCATGCGCATGTCCTGACGATCGGCGCGCGAGCCGGGCGGCACGCCGT
Organism: uncultured Alphaproteobacteria bacterium; assembly: GCA_963773735.1. Classification (GTDB taxonomy): domain Bacteria; phylum Pseudomonadota; class Alphaproteobacteria; order Rhizobiales; family Rhodomicrobiaceae; genus CAVZCK01. The sequence goes on along the minus strand of CAVZCK010000030.1, from coordinate 77,695 downwards.
CATTATATTTGCCGGTCAGCACGCCGCGCGCCAGCGGCGAATAGGGGACAACGCCGATACCGAAATGCGCGCAGGCGGGCAGGAAATCGATTTCGGCCAGCCGGTAGAGGGCATGATAATAGGGCTGCGCGACGACCGGCCGCGCCACGCCGAGCCGGTCGGCGATGCGGATCAGCTCCGCGATCTTCCAGCCGCGGAAATTGGAAAAGCCCCAGCCGCCGATCTTGCCCGCGGCGATCATCTCGCCGAGTGCGCCGATCGGCTCCTCGAGCGGCGTCGTCTCGTCATCGAGATGCAGGTAATAGAGGTCGACTTTGTCGATGCCGAGCCGGTCGAGGCTCTGGTCGATGGCCTGGCGCAGCCAGAGAGCCGATAAGCCGCCGGAGCCCGGAACGCCCGTCATGGGATTGCCTGCCTTGGTGGCGATGATCCAGCGGTCGCGCTGACCGGCGATCGCCCGGCCGACGATGCGCTCCGAGCCGCCATTCGCATATTGATCCGCGGTGTCGAGGAAGTTGCCGCCTGCCTCGCAATAGCGCGCAATCATCTCCGCCGCCTCGCCTTCGTCGGTCTGGTCGCCGAACATCATGGTGCCGAGGCAAAGCCGGGTTACGGTCGGTCCGCGCTGGCCGAGCGGGGCTTTTTCAAGCGTCGATGTGGTCATGATTGTCTGGTTCCCGAAAGTGGTGTTTGGCGGGGTCGGCGACTATCTTAGCGGTTTCTACGGGTTTGACGAGCAGCAGGCGCAATTTGCCCAGAGCGGTTCAGCGGCGTGGTGAGATGAAACGTGCGGCACGCGCGAGAGTCATGTAAAGATTGTTCACATGAACTGGTCCAAGGATCGCGGCGGCCCGCCGGGGCGCCGCGGCTATCATCATGGCAATCTGCGCGAGGCGCTCATTCGCGGCGCGCTCGATCTGATTGCCGAGAAAGGCCCGGCGGGTTTCACTATCGCGGATGCCGCGCGCCTGGCCGGTGTCAGCCCGGCGGCGCCCTATCGGCATTTCCGCGACCGCGACGAGCTGATGGCCGACGTGGCGCGGCACGGCTTCGAGGAATTCGCCGGTCGCCTCGGCCAAGCTTGGAATGACGGCAAGCCGGACCCGATGCGCGCATTCGAAAATCTCGGCCGCGCCTATCTGGCTTTCGCCCGCGAGGAGCCCGCCTTCTATGCGGCGATGTTCGAGGGCGGCGCGCCGCCGACGGCACGCCGGAATTGCGCCAGGCCTCGGACCGCGCCTTCGAGATTCTGCGCAGGGCCTCGGAGGCCCTGTCCGCCACCCTACCGAAAGACAGGCGTCCGCCGGCACTGATGATGGCGCTGCATGTCTGGGCGATCTCGCATGGCATCGCCTCGCTGTTCGGCCGCAAGGACGGCCGCAAGACACCGATGACCGCCGAGGAGCTTCTGGAGGCTGCGATCCTGATCTATCTGCAGGGGCTTGGCCTCAATGACGGTGCCCAGCCATGAGCGCCGCCGGTGCGCTCGCCACAAAAAAATGCGTGGTGTCCCGCTTGACAAGGGATCCGATCTGGACCAACTATGTGAATGTTACTAACATTTACATGTAGCGAGGATCTGATGGCGTTCGCCGCGAGACTTAATGAGGGTCTGATGGCTTTTGCCGCAGCGCTTGATCAGTTCGGAAAACCCGCCTGGATTGCCGTGATGGTCCTGGGCTTCATCGTTTGGTGGCCCTTCGGCTTGGCAATGCTGGGCGTCATGATCTGGAGTGGAAGAATGGGATGTGGACGCGGCCATTGGGGCCAGTGGAGACAGGAAAAATGGAGCCGCCACGGCCGGGACGGTCAGTGGGGCGGACGCTCCTCCTATAGCGGCAACAGCGCCTTCGAGGAATACAAGGCCGATACGTTGCGCCGGCTCGAAGACGAACAGCGCGAATTCATGGAATATCTGCAGCGCCTCCGGCACGCCAAGGATAAGACCGAGTTCGACCAGTTCATGGCCGAGCGCCGCAACCGGCCGCAGACGCCTCCGGCGGATCAGCAGCCGGACGGGCAACCGCAGTAATCACCCTTATTCCCCTCGCGAGAATCCGAGCGCGACAGCCTCACCGGCCGCCGCGCTTTTTTGCATCCGCGAGCATCCGCGCGAATGCAGAAAAGCGGATTGCGCGCTAAGCTGAATGCTTATTCTTGTCGTAGGGGCAAAACTCTGCCCTATACAGACACGTGCGCCGATGCGGCAGTCGATCGCGGAACTACCGGCAACGGGCGTTGCGTGCCGGCCGTTCCGCAATCTTAACGATGCGTAAACTCCGGCGCGTTATGAAACCGATGAGAGATGGGCTAGAGGTATGAAGTTTTTCGTCGATACCGCCGACATTGGCGAAATCCGGGAGCTGGCGGCAACCGGAATGGTTGATGGCGTCACCACGAACCCGTCGCTCGTCGCCAAATCCGGCGGCAGTTTCCTGGACAGCATCGCCGAGATCTGCCAGGTCGTTAAGGGGCCGGTGAGCGCCGAGGTCGCGGCGACCGACGCCGAAAAAATGATCGCCGAGGGGCGCCGGCTTGCCTCCATCGCCAAGAACGTCGCGGTCAAGGTGCCGCTGACCTGGGACGGGCTGAAGGCCTGCCGGACGCTGACCGGCGAAGGCGCGCTGGTCAATGTCACGCTGTGCTTTTCGGCCAATCAGGCGCTGCTCGCCGCCAAAGCGGGCGCGACGTTCATTTCGCCCTTTATCGGCCGACTGGACGATGTCGGCGAGGACGGCGTTGCCCTGATCCGCGACATCCGCCAGATCTACGACAATTATCCCGCGCTTAAGACGGAAATCCTGGCGGCCTCGATTCGACATCCGCGCCATGTCACTGATTGCGCCCTCGCCGGCGCCGATATTGGCACCATGCCGCCCGGCGTGCTGCGCCAGCTCGTTAATCATCCGCTGACGGATAAGGGCCTTCAGCAGTTCCTCGCCGACTGGGCGAAGACCGGCCAGAGCATTCTTTAAGGGAGCGCTATGGACCGGGCCGATCTCCGCATTTGCTTTGTCCGGCCCGCAAGCGACACCCAATGCGTCGTCCCGGACCCCGGTTCGCGGATCGGGGCGGGCGGCCGCCAGGCCGAGCCGGGACCCATTGGCCTTTCCGCCCCTACATGCCGGAATGACCGGCGAGTAGACCCCGGCTCGGCGCTTCGCGCCGTTCGGGGCGACGACTGCGGATCCCCTTCCGAAGGCATATTGCATCTTGGGGCTGCAGCATGACGACCAAAGATCATGCCGCGGAGGAGGTCTTTCCAGCCGCTCCGGACAGCCACAGCGCCGCCCAAGCCTGGTTCGCGTTCCTCGCCAATGAGCGCGCTTATTCAGAGAACACCCTCGAAGCCTATGAGCGCGACGTCCGCCAGCTTTTCGTCTTCCTGAGCGCCCGTTTCGGCGCGCCGGCCTCGCTCGGCGATCTCAACCGGATGACGCCGCAGGATTTGCGCGCCTTCATGGCGGCGCGGCGGGCGGCTGGCGCCTGCAGCCGCAGCCTATCGCGCAGCGTCTCGGCACTGCGGTCCTTCTTCCGCTTTCTCGAACGCGCGCACCTGCTCAAGAACCGCGCCGTGCTGGCGGTTGCGCTGCCGAAAGTCCCTCCCTCCCTGCCAAGGCCGCTGACGATCCCGAAGGCACAAGACGTAATGGCGGAGAGTATCGATGCCTATAAGCGGGGCCAGGCGAAATGGATCGGCGCACGCGACAGCGCCGCGCTGCTGCTGCTTTATGGCTGCGGCTTGCGCGTCTCCGAGGCGCTCGGCATCGCGCGCCGCGACGCGCCATTACCGCCGAGCGACATTGTGCGGGTCAAGGGCAAGGGCGGCAAGGAGAGGATCGTGCCGGTGCTGCCGGCGGTGCAGGGCGCGGTCGAGCGCTATCTGGCGCTTTGCCCCTACCATCTCGCGCCGGAAGGACCGCTCTTCGTCGGCACCAAGGGTGGGCGGCTCTCGCCGCGCATTCTCCAGCTTCTCATGGCGCGCATGCGCGATGCGCTCGGCCTCGCCGAGACCGCGACGCCGCATGCGCTGCGCCATTCCTTTGCGACCCACCTTCTCGGCAACGGCGCCGACCTCCGGGCAATTCAGGAATTGCTCGGCCATGTCAGCCTGTCGACGACCCAGATCTATACGGAAGTCGACCGTGAGGCGCTGTTGCGCATCTATGACCGCGCCCACCCGCGGGCTAGTGGTCCAATTCCGGCATTTGCCTCCGCTTGCAGCACAATGCCGGAATCAAAAGCTCCACTAGCGGCCGCGCTACAAGGTTGTGAAGACCGTCCCGATCCACAGCAGAAGGTAGGCGATCAGCAGCGCTTCGAAGCTGTGCCCCGCGATGATCGGTGAAATGACGGGCACGCTGATCCCCGCGTAATTCATCAGAATGACGACAGCGGCAAGCAATGTGGAAATCAGCCAAATGGCAAAGCTCGGTCGAGACGGCATGTCGTCCTCCCAGTAACAACGATGTCTGTCAAAAGCCCCGCGGCGGGATAAGCGGCCGCTAGGCCGATATGCTAGCACTAAACCTGCGCAAAGGCTTGCGATTCCAGCGGCATAGCCTTCACGCGACATAAGGGCGACGGCGGTTAGCCCGGCAGCACCTCTCAGCTTTCTTTGCATGCCTGCGCTTCGGGCAGCGTCAGCTCGAACACCGCCGGCGTTGTGCTTTTCGGCAGCTCCTCATAGACGACGCGGTCTTTAGGCGGCGGCGCGGCGCGCCGCGATATCCGGTAAAGCACGGCAGCGGCGATCAGCACATGAATCGACGCCGTATAGAGGAACAGGCTGCCATAGCCGAGATAGATCTTCAGGGCCGAGGCGAGGATCGGTCCGAAAATCGCGCCGATGCTGAACAGCAGCAGCAGATTGGCGCTGACATTGACCGCTTCTCCCGGCTCGGCGAGATCATTGGCGTGAGCGAAGGAGATCCAATAGACCGGCAGAGCGAAGATGCCGAACAATGCAGCAAGGCTCAGTCTGACTGCCGGCGAGCCGCCCGAGAAGACGAAAAGCAGCGTACCGGTGATGGCGGCGCCGATGCAGGCGGCGGCCAAGACGCGGCGGCGGTCCGCCCGGTCGGAAAGCCGCCCCACGGGCCATTGCGCCAGCGCGCCGCCCAGGACGGCGAGACTGACGAAAGCTGCGATTAGGCTCGGCGGTAAGCCACCGTCGCGCGCATAGACCGGACTGAGCGACCAGAAAGCGCCGTTCGCCAGGCCGGCGCCGAAACAACCCGCCACGGCGGCGGGCGACACGCGATAGATCTCGGCAAGACGCAGGCGTGGCCGCATGGGCGGCGCCGGTGACGCCGACAGTGTGAGCGCGAGCGGAACGGCCGCCAGGGAGCAGAGAATTGCGACCAGCGAAAACAGGCGGAAATTGGCGGGCGAGGCGAGATTGATAGGCTGCTGGCCTGCCGTCAGTGAGCCGAAATTGATCATGGCGTAGATGCTCATGACCTGGCCGCGATTGGCGTTGGTCGCCACGCCGGTCAGCCAGCTCTCGACGACATTCATGATCCCGGCAAAACACATGCCGGTGAGGCCGCGGAACACCCACCAGAGCGGCGGCGCGGGCCACATTGCCTCGATCAGCGGCGAAATTGTCGCGATGGCGGCGAAGACGGAAAACGCGCGGATATGGCCGACCCGCGCGATGACCCGCGGCCCGATCAGGCAGCCTGCCGTCAGCCCGGCAAAATAGGCCGATCCGATCAGCCCGATATCGATGATGCTGAAGCCTTCGATCGACCCACGCAGCGGCAGCAGCACGCCTTCGAGGCCGTTCGCCGCCAGGGATGATCGCGGCGCTCATCAGCAGGGCTGTGACGGGCTTGATGATGGCGGGCATGGGCAGCTTTACCGGTGGCAGCTTCGTATCGGCAAGAGACAGGATGCCATGCACGGCTTACCGTTTGCTGTCATGGGCGCCATCTATTGCGCGGTCCAGCCGCCGTCGACGGGGATCGCGATGCCGGTAATATTGTGCGCAATGGGACTCGCCAGCCACAACACCGCCTCGCCGATTTCTTCCGGCCGCGAGATACGCCGGCTCGGCTGCTTCTCGGCCAGCAGGTCGGCGATGCCGGCATCGCGGCTGACGCCGAGCGCCGCAGCGCGCGCCTGAATCTGCGGCTCGATGATCGCGGTCTCGGTCCAGCCGGGGCAGATGCAGTTGACGGTGACGCCGCCGAGTCGCGCGATCCGGCCGTCGCATATTCGAGCGCGGCGACGCGCGACAGGCCGATAAGACCGAATTTCGAGGCGACATAGGGCGCCTTGTTGACCGAGGCGACGAGCCCATGGACGGAGGCGATGTTGACGACGCGGCCATAGCCGCGCTCGGCCATTTTCGGCAGCGCCTGCCGCATCGTATGAAACGCCCCCGAAAGATTGATGGCGAGGATCGTGTCCCAGATCTCGCGATCGGCTTCGGCCAGGCTGACCGTTCTTTGAATGCCCGCGTTATTGACGAGAATGTCCGCGCCGCCCCATTCGTCGACGGCCGTCATCATCCGCTCGATGGCGTCGGGGTCGAGCATATCGGCATCGAAGAAATGGGCGTCCAGCGCGCCCGCCGCGTGAATTTCGCTAACCGCGGCTGCCGCCTCCTCGGGCGTTGCCAGCCCATGCACGGCAATCCGCGCGCCCGCCGACGCGAGAGCCTTGGCGATGGCAAGGCCGATGCCTTGAACCGAGCCGGTCACCAGCGCCGTCTTGCCTTCCAGAAATCGGCTTTTCATCGTCGGCTCTCCTTGGATGTTTCATTCGCCGCCATGAGCGCGCGAAGTTCAGTCTTCAGCACCTTGCCGTAATTGTTCTTGGGGAGTTCCTGGAGCGCGAAATAGGCTTTTGGCCGTTTGAAGCGTGCGATCTGTTCCTGGCAATGGCGATCGAGTTCCGCCGGATCGAGACGCGCGCCCGGCGCAGTGACGACGAAGGCGACGACATCCTCGCCCCATTCCACGCTCGGGCGCCCGATGACCGAGACTTCGGCGACTGACGGATGAAGCAGGAGCGCTTCCTCGACCTCGCGCGGATAGATGTTGGTGCCGCCCGAGATGATCACATCCTTGGAGCGGTCCTTGAGCGTCAGGAAGCCGTCCTCATCCATGGCGCCGACATCGCCGGTCCAGAGCCAGCCGTCGCGCAGCGTGGCGGCGCTCGCCTCGTCATTGCGCCAGTAGCCGAGCATGACGGACGCGCCGCGCACCAGCACCTCGCCAGCCTCGCCCGGCGGCAGAGCGCGCCCGTCGGCATTGGCGATGCGCAGCTCAATGCAGGATTGCGCGACACCGACCGAGCCGAGCCGTTCGCGCCAGCGCGGATGCGCGCGGTCGGCGACCAGCGTCCGCGACAACGCCGTAATGGTCATCGGGCTTTCGCCCTGGCCGTAGATCTGAATGAAGCGCGGCCCCAGCACGCGAACCGCCTCCTCGATGTCGGCGACATACATCGGCCCGCCGCCATAGACGATGCTGCGCAGACCCTCGCCGGTTTCGCCGCGCGCCTTTGCGCGATCGATAAGCCGGCGCACCATGGTCGGCGCGGCGAACATCGAGATGCTGGCAAGCCGCCGGCCCAGATCGAGGATCTCGGCCGGGTCGAAGCCGCCGGACTCCGGCACGACATGGCGCGCGCCGCGCAGCACGTGCATGAGATTGTAAAGGCCAGCTCCATGCGACATCGGCGCAGCGTAGAGGGCGGCATCCTCGGGCCTCACCTCATCGACATCGACGAAATAGGCAAAGGCCATGGCGTGGAGATTGCCGTTGGAGATCATCACGCCTTTCGGCTTGCCCGTGGTGCCCGAAGTGTAGAATAGCCAGGCGAGGTCATCGCGTCCGCGCGGAACAGGGCGGGCCATCGGCTCGGATTGACAGAGCGCGCTGAATTCTGAGTTCTCGACGGTGATCAGCCGCGATGGGCTGGGCAGGCACGCTTCCAAAGCCGTGCACATCTCCTCCGAGGCAAAAACGAGCTTGGCGCCGGCGTTCTCGATGATCCAAGCCGCCTCTCTGGGATGCAGCTTGTAATTGATCGGCACGACGGCGGCCCCGGCGAACCAGACGGCGTAAAGCAGCTCCATATAGCTCGGCTGGTTGGGCATGAGCAGGGCCACGCGATCACCCGGCGTGATGCTGAACCTCTCCCGGAGCGCGCCGGCGATCCGCGCCGCGCTTCCGGCAAACGCCCGGTAGTCGGCAACCACCCGCTCCCCGGTCAGCAGCGCCGGCCGCCCGGGCCCGAGACGCGCGGTCCGCAGGAGCCATTCAGCCAGATTCATGCCGAAACCTCATCATGACCGGCGACCATGAGACGAGCGCTTGCGCCCATTATAGGCAGGATCGGGCCGGGCTTGGAATGGCGACGGCCGGAACGGCCGTGTTTCCGGCCTCCGCGAATGAAAAATAAATTTCTGTTCTACTTTGGGCTGCATATTCACCAGGCGTAAACCCTTTTCTGCGATCAACGGTATCAGGGTTGCTATCATTGTGCCTGAAGTCGATGTGAGTGAGCCGGGTTATGGGCTACGTTGTTGATCAGAAGTCGCAAATCAATTCCGAGCTTGGCCTCATGATGCCGCGTCTGAAGTCCTTCGCGGCGGCGCTGACGGGCTCGGACGCGTTGTGTCAGGCCCTCGTCAAGGCCACACGCAATTACATCCTCGCCCGCATGGCCAAGGAACGCGGACATATGCCGCTGCCGCTCTGGGCCTTCCTGCAGATGCACAGGATCTGGGCGGGCCGCATGAGCGGCGCCGGACGCCCCGGCCAAGAGACCGACCCGCGGCTGTTTCAGCCGCGCAGCCGCATCAATGACGGCGGCGTCTCCGCCCGCTTCGCCATGCAGCTCGCGCAGCTCAGCCCGCAGCAGCGCGGCGCGCTGCACCTCGTCTATGGCGAGCGGCTGTCCTACGACGAAGCCGCCGAAATCTTCCAGGTGCCGGTTTCGACCATGATCTCGCGGCTGGCCCAATGCTACGCCGCCCTGGGCCAGTCCGGCGGTTATGACCGCGCCCGCGCCGCGCCGGGAGCCGCTGGCCGGCCGCGCCAGGATCCGGCCGACCCGCACGCCCGGGAGCGGGCGGCATGATCAATCTGAGCGATGAGTTGCTCATGGCCTATGCCGACGGCCAGCTCGACAAGCCGCAGGCCGCGGTCGTGGGCAGCATGCTGCGCGACGATGAGGAGCTTGCTTATCGTGTCAGCCGTCTGCAGCAAACGCAGGCCCAGCTTCTCGACACATTCGGCGCGCTGCTGCGCGAAGGCGTGAGCCTTAATCCGAAATCCGCTCGCGCGCGGCGCCCGATGAATGCGGGCGGCCTCGCCGGCAACCCGCTCCTCACCATCGGGACCGCGGCACTTCTGCTTCTGATCGGGGCGTCCGCGGGGGTGACCGGCGGCTATTATTCCGGCGCGTTCGGCGGCGAGACCCGCAAAATCGTCCAATTGCCGCCGACCAACTGGCCAGGCGACATCGCCGAATTCCACTCCTTCTTCACCAAGGAGGCCATGCGCGTCAGCCCTGAGAGCCAGGCGAACCCGGACATGGTCAAGTTTCAGCTTGCGCAGATTTCGCGCGCTGCGGCCGTGCCGGACTTTTCCGGGCAAGGGCTCAAATTCGTCCGTGGGCAGATGCTGTCCTATCGCGGCAACAAAGTGATGCAGCTTGTCTATCTCGGCAAAAACGACCCGCTGGTCGCCCTGTATATCAGTGCCGGCGGGTTGGACATGGCGATGTCTCCGGGCCAGTTCGGAGACGTGAATACCATGAGCTGGAGTGCCAATGAGCTACGCTTCGTGATTGCCGGCGACATGCCGCATCAGGCTTTGCGCGCACTGGCCGCTGTTGCCCAGTCGCAACTTTTGAAGAAGTAAGCCAGATGCGACCGTTTTGAATGCGTCTAGCCGAATGTTTCCGATCGGCGGATCTCGCCTAATTTCAAATTCTGCGGTATAAAAAACGCCCGGTTTTTTCCCCCGGCTGTCGGACGCACGACCGCAAGCGGCGTTGCAAGCGCCGTTCCGACGTCGTGCACGCCGCAGATCGGAACCGCTTCATTCGTCGATCATTTTATTTGATCGTTTTGGCAGAATTGCTCGATTATGACGACGTCGATTGCCAGCCAAGTGATTTCGCTCGGGAGCATGCTGCGGCGCGGCGACACCTACCTTGTGCCGCCGTATCAGCGCAACTATGCCTGGGACGAAAGCCAGTTCGGCGCCTTCTGGTCCGATATCCATAGGACTTTTTCGGACACCAGGTCCGAATATCTCCTCGGCTCGATCGTCATCAACAATGGCCGGGCTCCAGAGCTTGTGGTGATCGACGGCCAGCAGCGCCTGATCACAACCGCTGTGCTGATTTCTGCTTTGCGCAGCCACCTGAGGGAAGAGGGCAAAACCGAACTTGCCGCCACGGTGCAGAAAGAATTTCTTGCTCGATCCGAAGACGGCCACCAGCTTTTGGCGCCGCGTCTCGTGCTCAACAAGACCGACAAGTTGTTCTACGATTATATTTCACGCAGCCCGGCGATTGCCGAGATGCGCGGCCGGCTGGCCGATGACGAAACGCTCTCGCCGTCGAACCGTCTCTTGGCGGAATGTTTCTGCTTCATGCACCGCAGGATCGGCGACATCCGCGCCAGCGGTCAGAGCATGGAGCAGATCGCCAATGCGATTATTGAATCGCTCGACCGCGTCGTCGTGATCCGCATCGATGTAAAGGATGACTACAACGCCTTTCTGCTGTTCGAGACCTTGAACGATCGTGGCTTGGAGCTCTCCGAGGCTGATCTTCTCAAAAACCATCTGTTTTCGATCTCGGGGCACCGGCTGAACGATGCGCAGGGTCATTGGGAGCGGATGGAGGAATGTCTCGGCAGCGAACGGCCAATCAAATTCATACGGCATCACTGGCTTTCGACGAACGGCATGATCGGTGAGCGCGGCCTTTACTCGGATATCAAGGCGAGGATCGCGGCGCCGGGCGATGCCGTCGCCTATTCGAAAAGCCTGGAAGAGGCGTCCGAGTCTTACGCCGCGCTCCTCAGCCACGACCATGAATTCTGGACGGCTTTTCCGCGTGAGGAAGAACGTCTCATCCGGGAGCTGATCAAGGCGATCGAAATCTTGCGGCCCGAACAGCTCTTCATCGTTCTGCTGGCCGCGCTGGAGATCGATAAGCGCAACTTCCTCGAGCTGACGCGGATGCTGGTGATCTTCACCTTCCGCTATAATACGATCTGCAATTTGAGCGCATCGCACGTGTTGGCGCCTTTCATCACTATCGCGCGCGAAATCCGCGAGACCGGCAAAGCCAACGCGTCGCTGATTTTTCAGAAATATCTGACGCAGCTTTATCCAGACGACAGCCAGTTTCACTCGGCGTTCTCGCGTAAGGTCGTCCGCAGCAATGCGCAGACGCGCTACATCCTCAAAAAGATCAACGATCACCTCTCGCCGCATGAATTGCCCCGCACCAAGGACGATCAGTTCACAGCCGAGCATATTCTGCCGAGGCGTTATAGCGACTCATGGGACACGAGCCGGCGCGACTTCCCTGGCGGCGCGGACAAATATGTCTACCGCCTGGGAAACGCGACGCTGATCTCGGCAAAGCTGAACCACGAGTTGGGGAACGCTGATTTCGAGACCAAGAAGAAAAAGTTCGCCATCGACTGCCCGGAAATCACGCAGAAAGTGCTCGCCGTCCGAGAAATGGACGGCGGAGGAAATTGCGGCCCGGCAGAACTGGCTGGCAAGTCTGGCCTGCAAGATCTGGCGTTATCCGGAAGACGTCGACCGTTAGGGCACGATCGGCATCACTCGCCTGGCGTCATCGCTACCGCATCAGCTCCTTCATGGCGCCGTCGATGCCTTCGAGCGTCAGCGGGAACATGCGGCCGGCCATGAGCTGACCGATCATCTCGGTCGACGGGCGTGTAGCTCCATATATGTTCGGCGACCGGATTGAGCCAGACCGCGCTCTTATAGATGTGGGTCAGCCGCTCAAGCCAGGCGGCACCAGGCTCTTCGTTCCAATGCTCGACCGAGCCGCCCGCCATGACGATCTCGTAAGGGCTCATCGAGGCGTCGCCGACGAAGATGACTTTGTAATCGGCCGGATAGGTGTGCAGCACGTCCCAGGTCGGGATGCGCTCGGAATGGCGGCGTGCATTGTTGCGCCAGACGCTCTCATAGAGGCAATTGTGGAAGTAGAAATATTCCATGTGCTTGAATTCAGACCGCGCGGCTGAAAAAAGCTCCTCTGAAATCTTGATGTGCCAGTCCATCGAGCCGCCGACATCGAAGAACAGCAGCACTTTGACCGTGTTGCGCCGCTCCGGCCTGAATTCGAGATTGAGATAGCCTTCATGCGCGGTTGAGCGGATGGTCTGGTCGAGGTCGAGCTCCTCGGCGGCTCCCTGTCGCGCGAACTGGCGCAGCCGGCGCAGTGCCACCTTGATGTTGCGCGTGCCAAGCTCGACGGAGTCGTCGAGATCCTTGAACTCCCGGCGGTCCCAGACCTTGACGGCGCGGAAATTCCGGTTGCTTGGCTGGCCGATGCGCACGCCGGCAGGATTGTAGCCATAGGCGCCATAGGGCGAGGTGCCGGCCGTGCCGATCCATTTCGAGCCGCCGTGATGGCGCCCCTTCTGTTCCTGGAGGCGCTTCATCAGCTCCTCGATGATCTTTTCCCAGCCGCCGAGCGCTTCGATCTGGGCCTTTTCCTCGTCGGTGAAAAGCCGCTCGGCGAGAAGGCGCAGCCACTCTTCAGGGACGTCGACGGTCGCGGCGTCGCTGATCAGCTCCAGACCTTTGAAGACGGCCGCGAAGACTCTGTCGAACTTGTCGAGATTGCGCTCGTCTTTCACCAGCGCGGTCCGGGCGAGAAAGTAGAAATCCTCCACGCGCTTGTCCGCGAGGTCCAACTGAAGCGCCTCCATCAGCGATAGATATTCCCGGAGGCTGACGGGCACGCCCTCCTTCTTAAGCTCATGGAAGAATGAGACGAACATTGCTCGCTATCCTCTCAGCCAGGGGAAAGCCCGGATTTGCGGCGGCTTCTCGACGATCTTGGCCTGCAATTCCATGAGGCTCAAGGTCAGCGGCCCCGGCTCATCAGCGGGCTCGGCGCTCTTTTCCAGCGCTTCGTCCTCCACCGGTTCCTCCTCTTCCACATCTGCGACCGGCTCGATCCCGGCGATCTCCGATAATTTCTCAAGCAGCCTCGGCGGATTGGCGACGGCTCCGGACATGGCCGCAGCCATTGCCGCGTCGGCCTCAGCTAAAGCCGCGGCCGCATCCCCGATTGCGATCTCGGCCGGCGAGGCTCGCTCGCCGGAGGTGGCTTTTCGGCGAGCGAAAATGCGCGCGAGGAATGACGGCCTCTTTTCAGGCGGTGGCGCGAAGGTTTCCTCGGCATGCATGTCGGCTATGCGGACGGGTGCATCCGCCTCCGCCATCGCAGGCATCGCAGGCCTGGGCGGCTCTTTCAGCAGGACCGGCGGAGCGGCCGCTACGACCGGCGTCCGCGCTGGCTTTGTCGCAGGGGCCGGAGACTTGCTCGGTGCTGCGGGTGCTTCCGCAACCTTCGGCATAGGCCTCAGCGTGGCCGGCTCGATCTTTCCGGCACCGGCACGCTGTTTCGCCGCCGGCTTTGCCGGCTTTTGTGCCTCGCTCTTGGCCGGAGGAGGGGCAGCATTTCCTGGCTGCCGCTCGGCTGGACCACGGCCCGGCTTCTTCGCCGGCGGCGGCGCGGCGGACCGCGCCGCTTGCCCCTTTTTCCACCGGCTGGCGCGGCGCGCTTGGCCCGGCGGCAGCAATCTGCCTCGGCTGCTCGGCCAGCCCGCTCGCCGCGAGCGCCATGCCATAGGACCGGAAGGCGGATGTCCGCCGTCCACGGACCGGCGCAGGCGCCAGCATCATCGCGACGAACGCCCATGGCGTCGTTTGGCTCAAGGCGGCATGAAGGCGCTGCAAGCCGGCAATCGCCAGGGCAAGGCCGTCGATCAGGCGCCGCGCCAGCCAGATCATCGCATTCGCTGAAGTCAGGCGAAGGCGCTCGGAGCGCTCGGCCAGGTCGAGCCGGGCGATGAACTGGCGGCCGCGCTCGGTGATCTCCGGCGCGCGGCGCAGGAGCTGTTCATATTTCGCCTGGAAATCATGCGCGGCGGCTAGGAAATCATAGTGGCGGTGCAGACCCGCCGCGCTGTCCCGCGCCGCGGCGGATGCGCGCTCAAATCCCGCAGACAAACGCTGCGGCAGCTCCTCGCGGGCCTGCTGCAAATGCCGCCTGCCGCGCGCCATAGTCTCCGAATCGCGAATCGTGCGCGCCGCCTCGCCCGCATAGGCGAACAATGCGCGCAGGAACCGATAGGAAAGGCGGAGCTTTTCCGGCATGGCGCGAAGCATCGCCAGTGGATAGGCGGTGATTTCCGCGATGGTCGGCAGCCGGTCCCGCTCCCGAGCCCGCCTGATCGCCTCGCGCAACTCGACAATGAAAGCGTCGGCGTCCTCGCTGGCGAGCGACAGTCTCAGATCGATCGAATCTCCATCGCCGTGCGGTGGTTCGGCCGATTTGAACAGCAACCTGACCGCCTCGTCCCGAAACCGCTCATAGCTTCCCGCCTCGGCGAAGGTGGTGCCGAAGCTGGCCGGGTCCTCGACCAGCACGATTTCGCTCGCCGCCCATAAATCACGGCGCAAATGCAAGATTTCGGTTAGGGCCGCATGGTCCTCGATACCGAGCGATGCCTGCATCTGCACGCGCAGCGTATTCACCTTGTCGAAGAATTCGCCGTGCTCCTGAATGCGCTTCAGGAGTGCGTAGGTATCGGTCGCAGGCGGCGCGCCGCGGCGGACGGACCGCGTGCGGATTGTATCGAACACCGGCTGTGCGTCGCGGACATGAGCGGCAGCGCGGCTCGCCTGATCGAGCTGGCGGTTCTGGCGGCCGCGGACCAGGTGGCGATGGAGCCACCACAGACCGGCGCTCGCACCGATCCAGAGCGCGACGACGCCGCCAAATGACCAAATCTCATCCATCGTCCGATGCAGCCCCGATCCCGGAGATCAGCCCGGACAATGCCGGCCTGACCGTCCCGCGCCGAGTGTAAGCGCTGGAGATCGGCGATGGAATAGAAGCTGCGGCAAAAAGCGGCATACCGCGCACGGATTGGACAGACGCCCTATCAGCTCAGCTTCTTGCCGGATGGTGCACCGATTGCGGAAAAGGTCTCCTCCGGCGCGCCGAAATGGCCGAAATAGCGCGAGTCCATCGCCTCGACCGGCAGGATGATGAGAACGTCGGTCGTGCCGAATTGACGGTCGATGACCGCTCCATCGCCGACATAGGCGCCGAGGCGCAGATAGCCCTTGATAAGCGGCGGCATGGCTTTGAGTGCGACTTTGGCGTCGAGATCCTTTGCGGGCATCATGTTCATGTTGACATAGAGCCGGTCATGCGCCTTGACGCGCCATTCCTTGGGCGCAAGTGCGTAGTGATGGAGATAGCTCAGCGCCATGGCGTGACGCTTCGGGTCGACGCCGGGGAAGCTCGCGCAGCCGATCATGACGTCGACGCCGTGCTCGCGGACATAGGTCCAGATGCCGTGCCATAGCAGCTCGACGGTGCGCCGGTTTCGGTAGGATTTGAGGACGCAGGAGCGGCCAAGCTCCAGGAAGTAGTAATCCCGGCTCTTGGCGGCGACCAGCGGGGCGATGTCATATTCGCCCTGGCTGTAAAAGCCGCCGTGGGCCTCGGCAACATCTTGGCGCAGTACGCGGTAAGTGCCGACGACACGCGGGTGCCTCTTCCAAGGCTGGCCTTTGGCGATGACCAGATCTCCGTAATCGACGACTAGAAGATGATCGCAGATCTCGTCATAAGCGTCCTCGTCGCGCCGGCGGATCATCATCGCCGCGTTCGGAATGGCGTCCATCTCCTCGTAAAAAACCTCATAGCGTAGCTTTTGCGCTCTGCGCAGATCGCCCCGTGACCGTGCGAGCCGGACTTCAAGATTGCCGATCCGGCCGTAAACCTTGACCATTCTACCGATCGGGATGATCGGCATTCTCTTACCGCGCTTATTGCGAAAAGGCAGGATGAGCGGCGGTATCCCCTGAAGCGCGCGTGGCCTGAATTTTCTGGCTATGCGCCGAGGACTGAGAATCATTTCTATCTCCTGTTTGCCAGCGCGGCGATCGCACCGGGCGCGCTCATTATGGCGTCAACCTCCGACGCCTTTCGTATACGCGACCGGGCCGGACCTAATCCGGCCTTCGATTCGCGTCGGCAAAATTCAGTTTAGTTTGGCGTTTCTCTCACGGGCCGGTCGCCCGTTCTTCCCCGGCCATGCTGGGTCTTGGATTGGCTTTTGTGCGCACAAGATGATCACGCCTCGTCCCGTGCTCCAATGTTTGAAAGTCTAACGCAATCAGGCACCGAATGTTAGAGTTTTGGGAAATCGCCGAAGCGGCTCGCATTCGTGATCGTTGTTCGATCCGCCATCGTTACCATTATGATATGCTGCATTGCAAATTTATGACAACAGGGCTGAAAAATGGCGACAGAAAAGGACATGAGCAAATCCGTCGATCCCCGGCTCCTGGAAGTGCTGGTTTGCCCCGTCACGAAAACGCAGTTGCGCTACGATCGCGAACATCAGGAGCTGATCAGCGAAGCCGCAAAGCTTGCCTTTCCGATCCGGGACGGTGTGCCGATCATGCTGCCTGACGAGGCGCGCAAGCTCGAGGATTAAGAGATCTGTGCGCGGGTAGCGCGGCGCCATGGATTTCCGGCCAATTTCGATTGTGCGAATGCGCTTGCGGCATGGCATGTCGCAGACAGCGCCTCAGCAATGGCGATCGCCGCCGTCCGGGAGATCGATGGGATCCGAGCGGGCGATGTGTTCTCGGCCCGCATGCCGGCGCTCGCCAAGCGAATATCCGCCGCCGCGACCTGTTTGAAACGTGAAGGTCGTGTCCCGCGGCATGATGTAAGAGGCGACTTGGATCGGGCCAATGACCGGCACTGCCGTGTATTGGGACAGAACAGCCGTCACTCGACGTTGAGCGGCGAAAGACTTGCGATCCACCCGGCCGATCGTCGGTTACAACAGGGTGTTGGATCAAGCGAAAGCCGCGATGCTGTGTCGCGGCTTTCGCACTCGTCACTGGACAATCTCTATGCGGCGACGTGCTGGGCTTTTTGCTCCGGTGACAAGACCCAGAGCACAATCGCGACGAACAGCAGCGCCGGCACGTCTCCGGCAAGGTGACCCAGCTCATGTCCGTCGCTGATCGCCTGCGCTGCCATAATTCCGGCATGCACGACGCTCGACCAAATGGTGAAGGAGATCAGGCTCCGATTTTCGGAGGGGTTCCGCGCCGCGGCGATCAGATAGGCGCCTAAAACCGCGTAGATCCCGCAAATCATCTCCAGATAATACGTGCCGGCTCCGCCGTGCCAGATCCAGCCGGACGGCCAGATGAGACCGAGCGGATAGATGAGGAAAAAGATCAGGCCGATAGCGACGAGCGCTATCTTCAAAAGTTTTTCGCGAGTGACGGTGTTCATGGGAACCTCCTGATAGTTGCCCCGGAGACGGATGGACCGGGGCGCTTCTGGTTAAGCTTTGATGACGATGATTTCCGCGTATTCCGCAGGCACCCGCATCGAGCCATCGGTCGCGGTGTTGAACTGTGCGATGGTGGCGTGGAGATCCGCGTCCAGGGCGGCCTGCTGCTCCGGATCGAGAGCGAGGAACGCCTTGTGCACCGGACCGTAGAAGATGCCGAAGAATTCCACGAAATGATCCGGTGAACGATAGCGGAAGATAAAGTTTCGCAGCGAGAACGCGATCGATGCGGCACCTCTGCCCATCGCATCCTCGATCCAGCTTTGCGTCCCCCACAGCGCCGGAGAGGGAACGCCGGGCGGGGGCGCGACATGCCGTCCGAGCGCCTTGAAAAGCTGGCCGATGAAACCGCCGGGCGTCCAGTTTGCCAGACCGATCTTGCCGCCTGAACGGCAGACGCGCATCAGCTCGCGCGCGGCTTGATGCTGGTTCGGTGTGAACATCACACCGAATGTGGAGACCACAGCGTCGAACGCTTCATCCCGGAACGGCAGCTTTTCCGCGTCCGCAATCTGGAATTTGATGTCCAAAGCTTCCGCTTCGGCTCTTTCCCGGCCGTTGGCCAGCAGCGCGTCGACATAATCCGTCGAGGTCACATTCGACCAGCGGCGGGCAAAAGCGAGCGTCGCATTGCCATTGCCGGCCGCCACGTCGAGCACCGCCCTATCCGGCGCCAGGTCCATAGCCTCGGCAAGCTGTTCGCCGACGATCTGAAGCGTGACTCCGATTTTTGAATAGTTGCCGGATGCCCAGGCGGCGTTCTGTTTGGATTTGATGGCTTCGTAGTCGGGCTTGGTGCCGATATCGGTCACAATATTCATTTCCAGTCGCCTTTTTTGAGGTTTTGAGTTGGTTCTGACGGCCCTGGTAGTCTTCGAACGGTCGAACCTTCCTCTCTTGCCTGATCCAGGCACGTCTTGCTTGAAGGGATCTTGGAAATTGGCGGGTGGATTGCCGGGGATTGTGAGGAGATTACAAAATTACGGCCGCTAGCTGGAGTTTGGCGATTGGTCTAAGCTGCTCGGAGGCAGGCATGCGAGGCCGGGATGCGCTATCGCTTCGATGATTTTGAAATCGATACGGAGACATTCGAACTCCGCGATGGCGGGGTGGTCCGTCATATCGAACCGCTGGTCTTCGACCTGCTCTGCTATCTTTGCCGAAACCCGGGACGCGTGATCGGACGCGACGAAGCCATCGATCACGTCTGGAAGGGGCGGATCGTATCGGACGCTACCGTTGCCAGCTGCATCAAGTCGGCGCGGAAGGCGCTCGCCGATGACGGCGAACACTATATCCGCACCGTTCGGGGACGCGGTTTTCAATTTGTCGGCCAGGTCACGAGGGCGGAGGTACCAGAAAGGCGCGATCAGCCGCTCCGATCCGAGTCTTCGGAAGAGCTAGGCGAGGGATCCAGATCGCCTGGTGATCTCGGGTTCGGAACGGATCGCCCGCCATCGGCGCCGGAAAAACCGACCGTCGCGGTCTTGCCATTCGACAATCTCAGCTCCGGATTCGACGAGTATTTTGCCGATGGGCTGACCGAGGACATCATTACCAACCTGTCGCGGTTTCGCGATCTCATGGTCATCGGCCGCACATCCACCTTTCAGTTCAAGGGACGCGCAATCGACCTCGCAGAGCTTCGCACGAAACTCCATGCCGGCTATGTTGTGGAAGGCAGCGTTCGCCGCGCCGCCGGGCGGGTCCGCATTACCGCCCAGCTTATCGATGCGGCCACGGGCGTACATCTATGGGCCGATCATTACGACCGCGAGATGGAAGATATTTTTGCTGTCCAGGACCAAGTGACGTGCATGATCGCCGCAACGCTCGGCGTCAAAGTTCAAAACGCTGCAACGCAGCGGGCTATGAGGAAAAAGCCGATCGAGCTGGATGCCTATGACCGTGTACTGCGTGCACGTCGATTTACAGAGATACTCAGCGAGGACGTGCATGCCGAGGCGAGAGATCTGCTCGAGCAGGCCGTCGCCCTCGATCCAACTTATGCGGACGCGCATGCGCTGCTCGCCAATGTCTATCTGGCGGAGCACCGCATCGAACTCAATCCGCGTCCTGACCCGATCGGCCGCGCGTTGAATATGGCCCAGATCGCGACCCGGCTCGATCCGCAAAACGCCTACGCCCGGTGCTGGCTCGGCATCGTCCATTTCTTTCGGCGGGAGAACGATCAGTTCGAGGCCGAGACGCAACGCGCCCTGGCCTTGAACCCCAACGACCCGGAGACGCTCGCCGATATCGGTCACTACCTTGCCTTCATGGGAGAGTTCGAGCGCGGCGTCGAATTGTCCAGAAAAGCACGGCAGCTTAATCCGCTGCATCCGGGCTGGTACTACTTCAGCTCCGCCCGCTACCATTATCATCGACGCGAATATCAAGAGGTGCTTGCCGATGTCCAGCGGATCAGCATGCCGCATTTTTATTGGGCGCATCTTCTGAACGCCGCTGCACTCGGCCAGTTGCAGCGAGACGACGCAGGCAGTTCGCTTGAGCAGATTTTCAGACTCAAGCCCGATTTCTCTGCCCGTGCCGAGCTGCAGAAATGGAATGCGGCACCAGAGGATTTCGGACATCTCATGGCAGGGCTCCGCAAAGCCGGTCTCAGCGAGTGAGACCTGTTGGTTTTCGCGGGGCCACCGCCGTCATCATCTTGCGCGTTAACACGTTGATGACGACATGGTGCCACGTTCGTGCCCCCGCTGCGGTCAGACGGCTGCGATCTCCTTGAGCTTTCCCGGCGAGGCTTGCGTCTTTCCGACGGAGGCCATATCTTCGTGCGCAAATCGTCACGGCAAGCTGAAGGGGGTAATTGGTGGCTCGCACACACTATCTATTCACGAGCGAATCCGTTTCCGAAGGTCATCCCGATAAGGTTTGTGACCAGATTTCAGACTCCATTGTCGATCTATATCTCGCGGCGGACCCCCATTCCCGCGTCGCGCTCGAAACGCTCGCGACCACCAACCGTGTGATTTTGGCTGGCGAGGTCCGCGGACCGGAAAGCGTTACCCATGAAGCGATGGAACAGGCCGCACGCGACTGTGTGAGGCGTATCGGCTATGAACAGGCCGGCTTCGATTGGCGCAAGCTCGAGATCGAGTGCTACGTCCATGAACAGTCCGGCGATATCGCCCAGGGCGTCGACGCCTCGGAGACAAGGACGAAGGCGCCGGCGATCAGGGCATCATGTTCGGCTATGGCTGCACCGAAACCGACGATTACATGCCGGCGCCGATCTATTACGCACATCGCATCCTTCACGAAATGGCGAAGGCGCGCCATGCCGGCACGGTACCCGAACTCGGTCCGGACGCGAAAAGCCAGGTGACGCTGCTTTATGAGCATGGCCGGCCGATCAAGGCGGCCTCTATCGTCGTCTCGACCCAGCATGGCGAGGATGTCAGCCAGAAGCGCGTGCGCGAGATTGTCCGCGGCTTCGTCGAAAGCGTGATCCCGGAGGGCTGGATGCCGCCGGAGGAGGAGTTCTACGTCAACCCGACCGGCCGTTTCGTGGTCGGCGGCCCGGACGGCGATGCGGGCCTTACAGGCCGCAAGATCATCGTCGACACCTATGGCGGCGCGGCTCCCCATGGCGGCGGCGCGTTTTCGGGCAAGGACCCGACCAAGGTCGATCGCTCGGCGGCCTATGCGGCGCGCTATCTGGCCAAGAACGTGGTGGCGGCGGGCCTTGCCGAGAAATGCTCGATCCAGCTCGCCTATGCTATCGGCGTCTCCAAGCCGCTTTCGATCTATGTGGATTTCTACGGCACGGGCCGCGTCGACGAGGAGAAGCTTGAGAAGGCGCTCGCAGAGGTGATGACTCTCAGCCCGCGGGGCATCCGCGAGCACCTGGCGCTCAGCCGTCCGATCTATCAGCGCACGGCGGCATATGGCCATTTCGGCCGCACGCCCGACAATGACGGCGGCTTCTCCTGGGAGAGGCTCGACCTCGTCGAGCCGATCAAGGCGGCGCTCAGCTAAGCGGGAGACAACTGGGTGGCTTTGGCCACGGACTTTGGCAGACTCCTTGCGAATCGGCAACTTTTGGCCGCCGCGTCGGTCGGGGGTTGAACGAAGGGCTTGCCGAGCTGATCGCGACCGAGGCTGCCGGCGCTGCGGCTGGATGTTTCGGTAGCTTCGCCGCCGGCTCTGGCCGATCTGTTCGAGGCGCCGGTCGCCGACGTCTGGCTGGAAATCGGCTTCGGCGGCGGCGAGCACCTGCTCTGGCAGGCGGCGGCGCACCCGCATGTCGGCTTCATCGGCTGCGAGCCGTTCCAGACCGGGTAGCGAAGGTCGATCCGCGGCATCGATGAGGCCGGATTGCGGACATTCCGGCTTTATGACGATGATGTGCGCCATGTGCTGGAATGGCTTCCTGATGCCAGCCTCGGCCGCGTCTTCATCCTCTTCCCCGATCCCTGGCCGAAGCGGCGGCACCGGAAGCGCCGTTTTCTGACCGCGGATGGCCTGACAGCTTTGTCGCGGGTCATGCGGTCTGGAGCGGAACTGCGTTTCGCCACGGATATCGCGGATTACGCCGCCATGGTCGCCAGTGCGGTGAGCAACCGGATCGATTTTCGCGCCGCGCCTGGTTTGCTCTCCGAAAGGCCGCCGGACTGGCCGCTGACCCGCTACGCCGAGAAGGCGATGGCGGCCGGGCGCGAGTGCCGATTCTTCATTTACGAGCGGATTTGAGCGGCCATTGCTGGTCGTAAAGCAAGACAAACCCTCTCAATTTTTGCTGAACTTTAGTAAAGATCGCGGAAGCGTTCGGCGACGTCGATGTGCGGTTCCCGATGGCAGTGAAAATTGATGCATTTTTTGCAATGCAGCCTTGCACGATCATGGAAAGTTGCCTACATTATCATCGCTCATGATCATCTCGACTGTGGAGAGTGGGCCCCGCGAGGGTCCCGCTCTTTTTGTTTAGGCTCGTCCCCAACTTTTCAGCGCAGGGGCTAAGCGGATCAATGCCCGCATCTGCCGAAGGCCGTTTGCAGCAACGCTTCGCCCGCGAAAGCGGTTTGGCGGCGCAGATTGCCGAGCTCGCCGAGCCGGCGATCGAGGCACTTGGCTTGCGCTTGGTGCGCGTGAAGGTTTCGAGCCAGAACGGCGTGACCGTGCAGATCATGGCCGACCGGCCGCACGGCGCGATCACGATCGAGGATTGTGCGCTGATCAGCCGGCGTCTGTCGCCACTGCTCGACGCGCACGACCCGATCGCGAGCGGCTATACGCTCGAAGTGTCCTCGCCCGGAATCGCGCGGCCGCTGGTGCGGCCTTCCGACTTCGAGGACTGGGCGGGACTCGAGGCCAAGATCGAGCTGAGGGAGATGATCGATGGCCGCCGCCGCTTTCGCGGCATCCTCGACGGTTACGAGGATGGCGAGGTCAGATTGCGCGTTGCGTTGGAGAATTACGACGAGCCACAGGTGATCGGATTGCCGGTGGCGTTGATTGATGAGGCAAAGCTCGTGCTTACGGACGGCCTCTTGAACCTGGCGAAGCGGCAGAATGCGGCCGCCATGACCGGTTCGGGGGCTGGCCTTGACGACGAAAATTCGGAGTGAACTTGATGGCGCAGCAAGGTGTTAGCGCGAACAGGCTGGAATTGTTGCAGATCGCGGACTCGGTGGCGCGGGAGAAATCCATTGACCGGATGCTGGTCATTAACGCCATGGAGGACGCCATCCAGAAGGCGGCCAAGTCGCGCTATGGCAGCGAGAACGAAATCCGCGCCGAGATCGATCCGAAGACCGGGGAGATCAGGCTCGCCCGCCTGCTCGAAGTCGTCGAAACAGTGGCTCAGGACGCTGTCGAGATTGCGCTGAAGGACGCCCGCAAGCGCAACCCGGACGCCAATGTCGGCGACTTCATCGCCGAGCCGCTGCCGCCGCTCGATTTTGGCCGGGTCGCGGCGCAGAATGCCAAGCAGGTCATCGTTCAGAAGGTCCGCGAGGCCGAACGCGAGCGGCAGTTCGACGAATATAAGGATCGCCTCGGCGACATCGTCAACGGCGTGGTCAAGCGTGTCGAATACGGCAATGTGATCGTCGATCTGGGCCGCGCCGAGGCTGTGGTCCGGCGCGACGAGACACTGCCGCGCGAGACATACCGCTATGGGGACCGCATCCGCGCCTATATTTACGACGTGCGCCGCGAACAGCGCGGTCCGCAGATCTTTCTGTCACGCACGCGCCCCGAATTCATGGCGAAGCTGTTTGCGGCGGAGGTTCCCGAAATCTATGACGGCGTGGTCGAGATCAAGTCGGTCGCCCGCGATCCCGGCAGCCGCGCGAAAATTGCGGTGGTGTCGAAGGACTCATCCATCGACCCGGTTGGCGCCTGTGTCGGTATGCGTGGCTCGCGCGTGCAGGCCGTCGTCAACGAGCTGCAGGGCGAAAAGATCGATATCATTCAATGGTCCCCCGATGCCGCCACCTTCATCGTCAACGCCCTTGCGCCCGCCGAGGTGACGAAAGTCGTGCTCGATGAGGACGCCGAGCGTATTGAAGTCGTGGTCCCTGATGACCAGCTTAGTCTTGCGATCGGGCGGCGCGGCCAGAATGTGCGCCTTGCCTCTCAACTCACCGGCTGGGACATCGACATCCTGACGGAGGCCGAGGAATTGGAGCGCCGTCAGAAGGAATTCACCGAGCGCTCGACCACCTTCATGGAAGCGCTTGATGTCGATGAGGTGATCGCGCAGCTTCTCGCATCGGAAGGTTTCGCCAGCGTCGAAGAAATCGCCTATGTCGAGCCGCAGGAGATTGCGGCGATCGAGGGCTTCAACGAGGAAACCGCGGCCGAGATCCAGAACCGCGCGGTCGAATATCTGGAGCGCCGCGAAACCGAACTGGACGACAAGCGTCGCGAGTTGGGCGTGGAGGATGCGCTCACCGAAATTCCGGGCCTCAACAGGGCTATGCTCGTCACTTTGGGCGAAAACGGCATCAAGACCGTAGAGGATCTGGCCGACTGTGCCACCGACGATCTGATCGGCTGGGCTGAAAAAGCAGATGGCACCACGACGCGGCACAAGGGCACCCTGGAAGATTTCGATATTTCGCGCGAGGAAGCCGAGCAGCTGATCCTGAATGCTCGCGTTCAGGCCGGTTGGATCGAGCCCGAGCCCGAGCCGGATACGGATGAAGGCGCCGAAGCGCTGGAGGAGGAGTCTGCGGACATTGAGGCAAATCCGAGCTGACCGCGGCGCGATGGAGGCTTTCATGCGGCTTTCTGTGTCGTCCTATGAAACAGTTCGCCCGCATCGCTGATCTAAGAGCGACTAGAATTCGTGAACTTTTTGTGCGAAGAGGATAAAGAGAAAGCAAGGCCGATCCGGCAATGCGCATTGTCGCGCACGCGCAGCCGTGAAAATGATCTTTTGCGTTTCGTTATCGACCCCGAGGGGCGGGTTGTTGCCGATATCAAGAGAAAGCTTCCCGGGCGCGGCGTCTGGATTACTGCCACTTACGAGGCCGTTGCCAGCTCTGTTCGCCAGAAAGTCTTCGCCCGGGCATTTCGGCAAGCTGTAAGGGTTGACGACGCTTTGGCCGCTTCGGTTGCCGAGCTTTTGCGGCGCGCTGCGTTGCAGGATTTGGCGCTGGCGAACAAAGCGGGCTCTGTTGCCGCCGGGTTTGCCAAGGTCGAAAAGGCTTTGAGGGGCGCGGCGCCGCATATCCTCATTCATGCGTCCGACGCATCTCGGGACGGGTGCAGGAAGCTCGACAATATGGCGCGGGGCGTGCCGCACCCGGACACCGGGGAAACAGACCCGATCATGTGCTTTGCCTCGGCGGAGTTGAGCGCAGCGCTCGGGAGAGACAACGTCAATCATGCCGCCGTCGATGCCGATGGCGGCGCCGGCCGGAAATTCATTCAGTCGGCAGGACGCTATGTGGACTATATCGCAACTCGTCCGGCAGCCGCCCGAGAGGCAGACGTGCCGGAACAGGATCAGGTATGAGCGAAACGAGAGACCCTGAAGACAAAGTCGCAAAAGGACGCAGGACCATGAGCTTGGGCGTCAGAAAGACGGTCGAGCAGGGCCTGGTGCGCCAGAATTTCAGTCATGGCCGCTCGAAATCGGTCGTGGTCGAGAAGAAGCGCAGCAAGCGGTCTATCAGCCTGCAGGACGCGGTTGCCGCCGTGCCGGCGGAGACCAAGCCCTCGACGCCGAATAAGGCGGCCCGCGAGGCGCTCAGCAAACGGCAGCAGGAAGCGGCGTCCGATAAGCAGCAGCAACGCAATGTGCTGCGTCAGCTGTCGACCGATGAGATCGATGCGCGCGCCCGCGCTCTGACTGAGGCCCGCAAGCGCGAAGTGGTCGAAAAAAGCGAGCGCGAGCAGGAAGAGCGTTTTCAGGCCGAGGAGAAAAAACGCCTCGCCGCCGAGGAAAAGCTCCGCAATGTAGAAGAAGCAAAAAAAGCCGAGGAGGAAGCGCGCGAAGCCACCGCTGCTCCTCCGGCATCGGCCGAAGCCGAAACGGAAGCGAGCCGCGATCGTCGGTGCGCCCGCTGCGCTGCGGACCACATCGGAACGGGCGGAGAAGCCCGCCGGTGCGCCACAGCGCCGCGGAGTCGCCGCCAAGGCTGCGCCAGCCGGCCAGCCGGCCGTTACTACGCCTGCTCGCCCACCGCGGGCGGTCGCCGAGGAAAGCGAGACCAGCGACGAGGATGAGAACCGCGCACGCGGCCGTCCGGGCACTCCCGTCAAGAAAGCCAAGGTCGAACGCGCGCCGGTCAAGAAGGTCGAAGACGACCGCCGCGGCCGCCAGAAGCTGACCATTACCAACGCCCTTGATGAAGGCCAGCGGGAGCGGTCGCTTGCTTCTCTGCGCCGTCAGCGCGAGCGGCTGAAAAAACAGGCTATGGGCGCCGAGCCGAGGAAGAAGATCTTGCGGGAAGTGCAAGTGCCGGAAGCGATTACGATTCAGGAGCTTGGGAACCGCATGGCCGAGCGCGCGGTCGATATCATCAAATTCCTGATGAAACAGGGCCAGATGCACAAGATCAACGACGTGATCGACGCCGATATGGCGGAGCTGATCGTCGGCGAGTTCGGCCATTCGGCGAAGCGAGTCTCCGAAGCGGATGTCGAGGAAGGCTTTATCGGCACCGAAGATGATGCCGCGGATCGGGAGCCACGCGCGCCGGTCGTGACCATCATGGGCCATGTCGATCATGGCAAGACCTCGCTTCTCGACGCGCTGCGGCAGACCAACGTCGTGGCGGGCGAGGCCGGCGGCATCACCCAGCATATCGGCGCCTATCAGGTCACGACGCCGCAGGGTGCGTCGATCACCTTCATCGATACGCCGGGCCATGCGGCCTTTACCGCCATGCGCTCGCGCGGCGCGAAGGTGACGGACATCGTGGTGCTCGTGGTCGCCGCCGATGACGGCGTCATGCCGCAGACGGTCGAGGCCATCAACCACGCCAAGGCGGCGGGCGTTCCGCTGATCGTCGCGATCAACAAGATGGATAAGCCGGAGGCGGACCCGCAGCGCGTGCGGACCGATCTTCTCCAGCACGAGATCGTGGTCGAGAGCATGGGCGGCGACACGATTGAAGTCGAAGTCTCCGCCAAAACGGGCAAGAATCTCGACAAGCTGCTCGAGATGATCCACCTGCAGGCGGAAATCATGGAGCTGAAGGCCAATCCGGACCGCCCAGCCGAAGGCGTCGTCATCGAAGCCAAGCTAGAGCGCGGACGCGGTCCTGTCGGCACCGTGCTCATCCAGCGCGGCACGCTTCGCGTCGGCCAGGTCATCGTTGCCGGCCGCGCCTGGGGCCGTGTGCGGGCGCTAATCGACGATAAGGGCGAGACATATCAACGCCGCAGGTCCGTCGGTTCCGGCCGAGGTGCTCGGCTTCGACAGCGCCCCGGAGGCCGGCGATCAGCTTGCCGTCGTCGAGAACGAGGCGCGCGCCCGCGAGCTGACCGCCTACCGCCAGCGCAAGCTGCGCGATCTGAAGGCTGGCGGCGCCGGCACACGCAGCTCGCTCGAACAGATGATGAGCCAGCTTGGCCAGGCCGGCAAGAAGGAGTTCCAGCTCATCATCAAGGGCGACGTGCAGGGCTCGGTCGAGGCGATCTCAGCCGCGCTTGAGAAGCTCGGCACCGACGAAGTCGCGGCGCGCATCGTTCACGCCGCTGTCGGCGGCGTCACCGAGTCCGACGTAGCGCTGGCGTCGGCCTCTGGAGCGGCGATCGTCGGCTTCAATGTCCGCGCCAACGCGCAGGCTAAAGAGCTTGCCGAGCGGTCCGGCGTCGAGATCCGCTACTACAACGTCATCTACGATCTCGTCGATGACGTGAAAGCGGCGCATGTCCGGCCTGCTGGCGCCGTCGTTGCGCGAGACCTTCCTCGGCAATGCCGAGATCCTGGAGGTGTTCGACATCTCCAAGGTCGGCAAGGTCGCGGGCTGCCGCGTCACCGAGGGCCGCGTGGAGCGCGGCGCCAATGTCCGCCTGATCCGCGACAATGTCGTCATTCACGAAGGCAGGCTCTCGACGCTCAAGCGCTTCAAGGACGAGGTCAAGGAAGTGCAGGCCGGCCAGGAATGCGGCATGGCTTTCGAGAACTATCAGGATATGCGCAAAGGCGACGTCATCGAATGCTTCCGTGTCGAGGAGGTCCAGCGCACGCTCTGATGAGGCTTTGCTGCAGGATCGTGCCGCTGTTCGGCGGCGCCTCCGTGGGCTCGCTGGCGCATCTGCTGAATGACGCTGATCCTATCCACACTCGGCCTGTTCTATGTGGTGGCGGCGTTTTTCGTCCTGCGGCGCACGCGCCTGGAGTGGGGCGGCGGGAGCGTGCGCATGTCGCCGGACTTCGGCAACGAACGGATAGGCGCCGGATTTATTTCATGGCGGTGGCGGCCGGTCTTTACGGGGCCGCCGGCCTGGCGTTGCTCGCCAAGAGCGATCTCGCCGTGTTGCTTCTCGGAGGCGGGCTTCTGGTGCAGGCGGCATATTATGGCCTGGCGCGGTTCGACGGAGATCGCGGACGGAGTCCGCCTGACGGCCACGCGCAACAGGCGCTCAGCGCCGCTATCGTGAGCGCGGCCGCCTTTGCCTTTGCCGCCTACGCTGCTAGGCAGGGCATGCTGAGGTGAACCGGCTTGAAGAGCGCGTTCGAATCGCCTCGATGGCAGCTCCGTATTCAGGGCGGGAATGAGATGAGACGGCAACAAGGCCAGAAGGGCCCGACACAGCGCCAGCTCCGCGTCGGCGAGATCATCCGACACGCTTTCGCCGATATGCTGATGCGGTCGGAAATCGCCGACCCGGCGTTCGATGGCCACAACGTCACCATCACCGAGGTGCGGGTTAGCCCCGATCTGCGCAATGCGACGGTCTATGCTCTGCCCTTCGGCAGTGATAATGCGGAGGCGCTAAGGCGGCGCTGCTGCGTCACCAACGGTACCTGCGCGGCGAGCTTGCCAAGCGCATCGATTTGAAATACGTGCCGACTTTGTCTTTTGAGATCGATGAGACTTACGAGAAGGCGCAGCGCGTCGACGCGATCCTGCGCTCGCCGGAAGTCAGGCGCGATCTCGATTAATCCCTTCTTTCCGGAGCGTATTGATGGCCCGTCGTAGAGGCACCCCCGTTCATGGCTGGCTGGTTCTCGACAAGCCGCGATCGATCACCTCGACCCATGCGCTGAACAAGGTGAAGCGGCTTTTCGATGCCGCCAAAGCGGGCCACGCTGGGACGCTCGATCCGCTGGCGACCGGCATTCTGCCGATTGCGTTTGGGGAGGCGACGAAAACCATTCAGCATGTGGTTGAGGGGACGAAGCAATATCAGTTTCTCGTGCGATGGGGTATCGAGACCAACACCGACGACGCCGAGGGCGAGCCGGTGACCCAGAGCGAGGATGCGCCCGACGCGCGCGGCGATCGAGGCGGCTTTGCCAGCCTTTCGCGGCCAGATCATGCAGGTCCCGCCGCGCTTTTCGGCGATCAAGATCGAAGGCGAGCGTGCCTATGATCTCGCTCGAGACGGGGAGGCATTCGAGCTTCAGGCCCGCCCGGTGGAAGTGGCGCGGCTGGAGATCGCCGACATCCCCTCGCCGGACAGCTGTCTATTCACGGCGGAATGCGGCAAGGGCACTTATGTTCGCGCCATCGCCCGCGATCTCGGCCGCGTTCTCGGCTGCCTCGGCCATGTCGCGGAACTGCGCCGCACCCGGGTCGGGCCGTATGAGGCGGGGGAAGCAATTTCGCTGGAAAGGCTTGAGGAATTGAGCAATAGTGACGCCGGCCGCGAGGCGCTCTTTGGAGTGCTTCGGCCTGTTGAGACCGCGCTGGACGGCATCCCGGCGCTGGCCGTCAGCGGGCCCGACGCGGCGCAACTCAAAAGGGGCAAGCCGATCATCATTCGTGGCCGGGACGCCCCTATTCACCACGGCCTTATCTATGCGACTTCGCGCGGAACGCTGATCGCGCTCGGCGAGGTTCAACAGGGTGAGTTGAAGCCCTCGCGAGTCTTCAACATCCCGGTCCGATGAGGCATTAGGCAATCTGAGGAGATCTCGATGTCGATTACCGCGGAGCGCAAGCAGGCGCTCATTACGGAATTTGCGACCAAGGATGGCGATACTGGCTCGCCCGAAGTGCAGGTGGCGGTCCTTACCGAACGGATCACCAATCTTACCGAGCACTTCAAAACCCATAAGAAGGATAACCATTCCCGCCGTGGCCTTCTGAAACTCGTCAGCCTGCGCCGCAGTCTGCTCGATTATGTGAAGGGCAAAGACGAGAAGCGCTATCGCAAGCTGATCGAGCGTCTTGGTATCCGCCGTTAAGCGCTGTCTGGCCATCATGCGCATTGCCGACGAGGCCCATCGTCACGCTGGCGGCCGATTTGCGGCTACGAGGGCAGCGATGGGGCGCGGCGGTCAGCCGATCGCAAAGCCGTCTCTCCGGCTCAGCCTGGGGAGCAGCAGTCAACCCTGTTCTCCGGCGGCATTTTCGGATAAGGCTAATGGCGCGAATAGAGAATGAAACAAAGTCGAGGCGCAATCCTGCGCCGGAGATGAAAATATCGGAATTGCACGAATGTTCGACATACACCGCGAAGAAATCACTTGGGGCGGCCGTCCGCTGAAATTTGAAACGGGTCGCATTGCTCGTCAGGCGCTGGGAGCCGTGCTCGTCCAATATGGCGAGACATCCGTTCTGGCGACCGCCGTTGCCGAAAAGGAGGCCAAGCCGGGCCAGGATTTCTTCCCACTCACTGTCAATTATCAGGAAAAGACCTACGCCGCCGGCAAGATTCCCGGCGGATTCTTCAAGCGCGAAGGCCGTCCCAGCGAAAAGGAGACGCTGACCTCGCGCCTGATCGACCGGCCAATTCGTCCACTCTTCATCGAGGGCTTCAAGAATGAAGTCCAGGTGATCGTCACGGTGCTTTCGCATGATCTGGAGAACGATCCCGACGTCGTGGCCTTGGTCGCGGCCTCGGCGGCGCTGACGCTTTCCGGCGTTCCCTTCATGGGCCCGATCGGCGGGGCCAAGGTTGGCTATATCGACGGCCAATATGTGCTGAATCCCGACCATCGACCAGATCAAGACCAGCGCGCTCGAACTCGTCGTCGCCGGCACGGCCGACGCCGTGCTGATGGTCGAATCGGAGGCGAAGGAGCTGTCCGAGGAGATCATGCTCGGGGCCGTGATGTTCGGCCATGAAAGCTTTCAGCCGGTGATCGACGCGATCATCCGCCTCGCCGAGCACGCCGCCAAGGATCCTTGGGACATCAAAGAGAAGGAAGCGAGCGAGGTTGAAGGCAAGGTTAAGAAGATCGCCGAGAAGGAGCTGAAGAAAGCCTATCAGATCGCCGGCAAGGCCGAGCGGCAGGAGAAGGTCGCCGAGGTCAAGGCCAAGGTTGCCGAGGAGCTGGTGTCGGAAGACGGCGCTCCGGCAGTTGCCGCCGAAGTCGGGGGCGCCTTCAAGTCGCTCGAGAAAGCCATCGTGCGCGGCAGTATTCTGAAGACCGGCAAGCGCATCGACGGGCGCGATCTGAAGACCGTCCGCCCGATCGTCTGCGAAGTCGGCGTTATGCCCCGCACCCACGGCTCGGCGCTCTTTACCCGCGGCGAAACCCAGGCGCTTTGCGTGGCGACGCTCGGCACCGGCGAAGACGAGCAATGGATCGACGCGCTGGAAGGCACCTATAAGGAAAACTTCCTGCTGCATTATAATTTCCCGCCCTATTCGGTCGGCGAAACCGGCCGCATGGGCTCGCCGGGCCGGCGCGAGATCGGCCATGGCAAGCTCGCCTGGCGGGCGGTTCATCCCGTTCTGCCCGAAACCGAGCAGTTCCCCTATACGCTGCGCGTTGTCTCGGAAATCACCGAGTTCGAACGGCTCCTCGTCCATGGCCACGGTCTGCGGCTCCTCGCTGGCTCTGATGGATGCCGGCGTGCCGCTGAAGCGTCCGGTCGCGGGCATCGCCATGGGGCTGATCAAGGAGGGCGAGGATTTCGCCGTGCTCTCCGATATTCTCGGCGACGAGGACCATCTCGGCGATATGGACTTCAAGGTGGCCGGCACCTCCGAGGGTGTCACCTCGCTGCAGATGGACATCAAGATCACCGGCATCACCGCCGAGATCATGAAGATCGCACTGGATCAGGCGCGGGAAGGGCGGATGCACATTCTCGGCGAGATGGGCAAGGCGCTCGGCACCGCGCGCTCCGAGCTCGGCGAATACGCGCCGCGCATCGAGGTGATCACCATTCCGACGGATAAGATCCGCGAAGTGATCGGCTCCGGCGGTTCGGTGATTCGCGGCATCGTCGAGGAGAGCGGCGCCAAGATCGACATCAGCGACGACGGCACGGTGAAGGTCGCCGCCTCGAATCCGAAGTCGATCGAAGCCGCGCTCGACCGGATCAGGATGATCGCCACCGAGCCCGAGGTCGGCCAAGTCTACAAGGGCAAGGTGGTCAAGATCGTCGAGTTCGGCGCCTTCGTGAACTTCTTCGGCTCCAAGGACGGCCTTGTCCACGTCTCCCAGCTCGCGCCCGAGCGTGTCAAGCAGGTCAAGGACGTGGTCAAGGAAGGCCAGGAGGTTTACGTCAAGCTCCTCGGCTTTGACGACCGCGGCAAGGTCCGGCTGTCGATGAAGGTCGTCGATCAGGCGACCGGCAAGGAGATCAAGCAGCCGGAGCCGGAAGCCGCGACCGGCTGACGGCGTGCGGGCAGGCGGCGTCGCGCTGTCGCGACGCAGGCTGGCCACTACGATCTGACACCAACATCGTTCGATCGATCTGACAAACCGTCAGCCTCCCCGCTGGCGGTTTGGCTTTGCGCGCGCTCGCCACCGTGCCTCGACCCCAAAAAGCTGTAGATAGGACCGGCTGCGCGCCGCTCGCGCCTTGCGCTTTTTTGCGAACAGAAAAAGGCTCACGTCACGCACCGTTCAGGGGGACAGCGATGTTTACATGGCTCATGGGAGCATGGCTCCTTTATCACATCATCGCCGGGCTTCATGTCTATGGCGGCGAGGCGGCGTCTGCCGGCGGCCTTGAGAGCTTCTTGAGTCACGAGCTTGTTGTTTTCGACGTCGGTGGGCTGATCGGGGCAAGCGGGCCGAGCTTCGTGATCACCTATGGCGCGATCATCACCTTCGCCATCCTGATCGCGCTCTATCTCGAAATGAGCCGGATCGTGCGCTACGGGTTGGAGCGCAATTTCAGCGGCAGCCAATATGACCTCTACGGCTCGATCCTGCTGCTGGTCGTGACCAGCATCGAGCTGTTCTTCGTGCCGCTCGCCTGGACCTCGGTTTTCGTGATCCTGTTCTTCGCCAGCGTCATGGATGTGCTGATCCATGTCCGCTATCTGCACCATTTCGTGCGGCCGGGACGGGCTTAGCTCGCAGCCGTACAGAGAAGCTCAAGTGGCAATCTGCGCTGTGAGCATTTTCGTTTTGCTTGCAGCCGTACGCTGAGCCGCCGTTCATTGATCGGTTTAGCCCAAAATTACTCGGCCATTCCTGATTGCAATAGCTTTCTCGTTTATTGAGCGTATCAGATTTTGTTCGGCTTCCAGACGTTTTGCAAAGACCGCCTCCAATCGGTCTTCAAGCTCTTTCTGCTTTTGGAATATGCCTTCGATCACCTCTCGCTCCGCAACCAATCTTTCGTCGAGAACCAAGGCCCATTTTTCATCGAATTCACCCTGCTTGCGCGCGAATTGAGTTATTGCGTTTCTGAGTTCTCCCATATGTTGAGAATAGCTGACACCGTATGTGGCAATATTCTCTGCTGCTTTGGAAAATGTGACTGAGGCTTGTCGAAAGGAAGCCGCGCTATCTTCTAAGGCACTTGATACCATTGCAACCGCGGGTGGAACTCTGTTGTCGACGGTTGTAGGGATAGCTGATAATGACCGGTTAAAACGTTCCACGCTCTGAGCCAGGAAATCTAATTCCTTAAAGACGCGTTTTTGAATCAAGCCAGTTGCGTCCTGCCAAAATACTTCCGAAGTATATATCGCCATCTCAATTGCTGAAAGAGCTTCTAGGTCGAGGGTGGGCTCCTCTTTGCCGACTTTGAGAAGGGCGGCGGCTCGGCTTTTCTCAAGGCGCTTTTTTACTATTAAGAGATATGCTCCGACGCCAACAGCCAAAGCAACAATTACGCTTATAACCACAGCAACAGTTAACTCTGTACTCCACATTGCCTTTCCCTCAGGCTCATCTTTTTGAATTTTTCTTCTTCGGCTTATACTCGTTTGACAGCACCGCGACAAAGGCCGTCGCAACTAAACACAGCACTGCAGAAATATTCAGAAATGCCCAATGTAACTGTGCCGCAGAAGGTGTCATTATGGAATATCCTAGAGAAAACCCAACAAATATCAATAATATTGTCAATGCTCCAAATATAACAGTTGAGCGTATGGCAATTATACTATCCTGACTTGCAAGTAATATTGTCATTGCCATCACATCAAACATCGATGTGGCAATTGTCACAACAAATACCTCAAGTATTCCTTGATAGTGTGCGTGGTAAAAGTGATTAAAATTTATATTTAAATCAGATCCTTCTTTGGTTTCAACAAATAAAAATGGTGAAAATGAGATAATTATCGTACAAGACCAAAAAAACAGTCGAATATAAAGAAATGTCGACTGAATTGCGGCGACTTGTTTTAGAAAATTTCGTATCACGCCTATAAGCCATTCATACAACGACTG
Organism: uncultured Alphaproteobacteria bacterium; assembly: GCA_963773735.1. Taxonomy (GTDB): domain Bacteria; phylum Pseudomonadota; class Alphaproteobacteria; order Rhizobiales; family Rhodomicrobiaceae; genus CAVZCK01. The sequence goes on along the minus strand of CAVZCK010000030.1, from coordinate 42,800 downwards.
CTCATTGCATGGCGTCGTTTCCGTGGCCCGTGACATTATAATCTCCAAATCACCTTATCGCGCACCATGCGCTAAAATGCCGGGTAACCCAACAGATGTGATTAAACATAAAATAGTCGTGTAATATGTGACTTAGGCGTAGTTGTGAGTCTAGTGTCTATCGGCCACGCTGGATCGGAAAACAACAGGGTTCGATGCCCGAAATAACGTTGGCAACGTCATGCTGATATACTGTATTTCAGCAGAAACATTGGGCCGAGTTGTCGGAAAGGAGGATTACGATAAGCTTAAGAGGTTTTCCGAGGGGTTGATTAGCGCTGTCTTGATGCGAGATCCTCAACCATCCCGCGTCAGCAGAAACACCGCCTGCTCGCCGATGAGATTGTGCCAGACGAGCGGGAGGTTGATCCCCATGCGTTGGCCGTAGGCGTTGAGCGCGACGGAGCGCTCGACCTTGGCGTGCACCGCCTCGCACAGCTCCAGGAAGTCCTTGATCGTGCAGTGATGGATGTTCTGCGTCTCATGCCAGGGCTCGGGCAGGCTCGGCGTCACCGGCATCCGGCCGTGGATGAGGAATTGCAGCCGGATGCGCCAGTGGCCGAAATTCGGGAACGAGACGATGGCGTGGCGCCCGATCCGCAAGAGCTGCTCCAGAACATCCCGCGGGTGATGTGTCGCCTGCAGAGTCTGGCTGAGGATGGCGTAATCGAAGCTCCGGTCGGGGTAATGCACGAGATCGCGGTCGGCGTCGCCCTGGATCACCGAAAGGCCGCGCGCCACGCAGAGATTGACGTTGGACTGGCTCAGCTCGATGCCGCGGCCGTCGACATCGCGCTCCATTTCGAGCAGCGATAAAAGCTCGCCCTGGCCGCAGCCGATATCGATGACGCGGGCGCCGCGCTCCACCATTTCCGCGATCAGCAGATGATCGACGCGGGCCGGAATTGTCGGCGTCTCTTTGAGCGCGCGCACGGGGTTAAGCACTCGCCAGGGCTTTTTGGCGGGGCGGAACCAGTCCGCGGCGCATCGGCGGCCGCGTTCAGGAAGCCGGAAATGGCGTCGAACAGCTCCGGCTCGTGCAGCAGAAAAGCGTCATGGCCCTTGTCGGATTCGATCTCGACGAAGCTAACATTGGCAGCGACCGAATTGAGCGCGCGCACGATCTCCCGGCTGTCGCGTGTGGGATAGAGCCAGTCGCTGGTGAAGGAAATCACGCAGAAGCGCGTCTTCACCCCCTGGAACGCCTTGGCGAGCGTGCCGCCATGATCGGCCGCGAGATCGAAATAGTCCATCGCCCGCGTGATGTAGAGATAGGAATTGGCGTCGAACCGGTCGACGAAGGTCGAGCCCTGATGGCGCAGATAGCTCTCGACCTGGAAATCGGCGTCGAAGCCGAAAGTCAGCGCGTCGCGGTCCTGCAGCTTGCGGCCGAATTTCTCGTGCAGCGCCTTGGACGACAGGTAGGTGATGTGCGCGGCCATGCGGGCGACCGAAAGCCCCTTGCGCGGCGCCACGCCCTCATCGAGATAGCGCCCGTGCCGCCAGTCCGGATCGGCCATCACCGCCTGGCGGCCGACCTCGTGGAAGGCGATATTCTGCGAAGAATGGCGCGGCGCGGTCGCGATAGGCACGGCGGAGAAGACTTTCTCGCCATAGCTTGCCGCCCATTCCAGCACCTGCATGCCGCCCATCGAGCCGCCGATCACGCAGAACAGGTCGCGAATGCCGAGCCGCTCGATCAGCCTTGCCTGGGCGCGGACCATATCGCCGATGGTGATCACCGGAAAATCGAGGCCGTAGGGCTTGCCAGTCAGCGGATTGAGCGACGCCGGCCCGGTCGAGCCCATACAGGCGCCGAGGACATTCGGGCAGATGACGAAATAGCGGTCCGTGTCCACCGGCTTGCCTGGCCCGATGACCGTCTCCCACCAGCCGGGCTTATGCGTGACCGGGTGAGGGCCCAGCACATATTGATCGCCGGTCAGCGCGTGGCAGATGAGGATGACGTTGGACCTATCCGCATTGAGCGTGCCGTAGGTCTGATAGGCGATGTTGTAGGGTGCGAGCGTGGCGCCGCTATCCAATGGGAGCGGCTCATCCGCGGAAAATTCGGCAATCCCGCTTTGCGCCTTGGCTATCTGCGCCATATACACTGAAGCCCCCTATCGATATCCGGTGCCATCGGCTTCGCGCGGGTCCGGCGTGGTGCGGCAGGCTGCCCAGTTTTCGTGCAGCGCCTGGGCGTTAGCTAGGGAGTCAGCCGTCAAAGTCAATCTTTTCTTTGCAATCTGGCGCATCCGATCCTATGAGTTCCCGCTGTCGCGCGCGGTCCTTTATAGGAGCCTAGCGCGCAAGGGTTAAGGAGATCAAAGTGTCGCTCGCCCAACGGCCGCAGCCGAGACCAGGGGTGTTCGAGATCAACCCCTATGTCCCCGGCCGCAGCAAGCTGCCGGGGACCGGGCCGGTCATGAAGCTATCCTCGAATGAAACGCCGCTTGGGCCGAGTTCGAAGGCTTTGGCGGCATTCAAGGAAGCAGCCGACCATCTCGATCGCTATCCGGATGGGTCGGCAACGGCGCTGCGTCTGGCGCTCGGCCGGTTTTACGGGCTGAACCCCGATCATATCGTCTGCGGTTGCGGCTCGGATGAGCTGTTCCATCTGCTGGCGCAGGGCTATCTGGGACCGGGCGACGAGGCGATTTTCACCGAGCACGGCTTTCTTGTATACAAGATTGTCATTCTGGCGGCCGGGGCGAAGCCGGTCGTCGCGCCGGAGCGGGATTTCCGCGACCGATGTCGATGCGATCCTGCAGCGCGTGACGCCACGCACGCGGGCCGTATTCATCGCCAATCCGAACAACCCGACTGGCACCTATCTCGCGCTTCGACGAGATCCGCAGGTTGCGCCGCTGCTTGCCCGAAAATGTCCTCTTGGTCCTCGACGGCGCCTATGCCGAATATGTCAACCGCAATGACTATGAAGCCGGGATCGAGCTTGTCGCGACCACGCCAAATACTGTGATGACGCGGACCTTTTCGAAGATCTACGGCCTTGCCAGCGCGCGGGTTGGCTGGGTCTATTGCCCCACGGAAATCGCGGCCGTCCTCAACCAGATTCGCGGGCCGTTCAATCTCGCCGGTCCCAGCATGGCAGCGGCCGTGGCGGCGCTCGACGACCAGGAGCATATCGAGCGTGCCAAGGCGCACAACGCCGAATCGCTGGATTGGCTGGCGCGCGAGATCCGGGCGCTTGGTTTTACGGTGACCGAGAGCGCGGCGAACTTTCTGCTGGTGCATTTTGCGGATGAGAAAGGCCGGACGGCCGCCGACGCCGACGAATTTCTGGCGAGCCGGCGCATTATTCTCCGGCGCCTTGAAAATTATGGGATTCCGCAAGGGTTGCGCCTCACGGTCGGGCTCGCCGAGGAAAACCGCGCCGTCGTCGATGCGCTACGCGATTTCGCCAAGGGAGCGCCTCGCCCGTGGCTAGCGCGCAATTCGAGCATGTGGCGCTGATCGGGCTCGGGCTTATCGGGTCGTCGCTCGCCCATGCGATCCGGCGCGGCAAGCTGGCCAAGCGCATCACCGGCAATGCAAAGTCCGAGGCGACTTTGCACACAGCCGAACGCCTGAAGCTGTGCGATGCCGTCTTCGCCGATCCAGCCAAGGCCGTTGCCGGCGCCGATCTCGTCATGCTGTGCACGCCGGTCGGCGCTTTTGGCGCCATCGCGACGGCAATCCATCCGGCACTCAGAGACGGCGCTATCGTGACCGATGCTGGCTCGGTCAAGAGCGCCGTCGTCCGTGACGTCGGCCCGCATATCCCTGAAGGCGTGCATTTCATTCCCGGCCATCCGATCGCCGGCACGGAGTATTCCGGCCCGGAATCCGGTTTCGCCGAGCTGTTCGACGGGCGCTGGTGCATCCTGACGCCGCCGCCGGATGCTTCGCCCGAAGCCGTCGCCAGACTGACGCGGTTCTGGGAGGACTGCGGCTCGATGGTCGAGGTCATGACGCCGGAGCATCATGATCTGGTGCTTGCCATCACCAGCCATGTGCCGCATCTGATCGCCTACAATATCGTCGGCACGGCTTCCGATCTGGAAAAGGTGACGGCAAAGGAAGTCATCAAATTCTCCGCCGGCGGCTTTCGCGATTTCACGCGCATCGCGGCGTCCGACCCGACCATGTGGCGCGATGTCTTTCTCAACAATAAGGATGCCGTGCTCGAAATGCTCGGCCGCTTCGTCGAGGATCTGACCGCACTTCAGCGCGCCATACGCTGGGGCGACGGCGATGCGCTGTTCGAGCTGTTTACGCGCACGCGGGAAATCCGCCGCGGCATCATCGAGGCCGGCCAGGAAACGCTCCGCTCCCGATTTCGGCCGTCCCCACGGGGCCGCGTCCGCCGGGAAGAAGACGGCGTGAGCAAGGACGATGGACTTTGGGTGTTCGCCTATGGCTCGCTGATGTGGCGGCCGGGGTTTGCCTACGACCGATCCGCCCACGCCATTTTGCACGGGGCTCACCGCGCGCTTTGCCTTTATTCGCATGTGCATCGCGGCACGCCATTTCGACCCGGCCTGGTCCTGGGCCTCGACGCCGGCGGGATATGCGAGGGCATCGCCTTCCACGTTCCGGGCAGACACGCTCGGCCGACGCTCAACTATTTGCGCCGCCGCGAGCTGACGAACAATGTCTACCGCCCGAGCTGGCGCCGCGTGGCGCTGATCGGGCATCCGCATGAGGACGTCCGCGCGCTTAGCTATATTGTCAACCGCACGCACCGCCAATATGCCGGCGATCTGCCGCTTGAGAAGCAGGAATGGCTGGTCCGGCGCGGCCGCGGCCGCTCGGGCAGGAACATCGACTACGTCGTCAATACCGTCCGCCATCTGCGCGAACGCGGCATCTTCGACAAGCGCCTTGAGGCGCTGATGACGAGGTTCGGGCGGCATCGTGAACTGGGCGGCGGCTTTCGGTCGCTCGGGCCTTCCACTTAGGCGCATAAGCCATTAAGTGTTTTGCGACGTGATCCGCACTCTCAGCCAAGGAGCGAGCCATGCTGGATCTGACAACGACCCGCGGAAAAATCATCGATGCCGCGCTGCGGCTTGCTGCGACCGAAGGCTGGCGCGGTCTGAGCCTCGACAAGATCGCGCGGCAGGCCGGCGTCAGCCTGACCGAGTTCCGCAAGGACTTCTCCTCGAAGTCCGATATTCTTGCCGCCTATACGCGCCTGATCGACGACGCCGTGCTCGCCAAGGCCAATCCCGCGGATACGGACCTTGCCATGAGGGACCGGCTATTCGACGTGCTGATGACGCGCTTCGAGCTGATGCAGCCTTACAAGGCCGGACTGGCGCGGATTCGGGACGATTTGCGATTTCATCCCGGCGAGAGCCTGCCTCAGCTCGGCGTTGCCGCGCGCTCGCTCTATTGGATGCTGGCGGCCGCCGGTATCGACGCCGAAGGCTCGCGCGGCGCACTTCGCATTCCCGGCCTGATGGCCCTTTATGGCCGGGTCTTCGAGATCTGGCTCGACGACGACGATCCGGGCCTCGCCCGGACCATGGCGGCGCTCGACGGCCGCTTGCGGCGCGGCGAGCGCTTCCTGCAGCGCGTCGACGATTTCGGCGCCGCGGCCATGCGGTTCTGCGCCAGCCTCATCCCTTCGAGGACAACAACGCCCAGCGGCGAAGCGCAGCCGGATGATCAAACCACGGGGCTGGAATCGCCCGCTCCCGGTCAGTCGAACGGAAGCGCCGGGTCCAGGCCCGGCGCCGGCGATCTAGGTGGTGGTCGAAACGATGACGGAGACGAAGCCGGGCGCCATCATCGGCTATGCCGATTTCGAGGCTGTCGACATTCGCGTCGGCACCATCGTCGATGCCCAGCCCTTTCCGGAGGCTCGCAAGCCGGCTTTCAAGGTCTGGATCGACTTCGGGCCTGAGATCGGCGTCAAGAAGAGCTCGGCGCAGATCACAAAGCACTACACGCTGGACTCGCTCAAGGGCCGGCAGGTCGCGGCCGTGGTCAATTTCCCCCCGCGCCAGATCGGCAAATTCATGTCGGAGGTGCTCACGCTCGGCTTCCCCGATGAGAATGGCGAGGTCGTGCTGATCGGCCCGACACGACCGGTCCCGGATGGCGGCAAGCTGTTTTAAAACAGGGTCGCAAGGGACGGCAGCAGCCGGAATTGTTCCGGACGCAGCGCAGCGATTTATCGGTGCGCTGCTGATTCGGCATCTTGCGAGATCCCATGTGATCTTTGAGATCCGGCGCGGGAAAGCGACCCTCGATCCCGGCGGCCCTCTCATGAAAGGAGCCCTTGTTCGCGGCAAGGCCGATGGGCCAAAGCCGCTTCGAACGAAGGCAGCGAATTGGCGATTTCGCTGAAGCGTGTAATGCGGCGGCGAGCGCATTACACAGCTAAATTTGCCATTGTCCGGATGCGGCGCGTCCCGGCGTATCAGCCACCGGTCTTGTCGCCGGCCAGTCCGATAACCTTACCCGCCATTGAAACCATCTCGGCCGGCATCAGAATGATGGTGCTCGTGTTATTTTCCGCGCCGATTTCGGTGACCATCTGCATCCGGCGCAACTCCAGTGCCGCGGGGTTGACCATCATCTGCTGCGCCGCGAGCGAGAGCTGCTGCGCCGCCTCCGATTCCGCCGAGGCCTTGACCAGCCGGGCCCGCTTCTCACGGACCGCCTCGGCCTCCTTTGCCATGGCGCGCTGCATCGCCTCGGGGATCTCGACGTCCTTCATTTCCACCAGCTCGACCTTGATGCCCCAGCTAATGGTCGTTTCGTCGACGATCCTTTGAAGCGTTTCGTTGATCTTATTCCGCTCCTTCAGGACTTCATCGAGCACATGCTGGCCGATAATGTTGCGCAGGCTGGTGAGCGCGATTTGATAGACGGCGGCGCGAAAATTTTCGATGGCGACGATCGCCTTGGCTGGATCGATGATCCGGTACCAAAGCACGGCGTTGACCTTGACGGTCACGCTGTCCTTGGTGATCGTTTCCTGCTGTTCGACCTCCTCCGTGACGGTGCGGATGTCGACCCGTCGCTGCCAGTCGATGAGCGGGATGATCCAATAAAGACCAGGGCCCTTTACCGAGGAAAGACGGCCGAGACGGAAGACGACGCCGCGCTGATATTCCTGAGCGATGCGAAAGCCGCTGACCGCGAGCAATACGACCAAGCCAATGATTGCGACGTACCACGATGCCATGAGCTTCCCCCACCGAAAATTGTCCGATGCTTTACAATTATAGTCGGAAAGCCGGGTGGAGACGAATGCGATCTGGTGCCGCCTCGACGGGAGGCCGTATTCCAGACGATGGCCGCGCCGGTCAAGTGATGCGGAGAAAACGCGCTTTCCTGCCTCGCCGCAATTGGACCTGGCCGGCGAACCGTCCCTTGAACCCTGAACGCCAGGTCTCTATCCTCTGCCGGCTGCGCAAGGATTGGGACCTCTATGGAAAAATCTGACGGAAGGCGGATGGGGGCGCTTCTTCAACGGACGCCGACTGCTGAATTCCTGCGCCTGAGCGCCGCGCCGCCTGCTGCCCGCACGAGCGGCAGTGAAGGCCGGCCTGCCCTGCCAGGAACTTAGACGCTTGCTCACCGACCCCTATTTCCTTGCCGCCGTCGTTCCGGCCGTCATCGCGCTTGGCCTGTCCAAAGGCGGATTTGCCGGTTTCGGCACGATCGCCACGCCGCTTGTCGCGCTGGTGCTGCCGCCGTTCGAAGCCGCGGCGCTGTTGCTGCCCATTCTCATCGTTCAGGACGTGATTTCCGTCTGGGTCTATCGCCGTGATTGGAGCGCGCGGAATCTGAGGCTGATGCTGCCGGGCGCCGCGCTCGGCGTCGGGATGGCGTGGTTTCTCGCCGCCCTCGTCCCGGAGGCGATCGTTCGGATGATCGTTGGCGCCATTGGTCTTTCCTTCGTGCTCAATCTCTGGCTTGGCCGGAAGCTCCAGCAGTCGACACCGCCTGCGCCAAGCGGCGTGTTCTGGGGCGCGGTCTCAGGCTTCACCTCGGCTTTCGCGAACGCTGGCGGACCGCCTTTCCAGATCTATGTGCTGCCGCAACAATTGCCCAAGCTGACACTCGTCGGCACATGGACGATTTTCTTCGCGGCCGTGAATTGGCTGAAGGTCGTGCCTTATCTCGCGCTCGGCAATTTCACCCGCCACGGCCTTCTCGTGTCGCTCGCGCTGATGCCGCTCGCCGTCGCGGCCAATTTTGCCGGCATCTGGCTGGTGCGCGTAACGCCGGTCAAATTCTTCTATAAGATTATCTATGTGCTGGTGTTCCTCATCTCGCTGGGTCTGATTTGGCAAGGCGGCGCGGCGCTCTGGCGGGACGCCAACGGCGCATAAGAGGCGAACGCGGCGGTTCAAGACACGCGGTGCGACAGGTGGGACTCAAATGTCAAATTCAAAAGCTCCACTAGGATTTCGTCTTGAGCTTGAAGGATCCAAAGAATTTATCCTTCACCGTCGCCACAATCTCGCGATATGCATTGGGAAATTCGATGGATAGAATGTAAAGCGTTCCTTTCATTCTAATGTAGCGAAAGTGCGCGGCCGATGCCGAGTTCTTGACAGAAAAGGACAGCGTTTCAACGCCGTCTTTGGACTGGTGGCTTACATCAAGCACCTTGTTGGCTGGGTTCGACGAGAAAGACTTGGGAATCGCCCCGACGTCGGCAGGTGTCTTTGCTGTTTCTGACGTTTCAACGGCGCTAAACTTGATCCCCTCAGAGCTCTTGCCGCCGATGACGTGGGTCACTTCACTGCTGCCCGCGTCGTAGGTCGTAAAATCGTTGAACGGAATCGGCATACGGATCGAGAAGGAGCCTTTGGTCGAAACAGCCAGATGCCATCCCGAACCATCGTCAGCGGTTACACCGGTACGGTGCATTTCCAGCTTCGGTTGCTGAGCCTGCGCAACCGCGCCTGCAATGATGAAGAACGCTAATGAAAAGATTCTCACGAGCGGGCGGCGGAGACAGACACGCATCGAAGAAACTCCATTTTAGGAAGTCGGAAGGGATCTTTCTATTGTGTGTTGGAAAAAAGGCGTGGCGGGCACTGTCAGAAAGAGTTGCGCGCCTTGTGCCTGCCCAGCCAGTGCACCGGCGCCATTCAGCCCTCCCAAACCGCTATGGCCCGCGCCCTGCACGTGGCCGCACCAGGGATGAGTGGTATCGCGATGATTGAGACGAATTCGCCCGCTCGAAGGTAATGGTAATAGTAACCGCCTCGAATCAGATGAACAGCGGAAAGCTACTTAGGAAGTGTGTGCGCGCTTGCAGATGTTAATTCAGCCTGCTAGCGATAGAGGGTGATTAGAAATATATAGATATTGGGGGATGATAATGCTTAGAATTTGTATGGCGTTGATTATAAGCGTTCTTTGTATGAGCCGCGCTTACGCACTTTGTCCATACGATAACAATTGCCTCAATAATCCCTATGGCGCGGGAAGTCCATACAAACCCGATGGATTGATGAACCCATATAGCCAATATGGGAGTCCCTATAGCGACAAGTCGTGGACTAATCCTTACGCAACTAATCCGCCACAAATTTTTGACCAAAATGGAGATTACAGAGGTAATTTAAGCACGAATAAATACGATCCGAATTCAGTTTCGAACCCCTATGGCCGATATGGCAGCGAATATTCACCCGACAGCATAAATAATCCTTACGGCGCGGGTAATCCTTACTCTGGAAATACATTCTACGTGGTGCCTAAGAAGTACTAGAGCTAGGCCCTGATCGCCCGCCGATAAGCGAGCGCTTGTTCGCTTAGTGAGCTTGGCCCAAGGGTGCTGTTGTAGCTCTGACTGGCTAGTAAGGTAGGGAAAAGCCTTATAATTCAAAGACTTATAGTGGCGCACCCAACAGGATTCGAACCTGTGACCTCTGCCTTCGGAGGGCAACGCTCTATCCAGCTGAGCTATGGGTGCTTGCGCAGGTGCCTGGCATGCCCGCACCTTAAGCGAATGGCGGGGCGAAAGCAATGCCGGCAACCGCGCCGTTCCTGGGGTTCCCTCTTCGCGAACGGCAGTGATGATCGCCGCACCCGATTTGCGCATTCGGAAGAAGAGCTATGCCGGGGCCGGCGCCGCTTGGCAAAGGGGCTGCGCGTGCCTATCCTCCGCCGGTTGGTCATTTGATTCCTGGAGCCGGAATGTCGGACGTTCAGACACGCATCGCACAGCTCATCGCCGCCGAAATCAACGCCAAGCCGCAGCAGGTGACCGCCGCCGTCGCGCTGCTCGATGAGGGTGCGACCGTGCCGTTCGTCGCGCGCTACCGCAAGGAGGCGACTGGCGGCCTCGACGATGGCCAGCTTCGCGAATTGGAGGAGCGGCTCGGCTATCTGCGCGAGCTGGAGGCGCGGCGCAAGACGGTGCTCGACAGCATTTCCTCGCAAGGCAAGCTGACCGATGAGCTGGCCGCGAAAATCGCCGGCGTCGGGACCAAGGCCGAGCTCGAAGACCTCTATCTGCCCTATAAGCCGAAGCGCCGCACCCGCGCGCAGATCGCCCGCGAGAAGGGCCTGCAGCCGCTCGCGGACGCAATCCTGGAAAATCGCAAGCTCGATCCGGCTGAATTCGCCACGCAGTTCCTTACCGAAGAGGTGGCCGATACGAAAGCCGCGCTCGACGGCGCGCGCGACATTCTGACTGAGACATTTGCGGAAAATGCCGATCTGGTCGGCAAGCTGCGCGGCTCACATGAAGGCCCGCGCCGTGCTGACCGCGAAAGTGCAGAAAGGCAAGGAGGAGGAGGGCGCCAAATTCGCCGACTATTTCAATCACGCCGAGAATTGGAAGGATATCCCGAGCCACCGGGCGCTCGCCATGCTGCGCGCGCGCAATGAGGAGGTGATCTCGCTCGATCTCGATGTCGATGCGGAGGACACTTCCGCCGTCAAGCCGGTCGAGCGGATCATCGCCGGAACTTACGATATTCAGCCGAAGCGCGGCGCAGCGGATGCCTGGCTGATGGATGTGGCGCGCTGGGCCTGGAAGGTGAAGCTTTCGCTCAGCCTGTCGCTCGATCTGATGACCGACATGCGCGAGCGCGCCGAGGAAGAGGCGATCCACGTTTTCGCGCGCAATCTGAAGGATCTGCTGCTCGCTGCGCCGGCCGGTTCGCGCCCGACCATGGGCCTCGATCCGGGCATTCGGACGGGCGTCAAAGTCGCGGTCGTGGACGGCACCGGCAAACTCGTCGACACGGCGACCGTCTACCCATTCCAGCCGCGGAACGACGTGCGTGGCGCGCAGGCCGAAATTGCCGGACTGATCCGCAAGCACAAGGTCGAGCTGATCGCCATCGGCAACGGCACGGCGAGCCGCGAGACCGACAAGCTCGTTTCCGACATGATCGGGCTGATGCCGCCGCCCAAGCCGATCAAGATCGTGGTCAGCGAGGCGGGCGCGTCGGTCTACTCCGCCTCCGCGACGGCGGCGGCCGAGTTTCCCGATCTCGACGTGTCGCTGCGCGGAGCGGTGTCGATCGCGCGGCGCTTGCAGGACCCGCTTGCCGAGCTGGTCAAGATCGAACCGAAATCGATCGGCGTCGGCCAGTATCAGCATGATGTCGATCAGAGCCGCCTCGCCAAGTCGCTCGATGCCGTGGTGGAGGACGCGGTGAATGCGGTCGGCGTCGATCTGAACACGGCGTCGGCCTCGCTGCTTGCGCGCGTCTCAGGGCTCGGCACCTCGCTCGCCGAGGCGGTTGTCGCGCACCGCAATCAGAACGGCCCGTTCAAGACAAGGAAAGAGCTGCTCAAAGTCTCCCGGCTCGGGCCCAAGGCCTTCGAGCAAAGCGCCGGTTTCCTGCGTATCCGCGACGGCAAAGAGCCGCTGGACGCCTCCGCCGTGCATCCCGAAGCTTATGGCGTGGCCCGGAAGATCGTCGCCGCCTGCGGCCGCGATGTGCGGGCGCTGATGGGCGACAGCGCGGCTCTCAAAGCGCTCAATCCCGGCTGTCTTCGTCGACGAAAAATTCGGCCTGCCGACCGTGCGCGACATCATCGCCGAGCTGGAAAAGCCGGGCCGCGACCCGCGCCCCGAATTCAAGACGGCGACGTTCGCCGAGGGCGTGGAGGAGATGGTGGATCTGCGCCCCGGAATGCTTCTCGAAGGTACGGTCACCAACGTCGCGGCGTTCGGCGCCTTCGTCGATATCGGCGTGCATCAGGATGGGCTCGTTCACGTCTCTCAGCTTGCCGACCGCTTCGTCAAAGACCCGCATGAGGTGGTCAAGGCCGGCGACGTGGTGAAGGTGCGCGTGCTCGAAGTCGATGTGAAGCGCAAGCGCATCGGCCTGTCGATGCGCAAGGATGGCGGCGGCGAAGCGCGGGCCTCGGGCGACGGGAATCGGCACGAGCCTGCCCGCGGTCCGAAGTCGAGCAGTCCGCCCGCCCGCGGCAAGGAACAGTCGCCGGGCATGGGCGCGTTCGGTGCGGCGCTGTCCAAGGCCATGCGGCGGAAATGAGCTTTGGCAATTGAGCCTGCAATGGCGACCCTCGCCGTACGGCGAAGGTTATTTCTTTTCCGCGATTGCCTTTTTCTTGTCAGTCTTCATACGTTTCTTGGCTTCCTTGACGTGCTCCACGGCCGCATAATCTTCCGGCATCGTGCCACCAATTTCCGCAATCGTTTTGCGGACTTTCTTGCCAATGTCAAAGTGCGTTTTGTTCGCTACCGCCTTACCGCTCGCTCCAGCTTTGCGAATCTTTGCAAGCTGCTCTTCTGTTTGCGTCGCGCGAAATAGGTTCGCGGCCAATTCGGCGCTGGGCATGTGGTCCAGAATGTCGTGCTTGGGCGCCAATTGCTTGCGGCGCTGAATGCCACTCTTATCGAGGCCGCCATAAAGCCCTTTAATAGCCCTCATTTTGAAAGACCGCATATTCGACGCTCTTCTGCACGCCGTGCGCCTTCGCCGCGCGGGCGAGAGATTTATTGTGTTTCTTGATCTCTTCGCGAAGGAGAACGCGGCGTTCGTCCTCATTAAGAGCAGGCCGCAGACCTTCGGCCATATCCGCCATTTCCTGCCGACGCGTTTGGACGGCGAAGTACGTCTGTGCCGCAGCAATCTCATGCTTATTCGGATCGCCGTTAAGCGCGATGAGGTAGGCGGCAAATCGTGTTAGCTCGTAGTCCTGCTGTTCGCGCTTTGCCCCACTCCCGATCTCGACCATTTTCGTGGCGTCACGAAAATGGTCCTGCATATCTTCGCCCACATTCTGACAGGCGACCTGAGCCCGACCGATTGCTGTTTCGAAATTCTCCCACCGCTTGTAGCCGAGCAAGGGCGCAAGTTCGCGGGCAAGCCAGAATTCGACGCCGTCATTGTCGACATGCTTAGCGTCTTCGAAAGCGTTCAGCAGAGCATCAATAGCTTCACCTTTAGATGTTTTAGGTTTGGTAACATTGGGCATTTTCAGACAGTTCCCTCAAAGGACTTCAGCGAAACGCTGGAGCATTCCTTCAAGAGTTTAACAAGCTCCGTCGGCATTCCGCACTTTCGGCGCCTCACTTATCAACGTGCTTTTATAGCCATGTGCCGAAGCGGTCAGCGGTAGGCCTTTGAGTGCAACAATGCGGGAGCATTGCGCCGCCGCTGTCCCTACCCCATAAAGGATTTCAGCTATGGACCGCGCGGGCACGCGCAGGTCGTGAACACCATCACCGCACCCAAGGACTTTGCATGACCACGATGGATAACCCGCTGCTGGTGCCATGGACGGCGCCTCATGAGATGCCGCCTTTCGGCGAGGTCAAGCCGGAGCATTACCAGCCTGCATTCGATGCCGCTTTCGCCCGGCACAATGATGAGATCGTGGCGATCATCGCCGATCCGTCGCAGCCGAATTTTGACAATGTGATCGGAGCGATGGAGCGCAGCGGTCGTCTTTTGCAGCGGGTGAACCGGGTGTTCTTCAACCTGGCTGCCACCGACAGCGACGAGGCGCTCCGCGAGATTGAGCGCGAGATGACGCCGCGCATGGCCGCTCACTATCAGGCGATTTATACCAACCAGGATTTGTTCGCCAAAATCGACGCGGTTTATGCGCCGCGCGAGACATCCGGTCTGACCTCTGAGCAGCGGCGCCTGCTGGAGGAGACACATCGCGACTTCATCCGCGCGGGGGCGCAGCTCAACGAGGCGGGCCGCGAACGCATGGCCGAAATCACCGAGCGACAGGCCGCGCTCTCGACGCAATTCGCCCAGAATGTGCTCGAAGATGAGAGCGGCTATCTGATGCTGCTGGAGGAGGGCGATCTGGATGGGCTGCCCGGCTTTTTCCGCTCGGCGGCGGCCGCGACCGCGAAGGAGCGCGGCCATGAGGCCAAATATGCCGTCACCCTGTCGCGCTCCAGCATCGCGCCTTTTCTGCAATTCTCCGCACGCCGCGATCTGCGCGAGGAGGCGTTCAAAGCCTGGATCGCGCGCGGCGCCAAGGGCGGCGAGACCGACAACCGCGCCATCATCGCCGAAACGCTGCAACTCCGCGCCGAAAAAGCCGAATTGCTCGGCCATGAGAGCTTTGCTGAGTTCAGCCTTGACGACACCATGGCGAAGACGCCGCAGGCCGTGCACGAGCTGCTGCTGGCCGTCTGGGAACCTGCGCGCGCCCGTGCGCAGGAGGATCGGGATGAGTTGGCCAAAATCGCAGCGGCCGAAGGCGGCAATTTTGCCATCGCGCCCTGGGACTGGCGGCACTATGCCGAGAAGCTGCGCAAAGTGAAGCACGATCTCGACGAAGCCGAGCTGAAGCCCTATTTCGAGCTCAGCCGTATGATTGATGCGGCCTTCGAGACGGCGCGGCGGCTATTCGGCCTCAGCTTCAAGGAGCGCAAGGATCTGCCGGTCTACCATCCCGATGTGCGCGTCTGGGATGTTTTCGGGCGTGACGGCAAGCCGGTCGGGCTGTTCATCGGCGATTACTTCACCCGGCCGTCAAAGCGCGGCGGCGCCTGGATGTCGAGCTTCCGCGACCAGCACCGTCTCGATGGCGAAGTGCGTCCGATCATCGTTAATGTGCTCAATCTGGTGAAGGGTGCGCCGGGCGAGCCCTCGCTTCTAAGCATCGATGATGTGCGGACCTTGTTTCATGAATTTGGCCATGGGCTGCACGGCCTGCTCTCGAATGTGACCTATCCCTCACTGTCCGGGACCAACGTCAAGCGGGACTTCGTCGAGTTGCCCTCGCAGCTTTACGAGCATTGGGCGATGACGCCGGAAATTCTCAAAGACTATGCGCTTCATGCCGAGACCGGCGAGCCGATGCCCGATGCGCTGATGCAGAAGGTGCTGAATGCGCGCAAATTCGATCAGGGCTTCGCCACGGTCGAATATGTGGCTTCGGCGTTGGTCGATTTGGCGCTGCACGAAGCCGCGCGGACCGATGAAGCGATCGACATCGATGCCGCCGAAACGGAGGCGCTTAAACGGATCGGAATGCCGGCCGGGATCGTGCTGCGTCACCGGCCGCCGCATTTCCTGCATCTGTTCGCGGGTGGCTATGCGGCGGGCTATTACAGCTATCTGTGGTCTGAGGTGATGGATGCCGATGCCTTTGGCGCCTTCGAGGAGGCGGGCGACGTTTTCCATCCCGAGACTGCCGAAAGACTGCATCGCTATATTTATTCGAGCGGCGGCAGCATGGACCCGGCCGAAGCCTACACGGCGTTTCGGGGACGAATGCCGGCGATCGGCGCGCTTCTCGAAAAGCGCGGACTAAAAAGAGCCGGGAGCGAGGTAGGTTAGGTGGCCGCGCTGATGGATTTCACCGAATTCACCCAATATCACGTGCCGGCGCTGGAGCAGGATGAGCCGAGAAACAATCTGATCCTCGGCCTGATCGCGTGGGCGGCGCGCGAAAGGCCCCAGAGGCCGGTCGAGATCTGGTCGTTCGGCGAGCCTGGAGCTTGCGCCCTGCGAACCGACCCGGCCCGCGGACTCGTTCTTGGCGACCTGAAACGAGATCATAGCCGTCAACTCGCCGATCAGGTGGCAGGAACGAGGTTCCGACAGCGTGGTGGGCTCCGGCGAGACGGCGCCGTGGTTTGTTGAGCATGCGAGGGAACTCGGCGAGCGCTTCACCAAGCCGAAGGCACAGCGCATCCATGCGCTTTCCGAGAGCGCCGCAATATCCGGGCGCTGAAGGCAGTGCCCGCACGCTCACGGCGGCCGACACCGATCTCTTCACCGAATGGCTCCTGGCTTTCTGCGCCGAGGCGGTTCCGGACGACCCGGTTCCGGCGCGTGAGGCGATGGATCGCAAAGCGGCGACCGGCGATTATATGCTCTGGCTGGCGGACGGGCGGCCCGTTTCGATGGCCGGGATCGTCAGGCGGACACGCGCCGCCGCGGCGATCGCCGCCGTTTATACGCCGCCCGCGCAAAGGGGGCGGGGCTATGCCGGGTCGGTCACCGCCGCCGTCGTTGAGAAGATCTACGCGGAGGGCCGGGCGACTGCCTATCTTTACACCGATCTTGCCAACCCGGCCGCAAACCGCTGTTACGCGAATATCGGCTTCATGCCGGTATGCAACAGCTGGTTCTTTCTGCAGGCGCCGCCGGACTGACCCAGGCGACGGCTTACTGCCCTTTCGCCAAATGCCGTTCAAGCATCTGTTTCAGCTCCTCGGTGCAGGGCTGGCCGCGCTTCTTATAGCTGCCGACAATAAATCCCTGCATGGTGCTGACCAACGTCCCGACGATCGTCAGTTGGCGCATCGACATATTCAGTGCGTGGCGATGGTGGCTTATGAAGGGCAGAAAGATGCGGTGCTGCCAATCCAGACCGCAGAATTCAGCCGCTCCGGACAACAGCCCGACCTTCATCGCCTCGCGTGCCTCCTCAATCGAAATTGGAGGATGGGCCATCTCCTCGGCTGTCGCCGGCGCACATGGTTCGTCCCCGCAATGCGCATTCTGGATGTCGCCAAGCACCCGGTGCAGCATGTCGGCAACCGACTGATCGAGGAGCGCATTGTTCACCGTTTGCTGCCAAGGCGGCATCTCGAAATGCGGGTTCTGTTTGTCCAGGCTGGCGCGCATGTCCTTGGTGCAGGTCTTGAGCGCTTGCAGATTCGCATAATCCCTTGCGAACTGCAGGTTGTGGATGATCTGAAGCAGCATCAGGAGCCGAAGATCGTGAATGCCTTTCTGCTGAAAGGCCTGCATCATCATTGGAAAGCTGCGCTCCTCCCAGTCGAGGCCGCACCACTTCAAGCGGGCCGATTCGGCGCCGGTCATGAGTGCGAAGCGTGCATCCGCCGTCTCGACCGGGGGATTGGCGTATTCGTCTGTGGATGCTGGCGCACAAGGGTCCTTGCCGCATTTCGCCCGAGGCAGCGCCGCCAGCGCGCGAGCAATGGCGTCATCAGCATCGCGGCTGCTGAAATAGGGAGGCCGGTCGACCTCTTGTGCTGCGGCAGTTTGCAGGAAGGCGGCTACGGCGCCCGCGATCAGCACAGTTTGGCGAAATCTCAAGTCGGCCGCCTTTCGGTCTTTCGCCGCGACGCTCATGCGGCGTCTCGCAATTGCCGATCAACTTCGCGGCTAGGTTCATAGTCGGCAATTGCGAGATAAGCGCCACACTAAGCCAATGATTTGCCTAGTGTCCCTTTGTCCCGCAAATGCCGATAAGAGTTGGCGGCAAGCTGGTCGGCATTTGCGGGACGGGAC
This sequence comes from uncultured Alphaproteobacteria bacterium, assembly GCA_963773735.1. GTDB lineage: Bacteria > Pseudomonadota > Alphaproteobacteria > Rhizobiales > Rhodomicrobiaceae > CAVZCK01. Next base: position 25,056 of record CAVZCK010000030.1, on the reverse strand, counting down.
ACTAGCATCTCATGCGGCACCTTGAAAGGCTAAGCACGTAATTTCAGCCGCTTTACGGCAGCACGTCACTCAGCTGACCGCTCCGGCGCCGAATATTCGACGATCTCCTCGCGCTCCTCGTGCAGGCTGCGATAGGGCAGGGCCATGGTCGGAGCCTTGTTTCCGATCATGCGCTTGAATTGAACAGTCCGGATGAACTCCCGGATGCGGGGCTGTATTTCCGTGCGCCAGCGCGTGCCGTTGAAGACGCCGTAATGACCGACGCCGGGCTGCACATAGTGATATTTCTCGTCGACCGGAATATTCGCGCACAAATCATGCGCCGCCTCTGTCTGACCGAGCCCGCAAATGTCATCCCGTTCCCCTTCGACGGTCATCAGTGCGGTCTTCCTGATCGCGCTGCAATCGACCGGCTCACCGCGATGCGTCATCTTGCCGTCGGGCAGTGCGTGGTCCTGAAACACGGTCTTGACCGTTTGCAGATAGAACTCGGCCGGCAAGTCCATAACCGCCAGATATTCCTCGTAAAACGAGCGGTGCTGATCGACGCTGTCGCAGTCGCCCTTGACGAGGTTCTCAAACAGCTCACGGTGCGCGGTCACATGGCGCTCCAGATTTATTTGCATGAACCCTGTGAGCTGCACGAACCCCGGATAGACCCGCCGCGTGAAGCCCGCATAGGGGAACGGCACATGTGAGATCACATTGCGCTCGAACCAGGCGATCGGCCGGGTCTTGGCAAGCTTGTTGACGGCGGTCTCGTTGCGGCGCGTGTCGATCGGGCCGCCCATCAGCGTGATGGAGGCCGGCTGCATCGGATCGTTGCGGGCGGCCATCAGGGCAACAGCGGCCAGCACGGGGACGGCCGGCTGGCAGACGGCGATGACATGGGTGTTCGGCCCGAGGAAATGGATGAATTCGATAATGATGTCGATGTAATCGTCGAGATCGAACGGACCTTGGCTCGGCGGCACATTGCGAGCGTCCGCCCAATCGGTGATGTAGAGATTGTGCTCCGGGACCATCGCCGCGACGGTGCCGCGCAACAGCGTGGCATAGTGCCCTGAAAGCGGCGCAACGATCAGTACCTTGGGATCGTAACGGCGGCCGATGACCGCCGCGTCGCGGTCAAAATGGACGAGATTGCAGAAGGGTTTGCGATAGACGACTTCTTGATTGATGGGCACCGGCATGCCGAAGATCTTGGTTTCGGTTATGCCGAATTCCGGCTTGCCGTACCGGCGGGTGATATTCTCGAAGACTTCGCAGCCAGCTGCGATCATGCGCGGAATAAGATAGTCGCGAAACGGGTTCAGGGACGATTTGAGCTGCAGCTTCAGACCCTCGGCGCCCCAGCGCAGCGGCGCCATTGCCGCATGGGTCATCTCATAGGTGTCGTAGTTCATCGTCGAGCGCCCTCCCGAGGCGCTAAGCGGCCCGATCGTATGCAACCGCCTGAATCAAGTATGCGGCAGTGCCTTGTGCAGCGCAATAGCGAAAACTGGCGCATTTGACCACCCCATAAGCCAAAAGTATAAGGATCTCTGAGCTCTAGCGGTCGGTGACGAGAGCTTATGCCGGGCGTTTGCGCCGCAAAAACAAGGGGGGCGTTTCGCAAGATCGGCTTCGAGTTTTGCCGCTTCGGCGGAAACGGACGCCCGCCTTAACCTGCCAAATCTGAACAAAGATAGCCATCAGGCGTTAACTTCGCCGCTTGCCAGCGTCCCGCCCTTGCTTTCTGTGCAGTTCTTCTCCGGCTGCCGGGTCGCGGCATTTCGCTGTTAGCAAGGCGCGCCAACAGGGCTGACGGCTGTGGAAATCGCTTTTTCGCTTTACATAAGCCGCCTATCGGAATAGCGGTGGCCATTTTGCAAAATCCGCATACACTGGAAACGCAAAAGATCAATGTCCGGCGGACGGAGATACTTCGTGATTGAGTAGATCTGAGCTTAGAATCCATGAAGAAAGAAAATTTGTAATCAAATCTATTCTCATCGCGTTGTTTCCATGCCAGAATAATTAGTATCTGTAGTATCGATAGAAACTGGGATGACAATGTCCGCTGACCTCCTCGAACCCACCCCCGAACCCTTATGAGGAACGACTAGACAATGATGCTCGTCCGCACCTACGTTGCTCCCAGCACGATTGAAGGCTTGGGCGTCTACGCAGAAGAGTTCATTCCTTCGGGTACGCTGATCTGGCAGCTAAACCCCAAATTCGTCGCCACCTTCTCACGGGGCGACATTGAGGACTTCCCGCCCCATATCAGGGAGTTCGTCGAGAAATATTCATTCCCCCATCTTGAGAGAAACGATCTTCTCGTCGTCGAATTGGACAATGGCCGCTTCATGAACCACACCGAAGAGCCGAACACGGATTTTACGGAGTTCAGCAACGGCTACGCGACTCGTGACATCCATGAAGGCGAGGAAATCACCTGCAACTATCACGAGTTCGACCCGACCTTCGTCGGCACGTTCCCCAACTACAAGGAAAAGCCGCAAAACGGCCATTGGGCAAGCCGCAACTAGTGTCCCATTTCGATTCGCTTCATGCTGCAGCTAGCTCCTTAGCGAACTTCGGAATCTCAAGGGACACTAGTATATTTTTGATTTTGCGGTGCAATTTTTCGGGAAGACCGCTTCCATCCCTGGCTTCAAAGGGAGGTGCTTTTCCCGATTGCGCTCTCGTGGTCCGATTCCGGCATTTGCATGCGCTCGCAGTACGTTCGAGAGCAAATGTCGGACTCAAAAGGACCACTAGCAACCATATGATTCTAGTGGAGCTTTTGAATTTGACATTTGAGCGCGAGCTCGCGACAGGCGGGACTTAAATGTCAAATTCGCTCCACTAGCGGCAATGCCAGGACGGCGGACATCCGTCACGCGCCCGGTCTGGCTGGGCGGGCGTTTTGCATTCTGACGGCGTCAGCGACTGGTATCGGCCTCAATCCTCGGCCTATGCGAGAGGGCTGCGAAGACGGTTCTCACGATGCCAGCGGCGTCGAGCCCCGCCTGTTCATACATCCGCTCCGGCTTGTCCTGATCGATGAAACGGTCGGGCAGATGCATGGTGCGGATCTTGAGGCCCGCATCGAGCAGCCCGTCGACGGCGAGGAAATGCAGGACGTGGGCGCCGAAGCCGCCGGCCGCCCCTTCCTCGATGGTGATGAGCACCTCATGCTCGCGCACCAACCTGCGGATCAGCGCCTCGTCGAGCGGCTTGGCGAAACGTGCGTCTGCCACCGTCGCCGGCAGGCCGCGCGCGGAAAGCTGCTCGGCCGCGAGCAGACATTCGCCGAGCCTGGCGCCGAATGACAGAAGCGCGACCGCCGAGCCCTCCCGGAGAATCCGTCCACGGCCGATATCCAGCGGCCGACCCTCTTCCGGCATATCGACGCCCTGGCCCTCGCCGCGCGGATAGCGGAAGGCCGACGGCCGGTCGTCGATCGCTGCGGCGGTCGCAACCATGTGCTTAAGCTCGGCCTCGTCGGCGGCCGCCATGACGACGAAGCCCGGCAGGCAAGAGAGATAGGCGACATCGAATGAGCCGGCATGCGTCGGCCCATCAGCGCCGACCAGCCCGGCCCGGTCGATGGCAAAGCGGACAGGCAGCTTTTGGATCGCGACATCATGCACGACCTGGTCGTAGGCGCGCTGCAGGAAGGTCGAATAGATCGCCGCAAAAGGCTTGTAGCCTTCCGTCGCCAGCCCGGCGGCGAAGGTCACCGCGTGCTGCTCGGCAATGCCGACATCAAAGCAGCGCTCCGGAAACGCCTTGCCGAACAGATCGAGTCCGGTGCCCTCCGGCATCGCGGCGGTGATGGCAACGATCTTGTCGTCCTTGCGGGCCTCGGCAATGAGGCTCTGGGCGAAGACCTTGGTGTAGCTCGGCGCGTTCGGCTTGGCGACGGCCTGGGCGCCGGTGATGACGTTGAATTTGGAGACGCCGTGATATTTGTCCGCCGAATTCTCCGCAGGCGGATAGCCCTTGCCCTTCTGCGTCACGACATGGACGAGAACCGGGCCGAGATTGGCGTCACGGACATTGCGCAGCACCGGAATCAGATGGTCGAGATTGTGGCCGTCGACCGGGCCGACATAATAGAAGCCCAGCTCCTCGAACAGCATGCCGCCGGACCAGAAATTGCGCGTATAGCCCTCGACGCGCCCGGCCCGCCTCTCCCAATCCTTGGGCAGCGCTTTGGCAAGCTGCTTCATGAAATCGCGGATGCGCAGATAGGTGTGGCTGGAATTGATCCGCGCCAGATAGGCGCTGAGGGCCCCGACCGGCGGCGCGATCGACATGTCGTTGTCGTTGAGAATGACGATCAGCCGCTTGTCGATCGCCCCGGCATTGTTCATCGCCTCATAGGCCATGCCGGCGCTCATGGCGCCGTCGCCGATCACGGCGATGACATTGTGGCTTTTGCCGTCGAGATCGCGCGCAACGGCCATGCCGAGGGCGGAGGAAATCGAGGTCGAGGAATGCGCCGCGCCGAAGGAGTCATATTCGCTTTCGGTGCGTTTGGTGAAGCCGGAGAGGCCCCCGCCCTGCCGCAGCGTGCGGATGCGGTCGCGCCGCCCGGTGATGATCTTATGCGGGTAGCACTGATGGCCGACATCCCAGATCAGGCGATCGCGGGGCGTGTCGAACAGATAATGCAGCGCGACCGTCAGCTCGACGACGCCGAGCCCGGCGCCCAGATGGCCGCCGGTGACCGAGACCGCGCTGATCATCTCCTGCCGCAGCTCATCGGCAATCTGGCGGAGGTCTCGTTCCTTGAATTTGCGAAGATCGTCAGGCGTGTCGATTTGATCGAGAAGCGGCGTCTTGCTGGAGTTTGTCACGGCCCCTTACCCTCGCGGCAATGCCACCCATAGACGGCGGGCAAGATGTGGTGATTAACCCTCATTGTTAGCCCAAAATCACGGGATTTGGGCCTGGAGGCGGTGTCGCGGACCCAATTCTGGGACGAAATGTCACTGGCCGGGGTCGAGTGGCACGCTGTCATTCGGCGTTCCCTGCGCGTCGAGCGTGATCTTTTCCACTTTGGCCTCGATGCGGCGCAGAAGCTGCTCGCAATGGGCTTTCAGTGCCTCGCCGCGCTCATAAAGCGCGATCGACGGCTCAAGCTCGACATCGCCGCGCTCGAGCTTGCCGACGATCTGCTCCAGCTCCTTGAGAGCCTGCTCGAAGGTCATTGCCTGAATGTCGTCGTTATTGCTGGATGGCTTTGCCATTCTCAATCCTTTGTCTTCCATTTCCGGCTTCCGGCGTCACCGCCCCACATGCATGAGCACGCTCAGATGCACCGCGGCCGAGCGTGCCAGCGCCGTGAGATTGTAGCCCCCTTCGAGTAGCGAGACGATGCGCCCCTGTGCATGTTTCTGGGCAATTTCGGCGAGCTCATTGGTGACCCAGGCGAAATCGTCCTCGACCAGGCAGATATTGGCAAGCGGGTCGTCGCGGTGGGCGTCAAAGCCGGCCGAGATGATCAGCAGGTCGGGCCCGAAATTGGCGAGCGCCGGCAGAACGCGGGCGCGGAACGCCTCGCGGAACGCCTCGCCGGCATCGCCCGCGCGCAGCGGGGCGTTGACGATATTGCCGGCCACGCCCGTCTCGCTGATATGTCCGCTGCCGGGATAGAGCGGCATCTCATGCGTCGAGGCGTAGAACAGATTGCGGTCGCCCCAGAAGGCGGCCTGCGTGCCGTTGCCGTGATGCACGTCGAAATCGACGACCGCAACGCGCTCGGCGCCATGAACGGCGCGGGCATGCTGGCCGGCGATTGCGGCGTTGTTGAAAAAGCAGAAGCCCATGGCCTGCTCGGGCTCGGCATGATGGCCTGGCGGGCGAATGCCGCAGAAGGCGTTGCGCACCTCGCCGGTCATCACCGCATCCGTCGCGCGGATAGCGGCGCCGACGCCATGATAAAGCGCCTTCAGAGTGCCCGGCGACATCACCGTATCGCCGTCGACATGGACCGAGCCGCTTTGGGGCGCGGCCGCGCGGATCGCATCGATATAGGCCTGTGGGTGAACGCGAGCGATGGCGGCATCGTCAGCCGTAGGGGCCTCCTCACGGACGAGAGGCGCGAAAATCTCGTGGCTGAAGGCTTTCTCGATCGCGCGCAGCCGGTCGGCCCTTTCGGGATGGCCCCACCCGGTATCGTGATCGAGGAACGAGGGATGCGTAACGTACAAGGTCGTCATGGGCGATGGTGATCACTGTTCTGCCGATTCGGCAAGAAAATGGGCCTTTGCGGCCGGGCTGCTGGTTCTAATCAAGACGCCAGCGCCTTCAGGCTGACCGGCGCCATGCTGTCGTCGGGCACGAAAAAATCAGGCATCAGATCGACGCTCGGATCGACCCGGTATTTGTCGAAGTCGGTCACGCCATTCGCAGCCAGCAATGTATCATCGATGCAGAAGTTCCCGGTAAAGTCGCGCGACGGCCGGGTGAAGATCAAATGCGCGGCGTCGGCGAGGATCTCCGGCGTCCGGCTCGCACGCATCAGCCTGTCGCCGCCGAGCAGATTGTTGACGGCGGCGGTGGCGATGGTGGTGCGCGGCCACAGCGCATTGACGGCGATCCCCTGCGGGCGAAGCTCCTCGGCCATGCCGAGCACGCACAGGCTCATGCCGTATTTGGCGATGGAATAGGCGACGTGGCGCGCGAACCATTTGGCCTTCATGTCGAGCGGCGGCGAGAGCATCAATATGTGCGGGTTGGCTGATTTGGCCAGATGCGGGATGCAGAGCTTCGAGGTCAGGAACGTGCCGCGCGTGTTGATCTGGTGCATCAGATCAAAGCGCTTCATGTCCGTCGCCGGCGTCGGGGTCAGCGAGATGGCGCTGGCGTTGTTGACGCAAATGTCGATGCCGCCAAAAGTCTGGGCGGTCTTTTCGACCGCCTCCGCGACCTGCTCCTCGTAGCGGATGTCGCAGATGAGCGGCAGCGCCTTGCCGCCCGCCTTCTCGATCGCCTCGGCGGCGGTGTAGACCGTGCCTTCGAGCTTCGGATGCGGCTCGGCGGTCTTGGCGGCAATGGCGACATTGGCGCCGTCACGCGCGGCGCGCAGGCCGATGGCGAGGCCGATGCCGCGGCTGGCGCCGGTGATGAAGAGGGTCTTGCCTTTGAGCGTTTCCATGCGTTCCACTTTAATCATTAAAATGTTTGCCGCTGCACCACATTCCGTCGCCCCGGCCGCCAGAGCCGGGGCCCGATCACCTATCCGCGAAATTATGTCGTTGCTGAACAGCGAGTAGATCCCGGTCCGGCCTGCGGCCGCCCGGAACGACGCCGGAGAACGTTTCGAGGCTGAAGACCTGATCGAGCAACCATTGCTTTCAGTGCCGCCTCTAAGCCAACACGGCGTCGGCGCCGTGGCCGAGCACCGTCTCATGCGCATTATGCACGACCCGCTTGAGGCCGCTGGTCAGCGGGGCCTGGGTTTCGGCGAAATGCCGCGCGAGGGTGACGTGCGTTTCGTCGGCGCTTCCCGATCTGCTCGCGCCCCGCGCTGCGGCGAGCGCTCCGCGCGCCAGGAAGACCCCGCCCGCCGCATTGGCGAACAGACGGCCATAGGGTGTGGCGCCAGCGAGAGCGGCCTTGCTGTCCTCGGCAAGCTTGGCTTGCAGCCACTCGGTCGTCTCGGCGAGATCGGCGACGCTGTCGGCGAGGCACTCGCCCGTCGCGCCGAAGGCCGGCTCGTTCGAAGCCTTCACCTCGCGCACCGTCTCCTTCAGCTCCTCGATGAACTGCCGGACCGTCTCGCCATTATTCAAAGGCAGCTTGCGGGTGACGAGATCGAGCGTCTGAATGCCGTTGGTGCCTTCGTAGATCGGCGCGATGCGCGCGTCGCGGTAATGCTGGGCGACGCCGGTCTCCTCGATGAAGCCCATGCCGCCATGCACCTGAATGGCTTCGGAGGCGACCTCGACGGCGATATCCGAGCCGTAGGATTTCGACACCGGCGTCAGCAGCGCGGCAATCGCCTCGGCCTTGGCGCGGGCGCCCTCATCGCGGCCATGCCGGGCGATGTCGATCGCCACGGCATTCATCGCGCAAATGGCGCGGGCGGCGGCAATCTTCGCCTTCATCGACAGCAGCATTCTGCGCACGTCCGGATGGTTGATGATCAGCGTCATCTCGCCGGGTGGCGTATCGCTCTCGCTGCCCTGCTTGCGCTCATGCGCATAGGCCAGCGCATCCTGGAAGGCATGTTCGGCAAGCCCGACACCTTGAACCCCGACGCCGAGCCGTGCCTGATTCATCATGGTGAACATATAATAGAGCCCGCGATGCGGCTCGCCGACCAGCCAGCCGATCGCGCCGTCCTGATCCCCGTAGTTGAGGACGCAGGTCGGACTGCCATTAATGCCGAGCTTATGCTCCAGCTTGGCGCAGTGGACATCATTGCGCGCGCCCAGCGAGCCATTGTCGGCGACCATGAATTTCGGGATCAGGAACATCGAGATGCCCTTGGTTCCCTCAGGCGCGTCGGGCAGGCGTGCAAGCACGATATGGATGATATTCTCCGTGAGCGGATGCTCGCCGAAAGTAATGAAGATCTTCGTGCCGGTGACGCGGTAGCTGCCATCGGTCTGCGGGACGGCGCGGGTTTTCAGGAAACGCAGGTCGGAGCCGGCATGCGGCTCGGTGAGCTGCATCGAGCCGGTCCATTCGCCCGTGACCATCTTCGGCAGATATTTCGTCTTCAGCGCTTCCGAGCCGTATTTGGCGAGCGCCTCGACGCCGGCCTGGGTGAGCAGCGGATTGAGACCGAAGGCCATATTGGCGCCGTTCCACATCTCGTTGACGGCCATCGACAGCGCAACCGGCAGCCCCTGGCCGCCATGCGCCTGCGGGCAAGGGGAGGGCGTTCCAGCCGCCTTCCCAGAATTTGCGGTAGGCGTCCTTCCAGCCCGGCGGCAGGATCACCTCGCCGTCCTTCAGCTTTGCGCCATGCTCGTCGCCGCTGCGGTTGAGCGGCGCCAGTTCCTCGCTGGCAAAACGCCCGGCTTCCTCAAGGATCGCCTCGACCGTCGCCGTGTCGAGATCACCGAACAGCCCGTCCTCGACATGGCGGGAGAAGCCGGCGACGTGGTTGAGCGTGAACAGAATGTCTGAGACGGGCGCCTTATAGGCCATGGTTCCTCCCGGCAAACCACTGCCGCCAGATTTGCGGCAGCTTTCGTTAAACCTATAATGTATAGGGAATGCTCTTAACCGCAAGGAGAGGTTCCAAGTCCCAGGATCGGGCATGAGAACCCGCCGGGTCGCCGCTTGAAAATGCCAATTCCTGCAAAGATCTTACCTGAGACGATCGAACAGGCGGCGCGGATCATCCGCGCTGGCGGTCTCGTCGCCTTTCCGACAGAGACGGTCTATGGGCTCGGCGCGAATGCGCTCGACGGCGAGGCGGTGGCGCGGATTTTCGAGGCCAAGGGCCGACCGCGTTTCAATCCGCTGATCGTGCATGTCGCCTCGCGAGAGGATGTCGAGCGGCTTGCGATCTTCGATGACTGATGCGCGGCGTCTGGCAGCGGCGTTCTGGCCGGGACCGCTCAGCCTCGTGCTGCCCCGGCAGCCGGATGCGCCGCTCAGCGATCTCGTCAGCGCCGGCCTTCCGACCGTCGCCCTGCGCGTTCCGGCGCATGAGGTGGCGCGGGCGCTGATCGAGGCGGCGGGCGTGCCGATCGCTGCGCCGAGCGCCAATCCCTCCGGGCGTGTCAGCCCGACGACGGCGGAGCACGTCGCGGCCGATCTCGGCGGCAAGGTCGATATGATCCTCGATGGCGGGCCATGCGCGGAGGGGCTGGAGTCGACCATCGTCAGCCTTGCCGGGTCTGAGCCCGTATTGCTCCGCGCCGGCGCCGTGCCCCGCGAGCAAATCGAGGAGGTGCTCGGGCGCAAGCTGGCGGAGCCGAAGCCGGACGCCAAGCCCCAGGCGCCGGGAATGCTCGCCTCGCATTACGCCCCGCATGCGCGGCTGCGCCTCAATGCGCCGGCCCCGAAGCCGGGGGAAGCCTTTCTCGGCTTCGGCTCCGACAGCGGCAATGGCGACGGCGAAACGCGCCTCAATCTGAGCGAGAGTCGGCAATTTGCGCGAGGCCGCCGCCAATTTGTTTGCTTATCTGCGGCTTGCTCGATAGGAAGGATGTCGATTTGATTGCCGTCGCGCCGATCCCGGAGGAAGGGCTCGGCGAAGCGATCAACGACCGGCTGCGCCGCGCCGCCGCGCCGCGCTCCAGCACAAGGACTTGAGCAATGCCCGCCGACCCTCAGCTCAACACGCCTTCGGCCGAAACCTTGCGCGCCTTCGCCGGGATCGTCGGCGAGAAATACGCGCTGACCGCAGCCGGCGATCAGGAACGTTATCTGCACGAATTGCGAAAGCTCTATATCGGCAAAACACCGCTTGTTCTCAGGCCCGGCAGCACGGAGGAGGTCTCGCGCATCATGGCACTCGCCTATGAGACCGGCACGGCGCGTTGTCCCCCAGGGCGGCAACACCGGCCTCGTCGGCGGCCAGATCCCGTTTCGGAGCCGAGATCCTCTTGAGCCTCGAACGGCTGAACCGCGTCCGCTCCGTCGATCCGCGCGGCAATACCATGATCGCCGAGGCCGGCGTGACGCTCGCCGCCGCGCAGAAAGCCGCCGAGGAGGCCGGGCGGCTGTTCCCCTTGAGCATCGCCTCGGAAGGCTCGGCGCAGATCGGCGGCAATCTCTCGACCAATGCCGGCGGGCTGCAGGTGCTCGCCTATGGCAATGCGCGCAGCCTCGTGCTCGGGCTCGAAGTGGTGCTCGCCGATGGCCGCATCTGGAACGGCCTGCGGGCGCTCAGGAAGGACAATACCGGCTACGATCTGCGCGACCTGTTCATCGGCGCGGAAGGCACGCTCGGCGTCATCACCGCGGCGGTGCTGAAGCTGGTGCCTGCCCCGAAAAGCAAGGCGACGGCCTTTGTCGGCCTCTCCGGTCTCGAAGAGGTGGCCCGGTTTTTCGATCTCGCCCATGAAATGGGCGCGGGCGAGCTGACGGGTTTCGAGCTGATGCCGCGGATCGGCATCGAATTCGTCCTCCGCCACGCCGAAGGCACCCGCGATCCCGCTCGCCGGCTCGCATCCCTGGTACGCGCTCATCGAGTTTTCGAGCCTTCGCGCCGATGCCGCACAGACGACGATCGAGGCCATTCTGGTCGAAGGCGTCGAGCAGAGCATCGTTGCCGATGCGGTGCTCGCCGCCTCGCTGACCCAGGCGAACGATTTCTGGCGGCTTCGCGAGATGCTCTCCGAGGTCCAGCTTTACGAAGGCGGCAGCATCAAGAACGACGTTTCGGTGCCGGTCGCGGCGCAGCCCGCATTCATCGCCCGCGCCATCGATGCGGTCACCGCACTGGTGCCCGGCTGCCGGCCCGTGCCCTTCGGCCATTACGGCGACGGCAACGTTCACTTCAACATCAGCCAGCCGGTCGGCGCCGACAAGGACGCCTATCTGGCGCGCTGGGACGAGATGACCGCCGCGGTCAATGCCATCGTGCTCGAACTCGGCGGCTCGATCAGCGCCGAGCACGGCATCGGGCGTCTGAAGCGCGATCTCTTGCGCGAGGTGAAGTCTCCCGTGGAGATCGAGCTGATGCGGAAGATCAAGGACGCTTTCGACCCCAAGGGCATCCTCAATCCCGGCAAGGTGATCTGATCCCGCCTCTTTGAACCTTTCTCCCAGCCGCCGCGACAAAACATTGAACAGTAGGCGCTCGCGCTCGGTCGGGGGAAGGTGAATGGATATGGGCCAATCGCGGATTTTGAGCGCATGGCTTTGCGCCGCCATCATCTTAGCGGCTGGTCGCGCAATCCCGGCGCTGGCGCTGGCCGCAACCACCGATCGAGGCCAGACGGCTGTAACGGCCGCGCCAATGTCAGGCTCCATTCAGCGCTGCCCGCCGAAAATCATCGCCAAATGCGCGAACGGACTGGAGCCCGCCTGCGTTGCGCGTGAGGGACGATGCTGCGCGAAGCTGGCCTGCCGGGACAAGGCGCCCGCTGACGGGAAATGACGCCCGCTGGCGGGCGAGCAATTTCGAGCCGGGGCAAACCGGCCAACGGAACACCCCGAAAGGAGACGAAAAGCATCCCTACCCCAATCCGTCTCCTCCCTGCCCTCACCAAGACGGCGTAAGCCGCGGGTGAGGGCCTTTTTCTTCGCGCGCGGCCGCCGTGTGAGCAAGCCGTCTTCATGACCCCCTTGCCGCGAATGCGGCTTGCGCCGACAATGGCGCAAAGGCGCCGGGCCCCTCAGAAGCGCGGCGCCGCCATGCGGAGGAACGCGAATTGGGCAATATCAATCTCACTCCCGGGCTGGAGAAGCGCGCGGCGAATTACGTGCCGCTCACCCCGCTCGATTTTCTGCGCCGCGCGGCGGCCGTCTATCCGAACAAGGTCGGCATCGTCCATGGCGAGCGGCGGCTGAGCTGGCGGGCAGGTCTACGATCGCGCCCGCGCGCTGGCATCGAGGCTGGAGCGCATGGGCGTCGGCTATGGCGAGGTCGTCTCGATCCTTTCGCCGAACACGCCGGCGATGATCGAGGCGCATTTCGGCGTGCCCGGCGCCGGCGCGGTCCTCAACACCATCAATATCCGCCTCGATGCGGCAACCATCGCCTATATTCTCGGCCACGCCGAAGCGAAGGTATTGCTCGTCGATACGGCCTTTGCCGAGGTCGCCAAGGCCGCGCTTGCCCAGCTCGGCAACAGGCCGCGCGTCATCGAGATCGACGATCTCGGCACCGGCCCGGCCGGCATCGGCGAGACCGAATATGAAGCCCTGCTCGCGCAGGCGATGCGTCGCGGCCCTTCACCACGCCCGCCGATGAGTGGGATGCCATTTCGCTCAACTATACCAGCGGCACCACCGGCCATCCGAAGGGCGTCGTCTATCACCACCGCGGCGCCTATCTGAACGCGCTCGGCTCGGCGCTGACATGCGCGCTGAAGCCGGAGAGCGTCTATCTCTGGACCGTGCCGCTGTTCCACTGCAATGGCTGGACCTTCGGCTGGGCGGTGACGGCGGTGGCGGCGCAGCATATCTGCCTGCGGCAGTTCGATCCCGCGCTCGTCTTCAAGCTGATCGATGAGCATCGCGTGACGCATCTTTGCGGCGCGCCGGTGATCCTCTCGGGCCTTATCCATGCGCCGGAGGAGGCGAAGCGCCGCTTCACCCATGGCACCGTCGAGGTCGTCGTCGGAGGCGCCGCCCCGCCGAGCGCGGTGATCGCGAAAATGGAGGAGATGGGCTTCAACGTCACCCATCTCTACGGCATGACCGAAACCTACGGCCCGTCGACCATCTGCGCCTTTCAGGAGGAATGGCGCGCTCTGCCGCTGCAGCAGCGCGCGGCGAAAATGGCGCGCCAGGGGGTGCCGATCGTGACGCATTCGGCCGCCGATGTGATCGACCGCGCAACCGGCGAGCCGCTCCCCGCAGATGGCGAAAGCCTCGGCGAGCTGGTGATGCGCGCCAACACCGTGATGCGCGGCTATCTGAAGAACAAGGAGGCGAGCGACGAGACCCTGCGCGGCGGCTGGATGCATAGCGGCGATCTGGCGGTCAAGCATCCGGACGGCTATCTGGAGATCAAGGACCGCGCCAAGGACATCATCATTTCGGGTGGCGAGAATATCGGCTCGCTCGAAATCGAAGAGGTGCTTTACCGTCACCCGATGGTGATCGAAGCGGCGGTCGTCGCCCGGCCCGATGAGAAATGGGGCGAGAGCCCTTGCGCTTTCGTGACGTTGAAGCCGGAGGCGGTTGGGCAGGTCAGTGCCGAGGAGATCATCGCCTGGTGCCGTGAGCATATGGCGCACTTCAAGGCTCCGAAGACCGTGATTTTCGGGCCGCTGCCGAAGACGGCGACGGGCAAGATCCAGAAATTCGTGCTGCGCGAGCAGGCGAAAGCGCTTTAACACTCGTACGTCATCCCGCAAAAGCCTAAGCTTTATCCGGCATCCCCGCTGAGGATGCGTCCACTACCCCTGACTAGCCCTTCGGGCGCCTGTCCCGGCCAGCGAGCCGGATCGGGAGACGGAAAGGTAACGCGGCTCGGATGGCGTAATGGTTCAGGGGAAAACCATGGACAATATCTTCGATATATCCGGCAAATCCATCCTCATCACCGGCGCGTCGAGCGCGGGGCTCGGGCGGCATTTCGCGCTCGCGCTTGCCGAGGTGGGAGCGGTCGTCGTGGTCGCCGCCCGGCGCGAGGAGGCGCTGCGCGAGCTGGTCGCCGAGATCGCGGCGAAAGGCGGCAAGGCCCATGCGGTGAAAATGGACGTGACTGTCATGGCTTCGGTGCGCGCGGGCGTCGCCGAGGCGGTGCGGCTGACCGGTGGGCTCGACGGACTGATCAACAATTCCGGCATTGTCGAGCGTGCGCCCGCTGCTGGAGCAAAGCGAGGAGAGCTGGGACCGCGTGCTCGACACCAATCTCAAAGGCGTCTGGGCGGTCGGCTGCGAGGTGGCGCGGGCGATGGTTGCGCGCGGCAAGGGCGGCAGCATCGTCAATATGGCCTCGCTGCTCGGCTTCCGGCAAAGCCCCGGCAATACCGCTTATGCCGTCTCCAAGGCCGCCGTCATTCAGCTCACGCAGCAAATGGCGATCGAATGGATCCAGTACGGCATCCGCGTCAATGCGCTGGCGCCCGGCTATTTCGAGACCGACATCAACCGCAAATTCCTGCGCAGCGAGCAGGGCGAGAAGATCGTCAGGCGCATTCCGATGGGCCGCGTCGGCCATTATCACGAGCTCGACGGGCCGCTGCTCCTCCTACTCTCCGAGGCCGGCTCCTATATGACCGGCAGCATTATTTCGGTGGATGGCGCTCCACCGGATTAACCCGGTTTAGGCGCAAAGCTTGCATGATGGGGGCGGACCAAGATCCAAAGGACGAGGCCGTCCATGACACCTCCGGAGACGCTCCCGCAATTCGGTGCGCCTTATGCGCCGGACGATGTCGCGGCGGCGTGCGTTCTGCTCGACGGCATGCCGATTCCGCCGGAGCGCATCGCCGCCATCGAGACCCGCGCCCGCGACCTGATCGAAGCCATTCGCGCCCATGGCGGCGGCTTTGGCGGCGTCGAGGAGATGCTGCGCGAATATTCGCTGTCGACGCGCGAGGGGCTGGCGCTGATGGTGCTCGCCGAGGCGCTCTTGCGCGTGCCCGACGCGGCGACCGCCGACCGGCTGATCGAGGACAAGCTCGGCCAGGGCGATTTCCTCCAGCACGAGGCCAAATCCCAGGCGCTGCTCGTCAACGCCTCGGCCTGGGCGCTCGGCCTTTCCGCCCGCATCATCCGGCCGGGCGAAACGCCGGACAGCATCATCGGCCAGCTCGCCAAGCGCCTCGGCCTGCCGGCTCTGCGCGCCGCGACGCGTCAGGCGATGCGCGTGCTCGGCAATCATTTCGTGCTCGGCCAGACCATCGACGAGGCGCTGGCTCGGGCGCGCTCCGGCCCCGGCGGCCTTTACCGCTATTCCTTCGACATGCTCGGCGAGGGCGCGCGCACGGCGGCGGATGCCGAGCGCTATTTCGCCGCCTATGCCGATGCGATCGACGCCATCGGCCGCGCCGCCGGCAGCCGGCCCTTGCCGGAGCGGCCCGGCATCTCGGTCAAGCTCTCGGCGCTGCATCCGCGCTACGAGGCGGTCAGCCGCGAGCGCGTCATCGCGCGAACTGGTGCCGCTGACTCTGGAGCTGGCCCGCAAAGCCAAGAGCCACGACCTCAATTTCACCATCGACGCCGAGGAGGCCGACCGGCTGGAACTGTCGCTCGATGTGATCGCCGCCGTCTTCGCCGACCCGTCGCTCGCCGGCTGGGACGGTTTTGGCCTCGCCATCCAGGCCTATCAGAAGCGGGCGAGCGCGGTCATCGCCTGGGCCGGAGAGCTGGCGGAGCGCTATGACCGGCGCATGATGCTGCGCCTGGTCAAGGGCGCCTATTGGGACACCGAGATCAAGCGCGCGCAGGAGCGGGGCCTTGCCGATTATCCGGTCTTCACCCGCAAATGCATGACCGACCTCAACTATACCGCCTGCGCCGGTCAGCTCCTCGCCCTGCGCCCGCGCATTTTCCCGCAATTTGCCACGCATAACGCGCTGACCGTCGCGACCGTGCTGGAGCACGCCGGGACGGGCGAGCGACTATGAGTTCCAGCGCCTGCATGGCATGGGCGAGGCGCTTTACGCGCAGCTCGCTCGAAGCCGAGCCGGGCATCGCTCTGCCGCGTCTATGCGCCGGTCGGCGGCCATCGCGACCTGCTCGCCTATCTGGTGCGCCGGCTTCTGGAGAACGGCGCGAATTCCTCTTTCGTCTCGGCTGCGGCCGATCCGGACGTGCCGGTCGAGGAGCTGTTGCGGCAGCCGGATGAAATCCTCGGCAGCGCCGATTATGCGCGGCATGCGGATATTCCGCTGCCGCCAGATCTTTACGGCAAGGCGCGGCGCAATTCCATGGGCGTGGAGTTCGGTGACCGGGCGGCGCTTGCCGCATTGCTCTCCGATGTCGAGGCGCAGCGGGCGACGATCCTGTCGGCCACATCGCTGAGCGGCGGCATGGCCGGTGCACGGCGCGCGCCGGCAGGCGCTTTCACCGATCGATGCGAGAACGGTCATAGGCGAGGTCGCCGAGCTCGATCCGAGCGGTGCGGGCGCGATGATGGAGGCAGCTCAAGCAGGCTTCGCGGCCTGGTCGGCGACGCCGGCAGAAAAGCGCGCCGCGATTCTGGAGCGTGCCGCCGATCTCCTTGAGGCTGAGCGCGGCGCGTTCATCCATCTGATCCAGGTCGAGGGCGGACGCACGCTCGACGATGCCGTCGCCGAACTGCGCGAGGCGGTCGATTTCTGCCGCTACTATGCGAGCGAGGGGCGCGTGCTCTTCGGCGACGGCAGCCGCTCCGTGGCCCGACCGGCGAGTCGAATTTGCTGCGCCTGCGCGGGCGCGGCGTGTTTCTCTGCATCTCCGCCCTGGAATTTCCCGCTCGCCATCTTCACCGGCCAGATCGCGGCAGCGCTGATGGCCGGCAATACGGTCGTCGCCAAGCCCGCCGAGCAGACGCCGCTTATCGCCTTCGAGGCCGTCAAGCTGCTGCATGAAGCGGGCGTGCCGAAGACCGCGCTGCATCTGGCGCTCGGTGACGGGCACATCGGCGCCGCGCTCGTCGCCGACCCGCGCGTCGCCGGCGTCGCCTTCACCGGCTCCGACCGAGGTCGCGCGCCTGATCAACCGCGCGCTCGCCGCCAAGGACGGCCCGATCGTGCCGCTGATCGCCGAGACCGGCGGCGTCAACACCATGATCGCCGATGCCACCGCCCTGCCCGAGCAGGTCGCCGACGACGTCATCACCTCGGCCTTCCGCTCGGCCGGCCAGCGCTGCTCGGCGCTGCGCCTCCTCTGCGTGCAGGAGGATGTGGCTGACCGCATGATCGAGATGATCGCCGGGGCGGCGCGCGAGCTGAAGTTAGGCGATCCCGCGCGATCCCGCGACCCACATCGGCCCGGTCATCGACGCCGAGGCCAAGGCGAAGCTGGATGCCTATCTCGCTTCGGTGAGGTCCGGAGCAAACGCAGGGCGCATCCTCTATGCCGGTGAAGCGCCGCGTGAGGGCTTTTTCGTCGCCCCGCATATTGTGGAATTGGCCGATCCGCGCGCCCTGCGCGAGGAAATCTTCGGCCCGATCCTGCATGTGGCGCGTTACCGGGCGGACCGGCTCGATGATGTTCTCGCCGCCATCGAGGCGACCGGTTACGGCCTCACGCTCGGCATCCATTCGCGCATCAACGACACCGCCGAGCGCATCGCCCGCCGGCTCAGCGTCGGCAATGTCTATGTCAACCGCAACATGATCGGCGCGGTGGTCGGCGTGCAGCCCTTCGGCGGCGCGGGCCTATCGGGGACCGGGCCGAAGGCCGGCGGACCGCATTATCTGCCGCGCTTCGCCACAGAACAGACCGTGACGGTGAATACGGCGGCGGCCGGCGGGAATGCCGAGCTGTTGATGGGGATGGAGTAATGCACGGGTCACGATTCGGACATCGATGTCGCCGCACACCGCCCTACTTTACATTGTCGCCGGTTCGGCTAGTCTGGTGGTGCCTATCCATGTGCGGCTAGGGTTCCGTTGCTTCGGCAAGTCTGGACCGAGCGCCGTTATGAGCCGATCGCGGCAGACACCTTAAAGACGAAAAAACCAGAGGGGATGGACGGGCGCGCTTTCGCGCGTCTGTAACCCATTCGTCTTTGAGGCATCTCGTATGACCACCCTTGGCCTTGCCCTCGTGCTGGCGGCGGCCCTATGCCACGCAACCTGGAACTTTTTCGTCAAGCGCATCGGCGGCGGGCCGGAGCTCGTCTGGCTGTTTTCTGTCATCTCGGTGGCGCTATACCTGCCTGTCGCGATCTACATCCTCGCCGCCGATCAGCCCTCGTTTGGTCCACAGCAAATCGAGTTCATCCTTGGCAGCGCAGTTCTACACCTTGGTTATTTCCTGCTCTTGCAGCAAGGCTATCGCCGGGGCGACCTGTCGCTGGTCTATCCCACAGCCCGGGCGACGGGGCCGTTCCTCTCGACAATGTTCGCGGTCGCCTTTCTCGGTGAGAGGATGACGCCTCGGATCGCCGCCGGTGGCGCGGCGGTGATCATCGGGGTGCTTTGTCTGACCGGCGGTTTCAAGCGCGGGGCCAAGAACGTCAGGAGGTCTTTGCTTTTCGGTCTCGGGGCAGGCTCTCTGATCGGCAGCTATACCGTTTGGGATGCCCATGCCGTCTCAGCCCTGGTCGTGCCGCCGCTCTTGCTCGACTACGTATCGAGCCTTGGCCGGACCATTCTGCTCGCGCCGATCGCGGCGAACCGCAAGGAACTGGTGAAACGCCACTGGCGAGAGCATCGGCCTGGCGTCATAGCAATCGCGATCTTCAATCCGCTCGCCTATATCCTTGTCCTTTATGCGCTGACATTCACGCCCGTTATCTACGTTGCGCCGATCCGCGAGGTAGGCGTTGTGATCACGGTTTTGGTGGGCAGCGTCTTGTTAGGCGAAGGTGATCTTAGGCGACGGATGTCATGGGCAGCGTTGATCCTGACCGGCGTCGCCTTGCTTGCGACGGCATAGGGTCAACACGAGCCATTCGGAGCGAGATGAACCTTTTCATTGGATTTGCGTGAGAGCGCGCTTAGGTACGCACTTGCCGGCCAAGAAAAGGTCGTGGCCAGGATGCAATGGCGCTGATCATTTCCGTCCCGCCGTTTACAGGTTTGCCTCGCCCAATAGGCGTCCGAGAATCCGAGCCGTCACCGGTCGGTCCTGGACAGCACCTGCATCGAGCTCTGCCACCTTGCGCCTTTGTTCCTCTGCGTCGCCGCTGGCGATCGCGTGCTCGACGCAATGAGCGACATGGTCGCGCAGAATTTCTTCCTCGACGCGGCGCAGCGCGGCGCGGGCTGCGGAGATCTGCGTGACGATGTCGATGCAATAGCGGTCTTCCTCGACCATGCGGGCTATGCCGCGCACCTGACCTTCGATGCGGCTGAGGCGTTTCAGGCAGGACGCTTTCAAGTGTGTTTGCATGATTGACATATACCCCATGGGGTATAAGTGTCAATGTCTTAGATACCCGCAAGGGGTATTATGGAAGTTCACCGGACTCAAGGCAACAATCATGACAGATCGCTCGCGCAACGATTTGGCAAACCATCACAGTCATGGGCACGGGGCGCGTCCGCAGGCAACGATGAAGAGCTAGCGACTGGGATGGTCAAAGACCCGGTCTGCGGCATGAGCGTCGATCCGCAAACGAGCACACACCGCGCAGATTATCAGGGCCAGACCTATTATTTCTGCCGTGCCGGTTGCCGCGAGAAATTCGTGGCCGATCCGGAGCGCTATCTTGCGCCGGCCGAGGCGCCCGCCGAGGCCGTCCCCGAAGGCACGATCTACACCTGCCCGATGCATCCCGAGATCCGGCAGGTCGGGCCGGGCTCCTGCCCGATCTGCGGCATGGCGCTGGAGCCGGAGCTGGTGACGGCGGAGGCCGGACCCGAATCCCGAACTCGTCGACATGACGCGGCGCTTCTGGATCGGCTTGGCGCTGGCGCTGCCGGTCTTCGCTGCTGGAAATGGGCGGACATCTGGCGGGCCTCGCACCTCTCATCAGCCCGCAGCTCTCCAACTGGGTGCAGTTCGTGCTCGCGACGCCGGTCGTGCTGTGGGCCGGCTGGCCGTTCTTCGTGCGCGGCTGGCAGTCGCTCGTCACGCGCAATCTCAACATGTTCACGCTGATCGCCCTGGGCACGGGCGTCGCCTGGATCTACAGCGTCGTCGCGACGGTTGCGCCCGGGTCTGTTCCCGCACGCCTTCCGCGGATGCGGCGGCGCGGTCGCCGGTCTATTTCGAGGCGGCGGCGGTCATCACGGTGCTGGTGCTGCTCGGCCAGGTGCTCGAGCTGCGCGCGCGCGAACAGACCAGCGGCGCCATCCGCGCGCTGCTCGACCTTGCGCCGAAGACGGCGCGGCGCATCGGAGACCGACGGCAGCGACGAGGACAGTGCCGCTCGACGCGGTCGTCGTCGGCGACCGGCTGCGCGTGCGCCCGGGCGAGAAGGTGCCGGTCGACGGCGAGGTGATCGAAGGGCGCAGCGCGGTCGACGAATCGATGGTCACCGGCGAATCCATGCCGGTCGGCAAAGGCGGCCGGCGACCGCGTCATCGGCGGCACGATCAACCAGACGCGGCGCGCTTCATCATGCGCGCCGAGAAGGTCGGCCGCGACACGATGCTGGCGCGCATCGTGCAGATGGTCGCCGAGGCGCAGCGCAGCCGCGCGCCGATCCAGCGCCTCGCCGACCAGGTCGCCGGCTGGTTCGTGCCGCTGGTGCATCGCCGTCGCGATCGCTCGCCTTCGTCGCCTGGGCGGCGTTCGGGCCCGGAGCCGCGCTTCGCCTTCGGCTGATCGCCGCCGTCGTCGGTGCTGATCATCGCCTGCCCCTGCGCGCTCGGCCTCGCCACGCCGATGTCGATCATGGTCGGCGTCGGGCGCGGCGCGCAGGCCGGCGTGCTGATCAGAGAACGCCGAGGCGCTGGAGCGCATGGAGAAGGTCGACACGCTGGTCGTCGACAAGACCGGCACGCTGACGGAGGGCAAGCCCGGCGTCGTCGCGGTGATAGGCCGACGGCACGGCTTCGAGCGAGGACGAGCTGCTGCGCCTCGCCGCCAGCCTCGAGCGCGCGAGCGAGCATCCGCTCGCCGCGGCCGATCGTCGCCGCGGCCGAAGGACGCGGACATGACGCTCGCTGCCGCTGACGGACTTTCGATGCCCCAACCGGCAAGGGCGTCACGCGGCACGGTCGACGGCCGCCGCGTCGTCATCGGCAACCGCGCGATCATGGCCGAGCGCGGCATCGACGCCGCGCCGCCTCGACGGCCGACGCCGAGACGCTTCGCGCAGGAAGGCGCCACGGCGATCTTCGTCGCCGTCGACGGCAGGCTCGCCGGCGTCGATCGCCATTGCCGACCCGGTCAAGGCGACGACCGCCGGGCGCGCTCGCCGCCCTCGAAAGCCGACGGCATGCGCATCGTCATGCTGACCGGCGACAACCGCACCACCGCCGAGGCCGTCGCCCGGCAAGCTCGGCATCGACGAGGTCGAGGCCGAGGTCCTGCCCGAGGACAAGGCGACAGTCGTCGAAGCGCCTGCGCGCGCGAGGGCCGCGTCGTCGCCATGGCCGGCGACGGCGTCAACGACGCGCCGGCGCTGGCCGCCGCCGATGTCGGCATCGCCATGGGCACCGGCACCGACGTCGCGATGGAAAGCGCCGGCGTCACGCTGGTCAAAGGCGACCTCGACCGGCATCGTGCGCGCGCGCCGGCTCTCCGAGGCGACGATGGCGCAACATCCGCCAGAACCTGTTCTTCGCCTTCATCTACAATGCGGCCGGCGTGCCGATCGCGGCGGGCGTGCTCTATCCGGTCTTCGGCATCCTGCTGTCGCCGATCATCGCCGCGGCGGCCATGGCGCTGTCGTCGGTCAGCGTCATCGGCAACGCGCTGCGGCTGCGGCATGTGGATATCGAGGCGTAACGCCTTGCCTCAGCGAGACCATGAGAGTGCGATATAGCACGCGGATTTGACGCGTCACGGAGCGTCTCTCCAGCAAAATGAAAGGGTTGAGGCGGCGCCGTCCTCCCTGCCCCACAGCCGGAAAAAGCCCGCCGCCCAGACATACGTTCGCTCCGCGCCCGCCCCGTCATTCCCCTTGCCGCCCCCGTTAACCGCCAAAGCTTGCGGCTCTCGCCGGGCCCGCCAATTTTCCGCATACGCCAATATGGCAAGTTGGCTGCGGCGGAGCGTTGGGTTATCCGGTAGAGTGGAAGAGCACGGTGAGGGACGGGTTGGCGATGAATCGCGACGAGACGATTGCGTTTTTCGAACGTTGCGACGCCGCGCGGACCGAGGCCAAGGCGAAGGCCCTTGTCGAGGGCAAGTCCGAAGATGACGCACGCGGCATCGGCCACGAAACCGCCCAGGCCATCTGGAATGAATGGGCGGAGGAGATGCTCGCCCAGCGCAAGAGGCTGGACGAGACCAGGCGCTGGGCCGCCGAGCGCGATTCTTTCGGCGTCGTCGAGGCCCGGAACGAAGAAACACGCCAATGGCTGGAGGCCGCCAAGGCGGATTTCGCCACGCTCCGCTTCGCCAAGCGGGTGCTCGGAAATGAAGTCAGGCTGGAACTCGGCGAGATCAAGAGCCGGCCGGCAGCCTGGCAGACCGGCGGATCGATTGTCGTCGAAGACGAGGAGATAAACTTTTCCGGCTTCATCTTTCCCGGCACCGCCGATTTCGAGGACGCGCAATTCTTCGTCACTGCCCGTTTCGGCGGAGCGCAATTCTCCGGCGAAGTCCGGTTCCGGGAGGCGCAATTCTCCCGGGAATCCTGGTTTGACCGGGTGCAATTCTTCGGCGAGGTCCAGTTCCAGCTCACGCAGTTCCTCGGCAGAACCTGGTTCAAGGGTACGCAATTCCTCGGCAGCACCAATTTCGAGAAGGCGAAATTCGCTCGCGAGACCTGGTTCGATGAGGCCCATTTCGCCGATAAGGTGCGGTTCGGAGCGGTGCAGTTCTCCGAGGAGACCCGGTTCCACAAGGCGGAATTCCTGGGTAGTGCCGGCTTCCATCAGGCCCAGTTCTCCAGCATGGCCTGGTTCGACAAGGCCCAGTTCGTCGGCGAGGCCCGGTTCGACGAAGTGCAATTTTCGGGCAGCGCCTGGTTCGATGAGGCGCAATTCGCCGGCGGTGCCGTGTTCCGCGGCGCGCAGTTTTTCGTCGCCGATTTTCAGAATGCGCGGTTTTCGGGCGAGGCGCGCTTCGATCAGGCGCAATTTCTCGGCGACAGCGATTTCCGAGCCGCGCAATTTTCCGGGGACGCCTCGTTCTCCAATGCGCAATTCTCCAGCAATGCCGACTTCGGACGAGCGCGCTTCTCCCGCAACGCCTGGTTCATCAGGTCGGACTTCGCCAGGAGCGCCGTGTTCACGCAAGCCGGCTTTGACGGCGAGGCGTTCTTCTCGAACGCCCGCTTCGCCGACACCGCGGATTTTCGCCTCGCTTCCTTTCCCGGACATGCGACGTTTGCCGGCGCGCGTTTCGAATTTTGCGCCAATTTCAACGCGGTCCGCGGCGCGCGCGCGTTCGATCTGGCGGGCGCCGCATTCGACCAGGTGCCGGATTTCATTCAGGCCCATTTCGATGAGCCGCCGCGGCTCGACAATCTCTCCGTGCGCGAAAGGGTCGTGCTGGGCGCTCCGATGCTGGGGGCCTCGCGGTTCTGGCGCCGCGCTGGAGCTATCCGCTTCGCAGCCTGTTCGGCGTCCTGCACCGCATCTTCCGCGCCGACCGCGACATTCCCGCCCGCTGGCGCGCGCTGAAGCGGCTCGCCATCCAGGCGACAGACCATGACCGGGCGCAGGAATTCTTTGCCCGCGAAATCCGCTCCGGCCGTTTTGCCTGGGACTGGCCGCTGCCCTGGCCGGTCTGGAAAGCCAGTGTCTGGGTCGGCTTCTTCCGCTTCTGGCTGGGCATTTGCTACGGGCTGTTCTCCGATTATGGCCGGTCCGTTGCCCGGCCGCTCGTCTGGTGGCTCGGTGCCATCGCCGTCAGCGCCATGGTCTATCTCGGTGAGCATGAGGGCGTCAGGCAAAGGCGCGATGCCAGCGAGCGGAATGGCGCGCATTGGGCGGCGGCCTATCTCAGCACCTCCTATGAAGCCTGGCGGCTTGGCGAGCCGTGCTACGTGCCGGGCGATGACCGCCCCGGCCTTGGCGCGCTCTCGCCCGCGGTGCGGGAGAGGACGAGCGCGCCGAAGGAGGCCCTCGACCTCGCCTTGCGCACCGGCCTGATCATCATCGATCCGGGCGCTGACAATGCGCGCCGGATCTATGGCTGTCTTTACGGCGTCGAGCGTTTTGGCGAGACCGTCGCCCCGATCGTGCCGCCGCCCGTATCCCATTTCATGATCCTTGAAAAGATTTTCTGCTCTCTGATGATCATCCTGTTCGGCCTCGCCTTGCGGAATATGCTGAGGATGTGGTGATGCCGGCGGGCCGCTTACCCTGGCCTCGCCGCGTTGCGTTGGGAGCCGTGGCCCAATACCGGCCACATTGCCGGCCCCTCATTTTTGCCGTCCCGGACCCCGGCTCTACCTGCTTCGTCTCCCCGGAAGCGCGCAGCGCTTGTCCGGGGTCCGTTGACCGCCTCACGTGACCTCGGCTCGCCCTGGCGGTCGGCCGGGGTGACGATTTTGCTTAACACCAATCCCCTCGCGGGCCTCACCTGCTTCGCCTGCCCCGGCCCCGGATCAAGGCCGGCAACGACATCAGGGGCACAATCGGCCTCTCATCAAGCATGCGAAGAAACAAAGTCAGCGGTGCAATTGCGTCATTCCGGCCGCTTGGGCTGTCGCAACGGGGTTCGACGCCTCCGCCCTCGCCCTATGTGGCG
>CAVZCK010000029.1:0-43950 GCA_963773735.1 uncultured Alphaproteobacteria bacterium | reverse complement strand
CCGTGTTTTCGGGCGTCTCGACGATCGTTGCGAGCGGCTGGCGGTGCCCCCATGCGAGCCGCCCATGACGGCGATCCGGCGGGCGTCGACAAAGGGCAATGACTGCAAGTATGTCAGGGCGGCATAGGCGTCACGCGCGCGCTGCGCATAGGTGACCCTGGGCGGAGATGCGTCCGTGCAAACGCCTCGCGGGTGGCCTCGCTGGCTGAAGCTGTCGGGCCACAGCGTCACGTATCCGCGGGAGCGTCAGCTCGCTTGACCATCGCCAGGGCGCTCCGCTCGATTTTGGGCCGAGCCCCGAGCAATCATGCAGGATGACAACCGCCGGGAATGGGCCATTGCCAGCAGGTCTTGTGAGCGTGAACGGCAATTGCAGGGGCTCGCCGAGCGGCCGGCGAGGCAAGCGCCGCCAGAAGGCAGGCTGCGCCAAAAATCAGACTTGCTCGAAGCATCGCGTTGTACCCATCAAATCAGCGGTCGGATCGACGGAGACGATCCGCAAGAGCATTGCACCGATCGCGTGAGTTATCCCGAGACGCCGGCATCGTAGCCAATTTCGCTGAACGCGATCAGGCAGAAGCCGTGGCCGAAGGGATCGCGCATCGGAGCGATGTCGCCGAAAGGCATGCCGGGAGACCCGGCCCGAGGCACTCGCTCCGGCGGCGAGCGCTCTGCGCAACCGCGGCGTCCAGAGTCGCTCACGGCGATGTCCAGATGCACGGGCGTCCAGTGCGCTGAATAGTCCCTGGCGATCGATGTGCCCGGCACGGCGGTCGAGCCGGCCGGCTGCTCGATCAGGAAGATGCACCCGCCGGCGCCTTCCATCTCCGCGACGGAGTTGTCGAACAGCTTCCACTGCGGCCCGGATCCCAGGCCGGTCTCATAGAACGCGATGGCCGCAATGAGGTCGGGGACGTCGATATTGACGATAAATGATCCGGTCATCGCGCAAACATAGCAGAGCCGTTGCTCATGTCGCGCGTCAGCGGCGGAATGCGATCAGCCCCTAGCCCTTCCCATCCAGCGCCGCCTTGACGGCAGCAGATCGCGCCACGCCATGCCCTTGGCGGCCGGCGTGCGCAAGAGGTAGGCGGGGTGCAGCGTCGCCATGGCGCGCGCCTTGTGGCCGCCGAGCTCGATGTCGCGCCATTTGCCGCGGATGCGCATGATGCCGTCGGCAACGTCGAACAGCTGCTTGGCCGCCGCGCCGCCGAGCGCCAGCACGACCTCGGGCGCGACCAGCGCCACCTGCCGCTCCAGGAACGGACGGCAGGCCAGCGCCTCCTGCGGGGTCGGCGTGCGGTTGCCGGGCGGGCGCCAGTAGACGATGTTGGTGATGTGCACGTCCTCTTCGGTGAGGCCGATCGCCGCCAGCATCTTGTCGAGCAGCATGCCGGCGCGCCCGACGAAGGGCTTGCCCTCGAGGTCCTCGTCGCGCCCCGGCGCCTCGCCGATGATCATCAGGCGCGCGCGCTCGGCGCCGCGATAGAAGCACAGGTTCTTGGCTGTCGCCTTGAGGCCGCAGCCCTCGAAGCTGCTCGAGCATCGCCTCGAGCTCGGCGAGCGAGCGCGCGCTTGCGCGCGAGCTCGCGCGCGCCGGTCGCCGGCGCCCGCGAGCGGCGGGCTCGCGGGGCTGCCGCGGAACTGGCGCGGCGGCCGCGCTGCGCGGCGCGGTGCGGCGCACGCGCAGCGCGCGGCGTCGCTCGCGGCGTTGGCGAGACGCGCTTGGCGCAGGGCAGCGCGAAGCCGGCGCCCGGCGCGCGCTCGCCGCGCGCCAGCCAGTCGACCGGCGTCTCGCCGACGGCGGCTCGACGCCCATGGCCTCGTACCAGGCGAGCAGCGCGGCCGCGAGCTTGCGCGGATGTGTCTCGTCCGAGGTCATTGCCGCGCGACATCTGATCAGCGCGTGCCGGCAACGTCCACCGGGCCTGCGCTGCCGTTTCGATGCTTGACGCTGTGGCCGATCAGCGACCTAATCGACGAGCCTAGAAGCCCGCGTGCAAGACGAGGAAGCAAGCGAGATGGCCAGCACGCAGCCGAGCTGCCGCCCCGAGAGGCGATGGAGTTCGACGTGGTCATCGTGGGAGCCGGGCCGGCCGGGCTCGCCGCCGCCATCCGCCTGAAGCAGCTCGCCGCCGAGGCCGGCAGCGAGCTTTCCGTCGTCGTGCTGGAGAAGGGCTCGGCGGTCGGCGCCCACATCCTGTCGGGCGCCGTCATCGATCCCAAGGGCCTCAACCGCGCTCATCCCCGACTGGAAGGAGAAGGGCGCCCCCGTCGAGACGCCGGTGAGCGAGGACAAGTTCCTCGTTCTGACCGAGCGCGGCGCCTTCCGCCTGCCCAATCTCCTCATGCCGCCGCTGATGAGCAACCACGGCAACTACATCGTCAGCCTCGGGGCGCTGTGCATCTGGCTCGGCGAGCAGGCGGCCGAGCTGGGCGTCGAGATCTATCCGGGCTTTGCCGCCGCCGAGGTGCTCTACGACGAGAACGGCGCCGTCGTCGGCGTCGCCACCGGCGACATGGGCGTCGGCCGCGACGGCAAGCCGACCGACAGCTTCATGCGCGGCATGGAGCTGCGCGGCAAGTACACCTTCTTCGCCGAGGGCGCGCGCGGCTCGCTGACCAAGCAGCTCATCAAGCAAGTTCGACCTCGCAGAAGGGCGCAGCCGCAGAAGTACGGCATCGGCCTCAAGGAGCTGTGGCAGGTCAAGCCCGGAGAAGCACCAGCCGGGCCTCGTGCAGCACACGCTTCGGCTGGCCGCTCGACGCCCGCACCGGCGGCGGCTCGTTCCTCTACCACTACGGCGACAACCTCGTGGCGGTCGGCTTCGTCGTGCACCTCAACTACGAGAACCCCTACCTGTCGCCCTACGAGGAGTTCCAGCGCTTCAAGACGCATCCCGCCATCCGCGCCACGCTTCGAAGGCGGCAAGCGCATCGGCTACGGCGCGCGCGCGCTCACCGAGGGCGGCTGGCAGTCGATCCCGCGAGCTCGTCTTCCCCGGCGGCGCGCTGTCGGCTGCGCGGCGGGCTTCATGAACGTGCCGCGCATCAAGGGCAGCCACAACGCCATCCTGTCGGGCATCGCCGCGGCCGAGGCGGCGTTCGCGGCGATCGGCGAGGGCCGCGCGCACGACCGGCTGGAGGCCTACGAGAGGACGTCACGCTCGGGCGACATCGCGCAGCGACTTGAAGCCGCGTGCGCAACGCCAAGCCGCTGTGGTCGCGGCTTCGGCACCTATCTCGGCATCGTGCTCGGCGGCATCGACATGTGGCTCAACACGATCCTGCCGGGCATCGGCCTCGGCATCACGCTGAAGCACGGCAAGCCCGACTACGCGACGCTTGAAGAAGGCCGCCGAGCGCCAAGCCGATCGCCTATCCCAAGCCCGACGGCGTGCTGACCTTCGACCGGCTGACGAACGTGTCGTTCTCGGGCACCAACCACGAGGAGAACCAGCCGGTCCATCTTAAGCTTACCGACCCGTCGATCCCGATCGCGGTCAATCTGCCGGAGTACGCCGAGCCGGCGCAGCGCTATTGTCCGGCGGCGGTCTACGAGATCGTGCCGAGGACGGACGGCAGCCGCGCTTCCAGATCAACGCGCAGAACTGCGTCCACTGCAAGACCTGCGACATCAAGGACCCGAGCCAGAACATCACCTGGGTGCCGCCGGAGGGCGGCGGCGGCCCGAACTATACGGGAATGTAAAGCCTGGCCTTCATGGCTAAAGCACGATCGGCGTTCGCACGATCCGACCGTGCGTCATTGCCGGACTTGATCCGGCAATCGATGCCGATGACAAGATGACGGCTGAGCCCATAGCAGTGCTCGTTGCCATCTCATATGATTTCGCCATAACCGCCAGCGTTCACTGTCTCGCTTCGCTTGCCTGAGCCTGCGCAGCCGGCTGAGGCAGTTCCGCCCGCGCCCTATGAGGCGGGTCCGGATGCCAGCCGAGAACCGAGAGCATAACGAAAAATCCGATGACATAAGCAATCGCGACATGCCAGCCGCCCCTGAGCCAGAGCCCGACGGATTTGGCTTCCGGATACATATTCGACAGCGCCACGCCGGCGGAGGAGCCGAACCAGACCATCGAGCCGCCGAAGCCGACCGCATAGGCGAGATAGCCCCAATCATATCCGCCCTGCTTGAGCGCCAGCGCGGTCAGGGGAATATTGTCGAACACCGCAGACACGAAACCCAAACCGAGCGCGGTGTGCCATGAGGCGAGCGGAAGCTGCTCCACCGGCATCAGCGAGGCGGAGGCGACGAGCGAAAGCAGGAAGATCGAGCCTTTGAAGGTTTCCGGCATCACGTGCCAATCCGGCCGGCGCAGCAGCGCGGTGACGAGCAGCGCCGCCCAGACGGAGAGCCCGATTACGGGCAATTGGTCCAGCAGCGCCGGAAATTTGAGATTGGCGATGACATTGGCACCGATCGCCGTCACCAGAATGACCGCAACGATGAACACCCGTGTCCATTCGATGCGCAGGCCGGAAGGCGCATGTTTGACGATCGGCGAATAGCGGTCCTGCTGCAAGGCTGCCGGAACACCGAAGATCAGTATCAGCGGCGCCGGCTGCGATGAACGCATCGAGGACGCTCAGCGGACTGACCCCGTCGATCCACATCATCGTCGTGGTGGTGTCGCCGACGACGCTGCCCGCACCGCCGGCATTCGAGGCCGCGACGATGCCGGCCAGATAGCCGATATGCACCCGGCCGCGAAACACATGCCGCGCAATGGTGCCGCCGATGAGCGCCGCCGCAATATTGTCGAGGAAGCTCGAAAGCACGGCGATGATGCCGAGCAGGGCCAGTCCGCCTGTCCAGTTATCGGGCAGGAAGCGCGGCATCTCGTCCGGAACCCGGCTTTTCTCAAAATGCCGGGAGAGCAGCGCAAAGCCCATGAGCAGGCAGAACAGGTTGGCAAGAATGACCCACTCATGCTCGAAATGGCCGACGAGCCCCGGCAGGCCCGGGCCGAATTTGAAGCCGGTAAAGATCAGCTCATAAATCGTGATGGTGGCAAGCCCGGTCACCGCCACTTGCAGCGTGTAGTGGTGGAACAGCGCAACACCAAGCAGCGTCAGCCCGAACAGGATGAAGTCGACCGGAACGCCCGCCAGAAAATATAGCTGCGGGCGGAAGCTTGCTGCCTCGGCCATAGCGGGGCTGGTCATCAGCAGCAGGACCAGGGCGGCAAGAGCCGCGGGCCTGTCGAAGAGCGTTTTTCGCCGGATCAGGCCGCCCCGCTTCACCCAAGCCGATCGGCCGAGCCAGGCTCTGAAAACCACGTGCATTGCCAGCATCCCCCGTTTGCGCGTGCCGAGCCGAACCTGAAAGTCGCCTCGTGGCCGTCTTTTCAGGGAGAATTTTCTAATGGGAATTATGGACTTTGCCAATCGCGTCGACTAAAGACGGCCGGCATAGGATTGAAATCGGCCTTGCGCTCATCGGCCGGATGCCGCTGTGCCGAGCCGGCCTGTAACGCAATCGGATTACAAAGGATCGATTGCCGCAAACTCAGACGAATTCCGCGCGAAAGCGGGGACCCGGTACCTCCGCGGATTCAGCGGTTTACCGGCAGGCCGCCATCGCGGGCATTTCGGACAGTGCATTTCCGCCTCAGCCGTGCTGCTTTAGCCGCATTCGAGGTCGCGCAGCAAACCGTTGTGCAGACCGTAGACCCAGCCATGCAGGGTGACGTCCTGCCCGCGCTGGCGCGCGCGGCGAATAACCGGCGAATAGGCCAGGTTGAGCACCTGCGCGCGCACATTTTCCTCGCAGAGAAAGTCGATACGCGCCGCATCGTCCGGCAGGCTGCTCAGATCGTTCTCGCAGCGGCGCGCCAAATCCTTGATCGGTTCGAGCCAGTAATCGATCAAGCCGTCGCTCTTGCCGTGAAAAGCGGCGTGCACGCCGCCGCAGCCATAGTGGCCGCAGACGATGATGTGCTTCACGCGCAGCATATCGACGGCGAATTGCAGAACCGACATGCAGTTGAGGTCGGCCGCGTAGACAAGATTGGCGACATTGCGGTGAACAAAGACCTCGCCCGGCTCCAGCCCGGTAATGACATTGGCCGGAACGCGGCTGTCGGAGCAGCCGATCCACAGAAATTCGGGTGCCTGGAGAGCCGCAAGATGCGAGAAATACTGCGGGTCTTCATCCGTTCTTTGCTGTGCCCATTTCGCATTGCGTTCCAGGATTTCGCGAAGATCACTCATATCTCGTCCCGATAAGTCGTTCGATCGACCCAATTCCTAGGTCATTCAGAGGGGCGCGTCATGCGGTAAAGCGGTTTCGCGGCGCAAAAGAGGCGCTCCGAATGGGCCGTTGACCTCATGATGTCGGCTCTCCATAGTGAGCGCTCAGGGACTCAATCATCTTGGAGGGAGACCGGTGCAAGCTGCTCAAATGCCATCGCGCGAGTTGCGGACGCACACTCCACGCCGGCTCTTATTCTGGGCGGTATTCTCTCTTGTTGCCATGCCCGCCGCCCATACCGGCGCCCAGGGCTATACCGATCGCGCCGCCCGATGCCAGGACCTCGAACGCCAGCTCGTCAGCGACTGGCAGCGCAGCACCAGTCCGCAGGATTCGGTTACGCAGATCGACCAGCAGCTCGATCAGCTTCAGCGCCAGCGGCATAGCGCCGAGGCCGAGGCCGATCAGCGCAATTGTTACGAGGATCTGTTCATCTTCGGACGCTCGCTCAAGCGGAACAAGCCCTGCATTCAGCTCGATTCGCAGATCGAGGACGTCCGCCGCCAGATTTCGACGCTACGCCAGCAGCGGGACGCGCTGACCAATTCGGCCGCGCGGCGGGTGCGCCACGACGAGCTGGTCGCCGAACTCGCCCGCAATGGCTGCGGCGACCAATATACGCGCGAATATGAATCGCGGCGGCGCTCGACGTCGTTCTTCTCCCTCTGGCAGGATGAGGACAGCTCCTTCGACCGCCGCGACGCCAACACGCCGCTGGGCCAGTCCCCCCTGCCCTTCGCCTCCTACCGGACCATGTGCGTCCGGCTCTGCGACGGCTATTATTTTCCGATCAGCTTTTCGACGCTTGGCAGCCATTTCCCGGAAGACGAGGCGAAATGCAAGGAGCAATGCGCCGCCCCGACCGAGCTCTATGTCTACCGGAACCCCGGCGAAGAGGTCGAGCAGATGGTTTCGCTCACCGGCGAGCCCTACAACAATCTGAAAAACGCCTGGCGGAACCGCAAGGAGTACATAAAAGGCTGCTCCTGCAAGCCGGAGGAATATTCCGAGCACCAGATCGAGAAATCCGAGCAGGAGCTTCGTAATAAACGCGCCGACGCCCGAGGCGGCCGGGCGAAGCCGCAGGCGGCCGACCAATCCGCGCCGCCCGCCCCGGCCGGCGATGCCGGTGCGCAGAACGCTGCCGCGAACCAGCCTCAAGCAGCGGGCGGAATTCCGAAATCGGCCCAATGAGCGGGATCGGACGCTGGCCGCGCTGGCCGCTCGGTTGCGACGGTGAAAAGCCGGATCCGCAATGACCAGCGCGCTTTCCGGATTCAATTTGCCCGCGGCTGCCTGGACGGCATCGAGGCAAGCGCCTGGATCGCGTCCTGGGCGTGGGCATCGACCGCATAATCGAGCGGAGTTCGTCCATTGACCATCCGGCGCGCTGGATCGGCGCCCAGCTCGACGAGAAGCCGGATCAGCTCGGCCTGATTGTGTGCGGCGGCAATGGCCAGCGCCGTCCTGCCGCCGGAATCCGCGGCGTCGATCTCGGCGCCGAGATGAACCAGGATGCGGATGACCAGCGCGGTCTCTTTGCGGTCCTTGGCGTCAAGATAATGCTCGACGGCGCTGAGAAGCGGCGTGCTCTCGCCGATGTCACGGGCGCGGGCATTCACATCCGCCCCGGCTCTGACCAGAAGCTGAACGACCGAGGCGGCTTCCCGCATCTTCACGGCGTGATGAAGCGCGGTGCGGCCGGTGCGGTCGCGAAGATTGGGATCGGCGCCGGCATCGAGAAGGATTTTGGCGATGGCGGCGGTTTCGCAGGCCATCAGCGGCGTCATCTGCGAGAGTTCTTCCGCGGTGTTCGGATTGGCGCCCTGTTTCAGAATATCGGCAAGCTTGTCGCCATCTTCGAAGGCAAGCGCCGTCCACATCGCCTGCTCGCGCGACATTTCCAGAGTGTTTGCCGGCGTGGGCGGCGGCGCCTTCGGCTGCGATTTGGCGCGAACGCTGACGCCCTCCTGCGACCCCGGTGCAGCGGCCTGGCCTTGTGCGCGGCTCTCGACGCTGAATGTGGCGCAGCCCGCGATGATGCCGATCACAAAGGGCCGGACGAGTTTTCCGCCCGCAATGCGCGAAAACGGCTGTGATTTGCGATATCGGTTCCGCATCCGCGCCCAAAAAAAGTCGACGGCCCCTAACCAACAGATGGCCGTGGCTTTCGCTCCTGCCCAAAGACCTACCGCCCGTGGATCGCCTTTCCCCCCCGCGATACGGCAGTTCAATATAGTCAAAAACCGGACCTCTGTCCCGTCGAATAAAGGGTGCTCGCCGTTCATTTTGAATTCAAAGCCATCCAACAGATTGAAATTCCTACCACTTTCGTGGCCGCCAGCGGCACGAGTCCAGACTTGTGAGATCACGCGGTCTTGCCGCTCAGTCTTGCTTCGGCTCTCGCTCTGCCGATCAGCGGCAACAGCCTTTTCAACTCAGGACTATCGGCGCGGCCGGTGAGCGTGCGGCGCAGCGGATGGAACAGCGCCCTGCCTTTCGCTCCGAGTCGCGGTCTTCACGGTATCCGTCCACCCGGCCCAGCTTTCCGGTTCCCAGGGCTCCGGCCGCAGCAATTCGCAGGCTGTCTTGACCAAGGCTTGATCCTCGATCTGCGGCTCGACCGGTCCGGCGACGACGTGCCACCACGCTCTGGCGTCGCCGAAGACCTGAAGATTGGGCCGGACCGCCTCCCAAAAGGCGGCGCCTCCGCCGATCCCTTCCGCTTCGAGCCATCCGGCCACGTCGCTGTAATCCAGCTCCTGAAGCAGCCCGTGCATTGAGCGCGGTCAATTCCTCGAAATCGATTCGGGCCGGGGCGCGGGACAATTTGCCAAAATCGAACTGCGCGGCAAGTGCGGTCAAACTCTTATAGGGCGCAACGGCGTTGGAGGTGCCGATGGTCGCCGAATGCGACAGCACGGCGAGCGGCTCCAGCCCGGCCTCGTGGAAAGACTTTATTGACAGGGAGCCCATCCGCTTGGACAAGTCTGGCAGTCGGCGCCGACGAGCAGATTGTGATGAGCAAAGGCCGGCGGCGCGGCGTCGAGCACCTCGAAAATCTGGATCTGGACGCCGGTATTGGCGACATGGTCCTCGCCCCGGATCACATGCGTAACGCCGAACTCGGTATCGTCGACGACGCTCGAAAAGGTATAGAGATAGGTGCCGTCGACGCGCTCCAGATCGGTGTCGTCGAAGCGCAGGATGAAGCTGCCGCCGTCGCGGCGCACGAACAGCCAGTTGAGAAGGGCAGGACGCAGATTGCCGATATGAAGCCGGCCCGTTGGGCTCGGCGCAAAGCGGACGATGGGCTTCATAGGCTTTCGCGGAATTTGTTGGTGATCGGGTAGCGGCGGTCGCGGCCGAAATTGCGGGCCGTGATCTTCACGCCGGGCGCCGATTGGCGGCGCTTATATTCGGCGAGATAGAGCAGTCTTTCGACCTTCTTCACCGTCTCCGGCGCGTGCCCGCGCTTGACGATCCCGGCGAGCGGCATTTCCCGATCGACGAGGCATTCGAGAATATCGTCGAGCTCCTCGTAAGGCGGCAGCGAGTCCTGATCCTTCTGGTTTTCGCGCAGCTCGGCGGTGGGCGCCTTGGTGATGATGTTTTCCGGGATGACGACGCCTTCCGGACCGAGCCCCCCTTTGGGCCGCGCCCGATTGCGGTAGCGCGCCAGCGCGTAGACCTGCATCTTGTAGAGGTCCTTGATCGGATTGAAGCCGCCATTCATGTCGCCGTAAAGCGTGGCGTAGCCGACCGAGACCTCCGATTTGTTGCCGGTCGTGACCAGCATCGAGCCGAACTTGTTGGAAATCGCCATCAGAACCGTGCCGCGCGCCCGCGACTGGATATTCTCCTCGGTGATGTCGGGCGCGCGCCCGGCAAAGACCGGGCCGAGGCTCGCGGCAAACCCCTCGACCGGCGGGCCGATCGGCACGATGTCGTAACGCACGCCGAGCGCTTCGGCGCAGACCGCGGCATCGCTCAGCGATTCATTCGATGTATAGCGGTAAGGCAGCATCACGCAGTGGACGCGCGCCGGGCCCAAGGCATCGGCGGCGATCGCCGCAGTGAGCGCCGAGTCGATGCCGCCGGAGAGGCCGAGCACGACGCCTGGGAATCCGGCTTTCTCGACATAATCCCTCAGGCCGATGACGCAGGCGAGATAGGCCGCCGCGTCGCCTTCCTCCAGCAGCGCGCGCTCACCCGGCGTGCAGCGCCAGCCAGCGGCCGACCGGGTCCACTCCGTGAGCGTCAGCGCCGGTTCCCAGGCCGGCATCTGCACCGCCAGCGCCCCGCCCGGATTAAGCACGAAGGAGCTGCCATCAAACACCAGCTCGTCCTGGCCGCCGAATTGATTGACATAGGCAAGCGGCAGCCCGGCCTCGGCGACGCGCGCAACCGCATGGCCCATGCGGATCTCGTGCTTGTTGCGGGTATAGGGCGAGCCGTTTGGAACCAGCAGCATTTCGGCGCCGGTCTCGGTCAGGCATTCGCAGACCTCTTCGCTCCAAATATCCTCGCAGATCGGTGCGCCGAGCCGGATGTCCCTGAAATTGAGCGGTCCCGGCATCGAACCGGGCGCAAAGACGCGCTTTTCGTCGAAAACGCCATAATTGGGCAGATCGACCTTGTGACGGACATCGCTGACGGCGCCGGCGGTGAGCAGCGCGACCGAATTGTGCGGCATGTCCTCGCCGGGCCAGGGCGTACCGATCAGAACCGCCGGTCCGCCGTCCGCC
Organism: uncultured Alphaproteobacteria bacterium; assembly: GCA_963773735.1. Lineage (GTDB taxonomy): Bacteria > Pseudomonadota > Alphaproteobacteria > Rhizobiales > Rhodomicrobiaceae > CAVZCK01. Next base: position 32,926 of record CAVZCK010000029.1, on the reverse strand, counting down.
GTCTCCCGCGCCAGCCCCTCGACGGCCTGGCGCGCGGCGGCGATGAAGGCCGGCTTGAGGATGAGATCCTCGGGCGGATAGCCTGCGATGAACAGCTCCGAAAATACGACCAGGTCGGCGCCCTGCCCGGCCGCCTCGGCGCGGGCCTTGCGCGCGAGACCGGCGTTTCCCTTGAGGTCGCCGACCGTGGGGTTGAGCTGGGCAAGCGCGATCTTCAGAGAGGCGGAAGCGGCGGTCATATCGTGCTAATAACAGCCTCAGGCAAATGCCCAGGTCGGGCGCTCGGCGTTGACGCGGTCAAACAGGTCGCACACTTCCTCATCGGAGCAGACGCGATGAGCCTGGCCGCCATAGATGAAATATTTCCACTTCAATTTCGCGCTCGACGCCAGCTCCAGCGGCTTGACCGCCATCAGCTCTTCCATCGAGCTTTGCGGCGTCACCCAGGGCGCGAAGAAGACATCGTCCCGCGCCTGGTCGGCCAGATCCGGCGAGAGCATACCCCGCTCGAGCGCCCAGCGCACCATATCGACATAGGCGAATTGCACGAAGCCCGAGCAGATGAAATCCACCGGCGCGTACCGCTTCGCGCGCTTCAGGAAATCGCCGATCGTGGGCGCGCGGCCGAACAGCTTGTCGCGCATGCGGAAAAAGAAATTCGAGCGGTGAAAGGCGAGCGCAGCCAGCAGGGCGAAATTATAATCGTCATCCTTGATGAAGCGCAGCATCCGGCCGCTGACCAGGGGGCGCATTTCCGGGCGGAACCAGTCGGCTTCCAGCCGCTTGATGCCGACGACATAACGCGGCCCGTCGCGCGTATTGTTGTAAATCTTGTGCGGCGCCACGATGTCCGAGAACGCGCCGAGATCGACGCCGCCAAAGCTCGCCTCGATCAGGAACGAGCGGTCGACACCGGCATAGTGCCGCGGCGTGACGAAGGTCAGGCAGGCGTGGGCGAAGCGGCTGTGATCGAACCTCTTCATCAAGAAGCCAAAGAAGCTTTCAAGCCTGGTGGTCAAGATGATGTCGCCCGGCTCAAGGAAGTGGCCATATTGAAATTCTTTGACCGGCATCGGCCATTGCACATCCTCCGGCTCGGGAAGCACCTCATGGCGTTGTGGAAAGCCGAATGTCGGCGCCTTGTCGTGCTCCGGATGGGCCGAGCGGTTGGTGACGGCCTGAACCACCGCCTCTTCGACGGTCTTGCTCAATTCCTTCGGCACCAGGCGGATTTTTTTTGTGGCCGACGTTCTAAGCAAATCGCCCATGTTCTTGACCCCAACCCAACAGAGTGACAGCTCCCGCAACCAGAGAGGGAGCTTTCCTCTACACAGACTGCGGGGCGGACGCAAGCGAAGCCGAATGTGAGGCCTGCCGCCCGCCGCCTCAGACCGTTGCCGCCGCCTGAGCCGCCGGCACGATACGGTCGCGGCGCAGCCGCTCCGCGACCAGGAAAGCCAGCTCCAGCGCCTGGCTGGCGTTCAGCCTCGGGTCACAATGCGTATGATAGCGGTCCGACAGCTCGGTGTCCGTGATGAGCTGGGCGCCGCCGGTGCATTCGGTGACGTTCTTGCCCGTCATTTCGACATGGATGCCGCCCGGATAGGTGCCTTCGGCGCGGTGAACGTCGAAGAAGCCTTCGACCTCCTTCATGATCCGCTCGAACGGCCGGGTCTTGAAGCCGCTCGCCGCCTTGATGGTGTTGCCGTGCATCGGATCGCAGGACCACAGAACCGCCTTGCCCTCGCGCTGCGACCGCGCGGATCAGCGGCGGCAGGCAATCGCCGACCTTGTCGGCGCCGAAGCGGCAGATCAGCGTCAGCCTTCCCGGCTCGTTCTTCGGATTGAGCGCGTCGATCAGCTTCAGCAGCTCGTCGGCCCCGAGCGAGGGCCCGCATTTGAGGCCGATGGGATTCTTGCACGCCGCGCAGGAATTCGACATGGGCATGGCCCGGCTGCCGGGTGCGGTCGCCGATCCAGAGGAAATGACCCGAGGTCGCGTACCAGCCGCCGCTTGTGGAGTCGACGCGGGTCAGCGCCTGCTCATAGCCGAGCAGCAGCGCCTCATGGCTGGTGTAGAAACTCGTCGTCCTGAGCTCGTGCAGACTTTCCGGCGTCAGGCCGCAGGCGCGCATGAAAGTCAGGCTGTCGCTGATGCGGTCGGCCAGCTCCATGTAACGTTCGCCGGCGGGGCTGTCGGCGAGGAAACCGAGCGTCCATTGATGCACGCGCTCCAGATTGGCGAAGCCGCCCTGGGCGAAGGCGCGCAAGAGGTTGAGCGTCGCCGCCGACTGGCGATAGGCGCTCATCAGCCGCGCCGGATCGGGCGTGCGCGCCTCGGGCGTGAAGGCGATGTCGTTGATGATGTCGCCGCGATAGCTCGGCAGCTCCATGCCGTCTTGGCTTTCGGTCGGCGCCGAGCGCGGCTTGGCGAACTGGCCGGCGATGCGCCCGAGCTTCACCACCGGGCAGCCGCCCGCATAGGTCAGCACCACGGCCATCTGCAGGAAAACCCGGAAGAAATCGCGGATCGTGTCGGCGCGATGCTCGGCAAAGCTCTCGGCGCAGTCGCCGCCCTGCAAGCAGAAACGCGCCGGCCGGCGGCGGCCTCGGCCAGCTCCTGCTTCAGCTCGCGCGCCTCACCTGCAAAAACCAGCGGCGGAAAGGTGGCAAGCTCGGCCTCGACGGCCGCCAGCGCCGCCGCGTCCGGGTAGAGAGGGCTTTGCTCAATCGGCTTAGAACGCCAGCTATCCGGCTTCCATGAGCTGGTCACGGGTCAACTCCTTGGGCAATGCTGTCCTTGAGTGATGCGTCCGGGCGGTCCGTCGGCGCAGAAAGGCCCGGCCGCGCCGAACTTATAGGCCATCCGACGCGCCCTGGCTAGGCATGGCGGTAGGGCAGTTTAGCTTTGCGCTTCCACCGAGGCAGACAGACATGCGCCCGATCTGCGGCGATGGCTGCTATGCGGGTGATTGCGGCCATAAGCTCTAGTGGATCGCACCTAACATAAAAATCCGAATTGGGATTCCGCTCTGGTGCGAACCATGCGAAATCCAACGGGATGCGCACGGGAATTTCTTTTGATGTCACCGCTGAGGATCGCGCTCGTCTGGAGGCGATCGTTGTGGACCGCAACCGGCCGCAGAAACATGTCTGGCGGGCCCGGATCATTCTTCTCAGCCATGACGGCTTGGGGACCGTCGAAATCATACGGCGAATCTCCAAAGCCAAGACCTGCGTTTGGCGCTGGCAAGAGCGTTTCATGCAGGAAGGCGTTGAGGGGCTTTTGCGGGACAAGACGCGCCCCTCTCGCAAGCCGCCTTTGCCACAGGAAACCGTCGCACGCGTTGTTGAGCTGACCCAAGGTCCCCCGCCCGGCGAGACGACGCACTGGACGTCCGCCGCCATGGCCAAAACGGCGGGAATTTCGCCAAGTTCGGTGCTGCGCATCTGGCGCAGCCATGGCCTTCAGCCTCACCGGGTGCGCCAGTTCAAGCTCTCCAAGGACCCGCAGTTTGTCGAGAAGCTCCGGGATATTGTCGGGCTTTATCTGGCGCCGCCCGCCCATGCGCTCGTTCTATCCGTGGATGAAAAAAGCCAGATCCAAGCGCTCGACCGCACCCAGCCGGGATTGCCGCTGAAGAGGGGGCGATGCGGAACCATGACGCACGATTACAAGCGGCACGGCACGACAACGCTTTTTGCTGCCCTCAACATCCTCGATGGAACCGTGACTGGGCGGAATATGCAGCGCCACCGTCATCAGGAGTTCATCCGCTTTCTCAACACCATCGAGGTCCAGGTTCCGGCGGGTAAGGTCATTCACGCCATTCTCGACAATTACGCCGCTCACAAACATCCGAAGGTGATGGCCTGGCTCGACCGGCATCCACGCTGGCAGTTCCACTTCACGCCGACGTCCTGTTCCTGGCTCAATGCAGTGGAGGGATTTTTCGCCAGGATGACCAAGCGACGGCTCAAACGCAGTGTGTTCAGCTCCGTCGTCGAGTTGCAGGCCGCCATCAAACGCTTCATTGCCGAGAGCAACGAAACAGCAAAACGCTTCGTTTGGACCAAAGACCCGGATCGCATCATCGCCGCCGTCAGGCGCGGGCACCAAACGTTAAATTCGATCCACTAGTGTACACAACAAGCTTCATACTTAAAAATCAAATCTTTCCGTCGAACACATCGTTTAAACCGAGCTCACCAGCGCCGGCTTGCTGCCCGAAGCCACGCCGTAGCGTCCCTTGTCGCGCAGTTCGAGATATTGCAAGGCGTCGTGCGCGTTCAGAGCAGCAATGTCCAGCGCATTGAGATTGCCACCTCGATCCGCCGGTGATCATGGTCTAATCCATGCGCATCCGCCGCGCGTCCTCCGTATGGGTGACATCAATATGAGCTGTCAAGCGCGTCCCCGGCCATGCGGGCACATGGAAGGGTGCAGATAAGGCGTTAGACGGTTTTCTCGTCGCGCGTTCTCGGCCAGGACCGTTCAGGGTCAGGGGCATGCGGCGAGCCTTCGAATTGCATCCGCAGCACCCTACAGCCGACAAATTATGATCGCACCACGTCGAAAGACGAATTGCGGGCGGGCCAGAATCGGCATTTACCGGATCGTCGAGGACATCCAGTTAAGGCAGGGTTCGCACCTCAGCGCCATTTATCATTTCATCCGCAGACCACCGCGTCCGGCGCCCTGAAGGCCCGTGCCCGCATTCCCAGCCTTGGTATGAAATCCCTTCCCCATGAGCTTTTCGAGGAGCCATTTCGAGGCCCAACCGCTAAGAAATCCAAGGAAAGCGCTGCCGAATTGGATGCGTTGCATCAGCAGGCCAATCGCCGATGAGGTGGTGGGATCGTCAATCTTCTGCGTAATCCATTGCTGAAACTCGGTCTGCCATATCAATGTGTCAGAGAGAAATGTGTTGATCACCCAGTTGCCTCCAGCCGGCCAAAGGATAATCAGCAGCAGCAGAACCAACACCGATCCGACGGCGCCGCCTGCGACGATCGATACGCTCTCGATCACACGAACCGCATGCAACGGGCGAATCGTGGACCTCCTGACGAGCACCCGCAGCACGACGCCAGCCACGACGACGACTGCGAGAGCAAACAATACCCATACGGCAGTCCAGGTTTTCAGCCATAGCAGAGTTTGCTGCATCGTGATTGCTCCTCCGCTGACGTTTCTGCCTCGCTCTACGTTTCGATACCCGTCATACGCTATCCGATAGAACAAGGTCCAGTATCGACCTGTCATTCAGCTCCGCAAAGCGCCCCCGGCTACCCCTCGTCAAACAATGATGTAGCGCGGTTCAATTCCATGGGTCGCCATTTTGAGATTGCGGCCGGCCTCGCGCTCCAGCCGCCGGCTCGACTGCGCCCGGTTGAGATAGCCGCAGATGCGGAGCTGCCGCAGCAGCTTGCTGGGCCAACATGACCACGCCAGCTTCCGAGCGCACAGTCGTGACGACCGAAAACCGGATGCAGCGATCCGGCGGCCTTCAAGAACGAACATGCTCAGAACTGATAGCGCCGCAGACCTCCATCCACGGCAATGACGGTGCCGGTCATGTAGCTCGCGAGCGGGGATGTCAAAAAGACGACCAGATTGGCCAATTCCTCAGGCTCGCCGTAACGCCCAACCGGGATTTCGTGCTCCGACTGCCATTGCCGGTATTCCGGCGAATAGTTCCGTTCGATCTGCTCGCTCATGATACGCCCCGGTGCGATGCAATTCACGGTAATGCCGTGCTTGCCGACTTCCCGCGACAAGCCCTTGGCCCAGGAATGAATTCCGGCTTTGGCGCAGAAAGCGCCGTTGATCCCCTCCGGCTCGGACTTGCCGGTAATGTTGACGATGCGGCCCCATTTGCCTGCCATCATCTGATCGAGGAGGCGGTGCGTAAGCTGGCGCGGCCGCGTGAAATTGAGCGTGAGCGCTTCGGCCCATTGCGCCTCGGTCGCCTCCAGCGAAAACGCCCGGCTGCCCCCCGCATTGTTGATGAGGATCTGGACGGAGCCGAGACCCTCGATCGCCGCGCTTGCAACGCGGTCCGGCGCACCCTCGACCAAAATATCCTGCTCGATAATCACGGGAGCGTGGCCGCCGGCCGCCACGATCTCGCCGGCCAATGTCTCCAGCAGCGCGCGGCGGCGCGCCGCGATGGCCAGACGCACGCCCTCGGCGGCCAGGAGCTTTGCGATGGCACGGCCGATGCCGGTGCTTGCGCCGGTAACGAGCGCGGTCTTGCCGTTGATCTTCAGATCCATCGCTTTCAGCCTTAAAATTGAGCTCAATGGCCGCCGCGGCCGGCATTGTGAAACTGTTGCCTCAGCGGGGTGGCGCAAAAACCGGGCACCAGCCGCCCAATCTACAATCACATTGGAGAGGCCGCAATTTCGATGCGAGCTTGACGGCTTTTCGAGCAGAGCCGGTACGGCTAAGATGATCGACGTCATCCGCCTGCTATGAACGCATGGCTCAAATGGAAAGGCGCGCCGATGTCGAACCAGCTCGATTTGTTGATCCTCGATCTATGCGAATGGGTTGGCGCCGTGCCGCGGCCTTATCGGGACGTCATGGATGCCTGGCGGACCTCCTGCCCGCGCCTGACCGTCTGGGAAGACGCCGTCGATCTCGGCCTGGTGGTGCGGCAAGTCCGCTCCGACGGCACGCCGGTCGTCGCGCTGACAGACAAGGGCGCGCGCTTTCTGCAAAGCAATCGCAGAGGCATCACGCCGAAGGAAGGCGCTGCGCGAACCGTTTGAGGTCCGTGCGGGCGCAACACGGGAGTCGCTCGCCTTTCTCGTCCTGCTTCATCATTTCGAGCACGGTCGGCAGCCGAAGCGGCAGACCCGGCCAATAAGGTCACCAGCCAGGGCCCGAGCCGCGGACACCGGTTAGGAGAAAGCGGTGGCTCGGTTTGTCTGGATATTGCGAAGCGGGTTTCTGCCCTGTTACGCCACAGCCGGGACGGAGGCAGCATCACAAGCCGTAAGCGTGCTATTTTGATTTCACCTGATTTTCAAAACAATCGCGGCCGGCATTGTGCTTGCGGAAGGAATAGGCTGCCCGTCCATCGGAGTTGCGTTCGAAATTAGCACAAAGCCGGTAGCTCTTCTCCCCTGCGATTTCGTATTCAAACGATTGGCCAGTGTTTGGATCATGCCAGTATTCATGCAAAAGCTGATTTTTCTCAGCATCAAGCGCGTCAAAATTACTCGGTAACGCTTGGTGACTGGTATAATATGCGTTTATCGCGGATTTTATAAGGCCCAGCCTTTTCAGACGTTCTGCATCCATAGCATAAGCTCGATTTTCTGCCGGCGAATCGAGCCAGATGGACGTTGAAACAGCCAAAACAGCGGCAATGGCAGCGCCTATCGCTAAAAGTCTGCCTGCATTCATTTGCCGCGTCATTCTCGTTCTTCTTTGCGCAAATCGAGGAGATAGTAAGTAAATGCAGATCCGGCGATAACGGCAACGACTAAAACCTTCAGCAGAAAGCGAATTGTTAGATCGCCACCAAGAAGATTATAGATGAGCGTGGTGATATCCCCGAGCAAAGCGGCCGTCGCAATAAAAATCGTCATATAGGTGAGCCAGCGGCGGGCGGGGGAAAGGCGCTTGAATGGATTGTGTTTGATCTGCTCGCCAATATGCCACGCCATGAAGAAAAAGACCGGGAATGAGATGATAATGGCCGCCGTCGACCATCGCTGGGAGTCCCATGTGCCGTAATACGTACCGTGAGCGGGATCGGGGAAAGCACGATCTATGAAATCGAATAAGAGATCGCCGAGGCTCCAAGCCCCGTAATACAAGGCGCTGAACATGACGAGGTAGAGGAAAGCATCCCGCGCGGACAGCGATGGCCGCGGCTTCGGCACAGGCACGGGAAATGTTCCGTCGGCGAAGGCGTCGAGCGCGCTCCCGATTTGCGCTTCCGGCCACCCGGCGTCCTCCAGCACCTTTGCTATTTCCTCTTTTTTACGTCCGCTCTGCAGCGACTCTTTGATGAAACTTTCAAGTTGCTGGGCATTTGTCGCCATAACCGTTCCCGCCGCGGAATCATCAACTTCAGTAGCCTTAATAAGATATCGCCGAACGTTACTCGAATTCGCAATGCGGCAGCAAGGATCCGCGGCAGGGGACGATTCCTCCGGCGGGCCTGTGTTGGTGTTTGGCCACGGCAGCGCGGGCGGCCTTCCAGTTCGGATCGGAAAATGAGCAGCGACGGTGTCTTCTCGGCGCTCCGGCATATGTATGTAGCCGCTTCGTCGCAGCCACTGCGGTTGACTTCTGCGAGCCCGTCCCCGACATTTTGCCAGTCCATCCTCGATGGTCATCCTGGCGAAAAATCCCTCCACTGCATTGAGCCAGGAACAGGACGTCGGCGTGAAGTGGAACTGCCAGCGTGGATGCCGGTCGAGCCAGGCCATCACCTTCGGATGTTTGTGAGCGGCGTAATTGTCGAGAATGGCGTGAATGACCTTACCCGCCGGAACCTGGACCTCGATGGTGTTGAGAAAGCGGATGAACTCCTGATGACGGTGGCGCTGCATATTCCGCCCAGTCACGGTTCCATCGAGGATGTTGAGGGCAGCAAAAAGCGTTGTCGTGCCGTGCCGCTTGTAATCGTGCGTCATGGTTCCGCATCGCCCCCTCTTCAGCGGCAATCCCGGCTGGGTGCGGTCGAGCGCTTGGATCTGGCTTTTTTCATCCACGGATAGAACGAGCGCATGGGCGGGCGGCGCCAGATAAAGCCCGACAATATCCCGGAGCTTTTCGACAAACTGCGGGTCCTTGGAGAGCTTGAACTGGCGCACCCGGTGAGGCTGAAGGCATATAATGCCCCACGATCTTTCGTCACCTCTTCCGAGCACGGCGAAGCGGATCGGCCTTTACAGGAAACCTCCTTTCATGCCCGCGTTCGATCCCCGCACAACGGCCCTGGTTCTCATCGACCTCCAGAACGGCACCATCGGCGGGCCGCTTGCGCCGCGCTCGGGCGCGGAGGTGCTGGCCACGGGCCGGGCGCTTGCGCGACGGTTCCGCTCCGCCGGCGCGCTCGTCGCGCTTGCCCGGGTCACCTTCGCACAGGATTTTGCCGACACGCCGAGCCAGCGCGTGGATCAGCCCTTCAAACGGCCCGAAAGTGTGCTGCCGGCGGCCTGGAGTACGCTGGCGGAGGGGCTCGCCCAGCCGACAGACCTTGTCATTACCAAGCACCAATGGGGCGCCTTCTACGGCACCGAACTCGACCTGCAGCTCCGGCGGCGGGGCATTCGCACGGTTGTGCTCGGCGGGATCGCGACCAATTTCGGCGTGGAATTCGACGGCGCGCCAGGCTTGGGAGCACGGCTATGACGTGTTTCTGGTCGAGGATGCTTGTGCCAGCATCTCCGAGGAACTGCACAGCATGGCCTTCCAGCATATCTTCCCCCGGATCGCACGCATTGGAACGAGCGGCACCATCAGCTTTGCAGCCAACTGAGATGGCATTTTCGCCTTTTCCGCCGCGCCGCTTGCGCCTTTGGCCACTGGGCGACCACGCCATCGGTGCGCAATGGATGATTCTGCTCTGCCTCTCAGTACCGCTGGTTCTGGCATTCGAAGCTTTGCATTTACCGGCGGCGCTCCTCCTCGGGCCGATGCTGGCGGCGATTTTCGTCAGCACGGCAGAGGGGACGGTGCGCGTGCCGCCCCACGCCTTCTTTCTTGCGCAAGGCGTCGTTGGCTGCATGATCGCGCGCGCCATCCCCCTGTCCGTCGCCGGCGAAATCCTGCGCAACTGGCCGCTGTTCCTCGCAGGCGTCGTCTCCGTCATCGCCGCCGCGGCAACGCTCGGCTGGCTGCTGACCCGCTGGCAGGTGCTGCCGGGCACCACCGCCATCTGGGGTTCGGCGCCTGGCGCGGCTTCGGCGATGGTGATCATGGCCGATGCCTTCGGCGCCGATGCGCGCCTCGTCGCCTTCATGCAATATTTGCGCGTCGTATGCGTCACGATCATCGCCACGCTCGTTTCGCGGATCTGGGCAGGCGCTTCGGGCGGACCGTTGCCGGAATTCGTCTGGTTCCCGCCGGTCGCCTGGCTGCCCTTCCTGGAGACAGTCGCACTCGCGGGGATCGGAGCCCTGCTGGCTTACCGCTTGCGCATTCCCGCCGGACCGCTGCTGGTGCCGTTCGTTGCCGGAGTGCTGCTGCAGGACGCGGCGGGAATGACGATCGAGTTGCCGCCCTGGCTGCTTGCAGCGAGCTACGCACTGATCGGCTGGACCATCGGGCTGCGTTTCACGCGGCCTATCCTCGTCCACGCCGCCCGCGCATTTCCGCGCGTGCTCGGCTCGATTCTGGCCTTGACCGCGGTCTGCGGCCTCTTCGCCGCCATCCTCGTGTTCGCCGAAGGCATCGATCCGCTGACGGCCTATCTGGCGACCAGCCCCGGCGGGGCAGATTCGATAGCGATTATCGCCGCATCGAGCAAGGTCGACCAGCCTTTCGTCATGGCGATGCAGATCGCCCGCTTTCTCATCGTGCTTCTTGCAGGCCCGAGCCTTGCTCGCTTCATGGCGAAGCGGTCAGAGGTGCTGAAGACAGCCTGAATGAATGTGGGGGGCATCGTGCTCTCCGTGCGTCCCTCGATTTAGCCGGACATCAAGGTTATCCGGATGGACTATCGGTTTCGAAAGGCCGTTTCACCGCCTCCCATCTTCAGCTTGGCCGGGGATGGGCATGCCAGCGGAAATCGCAACGCCCCGCCCCGGAGGCGATCGTGCCAGTTCGTTCGAGCCGGCCGCCCCATTTTTCCGCCAAAGGGAAGTCGAGCCTGCAGAAGGTCTGCACGCAAAGTTCGGAAGCGTCGTGCCGGGCGAAGAAATCCGCAACCGGGCACTTCAGACAGTCAAAGGCGACAACGTCGCGATCGCTCGGGATGTCTTTCCATCGATAGCTCGGAGGGCCGAATGGAAAAAGCCGGAAGACATCGGTTGCGAGCCTAAGGCGCTTCCGTGGATCTCTCGTGAGCGCACTGGCCATGAGCAACGGAGGTTCACCCATCTCCGTATAGAACCGCCAGCCGATGTCGTAGGCCAGTCGATACAACTCTTCTCGAGAAATGCCGTGGTCAAGAAGCGTCTCATGTAACGCCAGGGTGGCGGCCGCCACATGCGTTGTGAAGACGGCGCCGACCGTGGGCTGAACCTCGACAGTGGGCTCGATCCCGTAATAGCGCGACCAGAGCTGCTTGAGGACTTCGCCGACCGAGCCGGCAAGGGAGGTGGTCTCCAGTACCACCTCGATGTGACGCTCAAAGAGCATCCGCCAAAACCCGCCCTGTTCCAGCGACCGTTGGACCGTGTCATCAACGCGATCACGGAGTTCAGCCACGACATCCTCGGTAGCGTCCCAATCCCAGGCGTCATCGATGGCGTCCGGCGGCGGCAATTCTCCAAGCAAGAAAAGTTCAGGCAAAAGCTGAGAGGCACGTCGCTTGAGCCGCTCAAGGGACGTTGTGCGCGCTGCATATTCCCGAGCAATGAAGGGGCGGGCGAGCTTTTCAAACTTTGCGTTTGGTGCGAGCACCGAAGATCAAGGCTTCCGCGGTCGTAAGCGCCTTGGCGTGCAGCATGAGCTGACTGGGAAACATGAACCTGAATCTGTACCCGGCCGTCATCATTTCGATGTAGACCTTGGCAAAGCTCATCTCCGCCAGCGGCGATGCATAAAATTGCTCGGCGAGCGCGGCGAATGTGTTGAAGAATCCATCCTTATCCGCACCCGGTAGATCGATGGTCTGGGCTTTGAAATGATGGAATGCCCGGCGGGTCTGCTGCTGAACGACCGCCAGCAAATAGAGAATGAAGCGATTGCGCTGGGCGGGCGTGAGCTCCCCATACATGCCGAAATCGAGCAGCGTGAACGAGCCGTCTTCGTGAAAGAGGATGTTCCCCGGGTGAAGATCGGCATGAAACAAGCCATCTGAGACGAACATCTGCAAGAGCACATCGACCAGCCGCGCAACGAGCCGCTCTTTCGTTTGCGTGTCGAGCGAGCGCGCTGCTTCGTGGACACGCATTCCCTCCACCCAATCCATCGTGAGCACGCCCGGGCGTGTGTGGCTCCAGTGGACGCGAGGGAATCTGACCTCGGACCGACTGGCGAAATTTGCGCGGAAGCGATCGATCACCTCTCCTTCGTGGGAGAAATCCAGCTCTTGGAGCGTATAGCGCCTGAATTCGTCGAAAAATGCCCGCAAATTGGTGCGTTGCAGTCGTCTCGGAAATAAGCGGCGCAGCCATCGCAGCCCGTAATCCATCGCATCCAGGTCGCGATTGATCAGCTGGCCGACATCGGGCCTGCGCACCTTGACGGCAACCTCGGTGCCGTCCGGGAGCATGGCCCGGTGCACCTGCGCCAGAGAGGCCGCAGCAATCGGAGCCCATTCGAATTGTATAAACAAATCTTCCAGGGACTTGCCGAATTCATGCTCGATCACGGACCGGATCGGCTCGGCTGGAATCTCGGGGGCGTTCTCCTGCAGAGCCGAGAGCGCATCGACATAGGGCTGCGGCAGCACGTCCGGGCGGGTGCTGAGAATCTGGCCGAGCTTGATGAAAGCCGGCCCCAGCGTGATCAGCGCTTGTGCGAAATTCGCGGGCGCATCTGCTTTCTCGGCACCCCTTTTAAATCGGCGGAACGCCAGGTATTCGCGCCCCAAAGTCCACCCGATCGAGGTTAGTCGAGCCGAGTTGCGCATTGAGGTGTTCATAAGGGTCATCGGTTTCCTCCGCAAGGTTCAGCGGATGCGTCCCGCGTCCGGTGTGTTGCCGATCCGTTCTTCCTACCCAGCCTGTCGACCGACCGACGATCCACCGCTGGACGACCTTCCGAAAATGACGCCACCATCGACAACATTCTGATCGCCTTCAGCGGCGCGCGCCAATGGCAAAACACCTGTTCGCATTGAAGGGGAAAGATCCAGGTCGCTTTTGATCTGTCTCAATGTGCGTCTGCGCATAAGCGTGGAAAATCACGCCAATTTCGGAAGCCTCGGCGCCATCCCATGGCTGCGAAGCACTTGGCCAATGCCTCACTGATGACGATGCCACGTCGAAGCTGTTGGAGGATTTTTCGATGCTGAAATTCGCGCGCGCGGCCAGTGCAGCGCTGTCACTTGCGATTCTGCTTGCGCATCCTGCGGGTGCCGCCGAGCCATCGACGGTAAAGGTAGCGCTGCTCGATATGACCGCCGTGTTCGGTCCCGGTGAGGGCACCGGCTTTTCCGGTTATGGCCCCGGTTACGGGCCGGGAATGATGGGACAGGGCTATGGTCCTGGTTATGGGCCAGGCATGATGGGCCAGGGTTATGGCGGTTACGGACCCGGCATGATGGGGCAAGGCTATGGTCCCGGCTACATGATGGGTCGTGGCTATGGAATGATGGGGCCCGGCATGATGGGGATGATGTCGATCCGCACCAATCTCGCGTCGGTCAAGGCCGGCAAGATCACATTCGAGGTGTCCAATCTGTCGCGCAGCGTCATTCATGAGCTGCTCGTTGTGGCGGTGGACAATCCCAGCGCGCCGCTGCCCTACGACTACAGCACCGGAAAGGTTCCGGAGAAGCAGGTCAAGGTGCTCGGCGAGACCGAGGAAATGGAGCCGAACGCGGAGAAAACCATCGATCTGGATCTGAAGCCGGGCGCATATTTGCTGATCTGCAATGTGCCGGGCCATTACGCCTCCGGCATGTGGACGCCGCTGACCGTCAATTGATGACAACCGTCGGATCGTCGTTGAGCAGCGGCCGACACGTTCAGCTCAAATCAGGAAGCGGCGAGACAACGCTCGGGAGAAGCCTATGCGAAACTCGGAGGTTATAAGGACCTTCAGCTCCGCCAGCTTTACGTTTCGCGCCGTCCGACCAGCGTTCGCGGCAGTGATGGCTGTCATGATGATCTGCACCGGGTCGCAGCTGGCGCGGGCGCTGCCGGCCTATGCGAAGCGGACTGGCCTGCCGTGCCGACAATGCCATGTCAATCCGGCGGGTGGCGGAACGCTTAAGCCTTTCGGGAGACGCTTCCAGGCCAATGGCCACAGGCTGTCGAAAAGCGACCGTGCACGCCCTAATCGTCAGGGTTATGGGCAGGGCACGCAAGATTATGGCCCCGACGACGATGGGCCTGGAATGATGCAAGGCTCCGGGCCGCCATACGGCCAGGACATGATGGGACCCGGGATGATGGGTCCGCGTGGGAACGGCAATTAGCCAAGACGCAGGTCGATCTTGACGGCGGCCGAGGGCGCCTCGCCCTTCCGCCGAGTTCATCTTAGGCTCGAATGGGTCGACGACGACCCGGTGAAGATGATGGAGGAGGCCATGTTTGCTATTCGCAAGGCGGCACTTGCGCCAATGTGCGCGATGGCGATCGGGGGAGGCGCCTATGCGGCCTCCGACTGGCTCAAGGGCAGCACGGAGGACCAGCTCGAGAACTTCTCGCCAATATTCAGCCGGGCCTCGGAACCCTCATGATCGAATACTCCGACCGCTATACCAACATGTATTACGCCGCCAAGCTCGGCAATTGGGGGCTTGCCAGCTACCAGCTCAAAGAGGCCCGGGAGATCCAGGAAGTCGGCGAAACGACCAGGCCGGAACGAGCCGGGGCGTTGAAGAGTTTCGAACAATCCTATCTTGAGCCGCTGGAAAAGACCATCAGAGCCAAAGACTTCAAGAAATTCGAGGCGGCATTCAAGCGGGGCATCGAAGGCTGCAATGGATGTCACGCAGGAGCGGGTTTTCCGTTCATCAAATATCAGCTCCCAAAGGCGCCGTCATCGCCGCTCTTGTTCAAGCAATGAGCAGACGGAGGAACCGTCGGCTCTGGCAGTGAATTTCGCAGCAGGCAGCGCTCCCTGCGCGAGGCACGGAAGCCGCGCGGCGTGCGAAGTGTTAAACTGCGTGAGGCAGAAGTGGGAGGAGCATCATGAACAAATGCCAGCCTGTGGCTCTCGGCGTCGCCATCGGCGTCTTGTGGGCCGCCTATGTTTTCCTCGCGGGCATTGTGGCCATGTTCGGCTGGGGTACTGCCCTCGTCGAAACGCTCGCATCGCTCTATCTCGGCTATGGCGCATCCATCATCGGCGCGATCATCGGCGCGATATGGGCTTTCGTCGATGGCCTCATCGCCGGCGTCGTCATCGCCTGGATATACAACATGGTCGCGAAAGACTAACGCTGCCAACGTCGCAAGTCGCTCGCCAGAAGCATCGAGACGGCAGTGCCGATATTAGGCTCATGGATGGGTGGGTTGCGTCTGGATATGTCTCGCCTTGTGAACGCCGACGACCGCTGACCTAGATGGCCGCTATCGCGGCCTTGAGTTTTGCCTGCACGGTGCGCGCGACGTCGCCAAGATCGGGATTGCCGACCGCTTGCATCGAGGCAACAGGATCGACGGCGGACACCTCGACTGTGCCGTCGGCATGCTCCTGCACGACGACATTGCAGGGCAGCATGGTGCCGATCTTATCCTCGAGCTGGAGTGCGTGATGTGCGAGGGGCGGATTGCAGGCGCCGAGGATGCGGTAATTGCGGAAGTCGATCCCGAGCTTCTTCTTCAGGGTCTCGCGAACGTCGATGTCGGTCAGGACGCCGAACCCTTCGTTCTTGAGTGCGGTGACGACGCGGTCGATGACTGCATCGAACGGTGCGTGCAGCAGCCGCGAAAAATAGTAGCTCGCTTGTTTCGTCCCCTCGGCCATGCCGTTGCTCACTGCGGATTCTTCCCACGGATATTCGTTATTCGGATTTTTTCGCACGGCCGATAGCGCGGTACATTGACTTCGGTCAAGGAGGCCTCCCACCGCGCGATCAAACGATCGCGATCCGGCCTCGTCGCGGGCATCCGGCAGCACAGGACGTCAGCCCTGGACACCGTACGAGGCAGGGCCGGGCCATAGGCGATCCGCGTCCCGCGAGCTTGAGGCGCGCGGCGAGACCGTTGTCGTCTCGGTCCAGAGCGGTGAACCGCAGGCACTGTTCGATCCCCGCACAACGGCCCTGGTTCTCATCGACCTCCAGAACGGCACCATCGGCGGGCCGCTTGCGCCGCGCTCGGGCGCGGAGGTGCTGGCCACGGGCCGGGCACTTGCGCGACGGTTCCGCTCCGCCGGCGCGCTCGTCGCGCTTGCCCGGGTCACCTTCGCACAGGATTTTGCCGACACGCCGAGCCAGCGCGTGGATCAACCCTTCAAACGGCCCGAAAGTGTGCTGCCGGCGGCCTGGAGTACGCTGGCGGAGGGGCTCGCCCAGCCGACAGACCTTGTCATTACCAAGCACTAATGGGGCGCCTTCTACGGCACCGAACTCGACCTGCAGCTCCGGCGGCGGGGCATTCGCACGGTTGTGCTCGGCGGGATCGCGACCAATTTCGGCGTCGAATCGACGGCGCGCCAGGCTTGGGAGCACGGCTATGACGTGTTTCTGGTCGAGGATGCTTGTGCCAGCATCTCGGAGGAACTGCACAGCATGGCTATCCAGCATATCTTCCCCCGGATCGCACGCATTGGAACGAGCGGCACCATCAGCTTTGCAGCCAACTGAGATGGCATTTTCGCCATTTCCGCCGCGCCGCTTGCGCCTTTGGCCACTGGGCGACCACGCCATCGGTGCGCAATGGATAATTCTGCTCTGCCTCTCAGTGCCGCTGGTTCTGGCATTCGAAGCTTTACACCTACCGGCGGCGCTCCTCCTCGGGCCGATGCTGGCGGCGAATTCTCGTCAGCACGGCAGAGGGGACGGTGCGCGTGCCGCCCCACACCTTCTTTCTTGCGCAAGGCGTCGTTGGCTGCATGATCGCGCGCGCCATCCCCCTGTCCGTCGCCGGCGAAATCCTGCGCAACTGGCCGCTGTTCCTCGCAGGCGTCGTCTCCGTCATCGCCGCCGCGGCAACGCTCGGCTGGCTGCTGACCCGCTGGCAGGTGCTGCCGGGCAC
Organism: uncultured Alphaproteobacteria bacterium; assembly: GCA_963773735.1. Lineage (GTDB taxonomy): Bacteria > Pseudomonadota > Alphaproteobacteria > Rhizobiales > Rhodomicrobiaceae > CAVZCK01. The sequence continues at coordinate 15,919 of CAVZCK010000029.1, read as the reverse complement.
CACCGCCATCTGGGGTTCGGCGCCTGGCGCGGCTTCGGCCATGGTGATCATGGCCGATGCCTTCGGCGCCGATGCGCGCCTCGTCGCCTTCATGCAATATTTGCGCGTCGTATGCGTCACGATCATCGCCACGCTCGTTTCGCGGATCTGGGCAGGCGCTTCGGGCGGACCGTTGCCGGAATTCGTCTGGTTCCCGCCGGTCGCCTGGCTGGCCTTCCTAGAGACAGTCGCACTCGCTGGAATCGCAGCCCTGCTGGCTTACCGCCTGCGCATTCCCGCCGGACCGCTGCTGGTGCCGTTCGTTGCCGGAGTGCTGCTGCAGGACGCGGCGGGAATGACGATCGAGTTGCCGCCCTGGCTGCTCGCAGCGAGCTACGCACTGATCGGCTGGACCATCGGGCTGCGTTTCACGCGGCCTATCCTCGTCCACGCCGCCCGCGCATTTCCGCGCGTGCTCGGCTCGATTCTGGCCTTGACCGCGGTCTGCGGCCTCTTCGCTGCCGTCCTCGTGTTCGCCGAAGGCACCGATCCGCTGACGGCCTATCTGGCGACCAGCCCCGGCGGGGCAGATTCGATAGCGATTATCGCCGCATCGAGCAAGGTCGACCAGCCTTTCGTCATGGCGATGCAGATCGCCCGCTTTCTCATCGTACTTCTTGCAGGCCCGAGCCTTGCTCGCTTCATGGCGAAGCGGTCAGAGGTGCTGAAGACAGCCTGAATGAATGTGGAAGGGCACGATCCCTCCGAGCGTGTCCAGCCGCGCTATTCGGGGCAGACGCCGCGGCTCGCCTCTTGCCGAACCCCTCCGCCTGTGCGGGATTGTCACCTTGTGGAACGCCGCTGCTGGATTTAGGCCTAACAGATGAGCGGAAAGCAAAACCGCAGCAATGCAAATAATCTTCGCGTCCTTGCCCTTGCCGGCGTCATGATCGCGGGCATGAGCACGCTCGTTATCTACTCGCCCACCCTCTATCGGATGTTCTGCAACGCGACGGGGTTCGGCGGAACCGTGCGCCGCGCGGCGGCTCCGCAGACACCGGCGAGCGGCGAGACCGTCACCGTCCATTTCGACGCCAATGTCTCTTCGGATCTGCCTTGGGAATTCCGGCCCGTGCAAAGCAAGATCAAGACCCATTTCGGCAAGTCGACCAGGATCAATTACTTTGCGCGCAACAACTCCGATGAAACGATCGTCGCCCGCGCCACCTTCAATGTCACTCCGTACAAGGCGGCGCCGTACTTCTTCAAGATCCAGTGCTTCTGTTTCACGGACGAGAAGCTGGGACCGCATCAGAGCGCCGAGCTGCCTGTGGTCTTCTATGTCGATGATGAACTCCTGAAGGATCGTAACGCTAACGAGGTCCGGGACATCACCTTGTCCTACACCTTCTTCAAGCAGAACGATATTTCGAAGGAAGAGGTGGCAGGCACACGCGATCTCAAGGCAGGCTCGCAGCGCACCGACGCCGAACTGAAAAAGGCCAAGTCGGTCGCATTCGACAATGATGCGCCGAGGCGATAACCCGAGAGACGCCTGCCGCCTGTCGTGTCGGAGTTCGGGGCACTGTCGTCCGTCTTGCAGCCTGCGGCAATATCAAACAGAATTTGGCGGCGCCAGATCAAACTGCGTTTGATGGCGATCGATTAAACGCAGAAAAGTTGATCTATAATGTTAGAGCAACGCAGGCCGCGTCCAATCGGACGGGGTCGTCCAGGCCCGCACAAGCTAATCCCGGCTCAAGATCACGCCATGTTCTCGCCGCTGCAAGATCGCACCTATCGCCACCTTTTCGCGGCTCAGCTCATCGCTCTGATAGGGACCGGGATTGCAACCGTTGCCCTGGGGCTGCTCGCCTATCATCTCGCGGGACCGGATGCCGGCCTCGTTCTCGGGACGGCTCTGGCGATCAAAATGGTCGCCTATGTCGGCGTATCGCCGGCCGCCAGTGTCTTCGCCGAATGGCTGCCGCGCCGCGGCTTCCTCATTGCCCTCGATGCGGCGCGAGCGGTCATCGTCCTGCTCCTGCCGCTGGTGGATCAGATCTGGCAGATTTATGTGCTGGTCTTTCTCCTGCAGTCGGCATCGGCGGCCTTCACGCCCGCTTTTCAGGCAACGATTCCGGACATCCTGCCCGACGAGGCCGAATATACCAAAGCACTGTCTCTCTCCCGTCTCGCTTACGATCTGGAGAACCTCATCAGCCCGGCCCTGGCCGCCGCGCTGCTCACGGTCGCCGGCTTTCACTGGCTCTTCGCCGGGACCGCGATCGGTTTTGTCCTATCGGCCCTTCTGGTCCGGTCGGTCGTGCTGCCCGCTCTTGCCGCCGGCGAGCGCGGCAGCGGCTTTTACGAAAGAGCCACGAAGGGCGTTCGCTACTACCTGGCGACGCCCCGCTTGCGGGGTCTGCTTGCCCTCAATCTGGCAGCCGCCGCGGCCGGCGCGATGGTCCTCGTCAACACCGTTGTCTATGTGCGCGGCATTCTGAACCGCGATGATACCGATGTTGCACTGGCCCTGGCGGTGTTCGGCGCGGGTTCGATGGCGGCAGCGCTGACGCTTCCGAGGCTGCTTGAGCGCATTTCGGACCGCCTGGTCATGCTTTGCGGTGCGGCAGGGCTGGTCTTGGGGCTGATTGGCAATCGGCATCGCCTTCGCCGCCGGCGAGGCCGGCTGGACGACGTTTCTCGCTGTCTGGCTCGCCCTGGGCCTTTGCTATTCGTGCGTGCTGACGCCTTCCGGCCGGCTGCTCCGGCGCTCTTCGCATCAAGAGGACCGGCCGGCGCTGTTCGCCGCGCAATTCGCCCTGTCGCACGCGTGCTGGATGGTGACATATCCGCTCGCCGGCTGGCTGGGCGCGGAATCCGGCATGGGCGCTGCCGTCTTCGTGCTGGCGGCGCTCGCGGCATTCGGAACCGCTGCGGCGCTAGTCTTATGGCCGGTTCACGATCCCGAAACCGTGGTCCATGTTCACAGCGAACTTCCCGCTGATCACCCGCATGTCCGGGGCGCGAGATGGACAAGCGAGGGTCCGCAGCATGCACATCTGTTCGTCATCGATAAATATCATCGTCAGTGGCCGGACAATGCATAAGCGGCCCGATGGCGCGCCGAGGCCGGACCGCTGCACCCCCGGTCTTAGACTTTGAAGCGCGGGTCGAGGAAGTCGCGCAAGCTATCGCCGAACAGATTAAATGCGAAGACCGCGACGCTGATCGCGACGCCTGGAAACAGGATCATCCACGGCGCCTGGCGATAAAAGTCGGATGCGTTGCCCGACAGCATGAGCCCCCACGCGGCGGTGGGCTCCTGCACGCCGAGACCGAGGAACGATAGCGAGGCTTCGGCCAGGATCGCCTGAGCGATGAAGGCGGTGAGCATGATGAGGTAAGGTGCGACCACGTTCGGCGCCATGTGGCGGAAAATGATGCGGGAGTGCGAATAGCCGGCCGCGCGCGCGGCGTCCACATAGGGCATCGTCCGCACCGACATCGCCGCTGCGCGCACCACGCGGGCGACGCGCGGCACGATCGGGATGGCGATGGCGAAGATCAGGTTGATGTCGATGCCGCCCACCGGCTTTTGGCCGAGCGCAGCCACCACGACGAGGGCGAGCACGATGATCGGAAAAGCCAGCAGCACGTCCATCAACCGTTGAATCCAGATGTCGACCCGGCCGCCGAAATAGGCCGACGCAATCCCGAGAATGGCGCCGAGCGAGGAGCCGATGAAGGAGGAGGTGAAGCCGATCACCAGCGCGGTGCGCGAGCCGTAAATCAGCCGCGAGCAGATGTCGCGGCCGAAGGCGTCGGTGCCGCACCAATGCTCCCATGACGGCGCGCCGAGCAGCGAAGCGAAATCGATCGCCAGCGGATCGTAAGGCGAGACCAATTCGGAGAAAATTCCGGCAAACATCATCGCGCATATAACGACGAGGCTGATGGCGCCGAGCGGCTGCTGCCGGCAGAAATCCAGATACAGATTCGGCTGCCGGATTTCCGACGCGGGAACAGGCAGGGCGGATGAGGCGATCGACATGGGTCAGTCATACCTGATGCGCGGGTCGAGCACGGCATAAAGCAGGTCGACCAGCAGATTGACGAACACGTAAAACGCAGCGATCAGCATCACCATGCCCTGGATCAGCGTGAAGTCGTTGCGCGTCACGCTTTGCACGAAAACCGCAGTCAACCCATTGAGGCGGCGTGTTTTTTTGGTCGCCGGCGAGGATTTGAAGCTGAATTCGGTGATTTCGTAACCGAATTGAAGGTCGTTCTTTTCTCCGAACACCGCGGCAAGCTTTGTCGCCAGGCCGGAATTACCCTCGCCTCGGACATCAGCGCTGCGCGCTGACCTTGCGCGGCGCCGTCTGGTCCTGCCGGCCAAGCTGCGGGAATGGATAATCCGGCAGTTCGAGCCGATCCAGCAGCCCCCGCCCGATGAACAGCCTGGCGATGGGCATGAAGCTGAACGCCTTGGTGATCTGATTGCGCAGAAAGATGCCGAAGCGCGTTTTCGGCGCGAATGACGAGGCGAATTGCGCCGCCACTTTCTGCTTAGCGGTCATGAACGGGCGGAGCTGGGCCTCATAGCGGCCGAAAGCGAGTTTCGGGTCGCCGTCCGCGGCCGCCAGTTCGCCCGCGAGGACATAAGCGCTTGTCATCGCCAGCGCCGTGCCCTGGCCGGCAAGCAGTGAGGGGCAGAATGCCGCGTCACCGACGAGCGCAACGCGGCCGCGTGACCAGGTGTCTATTTGAATTTGGCTGACCCGGTCGAAATAGAGCTCGCCGCAGCGATCGAGCGCATTGAGGATTTTCGAGCATTCCCAGCCGCCCCTGCCGAACTCCTCATGGAGGATCGCCTTCTGGGCATCGATGCCGCGTGCATCCGGCCAGCCGCCGGGTTGAGTGGCAAAGACGAACAGAAACAGCGTGCGATCTCCGCGCATCGTGAAACGCCCGATCTGTTTGCCGGGCAGGCTGTAGCTGATAAAGACATCCTCGTCGCGAGGCCGGTAGCCATCGGCCTCGAAAGCGGCAACCATGTAGCCGAGATAGGTTTCGAACTGGTCCTGGGGGCCGAAGACCAGGCTGCGCACCCGCGAATGCAGGCCGTCCGCCCCGACCACGAGGTCGAAGCGGCGGGGCGGGGCGTGCTCGAACCTCACATCGACGCCGTCCGGCGTCTCATCGATCCCCGCGATGCTGTCGCCGAAGATGGTTTCGCAACCGCCCTCGATCTGAGAGTAAATCAGCCTTGCGAGATCGCTGCGCTGGAGGGTGACATAGCGCCCGCGGGTGAGCTTGCGGAAGACCTCAACATCGAACCCGCCCACGCGCTTGCCGCGATCATCGACGAAGCGCAACTCCTGGACGTAGTAGCCGACGCGCTTGAGATCGGGCAAGAGGCCCATGCGATCGGCGATATCATAGCCGAGACCCCAGAAATCGATGGCATAGCCGCCCTCGCGCAGATGCGGCGCCTCCTCGACAAGCGTCGGCTTGAAGCCGGAACGCAGCAGCCAATAGGCGAGCGTGGGGCCGGCGATTCCCGCGCCGGAAATGAGAACGGTCTGGTTTGCCATGGCGTACCTCCTGGTTTGGTTCGGTGCAGCACCCGCCCATGAGGGGGCGCTTGAGACTCTAGCCCTATGGATAACACCGCGGATGCGCGTTGGGTCCGAAGATCTGCGCCGGAAGCGATCGAGAAATCAACCGCGACATCGGGCGCTTTGCGGACGCCGGCTGACGCGTTGATTCTACAAATTTGCGGCGACAGCGCCGCAGAGGCTAGCGAACTCTGCTAAGCTCGGCTATTTCGAGAGGAAACAACGAAAATGGAGCGCCTAATGACCCACGCAATCAGAGTGCATGAACTTGGCGGCCCGGAAGTCCTGAAATGGGAAGAGGTGGAGGTGCCGGCACCCGGACCGGGGCAGGCGAAAATCCGCCACGAATTCGTCGGGCTGAACTTCATCGATGTCTATCACCGCACCGGCCTTTATAAGCAGCCGAGCATGCCTTTCGTCCTGGGGACGGAAGGCGCGGGCAAAGTGCTCGAGGTCGGCCCCGGCGTCACCAATGTCGCGCCGGGCGACCGGGTCGCCTATGCCAGCGTCATCGGCGCCTATGCCGAGGAGCGGCTGATTTCGGCCGAGCGGCTGGTGAAGCTGCCCGACAATATCGACTCCAAGACCGCTGCCGCGATGATGCTCCAGGGCATGACGGTGCAATATCTCATTCGCCGCACCTACAAAGTCGGCGCCGATACGACGCTGCTGTGGCACGCGGCGGCGGGCGGCGTCGGCCTGATCGCCACGCAATGGGCGAAGCATCTCGGCGCCACGATCATCGGCACGGTCGGCTCCGAGGCGAAAGCTGCGCTCGCCAAGTCGCATGGCTGCACCCATGTCATCAATTACACGACCGAGAATTTCGTCGAGCGGGTGAAGGAGATTACCGGCGGCAAAGGCGTCGATGTGGTCTATGACTCGGTCGGCAAGGATACCTTTCCGGGATCGCTCGACTGCCTCAAGACGCGCCATCTCTGGGTCAGCTTCGGCAATTCCTCCGGTCCGGTTCCGCCTTTCGAGATGCCGATATTGGGCAACAAAGGCTCGCTGTTCGCGACGCGGCCCTCGCTCAATCATTACATCGCCACGCATGACGAGCTTCTCGCCACCGCGCAGGACCTGTTCGACGTCGTCGGCAAGGGGATCGTGAAGATTTCCGTCAACCAGACCTATGCACTCAAGGATGTGCCGCAGGCCCATCGCCATCTGGAGGCGCGCCGCACGACCGGCTCGACCGTGTTCTCGGTCGATCAACACTGAGCGTGTCCACACGGATCGCTAAAACCAGCAAAGCGGTATTCGCTTTTGCGCCGCCGCCGTGCTATCGAGCCGCCAAACGACGGTGAGATGAGCAAAGGGGCACGGCGTTGCTTGAGCGAGCGCAGCTTGCATCGGGCGTCCGCCGGCGGAGAGGGCCGGCGGACGGCTCTACAGCCCCGGCGGTGTCATCATCGCCGTGGCGCTCTACTCAGCGATCCACGTCGCCGCCCGGCTTCTGGCCTCGTCCAATCTCGGCGAGGACGATCCGCTCGACGCGATCCTGACGCAGACGCTTTCGCTCGGCTACCTGCCTGAGCAGCCTCCGCTCTATGATTGGGCGCTCTGGCTTCTGGCGCGCGTGACCGGGCCGGGGGCGGTGCATTTCCAGCTCTTGAAATATTCGCTGCTGACGGCGACCTGCGGTTTCATTTTCCTGTCGGCGCGCCGGGTGATGAAAGGCGATGCGTTCTGGGCGTTTCTCTCGGTCGAGGCCCTGGCGCTGATCTATCAGATCAGCTGGCGGTTTCATGAAGGCTTCACCCACGCCGTCGGGGCGATGTGCGCGGTGACGGCGACGTTCTGGCTGCTGCTGCGGCTCGTCGATCGCCAGCGGCTGGCGGATTTCGGCCTGTTCGGCCTGGCGGTTGGCCTCGGCGTGCTGACGGTGACGACGTTCTGGGCCTATCTCGCAGCGCTGCTTGGCGCGGCCATGCTCCAGCCGTCGATCCGCCGCGCACTCGCGCAGCCGCGCCTTGCCTTGGCGGCCGTAATCGCGGCGCTTATCGCGGCCCCGCACTTCGTCTGGCTGGCCAACACGCCGGAAGGCATCAGCGCCATCCTTCCCGCGGTCAGGTCCAACGATGCGGCCGAGCATCTGCACCTCGCCCTTTCCGGCATCAGGCGCGCCTTCACCGAGCCGGTCATGTATCTGGCGCCGCTGATTTTCCTCTACCCGCTGTTCTTTCCGGGCATGATCCGCGCTGTGAGGCTCCAAGCGCGGCTGCGGCCCAACGCCGGGAGCGAGCCGGATTTCGAGCAGCTCATCCTGCACCAGACGCTGATCAGCGTCGCGCTGCTGATCGGCGCAGCGGTCATTTTCGGCATCGACCGCTATCCGACACACGCCCTGATGCCGCTGTTTCTGGTGACCTCGATCTGGCTGACGGCGCAGGCGCGCAATTCGATGCCGAATGCGCGCTTTGTCCGGCGCTTTGTGATCATGGCGGCCTCCGTCGCCGCGTTTGCGTTCTTTGCACGGGCCGCGAATATGTATGTGCTGCAGCCGGTCTGTAACATTTGCCGCTGGGGCATTCCCTATGCCGAGTTAGCCGCGGAGATGAAAGCGCAAGGCTTCGAAACCGGGCGCCTCATTGTCAGTGATAAGGAACTGGGCGGCAATCTGCGCCGCTTCTTTCCCCAGGCGAGCATTGCTCTCGTTGGCGGCTGGGCCTATACGCCGCCTGCTTCCCTCTCGCCTCAGACTGCGAAGGTAAGGGACGCACTGGTCTGGGATGCCGACCATGACCAGGATCGAGTTGCGGCTGCATTTAAAACTTTGCTCCCGGCGCTGACACCCGCCGATCTCGCACACGCGGCCACGATTCGCATCCCCTGGAAGGGCACGCTCTGGGTCCCCTACGGCAAGCCGGTCTCGACCTGGCGCCTGCTGTTGCTTGGGCGGGAGGATCCAATTCGGTAGGGCAGCGTCGGCCAGCCCTGGCTCGATCAGCCGACCAACCGTTGCGGCCGGGCTGCTCGCCATTCTCCCGCGCTCTGTGCGACAGTTGCTGCGGGAAAATATTGGGGAGACACGTTCATGAGCCACAATCGGCCAGAACTCCAGCAGGGGGGACTTTCGCCCGGCCATCTGAGGCAGGCGGAAATTTTCGTAACCGGCGCCGGCGGCACCCGTCCGCGCGTTCCGGTCAGCGCCGAGACGCTTGAGGCCCGAGGCCATCCGCCGCATGAGCGCGGATGCCGTCGCCTATGTCGTCGGCGGCGCGGGCACCGGATCGACGATGCGCGCCAACCGCGCCGCCTTTGAGCGCTGGCGCCTCGTGCCGCGCGTCATGCGCGACGTATCGCGGCGCGACCTCGCCGTCACCCTCTTCGGCCGCACCCATCGCGCGCCCCTGCTGCTTGGCCCGGTTGGCGTCCTCGAACTCGTCGACCGCCAGGCCGACCTCGCCGTTGCCCGCGCGGTGGCGGCCGAAGCTGTCGGCTTCGTCTTCTCCAATCAGGCATCCGTGCCGATGGAAACATGCGCCGCGGCCATGGGCAGCGCGCCGCGCTGGTTCCAGCTCTATTGGAGCAGCGACGACGAGTTCGTGCGGTCGATGCTGCGCCGGGCGGAGGCTTGCGGCTGCGAGGCGATCGTGCTCACGCTCGACACCACCCTGCTCGGCTGGCGGCCCCGCGATCTCGACCGCGCCCATCTGCCGTTTCTATGCGGCCTCGGCCTCGGCCAATATTTGAGCGACCCGGTATTCCGTTCCAAAATCCCGGTTTTGCCGCCCGCCAGGGATTTCAAGCCGCATGGCTTCGGTATTCTAAGAGCGGCGTGGACGCTGAGCCGGAAGGGCAGGGAATTCGGCCTCTCCTTGCGCAAAATGCGCATGGCCGTCGGCTATTTCACCGACAGCTATTCGCGCCTCGACCTCACCTGGCCCGACCTGGCGCGTCTGCGCGAGATGACGAGGCTGCCGATCATCGTCAAAGGCGTGCGCAGCGCCGAGGACGCAAAACTTGCGCGGGAGCATGGTGTTGACGGCCTGATCGTCTCCAATCACGGCGGCCGCCAGGTCGATGGCGAACGCGCCGCGCTTGAGGCTTTGCCGGGCATCGTGGCGGCGATGGGCGACGCGCCAGTGTTGTTCGATTCCGGCATCCGCTCGGGCCGCGACATTGCCGTGGCGCTGGCGCTCGGCGCCAAGGCGGTGCTGATCGGCCGGCCCTATGTCTACGGGCTCGCGCTGGCGGGCGAAGACGGCGTTCGCGAGGTCATTCGCAATATGATTGCCGAGTTCGACCTGACGCTCGCTCTTTCCGGCCTAGTGCGCGCGGCGGATCTAAGCCCCGATTGCCTCGCACCGGCTCCGGTTTCTTAGGCGGGTCTGTGGGGCGTCACTGCTTAGTGCCGTTTAGTGCCGTTCGGGAGCGTTTGCCTTGCTCACGGCGCCGATTCAGAAGTCGTCGAGATTGTCCGAGTTGTCGGACTGCCCCAGCTTGATAGGGGCTGCGCCTACTCTTGCTCTTGGAAGTATCAACAATATCAAAAGCGCTGGAGGGACTATAAAACACAGCGCTGTCCAGAACCCGCCATACCGATGCTTTGCCCGCGCGATCGTTGCCGCGGCGACGCCAGCGATCAGAGCAGACGCGAGATAAACCGTGATGATCAATCCGGATGACATGCTAACCCCATGTGCAGGCCCGACGATCGGCGACGGATGCCGCCAACCTGACGGATATGCCGCTTTACCACGATCGGGCCGCGTTGCGAAGCGCCAGAGATTTTGCCGTGACCGGCATGTTTGGCGGAACCGGCACTCGCCAGGGCTCACAGCCCCATCGGCCAACCGCACCCGAAGTCTGGTCAAACAGCGTTTGACTGCACCCGGCTGATCGGCCTCATAGTGAAGTTCGGGCGCCCGCGAACGCCGTCCGCCTCGACAGGAAAACGCCGATGACTGACCTCGCCGCATTGAAGGAGCTGGAGCGCAAGATCCTCTGGCTGTCCGCCTGGACGGTGCACAATGCCAACCATCTCCGGCCGAAATCGGAGGGCGATGTCAAGGTCGGCGGGCATCAGGCATCCTGTGCCTCGATGGTCTCGATCATGACGGCGCTCTATTTTCACACGCTCCGGCCGGAAGACCGCGTCGCGGTGAAGCCGCACGCCTCGCCCGTGTTCCATGCGATCCAGTATCTCGCCGGCAACCAGACGCGCGAGAAGCTCGAACGGTTTCGCGGCTTTGGCGGCGCGCAATCCTATCCGAGCCGGACCAAGGACATCGACGATGTCGACTTCTCGACCGGATCGGTCGGTCTCGGCGTGGCGATCACCGCTTTCGCCTCGCTGATCCAGGATTATCTCGCGGCGAAAGGCTGGCTGAAGGATGCGCCGGGCCGCATGATCGCGCTGGTCGGCGATGCCGAGCTTGACGAGGGCAATATCTATGAATGTCTGCAGGAAGGCTGGAAGCACGATCTCAGAAATTGCTGGTGGGTGATCGACTATAACCGCCAGTCGCTCGACGGCGTCGTCCACGAGGGCCTTTGGCAGCGGATCGAGGCGATTTTCACCGCCTTCGGCTGGGACGTCGTTCGGCTGAAATATGGCGCGCTGCAAAAGGCGGCCATTGCCGAACCGGGAGGCGACCGGCTCGAGGACTGGATCGATCGCTGCCCGAACCAGCTCTATTCGGCGCTGACCTTCCAGGGCGGTGCGGCCTGGCGCAAGCGGCTGATGGACGACATCGGCGATCAGGGGCCGGTGACCGCTCTCATCGAGCGGCGCAGCGACGAGGCGCTCGGCGAGCTGATGAACAATCTCGGCGGCCATTGCCTCGAAACGCTGATCGAGGCTTTCGATGCCATCGATCATGACCGGCCGACCGCTTTCCTCGCCTATACGATCAAGGGCTGGGGGACGCCGCTCGCCGGCCACAAGGACAATCACGCCGGGCTGATGACGCCCGCTCAGATGGCGACATTCCAGCGCGCGATGGGTGTCGCCGAGGGCGAGGAATGGGAGAAATGGGCCGGGCTCGGCAACGCGGACGCGGCCCATTGCGCGGTCGAGGCTGCGCCGTTCTTCAAGCGCGGCACGAGGCGCTATGCCGCCAAAAAGATCGCCACGACCGGCCCGCGCTGGCTCGACGACAAGGAGCTCTCCACCCAAGCCGGCTTCGGCAAGATCCTCGACCAGATCGCGCGCGAGGACCGGGCGCTCGCCGACCGCATCGTCACGGCCTCGCCCGATGTCACCGTCTCGACCAATCTCGGCCCGTGGGTAAACCGGCGCGGCCTGTTCGCGCGCGATGTGCTGGCCGACACCTTCCGCGACGAGCGCGTGCCCTCGACGCAGAAATGGCGGTTTTCGCCGGACGGCCAGCATTTCGAGCTGGGCATTGCGGAGATGAACCTGTTTCTGCTGCTCGGCGCGGCCGGGCTGGCGCAATTCGCTGTTCGGCGAGCGGCTTGTGCCGATCGGCACGGTCTACGATCCGTTCATCGCGCGCGGCCTCGATGCGCTGAATTATGCCTGTTACCAGGACGCCCGCTTCATCATCGCCGGCACGCCGTCCGGCATTACGCTGGCGCCCGAGGGCGGCGCGCATCAGTCGATCGGCGCGCCGCTGATCGGCATGAGCCAGGACGGGCTCGCCGCATTCGAGCCGGCCTTTGTCGATGAGCTGTCGGTGATCATGGACTGGGCCTTCGACTATATGCAGCGCGGCGGCGAGAAGATGACCGAGCCCGATGAGCAAGCCTGGCTGCGCGACGAGAATGGCGGCGCAGTCTATCTGCGGCTCTCGACGCGCCCGCTGGAGCAGCCCGCGCGGCGCAGCGGCAACGAGTTTGCGCAAGGAGTCATCGACGGCGCCTATTGGTGGCGCCGGCCTGGGCCGAATTGCGACATCGTCATCGCCTATCAGGGCTGCGTCGCGCCCGAGGCGATCGAGGCCGCCGGCCGGATCGGCAATGACCGGCGCGACATCGGCGTGCTCGCCGTCACCTCCGCCGACCGCCTCAACGCCGGATGGACCGCCGCCCAGCGCGCCCGCCGCCGCGGCCAGCCGAATGCCTCATCGCCATATCGAGCGGATGCTCTGGGGCTTGCCGCCGCATTGCGTGCTGGTCACCGCTGACCGACGGCCATCCGGCGACGCTCGCCTGGCTCGGCGCGGTCGCCGGGCATCGCACGGTGCCGCTCGGGGTCGAACATTTCGGCCAGACCGGCACCATCGCCGACCTCTACCGCCATTTCGGCCTCGATGCGGACACCATCGTCTCGGTCGCGCAAAACCTTTCGGCCGGCCGCCCGATCAAAGGGCTGACGGTCGTCAATTGAAGCGCGGACCCGCGGCTCAGGCGGGACGATCGGGCCGGTCGGCGAGGCAGATCAGCGTCTGCTGGCCCACGGCGCAGAGTGTCTCCTTGCCGGCGGCGATGGCGAAGACCCGGATTTCACAGACCGTCAGCGTGCGTCCCGGCTTGATGACCTCGCCGACCGCGCGCAGACGCTCGCCCCTCGCCGGGCTGACGAGATTGATCTTGAACTCCACGGTGAGCACCGAGCTGCCGGCCGGAAACAGCGAATAGGCCGCATAGCCCGCGGCGCTGTCGGCGAGCGAGGCGGTGACGCCGGCATGGAAGAAGCCGTGCTGCTGGGTGAGCTCGGGCCGGAACGGCGCTTCGAGAACGACCCTGCCCGGCTCGGCCCCGGTCATCGAGGCGCCGAGCGTCACCATGAAAGGCTGACGGGCGAAGCTGTCGCGAATGCGGGCTTCCCAATCGGGATCGGAGGGCTCGAAGCGGTCCATGCCATGCTCCTTGTCTTTCGCGGGCCGAGCAACCACGCCTTATAGGGCGGCGCTTGAAAGCTGTATAGAAGGTCGCCCATATGCCCGTTGGGCGGGCGCTCTGGCAGCTCGAAAATGGAGGCCGCATGACACCGAACTATGAGCGTGCGCTGATTGTCGGCGCCGGAGACGGGCTCAGCGCATCGATTGCGCGGACATTTGCCGCAGCGGGCCTGAAGATCGGCCTGGCGGCGCGGAATGCCGAGAAGCTGAAGGGCCTTGCCGGAGAGGTCGGCGCGGTGGTCCATGCCTGCGATGCGTCCCAGCCGGAGGAGGTCGATCGACTGTTCGCCGCCATGGAAGCCAAGCTTGCAGGGGCGCCGGACGTCGTGGTCTACAATCCGAGTGCGCGCGTGCGTGGACCGCTCATTGAGCTGGACCGTGCCGCCGTCGCCAAGGCGCTGACCGTGAGCGCCTATGGCGGCTTTCTCGTCGCGCAGGCTTTCGCCAAGCGCGCTCTGCCGAAAAAGCATGGCGCGATGCTGTTCACCGGCGCATCGGCGAGCGTCAAGGGCTATGCGAATTCCGCCCCTTTCGCCATGGGCAAGTTCGCGCTGCGCGGCCTCGCCCAGAGCGTGGCGCGCGAGCTTCAGCCGCAGGGCATTCATGTCGCGCATTTCGTCATCGACGGCGCCATCCGCAATCCGGGCCGCACCGAGCCGGCGGACGCGCCGGACAGCATGCTCGATCCCGACGCCATCGCGCGGACTTATCTGCATGTGCTGCAGCAGGACCGCAGCGCCTGGAGCTGGGAGATCGAGCTGCGGCCGTGGGTGGAGCGGTTTTAGCCGGAGGTGCCGTGGCCGGATATTTTGACGTCGCCCCGGCCGTCAGAGCCGGGGCCTACTGGCTTATCTGGCGGCGTGACTTATCGAAATGCGAGCGGATCCCGGCTCGGCCTTCGGCCGTCCGGGACGACGAAAGCAGGCGGCTTATGGCTTTAGCCGAATGAGAATTTCGTCCGGCAATATGACGGGCTTGCCGTGCGGCGTCGTCTCGAAGGCGATCGCGCCAGGCTGTGGCGAGTGCCTCGACCCGTTCGGGCGCGCCATGGCCTTTCTCGATGATCAGGCGCTCCAGCGCCGCCACCCAATTGCGCCAGTAAAGCGTTGCCTCGGATATGTCGGGAGCGCCCGCATTCTGCCGGGCGATTTCGACAAAGGTCCGCGTCCATTCCGGCCAGGTGAACAGCCCTTGCGCGGAGAGCTGGACGGCGAGCGCGAAGGCTTTCGCCTGCCACGGCTCCTCGAATGGCGCCTCCGTCTCGCGCTCAGGCGGGCTCAAGATGCGGCTCCCAAAGATCCATGGTGACGCTCTGGCGCGGATCGCCCTCAGGCCCCCACAGCTCGGCGGCGGAAAAGCGCACGGCATAGAGCGGCTCGGCGCGAGCGCCCTTCCGATGCGCGTTGGCATCGGCAAAAACATGCGCGCCGTGATAGCGCACGATCTCGCCGACCTTGCCGCGGGCATAGCGGGGCAATCGTGTATGCGTCGCCGGGTTGATATTCCGCGCGCGGACGCGGTCGCCGAGCTTGAAACGCGGCTCCCGGCCGATCTTGCGCTCCGTCGGCCCGCCGCGCGCCGAGCACCTCCGCGACCTTGTCCGCCGCGATGCCCGGCGTCATCTCGCGATGCGTCCGGATCGGGCCGGCCCGAGCGCACTTCGTCTTCGGTCATCAGCCCGTATTGCAGCGCCAATGGGTGAGCGCGGCGATCCAGCGCTCGTAATAGCTGAGCGTGATCATCTCCTCCGGCGTCAGGCTCTCGCGCGCAAAGCGGGACTCATCGAGCGACCATTTGCCGGAGGCGCCCGTGGCGAGGGTAAGGGCCAGCGCCCGCTTGTGCCACTCGGCGTGGAAAATCGGCTTCTCCGCCTCGGGAATGACCGGGCCGAAGCCATGCATGCCGCCGACATCGTGCAGGCCGTTCATGACGCCACCTCCTTGGCAGCCCCGCGCCGATCATCGAATCCCGCGTCACCAGATCCGCCAGCTCATCGGCGCTCATGCCCTCGCTGCCGGCGGGCCGCTCGGGAATGACCAGATAACGGATCTCGGAGGTGCTGTCCCAGACGCGGATCTCCTTCTCCGCCGGGATTTCGACGCCGAACTCGCGCAGCACGCCGCGCGGATCGATCACCGCGCGCGAGCGATAGGCAAGCGATTTGTACCAGGTCGGCGGCACCCCCAGCACCGGCCAGGGATAGCAGCTGCATAGCGTGCAGACGACGAGATTATGCACCTCCGGCGTATTCTCGACGGCGACCAGATGCTCGCCCTGGCGGCCGCCATAGCCCATTTCGGCGACCGCGGCCGTGGCGTCGGCGCGCAGGCGGCTCAGATAGGCGGGATCGGACCAGGCGCGCGCAACCACACGGGCGCCGTTTCGCGGTCCGATTTTGGTCTCGTAAGCCTCGATGATCGCATCGAGGGCAGCCGGATCGACGAGGCCCTTGGCGACCAGCAGCGTCTCCAGGGCGCGCACCCTCAGATCCGGCTCCGA
>CAVZCK010000028.1:0-169939 GCA_963773735.1 uncultured Alphaproteobacteria bacterium | reverse complement strand
CGAGGCGAACGTGCCCTATGACGAGGTCTTCGAGCTGGAGGACATCAACAATGCCTTCTCTCAGGCCGATGTTGCGTTCGTCATTGGCGCCAATGACGTCACCAATCCCTCCGCCAAGGAGGATCCCTCCTCGCCGATCTTCGGGATGCCGGTGCTTGAAGTCTGGAAGGCGGGCACGGTGATGTTCATTAAACGGTCGCTATCTTCGGGTTATGCCGGGATCGACAATTCGCTATTCTATCGCGACAACACGATGATGCTGTTCGGCGACGCCAAGAAGATGACCGAAGAAATTGTCAAAGCGCTTTAATAGGCATCCATCGGCGGCCATCAGGGAGTGAAAGTCATGCGTCGCTTTTTCATCTCGCTCTTCATATTGTCGCTTATCGCCACGGCAGCGACCATCTATTGGCGGACCTATCTGCCGGAACAGACGGTATCCGCCGCCGCGCCGCAAGCTGACTCACATGCCTTCAGGGAAAGGGGCTTCGACGCCGGACCGGGCGGGGGCGGCGGCCAGCTCACCAAAGAGCCCTCCGGTCGGCAGGATTTCGCCGTGACCGTCTCGATCCTGTCGTCGATCATTTCAGCGATGGCTGCGGTCTTCCAGACCTGGCTGACGGCGCGTGCCTTCAGGCGCTAGCGAAGCCAGATGCGCTGGGCTGCGCTATCGGCTCGGAACGGCGGCGGGGCGGTCATGCAAACGCTCCTGACCATCGCGGCAATCGCCGCCGCGCTCTATCTCGCCGCCCTCATTGCGCTTTACGTCTTTCAGCGAAGCCTCATCTACTATCCCGATCCGACCCGCTACACGCCCGCCCAGGCCGGACTCTCCGGCGTCCGCGAAGTCGTGATCGAGACGCAGGACGGCGAACACATCCTTGCCTGGTGGGCGCCTGCTTCGCCCGGCCGGCCGACATTTCTCTATTTCCATGGCAATGCCGGCGGCCTGATCACCCGCGCGGATCGCATCAAGCGCTTTGCCGGTGCCGGGCTCGGCGTGTTCATGCCGGCCTATCGGGGCTATGCAGGCAGCAGCGGCAAGCCGTCCGAGGCCGCCATTGTTGCGGACGCGCTGCTCGCCTATGACTATCTGCGGAAAGCGGGCATTGCGCCTGACGACATCATTGCCTATGGCGAGTCGCTCGGCTCGGGCGTCGCCGTGCAGCTAGCGGCGGCCAGGCCCGTCAGCGCGCTTATCCTCGACGCGCCATACACATCGCTCCCCGACATCGGCAAGCACCTCTATCCCTTCGCGCCGGTCGCAACCTTCATGGTCGACCGCTTCGAGTTCGAAAAAACATATCGCCAAGGTGAAAGCGCCGATCCTGATCCTTCACGGGACGAACGACACGACGATTCCCATCGAACTCGGGCGAAGTCTCTTCGACGCTGCGCCGGAGCCGAAGGAGATGGCCGCCATTCAGGGCGCCGGCCATTCGGACATCTATCTTTTCGGCGCGTTTACCCGTCTCAGAGAGTTCATCGATACCCAACGGGGCGCATCAGGGTTCCCGGCTACGCGCCCGCAGCCGGTTTTGATGGGGCGTCCGGTTCTTATAAGTTCCAATTCGACCCAATTTAAACAACTGGATTCATTCAATATCCATCGCCGCACTGTATAAACAAAGCAAATGCTCGCATTTTTTTGAGTACGCGGGGTTATGCGATGCGTCCGGCGCGGTTTTTTGCGATTATTTCCGCTATATATTTATCTATTATTGCGATATATTACGTCACGCAGCGCGACTACGAGTTTCAGCCAAGCACGCTGCGAGTTGCACCCGAAGCCTTGGGTCTCGGCGGCGTTGCCGAAATGGTGCTGGCGACGCCCGACGGCGAACGGCTGATTGCCTGGTACGGCGTCCCGGAGAAGGGCCAGCCGACACTCTTCTATCTGCATGGCAATGCCGGCGCGCTCGTCGACCGCGCGGAGCGCGTCCGGCTTTACCGTGCACAAGGTTATGGCGTCTTTCTTTTCTCCTATCGGGGGTTCTCGGGCAGCACCGGCACGCCGACGGAACGCAGCATCATCGCCGACGCGCTCATGGCCTACGACAAGCTCGCGAGCTTTACCCCGCCGGATAGCAAGATCGTGATCTACGGAGAATCGCTTGGCACCGGCGTTGCCGTTCAGGTTGCGGCGAGGCGCAAGCCGGCCGGCGTCATTCTCGAATCGCCCTTCTCATCGATCGCCGATGTCGGGGCTCATCTCTACCCGTTTTTGCCTGTTTACTGGCTGCTGAAAGACCGGTTCGAACTCGATCCGCTACATCCACGATGTGAAGGCACCGCTTCTTGTCCTGCATGGCGAGGGGGATCAGCTCGTACCACCCGATCTTGGTAAAAAACTGTATGCGGCCGCGCCCGGGCCGAAACAGGGCTTCTTCATCGCCGGAGCGACGCATTACACGCTCTATGAACATGGTGCGTTCGAAAAGGTCCGCGATTTTCTCAGCAGATTCGGAAGCCCGCGCGATCTGCCGCCTGACACGATCTCGATTTCGTGCCGGCCGGGCTGCTCGCACTTGCATTAGCGGAAGGGGTCAGGCGGCGCTTCCGACCCGGTCGAGTCCTTCACGCGCCGGGCGGAAAGACGGATTGATTTGCAAGGCCCGCTCATAAGCCCGGGCCGCCTCCTTGCGGGAGCCCATGCCTTCCGCCGCTTGTCCGCGCAAAGCCCAGGCCTCGTAGTTGTTCTTGCTGCCGTCGGCGGCCTTATAGAAGTCGTTGAAGGCGTTTTCGTATTTCTTGAGCGCCATCTCGCTCAGGCCCTTTGCCTGATAGACTTCAGCCGCGTCAGCGCGGTAGCCGAGCGCGTTGTCGAAATCGTCGATGGCCTGTGCGTGCTGGCCCATTGCCTGGCGGCTCAGACCCCGATTGAAGAACGCGACCGGATCGCTCTGGATCTCAAGGGCATGCGAAAAATCGGCGATCGCCATGGGATGATTGCTCATCATCCGATAGACATTGCCGCGGCCGATATAGGCCACCGGATAGTTCGGCTCGATGCTGATCGCCTGATCGTAATCGGCGAGCGCCTGCTGCAAATTCTTTGCGCGCGCATAGACGAGCGCGCGGTTGGCATAAGCCTGTGGAAATTGCGGATTGATCGCCAGCGCTGCATTGAAGTCCGCAAGCGCCTTCTGATAGTCGCCGGCCTGGCCGTAGGCGGCACCCCTGAGATTCAGCGCGTTCGCGTCGTTGGGATTCTTCTTGATGACCTCGGTGAGCGAGGCGATGTTGTTCTTCTGGTCAGCCTGAGCAGCCTGCCTGAGTGCAAGCTGGTTGGCCATGTCGGCGCTTTGGCAGCCCGCAAGCGCGCCTAAAAGCAGCAAGACCGGAAGTCCGCCACCGATACTGGTCTTGAGTCTGAAGCCCATAAGAACAGCCAATCCTGGTTTGTCGGCTGATCGCAACAAGACAACGAACGAAGATAGGCGCTTCGTTGCCGGACATTGTGCCTGTGGTGCTACAGAAATGCGGCCTAATTTGGTTCTGCGATGGTCCGGTGTAGACTGTCAGCGGAACCAAGAACGGAAACGCGCTTAGCGCCTTCCTCGGCCGACAATCAAGCCTTCGCGCTGCATGCGCTTACGGGCGAGCTTACGTGCTCTGCGGATGGCTTCCGCCTTCTCACGTGCACGTCTCTCCGACGGCTTCTCATAATAGTTGCGTAGCTTCATCTCCCGGAAGATGCCTTCCCGCTGCATCTTCTTCTTCAGGGCTTTCAGCGCCTGATCGACGTTGTTGTCACGAACATGTACCTGCACGCTGTCTCCTTCGCTTTGGGTTGAACGTGGCCTCGTCAAATGACAGAAAATGCCGGGACGCTTCTGCACCCGGCATCGAAGTCTCTCCACAACATATAGCAAATCGGGACGGTAATGTCCATCGGAGTGACGCGAAACGGCAACGTTTCTGTGGCAGGAATGCCCAGATTTAGGGCCATCCGGTCCTTCCGGCTGATCTCAACGCAAGCATCTGGAGCGCCGAAAAAGCGATGGCATTTGAGCGCTATGCGATTTACTGGGCGCCCGGACCTTGGACCGAGCTGGCGGCATTTGGGCGCGCCTGGCTCGGAGGCGATCCAGAGACCGGAACGCGTCACCAAGAGCGAGATTGCCTCGGCCTTCCTGCCGATCTCGTTGAGCGGGCGACAAGATCGCCGCGCCGCTACGGGCTGCACGCGACGTTGAAGGCGCCGTTCCGGCTCGCCGGCGGCGTGATGGAAACCGAGCTGTCCTCCGCGCTTGCCTCGTTCTGCGAACGGCGCCGCCGCATCTTCGGCGGCCCCCTGCGCCTGCACCGTTTCACACGCTATCTTGCGCTGGTCCCGACCGCGCCCCGCGCCGACGTCGAATGGCTTGCCGATGAATGCGTGACCTGCTTCGATCGCTTCCGCGCGCCGCTCACTGACGCCGAGCGCGCGCGCAGGTCTCGGGAGCGGTCCACGCTTGAACGTGCCTATCTGGAGGAGTTCGGCTATAGCGACATCTTCAGCCGGTTCTTTTTCCACATCACGCTTGCCGGCCCGCTCGATCCGGATGAGCTTGGCCGGGTCGAAGCAGCGCTGCTCCCGGCGGTGGCGACCTTTACGGAGAAGGATTTCGCGGTGGAAGATGTCTGCCTGTTCGGCGATCCTGGCGGCGGGGCGTTGTTCAAAATTCTGGGGCGCTGGATGCTGACGCGTTGACGGCATCCGCGATCAGCCTGTTGAAGCGGGCCGTGCCTTCATCGAGATTGCCGGAATTGTCGAGCATCCAGACCCAATCTCCCTCTGGCGGATCAAAAACCTGCGCGCGCCGGAGACGCTCATCGATGCTGTCGGCGCTTTCGCGGCCGCGCGCAATAAGCCGCTCCCGGCGAACCTCGATCCGCGCCGTAACATAGATCACGTGCGTGTTCGGCCAGAGGTCGCGCGCGGCACCGATGATCTGTCGCGACACATTGACGACGACTGTTTTTCCTGCGCTCAGCGCGTGGAGGCAATCGGCGGAAACGCCGTATTTCAGCCCATGTGCCTCCCAGGCGAGGAAAAATCCGCCCGTGTCCGCCATCCGAGCGAAGTCGCTTTCCGAGATGACGGTGTGCTTTTCGCCGATCTGGTCGGCGCGGGTAATGATTCGCTCAAGGAATAGGATCGTGGGATCGTCGCGGAACCGGCTGCGGGCGCCGCCGAGCAGCGTATCCTTGCCGGCTCCTGATGGCCCAACGATGAGAATGAGCGTTCCCGCACCGCTTGGTCCAGACCGCAACATCAATGGTTCCCTGCCGTCTTGCGCCAGCCGAAACTCACGCGATCTTCTTGCCGCCGCGCCAGACATCACGAATGACCGGTGCTTTTTTCGTGGCGTGGAAACGAACGAGATCTGCGCGAAGCCCTATGGCAATCTCGCCCCGATCGTCAAGCCCGACCGCACGAGCCGGATTGCGCGTCACCGTGGCGATCGCCTCGGGCAAGCTGATGCCCTCCGCCGATTGCTCCAGAAGCAGCGCGCCATAGAGCAGCGAACCCGGCACATAGTCGCTGGAGAGGATGTCGAGCACGCCGCGATCGCCGAGTTCGCGCGCCGAGACATTGCCCGAATGCGACATGCCGCGCACGATGTTCGGCGCGCCCATCAGCACCTGAAGTCCGGCCTTGGTGCGACGCCGCAGCCGATTCGACCGTCGTTGGGAATTCCGCGATCGCCATGCCGTCGCGCACGGCCTCCTCGACATGATCGGGCGTCGCGTCATCGTGGCTGGCGAGCGTCAGTCTGCGCTCTTTCGCGAATTGGACGACAATCGCACGGTTCCGTGCGCTGTGATGCCGCTGATCCTCCTCGCGCTGGGCGACGAAAGCGTTCAGCTCCTCTTCGCTCATGCCGAATTTGCCCGAGTAATACTCCTTATAGCGGCTGAGGTCGGTAAACTGGCGCTGGCCCGGCGTGTGATCCATCACAGAGAGCAGCCGCAGCCGCTTATAGTCGATCAGCGGCTCGAGCAGGTCGACCAAGCCGCCATAGCTGATTTCGCAGCGCCAATGGAAATAATGGTCCGCCTTGAGCGCCCCCGACGCCATCTGGTCCTCGATGGCCTCGCTCATTTCATTGAGAAGCTGGACGCGCGCCGCGCGGCTGTGAACCTCGCCCACGCAGAGCGCATTGAAGACGGTCGTGATCCCGGCGGCGGCGATTTCGCGGTCATGACCGAGAACCGCGGCATCGCAGGGCCAGAATGCGCCAGGCCGCGGCATGACGTGGCGCTCGAGATTGTCGGTATGCAGCTCGATGAGACCGGGAACGACGAAATCGCCCTCGCAATCGATTGCGCAAGGGATTCGCGGAGGAGCCCTCGGAAATATCGGCAATCACGTCGCCCCGCGTCACGACCGTGCCGTCGATGACTCTGTCGCCAAGCACGAGGCCGGCATTGGTCAGGATCGTTTCCGTCATTCGACTTCGTCTTCCTCATAGCCCAGCAGCGAAAGCGCGCGGGCCTTCAGGCCGTTCAGACCTGCATAATATACCAGAGCCTCTTCGCGTCCGTGCGTCACCCAGATTTCGCCGGCGCCGGTCTCCTTCATGGTTGCCGTCAGGTCGTCCCAGTCGGCGTGATCCGAGATGACCATCGGCAACTCGACCAGCCGCTGCTTGGCGCGAGCCCTGATCTGCATCCAGCCCGAGGCGGCGCAAGGCACCGGATCGGGCAGCCGGCGCGACCAGCGGTCGGACAAGGCGCTCGGCGGGGCGAGAATGATCTCGCCTTGCAGATCGACTTTCGGTACCCCGGCGACGGCCCGGATGTCGCCCAGCCGGATGCCCATCTCCTCATACGCCTGGCAAAGCCGCATCATGCCGCCACGAAGATAGACCGGGCGATCATAGCCAGCCTGACGCAGCTCCGCGATTACCCGCTGGCATTTGCCCAGCGCGTAGACGCCGACCAGATGGCAGCGTTCGGGAAAGATCTCCCGCGACCTCAGCAGCTTGCCGATTTCGCCGGCAACCGGGGGTTGGCGGAAGATGGGAAGGCCAAAAGTCGCCTCGGTGATGAAGACATCGCACGGGACGAGTTCGAAGCCGGCGCAGGTCGGGTCGGCACGGCGCTTATAATCGCCGGAGATGACGGCGCGCGCCCCGCCATATTCGAGCAGCACCTGTGCGCTGCCGAGGACATGCCCTGCGGGATAGAGTGTCACGCGGGTCTCGCCGCATTCCACGGCTTCGCCATAGGCGACCCGCTGGCTGCTGCCGGCAAAATTCGCGCCATAGCGGACGGCCATGATTTGCAGCGTTTCTTTGGTCGCTAGCACGACGCGGTGACCGGGCCGCGCGTGGTCCGCATGGCCATGCGTGACGATGGCGCGGTCCACGGCGCGAGTCGGGTCGATATAGGCTTCGGCGGGCACGCAATAAAGGCCCTCGGGGCGCACTTCCAGCCATTGTCGGGGATGAATCACAATCGGGCCTATGGTCCCCGCGCGGTGTCGCGCCAGATTCGCGCGCTTACGATGTCGGTCGTGCCAGATAGATATAGCTGTGCCTGACATGCGCAAGACGCGAGACAAAAAGCCGTGGACCGCACGCTTTTAAAATCGAGATCGCTTCATACCGCCATGCAGGACTATGTAACCGACCGGTCAAGTCCAAAGGCTGGGAGCCGCGCGCCCGTTAGCGGCAAATGTTCGAAGCATTCGAAAAGCGTTGATCCACGCCGCCCGGCGCGCCGGCCGGGGGCGGCAAAACCCTCTGGGGGGTCTTGCCATCACTGATCCACATACATGAGGCGCGGCTGACCGGCCTGGATACGCTTTACATCCCGCCGCTGAAGGCGATCGCCAATGACATCGAGCGCAGTCGGCACCGGCCGATTGTGGACATGGGGCTGGACGTCGCCGTTGAAAGCCGGACGTGAAGCAAAGTCATTGCCGGCGCCGAACTCATCGCGCAGCGCTTCGCCCGCCTCCATAGTGCGCAACAACTCTCACTTCCGTACCAATGCCGGCCAGCGTCGCCAGATGCTCCACATGCTGGTTCATCATTCGGAAACACCCCGAAGATGAGGCCTTTCCGATGGATTTCGGATCATTCGTCCCGTGAATACGATAGAGCGTGTTGCCGAGATAGAGTGCCTTCGCTCCCAGCGGATTGTTTATGCCGCCGGTCATATTTATAGGCAGGCCGTGCTGCCGCGCGCGCATTTCCGCCGGCGGGTTCCAGTCAGGCCAGACGGCGATCCGGCTTATTCTCTCCGTGCCGGTCCAGGCGAAGCCTTCCCGTCCGACGGAAATGGGATAATCGTAAGCTCGATTGCCGGGCAGGACGTAGTACAGGCGCCGGCCCCCCGTATCGATGATGATCGTGCCCGCTTTCTCTGCTCTCGGCAGCGACACGATGGGCGGCGCTTCGGGGACGATATTGGGCCGGGGTCCGCCTTGCGCGTACGGAGGGTAGACAACATCATACGTCTTGCGGCGCGCTTCGCGCTCGCGCTCCAGGCGCTGTTGTTCTCGAAGAACGTCGCTTTGAAAGACCGGCTTTCCGCCGTTCCAGCCATCATCCGCCGCCGCGTGGGGCGAAGCTGCGAACATCATCACTGCCCACAACGACGCGCTGACGCACACAATGCTTAAGTAATTCGCTTGAACTCGTCCCCTCATTAAGCTGCTTCCCGTTATAGTGCCAATCCGGGTGCGGGTCATAATCGGCGACCGCCGTCACCAGACGACTGAGCTAACGTTTGAACTGCTGACGAGATCTCCGTGAGCAAATCTCGTGGTCCGCCGTCCCCACACTATGCCTCCGGGAGCGGACAAGAATGCCAGCCTGCAATGCGCTTCCGAAGCAGCGACTTTATAGATTTCGAAGGCTCATGGCGACGACGCTTTAACGCTAAACTGTAGAACAGAATTTGGTGGACAGACTGCTAACGCGGTCGAGCGTCAAAGCCGCCGGGTCCGACTGTGTCGAGGCGTGGTCCGCGACCAAGGGCTGCGAACTGCGCTCCTGTCAGCGCAAGATGATCGCCGCCACCACTTGGGCGTGGATTCCGTCCTTCGATCAGTCCGGCCGATAAAAAAGCCGTTCTGGTGAAGAACGGCTGAGTGATCGCAGGGTTGAAAAGGGGGTGAGAGGGCGGGCCAAAGGGGGCATTGGGGGGTGGGGGCGATAGGCCCGCGCCTCTCTGGGGAAATCGAAAAATCGAACCTCTTGCGTTCGTCGTCGGCAGACGAAGCTGAGCTTCGTCTGCCTAGGTGTTTCTGGCCAAACTCGCTCTCGCAACAGGCCCAATCTCAGTCGCTACGCCTACTGACTGAAATTGAGAAACTCAGTACAACCGCCGTGCTCCAGCAATACTCTGGCTATTTGGTGGTCAACTCTACACAACAAACGCAACGCGTACTAAACCAAATAAACAATCCGACCAACAAAACAAATTAATGAAGTCTCTTTCTTTCTCTGATTTAGGAGGTCCGAACCGCCGTTCAAGGAGCCAACTCCAAAATTTACCGCGTCTCCACCTAATTTTTCGTCCCTATCATCTCGCGTTAGCCATCGCATGTGACCTTTGTGCCGCTGTCGTGTGTCAAAACTATGGCCTGTCCATAAAATGCGCTTGACACTGACTTTGACGCCACGGTTTTTAGCTACTTATCCACAACGAACCGCCGCGTCAAGCGATTTGAGGCCAGTCCCGGCGAGCTTTCCTGTGCAAGCGCGCCGCTTGCGCCGCTTCCCGTTTCCCGAATCGCATAGGCTTTCCTGGTCATTTTCGGCGAGGAGCAATCATGGCGGATTTTCCCACACATCTCGGCTGGGGCGCGATCGGTGCCGGGCTGGCCGCATCGGCGACTTACGCGGCGGACATCGTCCCCGTCGGCGATCTGCTCACTCTGACCACGGCCGGGGTCATTGGCAGTCTCCTTCCAGACATCGATCTAGAAAAGGCGGTTCCATCGCGGCTGCTATTCACGTTTCTCGGCCTGGTGCTGGCCTTCATCGTACTCTTCAATTTCAAGGCGACATATTCGATTTCGGAGCTCTGGCTGATCTGGCTCGCCGTCTTCGTCAGCATCCGCTTCGGGGCGTTCCATCTGTTTCATCGCACCGCCATTCATCGCGGCATCTTCCATTCACTGCTCGCCGGCCTGTTCTTCATGGTGCTGACCACGGTCATCCTCGCCTATGCGCTCGGCCATGAGGCGATTACCGCCTGGATGGGCGGCCTGTTCGTGTTCCTGGGCTACCTCATCCATCTGATCCTTGATGAGATTTATGCGGTCGATTTCACCGGTGCGCGCCTCAAGCGCTCGTTCGGAAGCGCCCTCAAGCTCGCCGAATGGCAGTCGCCCAGCTCGACGATGTTGATGGCCGGCGCGCTCGTTGCCGTCCTCTTGATCACGCCGCCCTCAGCCGAGTTCCGGCATATCATGAAGCCTTCGCAGATCTCCGAGTTTTTCCGCGAGCGGATGTTCCCGCAAAACGGCTGGTTCAAATCTCGAGCGGCAGCAACCGCGGCGATTCCGGATGCGCATCAGACTGCATCGGCCGGAGGCGCGGCCAGCCGCGCTGAATAATCCGCGACCGGGGCAGAAACAAAAAAAGCCGCAGAGGCGATCCGCGGCTTTTAATTATTGAGATGCCTTACAGGCTAAACGGCATGGCCGCTATCAGACCATGCCGAGGACCACCGCTGCAACGAAGCCGAATGCAAGGATTGTTGCAACCATTTTCCAATTTGCGGTCAGTCCCATGGTTTGTCTCCCAATTCGCGGCCATCAATCGCAGCCGTGAACCGCACCCTTTCCTGCTGCGCGGCCTTTGCTTGGATCGTTTGGGGCGTCTCGGTTTCTCCATACGGTCGAGAACATCCGAAATCCGCCTTTTCAGAACTGAGGATCTTAAGGTTTATTGCGACCCATGCGCAAGAAAATATTATCGTGCACTGCAATATCGCAATGCGAAATCGAGGCTTGCCATAATAGTTTAGCGAATTAAAATTCGAATATCGGCATATTTAATGGAACAATAGCAGGCGTTTGCGTGTGAACCGGCTAAAGACCCGCAAAGCTGTCTCTTGATTCAATGCGCCAACTGCAGCCAAGGTGGACGAACCGAAATCAATTCGAGGACCAGCCGCATGACCTCTTTCGAAGCCTTGCTCATCTCGAAATCGGCGACGGGACAAAAGGTTGAATGGACGATGCTGACCGAGGACGAGCTGATGGACGGCGATGTCACGGTTCGGGTCACGCATTCGACAATCAACTACAAGGACGGGCTTGCAATTACGGGTAAAGGGCCCGTCGTGCGCCGCTGGCCGATGATCCCCGGCATTGATTTTGCTGGCACGGTCACTCGCTCGTCCCATCCGGAGTTCCGCGAAGGCGCTGAGGTTCTGATCAACGGCTGGGGCCTCGGCGAAACACATTATGGCGGCTATGCGCAGCTCGCGCGGGTGAAAGGCGACTGGCTGCTGCCGGTTCCTGCGAGGCTGACCCGCTCGGACTGCATGGCCATCGGCACCGCCGGCTACACGGCGATGCTTTGCGTGCTGGCTCTCGAGGCGCATCACGTCAAACCGGAGAGCGGACCAATTCTGGTCACCGGCGCGGCCGGCGGAGTCGGCAGTGTCGCGGTCGCCCTGCTTGCCCGTCTCGGCTATCAGGTGGCGGCCAGCACCGGCCGGCCCGACACGGCGGGCTATCTCAAATCGCTCGGCGCCGCCGACATCCTGCCGCGCGAGGAATTCTCTGGAACGCCGCGACCGCTCGCCAGAGAACGCTGGGCCGGCGCGATCGATGTCGCCGGCAGCGCCACGCTCGCCAATGTGCTGTCGCAGATGAAATATGGCGGAACCGTTACCGCCTGTGGGCTTGCACAGGGCATGGACCTGCCGACGAGCGTCGCTCCCTTCATTCTGCGCAGCGTCACGCTCGCGGGCATCGATTCAGTCATGGCGCCGATGGCGAGGCGGCAGACTGCGTGGGCTCGGCTGGCAAAAGACCTCGACCTCGCAAAGCTTCACGCCATGACGGAGACGCGGCCGGTCCGCGATGTCGTGACGCTCGCTCCGGAGATTCTGGCCGGAAAGATCAGGGGCCGCGTCGTTCTTGAGGTGGCGTAGGGCAGCCAGCCGCTCTCGACGCGCATGTTCTCAGACGCGGACGATGACAAACACTTGTCGAACACCTCACCGGCGGGCGCGGGCTTTGTGCCGATTTCGACCGCTCCAACAAAGATTTGCCAAGAAGATCCTCTAGCGCCTTGATGCGCGAGTTCACCATCGCTTGCCTAACATGCAGCCGCGCCGACGAAGGAGCCGGTTTCGGCATTGCCAGAAAAGTTGTCGCAAGGCTATAGCCATCACCTCATGCCCATTCGAGCCGCGACCGAATTTTTTTTGATGTTAAACAGAGAAAAAATTTGTTTGCTTAATGGCACGACGCAGCACAGATTTCAAATCTGCGGATAGATATTCCGCTTTACCCAGAGGTAGAAAGAAATGAAGAAGAAGACAGAAAGCAAACCGAAAATTGCCGCTACGTCGACAAAGACCGCAGTTAAGTCCGCGAGCGGTGCCAAAAAAAGCGGTAAGAAATAAAGCTTTCGGAATTAGTCTAAGGGAAGAAGAAATTCTTCCCTTCGTCTTCTGTCTCCCAACGGTCGAGCTAAATGAGTGAGAAATGATGAGGAGCGTTTGCGCTATTGCCTGCTTTGCAGCTTTTATGGCGGTATCGCAGGCCCAGGCACTGCAAATAACGAACCATGACGCAACCGAACAAAAGATTACGGTCACCGAAAAAGAGAAAGCGCACTACCTCGTCGTAAAGCCCTCGGAAGTTCTCGACGGCATCTGTAATGACGGGTGCACCATCAAAACGTCTGACGGCGAAGAATATGAATTCGACGGCAACGAGGTCGTTTCCATCGAGGAAGGGTTGATGTTTCTCGACGAACCGTCAGACGCCGGAGCACCGGACACCGGCGGCGAGCCGCCGGCCACGCAAGGCGACGGAGCCGAGAAAAAGGCTAAGTGATTAAGTCAGAACGAAGCCGCAGTGTGGCGCGGCTGTTGCCGCATCTAGACCAAAGCGAGCCGCCTATTCCTCGCTGCTTGACAGGTAAACCAGAGCCGCCAGCGAGAGCGTGACGCCGCCGATAGCCGCATAAAGATCGGCAAGCTGCATCCAGCCGATCTCCCTGGCCACCGCAAGCGAAAGCGCGGGCAGAAAAATAAGCGCGGCCCCGCCGCCGATCCAGGCGGAAAACATCCACCTAAAGATCCTTGCCTGGGCATCTTCGATCGTCAGTTCGGTTGTCACGAGCCCATCGGGGTGCTGTTGGTGCCAGTTCTCGCCTCATGATCAGGCGAGCCGTCCATCGTCGCCTGTGAAGCTGCTCAGCGCAATGCCCCGGAAGTTGATTGAGTTTCCATGCATTATGGGCAATGACGGTTTTTTCGCCGACGCGTGCGCAATGCGCACTCACTTCGTCAAAGCTGCTGGAGATCGCCTGCGGCTGAAACGCAGATCCGCCTCCGCTTCGGCCCGCCGCGCCAGCGTAGGCACAACAATTGCACACAACAATTGCATAGGCTTTCGCGTTCAGCGTTCGACGCGATGGAAAGACCCAACGTGGCGATGCCGGAGCGCTGAGCTAGGCGTGCATCGTCCGGCATAACGGCGTCCGTTTGCCGAAAGGATCTTTGCGGCCGGGCAGCTTCTTATATGAAGGCGGGTCCCGGGTTGCCGCGGAAATCGCTGATGCCGCATGCGAGAACAGCCACGGCGATGGCCGCAGCATTTTGACAGGAGACCGAAGAAACATGTTCCAGGTGCTGATCCTCATATGCGCCGCCGGCGTGTCGCCGCCGGATTGTCAAAAAGATACTGCGCTCGATGTCTTCCGCGGACCGGTGGTGTCCAACGAAGTCATGTGCGGCCTGCATGGCCAGGCCTATCTCGCCGAGACCTCGCTCGCCGCGCGCGGTCCGGGGGAATATATGAAGATCAAGTGCTTGCGATCAGCGGTGGCACGGGCAAGGACAGCTCCCGCGCCAAGCCAGGAGATCCGCAATTAGCCGCTAGGGAATCCGTAATGATCCAAGCAAATAGGCGCCTGTAGCATGTGCAACCGGGTCGGGGTGCGCTGCCGGCCCCATCGGCCTGTAGAAGGCGAGCCTTTCGCGGATTCTGCTCGGAGGCCGGTCCAGCGTTTCGCGGGGCGCGCTGTCGGCCGGGTGGTCGCCGACGCCGTTCTATCTAGCGCCGGAAGGTCGTGGCGACAAAACAGCGCGGCAAATTTGCACAATCTCAACTCTGATATGCACAGTACAACCTCTGGTATATTGCATACGTTGTTTTGCTTAACCGAAATATTCGGGTTAAGAATGCATGATCGATGACCGAACCAAGCCAAAGGCCGGTTTCTCGCTTCAGAGGTGGGTATGGGTAAAGCGGGGGGCACAGGACGCTCAAATATGCTGGCGCGCAAATTGACCAGCGCCGGACTTTTTGTCTATTCGCCACCGCTAGCCGCAACGAGGCGTGGCTTGGCGGGCAACGCAAAGCGGCAGCCTGCTGAGGCTGGGACTGCGGCCATCGCGAAGGACCGCCGTCGGTCATGACACCGGAACAGCTCAAAATCCTGAGGCAGAGCTTTGCACGAATCGAGCCTCACGCGCATCAGCTCAGCGCGCATTTCTATCAGCGCCTTTTTGGCATTGCGCCGGAATTGCGGAAGCTGTTCAGCAAGGATCTCAAGGCGCAGCACGTCAAGTTCATGAAAGTCGTCGGCGAGATGGTGCGCTTGCCGCTGCTGTCGTTTCCGGTCACCGGCGTCAGGGACGCCCAAGCCTATGTTCCCGGCTCCTATTGGGGCGGCATGCTGCATGGCGCACTCGGCGTCAAGATTGAGGACTTCGAGCCGATGCGGGACGCACTGCTTTGGGCCTTGAGCAACACGCCTGGGGTCGAAATCACGGCGGAAGAGCGGGAGGCTTGGGCCGTCGGCTATGACGTGCTGGCCAGGGCAATGGTGGGCGGCGTCGAGGAATGGTATGTACAAGAGGGCGGAGGCGTGCTGACGCAGCCCGAACCCGGCGCCGCCTTCTTAAAGGGGTTGGGCAGTCGCAGCGACGCTCAGGAAGTCACCGAAGAAACCGCGGAGCAAACGGAGCAGGCCGTCGCCTTTTTGAAGAAGGTGGCCGATCGCAGCGGCACACCATAATCACGGCGACCCGACGCCGCCTTTTCTCTCCGGCATCGGCCGCGCGGCCGATCCGCAAGCCGGGTCAAGACTGAATTATCTACAAAGACCCGGCTCCGCGCCGCAATACAGTTGAACCAACGCCGCGAAATCTGCTCGCTATTTTCCTTTTTGCGGCTGGGCTATGCTCGACGCCGTGGGTAAACGAGTCACTGCAAATCCGAGCCTACGATGAGGGAAGGACCAAACATGACGTCAGCAAGCTTATTGATCGTTCTCATTGTCGGGACAGCCGTCGGCGCGCTAATGGGGCTGGCGGCGCCGAGCTGGCTGAACGGCTTTTATCTTGCCATCGTCGCCGGCTTTCTCGGCACGATCATCGCCGCAATCGCGCGCAATTACATCATCGCGCGCGGGGCAGGGGAAGGGCCCGACACCTCGCGAACCCCGGCGCTCGTCATCGTCTACGCCGCCGTCGCTTCGCTTGCCGGCAGCTCCGCGGGGATAGAAGTGGCGCAGCTGAGCGGGCTGGAGACGTCATCGGTCTGGATCGGCACGCTCGCCGGCCTGTTTTCTGTGATTCTGATGGCAATGTTGATGATCACCTATCACGCTTATCCCGGCGAGCAGCCGATGCTTCGCCCGTCCCGGCCCAAGGCCGGCTGATCGACAGGGACCCATTCAGCTTATCTAGGAGCGCCGCCAGCTGAGCGGCCTCAAGGTCACTGAGACGAGCACCGAAATGTCGGGCGAGGCTTGCCCGATAGGCAGGCCACATTCGCGCGAGAAGATCGCGTCCGTCTCCGGTAATCACGGCGAAGGCACCGCGCCCATCTTCGGCGCAATGCTCGCGCCGTGCCAGCCGTTTCGCCACGAGCCGGTCGATAACCCGCGTGACATTGCTCTTGCTGAGCAAAATCTTGCCGCCGATTTCACTGAGCCGCAACCGTCCTTCCGGTGCCCGCCGCAATTCCAAGAGCACGTCATACCAGACGAGGGGCGGGAAGCCCGCCGCCTTCAGGTCCGCTTCGACCCCGTCAAGACTGGCCTGGCTGACGCGCATCAGTGTGGCCCACGCCGCAATGTGGTTCTCGGAAAGGTGATCACTCATAACCCAGCTATGAATGAATTTAGTTGCAGATGCAATCAAGTTACGCTAAACCGCAGTTTAGTTGCAAATGCAACTATAATCGCAAACAGCGGAAGATCCCATGACACAGACAATCGAACGCAGCGAGATTACACGCCTGCTGGACAGCGGCGAGCCGATCACGATCGTGGAGGCGCTCCCCGAAAAATATTTCAAACAGGTGCATCTGCCCGGCGCGCTCAACATGCCGCTTGATCAGACGCGCGAGCTTGCGCCGTCGCTCTTGCCGGATAAGGATGCGCTGATCGTCGTTTATTGCGCCAATGAGCCCTGCAAGAATTCGACGATTGCGTCTGACGAGCTCACGGCAATGGGCTATCGCAACGTCCGTGAATATGTCGGCGGCAAGCAGGACTGGATCGATGCGGGCATGCCGGTCGAGAAGGAGGTTCGGGCGGCTTGAGCCTGCCCGCCGCGTCCGGGACGTACCGGGCGCGGCCCCGTTCGTGAAGATGCCTCTTATTGCAAGCTCAGCCGCGTGCCGCGCAGCTCGATGCCCTCTTCGCTCATCTCGGCACATGGCGCGCTGAAATCGGCATGACCTGCCGCATGTTCCCCAGCCGGCTCAGTCGCTCCACGGCAAGTTCGTCAATTTGTCGCGCCGAGATCATACCGGCGACCTCAGTCTGGACCGACCCTCAATCGACTCCCTGGCGCAATTTGGCCAACACTTTCAGCCCCGCATAGCCATCGGCGGGCTTGATCCCGGCTTTTTGCTGGAAGGCCCGCACGGCGCGCATCGTATCCTGCCCGACACGCCCGTCCGTCCCGCCTGTGTCGAAGCCTATGGTCGTCAGCCGGCGCTGCACCTCCTGGATTTCCGCCAGCCTGAGCGGCCGCTCGCCGCCAGGAAACGGCTGCACAAAGGGGCCTTCGCCGGCAATCTGATCGCCGAGATAGACGATGGCGAGAGCATAAAGATTGGAAGGGTTATAGGACTTCACGGCGTAGAAATTCTTCGTGACCAGCAGAACCGGGCCTTTCGGCACGACCTGCCAGAGCCGCGCGCGCTCGCCATCCTTCGGGAACGGCTTGCCATTGGCGCGCTTCACCCCGAGCTTGCGCCAAGCCGCGATGGGCCTCGTCCCAGCCTTGCGCGGACTGAGACCGGCAGGCAGGCTGACCTCATAACCCCAGCCGATACCCTTCTGGTAATTGCCGCGCTCGATGAGATAGCGCGCTGTGCCTGCGAGCGCATCATCGGGCGGGCCGAAAGGCGAGATGCGGCCATCGCCGTTGAAATCGACGCCCATATTCAGCCAGACTTCGGGCATCCATTGGGTATGGCCCATCGCGCCCGCCCACGACCCCACCATCTCCTCAGGCTTTCCCCAGCCGCGCTGGATGATAACAAGCGCGTTGAGAAGCTCCTGCTCCCAATAGGGGCGGCGCCGCGGCTCGCCCCAGGCGAGCGCCGCAAGCGCGGGAATGACGGGGCGCATATGCTTCGGGTTGGTGATGACGTCGCCGAAGGCCGACTCCATCCCCCACAGGGCGAGCATGATGTGGCGGTCGACGCCGAATTTTTTCTCGATCCGCTCCAGAAGCGGCGCGTAGTGCCGGGCGCGTTCCCGTCCGACGCGGATGCGCCAATCAGAGACGCGGCGGTTGAGATATTGCCAAGCCGTTTCGTGGAATTCGGGCTGGGCGCGGTCTAACGCGTAGACCGAGGTATCCGGTTTGACGCCGGCCATCACGCGATCGTAAACGGCGTCGGAAATTCCTCTGGCCCGCGCACGCTTGCGAAAGCGCTCCACCCATTTCGGATACGGCAATGCCGGCGTCCGCGCATGAAGCGGATTGCCCTCGGCGCAAAGCGCAGCCGCCGCGAGCGCGGTCGTTAGGAGGATTTGGCGGGTGATCGGCTCAGCCATGACCGCTTTTACCGGTCTCCGCCTTGAATGGCCATGCCCGATTTATCGCGGCGCGCGAATTTGGCCGCTTGGCCGGTTCCATGCAATTAGGCCATGGAACCGCCACGCTTTCGCCGCCGTTGACTCCAATTCGGTCACGGAGACGTTTATGGGTGATCTGCTCTATTGGGCCGTTGTCGTCCTCATCATCGCGATTGTCGCCGCCATCTTCAGCTTCGGCGGGATCGCCGGCACCGTGCCTTCCACGGCCTTGCTTCTGTTCTGGATCGCCATCATCCTGTTCGTGGTCGCGATCATCGCGGGTGTGGCAAGACGCTGCTGATGCCCGAGGCCAATGGTTTCGCCCCACTGCCGGATGCCGATCTTACCGGCTACTCTGCTCCGACCGCGGCGGACCGCCTCGCCCGCGTCTTGGCGGATGTTCGCCCGGATTGAATTATGGTCTTGGTCTTAAAGCTCGCGGCTTATTGGCGCGATGTGCCTTGGCGTCCCTTGGTTGAGCATGTCGTGACGGCGCTCCGGCGAGAGGAGCAGGAACACGACGACAAACGATACGATGAGCGCGCACAGGCCGACGATAGCGATCTGGAGCAATGTCGCCCGACGTTGGCGGATGCGCCTTCTGCGCCCGCGCTCGATCTGTGGAGCGGTCGCGACGGCCTCGAGCGCCTGCGTCTGCTTCGGTTCTGCAGCTTTGTCATCCGTGCCAAGCGGTGCCACGGCCGCATCCGCGGCATCGGCTTGATCGGCTGTCCAGCTCTCATCGATTTCTTCCCGTAGCTGGCTGGCATATCTTGTCTTACGTATCATGAGGCTTGCCTCGCTACTCGTTGCATTCCCTAAGAAATGACCTCACGCCAGCAAGGTTTCATAATGCCGGCGGCTAGTCCCGCATTTCCGACTTTGGCGTGTGATGAAGGAGCGCCGCGGCCATGGCCACGTCCGGTCGCGATGCAAATCTCGCCTGGCGGATTGCGCCGAAGGGCGGGGACGCGCCCGCAAGCCTCGCCCGAGATTCAGATCCGGCCGGGGAGCGCTGTGCGGATTGCGTCTCTGACATCGGCCTGAGTGCACGGCTTCATCAGCAGAATTGCGTCTTGCAACTCAGGCGCCAGATGCGCGCGGCCGTAGCCGGAAATGAGTACATAGGGCACACCCCGCCGCTTCAGGGCCTCGGCAATCGGCGTGCTGCGTTCTGCTCCGAGATTGACGTCGATCAGGGCAAAGTCGACCTGCTCACTTTCCACGAGTGCCAGTCCCGCCGTCAGACTATGTGCGGGCCCGATTACCACGCCGCCAAGATCTTCCACCGTTTGTGCGAGGTCGTATGCGACGAGCACCTCGTCGTCGACGATCAGGATGCGCAACATAATATGTGTCAATCCCTCTCACGCTTTTGGGAGAACGCAAACAACCTAGCGTAGTTCCGTATATTGCGAGATAATATCATCGCCAAAGGCGGGGGACCGAGATCGGGCTGCTGAATGAGGACGAGGCGCCACGATCGGAATTGCGCGGCGCGTGGGGGAACCTCCTGCCCCGAGACCTGTTTGTCACTTTAAATCTGGGCTGGAGGCCGTCATGGGTAATCTGCTTTACTGGGCCGTTATTTTCCTCGTTATTGCAATTATTGCGGGCGTGCTTGGGTTCGGCGGCATTGCGGGCACCGCGTCGTCGGCAGCGTACATATTGTTCTGGCTTGCCATAATCCTGTTCGTCGTCGCCGTGCTCGCCGGTCTTTTGCGACGCTAGGCGGGTGCTAGGCGGGTTATCCTGGCTAGCGCGGCTCTTGCGCCTAACCAGGATAATGGCTTTCGTGGCTTCGCGGAACAAGGGCGCCGGCGGATCCTGCCGCCTTGATCAACGCTTGAAGATTGCTCCGAGAACCAAGCCGACGGCAGCAGCACCGAGAAGCGCTGTCAGCGGGTACTGACGGACGGAGCCTTCGATCTTGTCCGCTGCCTCGTGCGTATATTGGCGGACGGCGTCTCCCGCATGCTTTGCACGCTCGGAAGCGGCGTCGGCAGCTTCGCCAAGCTTCTCCTGAGCCCGATCCGCGACCTCCGCGGCCTTGGCCTTCACGCGCGCCGCGGCATCTTCTACAGAAGAAACCGTGCTAGAACCATAAGATTGAGCCATCTTGCTCTCCTAAACCATGCCTTGTGGATATAACGCGGTGCCTTCACGAAGGTTCAGTTCGGCCGGCAGGTTTGGATAGGATGCCGCACGTGCCCACATAGGGATTTGGCGGACGTAGTCCCTTGCAATTCGTGATGTGAAGACGACAAGCGCCCCTGGATTATGCGGCGCGCCATTGCCACAACGGGCGCGAGATTTGATCCGAAGCCCTAAGCCGAGACCCCATGCAAAAAGTTAAAGACGTTGCTGCCCACAAGGGCAGCGAAGCCCGCGTTGCTTCCAAAGCCGAAAAAGCTGCCGCGCCGGGCGGGACTGGAGCGAGACGCTGTTCCTGTCAGCTGCTCAGAACGGCGCCCAATTGTCTTTCGATGCTTTCGTCTTCGATTTCGCCACCTGCAGTGCTTCGCCGGTGCCGAGCAGCTTGGGCAAGGTCAGCTCAATGCTTTTGTCGATCATGCGCCAGACCATCTCACGTGTCTTCGGATCATCGGTGACCGCCTGCAGCGATGGATGCTGTTTCGCATCGATCTCTTGAGACGGGCCGTGGATCGGCTTAAAGAGCGTTAAATCATCGCTCTCGCCCCGTCCATATTGCAGCATCTCGAAGCTCTTGCCGTCATAGACATAGAAGAAGGTCAGAGCATAAATTTGCCGGGCGGGCCCGAACAGAACCGACCCCGTCTCGACCACGCCCAGGCCGCCGACATATTGATTGGTATTGCTGAACTGGCTGCCGCCGGCAGCGACCAGCAAAGCATAGTCGCAAGCCGAGCCGGCTGAAATTTTTTGGACGATCGCTTTCATCATCCCGGCGGTATCGCGGAAAAGCCCGCCCGGCTCGTAGAGCGGCTGAAAGGCTTCATAGGAGGCCGGGATTTTCTTCACGTTGAAATTTTTGGCCAGAACCGCCCTGATTTTGGCGTAGATCTTGTCGTCCAGCTTCCAGTTCTCGATCGGGACTGTGTTGTCCTCATTGCCGAAGACCATGATGCCGATCTTCTTAAGCTGAAACCTCTGCGAGACCTGCGAGATGACGCAGAGCGTTTTCTTGCCGGGCGTCTCTTTGGCTTCGGCAGGCTTTCCAGCAAAGAATGCGTCGCCAGCCAGCAGCGACACCGCAATCAGACATAAACGCAAAATGCCTCTTCCGCTCATCATCGCCCCCAGCCGATTTGACGGTTCATCTGTGACGTAAAGCGGCTTCTTTACAAGACGATGTCGGGGAAAGAAAGCTTCTGCCGCCACGACCGGGAGAACGCCGATGCGCTGTCGGCTTGCGATGGCCGGCGATTTCATGTAGGCAAGCGCCGTGAGACGGCTTCCTCGTGTGATCAGCATAGGACGAATTTGCGGCCCGGCCGCCTTAGGGCGCCGGGTGTGCCATTCGTCGTTTGTGCCTATGTCCTGAAACAGGGACATTCCGATACTCATCAGCCAGGGACTCACTTCCCATGCAAAAGGTTAAAGACGCCCCAAAACCGGGCGCCAAGGCAGCCGTTACCGATAAGGGACGCGACTGGAGCGAGACGCTGTTTCTGCCGAAAACAGATTTTCCGATGAAAGCGGGGCTGCCCAGTCTGGAGCCGAAGCTGCTCGAGCGCTGGCAGAAGAGGAAGCTGTTCAAACAACTTCGCAAGGCCGCCAAGGGGCGCGAGAAATTCACCCTGCATGACGGCCCGCCTTACGCCAACGGCCATATCCATATCGGCACAGCGCTGAACAAAATCCTCAAGGACATGGTCGTGCGTTCGCAGACGCAACTCGGTAACGACTCCAATTATGTGCCGGGCTGGGACTGCCATGGCCTGCCGATCGAATGGAAGATCGAGGAGCAATACCGCGCCAAGGGCAAGGACAAGGACGCGGTGCCGATCATCGAGTTCCGCCGTGAATGCCGCGAGTTCGCCGAGAAGTGGATCGACATCCAGCGCGAGGAATTCAAGCGGCTGGGCGTGGAGGGCGATTGGGATAACCCTTACACCACCATGACCTTCGACGCCGAGGCGACGATCGCCAACGAGCTGATGAAGTTCGCAATGAACGGCGCGCTTTATGAGGGCTCGAAGCCGGTGATGTGGTCGGTGGTCGAGCGCACTGCCCTCGCCGAGGCGGAGGTCGAGTATGAGGAGCATGTCAGCCCGACGATCTTCGTCGGATTTCCGATCACGCGCGTTGATGGTCCACCAGAGTCTCGGCATCGCGTTAGCAGCGCTACTAAAGAACTCAGTGTCGTGAGATTTCCGCAAGGTCTCGAGAACGCCAAGATTGTCATCTGGACAACCACACCCTGGACAATACCGGGCAACCGAGCGATCGCTTTCTCGCCCAAGTTGTTGGGAGGCTACAACCTCTGTGAGGTAATCGAGGCTCCGGAAGACAATTGGCTCAAAGTCGGGGATAAAATTGTGTGTTGCAAGAAGTTTGCAGGAAAATTTAGCGGCCGCAGGACGGGTTTCGCTGAAAGCGCTTGGGCCGTGTCCCGAAGAAGTATTGGCTGGCGTGACCTGCGCCCATCCCTTCGCAAAGTCAGGCTACGACATTTCCGGTAAAACTGTTTCCAGCCGACTTCGTCACTGAGGACACCGGCACGGGCTTCGTCCATATCGCGCCAGGCCACGGCGCCGATGACTACGAGCTGTTCGTCAAGCACAAGAAGAGTTTCGAGCAGGCCGGCATTCCCGACGTGCCGCACACGGTGCGCGAGGACGGCTTCTATTTCGAGCATGTGCCGATCTTCGGCGGCAAGGAACCGAAGCGCGTCATCAATGACAAGGGCAAGTTCGGCGACGCCAATGACGCCGTCATCCAGGCGCTGATCGAGGCGAACGCGCTCGTCGCGCGCGGCAAGCTGCGCCATCAATATCCGCATTCATGGCGGTCGAAGGCGCCGGTCATTTTCCGCAACACGCCGCAATGGTTCATCGGCATCGACAAGCCGATCAAGGTGAAGGGCGTGAAGGGTAAGAAAGCCATTCGCGAGCTGGCGCTCAAAGCCATCGACGACACACGCTTCGTGCCCGCGACCGGGCAGAACCGGCTGCGCGGCATGATCGAGGCGCGGCCCGACTGGGTGATCTCGCGCCAGCGCGCCTGGGGCGTGCCGATCACGGTCTTCGTGCATGAGAGGTCCGGCGAGGTGATCCCCAATGCCGAGTTCAATTCCTCCGCCGAGCTGATCGACCGGATCGTCAAAGCGTTCGAGAAGGATGGCGCCGACGCCTGGTTCAAGCCCGGCGCGCACGAGCGTTTCCTGAAAGGGCTGGTCGCCGATCCCGCCGAATGGAAGAAGGTCGACGACATTCTCGACGTCTGGTTCGAGTCCGGCTCGACGCACGCTTTCGTGCTGGAGAAGCGCAAGGATCTCGGCTGGCCGGCGGCGCTCTATCTGGAAGGCTCGGACCAGCATCGCGGCTGGTTTCATTCCTCGCTGCTGGAGAGCTGCGGCACGCGAGGCCGCGCGCCATTCGATGCCGTGCTCACCCATGGCTTCATCCTCGACGAGAAGGGCGAGGAGAAGATGTCGAAGTCGAAGGGCAATACGCTCTCACCGCAGGACGTGGCCAAGCAGAACGGCGCCGAAATCCTGCGGCTTTGGGTGGCTTCGTCAGACTATTCCGGCGACATCCGCTTCGGCCCCGGCATCGTGCAGTCGAGTGTCGAATCCTATCGCAAGCTGCGCAATACGCTGCGCTTTATGCTCGGCAATCTCGCCCATTATCAGCCGGAGCTGCGCGTCGATTACGCCGAGATGCCCGAGCTGGAGCGCTTCATCCTGCACCGGCTCTGGGAGCTTGATGGCGTGGTGCGCAAAGCCTACGACAATTTCGACTTCAAGCGCGTGTTCTCGGCGCTGTTCAATTTCTGCACCGGCGACCTCTCCTCGCTCTATTTCGACATCCGCAAGGATGCGCTTTATTGCGAGCCTTATTCGAGCATGAAGCGCCGTGCCGCGCTGACCGTGCTCGATGAGCTGTTCACTTGCCTGACCGCATGGCTCGCGCCGATCCTCTGCTTCACCAGCGAGGAGGCGCATCTCTGCCGTTATCCGGACGCCAAGGACTCGGTGCATCTGAAAACCTTCCCGGATATTCCGGCGGAATGGCGCGACGACGAACTCGCCGGCAAATGGCAGACCATCTGGAAGATACGCCATGTCGTCACCGGCGCGCTTGAGGTCGAGCGCCGCGAAAAGCGCATCGGCTCCAGCCTAGAAGCCGCGCCGATCATCTATATTGCCGACAAGGCGCTTTACGCGCTCGCCAAGGACGAGGACTGGGCCGAGATCGGCATCACCAGCGCCGCGACGCTGAAATCCGGCAAGCCGCCGGCCGGGGCGTTTACGCTTGAAGAGGTCGCCGATGTGGCGGTCGTTCCGGGTCTGGCGAAGGGCAGGAAATGCGCGCGGTCCTGGAAGATCTTGCCCGATGTCGGCTGCGGATCAGGACTTCCCCGATCTCAGCCCGCGCGATGCCGCCGCCGTGCGCGAATTCGACGCGATGAAGGACGCCGCATGACCGACGACGAACGCGCGATCCGCGATCTGGTCGACACATGGCTCGCCGCATCGAAAGCGGGTGACCTTGCCACGGTGCTCAGCCTTATGTCGGATGACGTGATTTTCATGGTCCCTGGCCAGGAACCGTTCGGCAAGCAAGCTTTTGCGGCTGCCTCAGAAGGCGCGAAGATCTTCGCATCGAGGGCCGCAGCGATATTCAGGAAATTCAGATTTCTGGTGATTGGGCCTATATGCGCAGCCATCTCGAGATGACGGTCACGCCGCCAAAAAGCGCCGCGCCGACCCGGCGCTCAGGCTATACGCTCACCATTCTGCGCAAGGCACCGACGGGCGCTGGGTGATCACCCCCGACGCCAATCTGGTCACTAAAGGCGCCTGAGGGCGAGTGCATGGAGCCGGCTCATCGTCCGCATCAGCGCCGCCCTGCCAACGCTGCCATACGGTATTCCAAAGCTGTTGTGTGCGGACCGCCGTCCTCCTTCCCAGCCTCAGCATACGCCGATGAAACACGCCGCCTTCGGCCAGATGCGAGCCGTAGCGTTCAAGCATCAGCCAGGCCAGCCAGCGCGTGACGAAAGCCATGAAGACGCCGGCGAAGACCACATCGCTCAGGAAATGCCCGCCACCGCCGATCCGGATGAAACCGGCAAAGCTTCCCGCCGCGATTGCCGCGAGGAAAAGCTTTCTGCGGCGCGCCGGATCGGCGAGCAATGCGGCGGCGAAACCGAGGGCAAAGAAGTTCGAGGCTTCGCCGCTGATGAACGAGCAGTTCTTGTCGCACTGATCGGTTCGCATCAGGGCGGGCGTGAACTGTTTCGTGCCGCCGAATTCAGTGATATGGACCGGCCGCGCGCGGCCCCAATGATCCTTGAAGCCGAGATTGGCGACGATGCCCGGCCCGACCGCGGCGCAAAGGGCGATATAGGCCCAGGCGGCGAGGCCGAGCCCCATCAGCTTGCGATTGAAGAAGCCCATGAGAATGAAGCCGAACACGGCAGCTATGCAGGCGAAAGCAAAGATGATCCGCAGCAGCGTGCGGACGACCTCGCCGAGGCCCGGCTTGGCGAACAGGAACTTGCCGTTACCCTGATAGAACAGATGGGAGACCCAAAGGTCGATGCCGGGAAAGGCCGAGAAGATCAGAGCCGCCGCGAGCCCAACGGCGCAAGCCGCGCAGATCATCGAATCGGCGCCGGAGGGCGGCGCGGGCGGCCTTTCCGTGGGAATTGGAAGCGTGCTCATCGCGCCGCATTTTCGATTGCGTGAAAAAAGACCTGCCGGCTCTTGGTCGGTCCGGCGGCGATCGTTTCAGCGCCGAGCGCCCGGCTGCCGCTCGGCCCGTCGGACTTGAAACTGACCAGTAATATCGGCCGTGGTGTGTCGTCGGTGAGCGGCCGGGTCAGTTCGAAATGATCGTCCGGAGGACCGTCACGAATGGCGACGACGGGGATGTTTGCGTCACGCAGATAATAGAAAAGCTCCGCCGCGAGCGCGCGCCTGTCGGTCGCAATGGCCTTGAAGCCGCCGTCCTTTGCCTTCCGTCCCGCGGCTTCGGCCAGCGCCTTCCATCCAAGCACGCGGGAATAGGGGTCGACGCCGCCGGGAAGATCGATACGGCCGGCCAGCACGCCGCCGACCGCGATGAGAACCGCCACTGCGCAATGCAGGAGCAAGGAGGCGCGGAAAACACGGATCCGTCCCTCGCGCAGCAGCACGACGGTCACCAGAACCGTCGCGGCGATATAGGCGAAGGCCGCCCAATTGGCGAAGGCGCGGGACAGAAACGCCTGCAGGGTCATCAGAATCAGGATGGGCGCCGAAAAGGCGAGCAACAGGCGCTCGGCGTCGGCTGAGCCGCGACGTGGCCGGTCGCGCAGCCAGTTGACGCAAATCGCCACAAAGGCAACGAACAGGATCGGCCCGAAAACACCGAGCTGACTGCCGAGAAATTCGAGCGCCTTGTCCGGATGCAGGAGCGTGCCGCTCCACCGCGCATTGTTCGCCGTATGCGAGAAGGTGGCAAAGCCGTTTTGCGCGTTCCAGAGGATGTTCGGAGCAATCAGCGCCGCGCCGATCGCGATCGCGGCATAGAGCTTTGCATCCTTCAGCAATGCGCGGCCTTCGCGCGCCCAGACGGCGTAGAGCGCGAGGCACAGAAGGAAATAGCTCATCGCATATTTCGACAGCAGCCCGAAGCCGATCGCCGCCCCCAGCGCTGCGGCCCATAGCCAAGATCCGGTCTCGCGCATCCTGATCAGCGAATAGAGCGCAAGCGCGACGAAAAACAGCAGCGGCACGTCCGTGGAGATGAGGCTTGAGGAGAGCGAAACGCCCGGCAGCGTCGCATAGGTCAGCCCGGACCAGAAGCCGATCCGCGCATCATAAAGTCGGCACGCAATCGCATAGACGAGGATTGCCGTGGCGCCGTGGATGAGAGCGGACGGCGCACGGATGCAGGCCTCGCTCTGGCCGCAGATTTCGGTAGCGCCGCGGATGATCCAGGCGATGAGCGGCGGCTTCGAATAATAGCCGAACGCCAGTTCGCGGGACCAAAACCAATATTGCGCTTCGTCAAAGAAAAGCTCCATGTTGGAAAAGGTAACGGCGACGAGCCGGAAGACGGTGAGCGCGGCGACGCAAAGGACAAGCGCAGCGCCATAGTTTTGCGCAAGCTGTTGCGCCGGCGCATCAGCGCTTTGCAGAGACTGGCCAAATCGCGGCCAGGGGATCACCCGTTCTCGGCTCACAATCTTTCCCATCCGGCGATGGCGCCCCATCCCGCCGGCTAGTGGTCCGATTCCGGCATTTGTATCCGCTTGCAGCACGCTCGAGAGCAAATGCCGGAATCAAAAGGACCACTAGCAACTTTATGATCCTAGTGGAGCTTTTGAATTTGACATTTG
Source organism: uncultured Alphaproteobacteria bacterium (assembly GCA_963773735.1). GTDB lineage: Bacteria > Pseudomonadota > Alphaproteobacteria > Rhizobiales > Rhodomicrobiaceae > CAVZCK01. The sequence goes on along the minus strand of CAVZCK010000028.1, from coordinate 142,160 downwards.
AGCGCGAGCTCGCAGCAGGCGAAACTCAAATGTCAAATTCGCTCCACTAGTGCTATGGCGTTTGCCACAATTCTCCCAACAGCCAGGGCTATTTATCCGGTTGTGCTGCATCGCGAAAGCCTGATAATTGCAGCCTTGGGGATAGGCACTTCCGGGGCAGAGCGCGCCGGACGCATCGTTGAGGGGCGCTGATGAGCGTTTCCGTCGTCATTCCGGCTTTGAACGAAGCAGGCAATATCGGCCGCCTGATCGAGGAGACCTACGCTGCGATCCCTGGCGACCGCCTCGCCGAAGTCATCGTCGTGGACGATTGCAGCGACGACGCAACCGGCGATGAGATCAAGGCGCTGATCGCCCGCTATCCCGGCCTGCGCTATCTCCGCCACGGCATACGATCGGGCCAGAGCGCCGCGATCCGGACTGGCGTGCTTGCCGCGAGCGGCCCGATCATCGCGACCATGGATGGCGACGGCCAGAACGATCCGCACGACATCCCGAACCTGCTTGCGCGCCTCGGCGCCAATATCAATGACAGGCCCGGTCATGGTCGGCGGCGTGCGGGCGAAGCGCAAGGCCGTCGGATCACGCAAGCTCGCTTCGGTGATTGCTAATCGCATCCGCAATGCTGCGTTCAAGGATAATTGTCCCGATAGCGGCTGCGGCATCAAGGTCTATTGGCGCGAGGCCTATCTGCGCCTGCCGTTCTTCACCTCGATGCACCGCTTCATGCCGGCGCTGTTCCTGATGAACGGTTACCGCGTCGCCTATGAGCCGGTAAACGACCGGGCACGGCTTGCCGGGCAGTCGAAATACACCAATTTCGGCCGCGCGCTGACGGGGCTTTACGATCTTTTCGGTGTCGTCTGGCTGCGCAAGCGCACCAAAGTGCCGCCGATCACGGAAGACTCCGCGCGCGTGCGGCGCGTCGCTGAGGCGCAGCGCGGCGACGCGCCCCGCGCCCGCCATGCGGCTGGAGAATAAGCAGGTTTTGGCTTCAACGGGAAATTCAAGCGAGAGCCTCGATGACCTTTTCGAATTTGGCAACGTGGTGGGCGAACATTTCAATGACCGAGCTGATCTGGCTCACGGTCGGCTTCACCGCGCAAGCCATGTTCTCAATGCGCTTCATCATCCAGTGGCTCGCCAGCGAAAAAGCGCGGCGCAGCGTTGTGCCGGAGACCTTCTGGTATTTCAGCTTTCTCGGCGGCCTGATGCTGTTCGTCTACGCCATCTATCGCATGGACCCGGTCTTCATCCTCGGCCAAGGCTCTGGGCTTTTCATCTACGCCCGGAATATTCATTTCATTGTGAGAGCGAAACGCGAGACCACTGCCGCACTGATCGAGCCCGGATATAAGCCCGCTGCCGAATAGCGACCGTTTTCCCGCTTACATGCCGGACGCGTGCCGGGCCGCTTGTCCGCCGCGTGGGTGCGCGCGTCGCTTGCGAATCCAGCTCTAAATGAAACGCGGTCACCGGATGGATCATTCATCGAAGCGGCAAGCGACAGGACGTCTGGCCATTCCGCGAACGGTTTGGGTGCTCGGCCTGGTGAGCCTCTTGATGGATACCTCCTCCGAGATGATCCATGCGCTTCTGCCCCTCTTCCTCACGGTCACGTTGGGTGCGAGCGTTGCCCTGGTCGGCCTGATCGAGGGCGTCGCTGAATTGACAGCATCGATTGTGAAGCTATTCTCGGGCTATCTTTCCGACTGGTTCGGGCGGCGTAAGCCACTGATCTTGATGGGCTACGGATTGGGCGCGCTGTCCAAGCCTTTCTTTGCGCTCGCCACCACGCCGCTCATTGTCTTTGCCGCGCGCTTTGCCGACCGCATCGGCAAAGGCCTTCGCGATGCACCGCGTGACGCGCTGTCGCCGATGTGACGCCCGACGCCATTCGCGGCCGAGCCTATGGCATGCGTCAGGCGCTCGACACGGTCGGCGCCTTTGCCGGCCCGTTATTGGCAATCGGGCTCATGTGGCTATTTGCGGATAACATACGTGCCGTGTTCTGGTTCGCCATCATTCCCGGCGCGCTTGCCGTCCTGTGCGTCATCCTGGGCGTCGAAGATCGCATGGCTACGTCCGGAGCTGGGCCGGGCGCGTCCGCCCATTCGCCCGGCACATCTGCGGCAGCTGGGGCGTTCGTTCTGGCTCGTGGTTGTGGTCGGTATCGTCTTTACGCTGGCGCGTTTCAGCGAAGCCTTCCTTGTGCTCAAGGCAAATCGCGAAGGCTTGCCGCTGGCTTACGCGCCGCTGGTTTTCGTGGTGATGAACATTGTTTATGCGCTTGGCGCCTATCCGGCGGGAGTTTGGTCGGACCGGGCCCCGCCCGCGCCTCTGCTGCTTTGGGGACTTGCCGCGCTCATCGGCGCTGACTTGGCGCTTGCCTTTGCGCCGGGAGTGTTTGGGGCGTTTCTCGGCATTGCATTGTGGGGCGCGCATTTGGCGCTCACACAGGGATTACTCGCCAAGCTTGTCGCCGAGCACGCGCCCGAGGCTTTGCGCGGATCGGCCTTCGGATTGTTCAACCTCGCCACGGGCGTTGCCATGCTGATCGCAAGCGCAGCCGCAGGCATCATCTGGGTGGAGGTCAGCCCGGCCGCGACGTTTCTCACCGGCGCCGGCTTTGCGATTGTTGCGGCGGCTCTCGTGAGCATCGCGTCGCGGACCCGTAGCGCGGCTCCGTCATGATAATAGCGCATCATCGCCCGCAAATAGCGCTTCGAGCAATTGCCGTTCGCGCGTAACGATTGATTCTATGAACTCGTCCGCCCGCCCTATTTTACGGAAGGCCTTATAGCCGCGCTCCAGGAAGTCCTGCAATCCGCCGAGTCCGGCAACAAGGGCAGGTTTTCGCATGGTCGAAAGCGCCATGCCGATGAATGAGCTTCGCGTCAGCCGGTCAAGGCTGTGTCCGAGCTGGTCGATCAGATCGATCTGGCGCTCGCGGTCCGCCCGCCTGCCGACCTGGCGGTAGGCGCGGCCATAGTCCGCAGGCGTCAGATGATCCGCCGCAGATTCCAGAGCGCGGACCATGGCACCGTCGAGACGCTCCGAAAGCGCATTCAGCTCAAAGACGTCTGCGACCGTTTCGAGGCCGGTCGCCGGCAACACGCGCGTCATCACCGGGAGGATACGCCGCACGTCTTCCTCGTGCTGGCTGAGATCCTTGGGGCCATAAATATCGGTGAGGAAGAATAAGGCCGTGGCCTGGGAGCGAGGGTTCGTCAGCAGGTCCGCGTGAGTTCGCGATAGGCGCTCGGCCTGCCATTCGCGCAAGCGCTCGCGGCGTGTGGCCGTCACGGCGTCACTTTTCAGCGAAGTCCTGACCTCATGGGCCGCGTCGAGCTGCTTAACCAAGCGTTCAACGATTTCTTCCTTGTTTGCCATAGGTCGTTGTTTATCATTCTGCTTTAGTCTGAGGAAGGTGGACACCGCAAGATTTCTAAAGACCGCGGCAATTCGCTGTGAAGCCGCAAGCGCCACGTCATCCGTTTCATGTTCGCTGTGCAAGCAGCGTCGGCGGTGCTGGCGTGAAGCGGCTGTGTAAGGTGTGCGATCATGATAAGAAGCGAGCCGATGAGCCCGGCTGACACGACGTGGCTGCGCATGGAGCAGCCCGCCAATCCGATGGTCATCGTTGGCGTTTTGATGCTCCAAGGACCCGTTGATCTGGACCGGCTTGAGCGGACCATCGCCGATCGGCTGCTTGCAATCCCGCGCTTCCACCAGAGGATCGAGAAGCGTGCGACCGGCTACTGGTGGTCGCCCGATCCGTTTTTCAACCTTAATCGCCACATCAAGCGTCTGCGCCTTTCGGGCCGCGGAGGCAAGGCTGAGCTGCAACGCTTCGTCGCCGAGCTGGCTTCGGAGCAGCTCGACCAGACCCACCCGCTCTGGGAATTCCATATCGTCGAGAAGTTTCAAGGCGGTGCGGCGGTGGTCGCGCGCATTCACCATGCGATCGCCGACGGAATCGCACTCATCGGCGTGATGCTCTCCCTGACGGACAACGAGCCCGCCGCCGACGGTCGCACGCACCGCCTCGGCGATAGTGGCGCACAGGCCGTTCGCCGGGCCACGCCTTGGCAGGACTATCTCACAACGCTGACGCGGCTTTGTCGAGGACGGGCTGCACCTCTCGCGCCAGGTCTGGCGCCAGGCGCGCGAGCGGGCCGGGCGTCCGGGCGAGACGGTGCGCGAAGGCGTCGGCGTCGCAGGAGAATTGGCCTACCTGCTGTTCATGCCGCAGGACAGCCCGACGCGCTTCAAAGGCAAACCGAGCGGGCAGAAGCGCGTCGCCTGGACCGATCCGATCGCGCTGCCGGAGGTGAAGGTGGTGAGCCGCATTCTCGGCTGTTCGATCAACGACATGTTGCTGGCGGCCGTCGCGGGCTCACTGCGCGCCTATCTGGCCGGAAAGGGCGACCCGACCCGAGGTGTCGACGTGCGCGCGCTGGTTCCGGTCAATCTCCGTGGCGAGGAGCAAGGCTTGCAGATGGGCAATCAGTTCGGCGTCGTGGCGCTGGAGTTGCCCGTTGGTATCGAGAACCCGCTCGCCCGCCTCTACGAGATCCGCCGCCGCATGGAGGACCTGAAAAAGTCCAATGAGGCGGTCGTGACACTCGGGCTCATCACCGCACTGGGCTACGCGCCGCGCCTCGTACAGGACCGGCTGTTCGGATTGCTGCTCAGCCGGGCGAGTGCGGTGATGACGAATGTGCCCGGACCGCAGCATCCACTTTATCTCGCCGGGTCCCGTCTGCGGCAGGTGATGTTCTGGGTGCCGCAGCCCGGTGACATTGCGATGGGCGTATCGATCCTCTCCTTCGATGGCCAAGTTCAGTTCGGCGTCATGACCGACGCCGCCGTCATCCCCGATCCCGAGGCTGTCATCGCCCGTTTTGCCACCGAATTCGAGCAGTTGCTCTATTATGTGCTGATCGAGCCCTGGGGTGCCGTTTCAGCGGGCGCAGCGCCGAGCGCGGCAATAGCGGCCGATGTAAAGGGCGAACAGGAGCTACCTGTGCGCCAGGCCACGCTGCGACGGTCTCCGCCGACACGGACGTCGAAGGCGCGCGGCTCCAAGAAGAAGGCTGCGCCGCGCTGAGCGGTGTCGATCTGCGAGGATCAATCCTCAAGCTCCGCCTTCGCAAGCTCAACGTCGAGCCGCTCCATCGCATCGAGCGGCTCACGGGCCGCCGCCTCTTGGTAGAGCCGGATCGCCTCGGGCATTTTCGATTTGCCGCACATGATGACGAGGCCGTTCGCATATTCGATGCGGGCGATGGCCGAATCCGGATTGAGCCTCAAGGCCTTCTCAAAATGGTCGAGCCCATCCTGCGTGCTGGCCCCGTAGGTGAGGGCACCGAGCGTGCGGCCCATCTTTTAAATCACCAGTGCATGGTAGAGCCCCAGCGCGATATTCGCGTCGGCGTGCCCGGGCTCCAACTCCAGCGTCCGCTCCAGGCTCCCCTTGATCTTGCCTCCGAGCCCTTCCGCGAGCGCTTTCGTCACTGAGACGGCCTGGCTGTAGCGGCCAAGCGCCTGGGCGTGAAAATACCAGGCGTTGGGGATGTTTGGCGCGCAGGACTGGATATCCTCGGCCCGCTGTGCCGCCTCGATCAGCACGGCGCGCTTGCGATCTTCATCCTTCTCGAGATAGGTCGCGTAGATATTGGCCGATTTGTTGGCGACGCCATAGCCGAGGCGGCCGACCGAGAGCCCTTGTTCCACCGCCGTGCTGAAATCACCGCGATGATAGGCGCGCCAGGCGTCCTGCAAATCTTTGGCGCCGGTCTTGAGCGCGACGGATGGCTCAAGGGCGGGATGCGCCTTGACAAGGCGTTGCAGCATCTGCTCGTCGGGGTAGGGCTCGCAGTCACCGCGATGCAGCCGCGCCCAATGCTTCTTCAGCTTTGCGCCGCCATAGTCAAAAGGTTTGGCGTCATGTGGAAACGGCGCCCACTGCGCATGGCTGCTTGCCATTATCCTGCCTCCTTGCACCATAGGAACGCCTGCGGGCCGCCGATCGCCCGGCTGCCCTGTATGCTCGTGGCATCATCCAAGCCGCCGCCGGCTGCCGCGCGCGATTGCCGCGGCGTCGCGGGCGTCGCGCGACTGAAGCACATCGTCAAGGCGCCGTAGAATGCGGTTGAGCTGTGCGGTCACGCGCGTCAGTCGGCCGCCCAGTCTCCCAATGGCCCTTTCGACGTTTCCAGACAGCGTGCGCTGCGTGTCCGTCAGCACGGTGCGGCGAATGGAGATGCCGTGACGGTGGAAGATCGGCGCAAGTTCGTCATAACGGCGCAACAGCTCAGCCCGCGTTCTCTGATAGGCGTGTTCGGACAGCCGCTCGCGATCGACATAGCTGAAGACGTTGGCAAAGAATAGCTCGGTGTCGCCCGGACTCGGCTCGAACAGCACCACGTCGGCATCCGGGAACTCGCTTTCATAGCGGCTCATGCCAACCTGCATGCGCGAATAGATGATCGAGCGGAATGTCTGCGCAAGGACCGCCGGCAGCCCGCCCTCGATGAGCGAAATCGGCTTGCCCCGCCGCTGCTTCGGGGCGATCTTGGCATCGAACGGGACCAGCGGGTTAATGCACAGGAGCAGCTTTGCCCCTTCCTTGAGCGCAACAGAGGCATGGAGCGTCTTGACCAGCGCCCCGTCGACATAATGACGCCCGCCGATTTCGACGGGCGGAAACAGGCCGGGCAGGGCCGAACTCGCCTGGACGGCCAGGGAGATCGGGACATCATCCCATCCTGGCGCGCCGAACGGTACCGGAGTGCCGGTATCCAGATCGGTCGCAACGAGGAAAAGTTTATGCCTAAGCTGGCGAAAATCATTGGTCCGCGCCTGGCGCATCGAACAGGCGGCGTAGATACTGGCCGATCCGCGCGTTGTCAAAGATCCCGGTTGGCATCGCCCGCGCGACCCGCTGAAACAACTCGAAAAAGCCGCGCGAATAGGGCGCCTCCAGATAGCTGCGCGTCGCCGACAGAATGAGGCCCGGCAGGCCCGCAAGCCGCCGGCCATATTCTCCGATGGCCGGACGCAGAAGTGTCTCCGGCTCGAACGGGTCCTCTGCGCCTTCGGTCGCGATGAACATCTCGTACATCGTCCGCGGCTTCAGCCCATTGGCAAGCCCGGCGGCGAGAAAGGCCCCCGAACTCACGCCGACATAGACGTCACAAGCCGTAAGGTCGATGCCGCCGAGAGCCTCGTCGAGCGCGACGAGCGCGCCGATTTCGTAGATGGCGCCGAGCGGGCCGCCTCCTGCAAGAGCAATGCCGATTGTATTGCGGCTCACACTTGCTCTCCCTCGTGCGCCATCAGAGACGATATATCCGCCTGCGTTCTGGCCGCCCCGGCACTACCGGGCCGTTGCCGCACCTTCGCCGCCAGGGCTTACTTCCTTGCCGTGCGCGCCATGGCTCCCGCCGGACTTTCTTTCCGCGGCCGATAGTTTCTCGACGACGGCGGTCAGTTCCGCGACCCTCTCCGAAAGCTTTTGGATGTCTTTATCGGTAGGCACGCCGAGGGTGCGCAGGGCACGCGCAACGCGATCCTCGAACACCTGCTCAAGCTTCTCCCATGTCCCGCTTGCCGTTGCATTGAAGTCCGCCATCTTGTCGTCGGCCGCTTTCCTCGCGCGCTGCTGAACGACCTCGCCTTCCTTGACCAGCGCATCGAAGACTTTTCCGCCTTCCGACTGGGCCTTGGCGAATGCGCCTAGCCCTGCAAGCCAAATATTATGGGCCGATTCGCGAATGGTGGCCGCCAATCCGCTCTCCGACTCTATGCCCGCAAGGGCATTTAACTTCTTTGCCATTTCTTAACTCCTGCGCTTTGATGAGGGTCCGGCACTCTGCTGTGTTCAAACGACCGGGTGTTTGAATGACAAAATATAGTTCGTCCGCACCCTGCCCGAATTGATCCGCGTCAAAACCGCGGCGGCTTCGGCGACCTATTGTTGGGACAAGCCAGGAGATGCGACATGATTTATCTAGTGACCGGCGCCAGCGGCTTTATCGGCAAGCGGCTGGTACGCCGGTTACTCGCCCGGCCCGGCTCACAGGTGTATTTCCTGATGCGCGACACCTCGCCGGAGCGCATCGCGGCGCTGCGCAGCTATTGGAGCGCAGACGAAGAGCGCGCGATCCCCGTCTTCGGGGATCTCGTCAAGCCCCGCCTTGGCATCTCGGCAAAAGACCGCGCGCGGCTGAAGGGCAAAATCGATCACTTTTTCCACCTTGCCGCCGTCTACAACCTTCAGGCCGACCCCGAACTTGAGATGACCGCCAATGTCGAGGGGACGCGCAACGCTCTCGATCTGGCCGAGGCAATCGGCGCGGCACGCTTCCATCACATGAGCTCAATCGCCGCCGCCGGGCTCTATGAGGGCATCTTCCGCGAGGACATGTTCGAGGAGGCGCACGGTCTTGAGCATCCCTATTTCGCCAGCAAGCACCAGTCGGAAAAGCTCGTTCGCCAGGATTGCAGGATTCCGTGGCGGATCTACCGGCCGGGTCTTGTCGTCGGCGACTCCCAGACCGGCGAGATGGATAAGATCGACGGCCCCTATTATTTCTTCAAGCTGATCCAGAAGACTAGGGCGCTGCTGCCGCCCTGGGTACCGATCGTGGGCATCGAGGGCGGAAGGATCAATCTCGTTCCCGTCGATTTCGTGGTGGCGGCGGTCGACCATCTGGCTCATCTGCCGGACGGGGACGGAGCCTGCTATCACCTGACCGATCCCGAACCGCGCCGCGTCGGCGACATTCTCAGAATCTTCTTCGAGGCGGCGCACGCGCCGCGGCCCGGCCTGAGGATCAATGCCGCTCTCTTCAATCTCGTGCCGCGCGGTTTGGTCCAGGGACTTTGGGCGCTAACGCCGGCGCGCCGCATCTACAAAAGGCTGATGAAGGATCTGGACCTGCCTGACGAGTATTTTCACCTTCATCAACTATCCGACGCGCTTCGACACGCGCGAGGCCGAGCGCCGGCTCGCTCCGGCCGGCATCAAGGTCCCCCCGCTTGAGGACTACGCATGGCGGCTTTGGGACTATTGGGAGCGGCATCTCGACCCCGATCTCCATATCGACCGGTCTCTGCGGGCGCAGGTGAGCGGGCGCGTGGTGCTCATCACCGGCGGCTCCTCGGGGATCGGCAAAGCGACGGCGATGAAGGTCGCCGAAGCGGGCGCCACGACCATCGTGGTCGCGCGCGATGCGGAAAGGCTGGATGAGACACGGCGGGAGGCAGCAAAGCGCGGGCTTGAGATCATCACTTACCGGGCCGACATCGTCGACGAAGCTGAATGCAGCGACCTCGTCCGCAAGCTGATAAATGATCATGGCAACGTCGATATCCTGATCAACAATGCCGGCCATTCGATCCGCCGTTCGATTGAGAATTCCTACGACCGCTTCCACGATTTCGAGCGCACGATGGCCATCAACTATTTTGGTGCGCTTCGCGTGACGCTCGGGCTTCTGCCCCACATGGCGCAGAAGAACCGGCGCAGCCACATCATCAACATCTCCTCGATCGGTGTCCTCGCGAGTGCGCCACATTTCTCCGCTTACATCGCATCCAAAGCGGCGCTGGAGGCGTGGACCCGCTGCGCGGCGGCGGAATATCTGGATCGGGGCGTCGAATTCACGACGATCAACATGCCGCTCACGCGAACCCCGATGATCGCGCCGACCAAGTTCTACGATCACGTCCCGGCGCAGACGCCCGAAGAAGCGGCGGAACTCGTCGCCGAGGCGATCACGCGGCGGCCGGTCCGTCTGGCGACACGCCTCGGGATTTTCGGCCAGGTCGTACATGCGGTCGCGCCGCAGCTCGCGCAGATCGTGAATAACACGATGTTCCGGATGTTCCCCAACTCCGCCGCTGCCAAAGGCGAGAAGCAGGCGCAGGAGCCTACGGCGGATCAGGTGGCTTTCACGCAACTGATGCGCGGCATCCATTTCTGAGGCCGTCCCGATCGCCGCTGTCGCCTGCCGCGGGGCTAGCACAGTTCCTGGAGCACGGTTCGCAACATCCGCCCCGAGAAGACCATCGTGAGATGGGTGAGGCCGGGCAGCACGATTTCGCGGGCGCCAGCAAGCCGGCTGCTGTCTTGCGGGAGGATGAAGTTGTCGGTCGGGCTCCAGATGCTGACGACCGGAATATCGGGCAGCCCGTCCCGCGCAAGCTGGCAAAGCCATGGGCTGCCGGGCTCCATTTCGCGTGAATTGCTGCCGCGCCCGAGACGAGCCGTCTCGGTGCCGTGATGCGGCGTACCGATGGTGATCAGCCTGGCGACGCGCGAAGTGCCATAGCGGCGCAGAAAAGCGCGCGCAACCAAGCCACCCATGCTGTGACCGATCATCACGACCTTGTCATGACTTTGTGCGGCGATCTCGTCGAGACGCCTCTCGATCGCCGCCGCGAGCTCGTCCATGCCGGCGAAGGGCGGCTCCAGGTCGACGGTCACCACCGTCAGCCCCTGCCTTCGCAGCCGCCCTGCGAACCACCACCACGACGCGTGATTGCAGCAAAAGCCATGGACCAGGAGCACCGGTGGGCGCGCGGCGCCGCCCTCGCCAACCCGGTCCGGCGCCATCCACCAGCGCGGGAAAGGCTGAATGACGACGAAGAGAGCCAAGAACGCCAGCCATTCCCTGACGGCGATACACGCGATCCGCCAGAGGTCCGGCTTGAGCGCCCCGATCGGCTTGGGGCTATAGCGTAGCGCCATCGCGAAGGTCATGATCGGAATAATCGAGTTGAACGCCACGAACAGCGCCGCGCAAATGCCTGCCGCCGCGCCTGGACCAATTCCAAAGACCGTGCCGAGAAGCCATCCGGTGGCAAAGAGAGCGAGCGCTTGCGCAAAGAGTACCCAGCGAAGCAATATGGCGACCATGGCCTAGCCCTTCTCGATCGGGACGGACGTGTGGCAGAGCGCGAAAGGCTACGCGCGGTCGATAGCCGGCCGCGTCCGAGGTTGCCCAGACATGCCGGTTATGGCCCGCTTGCGATTTGATTTATCTCAATGCTATCGAGGACCACGGCGTCCTAAGATTTTCAATTTTCGTAGAGCGTTCTAGACTTTGCGGCCCGGCCGGGCAGGAGCCGGACCCAAGAAAAACGCAAGAAAAATGGGGATGGAAACATGGAAAAGATCTGGCTCCGCAGCTATCCGCCGGGCGTGCCGGCGACGATCGATTTGACAACGTACAGCTCGATCGGACAGCTCTTCGAGGCGTCCGCCGCCAAATTCGCGGACAAAGCCGCTTTCGTCAATATGGATCGTGCGCTCAGTTATGCGCAGCTTGACGAGCTGTCGCGGTCTTTCGCCGCCTATCTCCAAAACGGGCTGGGACTGGCCAAAGGCGCCCGCGTGGCGCTGATGATGCCGAACATCCTGCAATATCCCGTAGCGCTGTTCGGCGCGCTTCGCGCCGGCTATACCGCCGTCAATTGTAATCCGCTCTATACGCCGCGCGAACTCGAGCACCAGCTCAAGGACTCCGGTGCGGAGGTTATCGTCGTCGTCGAGAATTTTGCCTCGACGCTCGCGCAAGTCCGCGACAAGACGGCGGTCAAGCACGTGATCACGACGAAGCTGGGCGATCTGCTCGGCTTTCCCAAGGGTCCCATCGTCAATTTCGTTGTCAAGCATATCAAGAAAATGGTGCCGGATTGGCGCATACCCGATGCGGTCACGTTCAAATCCGTGCTGGCCGAGGGGGCAAAGCTGCACCTCAATCCGGTTGAGGTGAGCCGCAGCGACATTGCCTTCTTGCAATATACCGGCGGCACAACCGGCGTTCCGAAGGGCGCGATGCTTACGCACGGAAACCTGCTCGCCAATCTTGAACAGGCTCATGCCTGGCTCAAGGATGTTTTGATCGAGGGCAAAGAGACGGTGATCACCCCGCTGCCGCTCTACCACGTCTTTGCGCTGATGGCGAATTGCCTCCTCTTTCTTAAGATCGGTGCGAGAAATGTGCTGATTACCAATCCGCGCGATATCCCAGCCTTCGTGAAGGAACTGAAGAAATATCCATTTACCGTCATCACCGGGGTCAATACGCTCTTCAACGCGCTCTTGAACAATCCCGCCTTCGCTACTGTCGACTGTTCGCGCTTGCGCGTGACGCTCGGCGGCGGCATGGCCGTCCAAGAGGCGGTCGCCAAGCGCTGGCAAGAGGTTACCGGCACCACGCTTCTTGAGGCTTACGGGCTTACCGAGACCTCGCCGGCGGTCACGGTGAACCCGCTCAATCTGAAGGCATACAACCACTCCATCGGACTGCCCTTGCCGTCCACGGAAATCTCGATTTGGGACGATGAAGGGCGTGAGCTTCCTTTGGGTGAAGCTGGTGAGCTTTGCGTTCGCGGTCCCCAGGTCATGGCCGGCTATTGGATGCGTCCCGAGGAGACGGCCAAGGTCATGCTCCCGGACGGCTTTCTGCGGACGGGCGACATTGCTAAAGTCGACCCGCAAGGGTTTGTTTACATCGTCGACCGCAAGAAAGATCTGATCCTGGTCTCCGGCTTCAAGGTCTTTCCCAATGAGATCGAGGATGTCATCCAGGCCCATCCTGGCGTGCTGGAAGTCGGTGCGGTCGGCGTGCCCGACCCCTATTCAGGCGAGGCCGTTAAGGTTGTGGTGGTCAGAAAGGATCCAAGACTGACGCCGGAGGGCCTGCTCGCCTTCTGCCACCAGAACCTGACCGGCTATAAGATTCCGAGACATATTGAGTTCCGCGACGTCTCTGCCGAAGTCGAATATCGGCAAGATTCTGCGCCGTGAGCTGCGTGAGCATCTTTGAGGCGGATTGAAAGGACCTGCGATTGCACGATTGCGCGGCGCGTTACGATTACGACTTCATCATTGTCGGCTCGGGCTTCGGCGGCAGTGTCTGTGCGCTGCGGCTGAGCGAGAAAGGTTACCGCGTCGGCGTTATCGAGATGGGGCGGCGCTGGTCCCCCGAAACGCTGCCGAAAACCACCTGGAACCTCAGGCGCTGGCTGTGGCGGCCGGCGCTCGGCCTACGCGGGTTCTTCAGCATTCGCTTCTTTTCGCATGTGATGGTGCTGCACGGCAATGCCGTCGGCGGCGGCTCGATCACCTACGCGAATACGCTTCTGGAGCCGCCCAAGAGCGTCTGGAGCGACGGAAGCTGGGCCGGTCTGGAGCCATGGACCGATGTTCTGCCCCGGCACTATGAGACGGCAAAACGGATGCTCGGCGTCACCCCGAACCGCATCTTCGGCGCGGCGGATGAAAAGCTGAGAGCGATGGCGGAGAGTGTCGGCGTTGGCCAGAGCTTTTACCCGACCGAGGTCGCGGTCTATTTCGGCGACGAAGGCGATGCGCCTGGGACTGAGCATCCCGACCCTTTCTTCGGCGGTGAGGGACCGCCGCGCCGGTCCTGCATCGGCTGCGGCGGCTGCATGGTCGGATGCCGGCACGGCGCGAAAAACACGCTGGATCAGAACTATTTATTTCTGGCGGAACGGCTCGGCGCGCGCGTTCTCGCCGAAACCAGGGTCGTCGACGTGCGGCCCCTGGGTAATGCTTCGGATGGAGCCGGCGGCTACGAGGTTCGCGCCGTTCCTACGGGCACGCTCTTCGGCGGCCCCGGCAAGACGCTGACCTGCCGCGGCGTGATCTTTGCGGCGTCGTCGCTGGGGACGCAAGATCTGCTCCTGCGCCTCAAGGACCAAGGCTCCTTACCCCGCATTTCAAATGTCGATCGGCAAGCATGTGCGCACGAACGCGGAATCGCTGATCGGCGTGCGCTATCCGGGCTCAGCCGAGGATTTCTCGCTCGGCATTGCGATCGGCTCGGGCATTCACGTCGACGAGACACCTGAACATTCAGGCGACGCGCTACCCGCGCGGCTCCGATGCGATCGGGATGCTGGGCACGGTTTTGACGCGTTATGGCCAGGTCCTCGCCGCATTTTCGTATGGCTCTCGACCTTGGCCCGGCTGCTTGCAACCCGTCCGATCACGACTTTGCGGACGCTCAGCCCCTTCGGTTTCGCACGCGAGACGATTATCCTGCTGTGCATGCAGAGCGTCGAAGGCGAGCTTCGTATGCGCCTGAAGCGTCCCTGGTACTGGCCGTTCCGCAAGTCTCTGGCGACCGAGGGCGCGCGCATCCCCGCGAGCATTCCGGCCGCGAACGATTTCGCCGTCAAGGCGGCCGAGGCCACGGGCGGCGTAGCGGCGACATCCATCACCGAAATTCTGTTCGATATTCCCTCCACCGCCCACTGCATGGGGGGCGCCGTTATGGGCGCAACGCCCGCGCAGGGTGTCTGCGATGGCCGGAACCGCGTCTTCGGCTACCGCAATATGTTTATATGTGACGGGTCGGTGCTATCGGCCAATCTGGGCGTCAATCCGAGCCTGACAATCACGGCGATCGCTGAGCACGCCATGAGCCATATTCCCATGGCTGCAGAGCAGACCTGGGCAATCGGAGCGGAGCAGACATGAGCGAGATCGTGCGTATGAACGCCGGGAAATCGACGCCTGCGGAGGCGCTGTCGCAGCTTCTGGCCGCGCAAAGGCGCGCATTTCAGCGCAGCGCGCCGCCCGATTATCGCCACCGCATCGAGGCTCTGAAGACCCTGCAATCCGTGGTCATCCGTCACGAAGACGAAATCATCGCCGCTCTGAATTCGGATTTTGGCAACCGCGCGCAGCAGGAGACGCAGCTTCTCGAAATCTTTCCGGTCGTTGAAGAAATCCGCCACATCCGGCGAAACCTTCAGAGGCTGGATGCGGCCCCGTTCTGGCTTCTCGAACTGGTCGCTTTGGCCGAGCCGGACGCGCATCGTCTACCAGCCCCTCGGCGTTGTCGGTATTATCGGGACCTGGAACTATCCGGTCCATCTGACCCTTTTGCCGCTTGCCAATGCCCTGGCTGCCGGCAACAGCGTCATGATCAAGCCGTCAGAACTGGCGCCCGCGACGGCTGCGCTGATCGCTCGAATGATGGCCGAGGCATTTCCGCCTGAGCAAGTAGCCGTCGTTGAAGGGGGCTCTGAGGTCGCCGCGGCCTTCTCGGCACTGCCGTTCGATCATCTGCTCTTCACCGGCTCCTCTCGCGTCGGCAGGCTGGTGATGGGGGCGGCCGCGAAGCATCTGACACCTGTCACGCTGGAACTCGGCGGCAAGTCGCCGGCTCTTGTCCATGCCGATTTCCCGCAAGAGATCGCCGCCGATCGTATCTGTTCCGCCAAGCTGCTCAATGCCGGCCAGACCTGTGTGGCGCCCGACTACGCGCTTGTCGCCGAGGAGAAGCTGGACGCCTTTGTTGCCGCGTCACAGACCGCGATCGCGAGACGCTATCCGCATCTGTGCGCGAATTCCGACTACACGCATATGATCAATGCCGCAGGCTGGCAGCGCATGGCGGAGCTCGTCGAGGATGCGCGCGCCAAAGGCGGTCGCATCATCGCAGGTGAATCCGGCCGGGGACGACTGCAATGCCGAGAATTGCGTGTTTCCACCGACTTCGTGCTCGGCGCTAACGACCGCATGCGCTTGATGCAGGAAGAAATCTTCGGCCCGGTGCTGCCCGTTCTCGCCTATCGCTCGCTCGATGAGGCCATTGCCACGATCAATGAGCGCCCGCGTCCGCTGGCTCTCTACTATTTCGACAATAATTCCGGCCGGATCCGCCACGTTCTTGAGCGGACCATCTCGGGCGGCGTGACCGTGAATGACTGCATGCTTCATGTGGCGCAGAGCCACCTGCCATTCGGCGGCGTCGGCCAGAGCGGCATGGGCGCGTATCATGGCTTTGCCGGATTTGAGACATTCTCGCGCAAGAAGGGCGTTCTGCTCGAAAACCGCCTCACCGGCCGTTTCCTCGATCGCATGCTGAGGCCGCCTTATGGCCAATGGTCGGACAAATTGATCCGGCAGCTCATCGGCTCTGCGCGCGGAAGCTCTAAGCGCTCGCGACCCGACCATGACGACTAAAGAGCAAGTATGATGGGCTGCTTCGGCGGGCTCACGTTCATCGACGCGATCTGTTGCATCGACCCGGTTTTCATATTCAGTCCGGACGCGGGCCTTTTGATTTATGCCCGCAATACCCATTTCAGCCGGATGCGCGAGGTCGCCGCTCTGCTGATCGAGCAGGACATGTGCCGCCGCCGAACAAAATTTGGCGAAGGGGTTGCGTAGTCCGGACGTTTCAGCTACACAGCAAGCCTTCGCGCTCCATGACATCCGCTCATTCTTGCGTGCACGGCCTCCTCGCGTTTCAGATTTGGGCGGGCACGCCGATGCCAATGGTCTTAACGAAGCTGATATTGCCGCGGGGTGGAGCAGTCCGGTAGCTCGTCAGGCTCATAACCTGAAGGTCGCAGGTTCAAATCCTGCCCCCGCAACCACCGATTTATAGCAAAATCAATAACTTATATCGTATGTTAGAGACCAACAAATGGGCAAAATCCCACGAAAATCTCTAACACAATTGGAAGCAGCGACGACTTCACCACAGATCATAGAAATCTTTCATGCGGCTATTGGTCATGCCGAGCGACACCAGCGCCTCCGCCAAGCGCGCCACCTCGGACTTGACGCGCTCCCACGAAAGGGATTTGGGCCGAACCGCAGCGGACGCGGCGAACGACGCCCGCCGCAATCCATAATAGCCTCACCCCAAACTCCGCTCGAAAAAGCCGCTGAATACGCACGAGGAGCACCCGATATCCAAGATGTCGAAATCTAATTTGTTTTTGCTATGCTTTCCGGCCGGAGATAGCCGAGTTTTGCGCCATCCCGGCAGATCAGCGCCCAGCTCCCGGAGAATTTGGCTCCGACCCGGTAGCCCGGAGTGAGCGTGCGACCGCTCTGCGCCGTGTCGTCCGGATTATCCCGCAGGGGCTCGCTTTTGATGATGACGAATTCCTCCTCGGCGGGACATTCACTCGGCGCCGCCGATGTGAGGATCTTCAGCCCGAGGGGGAAATCTTCGCCGGTGAGTTTTCGGATCGGCTCCTGGCGCACGCCATAAAGCGCCGTTGTGATCTCGGGCACCCTCTTGCCGATATAATGCGCAAGCCTATCGACACCGACCTCCTGAGCCTTACCTCCGGGCGTCTCCAACTTCCGAAAGGCCTCAAGTATGGCGTAGGTGAGCACTCCATGCCCCTCATAGCCCTCATAGGCGGCCTCGCGCGCCGCTGCGATCAGGTTCTGGCCGGTGGCATTCTGCAATTTGTCCATCGCCGTCTCGCGCCCGCTCTCGCCGCCGCGAACCAGGCCCGAGGCCGCGGCGCTCTCGCAAGTGTCATAGATCAGCAGCGTCTTCTGCGCCGGGATCTTGGCCAGCCACTGCCTGCCACAGATCCTGGCTGATGGCATCCTTCTCGATGCTCTGGCCTTTGGCGAAGTCCAGATTCTGCTGCAGGAAGTAGTATTTGCCGGCGATCGAGCGGCCATGGCCGCTCAGGAACAAGACGAACACATCGGTGGGCTTGACCTCGCTCGCGAGCTTGTTCACCGCCGCCTCGAGCCCTGACTTCGTCACCTCGCCGTCCCGAAGGGCGGTGATCCTGACTTCAGAGAACAAGGTACTCCCCACCGACTTGCATCGCCTCTGCAAAAGCTTGGGCGTCCTTCACCGCATAGCGCAGCTCCAGATCCCCCATCGCATATTTATCGACGCCGGCAGCGAGCACATGGAGCTTGGGCCGCTCGGTCGTCGTCACCCCAAAGGAATCGACGGTGACTTGCAGCGGCAGGCTTGCCAGCAGTCCCTGGCCATTATAGGCGGTCACCTCGACGATGTTGGATTTGCTCCGATCGACCTTCAGTTCCTGGCTCATCGTAACGAACCGACCAGGACTGGGCGGACCCTGCAAGCCCGGCACGGTCAGATCGCCTTGCGTCTTGCCGTTCACCCGCCAGACTACCTTTTCGCCGATGCCGCCGCCCGCATCCTTGATCCGCACAGAAAGATTCACGCTGTCCTCTGACCGCTCGGTGTGCTTCTTCTCCAAGAGTTCGAGCTTCGGCGCCGGTCCAGAGTTCAAAATCGTCTCCAGATTGAGCTTTGAAGCCGCGTCCGCATATTTCCCCTGAGCATCACCCTTCAGCAGCTCCTCCACCAGATCGGGGCGGTAGAGGTGGTCATAGAATTGGTGCACGGAGTAGGCGTCGAGGCCGCGCACGATGCTGAGCAGCTCGCCGCCTCGCTGCGAGGCGGTAAAAAACCCCTTCGGCGTCATGGTCAGCCATTCACCATCGGCGGCCGCCATCATCCGCGCGAGTTCCTGTCCGCTTTCGAGATCCCAGATCCGGGCCGTGCCGTCATGGCTGCCGGAAAGGATGAAACGGGCATTCGGCGAAAACGTAACCGACTGGACGATGCCTGCATGGCCGCTGAAGCGGCGCAGCTCCTTGCCGGTCGCCACCTCCCACAGACGCAGCGTGTTGTCATGGCTGCCGGAAAGCGCGTAACGACCGTCGGGAGAAAACGCAACCGACTCCACATTGCCGCTATGCCCGGTAAAGCTGCGCAGCTCCTGGCCGGTTGCCACATCCCACAGTTTCACCGTATCGTCCCAGGCACCGGAGAGGGCAAAACGGCCGTCGGGCGAAAACGCGACCGACCGGACGAAGCTCTTATGGCCGCTGAAGCTGCGCACTTCTTTGCCCGTCGCGACCTCCCACAATTTCATGCTCATGTCATCGCTGCCGGAGAGCGCAAACTGGCCGTCGGGCGACAGCGCCACCGATCGCACGGCGCCGCTATGACCAGTGAAGCTGCGAATCTGCTGGCCCGTTTCGACGTCCCATAATCTCAGCGCCGTGTCTTCCTTCTTCGGCCGGGACCGGTGGCGCTTGGTGGGAGGAACGAAGCGGCCGCCGCCCGAAAGCGCAAGGCGCCCATCGGCGGAAAATGTCACCGACCAGACCTCGCCCGGATGCCCGGTGAAGCTGCGCAGCTCGCGGCCCGAGGACACGTCCCACAGCTTCAGCGTGTGGTCCCGGCTGCCCGAGAGGGCAAGATGGCCATCCGGCGAAAACGCCACGGACAGCACGTCGCCTTTGTGCCCGGCGAAGCTGAGCAGTTCCTTGCCCGTCGCCATGTCCCACAACCGCATCAAATTGTCGGAGCTGCCGGAAAGCGCGGAACGGCCGTCGGGCGATAGCGCCACGGAACTGATATAGCCCGCATGGCCGCTGAAGCTGCGCCGCTCCTGGCCGGTCGTCAGATCCCAAAGCTTGAAGGTTCCGTCCTGGCTTCCCGATAGGGCAGATTGCCCATCGGGCGAAAACGCCACCGACCTGACCGAATTTCTATGCCCGCGGAAGGTGCGGATCTCCTGGCCGGTGGCGACGTCCCACAGCTTCATCAAGCCGTCATTGCCGCCACCCGAGAGAGCGAAACGTCCGTCGCGCGAAAGGGCTGCGGACCTGATGCCGGCGCCCTTACCGCCCAAGCTGCGCACCTCCTGGCCGGTGGCGACATCCCATATTTTCAGCGTCTTATCTCCGCTGCCGGACAGGGCGAGGCGGCCGTCCGGAAAGAACATCACCGACCAGACGCTGGCGGTGTGTCCGGTAAAGCTACGCAGCTCCTTGCCGGTGTCCGCGTCCCATAATTTCAGCGCGTTATCGGCGCCGCCGGAGAGAATGAAGCGGCCATCCGGGGAAAACGCCACCGACCAGACGGCGCTCGTATGGCCGCTGAAGCTGCGCAGCTCCTGGCCCGTCGCTATATCCCACAATTTCAATATTTTGTCCTGGCCGCCAGAGAGGGCAAAGCGGCCGTCGGGCGAGAACGCGACCGCTTCGAGAAAGGCGGTATGGCCGCTGAAGCTGCGCAGCTCCTGGCCCGTCGCTACGTCCCACAGTTTCACCGTATCGTCCCAGGCACCGGAGAGGGCAAAGCGGCCATCCGGCGAAAATGCCACCGCACTGACGAAGCCGGTATGGCCGTTGAAGCTGCGCAGCTCCTTGCCGGTGTCGACCTCCCAGAGCCTCAGCGTGTTGTCTTCGCTGCCCGAGAGAGCGAGATGCCCGTCCGGCGAGAAGGCTACCGACCAGACGGCGTCGGTATGCCCCATTTGCGGCACCAACTGCGTTTCGAAGTGCTGCTGGGCTTTCGCCGAGGACGAAAACAGCGCCGCCGCGCCGACGAAGCCGGCGAAAACAAACAAAGTACCGCTGTCTCATGGAGCGTGCCCATCCCGGCGCTCAAGCGTAACAATCAGCAACTTGCGCTTAGCCTTGACGTGTTCTCGGGCGCTTGCGCCCAGGCAAAGCCGCAGCCGCGTCAGAGCGCCGACCGTCGCG
This sequence comes from uncultured Alphaproteobacteria bacterium, assembly GCA_963773735.1. Classification (GTDB taxonomy): domain Bacteria; phylum Pseudomonadota; class Alphaproteobacteria; order Rhizobiales; family Rhodomicrobiaceae; genus CAVZCK01. The sequence continues at coordinate 121,810 of CAVZCK010000028.1, read as the reverse complement.
GCGAGCCGTTCCAAGACGAACCTGTCTCATCCTTGCCTCGTCAGGTGATTAGTTCTCGTTCGCGAGAATGGTCTTCGCGATCCAATCGTTGTAGGCGTTGACACGCGTGTACACGCCATAACGCAGCTTTCGGGCGCAGCCTTCACCCCAAGAGACCACGCCCACCAGCACGGGCCCATCCTCGCCTCTGAGGACCAGAGGGCCGCCGCTGTCGCCCTGGCAGGAATCGACCCCGCCGTCACGAAAGCCGGCACACATCATGCCCGGCTTGACGTCGCCATTGTAGATGTCGGCGGCATTGCAGGTTGCATTCTCGACGTACAGGATTTCGCCTTTTTGGAGAGTGTCGGAGACTTGGCCGCCTTCGGACGTGCGTCCCCATCCGGTCACTTCGAGCTTGTCGCAAGCTTTGAGCGGCTGATTGGCTCCGGCTAGGGGAATGGTGTCGCCGGGTGTCGCCGATTTGAGCCGCACAAGCGCGAGATCGTTCTCATGCGTGCTGGCGTCATAGTTCTCGTGAATGATGACCTTCTCGACCTCCGTCCAAGCGCCGCCCTGTTGGTAGTTGGTCGCGCCGGCCTTTACGCGGATGGATTGGGGCACCGCTGAATCAGCGAAACAGTGCGCCGCGGTCAGCACCCATCTGTCCTGAATGAGCGATCCGCCGCACAGGCCGTCCGTCGCGAGCAGGTATAGCGCGACCTGCCAGGGGTGCTCCTTGATATCGGTGTCCACGCCGCCGACAATTCTTCGGTTGTCGATGCAGTCGCCCTGCGCAACGGCCGTCGTCGCAAAAACGGCGAGAGTCAAAATCGCCGTAAGAGAAAACCGCCAGATCTGCCGACGAAACATGTTTGATCCCCGAAAATTAACTTCCGCAAATGTACCTGCCTCATCGTATTGAACAGAACGACACCCTCACGCGAACGATGGCATTGGCTTTCCATTCCGGGCGTAAAATGCCTCAAGGCGTGAGAACGTCTTCTCGCCGCTTTGAAGGCCGAAAAAGCGCATCGCGTTTTTGTAGAAGAGATTGTCGATCGCCGCATCGTTCAGCCCCAGATCGCGGAAGAAGGCCTCAATGCCGTCGAGATAGGCTTCGAACTTGTCTTCGCGGGCGATGAACGACCAATCCGTCCCGAACAAAAGCCGCTCGGCGGCGGGATCGGCCTTCAAAAATTCCGCGCACATCTTTTTGATGGCCGTAACATTGGCCGTGTTGGCGCTGTCTGTGCCAAGAACCCAGCCGAAATAGCTGACATCGGCATAGAGATGGGTGAAACGCCGGTCGCCGATCAGTTCGGCAATCCGTGCTTCCCAGGTCTGCGGATAAAGCGAAAGGTCGTATGTTCCGCCCGATTTGGCCTGACTAAAGTTCCCGAAATGCGCAAGATTAATACGCAGGCCATTGTGCTTCTCCAGGACCGCAAGCCAGAATTTCGGATCCGCGCGCTTCCCGAAATCCACGTTCGCAGACTGACTGTCGGTGGTATGGGCAAGAATGGCAACGTCTTCACGCGCGCACCAGTCATACAGCTCGAAGAGCTGCTCATCCAGCTTCCGGCCGAAGCCCGGATCGTTTTGCGATACGCTCGGCGGATAGTCGCGCTCGTCGGCATTTCCCGATGGCCTGAAGCCCATTGGTGGGTACAGCTTGACGCCTATAAAGCCGTGTTGAGCGACGGCCTCCTGCACGATCGCCAGCGATGACGGTTTTCCCGGCTCATGGAGGATATTGCGCGCGGGATCGAAAGGCGCAAACCCATGGACCGGAGATGCCTGCCGCAGCGAGAGCAGCCCCATCAGCTTGGTCTGCTCTTGCAGGTCGCCTTGCGTTTGATCGCCGAGCCAATAGCTAAAATCGACCAGCGCCGGGGCGGCGAGAACGAGGTGGCGCTGCGCTGTCTGATAAAGCGAAATATATCTGGCAATGATCTGCGACCGGTAGGCGGTGAGCAAATTCGCCCAACGAAAATAGCGGCTGAAGACACTGTCGCCGCCGGTCAGAAAGTCGGCGATGTCGACCAGGAACAGGGACCTTGCGGTGCGTTCGCTTCGCAGCCTCTGCGGGCTCGCCTCGGGCGCGATGCGCCCCTTATCCTTCATCTCCCCGAGGACGAAGCCAACGAAGGCGTCGATATCTTCGTCCTGTGCGACGGCCGTGGCGCTTCGCGCGCTGAGCGATTCCGCTGCGGCGTAATGCTCCTCAAGCGTCAGTCGCAGCAGACGCGCTTCGGGCGTTTCGCCGTCGCGGGCGACAGTTGCGGACCTTGGAATTTGAGGCAGCCTGGCAAAGCGGGCAAAATCATCGCAAGCCGCAGGCTCCGCCAGGCATTGCATCTCTTCGCGCGGATCGGGTGTCCCCGCGCCGAGGATTTCCTTGATGAGCAGGCTGGCAAGGCCTTTCCATACGCTCTCCGCCATGGGGAGCAGCCCCGTCGCCGGAAGCGGTCTGAGCTCCGCGTAGTCGCCGAGGACGACTTCCTGGATGAAGCCTCGAACGGGCAGGTCTTTGGCGTTGAAGAAATGGCAGTGGGCATCGATGAAACGCCGCTGAGCGCTACCTTGTGCCGTTTGCGCACCGGCGGAAAAAATGCCCTGGTTTGTCAGTCCGAGTACAATAAGAGTTTGTAAAAACGATCGCCGATCCATATGAAGCACTCATTATTCGGAACGTTTAAAAATTGACGCGTACTGTATAAATTGATGACTGAATTTATGAAAATCCGCCAGCTTTTTGCAAGGGCATGACAACGAGCGGGCGATCTCAATGGCAGTAAATCGCGGTTCGCGCGGGAAAGCCGGACATGCGCCAGCGCCATGACCGGCTCGTTCCCCGGACAGCCCTGCGTCGTCACGGGGGACAGGCTTTTCGGATCTCGCGCTAGTGAGGTGATCGAGAATCCCCTTTATTGTCTCAGCTTGCTCAGCAAGGGGATTTCTCAATCTCAAACCACACGAGAATCATAGGGTTGCTAGTGTCCCTTGAGATTCCGAAGTTCGCTAAGGAGCTAGCTGCAGAATGAGGCGAACTTCGGAATCGGGACACTAGAGAACCTTGTATTTCTCGAACCAGCTCCGCATCTCGCCCCAGGCCGCCTCGGCGGCCTCCTTGTCGTAGCTGGGGCGATAATCGGCGTGGAAGCCGTGCCCCGCCCCTGGGAAGATCCTGAACGCGGCGGTCTTGCCGGCCGCCGCCAGCGCCGCTTTCATCGCCTCGACCTGGGCGAGGGGAATACCCTGATCGGCCTCGCCATAAAGGCCGAGCACCGGCGCCTTCATCTGCGCGGCAAGCTGGGTCGGGCTCTTCGGCCAGATGGCGCTTTGCGTCTGCGGATCGACCACCGGGCCGTAAAATGCCACGCCCGCCTTCAGCTGGTCGCTATGCGCGGCATATTCCCAGACCGTGCGCCCGCCCCGGCAAAATCCGATGATGCCCAGCCGTCCGGTATCGCCGCCCTGTGCCGCGGCCCAGGCGACGGTGGCGTCGAGGTCGCTCAGCAGCTCGGCGTCGGGCTTGCCGTTGACCAGCGGCATGAGCTGCGTTACGGTCGCTGATCTTGGTGAGGTCGCCCTTGCGGAAATAATAGTCCGGCGCCACGGCGAAAGCGCCGAGCTTGCCGAGCCGGCGCGTCACATCCTTGATATATTCGTGCAGGCCGAAAATCTCCATCGCCACCAGAATGACCGGCGGCTTCGCTCCGCTCTTGGGCTTGGCGAAATAGGCCGGCATCTCGCCACCTTCGACCTTCACCTTGGCATCGCCCACCGTCAGGCCGTCGGTGTCGGTCCTGATCACCTCGGCGCGGACCGGGCCCGCGGCGAGGGTATAGCCGGCGGTCGCCGCCGTGGCGGCGGACATGAAATCCAGGCGTGACAGCGGCGCAAGCTTGGTCGGGGCCTCGATGTCGGATGGCAGCGCGGGATCGTGGCTCATGATTTTCCTCCGCTTCAACAGACGCGATCGCGGCAGCTTAAACGGCTGGATTTTGCCTGAACAGCCCCGCCCCCGCATATTTTCGTGAAAATCCGCGCTCACGGGGCGAAGACCGCACTGGCGGCGGGGCATGATGCGCAGCCCGAGCCGCCGCGCCGGGCCTCACCGCCTTCGTCTGCCCCGGCCGACCGCATGGCGGACCGGGGTCACATCTTCCCGGCTTCGTTTCGTGTAGGCCCCGGACAGCGAGCGCGGGAGACCCAGCCAAGTACGATGTCGTTTGCGCAGGCTCCGCCATCCGCCAGCATTGATGCCATGCGGCGTCGCAATCTGCGACCTCGGTCCCCGGATCAGCGCCATCGGCGCAAGCCCGCGCATGAGCTGCCGGTATCGCGTTCGCTTCCATCGCGCAACACCAATCCCCTCGCCGGGCTGGACCCGCGAGGCTTGGCGGTACTTCATCTCGCCGCCCATAGGGGCGGCGCGGGCAGCCGTGAGGCTGGTCCGTGTATTTAGTGTGTCAGCCTCTCGGCTGCCCACGCGCGGTGATATTCTGGCTCCGGTCCGCTCTCTTACCGAACCTGGCGCGCCCGTGCATCTTCCGGCCAAGCCGTGGCTGAAAGCCGCTCCATTTCCGCGCCGCCGGCAGCGATGATCGCCAGCCCCCAGCCAAAGGACATGGCGCGCTGCCGGCGACAGCGCCGTGGACCTCTTGCGAAGGCGGACGGCGGGGCAGCGACTTTCCGGCCCGGGCCTGCACGGGTCGAACCTGTGGAAGACCTGCGCATCCCAGCACAGGTGGGTCGTCCGTCGAACCCCTGGTTATGGGTCGTTACCCCACCGCACGGCCAGCCTATCCTGCAACTCGGCCATCCCATGCGGATTTCCCAGGCACCGCAATCGCATCCCCCCAGAACAGAAGTCGGTCTTAAGCCCGGCGCCCCTTAGGGGAAGCGACGGCGGCGAGTATAGGGGCGGGCGGGGAGGCGGGGATAACTTCCGGCGCGGATATATGATGACGATCGTTCGGCAGCGTTAAGCGGCCGTAAAAAACCAGTGCCCGGCCGTGCGGCGGGAGACGCTCACGAATTTGGCTGCCGGCGGCAATGCGGCTTGCCTTGCTTCGAGATGCGAAAGGCGCAGCGCCCAGCGCCCGATTGTCGCTTTCGCCACGCCACAACAACAGCTGTTGAACGCCGCCGCGCAATCAACCAAAATCGCCTTGCCATCGATATTTGGCAGGATGTGGGGAGGGCAGCATGAGAGGTTGCTCGTTATTTTGCTTAGCGTTCTGTTTTTTGGCTCCATTGAGCGGCGCGTCCCATGCAGCGGGAATCGAAGCAGCCGCACGCGCGGAAGAACTGGTGACGATCTGCAAGAGCAAAAACTTTTTACTCCTTCCAGGCTGCCTGCATTCATCTCTCAGCCGTGAGTGGAAAAAAGACCTGGACTATGCGGGAAAGCCGTTTTCCGCGATCGGTCAATTCGAGGACATCCGAAGATCCCTCGTGGGAAATCTCTTCGCCTTCATGTTGGTCGGCCAATATCGGGTCGCTTGTCAGGTGACGGAGAAAAATGCCGAAGTTTTGAGAGCTATCGGCGGCCCTCGGAGCGTTTTGATCAATGGAGTCCTGGACAGCTACAGGCTGAGCTTTAATCTCCATCGCCTGCATCATCTAAGACTGACTCCCTATTGTTCCATCGAACCGGCGGTGTAAGTGTTCGATGCGACGCGAGGGAGTCGCCTCGGTGGTTGATGTAACCCAGAGCATGATCCGCAAAAGCATGTCCCCGTGAAAACGGGCATGGATTCCGGTTTTGCGAAAAGACCATGCTCAAACAAATAGATAGAACCGTTTTACGTTCCGATTCTATCGGAACCGAAACGGCTCTAGACGATTTGCACAGCGCAGCCGGCAGATGGGCTGACACCGCAGACCCGCGAATGTATGCGGCGTTACCCCACCGCGCGACCAGCCTATCACGCGACACAGCCATCCCCTGCGGATTTCCCAGGCGCCGCAATCCCTTCTCCTGACGGTGGCGAGACGGTCTCGAGCCCCGTTGTCGCTCGCTAAGAAGCGACGCGGGCGACATAGGGGCGGCGGGGGGACGCGGGGATAAGTTCGAGGGCCAAAGTCGTATAATGGTAATCGATAATTAATTTCGATAGTCAACTCTGGGCTTGGTACGGTCTTGGTTTCTCTTCGAGGCCTTTCACTCGCAACCCGAAATGGACCTGGCTGCTCAAAGTGTTCCTGTTCTTCGACCCGAAGGCATGTGAATTCGTCGGATTGCAACTCAGGCCGGAGCATAAAAATATACGATCACAAATACTGCAAGCGCTCCGCTTGCACGAAGAACAAAGTTCGTCCAGGTCAACTTCACATCCATAACACCAGGAATTATTCCCGCAAAGGCGCTCGCTGAGATAGCCATTATTATGCGAAACGTGGTTTCTTGCGATGAAGTTGGATTTGGAATAATAATTGCTGTCGCAAGCAAGATGGCGAGAAAAGCAACGCCAAAAATGGAAGCCACGAAAAGTTGCCGCTCTTTCGTAAACCACATTTCGTCACCTTTAGCGTTTGTTGTAAGTCTTTCGATCTTCTTATATATGTTTTTCCTAATATACTTAAGTTGATTCAACGTAGCGTTTCGATCCCCAACCGGGATCAGTCTTTCCGATCCAAAACTCATTGCATCGGCCAATACGTCGTCTCCAGAAGAAATTTTCTTGATAGCCTCTTTAGATCTCAAAAAAATCTCGTCGATTTGTTCAAGTATTGTTGAAGCGCCTCTGACGAAACTGTGCCCACCCGCGGACGAACCATGCCTGTCCGAACCGCCTTAAGTATTCTTAAAAAGGCTTGATGCTCGGCGTGGAGGCGGATTAAATAAACGCGTAGTTTCCGCGCACTAGAAGTCTCCAAGCATTGAGGTGGTTCGGTTATCCAAACTGGTAGAGGTGTTCCGTCTATTTCCGTTGTCCAATGAAAAACACGAAAGTTCGACTCTGCACTGCTTTGGATCGCGCCACATGGCATATTCACTTGGTCGAGGTCAATCGGCGAAGTTTCAATAAATAGAGACGGGTTTCCGCCGATCACCAAGTGATCATAGCTTCGGCTCCGAAGGCGCGCTGCCAACCATCCACGATGTTTGCTGCTTGCGCTCGCGTAGAGGCGCGCAAGAGGCTTGGCGATTGCAATCAGCCGGAATCGCTTGGATGGGCGGCCAGGACTGCGAATCTGAGCCTCTAAATTTAGAATTCTGCGACTAGAGCCACCAGATCAACCGAACTCGGCTCTCGAGTTGACTCCTCTAACGCTAAGCCAATCTCAAATCGGCCAACGATTGCCCCGTCAAAATAGAATCGTCGAAATGCGATTCGCAAATCGCGGGACTTGCTAAGATCAAGCTTAATTGCACGACGTGCATCGCAGCAGAATTCGTCTCCAACCCAACCCTCTAGACCGCCCCTTCGTCGCTGACGAATTTGACCGACCGATCGAACGAATTCTTCATTAACAAGGGGGCGTGGCCATCCCGGAACGGGGAGACGTAACTCTCGTTGTGGTGCAAAGCTGCGCAGATCAACAATGGGAAAACTGAATATGGAACAGCATGACCGGCAGGCACTGTTCTAATTAATTTGCCCTGCCCGCCGAACGGACAGGGCGCCACGATGACAATCGAGTACTTGCAGAGCCTAGGCAATTTATCGCTTCACGCCTAGGTCTCATCAGCCGCTACCCATTGGTTTCGGGGGAGCGGCTCTCGCTTCATATAGCCTAGGCGAACGGAGAGCCTAGGCTGAGTTCGACCGCCGCCGATAACCTTCGGAAGCGGCCACTTTCTTGCCAGGAAACGTACCGACGGTCCTCTGCCGTCGGTGCAGCGCTCTCGCAAGAAATCATTTAGTAGGTTGGGGTAGGGTGGCGTGTCAATACTGTAATTACAATATCGGAATCAATCGTTTGACAAACACAGCCCCCTTCGCCTGATCACGTACGGCACAAAATTGCCCCAAGTCAGTCAACCCTCCGCCCCAACGATATGCGCGGAGTTGTGGCGGACGGAAGTTCGATGCGGAGGTTCCCGAAAGGTCAATGAAGCTCTCTCACTCCTCCACACCGAGCTTCTTCCGCAAAATCGCATTCACCGCCGCCGGGTTGGCCTTGCCGCCGGTCGCCTTCATCACCTGGCCGACGAACCAGCCGAAGCGTCTGCGGCTTGGCCTTCACCTGCTCCACCTGCTTGGGGTTGGCGGCGATGATCTCATCGACGACCTTCTCGATGGCGCCGGTGTCGGTGACCTGCTTGAGGCCGCGGCTCTCGACGATCTTGGCCGGGCGCCTCTCCGGTCTCGACCATGATCTCGAACACATCCTTGGCGATGCGGCCGGAGATGACGTTCTTGGCGATCAGGTCGATCAGCTCGCCGAGATGCGCGGCGCTCGACCGGGCTGTCGGCGATGCTCCGCCCCGTGCGGTTGAGCGCGCCGAACAGATCGCCGGTCACCCAATTGGCGGCCGTCTTCGCGTCGCGCCCCGCCGGCCACCGCCTCGAAATACTCGGCCGTCTCCTTGTCGGCGACCAGCACGCCGGCGTCATAGGCCGAGAGGCCGAAATCCTCGATGAAGCGCGCCTTCTTCTCGTCGGGCAACTCGGGCAGCGCGCCGGCGACCTCATCGACATAGTCCTGCGTCAGCTCCAGCGGCAAGAGGTCGGGATCGGGGAAATAGCGGTAATCATGCGCCTCCTCCTTGGAGCGCATGGAGCGGGTCTCGCCGCAGCTTGGGATCGAACAGCCGCGTCTCCTGATCGATCGCTGCCGCCGGCCTCGAGGATGCCGATCTGGCGGCGCGCCTCGTAATCGATGGCCTGGCCGATGAAGCGGATGGAATTGACGTTCTTGATCTCGCAGCGCGTGCCGTAGGGCTCGCCCGGCTTGCGCACCGAGACATTGACGTCGGCGCGCAAGGAGCCCTGCTCCATATTGCCGTCGCAGGTGCCGAGATAGCGCAGGATGGTGCGCAGCTTGGTGATATAGGCCTTGGCCTCCTCGGAGGAGCGCAGATCGGGCCGCGAGACGATCTCCATCAGCGCGACGCCCGAGCGGTTGAGATCGACGAAGGAATAGTCCGGATGCTGATCGTGCAGGCTCTTGCCGGCGTCCTGCTCCAGATGCACGCGCTCGATGCCGACCTCGACGGAATAGCCGTCCTTCATGTCGACGGTGACCTTGCCCTCGCCGACGATCGGGTACTTGTATTGCGAGATCTGATAGCCCTGCGGCAGGTCGGGATAGAAGTAGTTCTTGCGGTCGAAGACGGAATAGAGGTTGATCTGCGCCTTGAGGCCGAGCCCGGTGCGGATCGCCTGGCGCACGCATTCCTCGTTGATGACGGGCAGCATGCCGGGCATGGCGGCATCGACCAGCGAGACGTGGGAATTGGGCTCGCCGCCGAATTCGGTCGAGGCGCCGGAGAACAGCTTCGACTTGGAGGTGACCTGGGCGTGCACCTCCATGCCGATGACGACTTCCCAGGGGCCGGTCGCGCCGTCGATCAGATTTTCCTGGCGTGGTTGCATTGTCATCACTCAAGCCCCGTGCCTCGTCTCACGCGCATTCCCCGCAAAAGCATCAGGCGCAGGAAAGCCTGAGCCTCCCTTACGTCCCGAGATTGCGCTACTGAGGAAAAATACGCTCCGCCCATCATGCCCGGCGGCGAAACCGAACCCGCTCATGGCCCTCCGGCGGCCTCTACACAAGCGTATAAAATATTACCTGACAAGCGAAAATTTGGGGGTTTCGCTCAACCGGTCCGGCGCCCTTGCAAAGCCGCAATAGCGCCGCACCATGCGCTCAGATTTTGTCCTCGGGCGGCTCGCTCGACAGCTTTTCTTCCTCATATTGGATGAACCAGCCGATCATCTGCCGCCACAGCGCCTCGGCCAGCTCGGGCGGGATGCCGCGCTCGGTGGCGCGGGCGCGCATGCGGTCGATCACCTGCTGGATGCGCCAGGGCACCACCGCCTCGGCGCGGTGCGTCTTGAGCTGCCAGGCGCGGTCGACATAGCCGAAGCGCTCGGCGACCAGGTCGAGGATCGCCGCGTCGAGCCGGTCGATCTCGGCGCGGACCTGTTCCATATTTTCGCAGTCTTCGGGCGGGCGCTGGGACATCGGGTAAACCCGTCAGGATGATTTCTTTCGCGGCGATCTGGCTTTGGCCTGCGGCTTCCCCGCGGGTTTCGTCACGGCGCCGGGCGCTGGCTTGGCGGCATTCCACCACGGCTCAGGCGCCAGCGCGGGGCCGGCGGCATCCTCGATCACCTGCGCCGCGCGCAGCATGGTCTCCTCGTCGAACGGCCGCCCGATCAGCTGCAGCCCGAGCGGCAGGCCGGTCTTGGAAAACCCGGCCGGCACGGAAATGCCCGGCAGCCCGGCCATGTTCACCGTGACGGTGAAAATATCGTTGAAATACATCTCGATCGGATCGCCGCCTTTCTCGCCGAGCGCAAAGGCGGGCGAGGGCGTCGCCGGCGTCAGCACCGCATCGACGGTCTCGAACGCGTCCTCGAAATCGCGGCGGATCAGCGTGCGCACTTTTTGCGCCTTGATGTAATAGGCGTCGTAATAGCCGGCCGAGAGCACATAGGTGCCGATCAGCACGCGCCGCTTCACCTCGGCGCCGAAGCCGTGCGAGCGCGTCTCCTCATACATGTCGATGATGTCGCGGCCGTTGACGCGCAGGCCGTAGCGCACGCCGTCATAGCGGGCGAGATTGGACGAGGCTTCGGCGGGGGCGACGATGTAATAGGCGGGCAGGGCGTATTTCGTATGCGGCAGGCTGATCTCGACGATCTCGGCGCCCGCCGCCTTGAACCAGTCGATGCCCTGCTGCCACAGCGCCTCGATCTCGGCGGAAAGACCCTCGATGCGGTATTCCTTCGGGATGCCGATCTTCAGGCCCTTCACCTTCTTCGCCAGCGCCTTCTCGAAATCCGGCACGGGCGCTGGCGGCGCTGGTCGAATCCTTCGGGTCGTGGCTCGCCATCTGGCGCAGCATGATCGCGGCGTCCTTGCACCGTGCGCGCGATCGGCCCGGCCTGATCGAGCGAGGAGGCGAAGGCCACCATGCCCCAGCGCGAGCAGCGGCCATAGGTGGGCTTCATGCCGACGGTGCCGGTGAAGGCGGCCGGCTGGCGGATCGAGCCGCCAGTGTCGGAGGCCGTGGCGGCAAGCGCGATCCGCGCGGCCACCGCCGAGGCCGAGCCGCCGGAGGAGCCGCCGGGCACCAACGGCTTGTTGCTGCCGTCCGCGCGCCAGGGATTGATGCAAGGGCGGAAATGGCTGGTCTCGGTCGAGGAGCCCATGGCGAACTCGTCCATATTGAGCTTGCCGAGCATCACCGCGCCAGCGTCCCACAGATTCTGCGTCACCGTCGACTCATAGACCGGCTGGAAATCGTCGAGGATCGCCGAGCAGGCCGTCGTGCGCACACCCTCGCGTGCAGAACAGATCCTTGACGCCGATCGGCAGCCCGTCGAGCGGCAGGCCCTTGCCCTTGGCGAGCCGCGCATCCGACGCCTTCGCCATGTCGAGCGCCTTGTCGCTGGTCACCAGCAGATAGGCATTGAGCGCGGCGTTGGCGCCCTCGATCGCGGAAAGATGCGCCTCGGTCAGCTCGCGCGCTGTCAGCTCCTTCTTGCGCAGACGGTCGCGCGCCTCGGCAAGGGTGAGGCCGGTCAGCTCGCTCATCGCCTACTCCACCACCTTCGGCACCAGGAAGAAATGATCCTCGGTCAGCGGCGCGTTCTTGAGGATCAGATCCGGAATGCCGCCGTCCGTCACCTCGTCGCGGCGCTTGGGCAGCGCCATGGCCTCGACGCGGGTCATCGGCTCGACATCGGCGGTGTCGACCTCGCCGAGCTGCTCGACCCAGTCGAGGATCGCGCTGAGTTCACGCTGCAGGCTCCTGGCCTCCTGCCCGCTGACCTTGATGCGCGCGAGCCGCGCGACGTGGCGCACCGTGGCCTCATCGACTTTCATCTGCCGACCTTCCGCGGAAATGCGAAATTGTGAGATTGGCCGCAAGCCTTGCGGCACCTGCGAAACAGATAGCGCCGCTTTCGCTGCGGCGCAACTCTTGGCGGGCGGCAGAGCGCGCCTTTTCACGCCATATTGCTGCGGTGCGGGAGCGGCGGGTGAAAACCCGGCGATCCTCGGCTTGCGCCTCGTTTCTGCCGCTCGCAGATCGTCGCCGGGTCGCCGGGCAGACCTGACCACTATATAAATTTCTAGTTATGCAACGGCCGTCCTTCGGGGTGGCCCTTTTATTCCGCCTCCTCGCGCTAAAATGGCTACCTAGGAAAATACTCGCATAAGCTATGCAAAACGCACCGAACTCCAGGCTCCGACAAGTTTGCGAATCGCCCAGGTTCCGGGCTTATGACAAACGAGGCGTCGCAGAAATTCTGAGGGAGAGTGGCCGATGAGCTCAGTTAACGAACATGGCTTACCGCGAGATATTCCCGATGGCGTTAAACGCGAAGTGCGTCAGCGCGCCGGGTTCGGTTGCTTGGTGTGCGGCAATGCGTATTGCATCTACGACCACATTGCCCCGGCGTACGTCGACGCGGAAAAGCATGAAGCTGATCATATCTATTATCTGTGCGGCACTTGTGAGGGTAAGCGACGGCGCGGGGTCCTTGCAGACCTCACGGTGTTCGAGGCAGCCAAAAACCCCGCCGCGCTGCAGAAGGGGTTTTGCCGAGAAATCTTCGACGTGCAGGCAGTACAGCCAGCCATACATTTCGGATCGAATGTCGCCGTCGGTTGCTTCCATCTTGTCAGTTTGGGCGGGCAGCCAATTTTGTCTATCGCGCCGCCAGAGGCGGTCGGGGCGCCATTTCGTCTGAACGCTCACTTCATGGACGACGAGGGGAAGACCACTCTTTGTATCGTCGATAATGAATGGCGAGCTGGCATTGAGAATTGGGATGTTGAAACCATCAAAAATCGAATTTTTATTCGCAAGGGGTCAGGCCAAATCGTGCTGGTCCTTCGAACCGAGCCCCCCGATAACTTCTATATTGAGCGTCTGAACATGGCGATGAATGGCTATGAACTCGCTTGCAATGGCGACAGTGTTTTTGGCCGCACGCCCTTAGGCCAGTCGCTGACTTATTCAGATTGCCAGGTCCACGGATGCTATTGTGCTGTCGCTCTTGATCAGCAGCAAATTCGGTTTGGAGCGAGCAGTCTGTAGTCGTTCCTGATCTGCCCTCAGCGGCTTAGGGGCGATCAGCCTTGCGCGACAACGGATTTCGAGGCCCTTCGCGGATCTCTTACTTTTCGGATCGCTGGTGGACCTTGTCTTGGGGCACCCGTCAGCGCTCGAACATCCAGTCGAAGGAGGTGTCGCCATGTGTGGTCGCCGACGCCCCCTGGATGCTAGCTAGTGCCAACGGTGACCGGTTGGCGCGGTAGATCAGCTCCGACGCACATGGCTTGGGAACCGATCAGGCGAGTAAGGAAATCCTGACACACGCGACTTTTCTTGTCCCAATGGGAAGCCTCGGTCGGTTCACCTCGATACGCGCGAGCCGTGCGACGTGTCCGAGGGTGCGTAATCGCTGCGGAAAGAGGATTCTCGCCTTTTGTGCGATGCAGAAAATTTGGATTTCAACGACCCCACCTGCAGGCCCATCATTCCCAATCTTGACAGGTGACTATTTTGTCACCTATTCTCCCCGCTCGTGACCGACGATGACATCGTATTCAAGGCACTTGCCGATCCAACGCGCCGTTTCCTGCTCGACCTCCTGTTCCAGCGCGACGGCCGCACGCTGAAGGAGCTGGAGTCCGGGCTGGAGATGACACGCTTCGGCGTCATGAAGCATTTGCGCGTTCTGGAAGAGGCGAACCTTGTGGTCACGCGCCGGTCGGGCCGGGAAAAGCTGCACTTTCTCAACCCCGTCCCGATCCAGTTGATCTACGAGAGGTGGATCGGCAAATACAAGGCACGCGAGGTCTTAGCGCTCACCGCGCTCAAGGCCGAGCTCGAAGAAAGGGATGATAATCGTGACGGATAAAAGCCCAACCATTCAGGTCTACCGCGTCTACATCAAGGCTCCGGCCCAGGCGATCTGGGACGCCATCACCCAGCCGGAATGGACCGAGCGCTACGGCTATGGCGGCCGGGTCGAATTCGATATGAAAGCGGGGGGCCGGTTTTCCCATAAGGCAAGCGCGGAGATGCGATCCATGGGCCTGCCCGAGGAGATCATCGTCGGCGAGGTCATCGAAAGCGACCCGCCGCGCAAGCTGGTGCAAACCTGGCATCCGCTCTTTGACGCGAACACCGCGGCGGAAACCCCAACCCGCCTGACCTATGAGATCAGGGAGAACCAGGATGGAACCTGCATCGTGACCATCACCCATGACGTTGCGGGCGCACCGATCGTCGCCGGCATGGTTTCCGGCGGCGGCGATCCGGCGCAGGGCGCTGGCGGCTGGCCGTGGATTCTCAGCGATCTCAAATCGCTGTTGGAGACCGGCAAGCGGATGGCTGGGTGACGGCGGACGGCTGCGCTGGGCACGCTGATGACGATCGGGATCTGCCCCTTATGACGAGCCTCTATCCGTCGTCATCAGGGGCTCCCGATGGGCCGATGACATAGTGATCTAAATATGTTTGAATGTAACTCCCACAGTACAAGCGTCGCCGAGGGAGGAGCTATTCCCATGCAGGACTTGATGTACGGCTACATGAAGCCGGGGCTGGTGCATTTTAAGGCGTTTCCCGAGCTGATGCAGTCGCACGCGACCTATGTCGAGACGCTGCGCACGATCTGCGAGGACGATTTCTGGACGGCGGTCGAGATCGGCCCCTGCGAGGACACGCGCGACCGCGACATCGCCCGCAAGATGCTGGCGGTCTCGCACCTGACCGTCGCCTATGCGACGCAGCCGACCGCCTTTCCGATGAAGCTCAATCCGCATGCCTTCGATCCGGCCGAGCGCAAGCGCGTCCTCCACATCATCAAGAAATGCGTCGACGAGGCCTATGAATTCGGCGCCTCCTTCTTCCGCGTCAGCTCGGGGAAAGACCCAGGCGACGAGAAGCGTCCCGAGGCGAAGAAGCATTTCATCGATTTTCTCTACGAGATCTGCCGCTATACCAAGCAGCATGGCGACATGGTCGTCACGCTGAAGATCTTCGACCGCGACATCGAGAAGGAATTTCTGATCGGCCATTTCGCCGATGCGGCGGAGGTGGCGCGGCCGGTGGCGGACGAGTTCGACAATTTCGGCCTGTTATCCGATCTGTCGCATTTCCCGCTGCTCAAGGAGAAGCCGGAAAAAGCCATTCCGCTGGTGAAGGATTTCTTCCTGCATTTCCATATCGGCAATTGCGTGGTCGAGGATAGGAAGCACTTCCTCTATGGCGACCTGCAGCCGCGCTTCGGCGTCCCCGGCGGCTCGCTGGATACCAAGGACGTCTGCCATTACTTCAAGCTGCTGCTGAAGCACGGTCTTCTGAACAAGGACAATCCGCCCATCGTCAGCGCCGAAGTGCGCCCGCTGCTGGCGGAGGAGACCTCCGCGCTGATCATCGCCAACACCAAGCGCGTCATCCGCGAGGCCTGGGCGCACGCCTGAGCGCCGGTTGCCGATGAGGCGGACGCGTTGAGCCGCAGTTCGTGCCCCGCGCCGCCTTGGCGATCACCATTGGCAAGGCGCAGCAGGATATTCGGCGCCGCCCCGGCCGTGAGAGCCGGGGCCCAATCGCTATGAACTCCGGTAGGAATTTGCTGAAAAACCAATAGACCCCGGACACTGCCTTCGGCATTTCCGGGGCGACGGCCATGAATATTCAGCGCAAAGGCAGGTGGGCGGCGAACCGTCGGAGGCAAGCATCGCGCCGCCGGGCCCTCGCCCCCGTCATCACCCTGCTTTGTTCGAGCTGCCGGCGATCTTCTGCCACTGGCGGCTGATCCAGGAGCCGGAATCCTCATGCGGCTGCAAACCATTGGCCTCAAGCAGTGCGTAGGCGTCCTTGTACCACTTGCTGTCCGGGAAGTTGTGGCCGAGCACGGCCGCCGCGGTCTGCGCCTCATTGGTAATGCCGAGCGCATAATAGCACTCGGTGAGCCGCATCAAGGCTTCCTCGACATGCGCGGTGGTCTGATAGTCGGTGACCACCGTGCGGAAGCGGTTGATGGCGCCGAGATACTCGCCCTTCTTCTGATACCAGCGGCCGACATTCATCTCGGAGGCCGCCAGCACGTCGCGGGCGACGCGGATGCGCTTCTTGGCCTGCTCGGCATAGCGGCTGTCCGGATAGCGGTTGACCAGCGTCTCCAGCTCGGTCAGCGCCTTCTTGGTGTCGCCCTGGTCACGCGTGGCGTCATTGATGCGGTCGTAATAGGAGGAGGCGATGATATTCTGCGCGAGCGCCGCCTCTTTCGTGCCCGGATGCAGCTCCAGATAGCGCCGGGCCGCCGCCACGGCTTCCGGCAGCTTATTGGCCTTTTCATAAGCAAAGGCCGCCATAATGGTCGCCTCGCGCGCCTCGTTCGAATAAGGATGCTGGCGGTCGACCTCCTCGAATTTTTTCGCGGCCTCGGTGTAGTCGCCGCCATCGAGCTTGGCGTTGGCTTCCTTATAGAGCACGTCCGGCGGCTTGGTCTCGACGGTCGGCGTGTCGTCGCTGCCGCCGAACAGCGATCCCGAAGCACAGCCCCCAAGCTGGCCAGCGAGCATCAGAAGTGCAGCCGCTTTGCAGAGAGTCCGGACGTTCATAGGTTCCCCGATCCTGTCGACGCTTGAGCCCAAGCGGCCTTTGCAATACAGCGCCCCGGCCGAAACAGCGGTAAAATCCTAATGCGAGTCGGCCCGATGACGGAACACGGGGATTGTGGTGTTTTTTTGCTCAATTTTTCCGCGTTTGGCCGATCGGCAGACCCCTAAAGGCAAAGCCGCCCGCTCATGGGGAAGCGGACGGCTGCGTGATGCAACCAGAGGCGATCAGCCCCGGTCGGCGGCGAAAACCGGCTGCGCAAGACCAACGCCGATCGGGGCGTGGCCGACTTCGCGGACGTAGCTGTGCTCGGTCTCGACCACGGTCCAGGCCGAGCGGTTTTCGTAAAGCGCCTTCAGCATCATGGTGTTGATCCGGTGGCCGCCGCGCACGGAACGATAGGCGCCGAGGATCGGCGCGTTCGCCAGCGCCAGATCGCCGATGGCGTCCAGCGTCTTGTGGCGCACGAACTCGTTCTTGAAGCGAAGCCCTTCGGGATTGAGGATGCGGTCATCGCCGATGGCGACGGTGTTTTCCAGCGACGAGCCGAGCGCGCGGCCGGCGGCCCAGAGCGCCTTGACGTCCTTCATGAAGCCGAAGGTGCGGGCGCGGGCGATTTCACGGCGATAGACGCACGGGGTCAGGTCGATTTCGAGCTGCTGGCGGCCGATGAACGGGGTCTCGAAGTCGATTTCGATTTCGAAGCGGCTGCCGTAATGGGGGCGAAGCTCGGCGGAGGACTTGCCGTCCTGGATGCGGACCGGCTTGAGCACCTTGACCCAGCGGCGCGGCTCGTCGAGAACGCGGATGCCGGCCTCGTCGATCGCCTCGACGAAGGGCGCAGCGCTGCCGTCCATGATCGGAAGCTCGCCGCCCTCGATCTCGATCTCGACATTGTCGATATTCATGCCGCGCAGGGCGGACAGGAGATGCTCGACCGTCGCCACCGAGGCGCCGCTGGCATCGCTCAGCACGGTGCAGAGCGTGACGTTGGAAACCATGCGGAAATCGGCGGGAATGCGAACGAGCCGGCCACAGCCGTTATTCACCAGGAAGGTCCAACCCGTGCCAGCTTCGGCAGGATGGAGGATGATGGAGACTTCAGCCCCGCTGTGGACACCAATTCCAGACAGAACCAGATCACTATCGATCGTTGTCTGCCAACCCCCCGAGTGAGTTTTCATGGTTCGCCGTTATCTTTCCCCTAATGGCGAGGTCCGCGTTCCCCAACTGACGGACCTGCCCCCCGTTCCGATGCGTTGGCTTTGCGCGCGAGGCCCGAAGGCTCAAGATGCTTGCCGGCTTGGAATTTTCGTTTCCGGCTGTTGCGCGCTACGCCAATGCGTCCGACCACGGCGAACTTAGGCCGGCCGCTTTTGCTCCGGCAAATCACGGTTTTTTACAGTCTGTTACGATTTGAAAGATTTCGGGACGAACCTTACACGCAAAGCTCGCTCCGCTACGGGTCTTCCCGCAGCGGATGGCAAAAAAATCCTTTAAATCAAGGATTTATCAGGCTCGATTGAACGCTGCCTAATTGATAGGCCGTTTGAAGAAATTCGGGATTTCGAATGGCTCTTCGCCATTCCGCCCGCGGTCTGTGCCCTTTTTATCACGACCCGGCTGGCCAGGCTCATCCGCGGCACCGGGATCGCCAGGGCCGTCAAAACCATGATCGCGCGAACGGCCGCCCGTGCTGTTTGATTCGAGAGTCGGCATCACCCGCTCCTGCGGCATCGGATCGGGGGCGCCGCGCGTCCGGCCGGTGACCCAGTCGAGCAGACCGCCGCGGCGCTTGATGCCGAGATCGCGCTGCCCCTGCATTTCGGCCTCATGCGCGGCAAGCTCGGGGAAATCCTTGCCCGTGAGCGGGCGGCGCGGCGGGCGGATCGGCTTGGCCGGCGGCTGCGGCTCAAAACGCGGCGTCTGCGGCTGAGGCGAGCGGCCCTGACCGCCGGCGCTGCCTGCCCAGATATTTCGGCGAGCGCGGCTCGATGGTGACATTGCCCGAGCCCTGCCAGGACTCCTGCGGCGCTTCCTGACGCGGCGGCGGCCGGTCCCGTTCGGCGCGGGCAGGCGAGCCAATGCGGTCCATCAGCCGCGCGCTTTTCAGCGCTTCATTGGCCTTGGCGACATGAGGCTGCTGGCCGGAATTGATGCCGGTCGCCACCACCGAAACGCGGATGCGGCCCTCGATCGAATGGTCGAAGGTGGCGCCGACGATGATGTTGATGTCGGGATTGGCCTCCGGGTCGACCTCTCGGCGCACGCGGGACGCCGCCTCCTCGACCTCGTAAAGCGTCATATCGAAACTGCCGGTGATGCTGATCAAGAGGCCCTTGGCGCCGCGCATCGACATTTCATCGAGCAGCGGATTGGAGATCGCCGCCTCCGCCGCGCGCAAGGCGCGCTGCTCGCCCTCGGCCTCGCCGGTGCCCATCAGCGCGGTGCCCATGTTCTGCATCACCACGCGGACGTCGGCAAAATCGAGATTGATCAGCCCCTCCTTGACCATCAGATCGGTGATGCAGCAGACGCC
Source organism: uncultured Alphaproteobacteria bacterium (assembly GCA_963773735.1). GTDB lineage: Bacteria > Pseudomonadota > Alphaproteobacteria > Rhizobiales > Rhodomicrobiaceae > CAVZCK01. The sequence goes on along the minus strand of CAVZCK010000028.1, from coordinate 102,518 downwards.
GGATTTGAGAACGTCGTCCGCCTTCTGGAAGGCGTCGGCAAAAGTCGTCTTTTCATTGGCGATGCGGAACAGATTCTGATTGGGGATGACGATCAGCGTGTCGACATATTCGGCGAGCTGGACGATGCCCTCATTGGCCACGCGCATCCGGCGCTGGCCTTCGAATTCGAACGGCTTGGTGACGACGCCGACGGTCAGAATGCCCATTTCCTTGGCCGCGCGCGCCATGACCGGCGCCGCGCCGGTGCCGGTTCCCCCGCCCATGCCGGCCGTGATGAACAGCATGTTCGAGCCTTCGATCAGCGAGCGGATCTCCTCAAGCGCCTCTTCGGCCGCCGCCGCGCCGATCTCCGGCTTCGAGCCGGCGCCGAGCCCTTCCGTGATGGTGATGCCCATCTGCACACGGCAGCCCGCGGCGGACATCGAGAGCGCCTGAGCGTCGGTGTTGGCGGCGATGAACTCGACGCCTTCGAGGCCGTATTGGATCATGTTGTTGACGGCATTGCCGCCCGCGCCGCCGACACCGACGACGGTGATCCGCGGACGCAGCTCTGTCAGCGATGGAAGTTTCAAATTGATGCTCATGGCAGCCTCGTCAGTCTCTTCCCCGCATCCTGTCGGCCCCGCGCCGTCACGGCTTAAAAACTTTCCCGTATCCACTGGCCGACTCTGGCCAGATAGCCTTGGCTCGTCGCGATGATCTCGGGCGGGGGCGCCTTCTCCAGCTTCAGATCATCGTCAAGCAGATGGATGAGCAGGCCGATCGGCGCGGCAAAGGCCGGCCCCGCTTCCGGTCCCGGCAAGCCAGATACCGGGCGGGGACGCCCCAGCCTTGGCTGCTTGCCGAGAATCTGCCCGGCAAGCTCGGCCGCTCCGACCAATTCGCTCGCCCCGCCGGTCAGCACCACCCGATGGCCCGACATGGCGGCGACGCCACTGGCACGCAACCGGTCGCGAACGTCTGCAAAGATCTGCTCTAAGCGGATTCGAGCAAGATCGGAAAGCTCTGCTTTTGCGATGTGGCGCGAAAGCAACTCCGGCATCTTCCTCTTCGTCCTCGGCGAGGACGCGGTCGCACATCCCCTCGCCGGCCGCAAAAACCGAGGCATGGAGCGTCTTCAGCCGCTCGGCCTCGATCAGCGGCACGGACAGGGCGTGGGCAATGTCGTTGGTGATGTGATTGCCGCCGATGTCGATCGAGTCGCAATAGAGGAAGGCGCCGCCGGAGAACACCGCGACCCCGGTCGCGCCGGCGCCCATATCGATGCAGGTGACGCCGGTCTGCGCCTCGCTGTCGGAAATCACCGCGCGCCCGCTCGCATAGGCCGCGGCGGCCACCCCCGAGACGGAGAGATGGCTGCGCTCGATGCACAGTTTCAGATTTTTCAGCGGCAGCGCGTCGGCCGAGACGGTGTGAACGTCGACCTTCAGCGTGTCGCCGACCATGCCCAGCGGATCGGTGATGCCGCTCTCATAGCCGAGCGTATAGCCGAAGGGGACGCTGTGGAGCACCGTCTGGCCGCCCCGCGAGGCGTATTCGGTGGCTGCGCGGATCACCCGGTCGGTGTCGCGCGCCGTGACCGCGCCTGACGGCAGATCGACGCTGGCGGTAAAGCTCTGGCTGACGAGCGGGCCGAAGGAGGCCGTGACATAGACCTCGTTGACGGTGACGTCGGCTGCGCGCTCGGCCTTGGCGACGACGCTGCGCACGGTGCGCTCGGCCGCCTCCATGTCCGAGATGCGCCCCGCCACGACGCCGCGCGAGAGCTGATAGCCATAGCCGGTGATGCGGATGCGCGACGACAGGGCCGGCGCGTCCTGCCAGTGCGACCACGGCATCAGCCGGGCGAGCAGGCAGCACATTTTGCGCGTGCCGATGTCGAGGACGACGACGGTCCGCTCACTGCCGGAATATCTGCGAGCTTTCGTTCGCAATCACTGCCCCGCTGACTGTCTTTCCGGTCCGGCCCCGCGCAACGCCACATCTTGCGGTATCCGGACCTGTTAAAAGCCTTTCGCACAACCCACTAGGGCAAGAGCGTTTCAAACCGAGACAATCGCACTTGCTCTTAGAACCCCCTCTCCCATTGGGAGAGGGCCGGGGTGAGGGGTTACAAACTATCGATGGGCATGATCCCCTCACCCGGAATGCTGACCCATTCCGGCCTCTCCCCTTTGGAGAGGTAGACTCCGGTGATGACGGCGCCGAACTGTTTCCATCGAAGATCCTGCTTTAAAATCCGCGGCTCTCCCTGTCATTGGCGCTCGAAAGCCAGGATAGAAATTTCTTGCGGCCCTTTTCCGAGGAATCCTTCAGCCGCACCGTAAACTGTGCCGGGACGCGAAAATCCATTTCGGAGATTTCGTAGAAGGCCGCCGGATTTTTCGCGGCGATGACGCCGAGATCGGCGAGCGCCCCGGTAAAGCCGGTCTGCCGGCAGTTTTACGCGCATCCCCGTGTCGAGCACGAGATCCCAGCGCCTGCCCGCGATCCGCTCCATATCGCCGACGCGCTTCTTCAGCTCGGGAAGGCCAGCGAGCACCTCGATCAGCTCCTTGGCCGGAGCAGCCGCGCCGGCTCCCATGACGACGGGAAGGTTTGGAAACTCGGCCCGCGAGGCGAGCGCCAGAACGCGCCCCTCCGCATCGATGACGGCGGTCTTGCCGCCTTCCTGCCAGAGGGCGAAGGGCTGGTGCTCCTCGATCTCGACGACCAGCGTCGAGGGCAAGAGCCGCATCACCCGCGCTTCGCGCACCCAGCCATTCTGCTTGAGCCGGTCACGCGCGGCGTCGGTATCGAAGGAAAAGATCGAGATGCCGTCATGGGCGCCCAAGGCGGCGGCAATATCCGCGTCTTTCAGATTTTGCCGACCTTCGACCTGCACCGCCTTGACCTCGAATCCGGCCCCCAAGGCCAAATCATTTGCGGCGGAGATGATGACCTGGCGTGCGGCGCTCCATTGTCCGCTGACCGACAAGCCGTAGGCCGCCGTCAATGCGTAGAAGATGACGCACGCAACCAAACCGATTGTCGAGGCCGTGTCGCTGTTGGCCTCGAACCAGGAATAAAGGGAACTGCTCGCCTGAGCCGCGCCGCGCTCGATCCGCAACTGGCGCCGTTGAAACCGGCTCTGAGCGGACGCGGCATAAGCCCCAACGCTACCAAACCAATTGCCAGTTTCTGCTGTAGAGGGATTTATCACCGATTGCAAGACGCGTCCTCCACAATCCAGCGGACAAGTTCACCGAAAGTCAGACCACTGTGGCTTGCTAGCTCCGGAACGAGCGAGGTCGCCGTCATTCCGGGCTGGGTATTGACCTCAAGGCAGATCAACTCACCCGTGCCGCCGGTGCGATCGTCGAACCGGAAATCGGCCCGGCTGATCCCCCGGCAGCCCAGTGCCTGATGAGCCTTTAGCGACAGCTTCTGTACCAATTCGTAAATATTCGGTGAAATTTCCGCTGGCAGGACGTGTCGTGAGCCTCCGGGTGCGTATTTGGCCTGGTAGTCGTAAAAGGCGAGACCTTCTGCGGGCAGGATTTCGATGACGCCGAGCGCGCGGTCGCCCATCACGGCGCAGGTGAGCTCGCGCCCGCCAATATAGCGCTCGACCATGACCTCTTCGGCAAAAGCCCAGTCGCTCGATGTGAGTTCCTGCGGCGGGTGGGCATGGTCGCCGCGGACGATGAACACGCCGACGCTGGAGCCCTCCGCCACCGGCTTGATGACATAGGGCGGCGGCATGACATGCGCTTTGGCGGCTTCGAGACGCGGCGCGATCCGGTGCTCGGCGACCGGAATGCCGGCGTCGGCGAAGACGATCTTGGCCTTGGCCTTGTTCATGGCGAGGGCGGAAGCGAGAACGCCGGAATGGGTGTAGGGAATTTCCAGCGTTTCGAGAACGCCCTGAATGGTGCCGTCCTCGCCGCCCTTGCCGTGCAGCGCGTTGAAGCAGACATCGGGCCTCATAGCCTTCAGCCGCTCCGGCAGCTCGCGGTCGACATCGATGCGCGTCACCCGATAGCCTTCGCTTTCGAGCGCGCCCGCGCAGGCCTTGCCGGAATTGAGCGAGACCTCGCGCTCGGCGGACCAGCCGCCCATCAGCACCGCGACATGATCATATCCGCGGCTCATGCCGCCACCACCATGGGACGCCCTTCGGCGGGCAGGCCGAGGCGCTTGATTTCCCACTCCAATTCGATGCCGCTCGCCGCCTTCACCCGGGCGCGCACGTGCTCGCCGAGCGTCTCGATGTCCTCCGCGCTCGCCTCGCCGTCATTGATGAGGAAATTGCAGTGCATTTCCGAGACATGCGCGCCGCCGACCCGGTAGCCCCGGCAGCCTGCGGCGTCGATCAGCTTCCAGGAGCTATGGCCGGGCGGGTTCTTGAAGGTCGAGCCGCCCGTGCGGGTCTTGATCGGCTGGTTCGCCTCGCGATAATCGGCGACCTCCTGCATGGCGCGCGTGATCTCCTCCGGCTCGCCCGGCTCGCCCTGATAGAGCGCCTCGGTGAAGATCAGATCCTCCGGCGCGCCGCAATGGCGGTAGCTGTAGGCGAGATCGGCAAGGCTCAGCGTGCGGATCGTGCCCGAACGATCCACGGCGCGGGCTTCGACGAGCACGTCCTTGGTCTCGGTGCCGTGCGCCCCGGCATTCATGCGCAGCGCGCCGCCGACCGTGCCGGGAATGCCGCGATAAAAAGCGAGCCCGGCAATTCCGGCGGCCGCGGCGGCCTGAGCAAGCCGCATATCGGGAACGGCGGTGCCGACGCGGATGCGGTGACCCTCTTCGGGCTCGATCTTGCCGAAGCCGCGCCCGAGCCGGATCACGATGCCCGGAATGCCGCCGTCGCGCACCAGCAGATTGGAGCCGACGCCGACGACGGTCACCGGCAGATCGGCGCCCGCGTGTCTTCAGGAAATAGGCCAGATCGGCCTCGTCGGCGGGCGTATAGAGCAGCTGCGCCGGGCCGCCGACGCGGAACCAGGTGATATCCGCCATCGGCCGGTTCGGCTCCAATCGGCCGCGAAGCTCGGGCAGGGCGCTTTGCAGCTCCGAGGTGAGGTCGGGAAAGCTCATCTGAGGAGCCTTCGCGAGGTCCAAGCCCCCTCACCCGGAATGCTGACGCATTCCGCCCTCTCCCGCGAGGGGAGAGGGCTGCTCTCGTCGTTTGGAAGCATTGTGCCAGCAAGATGCACTGATCGCCCTCTCCCCTCGCGGGAGAGGGCGGACGCCGAAGGCGGCCGGGTGAAAGGGCTTGGCCACAGTCTTTGCATGTGCACCATGCTACTCGGCGGCATCGCGCCTCGGGTTGAGCGAGGCGAGCCGGGTCGGCAGCGCGTTCGCCCAGTCGGTGATGGTGCCGGCGCCGAGACCGATCACCAGATCGCCGGGCTTGGCCAGCGAGGCGATCATCCCCGTCAGCGCGTCTTCGCCATCGACGGGCATGACCTGCCGATGTCCGCGCAGGCGCAGCGCATCGACCAGCATATCGCGGTCGACGCCATTCGGCTCCTCGCCCGCGGAATAGACCGGCGTCACGATCACCGTGTCGGAATCGGCGAAGCAGCCGGAAAATTCCTCGAACAGGTTCTTCAGCCGGGAATAGCGATGCGGCTGCACAACGGCGATGACCCGCCCGCCCGCCGCCCCGCGTGCCGCGCCCAGCACGGCAGCGATTTCCGCCGGGTGATGGGCGTAGTCGTCATAGATCGAAACGCCGTTCCAGACGCCGGTGCGCGTGAAGCGGCGCTTGACGCCGTGAAAGCTCGCCAGAGCCTCGCGGATCACCTCGTCGGCGATACCCGCTTCGGTGGCGACCGCGATCGCGGCCATGGCGTTCAGGGCGTTGTAGTGGCCCGGCACGGCGAGCGTGAGGTCCTCAAAGCGGCGCTCGCCGCGCTTGACGGCATCGCTCAGCACCGCGTCGATGTGCATCGAGGCGCCATTCGAGCGCACCGCCGCGAGCCGGACATCGGCATCGGCCGCCACGCCGTAGCGCAGAAGCCGGGCGCCTTGCGGAAGCCGGGCCTTTTCGGCGAAGTCGCGCACGATGGCGTGGTCGATGCCGGCGATGACGATGCCGCCCGGCTGAACGCCCTCGATGAAGCGGCGGTAGGCGCTGTGCATCGCCTCGACCGAGCCGTAATAATCGAGATGCTCGGGATCGATATTGGTGACGACGCCGATCCGGGTCGGCAGTTTGACGAAGGTCTCGTCGGACTCATCCGCTTCGACGATGAACCAGTCGCCGTCGCCGATCCGGGCGTTGGTGCCCCAGTCGTTGATGATGCCGCCGGTGATCACGGTCGGGTCGAGCCCCGCCGTCTCGAAGATCCAGGCGACCATCGAGGTGGTGGTGGTTTTGCCGTGCGTGCCGGTCACGCTCACGGTCCGGTAGTTTTGCATGAGGCTGGCGAGCATGTCCGCGCGGCTCCAGACCGAAAGGCCGGCCGCTTTCGCTGCGATCAGCTCGGGATTGCCGGGCTTGACCGCGGAGGAGAGCACGACGAGCCGGGCGCCCTCGATATTCTCCGGCCGGTGGCCGATGGCCGACCGGAATACCTTTCGACGCCAGCCGCCGCGTGTTGACGCCGTCCTTGAGGTCGCTGCCGCGGACCTTGACGCCGTTATTATGCAGCACTTCGGCAATGGCACTCATCCCGATGCCGCCGATCCCGACAATATGGATCGGCTCGAACTCCCTCATGTTCCTCATCCTGCCTGTCCCTCGGCTGTGCGCGGCGCCGAAAACGTCTCGGGCGCTTCGGCGAGCGTCACCACCAGATCCGCCAACCGCGCCACCGCGTCATAACGCGCGAGCGATTTCGAGCGGCTTGCGGCTCTTGCGAGGGTCGCCGGTTCCTCGAAAAGCCGCCGCAGTGTTCCGGCAAGGCGTTCCGGCGTCATGATCGACTGCTCGAAACACCAGCCCGCGCCCGCTTTTTCGAATCGGGTCGCGTTTTCCAATTGATCATTATCGACCGAATGCGGCAAGGGTACGAGCACCGCCGGACGCCCGAGCGCCGCAAGTTCGGCGATGGTTGTTGCCCCGGAACGGCAGACGACGAGATGCGCGCCGGCCATCCGATAGGGCAAATCTTCGAAGAAGGTCGAAAGTTCCGCGGCAACGCCGGCCACCTCATAGGCGTCGAAAACGCGGTCGATATCCTCCTCGCGGCATTGCTGCACCACCATCAGCCGGTCACGGATTTCCTGCGGCAGAAGCTGGAGCGAGACCGGCATGACGTCCGAGAAGAAGCGCGCGCCCTGGCTGCCGCCAAAGCAGAGCAGGTTGAGCGGCTGGCCCGGCTGCGGCGGCTGAAAGGTGCCGCCGCGCAGCTCCAGAATGGCATCGCGCAGCGGCGTGCCGGTGACGTAGCTTTTTTCGGTGAGCTTGCCTTCGAGGAATTTGGTGTCCTCGAAGGAGATGGCGATCGCCTTCACCATCGTCGCCAGGAAACGGTTGGCGCGGCCCATCACCGAATTCTGCTCGTGGATCATGCTGGGGATGCCGCGGGCGAGCGCGGCCAGCATGGGCGGGATGGTCGGATAGCCGCCGAAGCCGACGACCGCCTTCGGCTTCAGATCGCCGTAAATGTCGTAGGCCATCTTGAAGCCGTTGGAATTGGTGGCGACCATCTTCATCGCCTCGAGGGGCGACTTACCCTTGAATGTCGCCGCCGGCACTTTATGAACGCCGCGTCCGGGGAAATCGTTGCCGGCATAGGTGGTCCGCGTGTCCGTAATCAGATCGACGTCGTAGCCGCGCCGGACCAGCTCGCCGGCCAGCGCCTGCGCCGGGAAGAGATGACCGCCCGTGCCGCCCGCGGTCAGGACGATGGACGCAGCTGTCAAATTGGCATCCCCCTAGAGGAAACCGCGCCGCGCGCCGAATGCGGCGCCGGCCGGTAGATCGGGCCTGTTTCGGGACGCCGTCTGGCGAGGCCCAGCGCCAGACCCATTGTCAGTGCCATAGCCGTCAGCGACGACCCTCCATAGGACAGGAAGGGGAGCGTCATGCCCTTCGCCGGCAGCATGTCGACGTTAACTGCCATATTAATCAACGTTTGAAAACCAAAGAGCATCATCAGCCCGGAAAGCGCCAGCCGAATGAACGGATCCTGCGAACGGGCCGCCGCACGAAATCCGCGCCAGACGATGAAGGCATACAGACAGATAAGAAAGAGACAAAAGATAAGGCCGAATTCTTCCGCAATTACGGCAAAAATATAATCCGTATAGGCGTCCGGCAATCCCCGGCTTACCGTTCCCTCGCCGGGGCCGCGTCCGAACCAGCCGCCCTGGCGGAACGCAGTAAGCGCAGTATCGGTCTGATGAGTGTCGCCCGAAGCGGGATAGAGAAACCGGTCGATGCGGCTCTGAACGTGCGGAATCAGCAGATAGGCGGCGATGAAGGCGCCGCCGCTGACGCCCGAGGCGATCGCGATCCAAATCAGCGAATAGCCCGCCAGGAAGAACAGCGCGCCCCAGACCAGAACCGCAAGGCAGGTCTGGCCGATATCGGGCTGCATCACCAGAAGCAGGGCGAAAACCGCCAGAACCGCGACCGCGATCGGCAGCGCCGGCATGTCCGGACGCTTGCCGCTCTCGGAGAACAGCCAGGCGGTGAGGATGATGAAGCCGGGCTTGGCGAATTCCGAAGGCTGGATGGACTGCCCGCTGCCGAGGATCAGCCAGCGCACCGCGCCGTTTTTCTCGATGCCCTGCGCCAGCGCGAGCACGATCACGGCCAGGCCGGCGAGAAAGAAGAACAGCCCGGCGCGGCGGATCTGCTTCGGGTCGAGCATGGAGGCGGTGATCAGCAGGAACACCGCCGGGATCATGAAGATGAGCTGCCGCCTGAAGAAATAAAGCGGCTCGGCGCCGATCTTGTGCGCCGCCGCCGGGCTCGCCGCGAGCGAGACGAAGGTGCCGAGGATCATGATGATGAGCACCGCGCCCAGCAGCGGGCGATCCACCGAGAACCACCATTCGGTCATGACGCTGCGATCGGTGCGCGCCAGTCTCATGCAGCCCTGGTCTCCCGCAAGGCAACCCCGTCGAGCGAGGCGACGATGGCGCGGAAGGCATCGCCCCTCGCCATGAAATTCGGAAACTGGTCGTAGGATGCGCAGGCCGGCGACAACAGCACGACCGGCTCGGCATCGCCCGAGGCTTGCCGCATCGCGCGCGGCGCAGGCGACCGCCGCATCGAGCGTGCCGGCGATCGTCATGGGGGAGGGTGCTGCCGACGAAGCGGCTGAATTCGGCTGCCGCATCGCCGATGAAATAGGCGCGGCGGATCTTTGGGAAGAAGCCTTCGAGCCCGGCAAGGCCGCCGGACTTCGCCAGCCCCCCGGCAATCCAATAGATCGCATCGAAACTGGCGAGCGCCTTGGCGGCGGCGTCGGCATTCGTCGCCTTGGAGTCGTTGATGAAGAGCACGCGGCCGAGGCGGCCGACCTCCTCCATGCGGTGGGCGAGGCCGGGAAAGCTCTTGAGCCCGGCCGCGATCTCTTCACGCGACAGGCCGACCGCGCGGCACAGGGCGAAGGCCGCGGCGGCGTTCTGCGCGTTGTGCTGCCCGCGCAGCGAGCCGATGCCTTGAAGGCTGAGGGGAGGGCGGGCCTTGCCGTTTTCCACCTCGATCAGCGCGCCGCCTTCGGCATAAACGCCGGTTTCGACCGGCTGCCGGACCGAAATGCGCCGCACTCTCGTCTTCGCAGAAAGCGTTTCGGCGATCGCCGCGCAGATCTCGTCATCGACGCCGATCACGGCGGTATCCTCCGGCCCCAGCCCGGCGAAAATCCGCGCCTTGACCTGGGCGTAATGGTCGAGCGTGCCGTGCCGGTCGAGATGGTCGGGCGTGATGTTCAGCAGGCAGGCGGCATCGGCATCGAGGCTCGGCGTCAGGTCGATCTGGAAGGAGGAATATTCGATGACATAGGTGAGGCCCTCGGCAGGCGGATCGAGCGCCAGGATCGGTGTGCCGATATTGCCGCCCATGGCGGCGCGCCGGCCGGACGCCGTGATGAGATGGGCCGTGAGCGCGGTCGTCGTCGACTTGCCGTTGGTGCCGGTGATGGCGACGACTTTGCCCTTGCCGCCCTCGGCGCGGCGCTGCCGGCAGAACAGCTCGGTATCGCCGATGATCTCGACGCCGGCTGCCTTCGCGCGGAGCGCGGTCCAATGCGGCTCGGGATGGGTGAGCGGGACGCCCGGCGCCAGGACCAGCGCGGCGAAATCGCTCCAATCGGCGGCGGCGAGGTCCACCGGCTCGAAGCCGGCCTTGCGCGCCGCCTCGCGGCCCTTCTCGGCGTCGTCCCAAAGCACGGGTGCCGCGCCGCCCGCCCGCAGCGCTGCCGCCGTCGCCAGCCCCGACAGGCCGAGGCCGAACACCGCCACTTTCTTTCCAGCAAATAGCGTGATGGCGATCATGGCCGCATCTCGAAAACACGTTCGATCCGGCGATCGCCGTTCCCCCTCACCCGGACGCTTCGCGTCCGCCCTCTCCCGCGAGGGGAGAGGGCCTGTCCGAGCCAGATGAAAGGCACCGTGTCACAACGAGCACTGCACGCCCTCTCCCCTCGCGGGAGAGGGCGGCGAGCGGCGCAGCCGGTCGCCGGGTGAGGGGGCGTTAGGCAACCGTGAAGCTTGCGCCGTCCCGCGAATCTCCCCATTCCCCGCGACCCGCCCGTCACCCAAAAATTTCTGGCCCTTCTCACGACCCACACCTCTACCGCAGTTTCAGCGTCGACAGGCCGATCAGCGCCAGCACCACGGCGATGATCCAGAAGCGCACCACGACCGTCGCCTCGGCCCAGCCCTTCTGCTCGAAATGATGGTGGAGCGGGGCCATGCGGAAGACGCGCTTGCCGGTCAGCTTATAGGACAGCACCTGCACGATCACGGAGGCGGTCTCCAGCACGAACAGCCCACCGACGATCGCAAGCACGAACTCGTGTTTCGTTGCCACGGCGATGACGCCGAGCGTGCCGCCGAGCGAGAGCGATCCGGTGTCTCCCATGAAGATCATGGCGGGCGGCGCGTTGAACCATAAGAAGCCGAGCCCCGCCCCGACCAGCGCGCCGCAGATCACCGCAAGCTCGCCGGCACCGCGGATGAAATGCAGCTGGAGATAGTCCGAAAACATCTTGTTGCCGACCAGATAGGCAATGATGCCGAAGGCCGCGGCGGCGATCATGACCGGAACGATGGCGAGACCGTCGAGCCCATCGGTGAGATTCACCGCATTGCCCGCCCCGGCGATGACGATGATCCCGAGCACAAGAAAGATCGGGCCGAGGTCGATCAGCACGTCCTTGAAGAAGGGCACGGCAAGCGATGTGGCCAGGTCGGGCGAGCTGATCTTCATGATCGAATAGGTGGCGATCGCCGCGATGCCGACCTCAAGGCTGAAGCGGACACGGCCGGAAAAGCCGGCGCTTGAGCGCTTCGTCACCTTGAGAAAGTCGTCGTAAAAGCCGATCAGCCCGTAGGCAAGCGTGACGGCGAGCACGACCCAGACCAGACGGTTGGCGAGATTTGCCCACAGGATCGTGGCGACGCCGACGCCGAGCAGGATCATCAGCCCGCCCATGGTCGGCGTGCCCGCCTTGCTCAGATGCGATTGCGGACCATCCGAGCGGATCGGCTGGCCCTTGCCCTGGTGCAGGCGGAGCTGATTGATGAGCGGGGGGCCGAACAGGAAGACGACCATCAGGGCGGTCATGATCGCGCCGCCCGTTCGAAAGGTGATGTATCGGAAGACGTTGAAGATCTGCGCATGCTCACTCAGCAGACCGAGTAGGTAAAGCATCCTCCCTGCCTTTCGATCTATTCCGCGGCCGCCGGGTGCGCCTGGGCGATCTGCGGATAGGTCTGTTTGAGGGCCTCGACGAGGAGGCCCATGCGGCTTCCGAGCGATCCCTTGATCATGACCGCATCACCGGGCCTGATCGCACCGATGAGCGTGTCTTTGAGTTTGTCCGAATTTTCCGCCCAGGCGCCGCGCCGGCTCTCGGGGAGCGCCGCGAACAGGCTGGCCATATGCGGCCCGCAGCAATGGATAAGATCGATGCCGGCATCCTCGATGGCGGGCACGAGCCCCTCATGCAGCGTCTTGGCCCCAGCGCCAAGCTCCAGCATGTCGCCGAGCACGGCGATCTTGCGCGCCGCGCGGGCTCGGGGAAGGCCGCCGAGCACATTGAATGCGGCCGTCATCGACGCCGGATTGGCGTTATAGGCTTCATCGATCAGGATGAAGCGGCCATTGCCGATCGCGTGCAGCGTCTGCGCGCCCCGGCCCTGCGGCGCTCCGAAGCCGGCAAGCGCCGTCGCCGCGCGCTCGATGTTGCCGCCGAGAAGTCTTGCCGCTGCCAATGCGGCCAGCGAATTGATCGCCAAATGCTCGCCGGGCGCACCGATCCGGTAGGAGAGACGCTCGCCGAGGCAATCGGCTTCGATGAGCGAGCCGCCGCTCAACGCCGTCAGGCTCAGAAGCCGCGATTGGGCACGGGAATCCTTGCCGAAAGCGACGATCCGGCCGGCGCCGCGTTCTTCGGCGCGTTTTGCCAGCAATGCGAACTGCGGATTGTCGAGATTGAGGATCGCCGCGCCGCCGGGCTCCAGCCCATGGAAGATCTCGGCCTTCGCCTCGGCGATTCCTTCGATGCCGTTGAAAAACTCAAGGTGGACCGGCGCAATCGTGGTGATGATCGCCGCTTGAGGGCGGACGAGGCGCGCGAGCGGCGTGATCTCGCCCTCGTGGTTCATGCCGATCTCGAAGACGGCGTAGCTCGCATGGCGCGGCAGCCGCGCCAGCGAGAGCGGCACGCCCCAATGATTATTATAGGATTTATCCGACGCATGAACGCTGCCGAGCCGTCCCAGCATCAGGCGGAGCATCTCCTTGGTGCCGGTCTTGCCGACGCTGCCGGTGATGGCGATGATCCGCGCCGCGCTGCGGGCGCGTCCGGCGCGGCCGAGCGCGTTCAGCGCCTCGAGCGTGTCAGCGACGCGCAACACCGGACCAGGGGCGGCGGCGCTGAAATCGTCGCGGACGACGGCGAGGGCGGCACCCGCGGCGAAAGCGTCTTCAAGATAGTCGTGGCCGTCGGTGCGGTCGCCCTTGATGGCGAAGAACAGCTCGCCCGGCTGAAGCGTGCGCGAGTCGATGGAAATGCCGGTCAGGCAATCGGGCATGGCGCCGCCGGCGCTGCCGCCCATGGCGCTCAGCAATTCCTCGCCCGTCCAAAGCGCCTCAGCCATGGCTCACCTTCTTTTCACGGCCGCCGATGAGAGCGGCAACCGCCTCATGATCCGAATAGGGGATGACCGTATGGCCGACGATTTGTCCGGTTTCATGGCCCTTGCCGGCGATCAGCAAGACATCGCCCTTGGCCATGGCCGCGATCGCCGCGGCGATGGCTTCCCTCCTGTCGCCGATCTCGGTCGCACCCGGCGCGGCCGCAAGAATCTCCGCGCGGATCGCGGCAGGGTCCTCGCTGCGGGGGTTGTCGTCGGTGACGATGACGCGGTCCGCGAGCCGGGCGGCGATCGCACCCATCTCCGGCCGCTTGCCGCGATCGCGGTCGCCGCCGCAGCCGAAGACGGCATGGAGCTTGCCCGCCGCATAGGGCCTGAGCGCCCTGATGGCATTCTCCAGCGCGTCCGGGGTATGGGCGTAGTCGATGAAGATCGGCCCGCCGGACGGCGCGTGGGCGACCAGCTCAAGCCGGCCTTTGGCGCCTTGCAGCCGTTCCGCCGCCGCGAAGGCGATGTCGGCGGGCGTATCGGTCGCCAGGGCGAGGCCGAGCGCAACAAGCACGTTCGACGCTTGAAAATCACCCGCCAGCGGCAGGCGCAGGGAGCGCGGCCGGCCCTCAAATCGAATATCGAGCCGCTGGCCGAAGCCGTCGCGCTCGCTCGCGAGCAACCGCAGCGTATCGCCCTGGCGGCCGACCGTGATGAGCCTCAAGCCCCGCGCGCGGGCAATCTCGGCCGCTTCCTCGCCGGCTTCGCTGTCGACGTCGATGACCGCCGGCTGTCCCGGCTGCAAAAGCTCGGTGAACAGCCGCATCTTGGCGCGGAAATAATCGGCGAAATCGGGGTGATAATCGAGATGGTCGCGGGAGATGTTGGTGAAGGCGCCCGCGGCCAGCTTGACGCCGTCGGCGCGATATTGCGCGAGGCCATGGCTCGATGCCTCGAAGGCCAGATGCGTCGCTCCTCGCGCGGCGAGATCGGCGAGGCTGGCGTGCAGCGAGACCGGGTCCGGCGTCGTGTGTGCGAGCGGGTGCTCCTCGCCGCGAAACAGGATGCCGGTGGTGCCGAGACTGGCAGCGGCAAAGCCGCCGGCTTCCCAGATCTGGCGCAGGAAGGCGGCGACTGAGGTCTTGCCGTTCGTGCCCGTGACGGCGGCGATGATCTCCGGCTGGCGGCCATAGAAGCGCGCGGCCATCAGGGCAAGCGCTTGCCTCGGATTGGCGTCGCGGATGACCGGCACGCCGCTTGCTGCATCGAGCTCGGCATCCTCACCGGTGAGAATGGCCGCCGCGCCGCGCGCGAGAGCATCGGCGATGAACCGGGCGCCGTCGGTTTTGGTGCCGGCGAGCGCCGCGAACAGATAGCCCGGCTGCACGTCGCGGCTATCGGCCGTCAGTCCCGTGATCGGGGCCGCGCCGCTATCGCCAAGCGGGAACGATGCCCCGCACAATCTGCCGAGTGTCATCAGTTTCATGGGCATGGCCGCCGTCCCGCATCCCCCGATGCGGATGATCGATCAAGATTTTGGATCGGTCGGTTAATAGGAGGGTTGGGGGCTTTCGTCAAACGTCCTCGCCGGTGCGATCCCCAGCATTGGGGCGATGCGCTTGATCACCCCACCGGCGGTCGGCGCGGCATTGTACGCCGCTTCGGTCCGCAGTGCCGGCTTCTCGGGCTTGGGTTCGTCGATGACGATCATCACCAGATATTGCGGATCGTCCATGGGAAAGGCGGCGACAAAGCTGGTGATGACATCGTGGCTATAGCCGCCCTTGACCGGCTTGTAGGCCGTGCCGGTCTTGCCGCCGACGAGGTAGCCGGGCACTCTCGCCTCCTTGCCGGTGCCTCTTTCGACATTCGCCAGAAACATCCTGCGCATGTCGGCGCTGGTTGCGGCGCTGATGACGCGCTCGCCGAGGCCGGACTCGCCCGGCGCGCGCGGAAGGAAGGTCGGCTTCAGCTTGTAGCCGCCATTGATCAGCGCGGCGACGCCAACGGCAAAGGAGAACGGCGGCACCGAGATTCCGTGGCCATAGGCTGCCGTCATGGTGTTCACCTCGCGCCACGGGTCCGGGTACAGTGAACGTGCAGTCGGGCCAAGCTCGGTCGATAAGGGCTCCATCAGACCGAGCTTGGCGAGAAAACGCTGCTGCCGCTCGCCGCCGGCGGCCAGGGCGAGACGCGCCGCGCCGGTATTGGAGGAATGCACAAAGACGTCTTCGACGGTCTCATAGTGCGATTTGGCGTGATGGTCGTAAAGCGTGAAGCGTCCCATGCGGATCGGCGTCATCACATCGACCCGATCGTCGATGCGGGCGATGCCGGCATCGAGCACCATGGCGATGGTGAAGGTCTTGAACACCGAGCCCAGCTCGTAGGAATCGTAATAGAAGCGGTTGCGCCGGTTCTCGGCGAGCGATTCCTCGCGCCGGTTGGGGTCGTAATCGGGCAAGCCCGCCATCGCCAGCACTTCGCCGCTCTGCACATTGAGGACGATGCCGCCGATGGCTTTGGCCTGAAAGTGCTCCCTGGCGGCGGTGATCTCCTCGTGCAGGGCGTGCTGGACGCGCAGATCGACCGACAGCCGGACGCGCGGCCGCTCGCCCGGCTTTTCCGCGGGCGTGGCAATATCCGGGTTGCTGTCGATATATTTCTCGATCCCGGCGAGGCCCTGATTATCGACATTGGTATGGCCGAGAATGTGCACCGCGGTGTCGCCGGCCGGATAGACGCGCTGCGGCTCTTCCAGCAGATAGAGCCCGGCCAGGCCGAGATGGTGAACGCTTGCCGCCTCGTTCGGCGTCAAACCGCGCTTCACCCATTCGAAGCGGCTCTTGCTGGAGAGTTTTGCGCGCAAGCCGATCATGTCCTGCGGCGCCAGAACGCGGGAGAGCTTTTCCAGCGTGTCGTCGATGCCGATGATTTGCGACGGATCGGCAAACAGCCAGTAGACGCGAATGTCGGAGGCCAGCATCCGGCCGTTGCGGTCGACGGTGTCGGGGCGCGAGACCGCGTGGGGCATTTGGTTTTCGGCGACCATCATGCGCTGCGCAACCGGGGCGCGCTGGCCGAGACTTGCCAGCTCCCAGGCAACGACCAGAAAGCCTGCGAGCACGACGAGCGTGAGCGCGCGCAGCCGCCAGAGCGGCACCTGCCGGCCGGCGGACAGATCGATCTCACTGCGCCTCAGTTCGCCGTGCATGGGCCTCCCCTGCCTGGCCGCTGCGGATCAGCGCCCCGATCTCGTCATGGGGCTCCCAGCCGGCGGCGCTTGCGCTCGCCGGGATCGGCCGCCGCGCCAGCGCGTCCATGAAGTCACGATTGGTCATCAGCTGATCAGGCTTTGCCGGCCCCAAATCGAGGACTTCGCGTGCAAGCTGCTCGACGCGCTCCGGACTGGTGACGTGGCTCCACTCGGCACGCATCAGCGCGACATTGTCCTTTTCGTCCTCGATGGCGCGCGCGAGCTGCACGGCGCGGTCATCGAGCGCGCGCGTTTCGATTTTCATGTCGTAAATGAGAATGATCAGCCCGGCCAGAAAGCCGAAGGCCAAAAGACTTAACAGACGCATCACCGCCAAAACCTTATCGCTCGACCACATCTTAACTGGGCTAGCAAGGATTGGTGAACGACCGGTAACCTTAACGGCGCCCGGACGCAGTTTTCAGCACCGGCAGCCCAAGCTCCTCCGGCCGTAGTGGCCAAGATGCCGCATCGAGACGGACCGCGGCCCTGAGCCGCGCCGAGCGTGCGCGCGGATTGGCGGCGATTTCGGCGGCATCGGGGCGGGCCGGCTTGCGCGGCGCCAGCCTGAAGCTGGGTGCGCGGGCTTTCCCCTGATCGGGCTGATGGCGCGAGGGGCGCCCCTTTGCGCCCGATCGTTCGGCCAGGAACGTCTTCACGATGCGGTCCTCAAGGGAGTGAAAGGTAACGGCGATCAGCCGGCCGCCGGCGCGAAGGATGCGTTCGGCCGCTCCGAGCGCGCGGACCAGCTCGCCCAGCTCATCGTTGACGAACAGCCTGAGCGCCTGAAAGCTGCGCGTTGCCGGGTGCTTGGCCTCGTCGTGCCGCCGGCCGAGCACGCCGGCAATGATGTCGGCGAGGTCGAGCGTCCTGGTGATCGGCCGCTCCTCGCGGCGCTTGACGATGGCGCGGGCGATGGCGCGCGAGCGGCGCTCCTCGCCGAGGCGAAACAGAATGTCCGCAAGCCCTGCCTCATCCTTCTCATTGACGACATCGGCTGCGCTTGTCCCCTCGCCGGACATGCGCATGTCGAGCGGACCATCACGCATGAAGGAAAAGCCGCGCGTCGCTTCGTCGAGCTGCATGGAGGAGACGCCGAGATCGAAAATGACGGCATCGGCCGGCGCGAAGCCTGCTCGCTCGGCGACCTCGGCCAGCTCTCCGAAAGGCGACGGCTCGAAGCGAAAGCGCGACGGAAAGGATTTGGAGAGATCGGCGGCGAACTGGGCCGCGAGCGGATCGCGGTCGAGGGCCAGAAGACTGCATTCGGTGCCGGAGAGTATAACCCGCGAATACCCCCCGGCGCCGAATGTGCAGTCGATATAATGCTCGCCGTCTTTTGGCGCCAAGGCCTCGATGACGGCGGCCATCAGTACAGGGGTATGACGAGCCGGTCCGCCTGCGGCTTCAGGGGCCTCTCCCTTGCCGCGACCCGTCATCGCTCCCGTACTCCCTCTTTACGCCCGTCCGCTAATGGACGGTTCCCCGCGCCGAGTTCTCTCCGGTGAGAGCGCGCCCGCTCGCGCGCTTCAGCCCGGAAGTCTTCATAAGCGGTGGGCGCCCAGATCTGGAACTTGTCTCCCAGTCCGACGAACACCGCAACTTCGGTAATCCCCGCATGATCCCGCAATCTTTTGGGGAGCACGGCTCGCCCGTCGGGATCGACCTTGATCTTTTCGCTTTCCCCGAAATAGGCGGTCGCGATTTCGTCGCGCTCGGCGCTGTCGATGGGAAAGCCTTCCAGAATGCCCTTAATCTTTTCGACCAGACGGCCGCCGCCAGCTTCGAGCGCGGGCCGGTCGAGATGCGGATAGCAAAAGATCTCCTCAGCACCCTCTTTGGCGAGCACGGCCCGAAAAGAGGCAGGGATCGAGACCCGACCCTTGGCATCGATCCTGTTGTCGAACCTGGAGGCAAATTCATCCATTCCTCTCAGGCGCTCCCGGCTCCGACGCACAACCCAGCCGCGGGCAGCGCGGCGATGTCTCAAATTCGAATTCGGCCCCTTCGGCGGTTTGGACCGGGAGGAGGCAAGCTCGTGCCCCCTATTTGGCCTTCGAAGGAACTTGCTTCAGTTGGCCTCCTCCCGAATCACTTCCCTTCCGAACGGGTATCGGTGGGATACCATGGGACTATATGGGTGTCAATGGAACCAGAAGGGTCTAGGCGGCACAAAACTGGGATATGCTGGCTAAAAACGCGTGCCAGCGGTGCAAAATTCCTGTCGAACACGGAAAAACCGGCTGGAGCCGCGTCCTGCGGACACGCCTGGCTCCTGGGATTTCCTGGGAAAATGCGGGCGGACCGGGCCGCTTGGCCCGCCGCGTCAAGCCGCCGGATGCCGTTAAGCTTTTGCTTACCAATGATTGAAAAATGCGGGCTGGGCGTCCGGCGCGATGCAGGTTGTCCCACGGCGTGGTGTGAGAGGCGGCTTGGATCGGGCCAATGACCGGCATGCCGGGAGATCAACCGGCCACAGCGGAACATATGGCTCGGTCCGGCGCATCTGCGCCTCGCGCCACCATTGAATTAACGGATCGAACGTTGCACGACCACTTCGAAAAATTCACAATGCTTTACGCCAAGAGGATCCGCCCCGATGCCGACGCCTACTATTCTGGTCGCAACGTGGGACAACGGGCTGTTCAGCGTCACCGGAAAAACGGTGCGTCAGGAACTCGCCGATCAATCGGTTCGCAGTCTGGCGGCCGATGGACATGGAGGAGTGCTTGCAATTGTCGGCCGGCATTCGCTCTGTCGACGATCCTCTGATGGCGAATGGACTGAGATAGCAAAAAGCGAATTCGAGCTTTCATGCTGCGTACCTGTTGGCAACGTTGTCTTTGTTGGCACCGACGACGCACATATCCTGCGCGTCGATCCTGACGGCTCGCAGCATCGCTTGACGGGTTTTGACGCCATCGAGGGCCGCGACAGGTGGTACGCGGGGAGCGCGATCATCGACGGCAAGCGAGTGGGACCGCCGCTCGGAATTCGTTCAATGACGGCGACATGCGATGGCGGCGCGCTGCTGGCCAACGTCCACGTTGGCGGAATTCCCCGATCGACTGATTCCGGCTTAACCTGGCGGCCCACGATCGATATCGAGTGCGATGTTCATCAGGTCTGTGCACACCCAACCCGGCCCGAGCTCGTGATAGCCGCGGCGGCGGCGGGTTTTTGCGTGAGTCGCGACGCTGCTGCGACATGGACGATCGAGAGCCGAGGCCTTCACGCCCATCATTGCTCTGCCGTCGCTTTTGGGAGAAACGACATTTTCGTGTCGGCAGCCACCGACCCTTTTGCGGCGCAAGGCGCGGTTTATCGGCGCCCGATCGACGAGAGCGGTCCGCTGCAGCCTTTGGGCGGAGGCATGCCGAAATGGACCGACGGCAAAGCCGATACCGACTGCATCGCGACCCGGGATTCAATTGTCGCCGTGATCGACTGGTCGGGACATCTTTACCTGTCGCATGACGATGGTGCTACATGGTCGTGCCTGGTTGACGGTCTGGCTGGTCCGAGCGGGCTTCACATCTGTTGACCTCGTCACATCACCTCCAGCAGTTTAATAGGTCCTGATCCTTGGTGTGGTGATCGGGAAGTTCTCCACGGTCTTTCGGCAATCGCTCTTAGGGGACGTCCCGACCTAAAACCACACTGGAAACCGATCGTTACTGGTGTTCCTTTTGAATTCGAAGGTCGCTACTGGTCCCGCCGCAGAACAGGGCGAACTTCACGGCTTCGTGTTTTGGCGGGCCTGAATGGCCGCCCGTCTTCAGCTGTTATTCAAGGCGACGGCCCTTACATGATATAACTGCCCGTTATGACCGGATGCGCGGGACACGAAATGGAGAACATCGATGCGTAGAGCCCTTATTCCAGCTGCCTCATTGCTTGCCTTTGCCGCCCTGGCTGCGACCCCGGCCATGGCAATCGAGTGCAACGGCAATTTCCAGGTGCAAAAAGGCGGCAACATGATTGCGACACCTTTCTGCGAGGACAACAATCTCGCCAGCGTTGCGCAGCAATACGGCATGAATGTCAGCGCCCACACGATCCGCCAGAATCCCTCGGAGAAGGAACGCGCCTGCCGCCTCGTCGGCGATGACAACCGGGTCAGGAATACCTGCGCGCCGTATCTAAACAGCCATAACCAGCCCGATTTTCACTAGGTCGCCGACACATTTACGTCGTTCATGTGCAGCTGCGCTAACCTTTTGTTTGTGCATCAATTTTGCCAAACTCCGGCCGGAGGCTCCGTTTGAATCGATGCATTAGCCTTGATTGCGGCCGGGCAGTCCCGGCCGGCATCGACGTGGCGATGAATGAGCGGGAGTCAGCCGCCGCCGAAAGCGGCTGGCGGCCCGCCGGAACGCCCTCAACACCTCGCCACATTCTCCTGCTACACCGTTGTAGCCGCACAACAGTTCCCGTCATTCGGGGATCGTGAAACGGCCATCAAAGCTCTTGCGGTGGACAGAGCGTCAGAATAGTTTACAAGCACCTGACGGGATGCGCTTCCAGCCCTGGCGATTTTGTTGCTGGCAGCGATGCAGCCGAAGGCCGGTAGTGTCACCAGTGTCGTTTTTGGGAATAGTTTTAGGGTAAAAGTGCCATGGGGGAGACGATCATCAGCCAAGACCTTACCATCATCGGCAACGTGACCTCGAAAGGGAACGTCAAGCTGGATGGTAAAATCCGCGGTGATATTCACTGCGCCTCCCTGGTGGTGAGCGAATCCGGCGATATCGATGGCGGCATCATCGCCAATAATGAAGTGATCGTTCTCGGCAAGGTCGTCGGCACCATTCGCGGCAAACGCGTCATGCTGCACGCAACAGCCCGTGTCGAGGGCGACATCTATCACCAGGGCATCGGCATCGAGATGGGCACCCGTTATGACGGCAGCCTCCGATGGACCGAGGATTTTGCCACCTATCAGCCCGGCGCGAAGATGGGCGCCAATGGCGAGATGTCGGCCAGCCTTTAGGCGTGACGCCCCTTTGCATCTCCTTCCCGCCTTACCGTGCAATCCGGTTGTGGCCGGTGCCGTTCTGGACCATGTCCCCGTGAAGACGGGATGGACGCCGCTTTTGCGAAAAGATCACGCTCAAACAAAGAGATAGAGCCCCGTTCCGATGCTATCGGAACGGAACAGGCTCTAGCGCCGGCCGGCATCCATCGGACCGGGCCTTAGCATTCTCTATCGCGACAGAAACGCCTGGATCGCCGCCAGAGTCTGCTTTGGCTGCTCTTCATGCGGGATATGCCCGCAATCCGCGATGATCTCAATGCGGGCATCCGGCAGGTCGCGGGCGAGCCTCTCGCCATATTGGAGCGGCACGATCTTGTCGTGTTCGCACCACAACAGAAGTGCTGGAAGCTTCAGATCCTTGTAGTGCTTCGAGAAATCGTCGGCCTGATCCGGATCGAGGCTATCGATGGTTGCCAGCAGCGCGTGGCGCCCTCCCTCGCTATAGAGCGCGCTGGCATAGTTGTTGACCGCTTCCGGCGTCACCTTGTTCTTCTCGAAATAGGCGATCGACAGCGCGCGCTCCGCCTGCAACTCGGGCGGGACGACGGATAAGCTGAACTCGCCCACCAGCGGCATCCTCAACACCTTGAAGAAGAACGGCATGGGCTGCCGGTAGGCAATGCTGTCAATGAGCACCAGCCGCTCGATCCGGCTCTTGCCCGTCGCCATCTGTTTGAGGGCCACCGCCAGGGCAACGCCGCCGCCAAACGAATGTCCGACCAGCGTCACGCCGCGCAGCTTTTTCTGGACAATATAATCATTGACCAGAGCTGCCTGGTCGAAGATCGAATAGTGATCATCGAGCGGCTTGTCGGACTCGCCGAAGCCCTTCAGATCGATGGCGACGACGCGGTGATGTCTCGCCAGCTCCGGCGCGATCTTGCTCCAGGTATAGCTCGATGCGCCGAGGCCGTGGATCAGGACGATCGGCTCGCCATGGCCCATGTCGTGGACGGCAAGCTTGACGGCATCGTCACCGGCGCCGACCGGCTGAAACTTTGTCGCGCGTATCGTATCGACAAAATCCGGTGGAAAACCCGGTGCACAACTCGCGACGATTGCCGTCGTCAAAGCGACGATTGCGAAGGTCAGGCGGCGCGGACTCATCGTTCTTCCCATTCCATGCAACGCCACAACGCTCCGCCCCTACAGGCCGCCAATCACACCCTACAATGATTAGCGCTCACCCGGATCGCAGGCAATGGCGTGGTTTAACTGTGAGATAACCTTGTGGCGAGAAAACGCACGGAGTGCTTTACCCGTGGTTAATACCGACTACAACGGCCGGCAAAGGCGAATTATTCTGCCGACATGTTGCGTTAGAGCCGTTGGTTCAGATGTTTGCGTTCCGCGTCGCGCTCGGATTTTTTGCTGGTTTGATCGCCGTGCTACCGCCCGAGGCGTCCGATGCGGGGGAGCAGCCAGGCCTGTCCTCGATTTTTGCCGATCTTGGCATCCCCAAGAACCGCGGCGAATTCTCAAATGGTTTCGACGCCACGGGGACCGGCTGGTCCACCTACAGCACGGCTGTCTTCGCCCTGAGCGGCCCCTTGGATCATGATGGCTGGAGGCTGAAAGCTTCGGGCTTCTATTCGAGCTACCGCTACGATACGCGCGACAATACCGTCTGCCGGAAGATCCATGATGTCGGCCGCACCGATCCCAACCCGACCTTGGACAAAATCTGCGACAGCATCGCCAACAATCCGCCGCAGGGGAGCGATCGCGACCTGATCGTCAGCGAGCTTGCGCCTTACGGGCTCGGGCTCAGCGGCGACCAGATCATCGCCATCACCCCGCATCAGGCCACACAGTATCATCTCGGCATCGCGCCCGGCTATCAGACGACCTTCGGCGCGCTGATCGTCAAAGCCTATCTCGGCCTTGCCTTTGAGCATCAGGACGTTGCGCCGCCCGACGACACGAAAACTCTGCTCGGCGGCTATTGGGGCGCGCAGAGCTGGCTTGAGGCTTGGCTTCCCTTGAGCGAGACCATCTGGGTTTCGACCGACGCCTCCTACTTCACCGGAACTGCGAGCTATTCCGCGGCGATGAAGCTCGGCTATAAGCCGCTATCCTGGCTCACCGTCGGGCCGGAGCTCGCCACCTACGGGGACGAGGATGACGTGTCGGGACGGGCCGGCGCTTTCCTGCAGTTTGATGCCGTTGGCGTCCAGACGACCATCGCCGGGGGCGTTTCCGGCAATTACAGGGACAATCCGGGCGCCTATGGCTCGGCCAATTTCTATTTGAAATTTTGATCCGCCGGCGCCGAACTCACGGCCATCCTGCGCCGCGTTCCGGCTGCGGGCGCAACGGGCACACGCCGCCTGGACGATCGCTGAGATGGTGATAAAGCATCCAGCTTGGCAGGCCCTGGGCTGCCGACCTGTGGAAAATACCTATTGCGCGATTATGAGACCGGCCCTTTTTCGGCGGCCTCAGTTTTGCCTTGCCGCCCGCGTTCCGTTCGCTCGCTCAGGCTCACGAAGAAGACGTCGGACAGCGGCGTCGCAATGGCCGAGCGTGCGAGGGGAGGCGAAGATGTCTTACATTGATGTTGTCATTCCGGCGATCGTTGGCTTGGTTGCGCTAGCCTGGCCAACAGCCATGTTCTACGGGAGTCGAGCGACGCCCGACGCCAAGAAGATTCGTCTGATCCGTGCTGCAGGCGTGGTGCTTCTTGCGGCGGCCGCGGTCTATCTCGCCATCCGGCTTGCGGGAGCATGATACAGATCGCGTTAGGATCGGTTCGTCAGTCTTCGTTTGCCGGTGAGCTTCCGCCTTGCGGTGCGACGCAAGCCGCGGGGACAGCCGGTCGATGACCTTTTCCACAAGAAATCGCTGGGGTGCCACGCAAGTCAATCCGCCAGTAGAGCACCTTCGTGAGCTGCTTCAATCCCTCGACATCGAAGACAAAGAGCATCCTGACGTTTGCCTCAAGCATGAAACGGAATGGTGCCTGAGCGCCTTTCCCTCCGGCCGGCTGGTATGGGAAAATGTCGGAGCCGAAGACGACAACCCGCGCCACATGACATCTGTGTCGCGGGAGAGGGTGCTCGGTCTATGGCTCAAGTTGGCGCAAGGAGATCTTGCGGCGGTCGAAGCCGAACTCTGGCTGCCAGGCAATGGTTAGCAGCCAGCGAGCAACCGGACTCGCCAAGCGGCTGATCCGCAACGCCCTGTCTATTCCGGCGCGCCGCACCCGGCCGGCCTGCGCCTGATAGGCAGCGATCGCGCCACGGATCTCGGCACGCTTCTGCTTCGGCGACGGCTGAGATTTGCTGGATCGCGCAAGCATGCCGAGTCATCGTAAAGCAGCAGCGCAGCGCAGCATCGACCTCTTTGGCATATGTGCGCCGGCCGCGCTTGAACCTTTTGCGCTCCTGTTCCGTCTGATGGTTCGGCACCATGAGTCGCCAGTTCCGAAACCGTATTTGAGGAAGCGTCGATGACGATTCCTGACGCTGAGAGCCGCCGCCTGGCCGTACCGGCCATTCACGCCGGGCCCGCCGGGGGCGCGTTTCCGTACCCGAAAGCCAAACCGATGACCTCATATAGATCTTATGCCTTAACGCTGGCGGGTGTGCTGATGCTGGGCTGCACCGCCGCGCACGCGCAGTCCGACCGCGACAAGGTCGTTGGCAGACCCCTTGGACCGGGAGCGTTCTTCTTCGCGGATGGCCCCAATCCGTTCGCCGGTCCGGCCGAGGCCATCACCGACTGTATGTTCTTCTCAAAGGATACCGAGCGCAAAATCAAGGGCTGCACCGATGTGATTACAGATGCCGAGGGCGAGCCTAAGCCTGGGGTCACTTACCGGAAGGCCGAAGATCGCCGCGATCCGAAAAATCTCGCAGCCGCGCATTACCACCGCGCCATGGGATTTCGCGAGAAAGGCGATCTCAAAGACGCCCTGGACGACTTCAACGAAGCAATCCAGCTCGATGCGCAAATGCCGAAGGTGTTCGACGCCCGCGGCCGGCTCCATTTCGAGAACGGCCAGCTGGATCAGGCAATCAGTGATCTCAGCGAGGCGGTTCGCCTCGAACCCGGCTCCGCGCAATTCCATCATCATCGCGGCGCCGCATATTCACGGAAAGGTCAGAACGACCTTGCCATCGCCGATTTCACCGAGGCCGTCCGGCTCGATCCGAAGCTGGTCAACGCCTATTACAATCGCGGCGAGATCTACCGTACGCAGAATAAGCTCGATCTGGCCTTGCAAGACTTCAACGAGGCAATCAGGATCGATCCCAATCACGCGTTTGCTTACAACTCCCGTGGCCATGTGTATGGCGCCCGCGGCCAGATGGAGCAGGCGGTTGCCGACTTCAGTCAGGCTATTCACCTGGCGCCAAAATACGCCTCGGCCTATAGCAATCGCGGCGCCGCCTTTTATCAGCTGGGAGCGGTCGACCGCGCCGTCGCCGACGCCAGCGAGGCCATCCGTCTTGATCCCAACATGGCCAAAGCGTATGGCGTCAGGGGTCTTGCTCTGGAGAAATCCGGTCGCATTGACGGCGCCCTTGCCGACTATCGGAAGGCGCATGACCTCGATCCGTCGAACCAGGCAGCTGCAGACGGGCTCAAGCGTTTGAGCGCAGCGCCGGGGCCATCGGCCAAGGGCGCAGAGACGGTATCTTTCGAAACGCCGAGGGTCGGCGATGCCCGGCTGGATTGGTGCCGGGACTGGGGGCGCAATTGCGGCAAGGCTGCGGCTGATGAATTCTGCCGGCGCCAGGGTTTTGGCGCTGCCGTTTCATTCCTGAAAGCGCCGCGGGTCGGCGAACAGACGCACGTTATCGGCACTGGACAAATCTGCAACCCGCCATCGTGCGATGGCTTCGCCGGCATTACATGCGGTAAATCCACGGCAGCGGGCGCGGCTTCTCCACCTCCGGTCAGCGCCGATGGATGCAGCCGAAGCGTCCATCCGGAGCTGCGGATTCCCGCCTGCACGGCGCTCATCGAAAGCCGTGCAACCGGAAAGCCAGTGCTCGCCAGCGCCTATCTCAATCGCTGCGATGCCTATGGTTTCAAGGGCCAGCGCGATAAGGCGCTCGCCGACTGCAGCAAGGCGATTGCGCTGAACCCGGCGGAGGCCGAGGCGTTTGTCCTGCGCAGCAGGGTCGAAGTCCAGAAGCACCAATACGATCTCGCGCTCAAGGACATGAACGCGGCCTTGCAGCTCAAACCGCAAGAGGCGGGCCTCTATTACACCCGGGGCACGATCGAGGAAGCGGCCGGTCAGCATGAGCGCGCCATCGGGGACTATAGCCAGGCCCTGCGGCTCGATCCGAAGGCAGCCCAGGTCTATATCAGCCGCGGTATTCTCTACAGCAACGGCAACAAGCTTGCCGAGGCGCTCGCCGATTTCAATGCGGTCATCGGCATCGACGCCAAATCGCACGTCGCCTATTTCAACCGCGGCGGGGTCTATCGGAAAATGGGCCAGCCGGATCGCGCGATCGCGGACTATGACGAGGCGCTCCGCCTTCAGCCGAACTATCTGCTGGCCCAGTTGCGCCGCGCCGATACCTATCGCGACATGCAGCAATATGACCGCGCCGTGGAGGGATATGATAAGGCGATTGCGCTCAAGCCGACGGATCCGTTCGTGTACCATTTGCGCGGCGGCGCCTATACGGAAAGCGGCCGGTATGATCAGGCGCTGGCCGATTACGGCGAAGCGCTCCAATTGGATCCGCGTTTCGCGATCGCCTATAACGGGCGGGCGTGGACCTATTTCAAAATGGGCAAGTTCACCGAGGGCCTCCCCGAAGTCGAGCGCGCCCTCGAACTCGATCCGAAGCTATCCCACGCCTACGACACGCGCGCCCATATTTACGAGGCGCTCGGCCGCAAGGAGGATGCCATCGCGGATTTCCGCAAGGCGCTGGCGCTCAATCCGACCATCCGCACCAGCCGTGAAGGGCTTGAGCGCCTTGGCGCCGAGCCATGAGAACCGTGGTCCTCGAAGCGAATGCGGCCCAGAGCGTGATCGTTTCGATCTGAAGCGATCATGCTCCAGTCGGCGTTGACGACGTCGATGTTTGCGGCCTCGCCCGGCCTCCGGCAACCATTCCCCCGCCGACCGGGATTAGCCACGAGGCCCCACTTCCGCAAAAAAATTCCTTATATGATGTCGGGAACGGCTGCCGGGAAACGTCTTTAGAGCGAAAGGAACGATCCATGCTTTACGCGATCCTCTGCTATCACTCCGAAGAGGCGGTCTGCTCCTGGACCAAGGAGGAAGACGACGCGGTCATGGCCAAGCTCGCGGTGGTGCAGGAGAAGCTGGCGAAGCAGGGCAAGCTCGGCCCGGTCGCCCGGCTGCTGCCGACCACAGCCGCAACCACGCTGCGCAAGGACCGCGAGCCGCCGCTCATCATCGACGGGCCTTTCGCGGAAACCAAGGAGCAATTGCTCGGCTTTTATGTGATCGATTGCGCGTCACTGGAAGAGGCGCTCGATGTCGCCCGCGAATTGGGGCGCGCGAACCCCGGCGGGGCCTATGAGATCCGGCCGATTGGACTGTTCAAGCAGGGAGGCGCGGCGGCATGACCGACGCGGCCTGGATGCACACGCTTCTCGATGCCGCCCGTCCGCAGGCGCTCGCGGCGCTGCTGCGCTATTTCCGCGACCTCGACATGGCCGAGGAGGCATTCCAGGACGCCTGTCTCCGGGCGCTGAAAACCTGGCCGCGCAACGGCCCGCCTCGCGATCCGGCCGCCTGGCTGATCATGGTCGGACGCAATGCCGGGATCGACGCGGTACGCCGTCAGCGCAAGCAGGAGGCGCTGCCGCCCGAGGAGGTCATCTCCGATCTCGGCGACACCGAGACCGCGCTCGCCGAACAGCTCGACCAGGCCGATTATCGCGACGACATCCTGCGGCTGCTCTTCATCTGCTGTCACCCCGACCTGCCGCCGACCCAGCAGATCGCCCTCGCCCTGCGCGTCGTCTCCGGCCTTTCGGTCAAGCAGATTGCCCGGGCCTTCCTTGTCGGCGAAAGCGCCATGGAGCAGCGGATCACGCGCGCAAAGGCCCGCGTCGCCAAGGCGAATGTGCCATTCGAGGCGCCCGGCGCTTTCGAGCGGGCCGAGCGGGTCGCCGCCGTCGCCACGATGATCTATCTCATTTTCAATGAAGGCTATTCCGCGGGGCGCGAAGCCTCCGGCGAGCGGTCATCGCTCTGCGACGAGGCGATCAGGCTCTCGCGCATGCTCTTGCGCCTGTTCCCGGCCGAGCCTGAAATCATGGGGCTGACGGCGCTGATGCTGCTCCAGCATTCCCGCGCGACGGCAAGGTTCGACGCCGATGGGGCGGTCGTGCTCCTTGACGACCAGGACCGCAGCCGCTGGAGCCGGCCGATGATCGCCGAAGGTCTGGCGCTGATCGAAAAGGCGATCCGCCACGGCCGGCCGGGCGCCTATCAGGTGCAGGCGGCGATCGCCGCGCTCCATGCCGAGGCGGCGCGGCCCGAGGATACGGACTGGGTGCAGATCGATCTTCTCTATGGGACACTGGAGCGGCTCCAGCCTTCACCGGTGGTGACGCTCAATCGCGCGGTCGCGGTCTCGAAGGTCCAAGGCGCCGAAGCCGCGCTGGCGATGGTCGAGCCGCTCGCCGACCGGCTGTCCGGTTACTTCCATTTCTTCGGCGTCAAGGGCGCCTTCCTGATGCAGCTCGGCCGCGCAAAAGAGGCGCACGTCGCCTTCGACCGCGCCATCGCCCTTGCCAACACCGCCGCCGAAGCCGCTCAGATCAGAACCTATCTCGACCGTCTGATGCAGGACGCGGGCCAGGCGTCGGGCGGCAAGACGTCCGTCTGAGCGCGGGCTTTTTTCAGCAAACGCGGAGCCGCTCACAGAAACCGCCAATTTTTTTTCCAGCCTGATGTCGGAACGCGGCGCGTCAATTCGTTCTTAAAACAAGACCGCATCGATTGATGTGGGACCCGTTTAGAAGTCGCAAAAAGAGAGGAGATCCGACGATGAGATTCATGGTTCTGGTGAAGGCGAACAAGGACACCGAAGCCGGCGTTATGCCGAGCACGGAGCTCCTGGAGGCGATGGGCAAATTCAATGAGGAGCTGGTCAAGGCCGGCATTATGCTGGCGGGGGAAGGACTGCAGCCGACATCCAAAGGCGCCCGGGTCCGATTTGATGGCAAGGATCGCACCGTAATCGACGGGCCGTTCGCCGAGTCGAAGGAGCTCATCGCCGGCTTTTGGATCTGGCAGGTCAAATCGCTTCAGGAGGCGATCGACTGGGTCAAGCGTTGTCCCAATCCGACCGGGGAACGTTCGGAGATCGAGATCCGGCAGATTTTCGAGGCCGATGATTTCGGCGCCGAGTTCACGCCGGAATTGCGGGCGAAGGAGGAACGGCTGCGCAAAAAGGTGTCGCGCAAGTAACGGAAGCACTGGCTTCATGCACGCCCATGGCTTTCAGGGTCCGGATGGCCAGATTTGGGAGCTGATCCATATGGATGCGAGTTCGGTGAACCAGGACTGGGCGCAGGAATGCGCGGACGGTGCCGTCATGAACGACGGTATAGAGTGCTATTCCACGCTGAGCACAATCACGGACCCTGGCCGTCATGCAGCGCTTTTCGGGGCGCTCCCCGGCGGCGGGAATTGGCGCCCGTTTCGCGACCCAAAAAAATTTTCTGCCGCGATGTCGGGGCCGCGTGCCGTCATTCGTCCTTAGACTGGCAGTCAATATTGATGCGGGACCATAGAGCAAAAGGAGAATGACAATGAGCGTGCAAGAAGTCGCCTGCTATCTGACCTTTAACGGCA
Source organism: uncultured Alphaproteobacteria bacterium (assembly GCA_963773735.1). Taxonomy (GTDB): domain Bacteria; phylum Pseudomonadota; class Alphaproteobacteria; order Rhizobiales; family Rhodomicrobiaceae; genus CAVZCK01. Next base: position 72,157 of record CAVZCK010000028.1, on the reverse strand, counting down.
ATTGTGAAGAGGCGTTCAAGGTTTACGAGAAGGTGCTCGGCGGCAAGATCGTGATGAAGATGACCTTCGGCGAGGCGCCGGGCGAGGGAAATACCCCGCCGGATTGGAAGGATAAGATCATCCACATCCGCCTCATGATCGGCGATCGCGCCCTGATGGCGTCCGATGCACCTCCCGGCCGCTTCAACCCCATCAAGGGCGTGTTTGTCAATCTCGGCTTCAAGGACCCGAAGGAAGCAGAGCGGGTCTATAAGGCCCTTTCCAAGGGCGGCGAGATTAGCATGCCGCTGCAGGAGACTTTCTGGTCCGCCAAATTCGCCATGTTCACCGACCGCTTCGGCACGCCATGGATGATCAATTGCGAGAAACCCCAATAAGGCACGCGTACCAGACTTCGCTTGGAGCCCGTTCCTGTCGGAGGACATCATGTTGGAGACGATTGCAATCATTGTGCTGGTCATTGCCGCGCGCGCTGGCCATCCTTCTGGCCTACGCCGCGACCAGACCCGACACGTTCCATATCGAGCGCTCAGCAAACATCGAGGCGCCGGCGGAAAAGATCTTTCCGATGATCAGCGATCTGCACCGCTGGGAGCCCTGGTCGCCTTATGAGAAAAGAGACCCCGCCATGCAGCGCTCCTATAGCGGCGCGCCGAGCGGCAAGGGCGCCGTCTATGAGTGGAACGGCAACAAGACGATCGGCCAGGGCCGGGTCACGATCGCCGATGCCGTCGCGCCCAGCAAGGTCAGGATCGATCTCGATATGATCCGGCCGTTCGCGGCTCACAATGACGTCGAGTTCACCCTGCAGCCGAATGGGCACGGCACCAAAGTCACCTGGGCGATGGAAGGCGCGCGCCCGCTCCTTCCCAGGGTGATCTGCATGTTTTTTAACATGGACAAGATGGTCGGCGCCGACTTTGAGGCCGGTCTGGCCAATCTGAAGGCGGTCGCCGAGGCCGGATAGACGCGGCTCCACATCCTCGCGCCGGGTGAGGCGTCAAGCAAACATCACATCGGATCATATATCTACGGAGGCCGCTATGGCGGACAAGGTCTATATTCTTCTCGGAACAAAAAAGGGCGCTTTCATCGTCGAAGGCGATGCGAAGCGCCGCTCCTGGGATCTGCGCGGGCCGTTTTGCGCCACATGGCCGATCAACCATGTCGTCGCCGACCCGGAGACGAAGGCGATCTATGCCGGCGGCGGCAATGAATGGTTCGGGCCGGCGGTCTGGAAAACGACCGATCTCGGCGAGAACTGGACGCATTCCAGCGCCGGGCTCGCCTATCAGGAGGGAGAGACGCCGATCAAGTCGGTCTGGAGCCTTGCGGCCGGCGACGGACGGCTTTATGCGGGCGTCGAGCCCGCCGGGCTGTTCGCGAGCGAAGACGCCGGCGAAAACTGGCAGCCATGTCGGCGGCCTGCGCGACCATCCCACGCGCCCGAACTGGCAGCCGGGCGGCGCCGGACTGATCCTGCATGCGATCATCCCGCATCCGGACGACGACCAGCAGATCTGGGTGGCGATGTCGGCGGTCGGCGTCTTCCATTCCGCCGACGGAGGCAAGAGCTGGGAGCCGCGGAACCGGGGCACGCGCAACGACTATCTGCCCGAGGACCAGAAATATCCCGAATACGGACAATGTGTGCATTCGATTACCATGGCCGCGGGAGTTCCCGACCGGCTCTATCAGCAAAATCACTGCGGCATGTATCGCAGCGACAATGGCGGGCTCGAATGGCAAAGCATCGAGGCCGGGCTGCCCTCGACATTCGGTTTTCCGTCCGCGGCGCACCCGAAGGATCCCGACACGCTCTATCTCATTCCGCTCAATGGCGACATCGCCGGCCGTTTCATGCCCGAAGGCAAGACGGCGGTCTGGCGGACCAAGGATGGTGGCAAGAACTGGCAGGCGCTGAGCAAGGGCTTGCCCCAGGAGCATGCGTTTTTCGGCGTGCTGCGCCAGGCCATGGCGACGGATAGGCTTGCGCCGGCAGGCGTCTATTTCGGCACCAACACCGGCCAGCTTTACGCCAGCGCCGATGAGGGAGAAAGCTGGAGCTGCCTGGCGCAGCATCTGCCGCCGATCTACTCGGTCGAAACGCTCACCGTGACGGTGTAGCCCCTAACCCGGAGGTCTCCCGATGCCGGACGCCGAGGCATCTCTCGCCCTGCCGACCGTCGAAGTCCTGCTGCCGCGCGCGCTCGTCGACCTGTTCCCGGGCGCGCCGCGACGGCTCGAACTCGCCGCGCCGACGGTCGCCGCCATGATCGACGAACTCGATATGCGGTGGCCCGGCATGGCCGACCGCTTGCGCGATTCCTCGCCCCGGATCCGCCGGCATCTCAATATATTCGTAGCCGGCAGGCGCGCGACTGGAGCCTGGAGTAACGCAACTTGCTGCCGGCACCCAGGTCTTACACCGCCCTCCCGTCGGGGGGGCTGAAACAGACGGCGATGTCGCGCGGGGGGGCTGAAGGCGGAGGGGTACGGAGCGACGCGAGTGCATGAGAGGGCAGTAGCGTACCGTCATACCCTGCCTGCGTTACCGCGATGCGCCGCGCATGATCGACTGGCTCTGTGATACGTTCGGCTTTGAGAAGCAGATGGTCATTCCGAATGAAGACGGCACGATCGCGCATTCGCAGCTCACATTTGGGTCCGGCATGATCATGGTCGGCTCGGTGAAAAAGGCCGAGTCGAAATGGGGCGCGCAGATCAAGCAGCCTGACGAAATCGGCCGCTTCGAGACGCAAAGTCCCTATGTGGTGGTGGACAATGTCGATGCGCTCTATGAGCGCGCCAAGGCGGCGGGCGCCGAAATCCTGATGGAGATCACCGACCAGGATTACGGCAGCCGCGACTTCATCTGCCGCGACCCTGAAGGCCATCTGTGGAGCTTCGGGACCTACGATCCCTGGCCGAAAGCGGGCCTGACGCGGCCCGCTCCCGCCAAACTCCCTCGGAATGGCCCGAGCAGGTGATTGGCATCATTACCGGCTTGTGAAACTTCTGGCACTGTCTGCGCACCCTCGGGACCGTCATGCCCGCGAAGGCAGAAAGTGCGGCGACGTTCTGTCAACACCGGCTTCGCCGGGTGCTGGATGCCCGCCTCCGTCGGCATGATCTCGCCCTTATTTGGCCACCTCGTGTTTCCATCGCGGCGATCATTGCTGATAGAAACTCCCCATGCGCCGGCTTTACTCGGCCGCCCGCGGCAGCGCCGCGCGGGGCGCTGTCTCGGTCAAATAGGCCATGGCCGCATCAACGCCGCCCTTGCTATGCGGAACGCCGGCAAGGTCCAGGCCCATTTCGCAGCCGGCCAGCGTTCCCATCAGCATCAGATCGTTGAAATCGCCGAGATGACCGATGCGGAATACCTTGTCGGCGATCTTGGCGAGCCCGGCGCCGAGCGACATGTCGAAGGCTTCCAGGACCGCCTTGCGGTAGGCATCGGCGCTATGGCCAGCCGGCATCAGCACGGCGGTCAGCGAGGATGAATAATATTGCGGGTCGCGGCAGAAGACTTCGAGGCCCCAGGCGCGCACCGCACGGCGTGTCGCCTCGGCGTGGCGCGCGTGGCGCGCAAAGATCGCATCCAGTCCCTGCTCCTCGATCATGTCGAGCGCTTCGGCGAGGCCGTATAGCAGGTTGGTCGCCGGCGTATAGGGGAAGAAGCCCGACTTGTTCGGCCCGAGCATCTCCGCCCAGTCCCAATAGGATTTCTTCATGGCCGAGGACTTCGACGCGGCGAGCGCCTTCTCCGAAATGCCGTTGAAGGAGAGGCCCGGCGGCAGCATCAGCCCTTTCTGCGAGCCGGCGACAACCACGTCCACGCCCCATTCGTCCATGCGCATATCGATGGAGACGAGCGATGAGATCGTGTCGACCATCAAAAGGGCAGGGTGATTGACGGAGTCGATGGCGGCGCGGACCTTGTCGATCGGCGTGGCGCAGCCCGTCGAGGTTTCGTTCTGGACCACGCAGACGGCTTTGATCGCATGCGTCTTATCCTCGGCAAGCCGCGCCGCGATCGCGTCCGGCTCGGCGCCGATGCGCCAGTCGCCGCCGATGACGATGGGCTGCAAGCCGAGCCTTTGCGCCATGGCGCGCCAGAGCGAGGCGAATTGCCCGGTCTCCGGCATCAGGATCTGATCGCCTGGCGACATGGTATTCACGAGCGCCGCTTCCCAGGCGCCGGTGCCCGAGGCCGGATAGATCACCGCGTGCTGGCTGGTCTTGAAGACCGCCTTCATGCCCGCGATCACGCGCTTGCCGAGCGCGGCGAATTCGGGTCCGCGATGGTCGATCGTCGGGCGGTCGATGGCTCTCAGAATGCGGTCCGGAACGTTTGTCGGGCCAGGAATTTGCAGGAAGTGCCGACCAGACCTTGCCATGCTTTGCTCCCTTGATTTTGCTCCTCGCCAACCGTTGGTCGCCGATCGAGGCTTCTGGATCGGATGAGTGTCGTCGATCTATATATGAGTTTCAATTCGCTGTAGTTTAACGTAATTTCCACTCAGTGGAAGTGGATTCCAAAATTGCACCACGCGGAGATGATGCATGCCACGAATGGCGAAGGCCGGCGCTATTCGGTCTCGCCTTGAAGCGAGGCTCCGCAAGGCCGTTGAAGGCGAGGTACTGTTCGCCGGCTTCGATCGCGGCCGTTACGCGACCGATGCCTCGATCTATCAGATGTTTCCGCTCGGCGTCGTGGTGCCGAAACGCTTTGCCGATGTCGAGGCGGTTCTGGCAATCGCGCGGGAAGAAGGCGTGCCGGTTTTGCCGCGCGGCGGCGGCACCTCGCAAGCCGGGCAGACCGTCAATGAAGCCATCGTCATCGATTTTTCCAAATATCTGAACCGGGTGATCAGCGTTGACGCGGACGCCGGCACAGCGATTGTCGAGCCGGGGCTCGTGCTCGATGAGCTCAACCGGCATTTGAAACCGACGGGCCAGTGGTTTCCGGTCGATGTCTCGACCAGCTCGCGCGCGACGCTTGGCGGCATGGCCGCCAACAATTCCTGCGGCTCGCGATCGATCCGCTACGGCATGATGCGCGACAATGTCCGCATGATCGATGCGCTGATGGCCGACGGCTCCCGAGCGCGTTTCGAGGCCGTTGACCGGCAAGCGACGCTGGCTTCGAACGCGGACGGCTTTGCGGCGCTCGCTCGCGATCTGTTGCGGCTCGGCGCGCGTGAGGCCGATGAAATCCGCGCGCGCTTTCCCGACATGCCGCGCCGGGTCGGCGGCTATAATCTCGATGCGCTCGTCCCGAACGGCGCCTCGAACAATCTGTCGGCCTTGCTGGTCGGCTCCGAGGGCACGCTCGCCATCAGCGAAAAGATCACGCTAAAGCTGTCGCCGGTCCTGCGCGAAAAGCTGCTCGGCATCTGCCATTTCCCGACATTTCGCGAGGCGATGGAGGCCGCGCAGCATCTGGTGAAGCTCGGCCCGACCGCAGTCGAGCTGATGGACCGCACGATGATCGATCTGTCGCGGCAGATCCCGATCTTCCGGCCGGTCGTCGATCAGTTCGTGCGCGGCGAGCCGGCGGCGCTCTTGATGGTCGAGTTCGCCGAGCCGGATCGCGAGGAAAATCGCAGGCGCCTCAGCGCGCTTCACGAGGTCATGGCCGATCTCGGCTTCCGCTGGGGCGATCCAGGCAAACGCGAAGGCGGGGTCGTGGAGGCCGACCGATCCGGCCTTCATCGCGCAGATTTTCGAGGTCCGCAAACAGGGCCTCAACATCATGATGTCGATGAAGTCGGACGGCAAGCCGATCTCCTTCATCGAGGATTGCTGCGTCCGATTGCCGGATCTTGCCGATTTCACCGACAAGCTGACCGCGATCTTTCGCAAGCACGGCACGGACGGCACCTGGTACGCCCATGCCTCGGTCGGCACGCTGCATGTGCGGCCGGTGCTCAATCTGAAGCTCGACGCCGACGTCAAGGCAATGCGCGCCATTGCCGAGGAAGCCTTCGAGGTCGTGCCGCGACTATCGCGGCGCGCATTCCGGCGAGCATGGCGACGGTATCGTGCGCTCCGAGTTTCATGAAAAAATGTTCGGCGCGCGGATCGTCGCGGCCTTCGAGGAGGTCAAGACGCGCATGGACCCGGCGCGGGCTGCTCAATCCCGGCAAGATCGTCGATGCGCCGAAGATGGACGACCGCCGGCTGTTCCGCTATCCGCCGGACTATGCCGTGCCGCCGCTCGATATGGCCTTTGACTGGAGCGGCTATACCGGCCAGGGCCGCGGCTTCCAGGGCGCGGTCGAGATGTGCAACAACAACGGCGCCTGCCGCAAGCTCGCCGATGGCGTGATGTGCCCGTCCTACCGCGTCACCCGCAATGAGCGCGATTCTGTGCGCGGGCGGGCGAACAGCCTGCGGCTGGCGATCAGCGGCCAGCTCGGCGCCGACGCTCTCGCCTCGGACGAGATGATGGAGACGCTGAAGACATGCGTCTCCTGCAAGGGCTGCCGCCGCGAATGCCCGACCAGCGTCGACATGGCGAAGATGAAGATCGAGGTGCTGCGCCAGCGCGTGAAGACCCGCGGGTTGCGCCTGCGCGACAGGCTGGTCGCCTATCTGCCGCGCTATGCGCCTTATGCCTCGCGCGTGCCGCTGCTGATGAATCTGCGCGACCGCCTGCCGGGCCTTGCCGCGCTGTCCGAACGCCTCGTCGGACTTGCCGCCGGGCGGACGCTGCCGCATTGGGCCTCGCGGCCGTTTCGGGACAGCAAGCGCGGCGCCGCCGATGTCCTGCTCTTCGCCGACACCTTCAACCGCTATTTCGAGCCGGACAATCTTGACGCCGCCGATACGGTGCTGGAGCGGGCCGGGCTTTCCGTGGCTCATGCGATGCCAGCAGATGGCGGGCGCCCGCTCTGCTGCGGACGGACGTTCCTCGCCGCCGGCCTCGTCGATGAGGCGCGCGAGGAAATGCGGCGGAGCGTGACGGTGCTGAAGACGGCGATCGATGAGGGCGCGGCCGTCGTCGGCCTTGAGCCGTCCTGCGTCATGACCTTTCGCGATGAAGCGCCGGCATTGCTCGGGGCCGAGTGGACCGTTAAGGACGGCGAGCGCGTCCAGATGTTCGAGGAGTTTCTCGCTCGAAGCCAGCATTGCGGGCAAGGCGAAGCTGCGCCTCGCGCCGGTCGGCGAAAAAGCGCTGCTGCACGGCCATTGCCATCAGAAGGCGTTCGATGCGCTCAGCCCGGTTCAGCAGCTTCTCGGCCTCATTCCGGGGCTGTCCGTTGAGACGATCAATTCTTCTTGCTGCGGCATGGCAGGGGCCTTTGGCTTTCAGGCCGAGACAGCCGACGTCTCAAGAGCGATGGGCGAACTCAGCCTGTTGCCGGCGGTCCGCGAGGCCGCGCCCGAGGCGATCATCGTCGCCGATGGCACCTCCTGCCGCCACCAGATTTTAGATGGAACGGGGCGCCACGCATTTCACGTCGCCAAAGTGCTTTCGCAGGCAGTAAATAGCGTTGGCACCTAAGGCGTATACAAGTTAGGTTTAATTCCGCACAAGCTTGGGACAATGCACAAAGCAGTCCCGACGACGCCGAAACGGCCGGAAGAAGGTTTGATCGGCCGGCGTCCCAAACAAGGGTTCACATCAAAAGGGAGGAACATCGATGCATCTGAAAGCTTTCGCTGCAATCACCGCGGCTGCCGCGGTCATCGCGCTGCCTTTGGCCGGCGCCAACGCCGAAGAGCTGAAGCTGAATTCGGCCATGTTGGCGAGCCGGGTTCGCTGCTCGAGGCCTCGGCCAATCATTTCACCGCCTGCACCAATCCTAAGCTCAAAGGCAAGGCCGAAGTGGAGGTGTACGGATCGTCTCAGCTCGGCAACGACCAGGAGCTGCTCCAGAAACTGAAGCTCGGCCAGGTCACCTTCGCGCTGCCGTCCACGGTGATGTCCTCGGTGACGCCCGAGTTCGGCGTCTTCGAAATGCCCTATATCATCCAAAATCGCGATCATATGCGGAAGGTCCGCGATCAGGTCGTCATGACGACGCTCCAGGCTGCGGTCAAGAAGAAGGGCTACCGCATTATCGGCGTCTGGGAAAACGGCTTCCGCGACATCACCAACAATATTCGTCCGATCAATACGCCGGAAGACCTCAAGGGCATCAAATTGCGCACGCCGAAGGGCGAATGGCGCGTGAAGATGTTCAAGCTTTACGGCGCCAACCCATCGCCAATGGCTTTTTCCGAGGTCTTCACCGCGCTGAAGACCGGCGTCATGGATGGCCAGGAAAATCCGCTCGCGCAAATCTATTCGGCCAAGTTCCAGGAGGTTCAGAAATATCTGTCGATCACCGGACACGTCTACACGCCAGCCTATGTCGTGGTCTCTGACGTGCAGTTCGCCAAGCTTCCGGAGGATGTGCAAAAGGTGCTCGTCAGCTGCGCGGAGGAAAATTCGGAGTGGGTCTACCAGGATGCCGCAAAGCTTGACGACGAACTGCTCGGCAAGATCAAGGCATCCAGCATCAAGATCAACCAAGCCGATAAGCAGGCCTTTATCGCGGCATCCAAGCCGATCTATGACGAGTTTTCCAAGACAGTCGAAGGCGGCGCTGATTTGATTAAAGCTGTCCAAGACCTCGCGCCGAAATCCTGATTAGACCGCATCTGGGTGGAAGCAGAGTTTGCTTCCACCACCACGTCCTCCTCACGTCTCACCGTCTTCTCATTCGTGGAGGTTCCGTTGACGACGCTCCGCCGCTTCCTGGGCGACACTTTGGCTTGGATTCTGATTAGCTTGATGGTCGTACTGACCATCGTTGTCGTCGTCGCCGTGATCTACCGGAAGGCCGGCGCTTCATTGTCCTGGTACGACGAGGTCGCCTCCATCCTGCTTGCATGGATTACCTATTATGGAAGTGCGCTCGCGGCCCTCCATCGCGGCCACATTGGGTTTGATGGCGTCCTCCTCGCACTGCCGCTTCGATGGCGCGCGGTGGCGGTTGCCATCGCCGAGGTCCTCGTCATTTCCTTCTTTGCCATCATGGCCTGGGCAGGTTGGGAGGTTCTCAAGGTGCTGGAAGGGGTGACGCTCGTCAGCCTCACCTGGGTGCCGGTACAGGTGACACAATCGGTCATACCGATTGGCGCGGTCTTGTTCATCGTCGCCGAACTCTTGAGCATTCCGGGCTATTGGGCGGAGGTCAAGGCCGGCATTTCATCGGAACATCCGCCGGCGCTGCACGAGGAGTCTCAGGAGATTTAACCCATGCTGCTGCTCGTGATGTTCCTCGCGCTTGTGGCGATGATCTGCCTGCATGTGCCGATCGCCGTCGCCCTCGCCCTCTCCGCGCTGATCGGCATCGTTGTGACGGACGGCCCCGGCAGTCTCGTGAATGTCGGTCTCGACATGTATAATGGCGCGACGAATTTTTCGCTGATCGCTATTCCGATGTTCGTGCTGGCCGGCGCGATCATGAATGCGACCGGCATTACGCAGCGTTTGATCAACTTCGTTTCCGCAATGATCGGATTCGTCCGCGGCGGGCTTGCCATCATCACCATAGGCGTATCGCTGTTCTTCGCCGAAATCTCCGGATCGGCGGTCGCGGGCGTCGCAGCGATTGGCTCACTTCTGATCCCTCAGATGAAGAAGCGCGGCTATCCTGCCCCTCTCGCCGCTGCTGTGACCTCGTCGGCCGCATCGCTGGCAATCATCATTCCGCCTTCCATCCCAATGATCCTCTATGGCGTATCGGCGGGGACCTCAGTCGAGCAACTTTTCGTGGCCGGCTTCGTTCCGGGCTTCCTCGGTGCGGCCGGGTTGATGGGGGTCGCCCATCTGATGGCCCGCCGTTACAATTTGCCGGTCGAGAAAGCCTTCAGCTGGCCGCGGCTCAAAACCACCTTCATCGATGCCGCCCCGACATTCTCAATTCCGGTCATCATTCTTGGTGGCATTTTCGGCGGTCTCGTCACCGCGACCGAGGCGGCCGGCCTTGCCGTTCTGGCGGCGATCCTCGTCGGCCTCTATTACGGCGAGGTCAATTTGCGCGAGCTGAAAACCGCGATGCTCGACGGCGGCATGCAGACCGCCGTGGTCATGCTGCTGGTTGCGTCGTCCGTGCTGATGGGCGACTATCTGACGACGGCCCAGGTTCCGCAGCGGATCGCCACCTGGATGCTGGGGCTGACGCACAACAAATATCTCATCCTGCTCATCCTCAACGTTTTCTTTTTGATCATCGGCTTCTTCCTGCATTCGGCGGCGGCCATCATTCTCGTCGTGCCGATCGTCATCCCGCTGATCCAGGCCGCAGGCATCGATCCGGTGCATTTCGGGCTGGTCGTCACGCTGAACCTTGCGATCGGCCAGCAGACCCCGCCCGTGGCCAGCGTGCTGATTACCGCCTGCTCCATCGCCAAGACGGGGATCTGGGAGGTCACGAAGATCAACATCTATTTCATCGCGGTCCTCCTGGCCGTGCTGCTCATGTGCACCTACATCCCGGCAATTCCGATGTTTCTCGTCGACGCGTTCTACCGTTAAACTGGTCAGAGGAAGAGACCATGACCGAGCTTGTGCTTTACGAGATCAGCGGCGCCGTCGGCACGATCACGATGAACCGCCCGGAGGCGCGCAATGCGCTGACCTTCGAAATGTACGACCGGATCGCCGAGATCTGTGCGGCGCCGAGCGCCGATGGCGGCGTTAAGGCGCTGATCATTACCGGCGCCGGCGAACGGGCCTTTGCGGCGGGGACGGATATTTCCCTGTTCCGCGGATTTCAGCGCGACGAAGATGCGCTTGCCTATGAAGAGCGCATCGAGAAAGCGCTGACCGCGATCGAGACCTCGCCGGTGCCGACGATTGCTGCGATCTCCGGGGCGTGCACGGGCGGCGGCGCGACGATCGCGGTTGCCTGCGACCTGCGGATCGCCACCGAAAATTCCGTCTTCGGCTTTCCGGTTGCACGCACCCTTGGCAATTGTCTGTCGATCGCCAACTACGCGCGGCTTGTCGCCATGGTCGGCGCTGGGCGAGTGATGGAAATGGTCGTCACGGCGAAACTTCTCGATGCGGCGACGGCCAAGGCGGTCGGTCTTGTCGGAGAGCTGGTTCCCGATCACCCGGCGCTGATGGCGCGCGCGAGGGAAGTAGCCGCGATGGTCGCGGAGCACGCGCCGCTGACGATGCGGGCGACAAAGGAAGCGCTCCGCCGCCTGCGCGAAGGCCGCCGCGACGATGAGGACCTCATCACCGAGTGCTATATGAGCGAGGATTTCCGGGAGGGGCTGGAAGCTTTTCTCGCCAAGCGTAAACCGAACTGGCAGGGACGTTAGGTTAGCCATGGCTGCGCGCGGATACGGCCCCTTGAGCGGTATGACGGTTATCGAGCTGGCGCATATCATGTCCGGCCCGACCTGCGGGCTGATGCTCGCCGATATGGGCGCGGACGTGATCAAGGTCGAAAAGCCGGAAGGTGACAACTCGCGGCGTTTTCTGCCCCCCGCGATCAACGGCGAGGCCGCAGCCTTCATGATGATGAACCGCAACAAGCGCGGCATGGTCATCGATCTGAAGACCGCGGACGGCAAGGCGATCCTGCGGCGGCTGGTTTCGAATGCCGATGCACTCATCGAGAACTTTCGCAACGGCACGATGGAGGCGCTCGGGCTCGGCTATGAGACGCTGCGCCAGGACAATCCCGGTCTGATCTACTGCGAAATCTCCGGCTTCGGCCGGACCGGTCCCTATGCCGACCGCCCCGGTTTCGATCTGGTCGCGCAGGGCATGTCCGGCCTGATGGCGATTACCGGCGAAGGTCCCGGCCGCCCGCCGGTGAAAGTTGGCGCGCCGGTCACGGACATCGTCGCCGGCATCCTCGGCGCGATGGGCATCTGCGCAGCCTATGCGCACAAGCTGAAGACCGGCGAGGGGCAGAAGGTCGACACATCGCTGTTCGAGGCCGGCATCGTGCTGACCTATTGGCAATCGGCCATCGCCTTCGCGACCGGGCGCTCGCCGGGGCCGATGGGCTCCGCGCACCCGCTCAACGCGCCGTATCAGGCATTCCGGGCGGCGGACGGCTGGATCAATGTCGGCGCCGCCAATCAGCGCAATTGGGAGCGGATGCTGGGCGTGCTCGGCCGGCCGGATCTCAAGGACGATCCGCGTTTTGCCACCAACGGAGCACGCATGGCCAATCGCGACGATCTCGTTGCAGTGCTGAACGGCATTTTTGAGCAGAAGCCGATGGCCCATTGGCTCGAAAATCTGGAGACTGCCGGCGTGCCGGTCGGCCCGGTGCTCAGCATCGCCGAGATGCATCGGGACGAGCAGGCCGTTGCGCGGGGGATGGTGCCGACGGTCGACCATCCGGTGGCCGGCAAAGTCCAGACGATCGGTGCGCCAGTGAAATTCTCCGAGACCGCCTGCCGCATCGACGCTGCCGCGCCGACTTTGGGGCAGCACACGCGCGACATTCTGAAGGAAGCCGGCTATTCGGACGCCGAGATCGGGGTCTTCATGGCAAACCGCGTCGTCTTCTGAGCGTCATTCCCGCACGAGACCGCGAACAGGTGTTTATTGACGGACTGGCGCCGTATTCGTCTGGGCGAATGACCAGACGAATAGATACCATAAGAATGTCAAGCTAATCGGTTCATATGAAACAAAAATCGCATCGACATCGTCGATCCGTAATTTGACAAATATCTGTATATACTCCCACACCGCCTCGGACAACAACGGAACGCATTTTGTTTCTTGATCGTTTGCGCTAAAATCGGTAAAATGGTGATAAATTATCGGAAAACTATCCGAGATTTGAGCGCTAGGCAGGAGGGTAAGGTCATGGTTGGTGCATTGGATGCGGTAGGCGCCGGAAACTTGGCGCTGGGAATGCCTTCAGCGGATATGATCGCTCAATTTGAGAACATTCTGCAGAGTTTCATGCAGAAGGAAAGCAACGCAGGACCAACGGTTGCTCAGCAGGTCCAAGATCTCATCAATAGCGCCGATACCAATCATAACGGCACGCTCAGCGCCGATGAATTGGCCGCGGCACTGAACATATCCAAGCAGGAGGCGCAGAAGTTCATCGATATGTTCAATATCAATAAGCCGGGCGAGACGACCAAGGAGCTCGATGCGAACGAACTCACCAATGCGCTTGAGGCACTGCAGCAGGCATCGCAGACGCAACAGCCAGGCGGAGGTCAGCAAACGCCGGGGAGCAATTGCGGCAATCAGGCCGGCGGCGCGAATGGTGGCCAGGGCGCCGGAAGTGGTCAGGGCGCCGGAAGTGGTCAGGGCGCCGGAAGTGGCCAGGGCGAAGGCGCCGGAAGTGGCCAGGGCGCCGGAAGTGGCCAGGGCGCCGGAAATAGCAGCGGGTCGTCCGGCTTGTCTGGACTTGACCAGTTGCTCTTGAGCCTCCTCGATAAAAACGGTGATGGAAAGGTGTCACCGGAAGAGCTGAAGAAGTTCATGAAGAAATACGACAAAAATCACGACGGCAAGCTGGATGAGACGGAATTGAAGGACGCTCTAAAGGATGCAGCCGCCGCGAAAGGCGTGCAGCTCTCCGATCAAGACCTTCAAACGCTCAGTACGCAGCTCGATGCGCTCTTTCAGAAAGCCGACACGAATCACGACGGCTCTCTCGACAACAGCGAGCTGGCGTCGATCGTCACCAATCTTCAGCAAAGCGAGGCCGGCTAGAGCGCCCGGCGTCCATTATTTTGGACGCGGTCAAGTTGCTCTAACGCTATAGAATAGATCAACTTTTTTTGCGTTTGATCGATTCCGGTTAGACGCAGTGTGATCTGTGGTCCCTTCCTGACCACGCGAGCCGCAGGCCCCCCGCGGCTCTTTTCTTGCATCGGCTGGCTCAGCTCATGGCGCCGGTTTGGTGCGAACGGTCTCCACGCCCTTGTGAAAGAACCAGATCACGAAGCGAACCAGCGTGCTCACGGCCAGTCCGATGAACAGCAGCAACACGGACTTCGCGCCAAGCTCGCCGAGGATCGTCGCATAGGCTTGGTTGGCGAGCGTGGGCGAAAATTTCTCAAGCTGATCGGCAAATAGATTGAGCAGCTCACGGCAGATCCCGATCAGGCGGCCGAAGGTCTCGATGTGATGGAGGTTCAGATACATATAGGCAAGCATCGCCGCGAGAACCTCGACGACGAGATAGGCGATCAGCAAAACGGCATAGACGACGGCGTTGAGAAGCGAACTCACGATCGTGATCCTAGGACGCGGCGCGGCGGCACGGGGCTCATGGTCCCTGTGGCGGGAGCGTCGTCTGACGCCAAGCTTGCCCATTCGATTGAGGAGGCCAAGTCCGATCAGCGTCGCGGCCGCGGTGCTGGCTGCCTCGTCCGAGGTTCCGTTCATGTGCGCCCGCGCTTGCCGGAGAGGGACGGGCTGCATGTGAGGGCCATTCGACAAACCCGCTCTATGCCGCCCCACCTTCTTCTCCGGTAGAGCAAGGCGGACACAAGCATATCAAGCGCGGCTGGCGCGGAAAAGGGATCAGGCCGCCTCGGAGGTGCCGAGGTCGCGCTTTCCGGCTCTCCGCGCGGGCAAGGTCTCCTGAGCCGCGAAAGCCGCCTTCATGGCGCGGAAGGTGTTCTCGAGGTGGTCACGGATTGCACGCGACAGCAGCGGCGCGTCCCGGCGCTCAAGCGCCGCCATGATGCGCTCATGTTCGGCAATGGCGTCATGCAGCCGTGCAACCGGAATGATGACGGCCATGCGGGCGCGGCGGATTCGGCTCGACAGGTGGCGGAGCAGCTGGATCAGGTTTCGGTTTTGCGAGCCGAGATGGATGCGCTCGTGAATCTGCTCGTTGATGGCGAGCTGGCCTTTCGCATCCTTCTGCTTGCAGGCAGCGACCATGCGTTCGTGCAGCCGTTTGATTTCGTCGATCTCTTTGGCGCTCATCCGCTCGCAGGCTAATTCGCCGGCAAGCGTTTCAAGTTGCGTGTAGACGGGGAAGGCGTAACTGAGGTCCTCGAAGGTCAGCGGCTTAACGATGGCGCCGCGATTGTGATTGAGGATCACGAGCCCTTCAAAGGCGAGGACCTTCAAAGCCTCGCGAAGCGGCGTGCGCGACACCCTGAAGCGCTCGCAAAGCTCTTTCTCCGGAATCTTTGCGCCGGGTACGAGTTCTCCGTCGATGATGCAGTCGCGCAGCCGGATGAGAAGCTCGTCATGCAGATGGCGTCGTGAGATCGCACTCGTTCCGTCTTCGGCGACTGCCGGATGAAGAAGAGGCGAACTCGCCTGACGGTTCGTCAGATGCTGGTTCATGTTCAAAAATTTCCGTTATCCGTAAACCGGGATGTTTCCTCGGCTGCCGAGGCGGAGCATATTTCGATCGCTTTTGGAACGACCTATCGCCGCGCGAAGAGTTAAATGCCGACTTCACCGTTCGCCGGAATAGAACTCAGCCAGCCACACGCACTACGGCGTGGTTTCTGGTCACAAATATAAAGGAAAATCGCGGGCGTTCAAATGATTCTTCAATAATTTGAAACCGATAACCGTTCCATAATCAATTATAACATTTGTAATAAGAAAGAAGCGAGGTTTCATCTTGGACACGCGTAACACCCGCTCCTCCTGGCCTAAGCGGCCCGACAGCTGATATTTCACGTGTTATGTGCAGAATGCAGCCGGTTTGATGCACTGCAACAACAAATTTGCTACATCAAGCACCTGATCTTTGCAAGCCGAAGTAGCAGGATTTGGCTCGCTCCCCATGAAAATACTTATTCTCTCCGCGTATAAGCTCATCGCCAACGCGCCCCGCCGGCAGCCTTCATCGCTGGCGCGCGCCGAATGCATGAAGCTTATTTGAAACCGGCTTTGTCACATTTTGATACAAAATCGGCGGCTCCGGTCATGGAGCCAGACACGCCCATGCGTGTTCCTTGGTGAAGGTCTCCAACGAGACCCCATCCAGGGAGAAAAGTGAGAGGATTGGAAATGAACGGCATCAAGCATAAACTGGCGGTGCTGGCAGCTGGCGCTATTCTGACGGTGTGCGGCGCGGCAGGTGTCTCCTCGGCACCTGCAGACAGTTCCGTTCCGCCAAATCTTCAGCCGGTTGTAAAGACGGCCGACAATGGCGTCGTTCTCGTTCGCGAGAGACGGCGTGGGTATTCGCGGTATTCTCGGCGAAGACACTTTCACCGCGGTCACGACTTTTGGATAGCGCCATTCCTTTTTGCCCCATATTACGATGGCGGCTACTACTACGACTACGGTGATTCCCATTCCTGCTATTGGAATTGCCGCGCCTATCATGGACCGCGTTACTGCCGATATCATTGGCGCCGCTACTGCTGAGCCAGCATGGCTCGCTCGATGAGAGGGAACGGTTCGCCGTTCCCTCTGGCGTTTGCCCGAACCGGCCAAAGTCCGGCTGATGCCGGCTGCGTTCCCCGCTGAGCTTGACGTAAAATTCCTGCAGCATGCGCTCCGCGCGACGACGGGCGCTCACGGTGCAAGCCCTTTGGCGTCCCGGCGAATCGTGCCAGCCTGCTTCCGGGCACATTGACTGCCGGGCCGCGATCTTGTGGTTACGGCGGCATCTTGGGGGCTAGCCGTGATCCGCGAATTGCCGAGAGGGCCTTTCGACGCCTATTTGCGCGCGCATTATTTCAACGAAAAGTCGAGCGTGCTGCCGAGATTTGCGATGGGCTGCGGCGCGATCTTCATGATCCGGCGCGTCAGGGCGCTTGAGGACACTCTCACCTCGCGCGGTGTGATCGCGGAAACCGATCCGCTGCTGCTTCAGGAAATGATCGCACTCGTCACCGCGCAATCGCTGGATGTCGTGTCGCTGGCGGAGATGCGCCGCCGCCTCGTCGAACGCGATCTTGACCGCCGCTTCGTCTGCTTCACTTTCGATGGAGCCTACCGGGCTGTCCGCGACGTCGTGTTTCCTTTCTTCAAGGAGCGCGGAATGCCGTTCGCCGTGTATGCCGGCGCCGATTATCTGGGCAATGAGCGCATTCCCTGGTGGCTCGCGCTCGAGGGGCTGATCCAGGATTGCGACCGCGTCTCGCTGCAGATCGGCGCGGAGATCGTGGATTGCCGCTGCCGCTCGGCCGGCGAGAAGCAGCAGGTCTATGCCCGGCTGTTCCGGCGTCTTGCATTGCTGGATCGCGGGGCACGGGCCGATCTCCTCGAAGGCGTTCTCAAAAAGCATGCGGTCAGCATGGCCCGGATCGCGCAGCGCGAAATGCTCTCGCCCGATGAGCTGAAACGCCTCGCCCAGGATTCGCTGGTGACGATCGGAACGCTGGGCGGCGGGGCTCAGCCGCTCGGCGAGCTGAGCTTCGACCGCGCGCGCCAGTCTGTCGAGGACTCGATCCATGCGCTGGAGGCCGCGACCGGACTTCGCCCGCGCCATCTGGCTTTTCCCGGAGAACAAGCGGTGGTCGTGGCACGCGACATCGGGATTGCCCGTGAGCTGGATCTGGAAACCGGCGTCACATCGATCGAGGGCGCCTTGTGGCCGGAACACGCCCGCGAATTGCTCGCCTTGCCGCGGATCGCACTCGATAATGACCCGGCGACGCTCGTGCGTGCCTTGATGCTCAGCGGCGGCGACGCGCAGCCGGCAAAAGCACCGGTGAGGGCGGCGGCCCGATAGGTCGCTAGAGCCCGATTTCGCAATCGGAAGCGCAGCTCTAGCTGTTTGGCATCGGATTGTCCGAAAACCGCTTCGCACTTCGGTCCACGCTAGGCGGCGTCAACCGCGGCTATAGAGCATCCTGGCGCGGACCGTTCCGGGCAGGGCGCGGATTTCCTGCAGCACGCCGCGCGCATCCTCGACCTGCCCGTCGGCATCGAGCACCACATAGCCGATCTGGCCGTCCGTCTGGAAAAATTGCGCGGCGATATTGATTTCACGGCGGGCGAAAATCGCGTTCAGCCGATTGATCTCACCCGGCAGGTTCTTATGCACCTGAATGAACCGCGTGCCGGTCGGGCGCTGCGGCAATTGCACCTGCGGGAGGTTCACGGCGCCATATGTCGAGCCGACATCCGAATATTCGATCAGCTTGCGCGCCACCTCCGCGCCGATGCGCTGCTGGGCTTCCTCGGTCGAGCCGCCGATATGCGGCGTCAAGATGACGTTGTCGAAGCCTTGAATTGGCGAGACGAATTTCTCGCCGTTCGCCGTAGGCTCGACGGGAAACACGTCGACCGCCGCACCGGCGAGATGGCGGGTCCTCAGCGCCTCCGCGAGCGCCTCGTCGTCAAAAACCGTGCCGCGCGCATTGTTGATGAAGAAGGCGCCGCGCTTCATGGCCTTGAATTCGACGGCTCCGATCATGCCTTTGGTCTCGTCCG
Organism: uncultured Alphaproteobacteria bacterium; assembly: GCA_963773735.1. GTDB lineage: Bacteria > Pseudomonadota > Alphaproteobacteria > Rhizobiales > Rhodomicrobiaceae > CAVZCK01. The sequence continues at coordinate 53,790 of CAVZCK010000028.1, read as the reverse complement.
TCTCCGGCACATGGATGCTGACCACATCGCTCGCAGCGAGCAACTCGCCCAGCGTTTCGCAGGGCTGCACATTGCCCCGGTTCAGCTTGTCGGTCGGATCGAAGAAGATGACGCGCATTCCCATCGCTTCGGCAAGCTCGGCAAGCTGGCTGCCGATATTGCCATAGCCGATGATGCCGAGAGTTCTTGCCGCGCACCTCGTGGGCGCCGGCCGCCGATTTCAGCCAGTCGCCCGCATGGGCGCCGACCGATTTCGGGAAAATATGCCGGAACAGCATCACGATTTCGGCGATGGTCAGCTCGGCGACGCTGCGCGTATTCGAAAACGGCGCATTGAACACCGGAATGCCCATGTCGCGCGCGGTCCGCAGATCGACCTGGTTGGTGCCGACGGAAAAGCAGCCGACCGCGATGACCGAGCGCTGCCCGTCGAGCGCCTCCGCGGTAAGCTGCGTGCGCGAGCGGATGCCGAGCATGGAAACACCCCGCAGGGCGTTCCGAAGCTCCTCGCCCTTCAGCGCCTTGGTGCGAAGTTCGACGCTCGTATAGCCGGCGCCTTCGAGCGCGGCGACGGCGGTCTCGGCAATGCCCTCAAGGAGCAAGACTTTGATCTTCTGTTTCGGGCGTGAAAGTGTCGTTGTCATCGGATTCCGGGCGTAATTGGACCATTGACGGCACAATGAACAGCAAACCGCCGGCATTTCAAGTGCCGCTTATTGGCGCATCGGACGCACTCCGCTCCCGGTTTCCGCGACTTGATTCTCGCGGCGGGTCAAGGCTTACGGCTTGCCGGGATACGCCCGGTCGAACGACGCAGGAACCGAAAAGTCCCCTTACGCAATTGCGACAAACGACCTAAGTTGGGCCGGCACCGAACAGCGGTGGATGAGATTTGTCGCACGCAGCTCATGGCTATCGAGATTGAAAGACGGTTTCTCACGGCTGGCGCGGATTGGAGGCGCGGCGCCGAGGCGTCGCGCAAGATCCGTCAGGCCTATCTGGCGGTGACCCCGGCGGCGTCCGTTCGCGTTCGCATCGCGAATGATGCGGCCGCGGCGTTGACCATCAAGAGCGGAAAAGCCGAGATCGAGCGCGCCGAGTTCGAATATCCAATCCCGGTCGCCGATGCCGAAGAGCTGATGTCGATGCGTACCGGCGCGGTGATCGAAAAGCAACGCTACCTTCTTATCGTGGGCGGGCTACGCTGGGAGATCGATGTGTTCAGCGGAGCGCTCGCAGGACTGGTCATTGCCGAGATCGAACTCGATGAGAAGGACCAGGAATTCGAGCGACCCGATTGGCTCGGTGAGGAGATCACCGACGACGGTCGCTATGCCAATGCGAGCCTTGCTGTCAATGGCTTGCCCGACGCCAGCATCAAGCCCGGCGAGCACTCCTGATCGTCAGATATGAGATGAAGTCCGCTGTTCCGGAAAAAGGCCCGGGCCAACTCCCCCAGCCCGGACCTTTCCACTGCCCCCCGGTCGAACGTGTGTCGAATTGCCCTCAACGACGTGGACGGATATTGGCGGCCGATTATGCGCGAATTGTGGCGCGATCCGGCAATGAGTTAGGGATTCCCGTGCGTTATGGAATATTCTTGCGAGAATTGTCTTAAGCGCCAACACTAACGATAACTACGGATGAGGTCTTTCACGGTAATCAAATAGGCAAAAATATGGGGCATTGCGGCGCTCGTTCGGCGCTCAGGAAGCGCCCGCAGGAAACCCCTGCCTGTGATGAAACGGGCACGACTCAAATCAATCGCCGGAGCCGGGCCAGGGCCGACATCCGGCCGGCGCGCTCGGCCTCAAGGTCGGCGAGCGTTTCGACGGCGGCGAGCATGGCGATATAGCTGTCATTGAAGCCGTGTTCGCGCGCACCGGCCACAATTAGCGCAAGATACCAGTCGAGGGGCAGGAGGCCCTCCCGGCAGGCGTCAGCCTGGGCGATATAGGTGGTTGCGGCGATGCTGGCGCCGCTTTGGACGGTGCGCACCGGGAAATCGTCCAGCCGGTCGTAGCGCGCCTCGGCGCGGTCGAGAGCCGGCCGCTCGCCGAGGTCGATCCTGTAGAGCACGCCCATCGCCTCGAAACCGGCGCCGCCGCCGAGCGTCAATGTCGCTTTGCCCGATCCGTCGCGCCCCGCTTTTCTGAAGCAGACCGAGTGGCCGGGCGCAACGGCACGGCCGATAGGCGCGGCGCTCGGGCAGCGCTCGCGCAGGCGCGTGGTCAGCAGGTTCGATCCGTAAGCGAAATAAAGGAATGCACTCATAAGGTCACTCAGGCGCGGCGGAGCCAGCTTCACCGTAAAAGTCCGTTCCGGTCCCGGCCGCGTGCGGCTACCGCGCCGTTCCCGGCAACGGAATGGATTGCGGACGCCCGCGTCCGTTTCCCGGTTCGATGGGGAGAAACTCGATGCCGGAGGACTGAACCGGCTGCGGGTAAAGCGTCATCAGCCTCAACACGTCTTGCGGCAAGCCGATCTTCACCGGAAGGCCGAGAGAGGCGGCCTCCTCGCAGGTCAGCGCATAGTCATGGGTCCAGTGGCCGCCGGCGAGCTTTTCGGCGAGCGCAGCCGCGCGCTCCTCGCCGAGCCGCTTTTTGGTCAGCTCGATCGCCCCGCGTTTGACCTGCGCCAGCGCCTTTTCGCTCATATCGGCAAGAACGAGCGTCAGATCGTGAACCTCGCTCACCGGTTTGCTGTCGCGGGCGCGCACGATACTCGCCGCCGGCAGGCCGGCAAGCTGCGGATCGATGGGTCCGAGCACCGAGAATTCGCCCATCAGGATTTCATCGGCCGCGAGTGCGATCAGCGTGCCGCCGGACATGGCATAGACCGGCACCATGACCCGCACCCGCGCCGGGTGCGCGTCGAGCGCACGCGCGATCTGCATCGCGGCGATCACCAGCCCGCCGGGCGTGTGAATGACGAAATCGATCGGCCGTTCCTTTGGGGTCTCCTTGATCGCAGCGATAATGGTCTGCGCGTCTTCGAGATTAATGTAGCGCGAGACCGGGAAGCCGAGCAGGCTGCGCCGTTCCTGGCGGTGGATCATGGTAATGACCCGCGAGCCTTGTGACCGCTCGATCGCGCGGATGGCATTGGCGCGCTGCATGGCCCGGATGCGCTCGGTCACGAGCGGCTGCAGGGCAAAAATCAGGAAGATGATCCAGATCCAGGAGAAGACGTTTTCCATGTCGTGTTCGCCCCTTGATGTCTGCGGGCCGGGAGTCGGCGCCTGAGCAACCCGCGTCCAATTGGAGGCGGTTAAGCGTCTCTAGCAATATAGAATAGATCAGCCTGCGTTTAACCGATTCCGCTTAAGCGCAGGTTGATCCAGCCATTATGCCGCTTTGTCGGCCTCGTGCGACGAAATTCCGATCCTTGGCGGTGATGGTATTGTCCAATGCCATGCTGATGCCGCAAAAAAGCCCCAATGCGGCGACTGGGGCGAGATAGACTGCGGACGATCTTGCCGGTTTTTGGCGATCCTTGGCCGCTGGCCTGGAATCGGTTCGAGGCTTGACAGATGCGGCGGCGGGAATGTGATATCGAGAGGGCAGGCGCGAGCGGCCCAGCAATTTTCGGGGCTTGCACCGTTTCGGTCGAGCAAGTGCCCCGCATGGAGGCATGATTTTTGCGCAGCCGCAATTGAATGTGGTGTCTGACATTCATAACGCATTCAAACATGATATAAAGCAACGTCAGGGTTCGCGCGGATCGAGTTTCGACATTGAGCCCATCCGCTCCATTGTGTTTGCGCATATTTGAAGGGTTTTGTTGACCGATGCCTCGAATGCGAGACAAGAGGCCAAATCTCATAAGCGAGCGCGCGGCGGACAGGTTCCGGCGGGCAGGGCTGCGGCATTTACGGAGCCCGCAATGACGGCTGCGGCTGAAAATTTCGCCAGCCTGACCGATGTGCGCATCACCTCCCGGCTGGGGGACATGAAGCGCCGCGTGCTTGAGCTTGGTGAGGATCTGCAAAGTGCGATCCACAGCCGGATCGGCGTCTTCGTCAACTCGCTGCTGAGCGAGCTCGAGTCTCATAGCTGCCGTATCGCCGTGATCGGCCAGATCAAGGCTGGAAAGAGTTCGCTGATCAACGCCTTGATCCGCCGCCCGGATCTGCTGCCGACCGATATCAATCCCTCGACGGCGGTGATCACCAAGCTCTATTTCGGGGCGCCCGCCGAGCGTAATAACACAGCATTGTTTCAGTTCTTCAGCGACGACGAATGGGAGCGCATCATGTCGGGCGGCCGCGCCGGCGCCATGACCATGGAGCGCAACGCCGCGATCACGCCCGACCAGCTCGAAGAGCCGCTTGAGGAGCTTCGCAAGCGCGCCGAGCTGCGGCTCGGGGCGCAATATCAGTCGCTGCTGGGCAAGCACCACCTGTTTTCATCCGTCACCGACGGGCTCCTGGAGCGCTATGTCAGTGCCGGAGACTATGGCGATGGCTCATCCGACCAGGGTGACGGCCGCCACTTTTCCGACATCACGAAAACGGCGGAAGTGTTCCTCGAAGGGCAGCCGCTCGGCTACCCGTCGGTCGTCATCGACACGCCGGGCGTGAACGATCCGTTCCTGGTCCGCGACGAGATCACCCACGGCAATCTTGGCGAGGCCGACATCTATCTGGTCGTGCTCACGGCGCAGCAGCCGCTCTCCAAGAGCGATCTCGCCCTGTTGCGGATGCTCAAGGGCCTGCAGAAGGACCGCATCATCGCGGTCGTGAATCGCATCGACCTCGTCAATATGGCGTCCGGCGAGGCGGACCGCCTCGCCGCCTATGTCCGCGCCAGCCTCAAGCGTGAATTTCCCCACGCCGAGATCCCGGTGATTCTGGCGAGCGCGCATTGGGGCAATATCGCGCTTGCGGGTGAAGCGCATGAGATCAAGGCGATGCTGTCGTCGTCCTTCGCCGATTACGCCGCGGATATGGCCCGGCGCGGCGAGATCGGCTTCGAGCGGCCGCAAAGCGAATGGCCACCCGAGCGGGCGGCAAAGCTGCTCTATCGCGCCTCGGGCATTCCGGCCATCGTCTCGGCAATTTCCCAGCTCATCGGGCATTCGGTGACGGCGGAGCGCCTGCTGCCCGCCGCCTCGACGCTCGGCGCCATTGCGGAAAACACCGCGACGTCGACCCGCTATGGCATCAACTCGCTTCAAGGCGGCGATAGCGGGGATAGCTGGCTTCGCGGGCGGGCGAGCCGCAGCCTGCAGCGGCTTGAGCATTTGCTGGCGCAGGTCGAGGGCGCGCTGGCGGCGCGCGAACGCGATTTCACCGATATGATCAGAGAGGAAATCGGCCGGCTGCGCCGGTTCATGATCTATACGGTCAATAATTTTGCCGAGCAGCAGCGCGAAAAACTGACTCAATATGGCTCATACGCGGCGTTTCGCAGCGAATTCCAGGAGCAGATGTTCCAGCTCCGCTCGCAGCTCGCCGAAGATTTCTACAAATACATCACGGAAATTTCCAAGCAGTTCGTCGCGCGGCAGCAGGACGCCGAGGCGATGCTGCGCGAGACGGTAAAAAATGCCCTGCCGGACCTTGATGACGTCGTTCGCTTCGGCATTCAGTCGGGCAGCCTGCCGCCGCCGTCGATCCTGCCGCTGAGCAAGATCACCAGTCTCGACATCGACCGCTATTGGGACGCGCGCGCCCACGCCAGCGAAATCAATGCCGCGGAGGCGGACAAGTTCAAGGCGCTCGTCGCGAGCTCTTTCCTCGATCTGATCGGGGAGCTTTTCGAACTCGCCGAGGCGACGCAGCGCGAGCATGTGTCCGACGCGCTGCACCGGCTGCGCCATCTGAGCTACAGCGCCATCTACCCGATAGCGCAGCAGTTGCAGGAGCTGGTCAGCGCGCGCAAGACTATGATGGGGCGCGTCGATGCCCGCAAGGAGTGGGTGGCCCCGTTCTTTTGGGAGCAGTTCCTGACCGAGTGCCGCCAGCATTTGGCTCGCTGCGAGGCACTGAGCACCGAGGCGTCGGCGATCCGGCGGCAATGTATTCAGATGATCAGCAAATAGAGGTGCCGGAACGGTGCCGATGACCGAAGATAATCTGCTGTCGGAGCTGAGGGCGATCCGCCTCGCGCTGGGCAATCTCGGCGGGCGGGCGGCGGCGCGGTTTGCGCCGGTGCACCTTGCGCTCGCCCGCATCGAGCGCGGCCTGTCGCGGCCGGTCCGGCTGGGCGTGCTCGGCGAGCAGAATTCCGGCAAGTCTTTGCTGATCAACTATCTTTTGAAGCATCAGGTGCTGCCGTCGGGCGGCTTTGCCGGCGAAGGCACCGAGCTTCTCATCCGTTATGCCGCCGAAGCGTCCGTTCATGCCGTCAAATCCGACGGCACGCGAAACCGGTTGACGTCGAAAGCATTCGGCCGGCTGGTGAAGCCGGAGATGCGGGGCGCACCGCCAAGCTCCGGCGTGATCTACGATGCCCGCAGCGCAAAAGCACCCGGCAGCCAGAAGTCCGCCACACCGGGGCATCTGATGTTTGCCGTGCGCCCGGAACCCCAGGCGCCGTCCAAGCTGATCGAAATCTGCCTCCCGCTCGGCTTTCTCCGCAATGTGGAGATCGTCGAGGTGCGCGCCCACCCGGAAGGACCGGCGGGCAGTCCGTCGAGCCGCGCATTCCGTCAAGTCGATATGACGATCTGGTGCACACTTGCGACGCAGGCCTGGAAGGAAAGCGAGGCCGCGTCCTGGAAGCGCATACCAGCCGGCCGCCGCAGGACGGCGCTGATGCTCGTCACCTATAAGGATGCGATCCGCCACGGCAAGGATGAGGCCAAAATCATGGCGCGGCTTCGCCATCAAGCGTCGACACTGTTCGACGATGTGGTCCTCATCTCGTTGCGGGACGCTATCCAGTCGCTCCTCGCCAGCGATCAGGAGGACGCGCGGCAACTGCATCAGCAAAGCAATGTCGAGGCGGCGGAAAGCGCGATGACCGGCCTGATTCAGGGCTGGCAGACGCGCCGCTTTCAGAGGGCCGCTCGCCTGCTCAGAAAATTGGCGGCACGGGTTGCGGTGGGGCGTCCGGAACAGGGTGGCTCGCCGGCCCACGAGCTGGCCTCGATCCTCAACCGGCTTGCCGCCGAGTTCGTCAACGCCTCGCCATCCATCTCACTCAAGAACAAGGCGGCGTAGCATTGCGGGCGTCTCTTGGCGCTGGGCCGCCCCTACAGGGAACGAAGACCGGTAAACATTGGCCAGCTTAGTCATGATCGATCGCAAGAAAATGCTCTGCGCGAATTGCCGTTATTTCTGTCAGGATGCGGATACGGAAAACCGCTTCTATTTCGATGATAAAAGCGGCGAGTGCCGGCGTCATCCGCCGCGCGAAAATTTTTCCTGGTTCCGGACGCGGCCATACCATTGGTGCGGCGATTGGGAGCCCCAAGGAACGAAGGGGGCCGTCTGGCAACGGGTTTCAACGCATCAGAGGACGGAGCAGCCGGTTCTGCTCTACAAGAAGGACGGATTCTGCCGTCAGAGCGGCATGATCGTCGGCTATTGGAACGCCGCGTTCAACAAGTGGCACGATGACGGCGACAGGCTGTTCGAATATGGTGACTTTACCGCCTGGATGGACCTGCCGGAACCACCCGAGACTCAATAACGAACGGTAGGCCCCGTGAACGAGACATTGCAGATCATCTTCGCATTGATATTCGTGTTCTGCGTGATCTTTGCGATCATCTCCGACATTACCAGCCTTAGAATTCCGAATATCGTTTCGATCGTGCTCGTCGTCAGCTTTGCGGTGTACGCTCTGTTGGGCGGCATACCGGCCGTTTGGCCGCATGTCATAATTGCGGGCGTCGTCTTCGTGCTTTTGTTTGCTTCCTTTGGGCTCGGCTGGGTGGGCGCGGGGGACGTCAAATTTCTCACAGCCCTCACCGTCTGGGCCGGACCGTCTCATGGTACGGTCTTCATTCTGCTGTTTGCGATTTTCGGCGGTGTCTTCGCGCTGTCTCTGATCGGGCTGCGGTCCATGCTCCCGTATTATCCGACGATCGCGGGCTGGCCGGTGATCGGAAAGATGAGCCGCTGGGCGCGTAACGGCCTTTGCCCTTATGCGATACCCATCGGTCTTGCCGCGCTTTGCGTGGCTCCTTCGATCTTCATGGTCCGCTGAAACAGATAGGCGACCGCAATCCCGGGCGTGCGATGGCCGTCGATCAGCCCGCCTTCTTGCCGGCCTGCGCCTCCCAGCGATCCAGCAAATCCATATTGTTCTTGATATAGGGGTTGTTGGGCGCCTTTTCCGCGGCGGCATGAAGCGTTTGCCGGGCGCTGGTGAAATCGCCTTTCAGCATCTGGTGATAGGCCAGATTGTTGAGAACGGTCGGCGTATTGCCCGCGATCTGAATGAGCTGTTCATAGGCCCGCGCGGCCAGGTCGAACCGCTTCAGCCGGTCGTAGGACGCGGCGAGCCCCAGCCAGGCCTCGGCGTTGTTATGCCGCTCCTCGATCGCCTGGCGATAGTAGCGTTCGGCAAGGCCGTAATCGCCGTTACGGTAGCTGCTCTTGGCCTTTTGCAGCCAGACCTGCTCCGGGGCGGAACCGAACGAAGATGAGTCCGTGATGTTGCCGGTCAGCTCGTCTCCGGGGGCGTTGCCCTCGAAGGCCGACCCGCAGCCGGAGGCGGCGAGCGCCACCGTTCCGGCTATCAGAAGTCTCAAAATCTGTCCCCTCATTATTCTTCCCCCTTTACAGGTGAATTCTAGAATACAAACAATACATTCTTGATCCGAACGATGATCGGCAAAGCGATGACGACGAGCATGACCGGGAAGATGTACACGCCGAGCGGCAGCGTCAGCTTCACCGGCAAGGCGTGAGCCTTTTCTTCGGCGCGAGACAGCCGCTTGTCGCGCATTTCATCGCTAAATATGCGCAGCGCATCGGTGAGGCTGGTGCCAAGCTTTTCGGTTTGATAGAGCAGCGAACCGAGATTGAGCACTTCCTCCACGGCGGTCCGCCGCGCCAGATTTTCGACAGCCTCCGACAGCGTACTGCCCGCCCGCAGCTCCAGACTCATCAGGTAGAGGTTGGCGCCGAGAAAGGGATAGCTGTGCGCAATCTCGCGGCCGATCCGATCGATGGCCGCGCGCGGGCTCAGCCCGGCCTCGGCGCAAACAACCATCAGATCCATGAAGTCGGGAAAGCCGTCGCGGCATTCCTGGCGCATGCCTTTTGCGCGGTAGGCGAGATACCGGCCGGGCAAGAGGAAACCGACGCCGCCAACCGCGGCCAGGAAGCCGACCTCGGACAAAGGCTGAAGCGCCGAATGGGAGGAGATCAGGGCGATATGCAGGATCAGCGGCAGTCCGACCAGCAGGCTCAGCCGCGTCGCCTGGAACCAGAGGGCGCCGTTCGAGCCGAAAAAGCCGGCATTGACCAGCGCACGCTGAAGCTTCGTCTTCTCAGTCTCCTTTTCCCGGTCCTTTTGGCCACGCTCGACGCGTCCAAGCAGGGCGGAATTCTCGGCGAAGCTCTGAAAGCGAAGCGATCTGGCCTTCGTCTCCCAGGATTGCTCAGGCCCAACGGAGGAGACGGCGAGGCCTCGGTCGATCGCCGTGCGCTTGCGGATATCGCTCCGGCGCTGAACCATGTCGGTGATTGCCAGAACGAAGAAGAACATGCACATGAATGTAAAGAAAATCGCGCCGAACAGCACGGAACTGTCGGACTGATAACCTGCATTGACGATGTAACTCAGAATATTATTCATTAGATGCTGAACTTAACCATGCGATACATGACGAAATTGCCGATCATCATCCAGCCGATGGCTCCGCCAAGCACCGGCTTGACGAACCACTCGTTCCAGACGTCGCCGTAGTAATTTGGCGCGATCAGCCAGAGGATTCCGAACAGGGCAACCGGCATCAGGCTGAGGAAAACCGCGGAATAGCGGCCCTCGGCGGACAAGGCCTTTGCCTTGCGGCGCAGCTTGAAGCGCTCCCGGATGACGCGCGCGAGATTGCCGAGAATTTCGGCGAGATTTCCGCCCATTTTCGCCTGGATCGAGACGGCAAGCACCAGCAGCGACAGGTCGGCCTGGCCGACGCGCGTGCGCAGATTGACCATCGCCGTCTCCAGATCGAGGCCGTAGGTCAGCTCGGCGCCGGTAATCCCGAATTCGCTGCCGAGCGGATCGGGCATTTGCCGCCCGACTGTGGCGATGGCAACGGGGATCGCGTGGCCCGCCCTAAGACCGCGCACCAGAACGTCGATCGCCTCCGGGAGCTGTTCCTCGAATTTGCGCTGACGGCCTGTTCGCATGGAGCGCAGAACGAGAGTGGGCAGCCCGATGCCGACGGCGAGCGCGCCGAGGACGGAGACCACGATGTTGCTTTGAAGGATGGCGATGACGAAATAGGCGCCGGCAGCGATGAAGATCATCGAGAAAATGATGGCTTGCGCACCGACCGTGACGCCCGACTGCAAGATAAGCTGATTGAGCGAAATGATCGGCAGCGAGTAGTGGCCGTCGGAGGAGAGGCTTCGGCCGCGCCGGATTCGATTGAGTTCCGCCTGATTGGCGTCCACCGGGCCGAAATCGCCGAGGCGCCGGGCCACGCTTTTCCGCCGCGCCTTGGACGCCGACAGCGCGAGATAGGCCGCATTGACCGTCAAGAGCACGGCCACGAAGACCAGAATGGGGACCAGCTGCGCGGCGTTCATAGCGCTTGCCCCGGATCGAAAAAGTCTTGGGTGAAACCGAAGCCCTTGACCTGCAGCTCTTCCATGAAGGTCGGGCGCAGGCCTGTCGCGCGGAAATCGCCGCGCACCTGGCCGTCGGGCGTCGTTCCGGTCCGCACGAATCGGAAGATTTCCTGCATCTGGATGACGTCGCGCTCGATGCCGGTCACTTCCGAGACGCTGACGATGCGGCGGCGGCCGTCACTGAAGCGCTGGAGCTGGATGATGATCGAGATCGCCGAGGCGATCTGGGTGCGCACGCTGGTTTCCGACATGTTGAGGCCGGCCATGCCGACCATCTGCGTGAGCCGCGCCAGAGCATCCCGAGGGTTATTGGCGTGGATGGTCACCATCGAGCCCTCATGGCCGGTATTCATGGCCTGAAGCATGTCGAAGGCTTCCTCGCCGCGCACCTCGCCGACGATGATGCGGTCGGGGCGCATACGCAGCGCGTTCTTCACAAGCTCGCGCTGGCGGATCTCGCCGCGGCCTTCGATGTTCGGCGGGCGCGTTTCGAGCCGTCCGACATGAGGCTGCTGCAGGCGAAGCTCAGCCGCGTCTTCGATGGTGATCAGACGTTCCTTGTGAGAGATGGCGGTCGACAGCGCATTGAGCAGCGTCGTCTTGCCGCTGCCGGTGCCGCCCGAGACCATGAGCGTAAGCCGCGCCCGAACGCAGCCTGAAAGCAGCTCGGCCATTTTCTGGGTCAGGCTGCCGACCGAGACGAGACCTTCCAGGTCGTAAGCCTGCTCGGCGAATTTGCGGATCGACACCAGCGGCCCGTCCACCGCGATCGGCCGAACGGCGACGTTGATGCGCGAGCCGTCCGCCAGGCGTGCGTCGACCATCGGCTGCGATTCGTCGACGCGCCGGCCGACGGCGCTGATGATCTTGTTGACGATGCGCAGGACATGCCCCTCATCCTTGAAGCGGACGGGCACCTGTTCGAGCTGGCCGAAGCGCTCGACATAGACCTTCTCATGGGTGTTGATGAGAATGTCGCTGATGGTGGGGTCTTTGAGAAGCGGCTCGATCGGGCCGAGACCGGTCAGCTCGTCGAGAACTTCTGTGGTGAAATTCTCGAGCTCGCGCGTATTCAACAGAATGCGCTCGGTGCGGACATAGTCGGAGACGATCTCGGCGATTTGCGCGCGCAGCTCCTCGCGGGAGAGGCGCTCCAGCATGGGAAGGTTGAGATCGTCGATCAGCTTGCGGTGCAGGCGGACCTTGGCTTCCAGAAGCTCCTGCTTGATGAGCTTATTGTCTTCCCCGGCCAGCTCGGCGAGCCGCCGCTCCATCGGCGCCGGTTCACGCGGAATCCCAGGGTGATGCCGATCGGATCCGCCAAATTTATTGCCGCCAGGCAGAAATCTATTCGACATGACACACCACCCGACGCCGAACCGCGCCCGAAAATCAGCCCTTGTTGCTCAAAATGCGTGCCAGCGCCTTTTCCAGCTTGGTGCCCCGGCTGACTTCGGATACCGGCACCCCGCGATTGATCGCGTCTTGAACGAGATCGGCGCTTTCCGGCACAAAGCCGACGATCCAGTCCCGCAACAATTGCTCCGCATCGCCCTTCTTGAGGCCGGCGCCGAACATCTTTTCCCGGTATTTGTTGACGATCACCCCGACCTTGGCGTCGTTGACCGCCTTTGCGGCGATCGCATCGAGCACATAGCGGGCATGGCGCAGGGCGGGAACCGTGAAATTGGTCACGACGTAAACGTAGTTCGAACCCCAGATCACATTGTCCATCCAGGGATACCAGTTCTTCGGCAAGTCGATCACGACATTGTCGAACGACCGCGACAGGAGGCCCAGCACGGCACCGATCAGGCCCTCGCTGACTTCGAAATACTTCGCCGGAACCCGCGGCGTCGCGAGGACGGAAAGTCCGGAGGAATGCCGGGTCAGCATGACTTCGAGAAGCTGACGGTCGAGACGGCCGGGCGCGTTCGCCAGCTCCTCGATGCGGAAGGCCGGCGGGATGTCGAGATAGTCGGCGATCGATCCGTCCTGGAAATTCAGATCGACGAGGCAGGTGCTCTCCATCGGCTTGCTGGCGCGGCCGAGAATGAAGGCCGTCTGGATCGCAAGCGTGGTATTGCCGCAGCCGCCTGCCGCCGGGAAGAAGGAATAGCAGACGGCGTCCTTGTTGCGGTTCTCGACCTGGGGCGTGCGATTGAGCCGCTCGCAGGAGCGATAGATGTCGACGAAGGGGCTGTCTTTGGGCAGCCAGTCGTCGATTTTGATCTGAACCAGTCTGCGGACGATTTCCTGATCGAGATAGCTGGAAAGGGCGATGATCGGCGTATCGACGTAACGGCCGCGTTTGATCCGCTCAAGGGCGGCAAGGTCATCGGGAGCGGCATTCTTCAGGTCGACGAGAAGAACGCCCGGCAGCGGCTCCATATTCAGGAATTTCTCGCTATTCGAGACCTTGCCCTTGATGGCCTTCAAGACGAAGTGCTTCTTCTCGCCAAAGCCGCCGGCGAGCAGCTCTTTCAGCTCGACGTCCTCGGTAATGAGGAGCACGTCGATCTGCTGATCTCCGCGTAGGGCGCTTTGTCGGGTCATCCCATCGAGACCGGTTCCGGCATCGTCCGGGTCTTCGGCCGGCACAGCCAAGCCGGGCCGGAGCTTTTCCATGATTGCCATATTCAAACCTGTCTGTGCCCGATACGCAATTGCACTCATTCAGGGCTATGTATTTGTACAGTTATTCAACTGTTTAATTCGTGATTTGAGCGCCGCCCTGCCCGCTGGATCCGGACTGGCTGGTAACGTCACTCGTATTGAGACCCTGCGGCGGTATGGTTTTATTTTTCTGATACCGCTCGATGGCGATCTGTGTGCGCTTGCCGTCCAGGTCGATATCAGTGTTCTTTGCGTGAGCCGGCCATGGATCGATGGTCTGGGTCACGGCATTGGTTGCGATCGCATCGCCCGCGTTCAGCGAAATCGTGTCACGGTGCGAGAAGGAATCTTCATAGCAGCCTTGCAGCAGCATCGCGGAAGCGGCGATGGTCGTGACCGTCAAGGCACGTCTTGCCTGCATCTTGAAACTCGTGATCATCACTTCGTCCCCTTGAAGCCGGAGTCGACGGGCGCTTCGTCGGTCCAGTCGATGATGTGGCCGGTAAAATCATCCGGCTTGCCGGTGTCGATCTCCTGCCGCCCCGTCAGGAAGAATTCCTTGTCATTGGTGGGCACGGTGTTATCCAGCGGCGTTGCCATCTTATGGCCCGGCGCGCGCGGCTGAATGAGACGCGGCGTCACGATGATCACGAGGTCGGTCTCGTCCTTCTGCCAGGCCGCGCTGCGGAGCAGCGCACCCAGGACCGGTACATCCCCAAGCCAGGGGAGCTGCCGCTGGTTCATGACGTGATTGCTTTTCAGCAGTCCGGCGATGGCGAAGCTTTGGCCGTCACGCAGCTCCACCGTGGTCGAGGCGCGCCGGACGGTCAGGCTGGGAATTTCCACATTGCCGACCCTGACGGAATTACTCGGGTCCAGATCGCTGACCTCAGGTTCGATCTTGAGATTGATCTGACCATCGGCAAGGACGGTCGGCGTGAAGGCCAGGCCGATACCGAATTTCTTGAATTCGATCGACGGGGTGTTGTTGTTGCTGTCGTTTGAGACCGGGAACGGAAATTCGCCGCCCGCGAGGAAGTTTGCGGTGTCGCCCGACAAGGCCACCAGATTCGGTTCTGCCAGGCGCCGGGCAAGGCCGCGCTCCTCCAGCGCCTTGACGAACACGTCCGCCGACGTTCCGCCGGCCAGCACACGACCGATCAGGGTTCCAAAGGGAACGGCGTTGTTGACAAGGCCGGCTGCGAGATCGTTGGTGAGGTTGTTCACCAGATTGCCGCTGGAATCGACGTCGACGCTGCCCTGGGTGGACTCCACGCCGGTGACGCCCACCGCCCTGTGGCCGGCGACGGTGGCATTGACGCCGAGGGCGCGTGACGCGTTGCGACTGGCTTCGATGAAGCGGACTTCCAGCATGACCTGCTGCGGCGCCGCAACGGTCATCGCGTTCGTGACTTCGTCCGGCGAAATCTGCTTTGCCAGCGTCATGGCGATTTGCATGGAGGGCGCGTCGGGCGCGACGCCCGAAAGAAGGATCTTGCCGTTAACGGACTGGACCTTGATCCCGGCGAGCCTCGAGTTGCCGCCCATGCGCGCGCGCAGGCCATCCAGATCGTAAGTCACCTCGACGTCGACAACGCCGAGCAGCTGCTTTGAGACGTCGAGCAGGGCGACGCGTGTGACGCCGATCTTCTTTCCGACAATGTAGATGGAACGATCGGTCAGCGGCACCACGTCGGCAACCTCGGCGTTGCCGACCAGAGCTTCGCTGAACGGCATACCGACGCGAATGGTCTCGGATTTATTGAGCGTGACTTTCACGTCGAGGCGGTCATCAGTCGGCTGAACGTGATAGATGCCGGCGGGCGCTTTCTGCGCCTGATCGGAAACTTCGACCGCTCCGGCCAGACAATGACTCGCCGCGCCGGCTGACAATGCGGCGGCAAGCACCGCGAGCCCGATTCCCCGAAGCCCGAAGCGACGCGGGCGGCGATACAGGGCGCCGCCAAACCGGCCCTTCGCACGCTCCGAGACAGCTCTCTCGAATACAAACATTAGACCTTCCCCTCACCCCTCACCTGCCCTAGCCGTAAGATTCCCTTATTTTAAGTCTTATCGTCGTGGCGCGGCCGGTCCGGTTCGGTAATCTAAACGACCGTAATAGTTCGTGTTCTGGTTCTGCCAGGTTTCATCTTGCCCCGTATCTGGCTGAACCTGATAGTTCTTGCGGTCCGTTGATCGCGTTACAGTGACAACGGGTCCGCCGGATTTACCCTTATTGTGAATATCCTGACCGTCATTCTTTAAGTCGTTGAAATCGAACGGTGTAACTTTTTCAGGTTCGCCGGACGCCGCAATCCGATTAAGTGCCAGCGATAGTTGGCCGACCTGTCCGGCCAGTGTGAGTTTTTGGGCTTCTTCCGTCGACACCTCCAAAGTGACCACCTTGGCCGGCGTCGGCTGATCCTTGCGTTCGGTGACCTGGTCGACCGCCAGGACACGGACATTTTGCAACAAGACGATAACCGCCGAGGCGTTCTGGGCCGGCGTTTCCGGGCCAGCGGTCTTGTCGCTGTAGGTCAGAAACACATCGACCCGGTCTTCCGGCTGCACGAAGCCGGCAACACCCGCCACGTCGTTGACGCGAATGGCGACCGCCTTCATTCTTGCGGAGAGCTTGGCTGGGAGCGCGTTCGCCGAACCCCCGCCCAAGAGCTTTTGCTGCAGAATCGGCTCACCCGTGGCCATGGCAATCGTCACCACGCGCGAGCCGCCTGGGCCCAGCAGCGCGTCCGCGGACAGAAACGCGCCTTTAGGCACGTCGTTGCTCGGCCACGGGACAAGCTTGACCGCTTCCGCAGTCAGCTTGTCGCCGTATTTGAGATCACGCGTGGCAACGACAATCGATCGCGAGGGGATCGCTGCCGTCGCCTCAACCGAGGCAGCCGGATGCGCAGCCTGTCTGGCCATCCAGGCCCGCGACAGCAAAGCGGCAGCAGTGGCGCAAAAAAGTGCTACGCCAAGCATAAAGAGATGGCTCACTCGCATGAGTGCCTCCGCCACTATGTCAATGCGCGTGGTTACGGATCGCCTGGAGAGCAGATCAGTTCGGAGCAGCTCCGCCGGTATTGATCGCGCTAATCGTCGTGCTGAGGTTCCCGAATAGCGTGGTAATGCTGCCATTCAGAACAGCGATGGCTGCGACGACGATAGCGGCAACGAGGCCTGTGAGCATGGCGTATTCAACAAAAGAAGCGCCACGTTCTTCACGGGCAAAGCGCTTGACAAGCGCAGAGAAAGAGCTACGCATGTAAGTTTACTCCAACTGTAAAAATGACACGGTTGGGTAGATTGGGGGGTCGGGCTTTTCCAGGGCAGCGGCTCCCCAATTGTTTCAGGCCTTCAAAACCTGCAACCCAATTGCATTAGGGGAAAATGCGCTGACATTCGCAACGCCGCATGGGTTGCGCAAAAATACGTACACCCTTAACGGTTGTGTAAAGTCTTTTTCAACTATAAATTGGTGACAGTTTGGCCCTTCCCGGCCAAAGCGTGGCGGTTCCGTGATATAAACGTGAAAATACAGTAAAATTAATTGTGTTACTTAATTCTGGATTACTTCTCGTCGCCGATATCTGAGTTAATCAAAGCTTAGGTTTGATGTGCCGAAGCAGGCTTTCCGGTCTTATTAATTCGTCTACATGCATGTGACTATGGGAAAATGCGTATGTGGTGGCGGCGTGACGAAGGTTGCTAATCGGATTTTGAATGCAATCGACAATGTATTTGATTCGATCGATCGTCCGGCATTGCCTGTCAATACCAAAGATGTGGCTTAGGCCACAGTGTGACTACGCTGTTGCACATACGCCACAGCTGTGGTGGAAATACGGATTGACACGAAATCTGGTGAAAAGATTGGGCTTCGCTGAAGCAAACTTAGAGGCAAAGGCCGTGTAACTATCTGGTTATGGCGGTTATCGGCTCGTGTAAATAGCTAAGGTGTTTCACGGTGTGCGTGCTCATCAACTGATAAATCGCACATATTGTAGAGATTTTTGCGAAAATTTACTGATTAGCCAAATGCTGTTCGGTTTTTCGGGCGGGCCGACGTCGGCTCGGTAAAGCCCGCCGAAGCCGCGAAGCCCCGCCTGAATGCAACGCGCGGGAAAGTAAGCGGGAAAGCGTCTCCGCCCTCCCGCGTGCGCCGTCTTCGCGTTCCTGAACGGGCGGCCCCGCCGTTCAGACGCTGGTTAGCCCATGCTTCGACATCGGCAGCGACCGAATCCGTTTCTTCGTCAGCCGATAGACTGCATTCGCCAGCGCCGGACCGATCGGCGGAACGCCGGGCTCGCCGACGCCGGTCGGGTCCGCTTCGGACGGCACCACGTGCACTTCGACTTTCGGCATTTCGTTGATGCGCAGCGGAATGTAGTCGTGAAAGTTCGACTGCTGCACCACCCCGCCGTCGAGCGTAATCTCATCATGCAGGATCGCGCCGAGGCCGAAGCCGATGCCACCCTCCATCTGCGCCTTGATGACGTCCGGATTGACCGGGACGCCGCAATCGACCGCGCAGACCACGCGCTCGACTTTCACTTTGCCGTCTTCGAGTCGCGCATCGACGACCTCGGCAATATAGCTGTGGAAGGACTCGTGCACGGCGATACCGCGGGCGATGCCCTCCGGCGCCGGCTGTCCCCAGCCAGCCTTCTCCGCCGCCAGATTGAGCACGCCGAGATGCCGGGGATGTTCGGCGAGGAGCGTCCGGCGAAACTCGACCGGGTCTTTCCCGGCCGCCTCTGCCAGCTCGTCGATCACCGTTTCGACCACATAGCCGGTATGCGTGTGACCGACGGAGCGCCACCAGAGCACCGGCACGCCGACCTTCATCGTGTGCAGATCGACATAGAGATTCGCGATCGGATAGGGCATGTCGGAGGCGCCCTCGACCGAGGTACCATCGATGCCGCCCTTGATCATCGCCGATGCAAACGGCGTGTCGCCCAGGATCGACTGGCCAACGATCCGATGGTGCCAGCCAACGATCTTGCCGTCCTTGTCGAGACCGGCGCGCACCTTATGGACATAGAGCGGACGGTAGCGCCCGCCGCGAATATCGTCCTCGCGCGTCCAGATCAGCTTCACCGGAGCGCGGCCGCCGATGGCCTTGGCAATCGAGACCGCCTCGAAGGTGAAGTCGCCGGCCGGATTGGCGCGCCGGCCGAAGCTGCCGCCGGCATAGAGCGTGTGGATGAAGACCTGCTCGGGCTTCAGCCCGCTGACGGCAACCGCAACCGGATGGTCGATCGAGGGGAACTGGCAGCCCGACCAGATCTCGCATTTGTCGGTGCTGAGCTGGACGACGCAGTCCATCGGCTCCATCGGCGCGTGGGCGAGATAGGGGAATTCGAACACCGCTTCGACCACCTTGGCGGCGCCTTTAAGCGCGGCTTCAGCGTCGCCCTGATTGCGCGCCACGGTGCCGGGCTTGTCGAGCCGCGCCTTATATTCCTTGATCAGCTCCTCCGAACCGCGCTTTTCCGCGGCGCTTTCGTCCCACTCGATCTTGAGCGCGTCCCGACCGGTCTTGGCAGCCCAGAAGCCATTGCCGAGAACCGCCACGCCGGTCGGAATTTCGACCACATCGACGACGCCGGCAATCTGCTTGGCGTCGGCCGCGTCGAAGGATTTCACCTTGCCGCCAAAGCGCGGCGGCCGCGCGACAACCGCCGTCAGCATCCCCGGCAGCTTCATATCGATGGTGAATTGGGCCTTGCCGCGCGCTTTATCCAGACTGTCCTTGCGCGGCAGCACCTTGCCGATCAGCTTAAAATCCCTCGGATCTTTGAGCCTGATCTCGGACGGCATCGGCAGGCTCGCCGCTTTTTCGGCGAGTGCGCCGAAAGATGAGGCCTGGCCGGATTTGTTGTGCTTGACGATGCCATTCTCGACCGTGATTTCGGCGGCCGGGACCTTCCAGGTTTCAGCGGCCGCCTGGACCAGCAGCGCCCGCGCCGCGGCGCCCGCCTCGCGGAGCTGCTTGTAGGAATTGGCGATCGCCGTCGAGCCGCCGGTCCCCTGAGCTCCGATCAGCAGATTTTTGTATTTGTCCGGATCGAACGGCGCGAATTCGACTTTGACCTGCGCCCAGTCCGCGTCGAGCTCTTCGGCCAGAATGGTCGGGATGCCGGTCGTCGTGCCTTGTCCCATTTCGAAATGCTTGGCGATGACCGTGACCGTGCTGTCCGGCGCGATGCGCACGAAGGCATTCGGCGCGAAGTCCGCTCCGGCGGCCATGGCCACGCGCCGGCCGCCCGGCCAGCTAAAGCCGATCACGAGACCTGCGCCGGCTGCCCCGGCGCCTTTCAGGAAGTCGCGCCGGCTTGTCTTCGGATTGATGTTCAATGAAGCGCTCATCTCAGCCCTCCAGCGTCTTGGCCGCATCATGGATGGCGGCGCGAATGCGGTGATAGGTGGCGCAGCGGCAGACATTGCGCGCCATCGCCTCCTCCTGATCGATGTCCTCGTCGGTGACCTTGGGCGTCGTGGTCAACAGGCCGATCGCGGCCATGATCTGGCCCGGCTGGCAATAGCCGCACTGGATGACCTGGTGCTTCTCCCAGGCGGCGAAGACCGCGTCGGCGACCTTGCCATTGACGCCTTCGATGGTCGTCACGGATTTGCCGTCCACATCGCTGACGGGCGTCACGCAGGAGAACGAGACCTCGCCGTCGATATGGACGCGGCAGGCCCCGCATTGCGCCATGCCGCAGCCGAATTTCGTGCCGGTAAAGCCGAGCTCGTCCCGCAGCACCCAGAGGAGCGGGGTATCCGGGGGCGATGCAATGTCGTGTTCAGTGCCATTGATGGTGATGCGCGTCATCAGATCCTCCAAGGAAACGCGAAGGGATTTCAGCTGTCAGAGGGCGAGGAGAGGCCGTGTTGCGCGGCGCGGCTCGGGGCGACGATCTGAGCCGGAATCCTCGAGCGTCATGGTTTCAATACATAGCATTTTCTTCCGCTCATATGGCAGAACAAAGACAGCCGTGGTATTCGGCGCGTCATTCGGCAGCCAATATGGCAAGGCGCTCGGAGCGGAAAATTGAATGCAAATAGAGGCGGGCGGATAATCTTGCTGCATGGCGGATTTGCGGCGCGGGGTGCAATCCTCACCCCGTAGGTCCAATGCTAAGAGCGCGCATTTTCCGGCGCATATTTGATCGAGCAGCCGTAGGGGCGCGCAATCGGTGTCGCGACCGGCGTGCCGTTCTTGACCGCGTCGAGAGCGGCGCGGACATAGTTGGTCGCGCCGGCGATATCGCCTTTGTCGGTCGTCGGCCGGTTGTCGATACCGCCCATATAGACCAGCGTGCCTTGCGGATTGATGACGAACATATGCGGCGTCGTGCGCGCATTATACATGCGGCCGATGGTGCCCCTCTCATCGAGGATCACGTGAGTGGGCGACGCTTTTCGGCTCAGCGTCAGTTCATCGGCCTCGGCGGGCGATACATTGCCCTCTGCGCCAGGGGCGGACGAGATCAGCGTCAGCCAGACCACGCCCTCCTTCACCGCCTCTGCCTGGAGCTTCTGCATATTGCCTGAGCCGTAATGTTTGCGGACATAGGGGCACTCATGGTTCGTCCATTCGAGAACGACGGTCTTGCCGCGCAAATCGGCGAGCGAGATGGTCTGCCCCTTGGTGTCGATGCCGCTGAAGGTAGGCGCAGGCTTGCCGATTTCGGGTTTCGTGGTCGCAGCGGAGGCCTCGGCGGAGAATGCAGCGATTGCGAGCATCGCGCCCAGTGCAAGCATGGTTCGTCGAGCCATAACCATCAAAGCTCTCCTTTCGCCTGTTTCAGGGGAGCGGCCGGAAGACCGGCAAGGTGATCCATGACGATCAACTCCGTCAGCAACTGAGGCAGGATCTCCGGTTCCGCACCGGGCGCGCCGGAATAAAGCAGATAGAGCGGCACGCCGACGCGGCCATGCACGCGCAGCAATTCGGTGATCTCGGGGTTGCCGCTCGTCCAGTCGCCGACGAGATAGGCGATGCCGCGATCGCGGAACGCCTCGGCGACACGGTCGGTGCGAAGCGCGATGCGTTCATTGAGCTTGCAGGTGATGCACCAGGCCGCGGTCAGATTGACGAAGACCGGCTTTCCCTCGGCGATCAGCGCGGCAAGACGGGCACGGGTGAAGGTTTCAGCTCTCGGCCCGCTGTCGCTCTCGCCGCTGACGGCGGTGGCAGATCCTTGCGGCGCTGCTCCCGCCAGGGTCCATGTACCAAGACCGATCGCGAGCAAAGCAATCAGCGCGGCGGCGGTGGCTCGCAGAATTCCGGCTTCGCTATCCCGCCCGAACAGCCAGGCGGCAAAGGCAATGCCGATCAAGGTGACGATCCCTGCGAGCACCCCCTCGCTGCCTTGCTGAATGCTCATTACCCAGAGCAGCCAGCCGACCGTTGCATAAAGCGGGAATGCCATGAGCTGCTTGAACGTCTCCATCCAGGCGCCGGGCTTCGGCAGCCACCGCCCAAGTGCCGGCGTCAGGCTGATGAGCACGATCGGCATGGCAAAGCCGAGTCCCAGCGCCAGCAGCACGGCGAAAATGATTGGCGCAGGCTGGGTGAAGGCAAAGCCCATTGCGGCGCCCATGAAGGGGGCGGTGCAGGGCGTTGCGACGACGGTCGCGAGAACGCCGGTGAAGAAATAGCCGGCAAGGCCGGAATGCCGGGTGAGACCGTCGCCGACGCCGGCCAGGCTCCAGCCCAAGGTGAACACGCCCGACAGGCTGAGGCCCAGGGCGAGAAACAGCGCCATCATCACCAGCACGAATGCAGGCGATTGAAATTGCATGCCCCAGCCGATCGCCCCGCCCCCGGCCCGTAGTGCGACCAGCGCGACTCCGATCAGAGCAAAGCTCGCAAGCACGCCGGCGAGATAGACATACCCTTTGATACGGTGCGCTTTGGCGTTGCCGGCGTCTTTGGCAAGCGACAGGGCCTTGAGCGACAGGACGGGGAAGACACAGGGCATGAGATTGAGGATCAGCCCGCCGAGGAAGGCAAAACCCAGCGCGAGGGCGAGCGAGAGGCCGCCACGCGGCTCGCCGGCAATAGGGGACGATATTGGCGCCGGGGCGACAGCGGTCTTAGACCGCACCGCGCTGATGCTGTAGCCGTGGCGCTCGATCTCACCGTCCTTGCCAGGCGTCTCCACCGCAAGAACGCCCTCAAGCGGGCCGGATGCGACAGCTTTGCCAAGGTCGCCGGGCACGAGCGAGAGAACGAGACTGCCGCCGTCCATGGACACGTTTTGGGGCGCGGCATGATTGATTTTGCCCCACTCCAGCGGAAAGAAATGAACCTTGCTGTTCGGCGGAATTTTCTCGGCAACCCCGTCAACTTTCAGAGCAATCGCGGCATTGCCGTTGACGCTGAACCGCGCGGGCCAGGGCATCGGGACGGGCACCTTCTCGCGCGCCGCCGCGATCAGGTCCGCCCAGGCAGACGGGCGAGGCGACACGGCGCGGTCAAGCAGCGGCAGGCTGAGATTGACGGCGCCCTCCTCGGGCACGCAGATGTCGGAGCAGACCAGCCACTTCACGTCGGCCGCAATATCGAAGCTCTGGCCGCTCGCGCTTGCCGGCACCTTGATGTCGGATAGCAGGACGACGTCCCCCGAATAGCCGAAATTCATCAGCGGTCCGATCGGTATGGCATGGGGAAGCGGCCACTGAATGGGACCGGCCGAGGCGCCTTGTGGCAATTTCCAGTCGATCTGCGTCGGCTCGCCGGAGTCGCCAGGGTTGACCCAATAGGTGTGCCAGCCGGGTGTGATCATCTGGCGCAGGGCGATTGTCACGGTGTCGCCCGGCCTGACCGCGGCCTGTTCCGAGACAAGATCGATTTGAACGCGCTGCGCCGCCGCGGCAGAGACTTGATGCGGCGTCAGCGTGATGGCGATTGCGCTTAACAGATAGAAAAGCGGCGTCGAAAGTCTGCTCATTGAAAGAAAGCTCATGAGTTCATGCGAGGTCTTAAGGTTTTTGGGCGCCATATGTCTTCGTGAACGAATGTGCTCAAGATGGCCGCCTGCCAGACGGGTGTCCGCTCGCGGCCGGCTCATCGAAAACACGAGCAATCCGCCTCACGCTGGATCCCTGGAGCGTAAAAAAGCCCGGAGCGACGTTTTGCATCGGCTACTAGACCATAAATGGCGATGACCTGGAACAAACTTTGCGTCACAGTTTTTTGAGCATACAGCACCGGCTCATGCTTGGCTTCGTTTCGTGAACGCGCCGAACAAACGCCGTGCGTCGTGCGTCCCGTGAATACACTTTGCGCTTTTTTGGAGGAGGATATTGCAGGGTTTAATTCGGCGCGCTAAAGCACGGCGGGGATATGATGTTTCGCAATCCGCACGCGCCTCAAATTCGCCTAAAAGAACCGAAAGGTCAGGAGTACTCAATCGGCAATCAGATCGCAGGCGTCGGGGGATCGAAGACGGGGCCTGTGACTCTCATGGACAACTGACGGGTATTCCGCTTTCTTGTAACAGGGCGGCTGCTGGAAGCCGGCAGGCCGAGGTTCAATAAATCGTCGCAACTTCATCAAGCTTGCGGGCGCCTACTCGCTTGCCTCCAGCCTGCCGGACAACGATGCCGTGGCCCAACAGCCCGACGCATCGCAGGCCAAGGCTGCGGCCCCTGCCGGCGGTGACGTTGCGTTCTCCGAGCAATGGCTATTCAGCAAAGCTGAGAATCTGGCCCGTCAGCCTTTCAAGCAGCCTGAGCTTAAGCTTCCTCCGGAATTGGCCGATCTCGATCAAGAGCGCTACCGTGCAATCCGGTTCAAGCCGGAGGCAGCGGTTTGGAAAGACGGTCCGGGCATTTTCGAGCTGCAATTTTTCCACACCGGCTTCCAATACAAGATCCCCGTTGAAATCAATCTGATCGACGGCGGTATGATCCGGCCGTTTCCCTATTCACCGTCGCTGTTCAATTTTGGCGCGCCCCTCACTGTTCCACCCGCCGACTCGCAATCCGGTTTTTCCGGTCTCCGTGTCTATGCGCCGATCAACCGCCCCGACGCGAAGGACCCGTTCCTTATCTTTCAGGGCGCAAGCTATTTTCGCGCGATTGCATCCGGCCAGGCGTTCGGCGTCTCTGCACGAGGCATCGGCATCAATACGGCTCAGGCCTCCGGCGAAGAGTTTCCGTTTTTCCGCGGCTTTTGGATCAGCAAGCCCGGTCCCGGCGACCGTCAGCTTATGATCTATGCGCTGCTTGACGGCCCGAGCCTGACCGGGGCCTATAAGTTCCGCGTCGAGCCCGGCCGCTCTACGGTGATGGACGTCGAGTTCACGCTTTTTCCGCGCAAGCCCATCACCCATGTCGGCATCGCGCCGCTGACCAGCATGTACTATTTCGGCACCGCCGATGCGACCCGGCTCGACGACTACCGGCCCAATGTTCATTCCTCAGAGGGCCTGCAAATCTGGAACGGAACCGGAGAGTGGATCTGGCGCCCGCTGATCAATCCCGAACGCCTGCAATATTCCGTTTTCGTTGACAAAGGGCCCAAGGGCTTCGGGCTATTGCAGCGCAAGCGGGCCTTCAGTGATTATGAGGATATCGACGCGCGTTTCGGCGATAGGCCGACGGTCTGGGTGGAGCCGGTCGGAGATTGGGGAGAAGGCGCGGTCGACCTCATCGAAGTTCCTAGCCGCAGCGAGATTTATGATAATATCATCGTATTCTGGCGTCCGAAATCGCCCTTGGCAGAGATCGCAAGCCACTACTTCCATTATCGGCTTCATTGGGGCTGGGAGCCCCCGGTGCGCAGCACGAAAGCTTACGCCGTGCAGACGCGCGTTGGGGCAATGGCGGATCCAAGTGTCAGGTTCTTTGTTATTGATTTCGTCATCGGCAGTTCATGTAATGGATGTAATTTGTTGCCGTTTACTGCAGACGTGCGCACTGGCGACGGCGAAATACGAAATGTCGTCGTCCGGCAAAATCCGGCGACCGGGGGACAGCGCGTTACCTTTGAATTCAAGCCTGGGAGGGTTGAGCAGACGGATCTCCGCTGTGAGCTACGGCAAAGCGGTCAAGGGATTTCCGAAACTTGGATTTATCGCTGGACAACTTAAGGCTCAACCCGATGCAGGACGCTAACACGGCATTCGAGGCGCCCCTACCGGTCGAAAATTCCGCTGAGAAATTTCCTCAGCAGGATTTATGGCGCTTCGACCGGGCAAACCGGCGCAATGTCCGCCTGGACAGACGGGCCGTGTTTCGGCGCATCTTCGTTTTTTCCGGAACGGCGCTGCTGACCGCCTATCTCACGCGTGAATTGTGCCTGGTCTTTGCCGTTGGCGGCTATGCCGAGCTGGAACTGGTGCTGATCGGACTTTTCGTGGTCAACATCGCCTGGCTGTCGCTCTCCTTCATGACCGCGTTTTCCGGCTTTCTCGTCTACGCGCTCGGGCTCAAGAAGTCGATCGTGCCGATCCCGACCGATGAGGAGGCGGCGGCCCTTCCCGAAGGCCGCACCGCGATCCTTGTCGCCACCTATAATGAGGCGCCCGAACGCATTTTCGGCATGGCGCTCGCCACCATGAAGGAGCTGGAGGCGTCCGGACACGGCGAAAGCTTCGACGTCTTCATCCTCTCCGACACCACCGATCCGGATATCTGGGTGCATGAGGAGGCCGCCTTCAACGCGGCCCGTTCGCGACCGGGCCCGGGCCCGCGTCTCTATTACCGCAGGCGGGCGATGAACACCGGCAAGAAGGCCGGCAATATCGCCGATTGGTGCCGACGCTGGGGCCCCGCCTATGACTATATGGTCGTCCTCGATGCCGACAGCCTGATGACCGGCACCTCGCTGGTGAAGCTTGCCCATTGCATGGACCGGATGCCGGATGCCGGGCTGATCCAGACCGTTCCGGTTACCATCGGACGCAACACGCTGTTTGCCCGGATGCAGCAATTCGCCGGCGGCGTCTACGGCCCGGTCATGGCGACCGGCCTGGCCTTCTGGCATCGCGGGACGGGTAATTTCTGGGGCCACAACGCCATCATCCGCGTGCACGCCTTCACGGAATCGGCCGGACTTCCGCTGCTTCCCGGCTCACCGCCTTTCGGCGGCCAGATTCTCAGCCATGACTTTGTCGAGGCCGCGCTGATGTGCCGGGCCGGCTGGCGCGTCTGCATGGCGCCCGAATTGAAAGGCTCTTATGAGGAAACCCCGCCGAGCCTGATCGACTTCGCCACGCGGGACCGGCGCTGGTGCCAGGGCAATCTGCAGCACAGCATGGTTATCGGCGCGAAAGGGCTGCGTCCGATGAGCCGGGTGCATCTCGCCATGGGGATCATGGCCTATGTCTCGGCGCTGATCTGGCTGATCTTTCTCGCCACCGCACTGATCCTGACGGTTCAGCAGCTTACCGCCAAGCCGATCTATTTCGGCGGCGATCAGACGCTGTTCCCCACCTGGCCGATGCAGGACAGCGAACGCGCGCTCAGCCTGTTGTTCTGGACATTGGCGCTGCTCCTGCTGCCGAAGCTGTTCAGCCTTCTCGTGGCGCTCTTCAATGGTGAGAAGCGGCGCGGCTTTGGCGGCGTCTGGGGTCTGACCACAAGCGTGATCATGGAGACGATCCTGTCGTCTCTCGTCGCCCATGTGATGATGATCGTGCAGTCCGCCGCCATCTTCGACATCATTCGCGGCCGGGACAGCGGCTGGAATCCACAGAGGCGCGACGACGGCTCGCTGCCGGTGAGCTGGGTCATGCGCTACCACCTCCTGCACATGACGCTCGGCATCGGACTGGGAATCTTCACCTTTTCAATGTCTCTACCGCTCTTCCTCTGGCTGCTTCCGGCGACACTTGGCCTTGCTTTCTCCGGCCCGCTCTCGGCGGCGTCGGCGACCCGCAAATGGGGCGAACGCTTCAAAAGCGCAGGGGTCTTCGTCATTCCCGAGGAACGGCACCCGCCCGCGATCAGTGTTTCCGCGCGCCGCCACGCCGAACTGCTCGCGCGGGACTTCTCCAAGCATGAGGCGATCTCGCAGCTTGCGCGCGATCCGCAGCTTCGCCATCTGCATCGTCAGCTCATCGAGCTTCAGCCGGTCACGCGCGAGGCGCGTATTTCCCCGAGCCTTGCCGTGGGCCGGGCAAAGCTCGAAATATCCGCCGATCTTCCGGAATTGCTGCGGCTCCTGAAGCCGAACGAAAAGGCCGCTCTGCTTTCCGATCCGGAAAGTCTCGCCCGCCTCGAAGCGATGATCGTTCCATATGTGCAAGCCTCCAGCGCCCCTAAAGCGATCGATGGCGGGGTTCACGCCGATCCGCGCTAGGATGGAACCGCGCGCCGTGGCGGGCGGTTGCCAATTCCCGGCAAGGCCTAGAATTTCGGAGATTTGCCTGTAAAGGCGGGTGGCGGTGCGGCAAGCCTCTTTGCCCTACGGAGGGGCGCCTATGGCCGACGTCTTCTCGATCCTTTGGACGATCGTCAGTTTCATCCTCGGCATTCTCTGGGGCCTCATCTGGTTCGTGCTCCGGGACCTGCTCTCGACCCTGCTTTGGGTCTGCATCGCGGTCTGGCTTGGCTTCGTGTTGCGCTATCGCAGCTTCAGCCTCGGCTCGCTCGCGCTGCTTCGCTACGCCCGATACGGCCTCGCCATCGTGTGGCGATGGGTGAGAGGCCGCCCTGCTTTGGGCGCCGCGCTGCCCCGCGAGCCTGTCTCCAGGACCGAGAAAGGGCGCCGGCAGCGCATTCCGCTCGGCTACGCCTCCGTCTCCGAGCAAATGAACGTGCTGATCATCATGCTTTTCATTCTGATGGCCAATGTGTAGCAGCGACGGGCGCCCCGAGCTGGGACCGCACTGATGCAAAACAACCACAGATCGTTATTTATGTGTTAATGATCGCAAAGGTTGCAATTGACCACCGCTTGGCCGGCTGATAGCGGTAAGGTCCATTAGGTCGACGTTATCTTGACTTGGTAGGATTTCGTCACATTGTCATCAGATTTCAGGTTGAGCATCGCATAATATCACCGAAATTTTCAAAAATTAAGCTTCGTCATCTGCTTGAATTTCTGGTGTGATGAGATGCAAGCCATTGATATGCCATTACTGGCTGCTGGATTTTAAGATGAACAAAGCATATATTTTTACTGGCATGGCTGCGCTCTTCTTTTGCAATCAGGCTTCAGCGGATCTTATTTATAAGCCGATTGACCCTTCATTCGGTGGCGACCCTTTCAATTCCAGCCATCTTATGGGCCTTGCCAATAGCCAGAACCAGTTCAACAAACCCAAGAGTTCAACAACGCAGACGAACACAGAGCGATTTCTCAGCATGCTGGAGTCACGTCTGTATTCGAGTTCTTGCTTCGGAAGTCGCAAATGCGATTTTTGGCGACAACGCGCAGCCGAGTGGCACGATTCTTTTCGACAATCAGCAGGTCTCCTTCCTCAATACCGGCACCGAGATCCAGCTCACCGTGACCGATTTCTCCACCGGAAAGATCACGAACATCGTTATCCCGACTCTAACGCCATAGTTATTTGGACATCCTTCCTTTGCCTGCGCTCCGCTTTTGCGGAGGGGCTATGTTTTCTCGCAGTCAGCGGTTCAAAGGCGTTCAAGGCCTGAAGGGGCAAGCCAGTAATGCACGAGATCGCTAAGCTTGGGCGCATGGGCGCAGCCGTCGCGCTGCTTTCTTTGGCGCTTGCGGGTTGCGCCAAGGAGGTCGCCGAGGAACAGCTTTCCCCGGGTCTACTCCCGCCGGTCATGAATCCGATCACGGAGATCAATCAGAGTTTGAGGGATCTTCCGCCGCCTTCGGCAAAAGTGGTCGTTGCCGTCTATAACTATACCGACCAGACAGGGCAGTTCAAACCCATCGATACGGTGCAGACGCTATCCAAGGCGGTGACGCAAGGGGCGGCCTCGGTGCTGGTGAAGGCGTTGCAGGATGTCGGGCAGGGCAGTTGGTTCACCGTCGTCGAGCGCGAGAGGATCGATAACCTTCTCAAAGAGCGCAATATCGTCACGCAGATGCGCATGCTGTATCTCGGGGAAAAGAAGATCAACCCGAAAGCGCTGCCGCCCCTCCTGTTCGCCGGGATCATCTTTGAAGGCGGTATCATCGGTTATGACTCGAATCTCCAGACCGGAGGCATCGGCGCCCGGCTGCTGGGCATCGGCGCCAACGTCAACTACCGGCTGGATACGATTACGATCTATCTCCGGGCGGTCAGCACCAAGACCGGCCAGGTGCTGGCGTCGGTGACGACCCACAAGACGATCGCGTCGGTCGCCCTGCAGGGAGATGTCTTCAAATACATAGCCGTCGACAAAATTCTAGAGGGCACAGTCGGCTTTACAAGAAACGAACCCGATCAGCTTGCAGTCCAGCAAGCCATCGAGAAAGCCGTCTACGCCATGGTCGTCGAAGGCGCGGCACTCGATATCTGGTCCTTCGCGGATAAGAGGGCGCAAACCCGGCTGATCGATAAATACAGAGCGGAGGAGTATGACGTCGAGGATGTCGCGGCGGCGGAAAAAACGGCGGTGACCGGAGCGGGCTCTGCGCCGCGTCAGGAGACGAAAACGGCCTCGGCAGCCCAGCCGCCGGCGAAGGCATCGGTAACCGCCGCGCTGCCGGAAAAAACCCCAGCCAGCGTTGAGCGGTCGGCTCGCGCATCAGGCGATAGCGCCGCCACGGTGACGGCGACGCTATCAGCGGGTTCCGAGCAAACCGATGCAAAAGCCGCGCGCTGGAAGACGTCGCTTACGACGCTACCGCCGATGCCCGAACGGCCGCCGGCGATACGGCGGAGTAGCTAGCACCGATGATCGTCCCACCGCAGCCAACCGATGGAAAACGTCCGTCGCGCAAGTCGAGGAAAGGTTCGTGCACACAAACACCAGCCGATGACATGAACTGCATGCGCCGGACCGGAATGAGATCTTTGAAGGGAGCAGTCGGCGACGTTCATTCTCACGCGGTTTCTCGCCTCAGGGCGATGAAAGGAGAGTCGGAGCGTTCCGGCACTGAAGCCGGATGGCGTTCTGCCTCTCAAACCAATGGGGCTCATAAGCCCCATAATACAAAGTGTATAGTTTGTGTTATATCTCAACATTTGGAGAAAAAGATGAAAAAAAGCTCATTTGTCGTTGCTTCTGCTTTTGCATTGCTTGTGTCATTTCCAGTATTGGCGGACAGCAATAACAACTCGTCCAGTATCGCCCAGATCGGTACGGGAATGTCCGCGGCTGTGACGCAGGACGGCAGCGGCAACACCAGCTCGGTGACAATCGACCAGGGACTTAACGTCCCCGGCACCAATCTGAACGCCACGATTCATCAGGGCGGCGACAGCACGACTAACACCGCGAACATCACCCAGGACGATACCGACCAACTGGTCAATGCGGACCAGCATGGCGCTGCGGGTACGGTGAATTTGCTCAACGTCACTCAGAGCGGCGTTAACAACGACACCGAGGTCCTGCAGAACGGCACTGGAAACACCAACACCTCCGATGTCACGCAGTTCGGCACAGGAACGTTGAATACCGCCACTATCTCCCAAGGCGGTACGGGCAACATCAACGCCTCTAGCCGTGACTCAAAGCGGCGGCGGACTTACCGCAACCGTCACGCAGAACTAAGCGCGCCATTCAGGGGCAGCCATTTGCGGCTGCCCCCAGTTGCGCTCGGTTTGATAGATGCAATCGCAAGCTGCGGGCTCGTCCATGAAGATTTTCCTTTTCGCATTTTTAACGACGTTTGCCCTTGCGCCTGGTCACAGCGCTATGGCCGACTCCTCTCACAATGCCGTTTCAATCGAGCAGATTGGCGCTGATCAAATGGCGAATGTGGATCAAGGCGGCTCGGGCGCGGACAATCGGGCGTCGATTAAACAAAACGGCGAAGGTGACAGCGCCGAAATTTCGCAAGAGGGCGTGTCAATCGACAATCAGGCGGATATTACGCAGTTCGGTTCGGCCGATACCGCTTCCATCGTTCAGACCGGCGAAGCTGGCGCGAATGTTGCGGCAATTCTTCAGCAAGGCCATGACAACGCGGCGACGATCAAGCAGGAATTCGTTGCCGCCGGCCTCGGCGACAAGAACGCCGCGTCCATCACGCAGACAGGCAATGGAAACAGCGCCAAGGTCGATCAGACCGGTAGCGGTCAGCAAGCCGATATTCTCCAGGATGGCAATGGCAACAGCGGAGAAATCACACAATCCGACAGCGGGCAGCAAGCGATCCTTAATCAGTTCGGCGATAATAATCACTGGTCGATCGAGCAATCAGGCGCTGCGAGCGGCCTTATGGTCGAGCAGTTCGGCTCGGGCGGCGGAGTGACCGTCACGCAGTTCTAGCCTCCTCCGCAACGCGGTCGCTGCCTGATAGAGGAGGTCGGCTGCGTTAACGGAGTGCAAGGATGACATTCGCTCGGCACCCCATGATCTGGATCCTGATCATGGCGGGCGTGATTTCGAGCGGTTCCGAGAGCTGGGCGGCAAAGCCGCGCCGGCATGTTCAAAGAACCGGCGGTTCGGTCGATCACGCGATCACGCAAATCCCGGCCTCTGCCAATCGTTTGTCCGGCCGCGGCGATATTGACCTGAGCGCGAATTCTCTGGCGAATTGCCCGGCGGCGAGGCGAGGCAAATGTCGGGTGCTGCCGGAACCCGATCTCGCCAGTGCCCTGATCGAGGCACCGAGTGCCGCAACCGAAGAGCTCCTCGCACAGCTCGGCATTCCGGCGATCCCGGATGTGCCGCCAATTGTCATTCTTTCGCCTCAAGGCGCCAAGCCTTTGAAAGGCGTTGCGGCGCATCTCGGCTTTTAGACCGCGATCGGGAAAAAACCTGCTCCCGTGGCGACGGGGACGGACGCCAATATTCCCGAAAAATCAGGCGTCAAAAAAATCTGCCGATGAACGAGCTGCAGGCCGATCACGGCAGCAGGCGTCTTCACCTGTTCCCCTTATTCTGTTCGACGGGCTGTGCTTGGACGCCGGAGCGGTTCAGCATTTCTCCGAGGAGCGCCGAGAGCATGCCGCTGATATTGTCGCCGGTCTGGCCCACGCTCACTTGCGGCACGAATTTTTGCGCATTGTTGAAGATCGCCGCGACCACTTCGGGATTTTTCTCGGCGAATTGCAGGATCAGCTCAAACTGGCGCAGCTTGACCGTTGCGTCGACTCCCAGCACGTCCATCTGCTTCTTCTGGCCTTCGGCGATGGCAGCGAGCTTGTCGCGCTCGCCGAGACCGGAATTGCGCGCGGCCTGGGCGAGCTGGACCGAGCGCTGCACCTCGATCTCAGACTGAACGAGCTGCGTCTGCTGATCGGCTGTCGCCTTCGCCTTTTCCGAGGTGACGCGCTGCTGCTGCGCGGCCTGCTCCTGGATGAAGGCCTTGGCGAGCTGCGTCGCCAGCTGTTCGCGGCGCACGGCAACCAGAAGCTCCGGCGGAATGGCGGGCTCCCCTAGCCGTACCTCGCGGATGGTGACGCAGGATTTGCGTCCCTCCGGCCGGATGCGGCGCTCGATCTCGGTCTCGATCAGCGGGCGCTGATTGATCAGGTCGAGGACCTTGGTCGGGCGGTTGACGGTGATGATGATCGGCTTGCCGTCGGCATCGAGCACGGGCCTGCCATTCTCATCGACCTTTGGTTCCGTGACCTCATAGGTGCCGCCGGCCACATCGCGGGTGATGGCGCGGATGGAGGGGGTGAGCACCCGGTCCTCGATCTGCTTCAGCGTGCCGATGCCGGCGACGACGCAGGCTGCATCATTGGGGCCGACCTGGGCGACGACGCGCAGCTCCAGAGGCACGTCCCACCCCTCCATCTTCAGAAAGATGGCGCGATCGGCATTGTTTTCGTCGAGAGGGATTTCCTCTTCCGTGCGCTTCTGCACGATCTCGCCCTTGGTGTCGACGGTGAGCGAGATCTGCGCCCGCGTATAGCCGCCCGCATAGGTCCACACCTGCGCACGGGTGTCGATGTCGATGATGGTGAAGGCGTTCTTGTTGAGATAATATTTTCCCGGCTGCAGCGCCTTGGACCAGACGCCGATGCAGCCGACCGGCACGACGGGCGCATCGATATGCTGCTCGCTGCGGTTCTCCTCCGTATCCAGTGTTGCGCAATTGGCGGGCTTTTCGGCCTTGAGCGTGCCGAAATCGACGGCGGCGTGGACGTTGGACTTGACGACACCGACGAAACCGGCGGGCACCTCGACGGCATCGATCAGCTCGACATTCCAGAGATAGTGGTTGAGCCGGTAGCGGCCGGGCGTGAGGATGCTGAGCTGCGGTCCGCGCTGGCCGCCTTTCGTCAGGAAAAGCTCCGCATCGAGCATGTTGTTGCCGAACTCAGGCGGAAAAGGATCGGCGAAAGTCTGGCCGAAACGCAGGGGCGCACCGTCTTTTGCCGTCAGGATACCGACCTTGCCTTGCTGCACTTCGAATTCCGGCCGCGAGGTATCGACCGTGTAGAGCACGTTGATGAGCGGCTCGATATGGAAGCCGGGCGCGAGAAGGCGCGCCTGCGGGCCGTTCTCGCCGTCGGTGGCCACGATTTTGCCCGGCGGCAGCGAGCGGCCCAGATAGACGCGGAAGAGATGGGCGGAGTGGCCGTCCGGCACATAGACGAATGAGGTGGATGCCAGGGCGAAGAGAATGACGAGAGCGCCGAAGAGCCGGAGCGCAAAGCTGGGAATTATTGTCCTGAAACGTTCTGGCAGCAGAACCGGCGCCATGACGATGATAACGACGCCAAGAAGAACGCCAATGATCAAGCCAATCATGTCTTCCCCTCCCCCACGAGTTGAAGCCGCATTTACGCCAACATAGCCTCAATCAGCCTAAGATTGAGTCACACAGTTTCGCTTAATTCTCCATCAAGCCGCTGGATCACGGTTAACCCCGGACCTGAATATCCATTCAGCGCAGCCTGGGCGGCCTCACCCGCCCGACGGGCCGAAGCGCTCGGTCTTGATGCGCTGGGCGGCGATGCCGAGACCGACAAGAGCCTGCGCGGCGCGTTCGACCATCGGCGTCGGGCCGCAAACGAAAATATGCGGGTCCGGCAGCGCCGGAATGCCGATTTCGGCGAGCATGGCTTCGTCGATCCGGCGCGCATAGCCGGTCCAGTTCATCGGCTGCGCCCGCGTCAAAGTGTGAATGACGGAGAGCGACGGATCGCTCGCGGCGAGCCGGTCGAGTTCCTCACGATAGATGATGTTGCTGCGGCTGCGCGAGGAATAGATGAGCAGCGCGCGGTCAGCACGCCCCACCATGGCGCGATGGCGGAGCATCGCCATCAGCGGCACCACGCCCGAGCCGCCGCCGATCAGCACCAGCGGCCCCGCCATTGTCTCGGACCAGACGAAATGCCCGCCGATCGGTCCGCGCAGCTCGAACACGTCACCGGCGCGGACCTCCTCGGTCAGATAGGGCGAGACCTCGCCATCGGCGATCATCTCCACCGTCAGCTCGATCAGCGGGGCGCCGGGCGGCGAGGCGATCGAATAGCTGCGCTCCGCCTGATAGCCGTCCTCGGCGGTGAGCCGCACATCGACATGCTGGCCGGCGAGATGGCCGGGCCAGGCGGGGACCTTGAGCGCCAGCGTCTTGACCCTGATGCGTCTCCAGCTTGACGCTTTCGACGGTCGCCAGCATCCAGGCGATGCGGCGCGGCGGCTTCGGCTAGGGGACGCAGGCTCAGTCACCAGTATAGCGCTGCTCCCGCCACGGGTCGCCATAGATGTGATAGCCGTTCTGCTCCCAGAATCCCGGCTCGTCCTGCTCGATGAAGCGCAGCCGGCGGATCCATTTGGCGCTCTTCCAGAAATAGAGATGCGGCACCAGCATGCGCGCCGGGCCGCCATGCTCGGGCGTCAGCGGCTGGCCGTCATAATGGGTGGCGACCATGGCCTTGCCGCCGATCAGATCCTCGACCGGCACGTTGGTCGTATAGCCGTCGTCGCAATGCAGCATGGTGAAGGCCTCGGGCGGCTCGTCGAGGCCGGCGGCTTCGATCAGATCGTCGAAGCTGACGCCGCGCCAGTCGGTGTCGAACTTGGTCCATTTCGTTACGCAATGGATGTCGGTCTTCAGCGTGGTCTGCGGCAGCGCCTGGAATTCGGCCCAGCTCCATTTCGCCAGCAGCGAGCCGCCGAGCTGCAGCGCAAAGCTCCAGGTCTCGCGCGCGACGGTCGGCGTCGGCCCGGCCGATAGCACGGGGAAGTCCTTGGTGACATATTGCCCCGGCGGCACGCGGTTTTGCTGATCCGTTTGCGGCCGGCGGGACCGGAAGCCGCGGGAGATCGGGCGGGGTCGTCCATGCGGGACTCCAAAGCTCGTTTGCGTGAACGACGCCAAGCTTAGCATAGTCCGCATGATCACGCCGCGTCACGTGTTTGGTAGGGGATTGTGCTGCCCCGCAGCCTCGGCCATCGGAGATAGCACCAAGCGAAATTTTACTCCCTCACTATTTGATCTTAAATTGATTTCGCACGGCAAGGAGGAACAGAAAAATCAAGATTGCGCTCCATACACTTTGGCCAGTCTGTATCAGAGCGTTCGTTACGGGTACGACAAATTCAGTGGTCGATGGCTGCAGGTCATAAAGGCAAGCATAAGCGGATCGGACTTGCTCGCGGTCCCAGCTCACAAATAGGATTGCATTCTTCAAGGCGAAGACAAGGGACTTGAGCCAATATGGCGTACCATCCGCGCATGACGCGGACCATGTCGCGAGCTTACCGGCATGAGCAAGATAAGCGGCGCTAAAGACCAAGATTGAAAGCCCCCATATCCAAAACGGCCGCATTATCGATTGGCCGAAGTCCGATAACGCATCGTAGATAACTCCGAACCAAAAAGGCGCGTGCCACCATTTATGCTCGGTACCTCGCTTTGCACGCATCTCGGCTTTGAAAGCCTTCGCTTCACTTTCGTGATCATGTCCGGCAATAGCGAGCTGCCGAATTGCTCGATATCGGGCCTGTAAATCTTGAGCCACTGTTGCCTCCAATGTCGGAAAGAATTCCATTGGTGGAATTATGGCGCTATCGATACGGGGCGTCCCTTGAAAGCTTGCCTGCGTAAAATCCGGTATCGTCCGAAAAAACACGGCATTCAAAATAAAAGCGCCGTCGGATTGAATCCCGTAAAATGAAGACTGCTGATCGAATTTTGCTTTGTAAAAATCAGTATACCCTCGAAACTTAACCTGGCCCATCCAAACATCGTTATCGAATAAAGCATGGTGGAACCACGTAGTTCCAGAGAAGACGCACTGATCAAACCTTGCTATGTCGCGAAAATGGGTAGCCGCGAAGCCTACAGATCCTTCAAAGTGCGCCCAGTCAAAAACTGCGTCCAAAAGAAACATCGCCCCGTCAAAACGCACTCTGTCGAGAAATGTTACAGAAGGTTTCAATATCCTTCTATTTGTGTATTTCTTGGATTCTCCGAATATGGCCTGGCCTGGGAAGATAAAGCTCTTGCAATTTGTCCTGCTTTCGAATTTGAATCCATAAAAATCAACCCTAGTGGATCGCACCTAACATAAGAATCCGAATTGGGATTCCGCTCTGGTGCGAACCATGCGAATCCAACGGGATGCGCACGGGAATTTCTTTTGATGTCACCGCTGAGGATCGCGCTCGTCTGGAGGCGATCGTTGTGGACCGCAACCGGCCGCAGAAACATGTCTGGCGGGCCCGGATCATTCTTCTCAGCCATGACGGCTTGGGGACCGTCGAAATCATACGGCGAATCTCCAAAGCCAAGACCTGCGTTTGGCGCTGGCAAGAGCGTTTCATGCAGGAAGGCGTTGAGGGGCTTTTGCGGGACAAGACGCGCCCCTCTCGCAAGCCGCCTTTGCCACAGGAAACCGTCGCACGCGTTGTTGAGCTGACCCAAGGTCCCCCGCCCGGCGAGACGACGCACTGGACGTCCGCCGCCATGGCCAAAACGGCGGGAATTTCGCCAAGTTCGGTGCTGCGCATCTGGCGCAGCCATGGCCTTCAGCCTCACCGGGTGCGCCAGTTCAAGCTCTCCAAGGACCCGCAGTTTGTCGAGAAGCTCCGGGATATTGTCGGGCTTTATCTGGCGCCGCCCGCCCATGCGCTCGTTCTATCCGTGGATGAAAAAAGCCAGATCCAAGCGCTCGACCGCACCCAGCCGGGATTGCCGCTGAAGAGGGGGCGATGCGGAACCATGACGCACGATTACAAGCGGCACGGCACGACAACGCTTTTTGCTGCCCTCAACATCCTCGATGGAACCGTGACTGGGCGGAATATGCAGCGCCACCGTCATCAGGAGTTCATCCGCTTTCTCAACACCATCGAGGTCCAGGTTCCGGCGGGTAAGGTCATTCACGCCATTCTCGACAATTACGCCGCTCACAAACATCCGAAGGTGATGGCCTGGCTCGACCGGCATCCACGCTGGCAGTTCCACTTCACGCCGACGTCCTGTTCCTGGCTCAATGCAGTGGAGGGATTTTTCGCCAGGATGACCAAGCGACGGCTCAAACGCAGTGTGTTCAGCTCCGTCGTCGAGTTGCAGGCCGCCATCAAACGCTTCATTGCCGAGAGCAACGAAACAGCAAAACGCTTCGTTTGGACCAAAGACCCGGATCGCATCATCGCCGCCGTCAGGCGCGGGCACCAAACGTTAGATTCGATCCACTAGCTCGTTCAAGCCACACAGTGGTAGCTTCATTACTTCCACACGTTTCTGGGGCAACGTAGCCTTCAGTCTCATAATTAAACTTGCTTGTCTTGAATAAGTCGTCCACTTCTAACAATTTGCGTTCTTTAATCAATTCGGCGGCCCAAGCATTCCAGATTGTTTTCGCTGCTTCGTGAGCCTCGTCTTCAGACTTGCCGTTTTCTAGCCTTGCGGTACGCGCATCTTCGCATTCTTGCCAAAGCGCAATAGTCTCTTCCCTCGTCATGGGATGCCCTCTGAAATGACCTTCGCAATCCAAATTGTAGGATGATTTGTCATTCAGTTTATTTTTTTATTGAACAAGTAAAGCTCGCCAATCCCCGCGTTGGAACCCTGCAGTTCCAAAGGTCCCCCGAATACCATGCCGATATCCCTGCTTCTCCCCACCCCGTCACAGCTATAGACTTGGCCGCAAACCGAGCGCGATCGTAGACGGAAACAAGAGGACAGGCCCATGCGACTGGATGGGAAACGCAGCATTGTGACGGGCGCGGCTTCTGGCTTCGGGCGAGGCATCGCGCGGCGCTTCGCCAAGGAAGGCGCCAAGGTCGCGATCGTCGATATGAACGAGGCCGGCGCCAAGGCCGTTGCCGAAGAGCTGGGCGAGGCCGCCATCGCCATCAAATGCGATGTCTCCAAAGCCGAAGACGTAAATGCCGCCGTCGCGCGCGCCATCGAAGCCTTCGGCGGCGTCGATATCGTCGTCAACAATGCCGGCTGGTCGCATAAGAACCAGCCGCTGCTCGATGTCGATGAGGCGACCTTCCGCAAGGTCTATGAGATCAATGTGCTGTCGATCTTTCACATGACCAAGGCCATCGTCCCGCATTGGCGGCAGCGCCAATCCGGCGGCGTGATGATCAATATCGGCTCGACGGCGGGCATCCGGCCGCGCCCTGGCCTGACGTGGTACAATTCCTCGAAAGGCGCGGTTCATTCGATGACCAAGTCGCTCGCCATCGACCTCGCGCCCGACCGCATCCGGGTCTGCGCGCTCGCCCCGGTGATTGGCGCCACGGCCCTGCTGGAGACCTTCATGGGCCTGCCGGACACGCCGGAGAACCGCCAGAAATTCATCGCCAGCGTGCCGTTCGGCCGCCTGAGCACGCCGGAGGATCTGGCGAACGCAGCGCTATTCCTCGCCTCGGACGAGGCGGCGTTTCTGACCGGCGTCATTCTTGAGGTCGATGGCGGGCGGACGATTTAGAACAGCACCTCGGCGGCACATTCAGGCTTAGGGCAATCGATGGAGAATTGCATGCGCATCGCGGTGATGGGTGCGGGCGGGATCGGTGGCTATTTCGGCGCCCGCCTCGCT
This sequence comes from uncultured Alphaproteobacteria bacterium, assembly GCA_963773735.1. Classification (GTDB taxonomy): domain Bacteria; phylum Pseudomonadota; class Alphaproteobacteria; order Rhizobiales; family Rhodomicrobiaceae; genus CAVZCK01. Next base: position 14,346 of record CAVZCK010000028.1, on the reverse strand, counting down.
CTCAGTGGATCGGACGTCACGTTTATCGCGCGCGGACGGCATCTCGCCGCCATGCGCGAGCACGGGCTTCGCGTCGAAAGCGAGCTTGGCGATATGCATGTGCAGGACGTCAAGGCGACCGACGATCCGCTGACCATCGGTCCGGTCGATCTGGTGATGATCGGCGTCAAGCTTTGGGACACCGAGCAGGCGGCGCGCCAGATCCTGCCGCTGGCCGAGCGCGGTGCGGCGGTCGTGTCCTTTCAGAACGGCGTGCAAAAGGACGAGACCCTGCGCGGCGTCGTCGGCGAGGGGCCATTGCTCGGCGGCGTCTGCTATATTTCGGTGTCGATCAAGGAACCCGGCGTCATCACTCATACCGGCAAGCTGGCGCGCCTCGTCTTCGGCGAATTCGACGGCAGCCGCTCGGCGCGCGCCGAAGCCTTCCTCAAGGCATGCGAAGCCGCCGGGATCAATGCCGAGCTGAGCGCCGACATACGCCGCGCGATCTGGGAAAAATTCGTTTTTCTCGTCGGCATGTCCGGCGCCACCGCCACGGTCAGGCTGCCGATCGGACCGGTTCGGGAGAATCCGCAGTCGCGTTCTTTCTTTCTCGATCTGATGCGCGAGGTCGAAGCCGTGGGGCGCGCCAAGGGTATCGACCTGCCGGCGAACTTTGCCGAGAACCGGCTCGCCTTTGCCGATACGCTGCCTGCCGCGATGACCGCATCCATGCATACCGATCTGGAACGCGGCAATCCGCTCGAAGTGCCGTGGCTGAGCGGCAGCGCGGTCGCGCTCGGCAGGGAGGCCGGCGTTCCGACGCCCTGCAACCGCGCCGTCGCCGACATTCTGGCGCCGCACGCGCAGGGCAGGGCGGGGGCGTAAGGTGCCGGCCGTAAAGCTCACCATCCGCGATCTTCGCGCCGTGCCGGTTTCGGTCCCGATGGCTCTGCCGCTCGGCACCAGCGCCGATACGATCAGGGAAGCGGCATTGCTGCTGGTCGATCTGGAGACTGAGGAAGGCATCACCGGCCGGTCCTACCTTTTCTGTTATTTTGCGAGCGTGGGACCGGCGGTCGCGAAAATGCTTGCCCAGGCGCTGGAGTTCATCAAGGGCGATCCGGTGGCTCCGCTCGACATCGCCGCCAAGCTGCAGAAGCGCTTTCGGCTGATCGGTGTTCAGGGCATCGTGCGCATGGCGCTTGCGGGCATCGACGTCGCGGCCTGGGACGCGCTGGCCATCGCTCACGGGCTGCCGCTTGCGACGATGCTCGGCGCGGGGCCAAGGCCGGTGCCGGCCTATAACAGCAATGGGCTCGGCCTGATGGCGCCCGAGGCGGCGGCGGAGGAAGCCGTCGCGTTGCTCGAAGGCGGTTTCCGAGCCGTCAAGCTGAGGCTCGGCTATCCGGCTCTGGCCGAAGATCTCGCGCGCGTCCGCGCCGTGCGAAAGCGCCTGCCGGGCGACATTGCGCTGATGGTCGATTTCAACCAGGCTCTGACCGTCGCCGAGGCAAAGCTTCGCTGTCGCGCCTTGGATGGTGAAGGCGTCTACTGGATCGAGGAGCCGATCCGCCATGACGATTATTCCGGTGCCGCCAAGCTCGCGGCTGAAACCGTGACGCCGATTCAGATCGGGGAGAATTTCTCCGGCCCGCAGGCGATGGCAACCGCGCTCGATGCCGGCGCTTGCGACTACGTCATGCCGGATCTCGAACGCATCGGCGGGGTAACGGGATGGCGGCATGCGGCGGGCCTGGCGGCGGCGCATGGCATCGAGATGTCCTCGCATCTGTTTCCCGAGGTGAGCGCGCATTTGCTCGCCGCAACGCCGACGGCCCATTGGCTCGAATATGTCGATTGGGCCGCGCCCCTACTGCGGGAGCCGTTGCAGATCAAAGACGGCAATGCGCTTGTTCCCGATCGGCCAGGCAACGGCCTCGCCTGGGATGATGCGGCCGTGGCGCGCCATCGAATGGAGTGATCGGCCGCGCCGCGCGCGACGCTTCTGGAGATTGCACCGATCATTGCCCAACGCATCAAAGCCGCCATGACCAGCGGTCGCCGCCGTCGTCCTGCGCACCGGCGACGGTTTGTCGGTTCGCCTTACGTCTGGCGGTTCCTTGTCGGTGTTGCGTCTTTCCAAACGCTTGCGAGCTGACGCCTGGAATCGAGCGTTGGCGACGCAACACCGGCCGAGCGCCCTTTGCCTCACGCCAAGCTCGCGGCGATATTCACCGTCAGCGCCAGCACGGCGGTGTTGAAGAAGAACGCGATCACGCCGTGCAGCGTCACCAGCCGTCGCAGGCTGCTCGACCGTATCGTGGTATCGGAGGTTTGCGAGGTCGCGCCTATCGAGGTGGCGAAATACAGGAAATCCCAATAGTCGGGCACATCGCAGCCGGGGAACATCAGCCCGCCCTGCGCGTCGCCGCCGTCCTCGGGCAGATAATAGTCGTGCGCGTAATGCAGGGTGAAGGCGACCTGCGTCACGCTCCAGGAAATGACGATGGTCGCGATGGCAAGACCGGCCAGGAACGCCTTTTCCACGCCGGAGATCGAGGGCTCTTTGGCGTGTCCGATGAGCTGCGCGATGGCAACAAAGCTGGCGCTGATGCTCAGCAGGATAATGGTGAGAATGACCAGGCGGCTGTCATCGCGAAGGGCGGCCGCGGCTTTGATGTGCTGCGCGCGGCAGACGATCATCAGGCGGAAGGCGAAGAACAGATAGACCAGCCCCCCGACATCCCAGGCCACAGAAAGCCGCACCGTGCCCGGCCAGGCTGCGGGACAGGCGAAATAGGCGGCGAGCCCGGCCAAGGCGCCGCTATAAACCCGCGGCCGCAGCATCAGCGACCTGATGATGGCGATCGGGTGATACCAGCTGCGTGCGATCCGCAATTTCCCCATTTTTTGACCTCCAGCGCTCTCCCAGCGCCACTCCAGCGTGCCCAAAAATGTACCGTAAGCTAGCAGAGTTCGGGCCTTCCCGTCTTTATCGGTAAATTCAATGGCCCTTGGCGCGCGGCGCCGGATCGCTATGTTATGCGCATGACGCGACATCATCACCATCCGCACCCCCATCATCATGGCCCCGCGGCGCGTGCCGCCCAGGGCCATCGCCATGCGCACGGGGCCGGCCACGACCATAGCCACGGCGCCAGCGAAGCCCGTGTCGGCATCGCCGCGCTGCTCACCGCCCTGTTCATGTTCGCCGAACTCGCCGGTGGCCTGATATCCGGCTCGCTCGCCCTGCTCGCCGATGCGGGGCACATGCTCACCGACTGCGCCAGCCTCGGTCTCGCCTGGTACGGCTTCCGCCTTGCCCGGCGTCCGGCGGATTGGCGGCGCACCTATGGCTATGACCGCTTCTCGGTGCTGATCGCCTTCGCCAACGGCCTGGCGCTGTTCGCCATCGCGGGCTGGATCGTCATGGAAGCGGCGCACCGTCTGCAGGGCGCGCCGGTGGTCCTCGGCGGCATCATGTTCTGGGTGGCGCTCGGCGGGCTCGCCGTGAACATCGCCGCATTCTGGGTGCTCCAGGGCGGCGACCGCAACAATCTCAACGTGCGGGCGGCGGCGCTGCATGTGATGGGCGACCTGCTCGGCTCCGTCGCCGCGATCGCCGCCGCGATCGTGATCGTGGTCAGCGGCTGGACGCCGATCGACCCGATCCTGTCGGTGCTGGTGGCGCTGATCATCCTGCGCTCGGCCTGGCGCGTGGTCAGCGACAGCGGGCATATCCTGCTCGAAGGCACGCCGAGCGGCATCGATACCCGCGAGATCGCGCGCGACCTCTGCGGCGCTTTTACCGCCATCGAGGACGTCCACCACATTCATGCCTGGTCGATCACGCAGGAGCGGCCGATGGTGACGCTGCATGTGCGCGTCGTGGAAGCCTGTCACCCGGAGCGCATCGCCGCCGAGGTCAAGCAGCGGCTGATGCAGCGCTTCGGCGTGGCGCATGCCACGGTGGAGGTGGAGTTCGACGCCTGCGCGGATGAGAAGGGGGAGGTGGGGGCCATCACCTGACCCGGATTTGCCGCAGGCTTCTGCACGTTGCTCTCTCCTCGTCTCCCCAGCTCCCGGCTCGCGGGCCGGGACAGGCGAGCGCGAGCCGAGAGCCGGGCTCTATTGGCCTATCCGCGATCGCTGCGCCGCCCCCTCTCCTTGTGGTCATCACCGGCCGAGTGCAGCGAACGGCCCTCTCCCGGCGGGAGAGGGCGGCGCGAAGCGCCGGGTGAGGGGTTTTGGCGTTGCCATGGAGTTCATAATCGATAGTCTGTATCCCCTCACCCCAACCCTTGTAACTTGAATTCTGGCGACTCGGATAACCTCCGTGTCGCGGTGGCGGGCGGGAGTCCGACAGCCCTCGGGTCCATCAAGACCGTGGGAGAGCAAGAGACCCCGTCCGTTCTTCCATCGAACCCGAACAGTCGCCGGGGCCGCAGAGCGAGCCCGATTAGGCAAGGAAGGGTCGTCATGGGATCTGTCATCGTCGGCATCGATGTCTCGAAGGATCGGTTGGATATTGCGCTTCGTCCTAGCGGCGAGGTTTTCACCGTGACGCGCAACGCTGCCGGTCTGGAGGAACTGGTGCTTCGGCTGAGGGCCGTTGCCCCGCATCTGGTGGCCCTGGAGGCGACCGGTGGCTTCGAGGGGGTCGTCGCAGCAAGCCTGGCGGCCGCCAAACCGCCGCTGGCGGTGGTCAATCCCGCGCAGATCCGCGCCTTCGCCAAGGCGCTCGGCAAGAGGGCGAAATCCGATCCGATCGATGCCGCCGTCATCGCTCATTTCGCCGAGGCGGTCGCCCCTGAGCCGCGGCCGCTCCCGGACGAGGCTACCCAGCTGCTCGCCGATCTCATTGCCAGGCGGCGGCAGATCATCGCCATGATCGGCGCCGAGCGCCAGCGCGAAAGCCGCGCGAGTGCCAAGCGCTTGAAGAAGAGCATCGCCCGGCTGATCAAGGCGCTGGAGAAGGAGCTGACCAGCGTCGATACCGATATCGATGAGGCCATGCGCGCATCGCCCGCCTGGCGCGAGAAGGAAGACCTGCTCGCTTCCGTCCCAGGCGTCGGACCGGTGATCGCCCGCATGCTCATTGCCGAGCTGCCCGAGCTTGGCCGGCTGACCCGCAAAGAGATCGCCGCTCTCGCAGGCCTTGCGCCCTGGACCCGCCAGTCCGGACAGTGGCGCGGCAAGAGCTTCATCGGCGGCGGCAGGGCAACCGTGCGCACCGCGCTCCTCCAGGGTGCGATGGTCGCCAGCCGGCACAATCCCGTCCTGAAGAGCTTCTTCCATCACCTCACCACCGCCGGAAAGCCGAAAATGGTGGCGCTCATCGCTGTCGCCCGAAAGCTCCTCACCATCCTAAACGCCATCCTCAGAGACCAAAAACCATGGCAAACCGCTTGACTGGAAAGACAGTCGCTCTCCCATTGGGAGAGGGAGTCCGTCACCCAACACCAAGCCCCTCGCCGGGCGGACCCGCGAGGCGTTGCGGTCTTTGTTTGGGCATGATCTTTACCGCAAAACCGGTTCCCATCCCCGCCTTCGCGAGGACAGGCTTTTGCGGGATCATGCACCTGATCCACCCCCTAAGGGGCGGCGCGGGCAGCCGTGAGGCTGGTCCGTATAGTTAGTGTCAGCCTCTCGGCTGCCCACGCGCGGCGATATTCTGGCGGCGGCTCTGCAATCCCTTCTTTGCTCATGGAACGGCCATGCGGGCGGGCTTTGCCTCGACAAGCTCTCCATTTCCACCATCCCCGCAGTCGCGGCTGCGGGCGATCTCGCGCATCGGCTTGCGAAGCCGGGGATGATCCCGGCCACTCACCAACACGCCGGCGGCGCCGCGGAGCCCCTCGCGAGGGCCGGGCGGCGGGGCAGCGCTGTCGAACCCGCGGGTTCTGCATAGGCCGGACCTGCAACCATGGGCATCCCAGCCGCATGGTGGGCGAAGCCGCAACCCCTGGGCTTGGGACCGTTACTCCCGCCGCGCATGTGGCTCCTGTCGCCAGGCGGCCATCGCACGCGGACTTACCCAGGCACCGCGATCCTTCCCCGTAAGGCCAAGTCGGTCTTAAGCCCGGCGCCCCTTCGGGGAAGCGACTGCGAGCGAGTGTATTGCGGGCGCGGGCAGCGGGAACAACTTCGCGGCCCCGAACTCATGGGTTGGTGAATGGAGAGTTGACGCTGTTCGTTACCCGGAGCGCATCGCCGCCGGCTGCTGCGCCGCGAGCTTCGTGATATTGCTTGGCATTGCGTGGTCTCCACCGGCGCTTCAAGGCCGGAATTGTTTTGGGTTGAACACCCGGAGACTACGCAGCCTTCAATTTCCCACCACACCCGCGACGCCACCTGAAGGCTATTCGCATTCATGAAACATTCTCGTTCCAGCGTTAAGCGGCTTCGTCGGCAAGACCTCCCCGCGGATACCATTGAACTTGCCCGATATCTCATCGGCAAGACGCTGGTCCATGACTTACCGGTGGGGAGGTTAAGTGGTCGCATAGTCGAAACTGAAGGTTATCCGCCGGGCGATGCCGCCGGCCACGCGTTTCGAGGCAAGACGCCAGGCAATCGGTCCCTATTTCTCGGTCGTGGCCATTGCCACGTCTATTTTACCTATGGCTCATCGTTTATGGTGAACGTTACCAGCGAGGTACCGGGCATCGGAGCCGGCGTGCTCCTGCGTGCCTTAGAACCTCTCGAGGGATCGACATGATGAAGCGCTTTCGCAATACGACCCGCATTCGAGACATAGCCCGCGGTCCCGGGCGCCTGGCGAAAGCCATGCATATCGACATGGGTTATGACGGCGTCGATCTTTGTGCCACCGGACCTCTCTGGCTCGGCACGGCAGTACGGTCGATCGGGACCATCGGTAGCAGTCGGCGCATCGGCTTGACACGGGAAGTCAATCGCAAACGTCGGTTTTTCGAGTCGGGCAGCACGTATGTCAGCGGACCGAGGTCTCTCCAACTGATCAAAGAGGTGACCGGATAGGGACACCGCTGCAAACGTGGATTTGCGGCGAAAGATAGGTTCGAGAGTTGCGTCACGAAAAGAAACAAGCGTGACGTCCGAGATGAGGCGTCGGTCGAACGACGTTATTCGATCATCGACTGCCGCTTCGCCGCCATAGCTGAAATGCAAATTGAGACACGACGCAACCTCGCCGGATGCGCCGCAAATATTCTGCCGCTCATTCCATCCGTTGCCTGAAAAGCCAGGCTGCAATCGATAGGGTAAACACTGCGATTGCGATGAGCGGCAGAATATTGGCGGCAACCTCGCCGGCCGGCATCGCCTTGAGAAACACGCCGCGGACGATGACGAGGAAATGGCGCAAGGGATTGACGAGCGTCACCACCTGCAGCCAATGCGGCATATTCTCGATCGGCGTGGCGAAGCCCGACAGCAGGATCGCCGGCGCGACGAACAGGAAGGCGCCGAGAATGGCCTGCTGCTGGGTCATGGCGAGCGACGAGATGAACAGGCCGACGCCGATCACCGAGGCGAGAAAGAACACGATGCCGATATAGAGCAGGATCAGCGAGCCGCGGAACGGCACCTGGAAGAAGAACACCGCCACCAGCAGGAAGGCCGACTGCTGAACCACGCCGATGATCAGCGGCGGGATCATCTTGCCGATCAGGATCTCGTGCACCCTCAGCGGCGAAACCATGAGCTGGTCGAAGGTGCCGAGCTCGCGCTCGCGCGCGACCGACAGGCCGTGACGACGAGCGCGATGAGCAGGCCGAGCGTGCCGATCAGGCTCGGCACGGTGAACCACAGATAGATGAGATTGGGGTTGAACCAGTGCCGCGCCACGATCGCGCCGTCATCGCTGCCCTGCGTGCTCGTCGGCATTGAGCTGCGATGGATTGCGACACGCTATTGGCGATGGCGGTCAGATAGCCGAGCACGATCTGCGCCGCGTTGGAGCGCCGGCCGTCGAGGATCGACCTGGATCGGCGCCGGCTCATGCGCGGCGATATGGCGCGAGAAATCCTGGTCGAAGCTGAGCACGGCGATCACGCCGGCGATTATCGATCGCCTCGCGCGCCTGCTCCAGCCGGGACATCGGCACGATGCTGCGGAATGACGGCGCGCCGTCGAGCCGCTGCATCAGCTCGGCGCTCCAGCGCCCCGCATCGCGATTGAGCACGCCGATATCGATGTTCGTGACCTCGAGCGTCGCCGCGTAGGCGAAGAGGATCAGCTGCACGAGCGGCGGCACGATCAGGATGATGCGGCCGCGCGGATCGCGCAGCACGGCGAGCAGCTCCTTGACGATCAGGGCGCTGAGCCGGCGCCACATGATTCGAGACTCTTTCGGGTCGAGCGGACGGTGAGGAGAGAAACACGCTGCCGATCGCCAGCATGGCCGCGTTCCTGCAGGAACAGCGGCCAGATATCGCCGGCGAGAAACACCGTCTGCAGGCTGGGGATGAGATAGCGCGCGGGCACGATATAGGTGAGGAGCTGGATCAGCTTCGGCATGGAGGTGATCTCGAAGAGGAAGCCCGACAGCAGGAAGGCCGGCAGGAAGCCGGACGAGCAGCGCCACCTGCGACGCGACGAACTGGTTCTTGCGCCGAGGAGATGAGCAGCCCCAGGCCGAATGCAGGCAACAGAAAGGCCGCGGAGATGGCCAGCAGCGCCAGGAACGAGCCGCGGAACGGCACGCCGAACAGGAAGACGGCGATGCCGGCGCACAGCGCCATGGCCGCCAGGCCCAGCACGAAATAGGGGATCAGCTTGCCGAGGAGCAGCTCGAGCGTCGCGATCGGCGTCGCCATCATCGCCTCCATCGTGCCGCGCTCCCATTCGCGCGCGACGACCAGCGCGGTCAGCAGCGTGCCGACCAGCGTCATGATGATGGCGACCACGCCCGGGGACCAGGAAATAGCGGCTTCGCAGCTCCGGATTGAACCAGAAGCGCGGCTCAAGGCCGATGGCCGGCGCGCCGGCGGTGCGCCGCGCGAGGCGATCCAGTTGCTCCAGACGCCCTGCGCATAGTTCTGCACGAAGCTTGCGGTGTTCGGATCGGTGCCGTCGATGATGACCTGGATCTTGCCGGCTGACATTGCTGCGCCGCTTCCTCGCCGAAATGGCGCGGGGATGACCACGATGCCGCGGATGGTTCCCGCGACCAGCAGCGGCTCGAATGCGCGCCGGTCTGCGCCTCACGCACATCGAAGAAGCGCGAGGCGCGGAAAGCCGCGGCAAGGCTTTGCCCCGGCTCGCTGGTCGCCTCCACCGCAACGCCGATCTGACGTGATCGGCGTCGAGCGAGACGCCGTAGCCGAACAGGAACAGCAGGATCAGCGGCAGCACGACGGCGATCAGGATGCTGCTCGGATCGCGCACGATCTGCAGCACCTCCTTGACGAGCAGCGCCGCGAAGCGCCGGCCGCGGCCTGCCGGCGGCGGCGCGGATGCGGCGCGGCTGAGGGGGCGACGTGGCGTCGGTCATGCCGCTCCTCCCGCCCGGCCTCGGCTGCTCGACCAGCGCGATGAAGGCGTCCTCCAGCGTCGGATCGGGACGCCCTCGCGCTGCCGCCCTCGCCTTGAGCTCGTCGGGCGAGCCGAGCGCGACGATCTCGCCGCGATAGATCAGCGCGATGCGGTCGCAATATTCGGCCTCGTCCATGAAATGGGTCGTCACCATCACCGCGACGCCCTTCTCGACCAGGCCGTTGATGTGGGACCAGAACTCGCGGCGCGTGATCGGATCGACGCCCGAGGTCGGCTCGTCGAGAAACAGCACCTCCGGCTCGTGCATCACCGCGCAGGCGAGCGCCAGCCGCTGCTTGAAGCCGAGCGGCAGCTCGCCGGCGGTGGCGCCCAGATAGTGCTTCAGATCGAAGGTCTCGATCATGCGCGCGACCTTGTCGCGCTTGGCCCTGCCGCCGAGGCCATAGACGCCGGCGAAGAATTCGAGGTTCTGGCCGACGCTGAGATCGCCGTAGAGCGAGAATTTCTGCGCCATGTAGCCGAGCCGGTGCGGGCGCCCGCGGCGCCGGCCGCAGATCGAACCCGCGACGCGGCCCTCGCCGCGCGTCGGCCGCAGCAGGCCGCACAGCATCTTGAACGTCGTCGACTTGCCGGCGCCGTTCGGGCCGAGCAGGCCGAAGATCTCGCCGCGCGGATCGCGAAGGTGATGTCGTCCGCGGCGGTGAAGTCGCCGAACCGCTTGGTCAGGCCGCGGGCCTCGATCACAGGCCGTCGGCCGTCCTGCCGGCGCGACGGTCTCCGCAAGCGCCGATTGCCCGCCCGGCCCGCCGCCGAGCACGTCGATGAAGGCATCCTCGAAGCGCGGCGCGGTCGGCGCGATCTTGCTTCCGGCAATGCCTTGCCAAGCGCGGCACGAAGATCGCCGGCGCTGGTGCGGCGCCAGCTTTGGTCACCACCCGGATCGCATCGCCCTGGATGACGCCGTCGACCGTCAGTGGCTGTCGAGAGCCCCGCCGAGCGCGGCGCGCTTCGGCCCCTGAATGCCCGTCGCGCAGAAACACGCGGCCGGCGACGCGCCCGGTCAGCTCGCCGGGCGGGCCCGCGAACAGCAGCTTGCCGTCGTTGAGCAGCAGCACGCTGTCGCAGCGCTCGGCCTCGTCGAGATAGGCGGTCGACCACATCACGGCGATGCCCTCGCCCTTCAGCTCCTCACCATGCGCCACAGCTCGCGGCGCGAGATCGGATCGACGCCGACGCTCGGCTCGTCGAGCAGCAGCACCCGCGGCGTGCGGATCAGGGCGCAGGCGAGGCCGAGCTTCTGCTTCATGCCGCCCGAGAGCTTGCCGGCGAGGCGCGCGGTGAACCGCGCGAGATCGGTGAAGCGCGAGCAGCGTCTTGAAGGTCTCGGCGCGCTCGTCATCGGGCAGGCCGCGCAGATCGGCATAGAGCTCGAGATTCTCCTGGACCGTCAGGTCCTCGTAGAGGCCGAAGCGCTGCGGCATGTAGCCGATCTGGATCTGCACGGCTTGCGCCTCCGTGCGGGTGTCGAAGCCCAGCACCTCGATGCTGCCCTCGCTCGGCGCGAGCAGGCCGGCCATCAGCCGGATCAGCGTCGTCTTGCCGGCGCCGTCCGGACCGACCAGCCCGGTGACATCCCGCCGCTCGCCGCGGCGCTGATACTGTCGAGCGCGGTCGGATCGCCGAAGCGCTTGGTGACATTGGCCAGCGGATGAGCGGCGAGGCCATGGCTCCTCATTTGTTCGCGGCAACCGCCGCCGGCTCGGTCGCAGCCGCACCGTCACCGGCATGCCCTGCCGCAGGGCCGGGTCCGGATTGCTGACCGTGACGCGGAGGCGGTAGACGAGGTCGGCGCGCAATTCCGGCGTCTCGACGGTTTTCGGCGTGAACTCGGCGACCGGCGAGATGAAGCCGACCTGGCCGTCATAGGCGCGGTGCGGCCGCGTGTCGGAATAGAGCTTGACCGGCGCGCCGGGATGGATGAGCCCGAGCTGCGGCTCGCCGACATAGGCGCGCACCCAGACCGGGTTTTGCAACGATAGTGTGTAAACCGTTGTCCCCGCTGCCGCAATCGTGCCGGGCTCGACCGCGCGGGTCAGAACGATCCCGTCGGCCGGCGCGTGCAGCTCCGTATCGCCAAGCGCGGTTTCAGCAATCTGCTTCTGCGCACGGGCCGCTTCCAGCGCAGCGCGGGCCGCGGCGATGTCCTCCTTGCGCGGCCCTTCGACGGCAAGCTTCAGGGCTTGTTCGGCCGATTTCAGATCGGCCTCGGCCTGATGGAGCGTGGACGGATTATCGAAGGCTTGTTTCGAGGCAAAATCGCGCTGCGAAAGCTGCTGCTGCCGCTCGTACACCCCGCGCGCATTATCGAGCGCCGCCTTGCGCGATGCGACATTCGCCTTCGCCTGCTCGATCTCCTCGGGCCGGCTTCCCGCCTCCAGCTTGGCAAGATTGGCCTCCTGCTGCGAGACGTTGGCCGTCTGAAGCGCCAGGTCATTTTTGAAAGGCGTCTTGTCGAGGCTTGCAAGAAGCTGGTCAGCCTTGACGGGATCGCCTTCATCGACCGCCATCTGCGCCACGCGGCCTGAGACGCGGAAGCCGAGCGAAACGTCGCGAATATCGACATTGCCGTAGAAGACGGGCGCTTGTTCTGGGCGTTGACATAGCGGCCGTAGATCAGCCAGCCCGCCCGCCAAGCGCCAGAACAACGATTACGATAAGGATAATTCGCCGTCTCATGATCATTGCCCTTGAAATGACTGACTGGTCAGTCATAAATTGATACTTGCAGATCGGCTTGTCAAGCGCACATCGGACACGGCGATCAGCATTTAAACGAGGATCAGGCGAGTGGACGATTTATCGGCTGCGGCGAGAGGCAAGGACGGCAAGAGCGAAAGGCTTCAGGCCATCCTCGCTGCCGCGCTTGAGGAATTTTTCGAGCAGGGCTTTGCGGCCGCCCGGCTCGACTTTATCGCGGAGCGGGCCGGTGTCGGCAAGGGCACCGTCTATCTCTATTTCGACAGCAAGGAAGCGCTGTTCGAGGAGGCGGCGCGCAGCATCATCGCGCCGGTCATCGAACGCATCGAGGGTGTCGCGCTCGCGGCTCAGGGCAGCGCCGAGAGCCTGCTCAGAATGATGATCGAGACCTTTTACCGCGACGTGGTGGGCACCGAGCGCCGCCGCCTGCTGCGGCTCCTGATCGCGGAAGGCCCCCGCTTTCCGCGGCTGATCTCATTCTATCATGACGAGGTGGTGTCGCGCGGTATGGCCGCGCTGCGCCAGATCCTGCGCTATGGGGTCGAGCGCGGAGAATTCGCCAACAGCGCGGCGCTCGACTTTCCGCAGGTACTGGTCGGGCCGGCAATTACCAGCGCGGTCTGGAAAATGCTCTTCGACGAGATCGATCCGATCGATCTGCAGCGCTATTGCGAGGCTCATCTGGAGGTGATTTTGCAGGGGCTCAAGCCGCGAGCTTGAGCATGCCGGGGCCACGCTGTCCGCGAGAGGGCACGGGCGAGGTCCTTCAGCCAATGAGGCGCCGCCTGAGATCGGGGTCAGGCAAGGCGCACATCTGGGTGCGGCCAAGAACGGCGTAGCGGTTGCGCGCCAGGCGGCGATAGAGCCAGTCCTGCACCGGGCGGGGGAAAATGCCCAGCGTGCGGGCGAGATCGCCCCAGCCGCCGAGCCGTCTGCCGACGCGGACGATCGCCTCCATCGAGGTGTAGGCTTTCCCGTCTTCCAGATAGAGCCAGCTATCGGGGTCCGCGGGATCGAGGCCGTAATGCGTCAGAACGGCGCCGCCGATCGGGCTTCCCGTCGGACAGATCTTGAACTCATCGCGGCGATCGAGACGGCAGATCGCCCGCGCGCCGCGCGTGCACAGGGCGCATTCGCCGTCCATGAACGCGACCGGCCCGCTGTCGTCAAAGCCGGGGACGCCCGCATCACTGCGATAGGAATAAGGCGCGCGGTTCAGAAGCTTCATCGCCGGCCATCCTCATTATGGCAAATGCGGGGAGGAGTGTAGCTCAGCGCGGCGGCGAACGCAGCCCGCTTCGTCGCCGCAATGTGCCTGGTGGTCCGCGAACGCTTTTGCAGGACGATGCGCGGCGAATTGGTGCGCCCGGCCTTAGCCATCGACTTCAATCGAGCGACCGGTTCGATGGGGTGCGGCGTAAAGTGCAGCCGCCCAGAAGCCCGCGGCAACGATTGCGGCGGCCACCACCATCGCCAGGACGACGGCATCATAATTGCCGGTCGCGGACCAGAGCGCCGCTGCGCCGATGGGCGCGGCCGCTCTCGCAACCAGCGAAGGACTGATCAGCGCGCCATTGATCGCGCCATAGGACTTGCGGGAGAGCATATCCGGCACCGCAATGCCGCGCACGATGGTCATGATGCCATTGGCCCCGCCATAGACCACAGCGACGGCCGCCATGGCGAGGAAGGTCGGCGGCAACAGCGCGATCCCGACGAACGCGATCGGGAGGCCACGATCATCGAACCGAGACGTCTGACCGACGTCCCCGAGGCGAACATCCAGACAAGAATCCGCCCGGCGACCTGGGCCGGCCGATACAGGCCAGCACGGCGACGGTCGCGGCGGCGTCAGTTCGCGTTCGCGCAGCAGGGGATAAAGGTGAAGCGTGAAGGCCGAATAGATCGCCGCATAGGCGGTGAACGACAGAGCCAGCGCCCAGAACGCCATGCTGCGTGCGGCGCGCGACACCGCCTCGCGCTCGGCTCACCGTGCGGCGCCAGGCCGCCGGAGGATGGTCGGCGCCGCGTCGAGCTCAGGCCGGATCGCAGCGAATGAAGGCCGCCGCACAGCAAGATGTTCGTCAGCCCGAGCGTTGCAAGCGCGCCGCGCCAGCCGATTTGATC
>CAVZCK010000027.1:0-34805 GCA_963773735.1 uncultured Alphaproteobacteria bacterium | reverse complement strand
TCGAAAGCTGGATTTTTGACCTCGACAACACGCTCTACCCATCCGAGTGCAACCTCTTTGCCCAAATCGATCAGCGCATGGGTGCGTTCCTCGCCGAGTTTTTCGGCGTCAGCCTGCCGGAAGCGTGGCGCATCCAGAAGGACTATTACTATCGCTATGGCACCACGCTGGCCGGGCTGATGGCCGAGCACAAGCTGCCGCCCGAGCGCTTTCTCGACTATGTGCACGACATCGATCTGGCGCCGGTCTGCGAGGCGCCCGCGCTCGGCGCCGCCATCGAGCGGCTGCCGGGGCGCAAATATATTTTCACCAACGGCTCGCGCCGCCATGCCGAGCGGGTCGCGGAGAAGCTCGGCGTGCTGCATCTGTTCGACGAGGTCTTTGACATCGTCGCCGGCGACTATGTGCCAAAACCCTCGCCCGAGGCTTATGACCGCTTTCTCAAGGCGCATGGCCTCGCGCCGCGGACCGGCGCCATGTTCGAGGACATCCCGCATAATCTGGAAGCCCCGCATGCGCTCGGCATGGCGACGGTGCTGGTGCGCTCGACATTTATCGACCACCCCTCGCAGCAGGCGATCGCCGAGTGGCGCGCCCTGCCGCCGCACATCCACCATATCACCGCCGACCTGACCGGCTTTCTCCAAGACGCGCTTGCCGCGATTGACAAGCGCGTCCCGAACACGCCACGAAAGAGCCGATCAGGATAGTGCGAGGGAACCCCATGGCCCACGACGCGCTCAAATCCACGATCGAGATCGCATTCGAACGCGCGACGCCATCAGCCCGACACGAAAGGCGCGGTGCGCGAGGCCGTCGAGAAGCGCTCGATCTGCTCGACAGCGGCGAGGCGCGCGTCGCCGAAAAGGCAGACGGCGCCTGGATCGTCAATCAATGGCTGAAGAAGGCGGTGCTGCTGTCCTTCCGCCTCAACGACATGACGCCGATCGCCGGCGGTCCGGGCGGCGCCACCTGGTGGGACAAGGTGCCGTCGAAATTCGCCGGCTGGGACGAGGCCGATTTCCGCCAGGCCGGCTTTCGCGCCGTGCCCGGCTGCGATCGTGCGCCGCTCGGCCTATATCGCGCCGGGCGTCGTGCTGATGCCCTGCTTCGTCAATCTCGGCGCCTATGTCGATAGCGGCACCATGGTCGACACCTGGGCGACGGTCGGCTCCTGCGCCCAGATCGGCAAGAACTGCCATATCTCCGGCGGCGCCGGCATCGGCGGCGTGCTGGAGCCGCTGCAGGCCGGCCCGGTGATCATCGAGGACAATTGCTTCATCGGCGCGCGCGCCGAGGTCGCCGAAGGCGTCATCGTCGGCGAGGGCTCGGTGCTGTCGATGGGCGTCTATCTCGGCGCCTCGACCAAGATCATCGACCGCGCGACCGGCGAGATGCTTCATGGCCAGGTGCCGCCTTATTCGGTCGTGGTCTCCGGCACGCTGCCCGGCAAGCCGCTGCCGGAGGCGAGCCGGGGCCGCGCTCTACTGCGCGGTCATCGTCAAGCGGGTCGACGAGAAGACCCGCGCCAAGACCTGCATCAACGAGCTGCTGCGAGACTGACATCAAGAGCGGTCGTCAGCCGCTTACCGCCGGGCGGGGCGTGCCAAGATCATCACATTGAAGCTGATATTGAGAAGGATGATGGCCAGCGCGAAATACGCGCCCTCTCCTCTTAAGGAGGCAATATTTTGGATCTCCGATTGATCCCCCGCCAGAGGTCAATGAGGAAATAGCCCACCACGAATAACGGCACGATTGAAAAAAGAATGTCGGTCGCCATGCCTCTGCGCCGACCTCGCGCCTGCCAAGGCCAGCGTGCCTGACTGAAACCACCAATAGGCGGCACAGATCGCGCAAAACCAGTAGGTGTGCGTGATGGATGCCTCGACATCGGTCGGCGCCTGCCAAAAATCTTCGTAGAAAAAGAAGAACAGGAATAGCGCAAACGCGACCGCCGTAAATTCGCTGATCGACCGGCTTATGAACCGCCCCACGATCCCCCTCCCCAAAAAAACCCCGCCACAACGAAGACCGAAGACGCGGTCTTGCCGGGATGGGCGGATTATGCATCGACTTTTGCCGCCCGGCATTTCTGTTGTATGGCGAGGAGCGCCGCAAGCGCAAGCGCAGGCCATACCTCCGACATAAGGGGGCCGCTGCTTCCGGTCCTAACCGGGGCAGCGGAAGCGCTCGGGCAGCGTGCAGTCGGCAAATGCGGCCTCCGGCTTGGCCGTGATCAGCTCAAGCCGCAAATGCTTGCCCCCATTGATGTTGAAGCCCTCGATGCACGCGACCGCACGGGGCGGCGGTTCGACAAGTGGGGCTTCTCGTCCAAGCCTCGCGGAATGAGCGCGAGGTCGGCCTTGCCCTGGCTCAGCGCGGCATTCGCCTCCTCGGCGCTCATCATTTCCGTCTTGGTGCCAAGCAGGAAGACGGCGCTCGGCTCGCGGTAGCGCGTGAGGATGACTGGTCCCGCCGCGCAGGCGCGCAAGGCGGCGACGGCCTCTGCCCGTCTGGCGGCTGATCCATAGGGGATCGATCGCCGGCAGCACGAAGCGGAAGGCCGCGATGTAAAGCAGGATGGCCGTCAGCAAGGCCGTCGCGATCGCCGCGCCGAAATAGCCACTCCATGCGGCCCGCGCCGTCACGAGCAGCGAAAACACTGACGCCCGCGAGGTCAGCGGCGGCAGCCACCAAAGGACGGCGCGATCCAGAAATAGACGTGCAGGAACACGAGGAAGATGAGCTGAAGCGCGGCGATCGCCAGCCAGAGCGCGGCCCCCTGCTTATAGGTCCGCAGGCGCAGGCCGCCCGTCAGAACCACCTCGCGCAAGATCCAGGCAGCCCCCATCGCGATCGCCGGATAGAGCGGCATGGCATAATGCGGCAGCTTGGTGGGCGTTGCCTCCAGCACCAGCCAGAACGGCATGATCCAGGTGAGCAGCAAAAGCGCGCGCCGCCGCGGCCGGTTTCGCCACAGCCACAGCGCTGCCCCGCCCGTCGCAACCAGCGCGGCCGGCGAAAAACTCCACCAGAACAGCAGGAAATAAAAGCCCGGCGGGCCCCAATGCCGCTCCTGACCGCCGCCGAGCTTTGCGAGAAAATCCTGACCGAATGCAAGCCGGAAGAACTGCCAGTCCGAGACGACGCCGATGGCGATGAACCAGGGCAGCGTGATGGTCAGCATGACCGGAATGCCCCAGGCGGCGTGCAGATTTTTGAGCCAGCTCCGATCGCGGTCGAAGATCAGGATCGGGACGGCGGTCAGAACCGCGAGCGCTGGCGCGACCGGCCCCTTGATGAGAATGCCGAGTCCCTGCGCGATCCAGAACAGCGCGGCGATGCTCACCATATCCTGACGCTTGCGGCGGAAGAGATAGATGCGGGCGAGCGCACCTTGGGCCAGGACGATGGTCGCCAGCAGTGCGGCGTCCGACTTGGCGATGCGAGCTTCGAGGCTGAGCGTGAACGCGCCGGAGAGCAGGATCGCCGCGAGCAGCGCGGTTTCGCGCCCAAAAATCGGCCGCGCCGTCCACCAGGTCAGCAGAACCGCGGCGATGATCCCGAGGAGCGAGGGGACGCGATAAGCCCAGATTTGTGTCAGATCGCCCGGCGACAGCGCCGAGACCGCCACCGATTGCAGCCAATAGATTCCGATCGGCTTTTTGTAGCGGGGCTCATCCTGGAAGCGAATATCGATGACGTTGCCCGTCTCCAGCATCTGTTTGGTCGCCTGGGCGAACCGGGCCTCGTCGCGGTCGGTGACGGGCAGCGATGCAATGCCGGGAAGATAGAGCGCAAGGCACAGAACGATGAGAAATGCCGCAGCCATGGGCGGACGCGCGGCGAGCCAGCCCAGCCCCCGTTTCAGCGCCACATCCGTCCGGGCGAGCATCGCCCCCATTCCTGCGTCCCCTCGGCCAGCCGAGGGCTTTGTAGCGGAAATACCTGGCGGCGCAAACAGATAGAGGCGCGCCCGATGGGGAACGCGCCTCTCTTTTTGCGTTTCGGTTAATGCGGGCGGCGCTATTCGGCCGCGACCTGGAGGACCGGCCCGGCGCTGCGGACGTCGGCATCGACTTCGGCCTCGAACTTACGGAAGTTTTCGGCGAACATGGCAACGAGCTGACGCGCCTGGTTGTCATAGGCCAGCTTGTCGGACCAGGTCCGGCGCGGCTCCAGGAGATGCGGCGGCACGCCCTCGACATCGAGCGGCACCTCGAAGCCGAACAGGGGATCGCGACGGAAGCTTGCGTCCTTGAGGCTGCCCGACAGCGCGGCATTGAGCAGCGCGCGGGTGAATTTCAGCGGCATCCGCTGTCCGACACCAAATTTGCCGCCGGTCCAGCCGGTTTCATCAGCCAGCAGTCGACGCCGTGCTCGGCGATGAGATCGCGCAGCAGATTCCGTAAACGCTCGGATGCCGGGGCATGAACGGCGCGCCGAAGCAGGTCGAAAAGGTCGCGGCAGGCTCGGAGACGCCTTTCTCGGTCCCGGCCACCTTTGCAGTATAGCCCGAGAGGAAATGATACATGGCCTGGGAGGGCGTCAGCCTTGCGATCGGAGGCAGAACGCCGAAAGCGTCCGCCGTGAGCATGACGAGGTTGCAGGGGTGGCGCGCTTGGCCGGTGGCGCTGGCGTTGGCGACGTAGTCGAGAGGGTAGGCGGCGCGCGTGTTCTCGGTCAGCGAGCCGTTGTCGAAATCGGGCTCGCGCGTCACCGGATGGAGGATGACATTCTCCAGAACAGTGCCCCAGCTATTGGAGGCGGCGTGAATTTCAGGCTCTGCCTCTTTCGACAGCTTGATCGTCTTCGCGTAGCAGCCGCCCTCAAAATTATAGATGCCGTTTTCGGACCAGCCATGTTCATCGTCACCGATGAGCGTGCGAGCCGGGTCGGCTGAAAGCGTCGTCTTGCCGGTGCCCGAGAGGCCGAAGAAGACCGCGGTATTTCCCCCGCCGCGCTCCTCGCTCGCGGAGCAATGCATCGGCATGACACCCATCTCGGGAAGCACGTAATTGAGGTATGTAAAGACGGCCTTCTTGGTTTCGCCCGCATAGGAGGTGCCGCCGATCAGCACGAGCTTTCTGGTAAAATCGCAGGCGATCACCGTGTCGGAGCGGCAGCCATGCCGCGCGGGATCGGCGCGGAAGCTCGGCAGGTTGATGACCGTGAATTGCGGGTCGAAATTCTGTCTTTCGGCGTCCGGCGGCACGATGAGGAGATGCCGGATGAAAAGCGCGTGCCAGGCAAGCTCGGTATAGATGCGGGCTCGAAGTCTGTATTGCGGATCGGCGCCAGCATAAAGATCCTGAAGGATCAGTTCGCGTTCTGCGGCGTGGTCGAGAAAGTCCTGAAGCAAAGTCTCAAAATGGCCCCGCGAGAGCGGTTTGTTATTGGCCCACCAAATGGCATTCTCCGTCGCGGCATCGCGGACCACGAACTTGTCCACCGCGGACCGGCCGGTGTGCGCGCCCGTGCGCATGGCGAGCGCCCCGCTTGAGGCGACCTCCCCTTCGCCGCGGCGAAGCGCGAGTTCATAAAGCTCTGCTGCGGACGGATTTAGTCGGATGGATTTCAAGCGATCAGTAAGCGAAAGAGAGCTTGGCGTGCTCCCTACGCCGGTCGTTTGTGTGCTCACAGATTACTCCTCAGAAAAAATACTGTATTCCCAAGCCCCGTCCGCGACAGGGTCTTTGGTCTACTCTGTACCAAGCCATTGAAAATAATCGGCGCGACGGCGCAACTACGCCATTATCCAGATTACCTTCGGTCACATTGCGGTGCTAGATGTAATGCAAAATTGTCCCTTAGCACATTTGTTCCGTCTGGATTAGTTGACGCAGGGCTTCGGGCTTTGATGAGCAAGCCCGATGAGCGCGGCGGCAAGGCCGTCCGGCGACGGCAGCGGGCCGGGGAAGCCGAGCCGATGCGTTTCTTCGCCGCAGAGCAGGTCGCAGCCATCCGGATCGCAGGCGGCAATCCGCCAGATTGCGTCCGGCGCCGCCGTGCCCTCGGCAAGCTGCGCGATGAGGGGCGACTGCGCCGCATTGACCGCCTCGATGGCGGCATCGATCCGGGCGTCCCAATCCCGGGCGATATCCGGATCGACGAGAAGCTCAGGCGCCGCCAGGGTCGCAATGCGGCCGAATCCGCCGACAAAATGCGCCCGCTCGATATGAAGCCGCCAGAATGCGAAATCCGCAAAATCGGCATAAAGCGCGGCGCTTGGATGTCTCGCAAGAAAGCGGCTTCGCACCCGCGCATTGTCCGTAGGCTCCGCCTGCCCAATGACGCTGACCCGGCCGAGATTGAGCGGATCTCCGGGGCCGGCCTCGGCGGCAAACAGGATCGAGGCTCTCGGATCGGCCTCCAGATTACGCGTGTGCAAGGCAAGCCGGGAGATCAGAAAGATCGGCGAGGCGTCCGTATCAGTCGCGACCGTAATCAGCGAAGCATAGGGGTGATTTGTACCGGCTTCGGCTGTTGCAAGTGTGCCGACAGTCCGCTGCCGGAGCAAGGCGCGAGCCAATGCCCTAATTAAGCCTGATTTGCCAGAGCTATGCTGAGACATGATTTCGGGGGTTTGCAATCGATCACCTCTGAATTACGATGCGCTTTCTGACGGAGTGTGGCTTTTTTACCACATATTAAAATAACAGTCTTTGTTCAGAACGCCAGTCAATCGCTGCCGAGGCTCTGACACACATGCCAACAATTGCACTTGTTGATGACGACCGCAATATCGTCACGTCGCTCCGAATGGTCCTCGAAGCCGAGGGCTATAAGATCCAAGCCTTCACCGATGGCGCTTCCGCTCTCGACGGGCTGATCGCCGATATGCCCGATCTTGCCATCCTCGATATCAAAATGCCACGCATGGACGGCATGGAGCTATTGCGCCGGCTGCGTCAGCGGAGCGAGATGCCCGTCATCTTTCTGACCTCGAAGGAGGACGAGATCGACGAGCTGTTCGGCCTGAAGATGGGCGCAGACGATTTCATCCGTAAGCCGTTCTCCCAGCGCCTGCTTGTCGAGCGGGTGAAGGCGATCCTGCGCCGCTCCGCTCCGCGCGAAGCGAGTGCCGCCATTGAAGACCCCGCCAAGATCATCGAACGCGGCAAGCTCAAGCTCGATCCGGAGCGCCACACCTGCGTCTGGGATGGCAAGCCCGTCACGCTCACCGTGACCGAGTTTCTAATCCTCCAGGCGCTCGCGCAGCGCCCCGGCGTGGTCAAGAGCCGGGATGCATTGATGGACGCCGCCTATGACGATCAGGTCTATGTCGACGACCGCACGATCGACAGCCACATCAAAAGACTGCGCAAGAAATTTAAGCTGGTCGATACCAATTTCGATGTCATCGAAACACTCTACGGTGTAGGTTACCGCTTCAAGGAATGACACCCGAGGGGAGGGACATCGCCATAGACGCCGCCCGACCTCTTAGCGCATCGGGACTGGCAAGCTCGACCCGCCGCGGTTGGCGCAAGCTGATGCGAGCTTTCGCGCGCGTCGGCATTTATTACCGCTTTACCACGACCACCGGCCGCATCGTGGCGATGAATATCATCAGCCTCTTCGTGCTTGGCGCCGGAATGCTCTATCTCAGCGACTTTCGCGACCGGCTGATCGCAGCCCGCTCGAAGAGCCTCCAGATCGAAGCCGATATCATCGCCAAAGCCTTGACGATTGAGGGCACGCCGGGCGTCTCCGCCAGCGCGGACAGCGTTGACGATGCCATTTTCGGGCAGTCCGTCGAGAACTCGTTCACGATCAGCATCGAAAAATCGGCGGAGCTTCTGCGCAGCCTGATCCGGCCGACCAAGACCCACGGTTATATCTACAATGCGGATGGCACCTGGCTGGTCGACAGCAATCGCATCTACAAAGGCGGCAAGCTGACGCAATTCCAAACGCCGAGAAAGCGAGCTGACGAGGTGAGCGAAGGCTACAAACTTTGGCTCAGCTTCGAGCGGATGATGCGTTCCGAGAGCCTGCCGACGCTGGACAACATCAGCATGCAGAACGGGAAGAACTTTGCTGAAGTCAAAGCCGCGCTTGAACAGGGTAGTCCGACCCTGATCGTTCGCGAAAATGAGCTTGGCGAGACCATCCTCAATTTCGCCGTCCCCATTGAAAAGGGCGGCAAGGTTTTGGGAGCGCTGCTCCTGGCAACGGAAGACGGTGAAATCGATGCACTGCTCGCCGACGAGCGTATCTCCGTCGTCAGAATTTGGGTTCTGATCATGATCGTGACGATCGGCGCCTCCATTGTGCTCGCCGGAACGATCGCCGGACCGATGCACCGCCTCGCCCAGGCCGCCGAGCGCGTTCGCAGGAACATCAAGACCCGCGCCGACATCCCGGACTATTCGCACCGTTCTGATGAAGTTGGACATCTGGCACATGCCCTGCGCGAAATGACGGCGGCGCTCTATGCGCGTCTTGACGCCATCGAGAGCTTCGCGGCGGACGTCTCCCATGAGCTCAAGAATCCGATTACCTCGCTTCAGAGTGCGATCGACACCTTCCCGCTCGTCAAAAAGGACGAGGACCGCGACCGGCTGATGAAGATCGTCCGCCACGACTCGCAGAGACTCAACCGCCTCATCACCGACATTTCCGACGCCTCGCGCCTTGACGCAGAGCTTGCACGCGAGAGCCGCCGTCCGGTCAATATTGCCAAGCTGCTGACAGCACTATGCGAGGCGCAAAATGACATTCACCGGGACTGCCCGGTGAAGATCGGCCTGCAGATGAAAGGTGTGGCGCGGGCCATCGCCATGGGCAGCAAGAGCCCGTTCACGATCTATGGCCATGAGCGCCGCCTGGGCCAAGTGATCAATAATCTGCTTGATAACGCGATCTCGTTTTCGCCCAAAGACGGCAGCATCCACATCAATTGCAGCATCATCCGAAAGACAAAGCAGATCGAGATCGCCGTCGAGGATGATGGGCCCGGCATCCCGCAGGAGAACCTCGAAAAAATCTTCGAGCGCTTTTATACGGACCGGCCCAACCAGGAGGAGTTCGGAAACAATTCCGGGCTAGGCCTCAACATTTCGCGCCAGATCGTGACGGCGCATGGCGGCAGTATCTGGGCCGAAAACCGGATGGCGCCGACGGTGACGACACAATGCAACGACCATGCGCCTCAACCCATTCTGGGTGCGCGTTTCGTTATTCGCCTGCCAGCCATCGCGATTTAACGTGAGCGAGACAGTCAAACTCAGCCACGGCACCTGCGTGGCGCTTGGCGATAAAGCGGCGATCCTGCAGGGGGCCCCCGGAAGCGGCAAATCCGACCTCGCTCTGCGTTTCATTTTCGGCACGCCCGAAGACTTGGCGCCGGCGCTCGTGTCGGACGATCAGATCCGGCTGACCGTCGCGGCGGGGCGCCTCATTGCCAGTCCGCCGGAAACGATCGCCGGACGCATCGAGGTTCGCGGCATCGGCATTCTCGCGGTGCCGTTCCGGCCGCAAGCGGAAGTTAAGCTGCTCGTCGAGCTTGTTGCGCCGGAATGCGTGCCGCGGCTGCCGCCGTCCCAGCCCCCTTGCAGCACTCTCTGCGGCATCGAAATTCCAACGCTGCGTGTCGCCCCTTTCGAGGCCTCCGCGCATCTCAAACTGCGCCTTGCACTCCAAAATGCCGGTTCGTGAACAAAGCCGGAAAATTTACCCAAATGATGCGAATCCGTTTCTTATCTGCACGCACTGTTCCAGAATAAGCCTTGAACCCCTAACGCGGCGCATAGACAATGATGAGGGTTTCGCGGGTCCTGCTGTCATGTAAGTCGTGCGGCGGCCGCGCTGAATGGATTTAAACATGATCGGTGTTGTGATCGTCACGCATGGGAATCTGGCCCGCGAATTCAGAGCCGCGCTGGAACATATTGTCGGTCCCCAAGAACAGATCGCGACCATCTGCATTCAGCCCGATGACGACATGGAGGAGCGGCGCAGCGCGATCCTCAAAGCGATCGCAAGCGTCGACAGCGGGGACGGCTGTGTGCTGCTCACCGATATGTTCGGCGGCACGCCGTCCAATCTCGCCATCTCGGTGATGGACGAATCCCATGTCGAAGTGATCGCGGGGATCAATCTGCCGATGCTGGTCAAGCTGGCGCGCGTGCGCGAGGAATCTCCGCTCCCGGAGGCCATCAAGCTGGCTCAGGAAGCCGGCCGCAAATATATTCACGTCGCCAGCCAGGTGCTGACCGGACGCTGACGAATTCCTAACGATAAGCGTGTAACTGACCTTCGCAGTGCGTTGCGCCGCGCATAAGCGCTCATCGCCTGCGGGCTTTCATTCAGCTTCCGCTCTATAAGCACCTGTTGCATAATCGCCTGCTCGCCGCGATCCGCCGTCACCTATCGGGGTGTCAATGACCAGCATATCCGCTTCCGGCGTTTATCAGTGCCTCGCCGAAGTCACGATCACCAACAAGAAGGGACTTCATGCCCGCGCCTCGGCGACATTTGTGAAATGCGTCGAGAAGTTCGATGCCGAGGTGTCCGTCACAAGAGACGGCCATCAGGTGAACGGCGGCTCGATCATGGGGCTGCTGATGCTGAATGCGGGTCCCGGCACCACGATCCTCATCGAAACGGACGGACCGGAGGCCGGAAGAAGCTCTCGACGCGCTGACGGCGCTCATTGAAAGCGGCTTCAACGAAGAGACGTAACGGGCGCAGGCGTGACGTGGGCGCCGAGATGGGCGTGGCGCCGATAGGCAGTGAGATCGTCCACATCCGAAAGTCGTGCCGCGAGGCCGATTTGCCGTCCCGCAAGGTTGGCGAGCGCGTCATCGAGCGCGTGCGGGCTCGACCAGCGGACCCCGCTAAACAGACCTCGCAGGCTTGGCAGGGCGTTCAGTCCGACAAGCCAGAATCCGCCATCCTCCGCCGGGCCGAACACGGCATCGTGGCCGCGCAACAGAGCAAAGGCCTCCGCGATATGGTCCGGCCGGACCGCCGGAATATCCGAGCCCATCAGTATGGCCGGCGCCGGCCACTCAGACCGCAGAAGCCTTTCCATGCGCTCGCCGAGGTCGCCCGCGCCTTGACCGACGCGCGCGACGGCCGTCGGCCAAACGCGGGCCCGTACCGCCTGATCGGGCGCGACGGCGATAACGGTTCGCCATCGCCGGTCGAACGCCAGGCGGCGGATCAGATTCGCGGTCACGCTTCGGTAGAACCGGGTCGCGGCCGCCGGGCCGATCTCGCGCGCAAGCCGCGTCTTAACGGCCCCCAGGCGCGGTTCTCTGACCATGATGATCAGCCTGCCCGCCGATCGGCTGGGTTTAGCCATAGATCCGCAACAGCAGACGGGGCGGCACGCGCAGATAATACAGGCACAGGCAAGCGAGATTGCGCAGCATGCGGCGGAGATAGCCTTCGTCGCGGTAGCGACGGGCGCTGGTCATCGCAGCCGAGTTGAGAAAGGCGATGCGGCGCCCGCCAAGGCGGCGGATCATATCGACATCCTCCATCAGCGCCATCGGCTTGAAGCCGCCGACAGTCTCATAAAGCCGGCGCGAAATCAGCAGCCCCTGATCACCATAAGGCATTTTGAAGATGCGGCAACGCAGCCAGACGACCGCATCGAGAAAGCCCGCCCGCAAGCCGCGATCATCGAGCGAATAGCGGAACACGCCCGCCGCCTCGGGCCGCGCGCCGTTTTCGACCGACCGGATAAGCTCGAACGCATCGGCCTCCCATCCGGCCTGCAGGACGGTGTCGGCATGAAGAAAGAGCAGCCACGGCCCTTTCGCCCGGCGGGCGCCTTCCGCCAGCTGCCGCCCCCTGCCTCGCTCGGAGCTGACGAAATGCGCGCCAGCCTCTTCGGCGACTTTCGCCGTTGCATCCGTCGAGCCGCCATCGACGATCACCACGTCGCGGACGAAGCCGTCGACTGCCGCCGGAACCAGGGCCGTCAGCGTCCGAGGCAGGTCGGCTTCGGCATTGAGCGTGGGAATGACAACCGAGATCATGGCCGGGATGATACCGGCTCAAAACTTTTCCACAAGCGTGGCGCCGTTTGTTCTTTATTTGTTCTCTCACTCCGCCTATAATTATAGAATGATCCGAAAACCGCCAGCCATGCCGCGCGCTGCCTCGCCTGATGAGCCGCGGATCGACCAAGACGACGGCGCGGCCGCGGATCGAAGTCGAACCTGACCGGCCGGTTCGAGAGACAGCTCCGCGAGGATTTCGACGACGGCTGGGAGGGGCTCGGCGAGCTGGCGCCGTTCAAGACCGATGTGCGGCTCGAAGAGGCACGGCAGATCATCGCCACCAATGACTCACCGGATATCGGCTTCGATCAATCGATCAATCCCTATCGGGGATGCGAACATGGCTGCATCTATTGCTATGCACGCCCAACGCACTGCTATCTCGGATTTTCGGCGGGGCTCGATTTCGAAAGCAAGCTGATTGTCAAAACGAACGCAGCCGAGTGTCTTGAAAGGGAGATCGCCGATCCGCGCTATCAGGTCAAGACGATCGCACTCGGTACGAATACCGACCCCTATCAACCACTCGAGAAGACCTATGAGCTGACGCGCAGGATTCTTGAAATCATGGACCGCACGAACCACCCCGTCGGCATTGTCACCAAATCGGCGCTAATCCTGCGCGACATCGATCTCTTGGCTTCGCTTGCCGCGCGTGGGCTGGCCAAGGTTTCGTTGTCCGTCACCTCGCTCGACCACAGGCTGGCGCGGAAGATGGAGCCGCGCGCGACAACGCCCGAGCGCCGCGTCGAGGCGATCGAGCGGCTTGTCGAAGCCGGCGTCCCGGTCGGTGTGCTGGTGGCGCCGATCATTCCCGCCATCAACGACGGCGAAATCGAAGCGGTGCTGGAGCGCTGCGCGGCAGCGGGTGCACGGGAAGCCGGCTATGTGCTGCTGCGGCTGCCCCTCGAAATCAGCGGCCTCTTCCAGGAATGGCTCGGCGAGGAATTCCCCGACAGGGCCAAGCGGGTCATGTCGCTGGTGCGCTCGACGCGCGGTGGCAAAGATTACGTCTCGCGATGGCGGGAACGCCAGACCGGGACGGGTCCTTATGCCGCGCTGATCGCGCAGCGTTTCGGGATCGCCACCCAGCGCTTCGGGCTCAATCGCAGCCGGGCCGTTTTGCGTTCGGATCTATTCAAGCCGCCGGGGGCTGCGAATAAGCAGTTAGACCTGTTTAAATCATGAGAAAGGCGCTTGCGATCCTCATCGCGCCATGCAGTCTGATCTGCATGCAGGGACAGAGGATCGCAAAGCCACTGACCTTCAGAATCGAGCGCGGATTTGCCGGCCGGAATTCGAAGCTCGTCGCGGGGGTCGACGAGGCAGGCCGCGGCCCATGGGCTGGACCGGTCGTTGCCGCCGCTGTGATCTTCCGCCGTGGCAAAGCGCCGAAAGGCGTGAACAACTCCAAGCTGTTGCCGCCGGAGCGGCGCGAGGAGCTGTTCGAGGCCATCTGCAAGACGGCATGGATCGGCGTCGGGATCGTCTCGGTCGAGGATATCGATCGCATCAACATTCTGGAAGCAACTCTCCGGGCCATGTGCGAGGCGGTCACCGCTCTGGGCATAGGTCCCGAAATCGTGCTGGTTGACGGCAATCGCTGCCCTCCGCTCGGACATCCGGCCGTACCCGTCGTTGATGGCGATGCGATCTGCCCGTCGATCGCCGCGGCCTCGATCATCGCCAAGGTCACGCGCGACCGGCTTATGGAGAAATTGTCGGAAGATTTCCCAGGCTATGGCTGGCACACCAACAAGGGTTACGGTACCCCCGAACATGCCGAGGCGATCACGCGGCTCGGCGTCACACGGCATCATCGGCGGTCTTTTGCTCCGGTGCGGCTGGCACTTGCCGGCGAGACCAGCTTCGGTGACGCACCCGCTTAGCGCCTCGTCCCAGCTCGGTATCGTATAGGCAATTGTTTTTATTCGAATCCCTTGATGACAAAGGCCTCGATGATGAAATTAAGCGCCCCCTCATTCGGCATTTTCGCGGTTTCGACGGCCCTGGTCGTCGTCATCATTTTGTCGCGCTATTTCGGTTTCGACGTGCCGATTCTCACGCCGATCGTTGACGGGCATCCTTTCGAAGTCACGCTTGTCGCCTGGGCGATGCTGTTCGCAGGTGTCTCTTTCAATCTTTAGCGGACCGCGCAATATTGAAACACCGAAACCCGGAACTCCGTTTCCGGGTCATTGTTTCAGCCCAGGCGTCAACCTTGGCGACTTTCGTGTTTCAAGGATATACGCGTGCCAGTAATGACCCACCCGTTCCGCTCCATTGTCGGCTCAGCGACCATATTCACGTTCCTCCTGTCATCCATGCCGCCGGCAGTCGCGCAGGATCAGGCCCGGATTCCCGTCACCATCGAGCAGTGCAACAATCTTGGTGACCCGGAAGTACGGGCACAGATCCGGGCGCTGACCGAGACTGCGCTGACGAAAGAGCTGGGTCAGATCGACTATGCCGCACTGGTCGACAAATATTGGCACGAAGCCAAAGTCGGCGAGCGGCTCGACAAGGAAATCGACGACGCCATCCGCATCGAGCGTGCCAACACCAATATGTTCGGCCGCGCCTATTCGACCATCAGCCAGGAGACAGCGGAAAAGGTCGCCACCGCCGTTGCCGAGCGTACCTTCGGCTCGGAAGGCTTCAAGGCGGCCCTCACCGATCTAGCCCAGGGCGTCGGTAAAGACTTCGGAAGCCGCGTCGAGACGCGCCGCAAGCAGCGTTTCCGGCCCCGTCATAGCCTGTGTGAGGACAGCGCTGCAAAGCCGTTATGGCGGCGCCGTCGCTCAGGTCTTTACTCGTGAGACGGAACAAAATCTCAACGTGACCGCGGAGATCGGCAGCGCCAAGATCGATACGAGCGATCTGCTGATTCAGAACGTCGGCACGATTTCCGGTATTGCGCTGATCGTAAGCCGGCGCATCGTTTCGCGTCTGGTCGCAAGCATGGGCCGCCGCGTCGCCGGGCTTGTCGCCTCGCGGCTCATTTCCTCCTTCACTGGGCTTGTCGGCCTCGCGCTGATTGCCCGCGACGTTTATGAAGCCACGGAGGGAGTCTTCCCGCTCATCGAAGAGCGGATGAAGTCGGATGAGGCCAAGGACCTGATCAAACAAGAGCTTACAAAATCGATCCAAGCCGATCTCACCCAGCAGGTCAGCGTCATCGCCGAAGAGACCACCGATCGGATTTATGCTTTCTGGCAGGACTTCAAGCAGAAGTACAACGTTCTTCTAAGCCTTGCCGAGAAGAGTTCGGACTTTGCCGAATTCCTCAAGACGCGGACCGTCGATCAGCTCGGCCGCCTCGGCCGGATCGTGAGCTTTCTTCTGAAGGATGACGGGGAGGCAGGCGTTCTGCAGCGAACCCGCGACGGCACGCTGCGCAAGGCGCTCGCCGATCTCGACGACGCCGGCGTTTCGCTGGCGATCGAGATCAAATCACTCGACAAGGCGGTTGCCTGGGCTGAGCTCGCCGGTCCGCGCCTGCCGAAGGCGATCGACTACGGTCTGCCCCAGCGCATTCCCCCGAACGCAATTACCGCGGCGCAGCTTTCGATGCTCCTGTCTTTCGACGACCGCGCGCCCGCGCTTCGGATTGCGCGGCTGGAGCGCGCTGCGCGAGATGCGCTTCTCACACTTCCCCCAGATACCTTGAAGGCGCTTGCCAGGCGCCTTTCCGGAGCCGAGCTTGCGGCGCTTGCGGCCTATCAGGAGCAGCTCGCGCCTCCTGCGGCCAGCCGGCTCCTGCGCGAGGTTGCGGCCGACCCCGCGCTGATGGACAGACTGGCCAAGCCGGCGCTCGTGAATGCCATCACCGGCAGCCGCGATCAGCTTTCGGCGATCACCATGTTGCTGCGCGAGAACTCCATGCTCAATCTGTCCAACATCGGCAGCGACTGGTCGCTGGTCCAGCAGGGTGATGTCAACTACCGCGTATTCCTGGAGCGCTATTGGCTCGGCCTGATTGCAGCCTTTTTCCTCACGCTTCTGGTGCTTCTGGCGCTCCGCCGCATCCTGTTCGGAAGGCCGCCAACCGTCATCATCAAGACCGCCGATGGCGGGGGAAAGAAATAGGGCCATGGCGCTGTACACGACGGACCGACCGGTCGATCGCAAAATCAAGGAAGGGGAATTGATCTGGGTCGCGGCCGTCAATGCGGCCAACATCCTCCGCGATGTGCGCGAAATGATCACCAACATTTTCGGCGGCAAGATGAGACGCTACGAACGCGTCATGGATATGACCCTGGAGCGGGCTTTGACGGAACTCGAGGCCAAGGCTAAACAAAAGGGCTATGACGGCTGTCTGGCGGTTCGGATCAGCCACCCCCGGATTGTAGATGGCGCTTGCGAAATTTTCGTTTATGGGACGGCATTCAATTTCGTTTCCGGCGACGCGCAATAGGAAATTGACTTCAGAGCACGTAATGCCGTTCATTGCATCGAAATAGCTGAGGGAAAGGTCATGAGACTTGGCAACGACATCAGCGCGATCGTCGCCGGTGGTGCGAAGGGGCTTGGAGCGGCAGCCGCAGAAAAGCTCGCCGCAGGCCGGCTGCAAGGTCGCCATCCTCGATATGTACCGCCAGGAGGGCGAAGCCCTCGCCGCGCGGATCGGCGCGATCTACCGCCATCTGGAAATTTCCAGCGAGATCACCGTCGACACCGGACTTGACTTTGCCCGCGAGGAAAACGGCATCGAGCGCATCCTCATCAATTGCGCCGGCATCGCCCTCGAACAGCCTGCGGTCTGGCGTGACCGCAACACCGGGCGGATCGTCACCCATGACGTGCCCAGCTTCGAGCGGCTTTTGCAGGTCAATCTGACCGGCACCTTCTATATGGCGACCAAATCCGCGGCCGCCATGATGTCGCTGCCGCCGCTCGCCGGCGGCATTCGTGGCGTAATCATCAATTCCGCTTCGCTCGCGGCGGAAGACGGCAAGGAAGGTCAAGCCGCCTATTCCGCCTCGGAAGGCGGTGTTCTCGCGCTGACCCGTCCGTTGGCGCGTGATCTGGTCAATGAAGGCATCCGCGTCGTCACCATCATGTCGGGCCGTTACGACACCGCCGATTTCGCCGAGCGCTCGGAGGACATGACGCAAAAGATCAAAACCACTGAGCACGACCCAAGCGTTCTCGCCGACCCGAAGGAATTCGCCGACACCGTGCTGAAAGTGATCGGTGACGACGATATCAACGGCCAGTGGGTGCGGATGAGCAGCGCAAAGAAATCCTGACGTCGCGCGACGCGCGGTCTGCCGCGTTGCCACTGCCACGAAACCCGCTTCGCCGCCCCCACCCACGCAAGTGAAGGGCGCATTGTCACCAAACCTGTCCGACCGTCTTTTCTCACTTCGGCTTTTGCGAAACCCGCGGGTCGCCGCCGTCTTTCGTCATTCTGCGATGGTGCTCCCTCCGCGCCATTCTGCCCCATCCAGGGCCTCCGGCCAAAAATCAAGCAATTGCATGTTTTCTATGCAACGCGCGATTTTACTTGTGAACCCTTGAATGTCTTACTGACATGACTAGGGTGTCGGGCACTCTGCTAGGTTTACTTGGCGAGTAGTTCTCAGATTTCTTCCGAAATTGAGCGAAATAGCCTTCGGTGTGCTTACGAATTGGGCATCGTTTTATCTTTTCGCGTCCGGCAAGGGTGTGTTAGGCTCTTAGTAACCATGAAGAGATAACCTGATCGGAATGAGGGTGAAAGGGCCGTAGCAGCGACTTTTCACAAGGTACATCCATGGCGACAGTTACGGTCTTACACAATCCGGGCGCCTCGGCGACGCTCGATGACTACACTCCAGGCCCATTCTTCTGCGAACTTCTTGGTAACCGTGACAATCCCAACCACGAGCTGACAAAGCTCTGGCATAGGCTCCAGCGGATGGAGCTGGCCGATCTCTCCGCCCGCGCCAAAGATGCCGAACGCGAGCTGTTCCTGCTCGGCATCACCTTCACGGTCTATAGCGACCGCAATGCGATCGACCGGATCCTGCCTTTCGACGTCATCCCACGCGTCATCACCAGCTCCGACTGGAAGCTGCTCGACGCTGGCATCAAGCAGCGCGTCAAGGCGCTGAACCTGTTCATCTGGGACATCTATCACGACGGGCACATCTTCAAAGACGGAACGCTGCCCGCAGATCTCGTTTTCGGAAATCCGAATTTCCGGCCGGAAATGGTGGACTACGATCCTCCGGCCGGGACCTACGTCCATATAGCCGGCACCGACATCATTCGCGATGAGAACGGCCGCTTTCTCGTTCTTGAGGACAACGGCCGGACGCCGTCGGGCGTCTCCTATGTCGTGGAGAACCGGCATTTGATGCAGCGCGCCTTCCCCGACCTCATGGAAGGCTTTGCCATCGAGCCAGTCTCCGATTATGGCTACCGGCTTGCCAGCAAGCTCGCCGAAGTCGCCCCACCCGTCCTCACCGACGCGCAGATCGTCCTGCTCTCCCCCGGCGTCTTCAACTCAGCCTATTTCGAGCACATTTTCCTCGCCCGCGAGATGGGCGTGCCGCTGGTCGAAGGCAGGGACCTGTTCGTCGAGGATGACCGCATGTTCATGAAGACCGTCGCGGGGCCGATGCCGGTGCATGTGATCTACCGGCGGCTCAATGACGATTTCCTCGACCCGGAGGTTTTCAACAAGGACAGCCTCCTCGGCGTCCCTGGCTTGATGCGCGCCGTACGCAAGGGAAATGTCACGCTCGCCAATGCCGTCGGCACCGGCGTTGCGGACGACAAGGCCGTCTATGCTTATGTTCCGCGCATCATCCGCTACTATCTCGACGAGGATCCGATTCTGCCGAATGTCGAAACCTATATCTGCCGCGAGCCGCGCGCCTTGGCCTATACGCTCGAAAATCTCGAAAAGCTGGTGGTGAAGCCGGTCGGCGAGTCGGGCGGCTATGGAATCTGCGTCGGCCCGAAAGCGACGCGGGCGGAGATCGAGGTGTGCCGCGACCAGCTGAAGAAGAACCCGTCCAACTATATCGCCCAGCCGATGATCAGCCTTTCCGTCTGCCCGACGCTGGTCGGCGACGCGGTCGAGCCGCGCCATGTCGATCTGCGGCCGTTTGCGGTCACGGGACGAGACACCTGGGTGCTGCCCGGCGGGTTGACGCGCGTCGCGCTGCCGAAAGGCTCCATTGTCGTTAATTCCTCGCAGGGCGGCGGCACCAAGGATACCTGGGTCCTCAAGGGAGACGGCCGGTTGACCACCGCCACGCTGCTCTCCCGCCACGCTGAGGGCGCGTTCTGGCTCGCACGCTATTTGGAACGTGCCGAAAGCATGGCGCGCATTCTCGAGGCGCAGGCCGCATTTCAGCGGGGACGTCCCGATGAGGATAGCTGGTCCTGGATCGTCGCTCTTTATTCCGATCAGAAGAGCTTTTACGAGAAATTCCAGGAAGCGAACGCGCAGAACCTGATCGCCCATTATGTGACGTCGCTTGAAAACCACAGCTCGATCCAGTCGAGCGTGCGCGCCGCCCGCGAAAACGCCAGGGCCCTGCGGCCGCTGATCTCGACCGATATGTGGCTGCAGATCAACGATTTTTACACGCGCCTGCTGGCACTGACCGAGGCCGACTTCTCCGAGACCCGGCTTGACGCGAAGCTGCGACACGATCAAGCGGGGCTGTTACGCCGAGATCGGCGTCGCCGAAAGCACGCTGTACCGCGACGAAAGTTGGCCGTTCTTCCGGCTTGGCCTGTTCATCGAGCGTGCCGACCAGACCAGCCGGCTTCTCGACGTGCAATTCGCCCGGCGGACGACCGGCATAATGAAGGACGCCAAGCCGGAGCAGCAGGAGGGCCTGTGGAACGCGCTTTTGCGCTCGGCCTCGGCCTACCATTCCTACCGGCGCGGCCATCACAGCGGCTTCGAGCCCGGCGACGTTATCCGCTTTCTCATCTTCGACACACGCCTGCCGCGTTCGATCTCCTTTTGCGCCAACGAAATCCAGCGCATGGTCGGCCAGCTTCGCGGCGAATTCCATCTGCGCAACGCGCAGCGCTCGTTCGAGCGCGTCGAGCGTTTCCAGAGCGATTTGCAGGCGGCCGCAAAGAATGGCAGCCTTCTCGACGGGCTCCATGGCTTCAATGAATGGGTGCAGTCCGAGCTGATGGCCCTGACGTTGGAACTGGGCTCCGCCTTCTTCGGCCGGCAGCCTGAGCCCGCGAGCCCGGAAAAAGACCCGGCAGTGGGGCCTTCCGGTCGCACCATGTCGCAGTCGCAATCCAGCGGGTCGAGCCAAACCCAAACACAGGGCTAGGCGATAGCGCGATCGGGCAGCGTTCCAGCCAGCCAGTGACCAGTAAAACAGCGCCAGCAAAGCGGCTTGCGAAGAGGGGCAAATGACACTGCACGTCGCGCTCATGCACAAGACGGACTATCACTACGACCGGCTGATCGCGCTCGGTCCGCAGATCATCCGGCTGCGGCCCGCCCCGCATTGCCGCACGCCCATCCTCAGCTATTCGCTGTCACTGACGCCGAAGCAGCATTTCATCAACTGGCAGCAGGACCCGTTCGGCAACTATCTCGCCCGGCTTGTCATGCTTGGAAAAGACGCGAGAATTCACGGTCACGGTTGATCTGGTCGCCGATATGGCGGTGATCAATCCGTTCGACTTCTTCGTCGACGACTATGCGAAGGTCTTTCCGTTCGCCTATGAGCCGGAGCTGAAAAAAGAGCTCGCGCCCTATCTGGAGCCCGTGCAGATCGGTCCGCTGTTCAAGGACTATTTCGCCGGGCTGGAAACCAAGGCCGACACGACGATCGATTTCCTCGTGCTGCTCAACCGGCAGGTCCAGCGCGACATCAAATATCTCATCCGCATGGAGCCCGGCGTTCAGACGCCCGAGGAAACGCTGGCCCGCCAGGCAGGCTCATGCCGGGACAGCGGCTGGATGCTGGTGCAGATCCTGCGCTCATTCGGGTTCGCGGCGCGTTTCGTCTCCGGCTATCTGATCCAGCTCATGCCCGACGTGAAACCGCTCGACGGGCCGGCGGGACCGTCCAGCGATTTCACCGACCTGCATGCCTGGGCAGAGGTCTACCTGCCCGGCGCCGGCTGGATCGGCCTCGACCCGACATCCGGTCTGCTCGCCGGCGAAGGCCATATCCCGCTTGCGGCGACACCCAGCCCGATCAGCGCCGCGCCGATCACCGGCGGCCATGAGGAGGCCGAGGTCGAGTTCTCCTTCGACATGAAGGTGACCCGCATCGCCGAGACCCCGCGCGTCACCAAGCCCTATAGCGACGAGCAATGGGCCGCCATCACCGCAGCCGGCTATGAGGTGGACCGGCGGCTGAGCGCGGGCGATGTCCGGCTTTCGATGGGCGGCGAGCCGACTTTCGTCTCGGTCGACGACATGGACGGCGTCGAGTGGAATACCGCCGCCGTCGGCCCGAATAAGCGCCGCTACGCGGAAAATCTGGTCCGCCGTCTGCGCGACCGTTTCGCGCCCGGCGGTCTCCTGCATTATGGCCAAGGCAAGTGGTATCCGGGCGAGCAGCTCCCGCGCTGGGCCTTCGCGGTCTATTGGCGCGCGGACGGGGAGCCGCTCTGGCAGAATGAAAGTCTCATTGACGATGAGGTCAGCGAGAAGGCGCCGACGATCGAGGACGCGGACCGCTTCACGAAGGCGTTGTCGAGCAAGCTCGGCCTGCCGCAGGACACCGCGATCCCGGCCTATGAGGACCCCGCGCATTTCCTGCTGATCGAGCAGAAGCTGCCGATCAATCTCGACGCGAAAACCAACAAGCTGGACAATCCGGCGGAACGAGCGCGCGTCGTGCGCGTCTTCGAGCGCGGGATTGCCGAGCCGACCAGCTATGTCATGCCGATCCAGGTCTGGCAGTCCCAGGAACGCGGCCGCCGCTGGGTGACGGAGCGCTGGGCCTTCCGCCGCAAAAAGCTGTTCCTGATCCCAGGTGACTTGCCCGCCGGCTTCCGCCTGCCGATCGGCGGCCTGCCCTATATCGCGCCGATCAACTATCCGCACATCATCCCGTCCGACCCGATGGCTCAGCAGCTCGCGCCTCTGCCCCGCCGCGAAACGCTGTTGCAGAACCGCCGCGCGGTCACGCTGGAGGTGCCGCCGGCCACGCCGGACGCTGCCGCAGGAGGTCGTCGGCTCGATACGCACCGCGCTGACGGTCGAGCCGCGCGACGGTCACCTGAATGTCTTCCTGCCGCCGGTCGAGGATGCGGTGGATTACGCCGCTCTCGTCGCCGCGGTCGAGGACGCCGCCGCCGAAACCGCCCTGCGCGTCCACCTCGAAGGCTATACGCCGCCTCATGACAGCCGCATCAACGTCATCAAGGTCACGCCCGACCCCGGCGTGATCGAGGTCAATATCCATCCGGCGCGGAACTGGGACGAGGCGGTCCACATCACCACCAACCTTTACGAGGAGGCGCATCTCACCCGGCTCGGCACCGAGAAATTCATGATCGACGGCCGCCATTCCGGCACCGGCGGCGGCAACCACATCGTGCTCGGCGCCATCACCCCCGCCGACAGCCCGTTCCTGCGCCGCCCCGATTTGCTCGGCAGCCTGATCACCTATTGGCAGCACCACCCCTCGCTCTCCTATCTCTTCTCCGGCCTTTTCATCGGCCCGACCAGCCAGGCGCCGCGTATCGACGAAGCCCGCCATGAGCAGCTCTACGAGATGGAGATCGCGCTTGCCAAGTCCCCGACCCGACCAGCGGCCATATTCCGCCATGGCTGGTCGACCGGCTGTTCCGCAATCTGCTCGTCGATGTGACCGGCAACACGCATCGCGCCGAGATCTGCATCGACAAGCTCTATTCGCCGGACGGGCCGACCGGGCGGCTGGGCCTCGTCGAATTCCGCTCCTTCGAGATGCCGCCCCATGCGCGCATGAGCCTTGCCCAGCAGCTTCTGTTGCGCGCCCTCGTCGCCCGCTTCTGGGAGACGCCGTATAAGGGCAAGCTGATACGCTGGGGCACCGAACTGCACGACCGTTTCATGCTGCCGCATTTCGTCTGGCAGGATTTCCTCGGCATCATCGACGACCTGAAGCTGGCCGGCTTTCATGTCGCGGCGGAATGGTTCGCACCGCATTTCGAATTCCGCTTTCCGCTCTATGGCACCGTCGAGAATGTCGGGCTGGAGCTGGAGCTGCGTCAGGCGCTTGAGCCCTGGCACGTGCTGGGCGAGGAAGGCGTCATCGGCGGCACGGCGCGCTATGTCGACTCTTCGCTGGAGCGTGTCCAGCTCCGCACGGCCCGCATGACCCAGGACCGCTACGTCATCACCTGCAACGGGCGTACCCTGCCGCTCACCTCGACCGGCGTTCATGGCGAGTTCGTCGCCGGCGTGCGTTTCCGCGCCTGGCAGCCGGCCGCCGCGCTGCATCCCACCATCCCGCCGCATACGCCGCTCGTCTTCGACATCGTCGACACATGGACCGGACGCGCCATTGACGGCTGCCGCTATCACGTCGCCCATCCCGGCGGACGCGCCTTCGATACGTTCCCGGTCAATGCCTATGAGGCCGAAAGCCGCCGTCTCACCCGCTTCGAAGCCCTCGGCCATAGTCCCGGGAGCGTCAGAGCGGGGCCAGCGAAAATCAATCC
This sequence comes from uncultured Alphaproteobacteria bacterium, assembly GCA_963773735.1. Taxonomy (GTDB): domain Bacteria; phylum Pseudomonadota; class Alphaproteobacteria; order Rhizobiales; family Rhodomicrobiaceae; genus CAVZCK01. The sequence goes on along the minus strand of CAVZCK010000027.1, from coordinate 11,139 downwards.
TGAATATCCGTTCACGCTGGATCTACGCCTCAGCGCCTAAAGCTCGCCGATGAAAACAAGGTTTCAGAATACCAACAAGCGATCCGCCGCACCATGGCCGGAAAGCGACGGCGCTGGCGCGCCTTTGCCGCCGGTGATATCATTGAAACACCGCATAATTAGCGTGATGCTTTGCATGTACTCGGGCTGGCTTTTGTTTTCAAAATCCTTTCAGCTCGTGCTTTTCCGGGCGAACAACATTAGGCGGCGCACACACAGGATTCCCCACAAACGATGATGACCATGATCGAAGGGATCGGAACGCCCAGCGAGGATCCGTTCGTCAGCTATGCTGCGGATGGCACTCGCTTCGACGAGATGATCGACCGACAGGGACGCCTGCGTCCGCATTGGCTGCCATTGGCGCGGGAGTTCGGGAGTTTTAGCAGGGCTGAGCAGGCGGCTCGATCCGAAAAGCTGCGGCGCCTCGTCCGTGAAAACGGCATCGCGCAGGATCTGCTCGCCGAGGCGCACAGCACCGATGAGCGCTGGAAGATCGACCTGATGCCGCTCATCATCTCGCCCTCCGAATGGCAAAGCCTGGAGCGGGCGATGGTCCAGCGCGCCCGGTTGTTCTCCCGGATTCTGAACGATGTTTACGGCGAGCAAGCGCTGCTGCGCAGTGGCCGCATCCCGCCCCAGCTCATCCTCGGCGATCCCGCCTTTCTGCGCCCGCTGAGCGGCACGCCGGACGGGCGAGGCCGGCTCGCATTCTATGCCGCCGACCTCACGCGTGACGCCGACGGGCGTTGGCGCATTCTCGACAATCATGCGGAAACCATTGCCGGTGCGGGCTTTGCACTCGCCAACCGGATCGTTCACTCTCACATTTCGAGCGACCTTTTTCACGAATCCAACGCGCTTCGGCTTGCGCCCTATTTTAATGCCATGTACGGGCAACTGCTCGCCCGCGCCGGACGTGACAACGCCAGCATGGCGCTGTTGACGCCGGGCGCCTCGCATGAGGACTATTTCGGCCACGCCTATCTCGCCCGCTATCTCAGCCTGCTGCTCGTCGAGGGCGGCGATCTGCGCGTGGCCGGCAACCGCATCTATATGAAAACGCTGGAGGGCCTTCGCCCGATCGATCTGATCCTGCGCTGCGTCGCCGGCGCGGAAGCCGATCCGCTTGAGCTCGATCCCGCCGGCTATCTGGGGCCGGTCGGCTTCGTCCAAGCGCTCAGAACAAATCCCGATATTGCCGTCAATGGGCTCGGCACGGCGATCGTCGAGAATCGCGGCCTCGGGCCTTATCTGCCCGAGCTCTGCAAGGAACTGCTGCGCGAGGAATTGGCAGTTCACGACCATGCCCGCTCCTGGCTGGGCGAGGCGTCCGCCCGCGAGCACGCCTTTGCCAATCTCGACAAGATTGCAATCAGACCCGTGCAGGAAGGCACCGGACGCCCGGGACGGCCGCAGCGGGCCATGCTGCCGGCAAAAATGTCGTCTGCCGATCGCGACCGGCTCAAGCGAGACATCGAGATCCACGATTACAGCTACCTCGCCGAGGAAATGTCGAAATTCGCCACCCTGCCGTCCTGGACGCCTGAAGGCCTGAAGCCGAAGAGTTTCGCGCTGCGCCTCTTCGCAACGCTGGTCGATGGCGAATATCAGGTCATGCCGGGCGGCATCGCGCTCGAACTCGACACGGCAAAGGGCGTTGCGCTTTATGGCGGTGCGGGCCGCACCTGGGATGTCTGGGTATCGTCGGACGCGCATATTGCGCCCTATGTCAGCCGGCTGCGGCTGAGCCTCGATGCGCCGAAGATCAGCCGCGGCGGCACCGGGCTGCGCAGCCGCATCGCCGACAATCTGTTCTGGCTCGGCCGCTACGCCGAGCGTGCCGACTGGATCATGCGCCTCCTGCGCGGCGCGCTGAGCCGGCTCGATCCGGACACGGCGGCATTCCAGCATCGCGAGGTCGTCGTCAAGGCGCTCGATCTGCTGCTTGCGAAAGACGAGGACCTCATCGCGCTGCAGCGTCAGGATGCGGCGATCGAGCAGCGTGCCCGCGCTCTGATGTCCGGACGCGGCCGCAGCTATGGTCTCGTCGAAACGCTTGGCGATATGCACCGTGTCGCCGGCCTCATCCGTGACCGCCTTTCGGTGGAGCTGTGGCGGACTTTGCAGACCTTCCAGACATCCTCCATCTGGTGCGGCGACGCCGAGCCGCAAAGCCTCCCCGAGGCGCTCGATTATCTGGATCAGGGTATTGCCACGCTCGCTGCCTTCAATGGCATGGCCGCCGAGAATATGACGCGCAATTACGGCTGGACCTTTATGGAGATCGGCCGGCGCATGGAGCGGGCGCTAAACCTTTCGGAGCTGCTGAACGCCTTGTTCAGCAAGCGCCAGGACGAAGCGGCGGAAGCCGCGGGCCTGACCTTCGCACTCGAAGTCGCCGACAGCATCCTGACCTACCGCTCGCGCTATCTTTTCGCGCCGGCTCTGCCGCTAGTTCTCGATCTCCTCGTCGCGGACGAAACCAATCCGCGCAGCGTCGCGTTCCAGCTCGCGGCCGTCTCGAAGCATCTGGACGATCTCCCGCAAAGCCCGCAGGACATGCCGCAGAGCGAGAAGCGCAAGCTGATCCTTGATTTACTGACGCGAGTCAGGCTTGCGGATGTGCACGAGCTGTCGAAAGCGGGCGCGAATGATGGGCGAGAGGCGTTCAAGGCGCTGTTCACGCTGCTGATCAAAGAGCTGCCCAAACTCTCCGCAGCGATCACCCGGCGGTATTTCAGTTTGACCGAAGATGAAATGAAGCGCATTCAGCCGCGCCTCGGGTCAAGACCATGATTTTTGAGGTCAGCCACAAGACCGTCTATCGCTACACAGCTCCTGTCGCGCAGGCCCATCATCTCGTTCACCTTGCTCCCCGTCCGCATCAACGCCAGCGCATCATACGGCACACGCTTGTGGTTCACCCCGCACCGGCATCGCGGAACGATTTCGTCGACTATTTCGGCAATCCGGCCTCGACCGTCGCCATTGAGAGCAGCCATTCGGAGCTGCTGATCCATTCGCGCAGCCTGATCGAGGTGAGCGCGCCTGAGCCGCTCGACCTTGCCGCATCGGAGCCCTGGGACAAGGTGGCCGCCCAGCTTGCCCCAGCCAGGAAGCCTTACGACATTCAAGTCATTCAATATCTGATGCCGTCGCACTATACGGCGATTACCGACGAACTGATCGACTTCGCAAGACCGTTCTTCACGCCCGGCCGCCCGATCCTCGAATGCGCGCGTGCGCTCACCAACCGCATCCATGCGGATTTTGTCTATGACGACTCGGCAACCGACGTCGCAACCACAATCGGCGAAGTCCTCAAAATCCGGCGGGGCGTCTGCCAGGACTTCGCTCATGTGCTGACCGGCTCGATGCGGGCGTTCTGCCTGCCCGCACGCTATGTCAGCGGCTATCTGCTGACGCGTCCGGCGGCCGGCAGGGAAAAACTCGTCGGCGCCGACGCATCGCACGCCTGGGTCTCCGTCTGGTCGCCCGGCGTTGGCTGGGTGGATTTCGATCCCACGAACAATATCATCCCCAGAGGCGAGCATATCACCATCGCCTATGGCCGGGATTTTCAGGACGTCAGCCCGGTGACCGGCGTCCTGCTCGGTGGCGGCACGCATCACATCGACGTCGCCGTCGATGTGGTGCCGGCACTCACGGTGGCGAATTAGCCGCCCATCAGCGACACTCTCAGTTCTCAAAGCAGCGGATCAGCCAGGCGCGGATCTGCTCGGCTGCCTGCTGCCACTGCAACTCGAGCATGATGGCGTGAGCACAGTCCGGAATGATGATGGGGGCGACGCCGTAATAGGCGCCGGTCAGATAAACATCGGCCAGTGGAATCATATTGTCGCGCTCGCCGCCGACAATGAGCCGCGGCGGCGACAGCCAGGGGAGCGGTGCGATCGGCGGCCAGCCCATCAGTTCGATGCTCGCCTGCAGCGCAGGCGGACTGAGACGGCGTATGAGCTGCTTCCGGTCGCCCGGCGCGATGGGCCTTGAGAATAGCCCACTTTCGAAAATGCCGAGATCGACGTCGCCGATCCGCCCGGTCCGCGCCTTATAGAGTTCGTCCCAAAGCGAAGGATTGCGGTTGTACATCGAAAGCGAGGCACGCATCAGCCCGTGCGGCGGCACCGACGCCATAAGCACGAGCCCGGCGGCCCGCCCGCCTTGACGCAGGTAATATTGTGCGACACCGCCGCCCATCGAATGCGCGACGATGACGACCGGGCCGCCAATCTGGCGCACGGCCCAATCGAGATCCTCGCTGAAATCCTTCAGACGCCAGAAGCGCATACCCTCGCCGCCATCGCTTTCGCCGTGGCCGCGCAGGCTAAGCGCATAGGTCGGAAAGCCCTCATCCGCGAGATAGGGAAGGAAATTGCCCTCCCAGACCCAGGCGCCAAGGCAAATGCCATGAACGAGAAGGACACTCGTCTTTCGCGTCCGGCTCGCGGGGACGGCGGACAACAGCTCAAGCTGCATCGATCTGCCCTGCAATGACCTTTGAGACAGCGCAACTGCAGAAAATGCGCTGAGCTGTCTGGAGGTTTTCTGCCTCACGTTCGATCGAACGATGGTCGCACAAACATCTGAAGGCCGGGTGACCGCTGAAGATCTGGCAACCGCGATTGTGAAATGCCCGCGGCAACGGTGCGTCCACGATTGGCCCCTGCGGAACATAGCATATCGCCGGAGACAGACCGTTACAGCCAGCCGCGCCGCTTGAAATAAAGATATGGCAGAACGCCAGCACCGATCATCAGCACGATCGAAAGCGGATAGCCGATCCACCAATTGAGCTCCGGCATGAACTTGAAGTTCATGCCGTAAATGCTCGCGACCAGTGTCGGCGGCAGGAAGACCACGGACACCACCGAGAAGATCTTGATGACGTCGGTCTGCTCGATATTCGACATGCCCAGCGTCGCGCTCAGCATGAAATTGATGTTGTTGGCGAGGAAGCTGGAGTGATCGCTGAGCGCCAGCACGTCGCGGGAAAGCGTTTTCAGCGATCGGGCGAGCGCCTTGTTCGGCTTCGCCTCGCTCGGGCGGCTGAGAAAGGACAGCACGCGCCCGATGCTGACGAGACTCTCCCCGAGTCCGCGAAGTCAGGCCCTCGGCATGGCCGATCGTGCGCAGCGCCTCTTCATAGTCGGTCTTGCCCCGCGAGAAGATCGTGCGCGACACCTGGTTCATATCGTGCTGCGCCCGCTCCAGCACGTCCGCGATGCGGTCGATGATCGCGTCGAGCAGCCCGACGAGAATGGTCTCGCCCGAAACGCCGGGATCGGCCTGGCGCTGGCACTGCGAGGCATAGGCGCGGAACGGCAGCGGATTGGCATAGCGGATCGTCACCAGACGCTGGCCGATGAGCACGAAGGTGACCGGCTCGGTTTCGGGGCTTTCCGCTTCGACGTGGGTCATGACGGTCGCGGTCATGAACAAGGCACCGTTTTCCTGATAGAGGCGGCTGGAGATTTCGATCTCGCGCATTTCCTCACGGGTCGGCAGCTCGACCGCCAGGCCAGCCTCGGCGAGCGCCTCTTCCTCTTTCGTCGGCGCCAGAAGGTCGATCCAGATCGCATCGGCCGGCAAAGGCTGATCCCTTTGAACCGCGACCGGCGACAGGCTTCCGTTTTTGCGCACATAAGCCGTGATCATTGCTCTACCTCCTCGACAGAGGCTGCAACCTTGGTTGCGGCGTTGCGGTTTCGCGAGGCCCTCATGCCGAAGGCGGGCCAGTGTAGTCATCGGAAATCCCCTACAGTGTTTCGGCGACCGCTTTTAGGGGACTTCCTGATCTGAAACCACACTAAAGACTGATAGTTACGAGTGTCCCTTTTGAATCCGAAGTTCGCTCGGGACCAGGCCGCAGAATGAGGCGAACTTCGGATTCGGGACGCTCGGGCGGCGGCAGCTTCTGGAGGCCGGTCTCAGGCGCTGCCTCTTGCTTAGGTGCTGTCCGCTTGCGGCGTCAAAATCAAGCGATTTTTTGCCGGTGCAGGCTTTCTTATGCATCGGACACAACTTCGGCCATCAAACTTGCGCGAAAACATCCCGAAGGATGGGGCGGTTCGATGGAAATAGGCGACGTGCACCGCCTCACAAGATCCCGGGCAAGGCCTTTCGGCTTTTCCGGGATGACGAGGCCAAGGGAACTGTATGCGTTCGAATTTAACGGGGATGCTTTAGTTTTTCACGACGCTTGCCGTCTGGCCGAAGAGCAGCTTTCGCTCCGCCTCGGTTCTGATGCCGCCGCCATTCGGGTTCACCTGCTGAACCAGTTCATAGGCCTTGATCGTTGCCGGGCGCTCCTTGATGGCGTGGAACCAGCGCTTCAGATGCGGGAAATCGTCGAGATTTTGGCCCTGACGCTTATAGGGCACGATCCAGGGATAGCTCGCCATGTCGGCGATCGAGTATTCGCCGGCGACGAATTCGCGGTCGGCGAGGCGTTTGTTCAGCACCGCATAGAGGCGGTTGGTTTCATTGACGTAGCGGTTAATGGCATAGGGGAGCTTTTCCGGCGCATAGAGCGCGAAATGATGGTTCTGACCGGCCATCGGCCCGAGCCCGCCCATCTGCCAGAACAGCCATTGCAGGACCTCGACGCGGCCGCGAATGTCCGTGGGCTATGAACTTGCCGGTCTTCTCGGCGAGATAAAGCAGGATCGCGCCGGATTCGAACACGGAAATCGGCGCACCGCGGTCCTTTGGCTCGTGATCCATGATCGCGGGTATCCGATTGTTCGGCGCGATGGCGAGGAATTCGGGCTTGAACTGATCGCCCTTGCCGATATTCACCGGAACGATCTTGTAAGGCAGCCCGGCTTCTTCCAGGAACATCGTGATCTTATGGCCGTTGGGCGTTGTCCAATAATGGAGTTCGATCATCTCAAGACCTCTTTCGTTGATGTCGACGGCATGTCGAGCAGGGCCAGAACCGGTCTGACCGCCCCTTCCAGCAATTCGCGTTTCGGCTGCGTTCGCGCAAGAACGCGCAGACCCAGAATGACGGCGAGCAGCAGCCGGGCGGTCTCGGACGCATTCAGCTCCTGGGATATTTCGCCAGCGGCTTGCGCCGGCGATCAGGCTGCGCTCGAAGAAACTCTGGATTTCGCTCAAATAACGCCAGATGAGCGCCGCAAGTTCAGCGTCTTCAGGCGGGCCTCCATCGCTGTGTTCACGAGCAAACAGCCGCGGCCGTCGGGCGCAGTCAGCGCGTGTTCGATGGTCTCCCGCAGGAAGGCGAGGATCGCCTGTTTCGGCGGAAGGTCGCGTTCAAGGCGAGCGATGCGCGCGCGGGTTCGCTCCTCGGCATAGCGCTCGAGCGCTTGCAGAAACAGCGTCCGCTTGCAGCCATAGGCGTTGTAGAGACTTGGTCCGGCGATCCCCATCTCGTCAGCCAGATCGCGGATGGACGACGACTTCAGACCATTCCGCCAAAAACAGTCGATCGCCGCATCAAGCACCTGTTTTTCGTCAAAGGCTTTCGGCCGCGCCATGAAGGGATTTTCGTCGCTCAAATGGGAGCCATCAGCATAACGCAGATTTTTGATCAGGCGCTACAAAACCTCGTGAGCGGGTCCCACAGCCGCGTGGACACCGCCGTTCAACAGCGGTAGACAAGCGGCTGCCATGCGATCGGCACAGGGTTTCGCCGGGCGGCGCGACAAGGAGTGAATTTAGGAATGGTACCGCCGCCCCGGCTCGAACGGGCGACCCCATATGCTCGACCCGAAGGAAGAGTCAACCAGGCGAGGCATGCTCCTGCAGCAAGCGCTCGATGCGATAACCGATGTTGGCCGCAGGTAGCGACCGACCGGTGAGCTGAAGGAGCGCACTCTGATGGAAAGCTTCGAAGCAGATGCCGTCTCCCGGATGCTGCGCTTCGATCAGAATGCGATGTTTAGGCCCAGTTGTCCGCCATAGGTGGCGACATCGTGCTCGGCGAACTCCGACGTAAAGGCGCCCAGCACCGTCACCGCTGGCATAAGCTCGATCGTAGTGCCAAGTTGAACCGTGCCCCAGTCGCGGCCCAAGGCAACTGCCGGCATCGAATAAGATGGGGCAAAATCGACCGTTGTGAGGGAGGCGGTCACGGAACGATCCTCGCCGTTGAATTCGTGGTTCCAGACAAGTTGCGCGAAAGGATGCCATTCGTCGATCTTGGCGCTCACCCGGTAGCCCAGCTCGCTAATCTCCGAGCCGCGCGTCTGATTTCCGAACGAAAAACTCGTGAAACTGCCACTCTCGGTGAAGCCACCGACTTCCGCGCGCTGCCAGGTGAAGCCCAGCACGGGGCCATGCGTCAGCCCGTCATTGGTAAACTTATATCCCCCTTCAAGCGCGGCCGACAGGTTGTGGCCATCCGTGCTGCCGTCGTTCGCCTGCACGGTAATGCCGATGGGCACAAGGCGGTTCACATCGTAATCCAGCTTGCCGTAAGTGCCGATCACGCTGCCCCAGAACCGCCCCTGCGCATAAGCTGCATAAAGACTTCCTGCCACATCGCGTTGCGTAAAATCGCCGCCGAGACTGAAATCCGACTTCTGCCGTTCATAGGCAACGGCCACGCCGGTCACAACACCGTTCGGCCATTTGTAGTCGACGCCTGCGGTGAGTGCGGCCGGGTTACCTGGATCGTCCGGGAAGCCATTATACGGGTTATCGATCTTCAGGCGGGAGATGTCGCCCGTCACCCAGGAGTTCAGACCGAGCGGGCCGCGCTGCTGCTGGGAAGCCTCGATCTGGTTGCGGATGGTAAAGATCGACTGCGTGCGCGCCTTGACGGCGTTTTCGGGCAGGAAGGAAATCTCGCTCGGCGCCACGATCAGGCTGTACATATAGTCGGCCATGATTTTCTGGCCGGCCGTCGCCAAGTGCTGATCGTCGGCGAACAGATGGGTGAGATCGTCTCCCGGCGCGAATGTATAGGGCGCCTGGAGATCAGAGGAGCAGAGCAAGGCTGAAGCGGAGCTTACTGGCTTAATCACGGGGTCGCCAGTGTAGAGAGGGTTGAATTGGCAGGCCGGGTGGCCGGTATCGATGAAGTCGAAACCGAAGGCGTGTACGCCACTATTAAAATCGTCCCTGATGGCAAGGCGCACAGCGTTAATGTCCGCGGGGACGAAGTTCACGCCGGCTGTCGCGAGGTCGGACCACAGCGACTGGCTGTAAAACTTCCGCAGCGCGTTCACATCCGGATTGTTGTTAAGGGAAGGGAAGGTCCGGAACTACGATGTACTTCGCGCCGAGCTGATGCAGTTTACTAACTTCGTCCACCAAGGGGTTTATGGCGTCATTGACCAAATAGGGTATTTGATCCGCTGTAGCCAATCCCAAGGCGTGGGCAACGTCGTTTCCGCCCGAGCTGATCAAATAAAGAGCGTTGGGATTTGCCCGCCCGCCATTTGCGGCAAGGTAGGTCTCGATCTGCGTTGTCGTCGGAATCGCTTGCTTGAAATCATCCCCCGTCGCCGCGAAGTCCAGAGCATCCTTGGCACCGCTGGTGGCGTAATCGGTGCCGCCTCCGGGCGTGTTGGAAGGAAGGGCCTCAAGGCCAAAGAACGAGGCGAGCGCCTCCGAATACATGCCGCCAGGGCTCGTCGTCGGCTTGCCGGCGCCATGCGCGACGCCGGTCGGCCAATCGTTGTTGTAATTCGGCCCCCCCCGGGAACGAAGCCGGGCTGTAAGATTGTCTGCTCTCTGTAATAGCCGCTATCGACGGTGCTATCGCCGAAAACGATGGCCTGGTTGAAGCTCTGAGCCGACACAGGCGCGGCGGCAACCAGCAAGGTGCCAAGAACAATCGAACGCCTAAACATTATCGATTGCATGAAACGACCCCCAATTTCTCAAAACTTGATGCACATAATTTGATTAAAGATTTACGGGCCGCGTTAGAGCACGTCAAACGCTCGCGGTGCCGTGTCTTCAGGATATGTAAAATTTCGTGGAACTGTGGCCGCTGGGCTTCTGTTTCTGCTGGCCGGATAAACGTCTCGCCTTGCGTGACCGCAGATTGGCTGCGGCCACCGGCCGTCCATACAGGAGTTGCGATTTTCTTGAGAATTTTGGTACCGCTGCCCCGGCTCGAACGGGGACCCCCAGATCCACAATCTGGTGCTCTAACCAACTGAGCTACGGCGGCTCATATGCCTGATGAAGGTTCGCTGGGAAATTAAGACGATCCGGCGCCGGTTGCAAGAGAAAGGCGACCGCAGACAGCCTGGCCGGAGCAAGCGTTCACCGGGCCACGAAAACGAACAGGCGGCTGCGATCGGATCCTCTCCGAGAGGCCCAGACGGCTCAACCTACCGAGGCGATCACATCGTCGAGCGAGGCTTCCACCATCGCAAAACGCACGTCGACCTCGCGTAGATCGCGGGCCAAGAAGATCAGCCGCTCGGTGATCTTATCAACCAGGTGCTCCGCGATGGAGAGGTCGGTCTCCATGACCGCGAAAAGCTCCTCCCGGCTGATGGCGAGCGCGCGCACCCGCGCTTCGGCAACGACGTCGAGTGTGTAGACCGTATCGGTTAGCATTGCCATTTCGCCGACGAGCATACCCCGTCCCAGCGTCTCTGCCGTCAGCGCGGAGCCTTCCGGCGGTTGGGTGACGGCGCGTCCGCTGAGGATCAGATAGCCGGTCTGCCCCGACGCGCCACTTGCGACGATCGTGGAACGGGCTTCGAAAAACGTCTTGTTTCTTTGATGACGATCGCCAAAAGCTGCTCAGGCGCAAGGCCCTCGAAAAGGGGCACGCAGCCCAAAAGCTCGGCGTTCTTGTCGAGCGCCATGATTGCCCTGCCAATATTGCATCGAAACGCAATACGCCCCTATTCCCGATCGCAGGGTGGGTAAATCGCAAAGGCTTCCAAGGCCTTTCGGTTCCGGCCGCGCGGCAGGCCGAAACGTCAAACCATGATCGCGTCATGCTGAATTGCCCATGGTCCATATCTTTTTGTTTGCGCGAATTTTTCGGGAAAGCCGACGCCATCCCCCCCGTTTGCGCTGCGACGGACTTTTCCTGATTGCGCCCTGGAGCCTACGAGAAGCAGCGCGACCTGAGCGACGCTA
>CAVZCK010000026.1:0-71956 GCA_963773735.1 uncultured Alphaproteobacteria bacterium | reverse complement strand
GCTTCGTAAACAGCTCGATCAGCACCGCATGCGGCACCTTGCCGTTGATGATGACGACGCCTTCGACGCCCGCCTCCACCACGTCGATGCAGCCTTCGACCTTGGGGATCATGCCGCCGGAAATCGTGCCGTCGGCGATCAGCGCGCGCGCCTCGGGCACCGTCAGCTTCGCGATCAGCGTGCCGCTCTTGTCGAGCACGCCCGGCACATCCGTCAGCAATAACAGGCGCTTGGCCTTCATCGCGCTCGCCAGGGCGCTGGCAAAGGTGTCGGCGTTGATGTTGTAGGTGACGCCGTCCCGCGACACGCCGATCGGCGCGATGACGGGGATCAGATCGCCGCCGGCGATCACGTCGACGATTCGCGGATTGACCTCCTCGGGCTCGCCGACGAAGCCGAGATCGATGACCCGCTCGATGTTCGAATTCGGGATCGCGCACGCGCCGCTCCAGCTTCCTGGCGATCATCAGATTGGCGTCCTTGCCGGAAATGCCGCAAGCCCGGCCGCCCGCCGCGTTGATCGCCGAGACGATCTGCTTGTTGATCGAGCCGGCCAGCACCATCTCGACGATCTCGATGGTTGCCGCATCGGTCACGCGCAGGCCGCCCTCGAACTCGCTCTTGATGGCAAGCCTGTCGAGCAGCCGGCCGATCTGCGGGCCGCCGCCATGCACGACGATCGGCTTGACGCCGGACTGCTCCAGAAGCGTGATGTCCTTGGCGAAACAAGCCGCCAGCTCCGGATCGCCCATGGCGTGGCCTCCATATTTGACGACGACGATCTGCTGATCGTAGCGCTGCATGAAGGGCAGCGCCTCCGACAAAATCACGGCGTGGGTGTGCGGGCTGACGGGCGCCTCGGGGGCCTTTGAGGACGTGTCCATTGGTCCTGCTCAAAAATGTGGCATCAGCCGCCGGTTATAGCGGCTTTGGCAGCCGCCATAAATGGTTTACGCACAAAGGCGAATTGCGGCACAGATTGTGGCGCTAAAAGCCTTCCGAACCGGCCGAGATTAAGCTATGTCAACAGTGGGCATTCACACTGCATTCATCCGCCGGAGGGAGGCGTGGCCGAGACATCGGGATTTTTGACCGATCTGCCGCAATCGGCCTATTTGTCGTCGTCGATGCGGCGCGCGATTTCCGCCGCGCAGCAGCGGTCGCACCGTTATGTGACGCTGGAGCATCTGCTCCTGGCGCTTCTGGATGATCCCGACGCCATCGCCATTCTCGAAGCCGTCCGCGCCGACATTCCCGCGATCCGGGCCAGCATTACCGATACGGTGAACCGCAATCTGGCGACTCTCTATACGCCCGGCCAGTTCGACCTGCGCGCCAGCTACAAGGTCGAGCGCGTGCTGCAGACCGCCTCCGACGACGCCTCGCGGCTCGGCTGTCACGAGGTCGACGCCGCCTTCGTGCTCTCCGCCCTCGCGCGCGAGTCCGACAACCCGGCCGCCGACATTTTGAGGCGCAACGGCTTCTCCTATCCGAGCGCCATGACTTGGCTCTATGCGAACCGGGGAACCTCGCCGAGCAGCCGCGCGAGCGCGGCGAAGCCGCAGCCGCAGCCTGAACCGGCTCCGGCGGCCGAAGCCGCTCCGGCTGAGGCTCAACCGGCCCCGGCCGCCGAGCCGGAGCCGCGTGCTTCGCCGCACGCCGAGGCCGCGGCGGAGGAGGCGGAGAGCGAGGACGATGAGGAGGCCGACGAGCTGGACCTCGAAATCGTCGAGGATCACGAGCCGGTGCCGGTGCCAAAAATCCTGCGGCAGAGGCCGACGACACCGGTGCTCGGCCGCACCGCGCAATCCACGGCTGCCGCCGGCCGCTCGCCGCCGGTCCCGCCTGCGCCCGGCAAGCTCGCTCCGCCGATCTATAAGGCGGATGTCGAGGAGGAGGACGAGGCCGACCCCTGGTCTCTAAAGGATGCGCGCCCGCCTGCGATCCTGATGCCGCGCCGCCGCGAGCCCGCCGAAGGCGCCAGGACCAGCGAGGTTTTGCGGCCGGCTGGCCCGTCGCGTGCCGAGCCGCAATTGCCGCCGGCCAGCCGCATCGAGGGAATGCGTGTCGGTTCCGGCGGGAGAAGCTTCCCGGCCCCGGCGCCTGCCCCCGCACCGCCGCCGCCTCCAGCCAAGGGGCGCGGCACGCAGCGGCCCGCCGCCGCTCCAGGCAAGGCGGCCGCGCCCGACAAGCAGAAAGGCGCACGCCCTCGCCGGCCCCGCCCCTACGAGGCGCTCATGGGACGGCTCATCGAAAATATTCCACGCCGCATGCGCGCGGAGACGCCCGAGCGCATCGAGGTGCGCATTTCGCGCGAGGAAACCCAGGCGATCAGCCGGGGGATGGAAGGCCGCGCCGATCCGGTGCGCCACGACGTCAGAGTGACCCAGACCATGAGCGTGGCCCTGCGCGCGCCCGACGGCGGCTTCACGATCGAGCCGCTGAGCCCGGAAACACAGTGGATTTTCGACCGGCCGGAGAGCGCCGACAGCGAGACCTACGGGCGCTGGCGCTGGGTCGTCACCCCGCATGAGACCGGGCAGCGCCGGCTGCAGCTTATCGTGGCGGCGCGCAGCATCGGCCAGAACGGGCTGGTCGGCGATTCAGCCCTGCCGGATCAGATCATTACCGTGCGGGTGCGGACGAATTACTGGCGCAGCGCGGCGCGCGGCCTGCAGTGGATCGCGGCCATGGTGATCGGCGGCGTGCTCACCGAGTTCGCGATCATGGGCATGCGCATGTTCGGCGTGGGGGAATGACGCGCGGCGCTGATCCGGGCAGCGCAATCGGCTCAATCAGACATCACCCTACGATGCGGCGGCGTTCGCCCGCTTTATCTCGTGGAGGCCAGTCGTCGCTTGATGTGCGGCGGCTATCCCTGTGTCCCGTGGTTCGACCTACCGATTGTCAGCGCGCAATCACGGCACTTCCACTACCGCCTCATTTTCGCCGTCACTGGCCGGCTTGAACCGCAAGGATGCTTGCGTTGGGGATGTCCGTTCGGGCCGGTTTGCGCAGTTAACATCAGGGCACGCCGAACGAATAACTCCAGCGACTGCTGAACCGGCGTTTTGCACGGCGCATCGGGCCCCCCCGCGCAGCGCGCTCACTTCACAGTAAAAATGCAACAATAATACTAGCCATACGGGATGGGCTCGATGGGCTTGAAAAGCCCGGTCTTGGTCATCTTTCTTCGGAGATCATGCTTCTCGAACGCGGCGACGGGGTCGATCTGTGACAGGTTCTGAAAATTGATCCGCGACCAGTCTGTCCGCAATATGCGCGCGCTAACGAGATACTCATCGCAAATTTCCCCGGTCTCTTTGCTGGGTCTTTGGGAATAGCCAGACACAATGACGCTATCCACGTAGGGAAGGCTGGCGAATGCCTCCCCTACGACACGAAACAGAACCCCATGCGCATGGGTCATATAGTTTTTGCGAATGTCCGTCTCTGAAAGCTGCTTGAGGCTGAGGCCGGAACTCCCCGACTTAATGGAAGCGATTTCTGTCGGCATGTCCTCGATTTCTGGCAGATCCACATCGAGCCAAATCATCCGGCCTTTATCGGAGAACTGAAAAGACAATTCCGTCGGAATCGGCCAATCGAACTCGGCGATCCGCTCCTCGAAGAGCGTTATCATGCTTGCCTCATCGCCAAGCAGCGCGCGATCGTAAACCGCTCTCGCATTCGCCTCCGCCTGTTCATGCGCCTCTTTCGCGTCCAGCCACCTTCGCAACGCTTCCGCATACATCTGTTCGCATGCCGCATTGTGCTCGTCGATCGCGCGGCGCCACCCCTTCAACAACCGGCTCATAAAGCTATGCTGTTTGTATTCCGGCTCGGCAGGCATTTGATCATTGAATGGCATTGGCCGATAGGCGATCGGCGCATTAATGTCCGGTGTCGAGCAGTGAATTTGCCGGATGCGGTCGAGCAACTCATTTCTCGCGCGACAGTTGGCTTCAAGAAACTGGCGAACGTTCTCGGCAGCGTTTTTCTTGATCTGCGTTAGCAATCGCGGCGGAAAAGGACTGCCGGCGCTATCGCTGATCTCAAGGCGGCCATCTGAATGCAGGGTCAGCCGCACCTCCGCCGCGAGGTATTGCAGCGCGCCCCTGCCATAGCTACTCCCACCGACCTTTTCTCTGAAGGAAAGGCCCGTGCCGGGAATACCGAGGTTCACGTAAGAACCCCGCTTGCCGGAAGTCACGGACGCTCCTCTTCGGCCCAGAGTTAAGCTGACACCGCTGCGACTGAGATTCAATCGAAGCCCGGGCGCGATCTTTATTCTTTTGCTAAAGCGCAAGGACATGAAATCAGTTCTCGATGAAATAGCCACGGCCAGAAAAACACGAATTTCTATGCGGCGAGTTTATATCGTTCTACAAATCCCCGATTGCGCGTTAGTCTATTTGCGGTAGGGACGGCCTTTGCCAGCTGCCCCGCACAGATCGGTACGAGCCCAATTCGGGCATACGGCTCCTGCCCTGAGTATCTGACGGCAAAACGCTCCTGAGGCCAGACGAGAACGATTTTGGCGCGAGGCAGTTAGCCATCGACGATTTGCTTGATCCGAGGCCACGTGATATCACCCTTCTGGCTGCGTCACGAGAGCGAACGACGCCAGAGGTTCACCACATGATGACGGAAGGCTCAATCGATGATGAGCCATGTCGCCTGCGTCATGTCGCAGGCGGATCGGCTCGACCACCACCTCCATCTGATGACGCGAGCGACCAGCAAGAACGCCGTTATGCGCGCGCATCGGCGTCTCCTGAGCTAGAAGTGAGCTGTTCGCTTAGACCTTCAAGCGCAGCGTGAAGTTCGTAGCTCACCCCACCGGCGGCAAAATCGACCTGTGGGAGAACGTCGGAATACCCAGCCATGACCTGTTCAAGCACGACACTTCCGAAACCTTTATGCGCGGGCGGCGATACTGGCGGCCCGCCCCGCTCCTGCCAGCGAAAGGTGAAGACAGGAGTACCGTTCGGTTTCGACGTGGACCAGCTGATGTGGACCCGACCCGTCGCGTTTGAGAGGGCACCGTACTTGACGGCGTTGGTGGCAAGTTCATGGAGCGCCAGCGCAAAATTCTGGGCAGCCTTCGCGGTGATGAGCAGATCCGGCCCTTCGATTTGCACGCGATCGGCGTAGGGGCTCATTTCCGTACGCACAACCTCGGCGAGATCGGCACCTTGCCATTCTTTGTCGATCAACATGACGTGCGTTTGTGCAAGGGAGCGAAGACGGTCGACCACAGCGGACTCCGCCTCCGTTACGGTCTGCTTGCCAGCGAAACTCCTGGCGACAACTGCCTGCACGACAACGAACAGATTCTTCGTGCGATGTTGTATTTCGCGGGTCAGCAATTCATGTCGAGCCTCGGCCAGCTTCCGCTCGGTGATATCACGAGCGATTTTGGAGGCGCCCACAACCCTGCCCGCAGCGTCCCTAAGGGGCGACACAGTGAGGGATACGTCGATGAGGGTTCCGTCCTTGCGTTGGCGAACGGTCTCGTAGTGCTCAATGCGTTCGCCCCGTCGGATACGCTCCAGAATCTCAGACTCTTCATTGTGCCGATCGGGCGGAATGAGCGTCACGATCGGCCTGCCAATCATTTCGTCGGCGGTATAGCCGAATATTCGCTTGGCTCCATTGTTCCAGCTGGTGACGATGCCGTTGACGTCTTTGCTTACGATCGCATCATCTGAAGTGTCGATGATGGAGGTTAGCAGCCGACTGGCCTGTTCTCCACGCTGTCGGGCCTCTTCCGCCCGCAATCGCTCCAAGCTAAAGCCAAGCTGCCGCGCGATCGTCATTGAGAGATTGATCTCGGCATCCATGAAAACGTGAGAAGCCTCGTAGTACGTCATGAACTTGCCGACAAGTTCGCCGTTCGCCACAAGAGGGATGAAGGCAAGCGCGGAAATACCTTCGGCCCTGACGGTCGCCTTGAGATCTTCTGCAATGTCAGCAGTCTCAATGTCGGAGACGCAAATCGGCTGCGGTTCCTTCACGTCGCGGGTCCAGGGCGAGTGTCCCTCCACAGCCCTTCGATACTCATCGGAGAGCCCGCGCCAAGCGAAAAACTTCATCAGGCCGGACTCATCGAACAGCAGTATGGACGCGCGCTGGCAACCCAAGGCCCGGCGGATCGCATCGAGTGCCGCGTCGCAAACGCCACTCAGCGAGGTGGCACGGAACAGGCTGTCCGTAAGCTGATACAGGGCGGCTTGCTCGTCCCGGTGCCTGGCCAAGGTCACTTCGGCGCGCTTGCGCTCAGAGATGTCGACCAACATGTTGACCGCGCCGACCAATGCGCCCGAGCTGTCGAACAGCGGCGTGGGATAGGGGATAAAGGGAATCCTCGTCCCGTCCGGGCGCTCGGCAACAGCTTCTAGGCCTCGAACAGCTTCTTTCTGCCTGAGGGCGATCGCCATCGGGCACACCTCGTGCGAGAGCGGCGTGCCATCGGGCCAGTAGAGCTTCCAAGACCCGCAAAACTTATCCTTGCCCAGCTCGGGGCGGCGCCCCCACAGCCTCGCTGCAGCCTCGTTGTAGAAGGTGATGCGCCCCTCGGCGTCCGTCATGTAGACGGCGACGGGCAGAGCCTCGAGCAACTCGAGCCGCCCGCCCGCCGTCTCGCCCGCCTCTCGCCCGGACGTTGATCCTGCGTGAAATTCTTTCTCGCCGATGCGTTGCTGAATGTGCGCAGATCCCGATCGTCATTTCGAGCATTCGAAAACACAAGCAAAGCGGGTTCGTTTGATTTGTTTCGCACTTGCAGGCTGACACCAAGCCCGAGGCTTGACGATTTGAACGTCAGCGCTGCCTCGAGCCTCTCGCTCAATGCGCGCATCATCCGGAAGCCGACATTGCCGTCTGACTTCGGATCGAAGTTCTCCGGAAGGCCAACGCCGTCATCGGTTACGGCGATCCTAATTCGGCCTCTATCATCCTGCTGGCACCCAACAGTGATCTTTCCGGGTACGCCCGTGGGATGGGAATACTTGATGGCGTTGGTGACCGCTTCACCGACAATGAGGCCGATAACTGCAGCCTCGTCCGAAGTCACCGCACAATCGTCCGACGGCAGGCGGGTCAGGCTACCCGAATAGTCGATGGCCGACAGGCATCGGGCACAAGTCTCGTCCAACAGTTCCACGAGGTTCACCACGCGAATGCCGGCGGCGCCAGGCCCACATACATTGATGTGCCGCAGGAGGATTGCGCCGCTTCCATTCGCATCTCCGGCGGACCCTAGAGTTGTGCTCGATCGCGACATGACCTGTCTCCCGGACTCACACGTCCAACAACCGTACAGACAAACAAGCCGATCCACAAGACGTATTCTTTAGTACTACTTTGATATTACTTAGTTATTTGCCGATAAACCGGATTATACGCCGATTTACATCTTCACTTAGAGGGTGCCGTTTGCCCTAAGGCGGTTGAAGCACATGAATGAGCAAAAAACAGCTATCTCCCTTTTTGCATCAAGTGAGTAATTGACGTCTTTCGCACAATTGGGCTATTCTTGTCAATCTGCTGCAGTGGAGGTACCCATGTCCGACCTGACGAGAGGCGAGCGTTTGCAAATTATGCTGACAAAAGAGGAGGTTGAAGCTCTGGACAATTGGCGCTTCGACAAGAGGATGCCCAGCCGAGCCTCAGCGGTGCGAGAGTTATTGAAGCGCGGTCTGACGGCGGAGGGGTTCACTGCCGCCAGCCAAGGGAGCAAGTCAGCTGAATTCGGAATGCTTGATGGCGAGGCGGAGGCCGTTCCGCAGCCGCAAAAACGATCCGTTTGAGCGAGATGTCGGGCGCAACTCTCGCGATCACCGGGCAGCGGGACCTGAACACGACGCAACTCACATTTGTGAGTTGCACGCTGCAAAATCCTGGGGGGTGAAATCGGCCGCAGCAGCGTGCAGCGGGCTCCCTTTCCGGTTTTGAGACTGATTTCCGCTTTCTTGCGAAGCGGAAGAATACCCAGCGGCACTGATGAGAATCAGCTCGGCCGCTTATGGCCCGAGGCCGACGGTCACGGAATGGCCGATGTCCGCTCCCACCGCGATCTCTCCCCTCATGGCTCGGTCGTCCCACCGGAGAAAAGCGCCTCAACCTCGCCGTGGATAGGCGCGGCCGTCGACATCGGCTTCGGGTCAGGCAACGGAGATATGAGGTTGTCGAGGGGCACGCGCCCCACTAGTTTCAAGATCGGGATAAATCATGTTTTGGAGGGGCAAATGCGTTTTTTGAAACTGGGCTTGGCCGCCGCGGTGGTGATCTGCGCACTTTCGGCGACAGCTCACGCTGATTGCGTCAAGGTCGAGGCTCAAGGCGAAGCTGTGACCCACGATATCGCCGTGGTCTTTGCGACGCACGGTCTCGCAAACATCATCTACGGGAAGGGTCGCGTGGGCAAGGGTCCTGTCCACACGACGTGCGTCGATGGCTCAGCTCTAACGACGTGTCGCTCCTGGCAGACGGCGTGCAAAGCGACGGCACCCCATACCTGCTTAGGCGCTTGGCTTTGCTTGCCCATGTGACCCCGATGCTTGGTGCAAATGGGGAATAGCGCGACTCCGGAAGCGGGCTTCGATCCGTTTCAGAACGGCTTCGTCCACTGGGGCGGAAGAGCATTGCAGGCTAGCGATGAAGTTCATCGCGCGGGGCCTACTGTTTTCGACCCAGCGTGCGCTTGGCCACGTCGCCGACGTTAAAGATGCGGTCGGCTTTGCAGACATATGGATTCCGTTCAGTTGGTCCTGGACTTCGTTCAGCGGCGGCACGTGCCCAAAAGCAGATTTTGCGAGGTCAGCCCCGCACTTCCCGCAACTGGCGCGCGCCCAACATGGACGTGGCCGGAGCCGTGGCGTCACGAAGGAAAACACCGCTTAGCAGACGCCAGCGCCCAGGAGTGGCCTTTCCGAGCCGGGCCGAAGAACTGCCCGACGTCCTTCGCATCAGCGGCACAAATCACCAAAGGCAGACCCGAGCGCGCCGGCCCGTGCCTCAAATTCCGCGCAAAACCTCGCCGACACGCCCGGCTCACCCCGGCTTCAGCCCGGCAACGCGCCTGATCGTGGTGACATCGCCATGCGTGGCCGCGATCCGCTCCACCGCCCGGCGGATCGGCTCGACCACGACCTCCATCTGATGACCGCTGGCATGGATCATCCATTCGGCTGATTGAACCATGCCGACATGGCCGCGCCAGAACACCAGATCGCCGCGCTGCAGCTTGTCGGGTGCCTTATCGGGCAGGGGCTGGCCGACCTCGTTTTCCTGCATGTCGGTGTCGCGGGGACAAGCAAGGCCGCTCCCCTGCATGGCAAGCTGGACCAGCCCGGAGCAATCGATGCCAAGACTGGAGCGCCCGCCCCAGAGATAGGGCGCCCCGATCAGCCGCTCGGCGAGGCGGACGAAATCCTTGGCCTTTTCCTCGGCCGGCAGCAGATGGCCGCCGAAGACGAAACCGCCGCGGGACAGCTCCACGAACCGGCCCTCGCGCCCGGTGACGCCGACCTTGGAATTGAGGCCGAGACGCATGATCGGCGGGCGTTTCAGATCCGGCGCCGGGTAGACGAAGGTTCCGCGTGCGCTCACCCAATGCGTCGGCTCATCGATGGTGGCGGAAAGATTGTCCATCGGCATATAGCCGACATAGCGGTCCGCCTCGAGCTGCACCCAGCCCCAGCCCTCGGAGACGTCATAGACCGAGACCAGCTCGCCGCACAGAGCTTCGGTGAGCAGCGGCGCGTCGAAACGGGGCACTAGTCCGAGCGGCGCGACGGCGGAGACCACCTGGCGCAATTCCCCCTGCACATAGCGCGCCGCCTGCACCTTATCCCTCAGTGAGGCTGCGGCCATGTCGTCCCGATAGACATGCCGCCTTGGATCGAGCTTGCCGGTGTTCATGCTTTCGCAAACGTCCTGCTGAGATGGTCGAAGACCGCGCGGGCGCATTGCGGCTCGCCGCCGAAAGGCTTGCCGGGCTGCGGGCGCGGAACCCAGCCGTAAATGTCGAAATGGGTGTAGGTCTTGGCCGCCTTGACGAAGCGCTTGAGAAACAGCGCCGCCATCACCGAGCCGGCGAACGGCTCGGGGAAGATGCTGTTGACGTCGGCGACGCGGCTTTCCAGGAGGCTGTCATAGGGCTGCCAGAACGGCATCGGCCACATCGGGTCGCCGACCTTGCGGCCGGCCTCGGCGAGCACATTGGCGATGGCGGCATCGGTCGAGTAGACGGGCGGCAGATCGGGTCCGAGCGCAACGCGGGCCGAGCCGGTCAGCGTGGCGAAGCTGAAAATGTAGTCCGGCTTGTCCTCGTCGGCGAGCGCCAGCGCGTCGGCGAGCACCAGACGGCCTTCGGCGTCGGTATCGCCGATCTCGACGTTGATACCGGCCCGGCTTTTCAGCACGTCGCCGGGCCGATAGGCGTTGCCCGATATGGAATTTTCCGCCGCAGGGATGAGCAGCCGCAGTTTTACAGGCAGACCGGCGCCCATGATCATCGCGGCAAGCGCCAGGGCCGTCGCCGCGCCGCCCATATCCTTCTTCATCAGCGCCATGCCGGCGCCGTGCTTGATGTTGAGCCCGCCGGTGTCGAAGCAGATGCCCTTGCCGATCAGCACGATCTTGGGCACTTCGGGGGCTTCGGTTGCATCGCCCCAGCCTATGTCGATGATGCGCGGGGCACGCGCCGACGCCCGCCCCACCGCATGAATGAGCGGGAAATTCTCGGCGAGCAGGTCGTCGCCGGAAATCACGCGGCACTCGGCGCCGAAATGCGCGGCAACGCCGCGCGCGGCCTCCTCCAGCTCTGCCGGGCCGAGATCGTTTGCGGGAATGTTGATGAGATCGCGGCCGAGCCAGACGGCGGATGCGATATTGACGATCTCGTCGCGAACCGCACCCTCGGGCAGCCTCAGCCGCTTTTCGCCGCCATTACCATTGGTCTGATAGCGCCGGAAGGCATAATGGCCAAGCGCCCAGCTGATCGCTGCCAGATTGGCATTGTTCGGCGTCCAATCGAGGTGATAGGCGCCGCTCGGCAGAACCGGCGGCAGGCTGCCCGGAAGCAGTGGATGGTGGCTGCCCTGAAGGCTTTCGGCGGCAAGCGCGACGCCGCCAATGCCGTCATCGCCCGGCAGCAGCGCCCAGCTTCCCGGCACGGGCTTGAATTCGATCGCCTTGAGCCAGGCCTGGTCGCGCGGCGGCAGGCCGGCGGCAAGCGTCTCGTCGTCTTTCGGCGCCTCGACGAGCCAGATCGGACAGGTCGGCTGCTTCGAGCCTTCCTCGATGAAGAGCGCGGCAACCTGGTCGGCGAGCCATGTTGAGTGTGGGGAGCATCGGTTCTTCTTTGCAGCGATTCTTTGCGTTTACGGATAGAATTTGTCCGATAGCAACCGGGAGACGGGGCCAATGGATGGGAATTACGAGCTGGTCATCGGCAACAAGAATTTATCCTCCTGGAGCCTTCGGCCGTGGCTGGTTCTCAAGGCATTCGATATCCCTTTCAAGGAAACGCCGATCCTGCTGCGCCAGCCGGACAGCCGGGCCAATATTCTCCGTCATTCGCCCTCCGGCAAGGTGCCGGCGCTGAACAGCGGCGGTCTTATCGTCTGGGACAGCCTTGCCATCATCGAATTCCTGGCTGAACGCCACCCCAACCTGCCGATCTGGCCCACGCACCCGGAGGCGCGGGCGATTGCCCGCTGCATCGCCGCCGAGATGCATTCCGGCTTTCCCGACCTGCGCAACGAGCTTCCCATGGATTTCGTCAATATCATCGGCTTTCCGCAAGTCTCGGACAAGGCCCTTGCCGATATCGGCAGGATCGCTCGAGATCTGGATGGACTGCCGGCGCCGGTTCGGCGGCAGCGGCGCCTTCCTGTTCGGCGATTTCTGCGCGGCGGATGCCATGTTCGCGCCGGTGGCGAGCCGCTTACCACCTATCAGGTCGATCTTGCCCGCTTCGGCGACGACGGCAGTCGCCGCCGGCTACCGCGAAACCATGATGGCGATGCCGGAGATGCAGGCTTGGGGCGAAGGCGGCGCGGGCGGAAAGCTGATCTTTTTCTTGAAACTCGCTGGGGCGTTTGAGGTCAGCAGTGCTTCGGTTTGAATTTCCGTAATAATGGCTGTGCGGAAATGGCGGCCACATGGATCGACAGTCGCTTCGGGCCAAAACCTGACGCACGCACCGCAGCAAAGTACGCGCTTCATTCAATCACCTCGACGGCGCGGTGGTGGAGGAACCAACGCACCAAGTGCCACCGAGAAGAATTGACAAAACGACGTGTAGCGCAACCGCCGGCCACAGAAAAACGCCGGTCAACCCACCTGCAAAACCGAGGTAAGAAAGATACAGCGTGACGACTGTGCTGTAGATCAACATCCCGACCAGCGGCGGACCAGGCCAGCAAGCGATCCCTAAAGCAACCAGGGCGATGCCGGTGACACGCGCAACCGGTATGGCGACGCCGGTAAGCTCCTCACCGAACAACAACTGCCCGACGAGCGAGGGAACGATCAGCAACGCCGCTCCGGTAGCGGCTTCGGCGGCCGCGGCGAACATCAAAACCTTTTTCATTGGCCCGATTTCATTCAGTCTTTCGCGCTGGCAAACCTGTTGGTTATCGTTAGGAGCTGCTAGCGCTTCGGTGCTTCAAGAGGATCCGGCTCCGGTGCTGCCATAGGCCCAAGTTCTGCCTTAGACTCCGGTGCCGCCTTAGCCTCTGGTTCGAGCTTGAAGGTCAGTTTGTTGATTTTGCCCGTGAACTTGAACGGAACATCGTATCGATACTCCAGCATCGCGACCCCGGTGCGTGTGTCCTGGCCAACGTCGAACGACTCGTCCTCCGCGAACGTAACCGGCGTGGTGTGTTCCATGGATTTCCTGTCCACTTCCTTGCCGTCCACAGAGAGCACACCGGTACCGCCCTTGCCCAAACCTGGACCGTCTGACTTGAAGTCGAAGACGATGGTGTGTTTGCCGGCCCCCAACTCGAGCCCCGACCACGTCGTGCGCTTGAGGTTAAGCAGGTTGTAGAGGAACACTGGCTTGCCCCGACGAATGCCTGCCACACCCTTGCTCAGGAAAAGTCCATAGCCGCCGAAGCGCCCGCCTTCGGTGACGATCATGCCTTCCGCACCACCCTTGGGAATATCGACCTCGGCGGTGATGGTGTAGGACTTGTTCAAAATGCTCGGCGCGGCACTGTCCGGCACGCCGGTCAGTTCGCCCGAATAGGTGAATTCCGTTCGCCCCGCCGTCAGGCTCGGACGCGGCGTGTTCCAGCGCGGAAGCGTCGTGTTGTCGAGCGGCAGCACGTTGAATTTCTTCGCCTCGGCATCGAAGAGGGCCTGCATCTCCTTGACCTTGTCCGGCATCTCGGCGGCCAGGTCGTTGAACTGGGTGGGGTCGTCCTTGAGATTATAAAGCTCCCACTTGTAGCCGGTGATGACATCGGGAGGCGGGGCGCTGCTCAGCTCCCAAGGGAGAGTCACTGGCGTCGTGGACGCCATCCACTCGTCGTGATAGATGGCGCGGTTGCCGAGCATCTCGAAATATTGCGTCGTGTGCTGGGTGGGCGCATCGGCGTTCGCCTTGTCCCAGGTGTACGTCATGCTTACCCCTTCGATGGGGGCCTGCTTGATGCCATTGATCGTATCGGGCGCCGGAATGCCGGTCGCTTCGAGGATGGTCGGGACGATGTCGATGACGTGATGGAACTGGTGGCGGATGCCGCCCACATCCTTGATGTGGCCGGGCCAGGACATGGCCACGCCCTGGGACGTTCCGCCGAAGTGCGACGGCACCTGCTTCACCCATTTGAACGGGGTGTCCATCGCCCAGGCCCATTCCGCCGCAAAGTGCGGGAAGGTCTTGTCGGATCCCCAGAACGGGTACCAAAGGTATTGGGCCTTCACCGGCACGGGGACGCCATTGAAGGTGGTAAACTCGTTTGGCGTGCCGTTGAGCATGCCTTCGGCGCTCGCGCCGTTGTCGCCGCTGATGTAGATGATCAAGGTATTGTCGAGCTCGCCCAGGTCTTCGACCGCCTGGATGACGCGGCCGATCTCATGGTCGGCGTAGGCGAGGTAGGCGCCATAGACATCCGCTTGCTTGATGAAGAGCCTCTTCTCCGCGCGACCGAGGGAATCCCATTGCGGCAGTTCTTTCGGCCACGGTGTCAACTTGGCGTTTTCGGGCATGATGCCCAGGCGCTTCTGGTTGGCGAAAATTGTCTCCCGCAGCTTGTTCCAGCCGTCATCGAACAAATGCATGTCGCTGATCGTCTTGGTCCACTCCGGCGTCGGATGATGAGGCGCATGGGTGGCACCCGGCACGTAGTAGACAAAGAATGGTTTGTCGGGCGCGAGCTCCTTGAGCTGCTTCATGTACTGGATGGCCTCGTCGGCCATCGCCGTCTCCAGGTTCCAGCTGGGATTGCCTCGGAACGGATAGATAGCTGTCGTATTGCGGTACAGGTTCGGTTGCCATTGGCTGGTGTCGCCGCCGACAAAGCCGTAGAAATAATCGAAGCCCATGCCGTTGGGCCATTGATTGAACGGCCCCGCCTGGCTCGACTGGTAAGAGGGCGTGTTGTGGTCCTTACCGAACCACGAGGTTGCGTACCCGTTTGCACTCAGGATCGTACCGATGGTGCCTTTATCAATCGGGATGATTGAGTCGTAACCCGGAAATCCCGTCGCTATTTCGCCTACCACCCCGTTACCCACCGAGTGATGGTTGCGTCCGGTGATCAGCGCAGCACGGGTTGGCGAGCAGAGAGCAGTGGAATGGAAATTGGTGTAGCGCAGCCCCTCTGCGGCAATACGGTCGAGCGCCGGTGTAGGGATCACCCCGCCAAAAGTGGACGGCGCACTGAAGCCGACATCGTCTGTCATGATAAGCAAAATGTTGGGCGCGCCCTTGGGTGGCACGACGCGCGGTGGCCACCAAGGCGTCGACTCCGAGGCCCTCTCCTTGATCACCCCCCCGAATTTCGGAGGCGGCGGCGGAAGTTGTTTCCCGTCGATGGTGGTGGTGGCGCGGGGCGAACCGGGGTCACCTGTGATCTGCTGCGCCAATGCCGAGCCGCAACCGAGGGCCAGAACACTGGCGACGGAAATGAGGAGGTGACTGGTTTTCATGACAACAGCTCCGATTCCATCGGCTGGCAGATCACTCTCTGCGAGAATTCCGTCGTTGACGCTGATCAATCGGCTTTCGCCTTCTCCTGCATCGCCGCCTCAAGCTTCTTAATGTCCGCTGGAGAGAGTTGCGGGCGATCGACCTTGATCGTCAGCTTGTTGAGCTTGGCGGTGAGCACGAACGGCGGCGTGTAGTCCGCGTCGTTGACGCCGGTGAGCGTGTCGGAGCCGATGTCGAAGCTCTCGTCCCACTGCAGGATCATCGGCAGGGTTTTTTCCATCGTCTTGGTGTCGACAACCTTGCCGTCCACCTTCAGCGTCCCGGTTCCGCCCCGGCCGACGCCGCTGAAGTTGTTGAACACCAGTGTACCCGCGCCCAGTCCGTCGTACTTGAAGTCGAACTCGACGTTGTGCCTGCCAGGCGTAAGCGCGTCAGGGCCTTCCCACTTGTCGCGTTTGAGATCGACCAAGTTCCACAGGAACACTGGCTTGCCCTTCAGCAGGTAGAAGCCATAGCCGCCGAAGCGTCCGCCCGAGGTCAGGATCATACCCTCGGCGCCACCTTGCGGTACCTCGATGTCGGCCGTGATCGTGTAGGAGGTGTTAAGCAAGAGCGGCGAGTCGCCCTGGGGAAGGCCAACCATCGGGCGCGTGTAAACGAATTCGCTGCGCCCGGCCGTGATGTTGGGGCGCGGAGCGACAATTCGGCCCGCCACCGAAGCGTCCATCGGGAAGACCTGGTACTTCTTTGCTTCCGCGACGAACATCTTGCGCATCTCCGCCACCTTCTTTGGGTATTTCGCGGCGATGTCTTCGGCCTGGCTGAAGTCCTTATGCAGGTCGTAGAGCTGGAACACCTGGTTGTTCAGCGGATCCGGGTTGGCCGGACCGAAGGCCTCCCACGGTGCGCGGTTCACCTTGGTGCTCAAGAGCCAGCCGTCGTCATAGAGCGCCCACTGGCCCATCATCTCGAAGTACTGCATCTTGTGGCGCGACGGCGCTTTCGCGTTCTTGGCATCGAAGGTGTAGAGGAAGCTTGTGCCTTCGATCGGCTTTTGCTTGATGCCATCCACGATCTCGGGCGCGCGAATGCCGGCGGCCTCGAGGATGGTCGGCACGACGTCGATGACGTGGATGAACTGCTCGCGCAAGCCTCCCTTGTCCTTGATGCGCGCCGGCCATGACACCACCATGTTCTGGTTGATGCCGCCTAGCCTGGACGCGTTCTGCTTGAACCAGTCGAACGGCGTGTCGAAGGCCCACGACCACCCGGCCGACATGTGGGGGTAGGTCTGCTCGGTGCCCCAGACGTCGTAGAACTTCATCTGCACTTCGACCGGAAGCTTGTTGAGCCCATTGAAGAACGCAACTTCGTTGGGCGAGCCCAGAGGCCCGCCCTCGGCGCTGGTGCCGTTGTCGCCATTGATGTAGATGATCAGCGTGTTGTCGAGCTTACCGAGATCCTCGAAGGCCTGGATCACGCGACCGATCTCGTCGTCGTTGTACGCCGCGTAGGCGGCGAAGACTTCGACCTGGCGGATGAACAGCTTCTTCTCCATATCGCTGAGCTGGTCCCACGGCTTTAAGATGTCATTGGGCCAAGGCGCTAACTTCGCGTCCTTGGAGATCACGCCCAGCCGCTTCTGGTTTTCGAAGATGCGCTCGCGCAGTTTCTCGTAACCATCGTCGAACAGGTGCATGGCGTGGATCTTGTCCACCCATTCCTTGGTCGGGTGATGCGGCGCGTGCGTTGCGCCGGGCGCGTACTTGATGAAGATCGGCTTGTCCGGCTGGGTCTGATGGATGCGCGTCATGTAGTCGATGGCGTCGTCGGCCATCCCCGTGACGAGGTTCCAGCCTGGCTTGCCTTTGAACGGATAGATCTGCGTCGTGTTGCGGAACAGGTTCGGCTGCCACTGGTTGGCGTCGCCGCCCACGAACCCATAGAAATACTCGAAGCCCATGCCGGTCGGCCACTGGTCGAACGGCCCGACCTGGCTAGCCGCGAAGGCTGGCGTGTTATGGTCCTTACCGAACCATGCCGTGGAATAGCCGTTATCGAGCAGGATGCGCCCGATCGTTGCCTTGTCCTTGCCGATGATGCTGTTGTAGCCGGGAAAGCCCGTCGACTGCTCCGAGATCACGCCGAAGCCTGCCGAATGGTGATTCCGCCCGGTGATGAGTGCCGCCCGCGTCGGCGAGCATAGCGCGGTCGAAAACATACGATTATAGCGCAGTCCCTCACTCGCGATGTGATCCATTGTCGGCGTCGGGATCACGCCACCAAAGGTGCTCGGCACCCCGAAACCGGCATCATCGGTGATGATGAGCAGAACGTTAGGCGCACCTTTCGGCGGCACGACGCGCGGCGCCCACCACGGCTTCGACTGCAGCGCGCCATCCTTGATAACACCACCGAACTTCGGATCAGGCGGTGGAAGTTGTTTCCCGTCGATCGTGGTGGTGGCACCGGGCGAACCGGGGACGCCTGTGACCTGCTGAGCCAATGCCGGGACACAACTGAGGGCGAGAAGACTTGCGCCCGCAAGTATGCTGCGACTGATTTTCATAGCGGAACTCCCGCGGCCTCAAAGAGGAACTCGCAAATCTCGGCAGGCAAGTACGTATTCACATAACGTACTTGCACTGAGCGATGCCCACTTTGACGCAGGTCAAACGTGCGGCTCGGGGAATTAACGGGACAATATCACACCGTCGATGACGGTTGTGCGAGTAAGATGACACACGCACATCCGCATTTTGCTAGGTCGTTGAGGTCCGGTCAGGGTCAATATTGCCCATTTCGTCGGGACTGCCGGGCTTCCGCGTGTCTTCGAGGAACGGGATTCCAACCGGCGGACGGCGGATGATCCCACATTAACGGCAGAGCCATACGCCGTTATTTCTACTTATATATTTACAATGCGAATCTCTTTTTATTCACATTTTATAATATGAAGGATTTCCCGCGATGTGGACATATTTCTGGTCCTGTGCGTGTCTTTGCGCGCTTGCCTGCCTGTTTTCGGGCTGTGAAAGCGGAGCCGCCCGGCAAGGCTGGTATCCCCCGCCCCGGACAGGGCGCATGCTGCAAAATCCCGAATTTGCCTCCAGCGACGACGCGCTGCAGCTCGCAAGCTCCCTGCAGGCGGCCGGGGAGGCACCCCAGGCTTTCGCCGTCCTCGCCGAGGCCTATCGGCGCTATCCAGGCAATGCTGAGATCGCATCAAGCTACGGGCGGCTCGCGCTCGCCACCGGACAGGATAAGCTTGCCTCGCGCCTTTTGACGGAAGCAATTGCGGCAAATCCGCAAGACTGGCGGGCGCTGTCCGCCAGCGCCGTGCTCGACCGGCGGGCCGGAAGGCTGCCGGCCGCGCGCGAGGCGCTCATCCGCGCGAGCGGCCTGTCATCGCGTGACCCGGTCGTGCTCAACAATCTGGGGGTCAGCGCTCTGCTCGACGGGCGCGCCGATGAAGCGGCGACGCTCTTCCGCCAGGCGCTTGCCTCGCCAAGCCTCAAGCCGGCGCACACGAGCCGGATCAAGCGCAATCTCGCCGTCGCCCTCGCCGTCGCCGGCCATTTCGACGTCGCCGACCGCCTCGCCGGCAAGCCGATGCCCCGCGCGCTCAAAAATGCGGGCGCCGAGACGGTCGCGCAATTCATGGGGCTCGGCGGCCGATCGGTTGCGCAGGCGGCAGGCTGGTCTGCACGTTTTGCCGATGCGTCGCAAGAATCTGGGTCTCGCCCGCGATGAGTCTTCCGCGGTTCCGCTTGAGCGCGTCGCCCGCCTGCATGATCGCCGGGGCCAGAATGATCGTCAGCAGCACGGGCAGAAAGAAGACCACGAGCGGGATGGCCAGCTTTGGCGGCAGAGCGGCGGCCTTGCGCTCGGCTTCGGCGATCCGCGCCTCCCGCCCCTCCCGCGCGGCGGATGTCAGCGCCTGGCTGATCGAGGTGCCGTGACGCTCGGCCTGGACCAATGCGGCGGTGATCAGCCTGACGGCCGGAATCCCGATCCGCTCGCCGAGATTGGCATAGGCCCGCCAGCGGACCGGCAGATAGGAGAGCTCGGCCATGGTCAGGCTGAGCTCCTCGGCAAGCTCGATGCTTTGTGAAGCAATGTCCCTGGTGACTTTGGCCAAGGCGGCCTCCACCGACATGCCGGATTGAACGCAGATCAGCAGCAGGTCGAGTGCGTCGGGAAAAGCGCGCAGGATCGCACGTTGGCGGCGCGTGATCAGCCGGTCGAGGACGAGGCGCGGCAGCGCATAGCCGGTGGCCGCGGCAGCGAGGGCGATGCTGAGCGATTTCGCCAGCGGCGGGGCTTTTTCGGGCAGGACCAGCGATGCGGCGAGGGCGGCGAGACAGAATGCGAGCGGCGTTGCCGCGCGGAAGAACAGGAACAGCGCCTCCGCGCCCGGTCCGCGAAAGCCGGCCATGCGCATTCTGAGCGCCAGGCTGGCGCCGCTGCCGGGTGCATCGGCCTTGACGCGGCGGACGAGCCGCAAGAGCGCGCCCGCTTCTTCACGGCGCACTTTTCTTTTGCTCCTGGCCGCCAGATCGGCAAGCCGCTTGTCGCGCAGGCGGTCCCGTTCGCGGGCAACGCTCTGCAGCCTCTCGGAAAGCCGCGGGTCGGGCTCGGAGGGCAAAGCGAGCGCCGTGATCGCCGCGAAGGCGGCAAAGCCGGCGAGCAGCATCGCCAGGCGTTGATCAACGATCGAAATCAGCTCCGCGCCCATGACCCCGCTCATACCTCGACGCGGGCCATGTGGCGCAGAACCAGAATGCCGGCCAGCAGCCAGACCGCGCAGAAGCTTGCGATCCGCCGCCCGCCATCGTCCGCCCAAAGCAGTGAAATATAGTCGGGCGCGAAAAATGCGGTTGCCGCAATGACGCCGATCGGCAGCGCCCCGATGATCAGCGCCGAAGCGCGGACCTCGGCGCTGGCAATCCGGACCTTGCTCGCGATCTTGTCCCGGTCGCGCAGAACGCTGGAAAGATTGGCAAGAGCCTCGGTGAGATTGCCTCCGGTCTGGGCCTGCATGGACATGATCAGCACGAAGAAGCGCACCTCGGCGGCTGGCATCGCGGCTGCGAGCTTGTCGAGAGCCGAGGCAAGCGGGACGCCCGCCTTGAGCTGAGCGAGGACGATTTCGAATGCGGACCGCACCGGTTCTTCGGCGTCGGCCGCGACGATGGCAAGGCAATCCGTCATCGACAGTCCGGATTTCGCGCCTCGGACGACCATATCGACCGCGCTGGCGAAGGCTTTGAGGAAGCCGAGCTTGCGCCGGCCCGCGCGAAAGGCGAGATAGCGCTGCGGGATCAGCCATGCACCGAGGCATCCGGCGCCCAGCGCCGAAGCCGGCGAAGGACCCAAACTCGCGCCGCCGCCGAATATGACGATCCCGATGGCGAAGCAGACGGCCATGTAGCGGCGCGGCGACCAATCGAGGCCCGCCGCGGTGAGCTGAGCCTGAATTTGCGAGACGCGCATTGCCCGCCCATGCTGGGCGACCGATTTCAGCGCCAATTCCTGGGCGCGGCGGACCACGCGGCCCGCCGGCATGGCGCGATCGGCCGAGCCCTTGAGCAGCGCCTCGAAGATCGCGCTGCGCTGCCCCGCAAGTGGTGGGCGCAGGAGCAGGGGAAAGAAGATCGCGCAGACCAAAGCCGCCGCGCCGATTGCGGCGAGCACCGGCGCCAGAACGGTCGCGCCGCTCGCATCAGCCATAGCCGCCTCCCGCTGTCACCTGGCGTTCGGCGCGCTCGGCGGTTGCGAGAATTTCCGTCAGCCGCGCTTCGAGGCCGAAATAGCGGGCCCGCTCGGCAAAGTGCGGACGGGTGATGCCGGTGAATTGATGGCGGCCGATGAGAGCGCCGTTTGCCTCCTCGCCGCGCACGTCGAAGCGGAGCAGATCCTGGACGACGATGATGTCGCCCTCCATGCCGACGACCTCGGTAATGTGGGTGACGCGGCGGCGGCCGTCGCGCATGCGCGAGACCTGGATGATGATGTCGACCGCGCCGACCATCATCTGCCGGATCGCGCGCGAGGGCAGGTTGAAGCCCGCCATCAGGATCATGCCTTCGAGCCGGCTCATCGCCTCGCGCGGTGAGTTGGCATGCAGCGTGCTCATCGAGCCGTCATGGCCGGTATTCATCGCCTGGAGCAGGTCGAAGGCTTCGGCCCCTCGCACCTCGCCGACGATGATCCGCTCGGGGCGCATGCGCAGGCAGTTGCGCACCAGATCGCGCATGGTGACCGCGCCTTCGCCCTCCAGATTGGGCGGCCTCGTTTCGAGGCGCACCACATGCGGCTGCTGCAATTGCAGCTCCGCCGCGTCCTCGCAGGTGATGATGCGCTCATCCGGCGAGATGTGGCCGGTCAGGCAGTTGAGCAGCGTGGTCTTGCCCGAGCCGGTGCCGCCGGAGATCAGGATGTTGCAGCGGCAATGGCTGATGATCGCAAGCAGCGCCTCGGCGTCCGGCGACAGCGTGCCGAGTCTGACGAGCTGGTCGAGCGTCAGCCGCTCGCGCCGGAATTTGCGGATGGTGAGCGCCGGGCCGTCGAGGGCGAGCGGCGGAAAGATGATATTGACGCGGCTGCCATCGGCAAGCCGTGCATCGCAGATCGGCGTCGATTCATCCACCCGCCGGCCGACCCGGCTGGCGATGCGCTGGCAGATATTGGCGAGTTGGCTGTTATCGGCGAAACGGATCGGCGCGGGGCTCACCCGGCCGTCGATCTCGATATAGCACTCGCGCGCACCATTGATCATGATGTCGGTGATGCCGTCCTGAGCGAGGAGCGGCTCCAGGGGTCCGAAGCCCAGAACGTCGTTGCAGATGTCTTCGAGAAGCTCCTCGCGCTCGGCGCCGGTCATAACCGCCGGGCCAAGGGCGAGGATTTCGCCGGCCAGCTCGCGGATTTCCTTGCGGGCGTCCGCTACGGAGAGCTTGGCCAGTTCGCCGAGATCGATGCTGTCGATCAGCGTCTCGAAAGCCGATGTCTTGACCTCGTAATAGCGCTCCGACCGCAGAGCATTGCGGCCTGCGGGGAAGGGCGGGCGCTCGTTTATGACGGCGGCGGCGGAAAGAGCGGCCAGGATGGCGGTATTCGGCGCGGCTTCGGCGATGATCGTGCCGCCTGGCTTGCCCGCCTCTCTGATATTGCGCTTGCCGAACATGACGGCCTCAGGCGACGCGCCGGCGGCTCAGCCGGTCGATCAGCGGTTTGACGAAGCCGCGCTCCGGCTTCGCCCCAGGACGCTCTGCCCGACAGTATTCCGGCAAGCTGACGAAACGGGGCGAGCGCACGCGCCTTGGGCGAAACCTCACCGATCATCAGTCCGTTATTGGCGGCGGTGCCGAAGAGCTGCGCGTCGAATTCGATGACCGCCGCCGGCTCAAGGTCCACGGCATTGGCGAAATCGCGGACCGAGATCTCCGGCCGCCGCGGCAGGCCGACCTTGTTCAGCATCAGGATCGGCGGCTTGTCTTCCGCCGAAGAATGGCGCAGCAGGGCGTCGAGCACATTCTTCGTATTTCGCAGGTTCGCCAGATCCGGCTCGGCGGTGATGACCACATGGGACGCCGCCTCGATCATCGCGCGCGACCAGGCGTTCCAGGCGTGCGGCAGGTCGAGCATCACGAAAGCGGCCGCCTGGCTCAGAAGCCCGACGACATGCGTGGCGGCCCCGGCGGTGATCTCGCATTCGGCATCGAGGATGCAGGGCGCGGTGACGAGGCCGAGATGGTCGGAGCATTTCGAGGTCAGCTTGACGATCATCGCCGCATCGAGCCGCTCGCAGGCGGCGAGCGCCTCGCCGAGGCCGTGTCCCGAATCCTGATTGAAGTCGAGGCCGAGTGTGCCGAAAGCCAGATCGAAATCGGCGATCACCGTCTGCGCCTTCATGGCCTCGGCGATGAGCCAGGCGGTGTTGTGGCAGGCCGTGCTCGACCCGCAGCCGCCCTTCGCCCCGAGAAAGGCGACGACCCGGCCGCGCGTCTCGCCGGCCTGACCGGTGAGCGCGCCGCGTATGCTTTCGCCGAGCTGGCCGGGCGACAGCGGCGCAACGAGATAGTCGCTGATGCCGCGGCGCATCAGCTCGCGATAGAGCAGCACGTCATTGATGTGGCCGATGACGATGACCCTGGTGCCGGCGTCGCAGACATTGGCGAGTGTTTCGAGTTCGGCGAGGATGCCGGCGCCGGCCTGGGTGGACTCGGCGATGACGAGGTCGGGAGTCGGCGCGCCGGCATAGGCGGCGATCGCCGCCTGAATGCCACCCTTGCGAACTGTCGCGTCGAGCGCGGCGAAGCGGCGGCCGGCAAACAGCTTGGACGCCGTTTCGGCCGTGCCGGCATCCTCGCAGAACATATGCACGCGGCCGCCCGGCGGCGCATAAGCGCTAGGCGAGGTTCTGCTGCTCCCGTCGGTTTTGCCGGCCAGCGATTCCATGCGGCTCATTTGTCCGCCTGCGTCTTGATCGAGGGGCTCGCGGCGCCGGCGGCTTGCGGCGCAGCATTCGCCCGGCTTTGCGCATAATTGTTGATCACCGCATCGCGGCGCATGGCGTCACGCGGCGTTTCGCGGCGGGCGAGATAGAGATCGTCCGGGTTTGCGGCAAGCGCCGCCAGATTGCGGCGCGTCGCGCAGCCCGCGCGCCAGTCCTCATCCAATGTCGTGACCCGGGAGCATGACGGCGCTGCCTCGCCGAACGGCTCGCCGAGGACCGACCCGCCCCCGCAGCCTGTCAGCGCCAGCACCACAGCAAGGCCCGCGGCTCCGGCGAAAGCCCGCCAAGCGTTCCAATAAAATGATCCCATCATGCGCCCTCTATTCAATGATGAAGCCGAAACCCCGGTCGCCGGCAGCGGCCAGATTGCCCGCCGCGCCCGCCGCGTCAGCGCCGGGCGCCGCAGGCGGCTCGCCGCTCCCCGGCGTTGCGAGCGCGCTTTCCTCGGCCGCCCGGACCAGGACGGGGGTGACGATGACCACAAGCTCGGTCTCGGAGCGCACGAAATCCTCGCTGCGGAACAAGGGCCCGAGCACCGGCAGGTTGCGCAGGCCCGGCAAACCATCGACATTGCGGCGCGTCTGCGAGGAGATCAGCCCGGCCATGACCAGCGAGCCGCCGCTCGGCAGCTCCAGCGTGCTCGACGCCCGGCGGACCCTGAGCGCGGGGATGCTGATCTGATCGACGGTGACGGCGCCCTCAGTCGTCAGCTCACTGACTTCCGTCTCGATCTGCAGGCTGATGCGGCCCGCGGAGAGCACGACCGGCGTGAAAGAAAGGCTGACGCCGAAGGGCTTGAAGGTGATGCTCTTGCCCTGGCTGTCGCTGCCGACCGGCACCGGATATTCGCCGCCGGCGAGAAATTTCGCCGTCTCGCCCGAGACCGATGTCAGATTCGGCTCGGCGAGCGTGCGCGCCAGGCCGTTGCGCTCCAGCGCCTGGAGAATGGCGTCGATCCGCGCCGTGCCGTTGCCCCAGCCGACCGCAGCGACCTCGCCCGAGCCGGTGCCGGCGAGAGCGTTGGTCACCGTCTGCAGGCCAAGGCTCGAAATGGTACCGCCGCTCACCGGGAAAGCGGCCTCCGAGAGTTTCGCCGCGGTGATGGTGCCGGTCGAGAGCGCCTGGCGGAGATCGACGCCGAGCCGGCGGATGACGCTGCGGTTCATCTCGACGACATTGACGCGGAGCAGCACCTGCTCCTTCGCCTCGACATTCACTATGTTGAGCACTTGCTCGCGCTTCGACACGAAACGGCCGGCAATGTCGGCGATGCGCGAGGCATCGAGCGGGCTCGCCACGCTTCCCGAAACCACGATATTGTCGTTGATGGCTTCAAGCTGCACATTCGCATCGGGCATCAGCCGGCGGATCATCGCGGCAACGGGGCTCAGGTCCCGCTCGACGGAGACATCCAGCGTCAGCATCGGGTGGCCGTCGGGACCGATGAAGCTCGCCGTTGCCTGTCCGATCTGCTGGCCGAGCAGGTGGACGCGGCGCGCCGTGCGCACCACCGCCTCGACGACCGCCGGGTCGGAGATGACGACCTCGCGCACATCGCCGGGCAGCTCGACGAGCGCCGACTTGTTGAGACCGACCTTGAGCGGGCGGGTCTCCGCCTCGGCCGCGGCGGCAAGGCTTGGGTGGATCTCGGCACGCGCCTCGCTCGGCTCGGCCCGCGCCAGGCCGGCGCCTAGGAGGAGAGCGCAGAGCGGTGGAACGAGTTGGGCTAAGTGGAATGTTTTTGTTAGGCCAGCGAAGCTCAAGGTCGGATTGGTTGTGCTCTGCTCCCATGCCCCCTCACCCACCCGCCTTCGGCGGGAGCCCTCTCCCGCAAGGGGAGAGGGCGGCTTCGCAGCAACCTCAGTGTTCAGCCCTCTCCCTTGACGGGAGAGGGCGGCGCGAAGCGCCGGGTGAGGGTGAGACCCGAGATTCAGACAACGTGGTGCTATCCAGGCCATTTTGCTTCGCTCCAGAGGCGGAAATCGTCGATCCGTCACCTTGCCCCCCCGCGATTGCCCAAAAATCCATCCGGCAGCCGTCCGAATTTCATCACCCGGATGGCCGGCGCCGGCTCATCGTCCGAGCTGGTCTCGGCGAGATGCGGCGACAGCGCGGCGATATCGGCGGCGGGGATCAGCGCCAGCGAAATCTCCCCGCTTGCCCGCGCTCCGGCAACGGCCCTGGCGTCTGCCGGCGTCAGCTCCAATGTCGCCGTGTGTGCCTCGGCGCCCCGGCCGCGCGCCGCGGTCGATTTTCCGATCGCCAGCACTTTCGCGCCGCGCAGCAGCGTCCGGGTTTCCGGCCGCTTGTCGGGACGGTCGGACGCCGGGGCGCTCCACAGCACGTCGACGCGGTCGTTCGGCTGGATCAGGCCGCCGGCGGCGCTTTCCTCGCGGACGGGCACGGCGACGGCGCGCATTCCCGGCGCGATCAGGGCGGCCATGAGCCCGCCGCTGCCGGGCCGGGCCAGCTTGCTTTCCGCGAGCGGCTCGCCTTCGAGCAGCGGATAGCGCGCGGGAGCCGGCTCGAATTTGCCGGGGGCGGCGCCGTGCTGCCGGCGGATCGACCCGCTCGGCAGAGCCGATCCGGGCCAGGGCTGCCAGCGCACGTCCTTTGCCTCGATCAGCTCGCCTGCGGCGATGAAGCGGCCGGCAACGAGGATATCGATCTGCGGGACGGCCCCTTGCGGCTCGGGCGAGGGCGGTATGTGCGCGGCCTTGCGCACGATTGCCGCCGCGCCGGCCGCCGAACCGATCGCCAGAACGAGCACGAAACCACGCGTCCAGCGCATCGAAGATCCCCCATCGAAAAGCTGAAAAACCGATGCGCAAGCTCTGTGCTTGATTGGTCAACGGATGGTTAATTTCGGCTTAGGGACGAATACGGATCAGGCGGCGCGGCGGGACGAGCTGGAAGCAGCATGGGAGGCGCCCCGGATGCAGCGGCGATGCCGATTGCGCCGACCCGGCGCGGCGCGGTTCGGCGGCCTATGCGGGCGGGTGCGACGCAGCGGCTGATGCCGAATTGCAACAGGGCTAGTTTTTGCTCGTTTTAGCCCGTTGGTAGGGAGTCGCCCGCATCCTTTTTTCAACATAAATCTGTAAGTTCCGTGGATAGCCTGTGTATTCGTGTTTGGCATCGTGCATCGACAGAGTGTTCGGCGAGGCAGATCCGGCACAAGTCAGTGTTATTTAAGTTTTGCGTTTGAGTAGTTTTGCGTATGTTGTGCGTTCGGTCCATAAAAGCTGGCGTTCTGCTGGCCATGCTCACCGCCGGCTCTATCGAGACGGTAGCCGCGCAAAGCGCCGGCGCCGCGCTTTCCGACCGCGTTCAGATCGAGCTTCGCGGCTCGGTGACCCCGCAATGCGCCTTCGAGGGCATCGCCCCCAGCCTTGATCTCGGCGCCATCAGCGGCAATGGGGGTGCGGCGCAGAAAGCGCTGAGCTTCCGCATCAGCTGCAACGCGCCTTTCGGCTATAGCCTATCATCGCAGCACGGCGCCATGAAGAATGCTGCCGCCGCGGCCGGACAGGGCATCTTGGCGGACTTTCCGTACACGGCGGCACTCACCATCACCACCGATGACGGCGGCACGCTGCGGCTCACCTGCGCCAGCGCTGATCTCGGCCAGAATTCGACGCTCTGCCAGGGCCAGTCCGGCGACGCCACCGCGATCGGCAAGGACGCCGCGCTGACCGTGAGCTGGGGGCCGCTGGCGGGGCGGCTCGCGGCAGGGAGTTATTCGGAGGATCTGCGAATTGGGCTGAGTGTTGCGAATTGATGGATTGCTGATAGCAAACCGAAAAAGCTACGAAATATGGAGGTCCAAGATCAGTAGAAGACTTCAGGCATATATAAATACCAGTAATCACTCGAATAGCAATATTGGATGGGGAACACATGAAAAAATTCTCGTTCAATTGGCGTATTTGCTGGTCTAATGGTAGCGGGAACGGCAAAGCGCAGCGACTCTGAAACATATAATGTCGACTTGCAGGCAAATGTTACGGCGCTTTGCTCATTGTCCAACGAACCCGGTCTGGGCCCGGTTTCTGAGCAATATTCGGCGATCAAAGCGCATGACCTTATGGTCAATATCGATCCGGCAACCTCGAAGGTCGCCCCGAGTAGCCGGTACTCTTAATTTCAGCAGTTCGTTCTGCAATTCGAGCACCCATCTTCATTGTCTCGCACCGCCCGTTTAAGACAGCGGCCGCCGCACAGAACGGCTTCGGCAATGAAGATCTCTTACGACGCATATCTAGCTTGGGGAGCGAGCTCAACTTCGTCCAACTCGCGCCGGGAACAAACTCCTTAGATAGCCCGCAATTGGCGCCCCAGAGCGGCGATCTTATACTCAAAATTGACGTGCCGGCGACCAGGCCAGCTTG
This sequence comes from uncultured Alphaproteobacteria bacterium, assembly GCA_963773735.1. Lineage (GTDB taxonomy): Bacteria > Pseudomonadota > Alphaproteobacteria > Rhizobiales > Rhodomicrobiaceae > CAVZCK01. Next base: position 43,872 of record CAVZCK010000026.1, on the reverse strand, counting down.
GTACCTGGTCAGTATCAGGTCGGGTACTATTGACGCTGAGCATCACCTCATCCTGATCGAACGTGAGCAACGCTGAACGCTCGTCAGCGTTGCTAGACGCGCCGTCAGCGCAATCATTAGACGTGCTTGTGACATGTTCGGAGAACCGCGTCATGAGCATAACACGAAATTGGGTTACTCGCAGCTGCTGTGCTCTCACATTTTTGCTATGGATTTCGCTTTCTCCCAGTCGTTGCGCGATGTCCGTCGAACCTATGCTCCTCGATATGTCAACCGGCGGGTCAAGCGGCTCGGCAATCGTTCAAGGTCGTCCAATAACGGCACCAAGCCGCTACCGGTTGAAATTTCGTGTCGCGACTTGAAGCTGGGCGTCAATGGCGAGCAGAAAACCAAACGGCTGGAGATGAGACTTCTGGTTTATCCCGCCCAGGCTATGATTCCGGCGGGTGGATCCCAGGTCTTCCGAGTACAGTGGATCGGCGAGCCGGAGATCAACAAAAGCCAAACCTATCGCCTCAACGTCTCCCAACTCCCCGTCAAACTTCCCGAAGGAGACAAGCGGCATCCAGATCGTGATGAGCTTCGGCGTGACAGTGAACGTCGCGCCGCCGAAGGGGCAGGCCGCCATCCTGGTGGAGAGCGCCGCGCCGGTCGCGGGCAAGGACGGCAAGCGTCTCGCCTCGCTGACGGTCAAGAACCCCGGCAACAAGCACGCCTATCTGAAGCAGTCCACCATCCGCCTTTCCGGCGGTGGCTGGTCGGCGGAGATGACGCCGGGCGAGATCGCGCAGAAGGTCGGGCTCGGCATCGTGCAGCCGGGTCATGAGCGCCGTTTCGTGCTGCCGGTCGAGGTGCCGAGCGGGGTGACGCAGATCAAGGCCGACGTCCAGTTCCGTCCGGACGAGAGATAGGCTGGATACGGATCAATCCAACGGGGTTGCCGCAACTCCCGCGCTGACTCGGCGCGGCGGGAGAGCCGCTCCCCTTGCGCCTCGGCCTGGACGGTTTGTATGGGGCTTCTGCGGCATGGTCCACGCAATCGGAGTTCTGGCTGCGGCGGCTGGCCGGTCTGGCCGCAATTGCGCTTTTGTCCGCCCTCGGAGCGGGGACCGGCCACGCCTCAGCGGCGGCGGCAGAGCAGATGACCATCAACCCGACCGGGCGAGTGCTGGAAATGGCCGTGCCGCTGCATTACCGCAGCTTCTATCTGGGCGATCTGCAGCTGCGCATCCGGCCGGACCAGCATGTCGAGGTGCCGCGCGAGGCGCTGCTTGCCGCGGTCAAGCCGCTCTTGCGCGCCGCCGCCTTCGAAAAGCTCGCCGCCATCGGCAAGGACGCGCCCGGCGGCTATCTCGACCTGGCTTTGCTGCCCGCAAGCGGTTTCGACTTCCGCTTCGATCCGGGCGCGGTGAGCGTCATCTTCAACCCCACGCTCGATCAGAAGGTCGAGGGCAATATCAGCGTCGAGGCCCGCCAGGCTCAAGGCACGAGCCCGAATGCGGCAAAGCCGGCGGCGCTCTCGGCCTATCTCAATCTGCGCTCGGGCGTCGATTATGTCGAGCAGTCGCCGACCGGCCGCGAGGGCCTCAAGGCGCCGCGTCTCGACCTCGAAGGCGCCGTCGCGCTGGAAGGGCGTCGTCGTCGAAGCCGAGGGCAGCTTCGAGCCGGACGACTCGTCCGTGTTCGGCGAAACCGGCCAGGGTTTTAAGCGGCGCGGCACAAGGATCGTGCGCGATTTCGAGGAGGAGGCGGTGCGCGCCAGCGTCGGCGATGTCTATCCGGTCGGCACCAGTCTGCAGTTCACGCCGGATCTGCTCGGCATCTCGATCGAGCGCTCCTACACCAAGCTGCAGCCGGGCCGCAACATCCGCTCGACCAGCCGCCGCTCGTTCCGGCTGGAGCGCGCCTCCACCGTCGATGTGCAGGTAAACGGGCTGACGGTGCGCCGGCTGCGGCTCGATCCCGGCGACTATAATCTCAGCGATCTGCCGGTCGCGACCGGCCTCAACGACGTCACGCTCGTGATCGAGGACGATGTCGGCAACAAGCAGCAGCTGGAGTTTTCGCTGTTTCTCGACAACGATCTCTTGGAGCCGGGACTTTCCGAATGGGCTTTTGCGGCGGGCGCACCGTCGCGTTTCGAGGATGGCGAGCCCGATTATGACACGGGCGATATGTTTCTGACCGGCTATTACCGGCGCGGCCTTGCCGAAAACCTGACCGGCGAGGCGCATCTTCAGGGCAACATGGACACCACGATGGGTGGCCTCGGCGCGCTCATCGGCACGCCCGTGGGCCTCCTCTCGCTCGAAGGCGCGGCAAGCTTTGAGACCGAGGGGCGCTGGGGCGCGGCCGTCACCGGCGACTATGCGCTCGCCAATATCAAGGACGGCGATGGCCGCCGCCACAGCATCCGCGTCTCGGCGAGTGCGCAGACCCCCGATTTCGCGCGTCCGGCGCCGCGCTTCGGCGAAGGCACGGAGTTCGGCCGGCGGATCGACCCGGAGTGGCTCGCCCTCTCGGCAAGCTACGGCACCGAGCTGCCCTTCAACGTCTCCGCCTGCCTGTCGGGCGGCTATGCCTTCGGCCGCGCCACCGAGGGCGACAGCTATCATGCCGATCTCAGCCTCAGCCGGCCGCTCGGCGCCGATCTCAGCTTAGGTGTCAGCGGCGGCTATTATGAGCGGCAGGATGCCGCCGCCGATCTCAGCCTGATGCTGCGGATGCAATACCGGCCGGACCGCAATTCCAGCCTTTCCGCGCAATACGACACGCGCAATCAGCGGTCGAGCCTTTCGGCGACGCAGCAATCCGGCCAGGGCGTCGGGAGCTGGCAGACCAGCCTCGATCTGGCGCATGAGGGGCCGGCGGCGGCGGACGGCGCCTGGACGGCCAGCGACGATGTCACGGTGAACGGCGCCGTTCACTATACCGGCAACCGCGCCAATCTCTCGCTGTTCCAGGAGGCAAGCCTTGCCGGCCCGAATGCGAGCCAGATCGATCAGCGCACCTCGCTTCGCGTGGAGACCGCTATCGCCTATGCCGACGGCCATGTCGCGGTCGGCCGGCCGGTCTCGGACGGCTTTGCCATCATCGCCCCCTATGCCGGGCTCAAGGACAATCAGATCAGCGTCGGCAAGGCGGCTTACGGCTACACGGCGGAGACCGACGGCCTCGGCCCGGCGCTGCTGCCCAGCATCTCGCCCTACACGCTCAACCGCGTCGAATATGACGTCGCCGATCTGCCGCCCGGCTACGATCTCGGCGACGGGCTGTTCGACCTGACGCCAAAGCACCGCTCGGGCTACGCGCTGCAGGTCGGCTCGCAATATACGGTGACGGCGCTGGGCACGCTGAAGGGCGCCGAGGACAAGCCGCTCGCGCTGCTGACCGGCATCGCCAGGGAGGACGCCAAGCCGGAAAAGAGCGTCGAGCTGTTCACCAACCGCGCCGGGCGCTTTACCGCGCAAGGGCTGGCGCCGGGCAAATGGACCATCGAAATGGCGACCGAGCCGAAGACGCGGTTTTCGCTCGACATCCCGAAAGACACGGTCGGGCTCTATCGCGCCGGCGAATTGCGGCCGCTTATAGACGCGCAAGGGGATCGCGATGATGAGGCTTACACATCTACTCCGGCTCTTCTCCCGCGCCCTGCTGCCCGCCGCCGCGCTCTGGGTAGGCGCCACCGCGCCCGGCTGGGCCTGCTCGGGCCGGATCGCCGCCAGCCCCAATCCGGTTGCGGATTACAATCCCTTCGACGCCGTCGACAATGTCAAAGACTATCGGGTGACGGTGGAGAATAGCGGCGCGGAGGCTTGTGTTTTTGCGCTCGGCTTCACCCGCACCGAGGCGGGCGCCGGAGCCGCCTTCGCCTTTGCCATCAAGGGAGTGGACGGGGCGGCGCTGACGGCGAGCGCGCCGTCTCCGGCAAGCTCCGGGCGGCTCGTCAGCCGCGCTCTGGCGCCGAACGAGACTTTCGACTTCACCTACGCCGTCGCGATCCCGGCCGGCCAGATGCTGGCGCCGGGGCACTACGACCAGCCCTTCGAGCTCAGCCTCACCGGCTCGGCGGGGAGCGCTCCGCCGGACGGCGCGCCGCCCTTGCAGACCGCCTCGCTCGGCCTCTCCTGCCAGGTGCAGGATTTTCTCGGCATCAATATCGCCGGCGGCGGCACCACTACGACCATCGATTTCGGCGTGCTGAGCACGGGCGCCAGCCGCCGCGTCATTCTCGAAGCGCGCAGCAACCGCAAATTCAGTCTGGCGGTCAGTTCGATGAAAGGCGGGGCTCTGGCGATGGAGGCGCCCTATGATCGCTGGCGCATCCCTTATGCGATGAGCCTGAACGGGGCCGCCGTCGCCATGCCAGCCAGTCTCGGGCCGTTCCAGACCACCAGCATCGCCGGCGAGAGCGCTCGAGGCGGTGTTCACCATTGGCGATGTATCGAACAAGCGGGCCGGGCTCTATTCCGACGAGATCAGCATCGAGATCAAGCCGGCGCTTTAGCATTAAAGTTGCATTTTTGATTTCAGATGCGCTTGCCGCGCTGCGGCCTGATGCGCTCGTCTCCATGTCGAAGCGCGGCCGGTATGCGATCCACCGCTTGCCATCGAGCGCGATGCCCCCGCCCGGCACGATGATGTGCACATGCGGATGGTGCGTCATCGCCGAGCCCCACCGATGAAGGATTACTTGTGATTCTGCCCGTATTTCCCATAGTCCACGGATGACCAAGCCGAAACTGGGACGATACCGGAAGAAGCGCGATTTCTCGCGCACCAGCGAGCCGCGCGGCGATGACGGCGCCATCGCCGGCAATCGTTTCGTCGTGCACAAACACTCGGCGACGGCCGACCACTATGATTTACGGCTGCAGGTCGGTGATGTGCTCAAGAGCTGGGCGGTGCCGAAAGGCCCCTCGCTCAATCCCGACGACAAGCGGCTGGCGGTCGAGACCGAAGATCATCCGCTCGAATATATCGACTTCGAAGGCGTGATCCCGGAGGGCGAATATGGCGGCGGGCCGATGATCGTCTGGGATACCGGCGTCTGGGCGCCGATGGACGACATCGACAAGAGCCTCGCCTCCGGCTCCTTGAAGTTCCGGCTCGCCGGCGAGAAGCTGAACGGCGGCTGGATGCTGGCCCGACTCAAGCCGAAGCCGGGCGAGCAGACCAAGAACTGGCTGCTGTTCAAGGAGCGCGATCCCGCCGCGAGCGCCACCGCCGACATTCTCGCGAACGCGGCCGGAAAGTGTGAAAACCGGCCGGCGCATCGAAGACCTCGTCGAGCGCCAAAGCCGGCGGCAAAGCCGGCGAAGCTGGCGCCGGGGCGCCTGACCGGGGCGGCGAGGGCCCCGATGCCGGAACGCATTTCCCCGCAACTCGCCACGCGGACCGAAACGCCGCCCAAAGGCGACGGATGGCTGCACGAGATCAAGTTCGATGGTTACCGGACGATCGCCTTCGTCGATGGCGGTAAGGCGCGTCTCGTCACCCGGAGCGGCCTCGACTGGACGAAGCGCTACGGCGATTTGGGTCGCGCTTTCGCAACGCTGCCCTGCAAGCAGGCGGTGATCGACGGCGAGATCGTCGTGCTCGACGACAAGGGCATCAGCCGCATCTCCGCTCTTCAGCAAGCTTTGGCCGAGGGCGCCGGCAGCAAGCTCGTCCTCTATGCCTTCGATCTGCTTTATCTGGACGGCTGGGATCTGCAGAATGCTCCGCTCGCGAAGCGAAAAGATCTGCTGGCGCGACTTCTCGCAGGCACCGTCACGGGCCGATCGGCGATCCAGCTCAGCGACCATGTCCGGGGCGACGGCACGGCGCTTTACGAGCAGGCGGCAGAGCTCGGTCTCGAGGGCATCGTCTCCAAGAAGGCGTCGGCGCCCTATCAGCAAGGGCGCTCGACATCGTGGCTGAAAAGTCAAGGCGCTCATCACCGGCGATTTCGTCATCGTGGGTTACACGACCTCCGAGGCTGCCGAAGGTCTTGCCGCGCTCGCGCTGGGCGAATGGGACGATGGCGAGCTGCACTATCGCGGCAAGGTCGGCACCGGCTTCGACGCGCCGACGCTGAAATCGCTGCTCGAACGACTGGAACCGCTGCGCGACGACACGGCGAGACTGGACCGCGCGCCGAAAGACGTCATCGCCGTGCGGCCCGTTTTGACGGCCCGTGTCCACTACGCAAACCGCACGGCCGACAACATGCTATGGCATGCCGTCTTCAAGGAACTGCGCGAAGCCGAGCTTTCTGGCACGGCGCCAGCGGAGCGCAAGCGACTGATAAATGATGCCGATCTCGCATCGATCTGGGTGACCAATCCGACCCGGCGGCTGTTCGGAAAATCGGGGCCGACCAAGCTCGACATTGCCGTCTATTATGCGCTCATCGGCGATTTCATGTTGCCGCACATCTTGGGACGGCCCGTGTCGCTGGTCCGCTGTCCTACGCCCAGGCCGCAGGACTGTTTCTTCCAACGCCATGCCTTCTCAGGCATGCCGAGCTCGGTCGCGACGTTCGAGGCCATCAATTCGGAAGGCGAGACCAAGACCTATCTCTCGGTCGAGGACGCGAAGGGATATCTCGCGCTTGCTCAGTTCGGCGTCGTCGAGTTCCACATCTGGGGGACCATGGCGAAGCGGCTCGACAAGCCAGACCGCATGGTCTTCGATCTCGATCCCGGCGAAGGGATCGAATGGCGGGAGGTCGTCGAAGCCGCAATCCATATCAAAATGCAACTGGAGACGCTGGGTCTGGTGCCGTTCGTCAAGACATCCGGCGGCAAGGGTCTCCACATCACGGTGCCCGTCAGGCCGAAGCTCGGCTGGAAGCAAATCCACCAGCGTGCAAGCGACATCGCCTCGGCCATTGCCGCCACGGCGCCCGGCACGTTCACAATCGCGATGGGCAAGGAAAAGCGCAAGCGGCGCATCTTCATCGATTTCCACCGCAACGCCCGCGGCGCGACCGCCGCCGCGCCATATTCTCTTCGCGCGCGCACGAACCTGCCAGCCTCGACGCCTCTTAACTGGAAAGATCTGGAGTCGATCGACGCCCCCGAGGATTTGAATTATTCTTCGCTTCCGGGCTTGTTAACGAGCTCCGGCGATCCCTGGGCCGGTATCTCAGATTTTGCCAGGGACTTGCCGACCTTGCCGAAAGCGAGGCGATAGCCGCGTTGCGTAGGAGACCGTCATGGCGCCAAGAGCCAGCTGGAAGGGTTATCTGAAACTGAGCCTGGTGAGCTGCCCGGTGCGGCTCTATCCGGCGACGAGCTCCAAGGACCGCATCACCTTCAACCAGCTCCACAAGGACACCCACAACCGGATCAACATGAAGCCGGTCGATCCCGAACTGGGCCTGGTCGAGCGCTCCGACCTCGTGAAAGGCTATGAATACGAGGACAAGCAATACGTCATCATCGAGGATTCCGATCTCGAAAGCGGTGAGGATCGAATCCAACCACACGCATGAACATCGAGGCCTTCGTCGACGAGGACGACGTGGACGTCATCTACCAGGACGCGCCTTACTACCTGGCGCCGGATGGGGCGATGGCGGAAGAGACCTTCATCGTGCTGCGCGAGGCGCTAAAGAAATCCGGCAAGCTGGCGATCGCCCGGCTGGTTCTGTCGAGCCGCGAGCGCGTCGTCACCATCGGCGCCGCGCGAGAACGGCATGTTCGTCTGCACGCTGAGGAACCCGAACGAGGTGCGCGGCACCGCCGAATATTTCGGCAATATCCCCGTCGGCAACCCCGACCCGGAGATGCTCGATCTTGCCGAGAGGCTGATCGAGCAGAAGGCGACCGAATTCGATCCGAAGAATTACGAGGATCGCTACGAGATCGCCCTGATGCAGATGATCAAGGAGAAGCTCAAGGGCCACAAGCCGATCATCGCGGCGGCGCCCGAGCGCGGCAATGTCATCAACCTGATGGATGCGCTGAAGGCGAGCCTCTCGCAATCCAAGCCTCCGGCGAAGAGCAAGGCCAGGGCCGAGCCCGCGGCGAAGTCCGCCGCCAAGGCCACAGCGGGCGGGCCTGCCGATAAAGCCGCCGCCAAAAAGCCTAGCCGGAAGAAAGCGTGACGCCGGTCAGCGGAATGAGCATTCGGCATCGTCGGCGCGCTTGCCGCCTTTCCGCGGCGGCTGGCGGCGCGGGAAGTCGAAAGGCAAAACGGGCATCTGCGGAGCAGCGTTACAAGGCGGACAACGCATGTCGTGTTCGGGCGCAAGCTTCTCGCCCGCGCCGGCGATGCCGAGATCGAGACCCGTTTCGACAGGGAACGCAACGCCGGCCGCCGGCTGCTCAGCGAGAACGGCTTCCTTCGCGCTCTGGGGCTGCGGCAGCTGCCCGAAACGTCAGCCATGACACGCGCCTCGCTGCTCGAGCAGGCGCGGCTCGCTGAGCGGGATTTCGACCTCCTGGCGCTCTTCGACGCCTTCGAACACGACAGCGAGCCCTATTCCTTCCGCGACCTCATCCTGTCGAAAAAATATGCCGGCCTGATCGCTGGCGGAGCAACTTGGGGAGCGATCGCAAGGTCGATTCATCGCGCCTCCGGCGCGGTCACCTCGCTGACCTCCCTGTCGCTCGAGGCCGACGGCCGGGATGCGATCTATGCACGCCGCGGCGAACAGCTGAGCGAGCTCGATGGCCAGATGCTTCTGCCGATCGGGCGATCGGGCGATGCAGAGCTGGAAACGCTGTTCGAGCAAGCGGAGGACGCCGAGGCCGACGAGCGCTTCGACGACGCGGCCGCGCTTTATGAGGGCTGCCTCTCGATCGATCCGAAGGACCCTGACGCGGCTTACAATCTGGCCAATTGTCTCGTTGCCGCAGGCCGCCCGGACAAGGCTCGCCGGTTCTTCCTGCTGGCGCTTAAGCTCGATCCCGATTTCGTGGAAGCCTGGTTCAACCTCGCGAACCTTCTCAAGGCGCAGGGACAGGCGGATTCGGCCCGAAATCATCTGCAGAAGGCGATCGCGATCGACAGCGATTATGCCGACGCCATCTACAATCTGGCCGCGCTCGAGTTCGAGGCCGGCCGCCTTGCGGAGGCGCGACGCTGGTGGGTTCGTTATCTCGAGATGGATGCCGATTCCGAGTGGGCGCGTCACGCGGCGAAGGGCGTGCACTATGTCGACCTGCACCTTGCCCGGAGGAATGCCGAATGAGCGGACGCTTCCTCTTCGACGGCCCCAGCAAGCCGCGTGCAACGATTCTGCTCGCGCACGGCGCCGGCGCGCCGATGGACTCCGCCTCGATGAATGCGGCGGCGATCGCGCTCGCCGCGGTGGACTTTCGCGTGGCGCGCTTCGAGTTCGGCTACATGGCGAGCCGCCGCAAGGGTGACGGGCGAAAACCACCGCCACGCGCCGAAACCCTCAAAGACGAGTATCTCGCCGCTGTTGACGGAACTGGCCGCGACGGACCGGCTGATCATAGGCGGCAAGTCGATGGGCGGCCGGGTCGCGAGCATGATCGCCGACGAGTTGTTCGCCGAAGGCGCGATCGCCGGGCTCGTCTGCCTCGGCTATCCCTTCCATCCGCCGGGCAAGCCGATGCAGCTCCGGACGAAGCACCTCGCGGAGCTGAAGACGCCGACGCTGATCTGTCAGGGAACGCGCGACGAGTTCGGCACGCAAGAGGAGGTTGCCGGCTATACCCTCTCCGACAAGATCGAGATCCTCTGGCTCGAGGACGGCGACCACGATCTGAAGCCGCGCAAGACGATCTCGGGCTTTTCGGCAGCCGACCATTTGAAAACCATGGCCGACGCCGTCGCCGCCTTCGCGACCAGAATCGTGCGCTGACCGGCGGCCCATGAAAATCGCGACCTTCAACATCAACGGCGTCAATCGGCGCCTGCCAAACCTGCTCGACTGGCTGGCGGACGCCGAGCCCGACATCGTCTGCCTTCAGGAATTGAAGGCAACCGACAAGCAATTCCCGCGCGCCGCGATCGAGAGCGCGGGTTATGGCGCCGTCTGGAGAGGCCAGGCGGCGTGGAACGGCGTTGCCATCCTCGCCCGCGGCTCCGAGCCCATCCTGACGCGTGCCGACCTTGCCTGGAAACGCGACCGACCACGATGCCCGCTACATCGAGGCGGCGGTGAACGGTGTTCTCGTCGCCTCGCTCTATGCGCCGAACGGCAACCCGCAACCGGGACCGAAATTCGACTTCAAGCTCGCATGGACGGAGCGGCTGATCGCGCATGCCGCGGAACTCTTCGCCGCCGGCGTTCCCGTCGTGCTGGCGGGCGACTACAACATCGTTCCCGAGGAGCGCGACATCTACCAAACCCGGTCCTACGACAGGAACGCTCTTGTTCAGCCGCAAGCCCGCGAGGCCTATCGAAGATTGCTCGACCAGGGCTGGGTGGATGCGATCCGCAAGGTCCACCCCGGCGAGACCGTCTACACCTTCTGGGACTACATGCGAAACCGCTGGCCGCGAAATGCCGGGCTACGGCTCGATCATTTGCTGCTCAGCAAGGAGCTTGCGCGCCGGCTTGTCGACGCCGGCGTCGACCGCGATGTCCGCGGCAGAGAGGGCGCCAGCGATCACGCTCCGGTATGGGTCAAGCTGAACGATTGAGAGTGGCCGCTCGACGCTTTACCGCTGAGTAGTGGCCAAGCCGCCGCAGGACGTGACCGAGCGCTCGGATCGGCCTGATCGCATGCAAGCGCTGATCACCCGCAGCAATCATCCCCTGCCTGCACCGGCGGACACGGCATGGTTCCATAGGAACAATAAACGCAGCAATCGCCGGGCTTCGGTCTCAGCAGCACGCCGCAGGCCTTGCACTCGTAAAACCACTGACACGCGTCCGTGGGCATTATTTCCTCTTCGGCATGACGGCAATTCGGGCAGATAATCGTCGACCGTAGAATAATGTCGCCTGCCTGTGTCCCCATCGTGCCTCTCTCAGAGTAAAGACCAATCCGGCCAGTCCGTGCTTACCACTTAGCGGATTCGGTAGCTCGCGTGGCAGGCCGCGCAGGTGGTCGTTACCTCGTGAAGCGCCCGATCGACATCGCGCATTGCATTCATGGATGGCGACACAGAGCTGTCCTGCAGGACGATGGCTAAGCGACTGGCCGCATGATGCATGCTGATTCCGAGATCCTGCATCGGTTGCGGCATGAACGGCGCCATGTGAGCAGCGCCGTGAAGGCCGAGCGAACTCATTCCAAGCCTTTGCTCAGCAAGCTTTGCAGCGTCATCGAACTTGCCGTCGGCAACCAGTCCGATGATTTCATTCACCGTGGCGAGGTGATCACGCATGTTGCCGAGCATGTGCTCTTGCATGGGCTCCGGTAGGCGGACCAGCACGCGTGCATCCTGGGCCCGGCCGGCACCCGTCATCGCCGTCAGCAAGATTGCCGCCATCGTTCCAGTCAAAAGTCGCATCGGATCTTTCCTTTCGAGCCATTGTTTTCACATGCTCGTGGCCGAGTTTCAACGATGTGCCGCCGGGCAGAGCCCGGCGGCGAATGTGTCTAGCGCGCGTCCGGCGCCATGTGATCCTCTGGCTCGCCATGCATCATCGGGCCGTGCATCATGCCACCGAACATGCCGCTGTTGTTCCGCATCATGGCGGTGTGGAGGGCCATCATGCCGCCTTTGACGAGATCGGTTACTTCCGAGGCATGTTTCTGCAGCTCGGCGACGGTTGTCGAGTCATCCGACGTTTGAACGACGACGATTCCATTCGCGGTCGTCTCGTAGGTCGTGTTGATCTTATCCTTGTCCCGGAAGATTGCGTGCAATGCCGGGCTCTCGATCGGCAAGCCCGGGTCGTCTCCAGCTTGGACCCGTTTACCCATGGCCGCGACGTGAGTCTTTATGAGCGCCGCGATCTGCGGATCGTCCGAACTCTGTGACCGTACGAATGCCGTTGGGCAGGTTTGTAACCGTGCGCTTGATGCGGTCATGATTGGCGAGCAATGCATGGATGTCGCCCAGCTGCTCCATGGTTGCCGAGTCATGACCCATCCCCATCATGCCCGGACCCATTCCATGGGCCATGCGCTGCATCATTCCAGGGCCCATGCCGCCCGGACCCGCGCCACCGGAACCCATGCCATGCATGAATGGCGGCCCGAAGCCCCCTGGGCCGTGAGGGCGCATTTGCGCCAACGCAAACGCGGCCGTCAACGCAACCGCAGCTGCGACACCGCCGATCAGCAAGACTTTCTTCTTCATCGCTATCTCCAATGCTTGGGCAACAGCAAACTCTGTTGCTAGCGTCATTGGAATGGCCGCATTTTACGGAAGTTTTTCAGCCGCCCGGCTTTTTGTGACAAAGTGTGTCAGACGCGGCATCCGGAGCAATCTGAAATGGCAACGATGCTTTCTACATGAGGATGTAGGAGCGCATCAAGAAAGAGTTCTTGGCTAAGCTCATGGCGATCCAAGAGTTTTCGGCCCGTTTTCTTGACAAAGACATTCGCCGCGATCATTTGATGGAACGATCATCGGCACCCCATTTTCATAAGTCCCACATGGGATGCGAGATTCGGAAATATAGGTGCGGGCCGCTCCCCTTATGCAAACGGCTATGGGCGACCTGAAAACATTCGAACAAACGGGCCTCGGCCATTGGTCTTTAATCATGCAATGCCAGCTGCGCCGCATATCCTGATCGTGGACGATCACCGCGGAATCCGCGATCTCGTTTCGCGTGCGCTGAGCAAAGAGGGATTCCGCATCAGCACGGCGGCCGATGGCGCTGCCATGCGCAAGCTGCTGGCCGACAGCCGGATCGATCTCATCCTGCTCGATCTGATGCTGCCCGGCGAAGATGGCCTCTCGCTCTGTCGTGGGCTGCGGGCCGAGTCGAACATCCCGATCATCATGCTCACCGCCAAGGGCGATGAGGTCGACCGGGTTGTCGGCCTGGAAATGGGCGCCGATGATTATCTGCCGAAACCCTTCGGCAGCCGCGAGCTGATAGCACGGATCAAGGCGGTGCTCCGCCGCAGCCCTGAAAGAGGGGCGACGACGCGTTCCGCTCAGCGCCCCAAGCGGTACCGCTTTGAGGGCTGGGCGTTGGACACTGGCGCACGGGAACTCCTCAGGGAGGATGGCGTCACCCTCCCGCTTAGCACCGGAGAATACGATCTGTTGATTGCGCTGGTCGAGCGGCCTCAGCGGGTGCTCAGCCGCGACCAGCTTCTCGATCTGGCGCGCGGCCGCAGCTCCATTGCTCTTGACCGCAGCATCGATACTCAGGTGAGCCGTCTGCGCAAGAAACTCGAGCGCGACCCCGGCGATCCCAAGATCATCAGAACGGTCTGGGGCGGCGGCTATATGTTCACGCCGACGGTGAGCCACGAATGAGGCGGTTTCTTCCTCAGAGCTTGTTTGGCCAGACCCTTCTCATCCTGCTCGCGGGCTTGATCATATCCCATTTGGTGGGATCGCTGATCTACAGCACCGACCGTGAACAGGCCGTGCGCGCTGTCGGCGGATTTGCGACGGCGCAGCGTATCGCCAATCTAACCCGCCTGGTTGAGGATGCGCCGCGCGACCGGCGGGAGCCGATTGTCGCCGCATTGAGCGACCCGACATTCCGCGTCTCGCTGTCGACCGAGCCGCCCGCAATCATGCCGGCCGAGGATGACGGGTCGATTGCCCGCGCGATCAGGGACTTCTTGGTTGATCAGCTATCCCTTGGGATCGCCCGACAACCTCGGGTTTCGGTCACACTGGCAAACGGTTCAATATTCGGAGGCTGGCATCCGATGATGGGACACGGCCCGATGATGCATGGCTTCGGCGCCTTCGGGCCCTTCGGCGGTTTCCGCGATCTGCAGGTCGCCGTTCCGCTGCAGGATGGTCAATGGCTTTCATTCACCACGGCGGTGCCGGCAAGCGGGCCGGCCGTCTCGCGACAGTTCCTCGTCTCGATGGCGCTTATGGCCACGATCCTTCTCGGCGTCTCGGTGTGGGTTGTGCGCCGTGTCACGGCCCCGCTTGCGTCGCTTTCGGCCGCAGCCGAGCGGCTCGGCAACGACTTGCATGCGCCGCCGTTGCCGGACACCGGGACGGTCGAGATGCGGCAGGCTTCGCGGGCCTTCAATGCGATGCAGACGCGGTTGCGCAGCCTCCTCGAAGACCGAACGCGCATGCTTGCCGCCATCTCTCATGACTTGCGGACTCCGCTGACGCTCCTACGGCTGCGCGCGGAAAATGTCGGGGATGCGGCCGAGCGAGAAAAGACGCTGGCCATCATTGCAGAGATGGATGCCATGGTCGCTGAAACGCTGCGGTTCGCACGAGATGAAGCAGCGGCCGAGCCGCGTCGCCGAACGGATCTTACGGCGCTGCTTGGCAGCGTGATCGACGATGCGGTTGACACTGGCGCTCCCGTCAGCATGGAGCCGGGACAGCCCGTCGTCTACGAGTGCCAGCCGGCAGCGTTGAAACGCGCGCTCACCAACCTGCTTGATAATGCGGTGAAATACGGCAAGCGGGCGCGAGCGGCGATCCGTTCCACGCCCCAGGCCGTTGAGATCACCATCGATGACGACGGACCCGGCATTCCCGAAGCTGAACTCGGGCGTGTGCTTGAGCCGTTCTATCGCGTCGAAGGCTCAAGAAGCCGCGACACCGGCGGCATCGGTCTTGGCCTTGCGATCGCCCTGTCCGTGGTCCAGGGGCACGGCGGCCAGCTTCGGCTGTCGAACCGGCCCGAAGGTGGTCTTCGCGCTTGTGCCATTCTGCCAATCTGATCGTCCCGTAGACATTTGAATGGCTGGCACCCTTCAATGACGCAATCGGATAGGGCGAACCGGAAAAGGAAGGGCCGATGACCATCGCCGCGCAACTTGGCGAGCCTAAAGCCCGGCAGACCGGTTCGCCCCTGGAAGTTCTGCTCATCTTCCTCAGACTTGGCGTCACCAGCTTCGGCGGGCCGATTGCTCACATCGGGTATTTCCGCCACGAATTCGTCGTGCGGCGCCGCTGGCTCGACGAAGAAGCCTATGCGGATCTCGTTGGGCTGTGCCAGTTCCTGCCCGGCCCCGCCAGCAGTCAAGTCGGGTTTTCCATCGGGCTGATACGGGCGGGTTATGGTGGCGGCCTCGCGGCGTGGACGGGCTTCACGCTGCCTTCCGCCATAGCTCTTGTACTCTTCGCCCTTGGCGCCGGCGCGCTCGGCGGTCCAACCGGCGTTGGCTTGCTGCATGGGCTCCAGCTCGTCGCCGTCGCAATCGTGGCGCAGGCCGTCTGGGGCATGGCGCACACACTTTGCCCCGACCGGGAGCGGGCTTCCATCGCGGTCCTGGCGGCACTGATTATCCTGTTCGGCGCCTCCTCGGCCGCACAGATCGCCGCTATCCTGTTGGGCGGCATCGCGGGACTATGGCTCTGCCGATCCTCGCCGTCGACTTCGACTGGCCATATGGCGATACCGGTGTCGCGCACCGTCGGGTTCATCGCGCTCGCGGCCTTCTTTCTCCTGCTGGTCGGCCTTCCTGTCCTGCGCAGTCTTGCTCCGTCGCAGGGCATCGCTCTCTTTGAAGCCTTCTATCGCTCAGGCGCACTCGTTTTCGGCGGCGGCCACGTGGTGCTGCCGCTGCTGCGCGAGGCTTTTGTCACGCCCGGCTGGGTCACCGACGATGCCTTCCTTGCCGGCTACGGCGCCGCGCAAGCCGTTCCAGGTCCTCTCTTCACATTCGCGGCCTATCTTGGTGCCGTGGTGGGGCCGTCACCCAACGGGGTGGTCGGTGCCGCCCTGGGCCTGATCGGCATCTTTCTTCCTGGCCTCCTGATCCTTGTGGCCACGTTGCCCTTCTGGGAAAGCTTGCGAAGACGCGCCGGCGCGCGAGCAATGATGCGCGGTGTGAACGCAGCGGTGGTGGGCCTGCTCGGCGCGGCGCTCTACAATCCGGTCTGGACCAGTTCCGTCAAGGTGCCCGGGGATTTTGGGATTGCTCTCGTCGGCTTCGTGCTCCTCACGGTCTGGCGTGCGCCGCCGCTGGCCGTCGTCGCCATCAGCGCGCTCGGCGGGGTTGTCCTTGCGGCGTAAAATCCGGCCCGCGTGGCGGCGCCAATGTCGGCGACTTCATGGGCGCACAGTCGCCCGTCCGTTTGGCCGGCCTAACTTCCTGACGGCGGCAACCTCCCGCGCCCAGTCTTGAAATGGCCGCGCCGGAGTTCCTCCCATCTTCGCACCTGCCTCGACATCGGCTTTCACATGCGCCATGCCCGCGATCTGCGCCCCGCTTCCGACCTTGATATGGCCAAGCACACCCGATTGGGCGCCCATGACAACGAAATCGCCAAGCTCGGATGAGCCGGCAATGCCGCTTTGAGCCACGATAATGCAGTGACGGCCGATCACGACATTATGCGCGATCTGGACCAGATTATCGATTTTTGTCCCCTCACCGATGACGGTATTGGACAATGATCCGCGATCGATGGTCGAGTTAGCGCCAATCTCGACATTGTCGCCGATGATGACACAGCCGATCTGGGGCACTTTGTGATGGCCTTTGGCGCTCATGGCAAAGCCAAAACCATCCTGGCCGATCCGTGCTCCGGAATGGATGATGACCTCTCTGCCAATGATCGCATGAGTGACGCAGGCTCCGGCCCCCAAATAGCAATCGGCGCCGAAGACGACCCGAAAGCCGACAACGGCGCCTGCGGCGATGATTGTTCCCGGTCCGATGACTGCCTCCCGGCCGATGACCGCGCCGGGCTCGATGATAGCGTCTTTAGCGATCTGGGCGCTGGGATGAATAAGGCGCCCGTCCCGCTCCGCGGCAGTCGTCGCAGCCTTGCTGCGCAATGCATCGGGGTAGAAGAGCGTCAGGGCATGGGCAAAGGCGTCATACGGCGTCGGTGTCGTAAGCGCCGCCGTGTCGCCAGGCACGCGGCTCGTGTAGCTACCGGAAAGGATGCAAGCCCGGGCTTTGGTCACAGCCAACTGTGAAATGTATTTGCGGTTGTCGAAGAACGCCAGATCGCTAGGTCCCGCGTCCCGCAGCGGGCGAACGTCTTCGATCATGCTGGAGCCATCCTTCGAGTCTGTCAGTTTGGCGCCCACCTTTTCGGCAACGAACCACAAGGGGAACGGCCCAGCCCGATGGAAAAAGCCTACATGCACCATATTTGCTCCTTTGACGGACGTTTTGCTGTCCGCAACAGTATCTCAGGGGCATCGATGACGGCTGCCTGTTGAGCCATACTGGACCCGTGCCGCGAGGTGATGGCGCGCCGATCGCGTTTCCGATGCGACGGACACGCTCGGTATCTGAATAAGTTCGTCGACGGAGAAAGGGCCAAGTTGATTGGCCTTTCAAAAAAGCACAGACTATGCGCGATATATCGTCACCCTGGGCGTCATGGACAAAAGCGATCCACGGAGGCGATCCGGAGCTGAACTTGTCGCATTACAATCTAGGGACGACGGTGGAACAGAACCCGACCGACATCGCTCGCCGGTTGCCGGGTATAATTACGCCGCTGTAGCACCCTCGTTCGCCGGAGTGCGTAAGGCAAAAAAACATAGCACGGCGCCCGGTAAAGCGAAAGGACAATGCGCTCCAGCCTTTCTGGCCTTAGCACGCATCGGGACTGATCACTGAGCAGGGCCGACCGGCGTCGATGCGAAAATGCCGCCGCGCCATCCTGCAGGCGTCATCGCCCGGTTCGCACGCACGGCAGACGTCGGGCCGCAGGTCATAGACGCTACAGGAAGTCGAAATTCCAACTTCCCCTATGAGGGCGGAGCACCGGTCACCGTTGCAGCGCATGGCCGCCAATTTCTCATCGACGAATTCGGAGGAATGAGATCGATGTCGGCATCGGTTTCGAGCGTGAAGCGCGGCCAATCCCGCGAGAACGAGCAGCATGCCCCGCACGTCCGACAGTCGACCGCGTTGGCGAGCGACTGCTCCGCTTGTTCGGCGGGCGCATCGCGCTGTCTTCGTTCATCAGCTCTTACCTTTGTCCGCGTTGCGCAACGAACGGGCAACGCCGCACTGGCGCCAGGAGCCCATCAGGCCGCAGACACGATATTCACGCTCGCCAAAATCAGGCCACCGTGAGAGACTCTCTCCCCGATATGGGGAGCGGCCCAGATTTTTCGCTGTTTGGCGCATGCAAGCGCCGCTGGGGCCGTTTCAAATCCGCGCGCCCCCGCCATTCCGGTTTGCGGGTAGCCGCCACGCCAACTCTGGCCGCATTGGTTCCGGTTCGAGGCCTTTCCTCCTCTCACCTCCACCAGGGCCAAGCAATCCGTGGCTATGTCGGGCGGCCCGTGTCATATGCTTGTTTCAATCGGAGCTGGTCATCGCCGGTCCGAAGGCTGGGAAAATCATGCGTATCAAAGTTGGTTGCGAGTTGAGCTTCGAGTTTCCCCAGGCAACGCCGCTCATCGCGACCCTCAATGTGCACTTCTCGCGGGTCTCCGACCTTGAGCGCCCGGATCATCTGCGAACGTTTCCCGCGGTGCCCATTGAAGGATACCGCGACAGCTTCGGCAATTGGTGTAATCGTCTCGTTGCCCCGGCCGGCCGTTTCACGCTCGGCACCGACACCGTCATCCGGGACATCGGGCAGCCCGAAACCGCCAAGCCGGGTCTCCCCCAGCACCAGATTCAGCAACTGCCGACCGAAACGCTGCAATTTCTGCTTGGGAGCCGCTATTGCGAGACCGACCGACTGTCCGATGAGGCTTGGCGTCTTTTCAAGGATACGCCGCTCGGCTGGCCGCGGGTGCAGGCAGTCTGCGATTTTGTCCACAATCACATCGGCTTCGGCTATCCGCATGCCAGCGCAACAAGAACAGCCGCGGAGGCCTACGCGGAGCGCCGCGGTGTGTGCCGGGATTTCGCTCATCTGGCGATCACATTCTGCCGGTGCCTCAATATTCCTGCACGCTATTGCACGGGCTATGTCAGCGACATCGGGCTGCCGCCGCCCTATGAGCCGATGGATTTCGCCGCCTGGATGGAGGTCTATCTCGGCGGTGGATGGCGCACATTCGATCCGCGCAACAATGCGCCGCGGGTTGGGCGGATCCTGATCGCCTATGGCCGCGACGCCGCCGACGTTCCGCTCACTCATGTTTTCGGTCCGAACACCTTGTCGGTCTTCCGCGTGTGGACCGAAGAGGCGGCTGCGGCGGAAATGAGCACGTCTTAGAACATCTGGGATCGGGTTGTGCTTGATGCCGCACGTGACCGCTGCGTGCCAGCAGCGACAGCAAACCGCGGCAGAGAAAAGCCGCCCCCCTCGGGGAGCGGCTCAATGATCCGCGCAGTCTGGCAAACCGCGCTTTGATTCCCAGATCTACGAAAGCTGCAGAGTGCTGACCGCAATCTTACCGGTCCGCGAATCTCTTTCGGTCTCGAAGCTGACCTTCTGACCCTCTGAGAGATTGCTAATGCCGGCGCGCTCAAGCGCCGTCGCATGCACGAACACGTCGTTGCCACCAGCATCCGGTTGGATGAAGCCATAGCCCTTCTGGCCATTGTAGAACTTAACGGTACCTTGATTCATAATATCGCCTTTTCACGACGGGAGTACACATCGGCAACCGGCGTGAAGAGAACGGCCGGAGGCCTGCCATAGTCGAAGTTTGGAAAGAGTTTGAACGTGCACCCGGCAATGCCAGAGTGAAACGGCCTCATCGTCTGGCCAAAGTCGAGGGCGCAATCTAGTCCTTAACAGCGCCGGTGACAAGCCGAACCTTGGCGAGGTACCGTTGAAGCACCCGGGAATCTGCCCAATCTTCACTGGAAAAGAGACACAACAGCGGTGATCATCGGCAGGTCTCGAAATTCCAGCCCGAAAGGCGACGGGCCCGAATTCTATGGCGCCAGGGCGGCGACCGTGCGATTATTGAAGAGTTCATTCCGTAAGATGAAGTTGCTGAACGGCGGGATTGCACCGCGCCTGGTGCCAATAAGATTCCTTGCCCGTTGAGACCGCAACGCCGTCCCCTCGGTCCGTGACGGTCTGGAAAATTCCTCACGGCATTATCGTTGCCCGCTGCTGTTTCCACCATTGCGCGGGCGCGCACCATGCGAACCAAGGATCATCATGTCAGAGCATCGATTTAAAATTGGCCAAGCTCTCAGTTTTACGCCGCACCGCATGAGTTCTGGAGCGCGGCCGGGCAAGTGCAAGGTGATGCGGCTGCTTCCTACGGACAGTGACGATCCGCAATATCGCATCAAATGCATCAATGAGAATTTTGAGCGCGTCGTCCGGGAAAGTGAGCTGGCCTAGCGCAGTCTACGGAGAGGACGGATCCCCAAGACCAGGCATGCTTCCAAGCAGCAAATCAGATGCCGGTCTTGCGGTCTCCGGCACTTTTACGGCAACGCAAGCCGCCTCCGTCGGCCCGGTATCCGCGGTTGCATTTCCAGCCGCTGGCAGAATTGCTATCCGTCAGAGACCCGTTCTGGGGCACTGCGATCGCGACACAGGCCTGCCCTGTCCTGCATACGTATCGATCAGGACAGATTCGGTCCGAAAAAAACATCGACGTGAAGTCCAGGGATAAGCGAAGTGGTGTCGTCCAATTCGATGATGACCTCCCGCACATTTGGCCAAAGCGGCCCGCCAGTGCTGCTGGCGCCGATCCGGCGAGGCCCGAGCGAACTTGAAATGCTGACCACGTGTCCAGCAAGCGGCTGGCTGTTTGCGGCATCACTGACGACGGAGACCCGGTCTTGAACTTTGACGCGCCCGATATCGAGTTCGCTTAATTCTGCACGAACGCGGAGTTGGGACTGGTCGCCGAATATGAGGACCGCATCTTCAGCCGATGGGCTGGCCATTTCGCCACGTGTTTTAAGCAGCTTGAGCACCGTGCCTGTGAACGGGGCCCTGATGCGCGTCTTGGAGAGCGCGGCTTGAGCCAATGAGAGTTCCGCTTTTGCAACGGCAAGCACCGCGTCCGCACGGCTCAATGCTGTGACAGGAACCTTGCTGATCAGAGTTGATAAGGCCTGCTTTTCTTTTTGCAGTGCCGCTTGCGCACTTGTCATGGCCGCACGGGCTGCCGCAAGCTTCTTATCGCCGTCGGGGGAGTTGCGCGGAGCGGCGGCTAATGCATCGTACTCGGCTTGGCGGTCCCGAAGAGCCCCTTCGGCCTTTGCCACCGCGTCTTCCGCCTGACGCCGTGCTGTCGAATCTTCGCTCTTGGCGGCGCTGTCGCGCTCTAATTTCTTGAGTGCCACGTTGGCT
The DNA here is from genome assembly GCA_963773735.1 of uncultured Alphaproteobacteria bacterium. Classification (GTDB taxonomy): domain Bacteria; phylum Pseudomonadota; class Alphaproteobacteria; order Rhizobiales; family Rhodomicrobiaceae; genus CAVZCK01. Next base: position 22,644 of record CAVZCK010000026.1, on the reverse strand, counting down.
TCCGCCATCTGCACGCGCGCGGTCTCTTCCTGGTCGTTAAGCTGAACGAGTAAATCACCCTCAGCGACGTGATCCCCTGGTTTGACAGGAATGTTGACGATCCGCGCTTGAATAGCCGCCGAAAGCCGGACTTCCGCGACGCGCGCCTCAATGATCCCAGGCGCCGCGGTTCTCCACTCCCGGCTTTGGCTGGCCTTTGCGGGCGGGGCCGGCTCAGGCCTGATCCAGGCTACCCAGATCATAACGCCCGCAGCCAAGGCCACCGTGACCGCGACCAGCCGACGAATCGTTATCTGCATTGGTTTACCCATCAACCACCTGTTTGCCGGAAACGGACCACTAGTGCACTGACGCATCCACTTCGTGCATGCGTCCGCGCACTAGCTTTTTGCTTACGCATCAATTTTTCCAAACTCCGGCCGTAGCCTCCGTTTGGATCGATGCATTAGGACCGCTCTATCGCCGTTTCTTTTTGCGGCCGCGGCCAGCGTGCCCATATAGGCTCCTCCCTTTTTCGTGCCCAGTATCGGCCACCTGTTTGCTGGAAACCGGAGATGGCGCGCTTGGATCGGGTCTCGAATCCCCACAATACGGCCATCCAGGATCTCGATAATGCGATCTGCGTAACTGATCGTGCGAGGATCATGTGTAACCGCGAAGACCGCTCTGTCGCCGTTTTTTGCGACGCCGGCCAGCAGGCCCATGACGGCTCCTCCGTTTTCCGTATCGAGTGCGGCGGTCGGTTCGTCCGCAAGGAGAATGGTCGGGTCTCCAGCGAGAGCGCGTGCGATAGCCAAACGTTGCTGCTCGCCGCCGCTCAATGTACCGGGATTGGCGCTGTGCTTCCCGCTTAGCCCCACTTCGGCAAGCGTACTCGCAGCGACTCGTTCCGCTTCATTTCCCTGCAAGCCCCGAACTTTAAGCGCCAGCAGAATATTTTCGCTCGCGGTCAACGTGGGAAAAAGGTTGTAGGATTGAAAGACGAAACCCAGATGCTGCCGGCGCAGAGCCGCAAGGCGTTCGGCGTTAAGTGCCCCGATAGGGCTCCCTGCAACGCTTACCTCCCCAGCGGTCGCATTAAGAATACAACCAAGGATCGACAAAAGCGTCGTCTTGCCGCTGCCCGAAGGTCCCATCAACAACGTCAGCTCGCCTCGATGAATCTTGATGGTGACATCAGACAAAGCGCGGACCTCGCGCGGGCCCCGACCAAATGTCTTCGAGACATGTTTGGCCTCGATTGCAATTCTCGCATTCATCGTGCGAACACAGTAGCTGGGTCGATTTTGTTAACTTTGAGAATTGCGGCTTGGGCAGCGACCGCACACATCACAAGCGTAACCAAAAACAGCGCCGCGGCCATCAGTGGCGTCATAACGATACTCATCGCCGTGGCTTGGGTTACTGCAACAACCAGCGTCACGATCACGGCTCCGACAATGTAGCCGGCAATGCCACTCATCGCAGCCTGCCACAAAATAACCTCCTGAATGAGCCGCGAACGAGCCCCAAGAGCCCTTAAGGTGGCGAATTCGGGCAAATGATCCTTGGTCGTGGCAAATAAGGTTTGTCCGACGATGGCACAGCCAACCAGGAGCCCAATAAGCACACCTACGAGCAAAGCACCGCCTGCTCCGGTCGTGAAAAGCCAGTAATGAAAATTTTGCTCACGAAATGCACTCAAAGTCATGACCTTGGCAGCCGGGACCCGCGCAGCGAGCTCGCTTCGAACCGCCTCGATATCGGCGCCCGGGGAGACAGTGACCAAGAGATACGCAACCCTGTCACCTGTCGAATTTTGATAGGTTTGCGCCTGATCCAATGCTGTAAAGACATAGGGCACGGTTGTGAATGAACGAATGCCTCTCGTGAAGCCGACCACACGGGCAGGCTGCCCATCGATTTGTGCGACGTCTCCCCGTTGAAGCACGCCTAAATCATCAGCGTAGGTTGTATCAACGATAACCGACCCCGGCGTGGTGAGCCGCTTGGCGTCGGCCTGCGAGATGTTCCAGGGAGCCAAATCCCCAGTCCTCGGATCCGATCCGAGCAGCATTACCGATCGCGTGCCGCCGTCAGGCTTGCGCCACTCTGCGCCCGTGACGACCAACCGCTCGACGCGCTTAACCCCAGGAACGCCCAACGCCTGATATCGTTCCTCGCCAGATAAGACCGACACATCGTCAAAATTTTTGGTTGCTTTCGGCATGATGATGATGTCGGCGGCGATATGATCGATCACAACTGAAACCATTTGCTCAAAACCGAGAAAAAGTCCGGCCTGCACAGCAATCAGAACAACCGAAAACGCAATGCCCGCCACCGTAACGGCAAGGCGGACGGGGTCATGCAATAAGTTCTTTTTCGCCAATGTGACGATCATCGTTCCGGAAACACCGACTGCCGATGTTGGCACCATACCGTCCAACATCGCTCCCACACGCCCGCAGAGAACAGCCGGCAGTCTTCAGATAATCAGCCGCTTCCGGCACGGCAAGACGATCGCTTACGCGCGAGCGCCCGCCGCAACCAATGAGCTAGGTGGGCTTTTTGGCAGAAAGTCGCGAAATCAACGGGTTGACGGCGAGGGTTTCGCCCGAGCGTGCGGGGAGTGAATCGATCGAGGCCGGTCCCAAATGGGACCGGCCTGCCGCAATTAGTCTCCGTTGCGGGCCTCATACTCCCAGAACGCCTTGATGCCTTCAGGGCTGTTTGGGGTATATCCGCTGAATTGATCCGATAGATCCGGGACCGAGTAGATGCGAGATGCCGCCATTGTGGCGGAAGCGCTGGTCAGAAGAGCCGCTGCAACGAGTGCTGAACGGATGAATGTGCTCATGATGATCTCCTGTTCGAGATTTCAATCTCTATTTTTTTCGGACGCTGCTTGAGCATCCGAGCTGGAAAGATAGATCGCCTTCCCCGGTGTTTAAGGGCTCGTCGCCAATGCGTGATCGGCTGTGATCCGGCCGCGATCCGTTGTCGAGGCGGATCGCGTTTGCGCTAGTTCGGCGTCGCGCTCGCCAGCCGCTCTCGATATCTTTGGCCGAGAAGCTGCCTGCGCGTGGGTGGATGCCGTCCCGGCGCCCGGCCTGATGATCCGCTATGGCTGCGCCGGCTGCCATATCATAGCTGGGGTGCCAGGCGCACGCGGGCAGCTCGGCCCGTCGCTTGTGGGTCTTGCGGGCCGCCTCTATATCGGCGGCGCGGCCGTCAACAATCCAAACAATCTGATCCGTTGGCTGATTAATCCCCGCGTCATCGATCCGCGCACCGCCAAGAGAAGAGGTCATGCAGATACTCGATTGGGTGGAGCGGCCGGCTGGGTGCCTGTCCGCGGCCATCAGCCGGATGGCAGCGCATAGGCGACCAGCGCGTCGCTGATCGGCGTCTGCATGAAATGATGACCTCCGGCCATGATCACCACATATTGCTTGCCGCCCGCCTCCCGAGGTCCGCTGCATGGCGATGAGAGCGCCGGAGGCGATAAGCGCCGCTCCGGCGACGAGATAATAGGCCGAGCCGCCAAGGCTGACGAGCCAGACGCCGCCGACCAGCAGAATCACGCCGATCAGCGTAATGATCCAGCCGAGCGCGCGGACGGCCCAGACGCCCGAGCGAGAAGAATGTGCATAGAATTTGTCCATATTCGTCCTCCTGAAAGGACCGTGGCAAGAACATGGTGCGGGGTGACTCGCGCGGAGGACGGCGATGATGGGTCGGACGCACACGAGCAGGATCTTTGGTTGAAGTGTTCTGGCTGCGTTTCTGTTCCGCGCTTCTTGGCAATGCGGATCACGCGGCGTAATCTCGGCCGCAAGTCAGCAACAGCTTTGGGCGATCCGAAACTATCGGCGGACTAAATCGTTAGTAGGCCAGACCCACCACCGAGATCCTCATGCCGCAGATTTTCACGGCATCGGCAGACACGAGACTTCGGGCCGCGCTGCTCCTCTTTGTTCTGCTCGGACTGGCTTCCGTGCTCCTTATTGGAGGCTATATGGATTCGAGTTATGCCACCCTGGTGGGCTGGGTGCGGAACCAGCCGGTCCCTTTCAGCCATGAGCATCATGTGGGCGGACTCGGGATCGATTGCCGCTATTGCCACACCTCCGTCGAGACGAGCGCCAGGGCCGGACTTCCCGCCACCCATATCTGCATGAGCTGCCATTCGCAGATCTGGACCGGAGCGCCGATGCTGGCGCCGGTGCGGCAAAGCCTCGCATCGGGCAATCCGCTCGAATGGCAGCGCGTCGCCCGCGTGCCGGATTATGTCTATTTCAATCACTCGATCCATGTCGCGCGCGGCGTCCCCTGCGTCACCTGCCACGGCCGGGTAGACAAAATGCCGCTGATGATGCGTGCACAGCCTTTCCAGATGCAATGGTGCCTCGATTGCCACCGCAATCCAGCTCCGCATCTGCGCCCGCCAGAGCAGGTAACGCGGATGGACTGGTCGGATTGGGACAAGGCCCCGGAAAAGCACAGGCAATATGGCGAGCTGATGATGAAGGCCTACGGCATCCAGCCGTCGAAGCTGATCAACTGCAATATCTGCCATAGGTGAGCGGATGAAGGGAGAGAGCCTAACGCCCAAGATCCGCGCCAAGCTCGCCGGACGGACGGGCCGCGCTCTCTGGCGCAGCCTCGACGACCTTTCCGGCACGCCGGATTTCTGCGCCTTTCTGGATGCAGAATTTCCCGGCCTTGCTCCGGGCGAAACCAATATCGACCGACGCTCCATGCTGAAGGTGATGGCGGCATCGCTCGCTCTCGCCGGACTGTCCGGATGCGGCTTCGAGCCTGACGAAACCGCCCTGCCTTATGTGAATGCGCCGGAATCGCTCGTTCTCGGCAAGCCGAAATGGTATGCGACCGCGATTACCTTCGCCGGCTATGGGCAACCGGTTCTAGGCAAGACCGTGGACGGACGCCCGGTGAAGCTCGAAGGCAATCCGGACCATCCGGCCTTCCGCGGCGCGACCGACATTTTCATGCAGGCCGCGCTGCTTGGTCTCTACGATCCAGATCGTTCGCAGACGCCCGATCATATGGGCAGGCCGGCGAGCTGGGATGCAGCCGATGCAGCCTTGTGGGAGCGAGCCAAGGCGGCCGGCAGCGCTCAAGGCGAAGGATTTCGTTTGTTAACCAGCGCGGTCTCCTCACCGACCTTGTTGCGCCAGATCAACGATTTGCTCGCACGCTGGCCGAAGGCACGCTTGCATGTGTTCGAGGCGGTGAACGAGAATACGCGCCTTGCGGCCGCACAGATGGTGTTCGGACGGCCATTGGCTCAGCAGCTCCATCTCGATCGGGCCGAGATCATCGTCAGCCTCGACGACGACCTGGTCGGCTCCGGCCCGCATCAGGCGGTGAATGCGCGGCAATGGTCGGCCCGGCGGCAAAACTTCCAGAAGGGGACCGGCCAAAGCCGCATGTTCATCGCCGAGCCTACCCCGTCGATCACCGGCGCGGCGGCCGAAGAGCGGCTGATCGCGTCGCATTTGCGCATCCCTCTCCTCGCCCGCGGCCTTGCCGCCCGCATCGGCATTGATCAGGGCGCACAGCCCGCCTTTTCCGAAGCGGAGAAACACTGGCTCGACGAGGCCGCGGCGGCGTTGAACGCTCATAACGGCGGCGCCTTGATCGCTGTCGGCGCCCATTATGAGGCGCCGCTTCAGGCGCTCGCCTTGCTGATGAATGACCGGATCGGCAGTTTCGGCACGACGCTCAGCTTCACCGAGCCGGTCATTGCGTCGCCGCCCGAGGGCGCGCGATCCTTCGAGGCTCTCGTCGAGGATATGGCGGGCGGCCGCGTCAGCACGCTGATGGTGCTGGGCAGCAACCCGGCTTATGCAGCGCCGGCTAGGCTACGCTTCCGCGAGGCGATGGAGAAGGTGGAATTCCGCATTCATGCAGCCACCCATTATGACGAGACCGCCGCCCTCAGCCACTGGCATCTGCCGCTGCAGCACGAACTGGAGAGCTGGGGCGATTGCCGCGCTGTCGACGGCACTGTGAGCATCATCCAGCCTCTGGTGCGGCCGTTTTACCGGGCGCGCTCGGCGCATGCCATTCTCGATGCTCTCACCGGCAGCAGCGCGGACAGCCGCGACCTCGTCCAGGCGGGCTGGCGCGCGGCCTGGGGCAAGGATTTCGATGCGCGCTGGCGCGATGCGCTGCGCCGCGGCTTTGTGGCGGACAGTGCGATGCCGCTCGTAACGCCGAGCGTCGTCAACCGCAACATTACCATTCCCGATATGCCGCAGGCGGACGGTCTGAGTATCGTGCTGCGGCCCGATCCCACTATTTGGGACGGCCGTTTCGCCAGCAATGCCTGGCTGCAGGAAACGCCCAAGCCACTCACCAAGATGACCTGGGACAATGTCGTCGCCATCAGCCCGCAGCTTGCCGTGGAGCGCGGCATTGCCAATGGCGATGAGCTCCGCCTCGAAGTTGGCGGCACGAGCGTCACCGGCCCAGCCTGGATCATGCCGGGCCAGGAGCCGCACACGATCGCGCTGGCGCTCGGCTATGGCCGCGAACGCGCGGGGCGGACCGGCTCGGGGCTGGGCTTCAATGCCGCTACGCTGCAGCGCCTTGGCGCGCTGTGGCATCAGACAGGCGCAACCGTCACCCGAACCGGCGCGCAGTTGACGCTCGCCACGACTCAGCAGCATCAGGCGATGGACGGTTTCGATTTCGTCCGCACCGTGGCCGCCGGCGATGAGAAAGTCCTCAAACAGCCGAAGGAGCGCGCCCCGAGCTTCTATCCGCCACGCAAATGGGACAGCCCGTCCTGGGGCATGTCGATCGACCTCGATCTCTGTATCGGCTGCAACGCCTGCGTGGTCGCCTGCATGGCGGAGAACAACATCGCCGTCGTCGGCAAGGAATTGGTCGCACAGGGCCGGGAAATGCATTGGCTGCGCATCGACCATTATTACGAAGGCGATCCGGCGGCGCCGAAATCCTATTTTCAGCCGGTGCCATGCATGCATTGCGAGCAGGCGCCCTGCGAGATGGGCTGCCCCGTCAATGCCGCGGTGCACAGTTTCGACGGCCTCAATCTGCAGGTCTACAACCGCTGTATCGGCACGCGCACCTGCTCCTCCTACTGCCCCTACAAGGTGCGGCATTTCAACTGGTTCGACTATACGAGCGATGATCCGGAGCCGGTTCGCGCCATGCGCAATCCCGACGTCACGGTGCGCAGCCGCGGCGTGATGGAGAAATGCACCTATTGCGTCCAGCGTATCAGCGAGGCGCGCATTCAGGCGGAGATCGAGGGCCGCGCCATCCGCGACGGCGAGGTCGATAACCGCCTGCCAGCAGGCCTGCCCGACCCAGGCGATCGTCTTCGGTGACGTCATCGATGCGAATACGGCAGGTGAGCCGCCGCAAGGCGAGCCCGCGTGATTACAGCCTGCTCGAGGAAGTCAACACCTGGCCGCGCACCACCTATCTGGCCCGCATCGAGCCGCCAAGCCGGAAAGCCGGGGAGGGCGAAACCGGATGACGCGACGCCGCCACGCAGATGCCCGGCCGCTACGTCGCCGCCGCCGAGCAGGTTACCCGAATCCCCTTGCGGTTTCCGGCGCCGGGAGCATGGTGGACCTGCTTCGGCCTCGCGCTTCTCCTGCTCCTAACCTTCTTCATCTCGGCCGGCGTGCTGTTCTGGTATGGCGTCGGCGTCTGGGGCAACAACATCCCGGTGAATTGGGGCCTGGCGATAGCCAATTACATCTGGTTTCTCGGCATCGGCCATGCCGGCACGCTGATCTCAGCGATGCTTCTCCTGCTCAGCGCCAATTGGCGTAATTCGCTCAACCGCTTCGCCGAGGCGATGACGCTGTTCGCGGTGATCTGCGCCGGGCTTTATCCCATCCTCCATCTTGGCCGCCCATGGTTCTTCTACTGGATCGTGCCCTATCCCAACACCATGACTGTCTGGCCGCAATTCAGAAGTCCGCTCACCTGGGACTTCTTCGCCGTCCTCACCTATCTGACTGTCTCGGTGCTGTTCTGGTATATCGGCATCATTCCTGATCTGGCTGCGACGCGCGACCGCGCCAAGAAGCGCCTGCCGCAGGTGCTCTATGGACTTGCGGCGCTTGGCTGGCGCGGCTCGGCATGGCATTGGGCGCGTTGGCGGCAGGCTTACGTCCTCACTGCAGCCATCGCCGTGCCGCTGGTTGTCTCCGTGCATTCGGAAATATCGTTGCTCTTCGCCGCCGGCCCGATCCCAGGCTGGACCTCGACCGTGTTCCCACCCTATTTCGTGCTAGGCGCCGCCTTTTCCGGATTCGCCGTTGTCTCGATGATCGCCGTCACGCTGCGCCATGCGCTCGGCCTCGGCGAACTCGTTACTGAGAGGCATTTCGACCTGCTCGGAAAGATGCTGCTCACCACCGGTCTGATGACCGCTTACGGCTATCTGGCGGAAGTCTTCGACGCACTCTATGGCGGTGACAAGCAGGATGTCGGTACACTGATGGATCGGCTCACCGGCGCCTATGCCTGGAGCTATTGGGGCGCGGTCGTTGCCAATTTCCTGCCGCTGCAATTGCTCTGGTGGGGAAGCGTGCGGCGCAACCCGCTGCTCCTCTTCCTCATCAGCCTGTCGGTTACGGTCGGCATGTGGTTCGAGCGCTATATGCTGCTCGTCACCACGCTTTACCGGGACTACCTGGTCTCCTCCTGGGGCGACTATCACGCGAGCTTCTGGGAATGGAGCCTGTTCGCAGGGATGCTCGGCGTGTTCCTGGTGCCGTTCCTGCTGTTTGTGCGCTTCCTGCCGGTGATCTCGGCTTTCGAGGTCAAGGAGGCGCTGTTCGAGGAAAGAAAGGCGCCAGGCGATGCGTGAACCGACGCCACGCACGCCGGTCTTCGGGATGCTGGCCGAGTTCGACGGGACCGGCCGTCTGCTCCAAGGCGTCGAACGATCACGCGAGGCAGGCTACCGGCGTATGGATGCTTACACGCCTTTCCCGGTGGAAGGGCTGGCCGAAGCGCTCGGTTTCAGCGACCGCCGCGTGCCGCTCTTGACGCTGGCCAGCGGCATTTTCGGCGCCGCTCTCGGCTTTGGCATGCAGGTCTATACCAATCTCGCTTTCCCCATCAATATCGGCAACCGTCCACTCATCTCGACGCCGGCCTTCATGCTGATCACCTTCGAGCTGATGGTGCTGTTCGCGGTGCTCGCGGCAATTTTCGGCATGTTCGCGCTCAATCGCCTGCCGCGCCTCAATCATCCTGTGTTCGGCGCAAAAGCGTTCCATCTGGCGACCTCGGACAAATTCTTCCTCATCATCTTCGGCGACGATGAGCGCTTCGACCGCGATCGCACGCGCGAATTTCTCGAAGGACTGCAGCCGCTGCGCGTCGAGATCGTCCCGCATTCGGAGGAGCCGGAATGAACCGCCTGCTCCTTATCGCCGTTTTGGCCATTGCTTTGTCCGCCTGCGATCAGATGAACCAGCAGCCGCGCTACGACCATTATGAGAAGAGCACGCTGTTTCCCGACGGCACCTCGCTGCAATCGCCGCCGGAGGGAACGGTCGCACGCGACGACGCTGCCGAGACCGCGGCGCTTGCCGACCCGCCGCCCATGAGCGAAGCGCTGCTGCAGCGCGGCCGCGAGCGTTTCGGCATCTACTGCACGCCATGTCATGATGAGGCCGGTTACGGCAATGGCACAGTACCGGCCCGCGGATTTCCGCACCCGCCCAGCTTTCATATTCAGCGTCTGCGCGAGGCGCCCACGCGCTATTTCGTCGATGTCATTACCCATGGCCATGGGGTGATGTATTCCTATGCGGACCGCGTCTCGGCCAGCGACCGCTGGGCGATCGCCGCCTATATCCGCGCGCTGCAGCTCAGCCAGAGCGCGCCGGTCGCCTCGCTTTCGGACGATGAGCGCCGCAAGCTGGAGGCAACGCCATGATCCGCCTGTGGCCAGCGTTAATCGGGCTTGGCATGGCGGCTGCGGCGCTGCTCATGGCGATTGCCGACGCCCGAGCCGCGCTCGCGGGCTGGCTCGCCGGTTTCGTGTTCTGGAGCGCCTTGCCGATCGGCGCGCTTGGCCTCGTCATGATGATCCGCCTCATTCCGGGCGGCTGGGGCAGAGAGCTGGCCTTTCCAGCCGAGACGGCGTTGATGCTGCTGCCGCTCGCGGTGGCCGCCGCGCTGCCGATGATGTTGGGTGCCGATGCTCTTTATCCCTGGCCGGACGTTCCGGCTAGAACGGGTCTACGCGCCGTCTATCTTGCGCCGTGGTTCTTCGTGGCGCGCAGCGTGGCGGCTTTCACCGCTTTCCTCCTCATCGCCTATCTGCTGCTGACGCGCCCGGCCTGGTCCAGTCCCGTCGCGTCGGCCGGCCTCATCGCCTTCATGCTCATCGACACCATCCTCGCCGTCGATTGGCTGATGTCGCTCGACCCGGAATTCCACTCCTCCGGTTTCGGCCTCTATGTGCTGTCGATCCAGATAACCATCGCGCTCACGTTATTAATCTTTCTGCATTTGCTCGAAGACGATCCGGCGACACGCATCGGTCTGCTCGGGGGACTGCTGCTCACCGCACTGCTGCTTTGGGCCTATGTCGCATTCATGCAGTACGTCATCATCTGGTCCGGCAATCTGCCACAAGGCGTGAGCTGGTACGCGCGCCACGCAGCGGGCCTTTGGTCGGCCGTGGAAGAGGCGATCGGGGCGCTGCATCTGGTTCCGGCCTTTCTGCTGTTATTTTCGGCCATCCGGCGCAGCCGGCGCTGGCTCATCATCCTGGCGATCGCAGTGCTGACCGGCAAGGCGCTCGAATGCCTCTGGCTGGTCTTGCCGACCATCAACACGTCCTTGAGAGTTGCGCTGCCCGCTGCAGCTTTGGCTTTCGGCGGATTGGGCTTGCTGACCCTTGCCGGACTCCGTTTCGCCGCTTTTATGCTCGAGCAAAGAAGCAACCGGGAGGCAGCTTCATGACCGCCGCTCCCCGAAAGCTCCGCGCCGAAAGCTGCTGGCCAGGCACGCAAACCGCGCTATGAGACGCGGGATGTCTCGCCGCGCGCGGTCCTTTATGCTGGGCTGGGTCTCTTCGCCTCGATCTTGCTGTCTGGCGCGCTGGTCGCGGGCATTCTGAAGCTGATGTCGGGCGAGCAGAGGCAACCGCCTGTTACGGCACTCGAAGCCCACCCCATATCGCCGCCCGAACCGGGCCTCGAGATCTCGCCGCCTGCCGACCGGGTTCGACTCGAGACGCAAGCCGAGCGCCGGCTGCAAGGCCATGGCTGGGTGGACAAGGCCGCAGGCCGCGCCCGCATCCCGATCGAGGAGGCGATGCGGATCGTCGCCCGGCAGGGCTGGCAGGATCCGGGGAAGCCGCCGCCATGACACGTCTCCTCGCGCTCCTCTTCATTCTGCTGAACTGTGGCCCGGCCATGGCCTTCGATCCCTTCGCATCGGCAGGGATCGACGAGCGGCACGGCGCAAAGCTGCCACTCGATCTTCCTTTTACGGATGAAATCGGAACATCGGTGACGCTGGGTGCACCGGACGGTGGCAAGCCGATTGTGCTCGCGCCGGTGCTGCATAAATGTCCGAATATTTGCGGCGTGACGCTATCCGGACTGGCGGATGCCATCGCCGCGCAAGGCTTCCGGCCGGGGGCGGATTTCATCGTTATCGCCTTCGGAATCGATCCCAAGGAAGGTCCGGCCGACGCCGCCGCTTCGCTCGCCGAGCTGCACCGTGCCCATCCCAAACTCTCTGCCGTCGGTGTTCATGCCCTGACTGGCACGGCGGCGAATATCGGAGCTGTCACCGATGCGCTCGGCTATCGCTATGGCTGGGACAAAAGCATTGGCCAATATGCGCATATCGCCGCCGTGGCGGTGCTCACGCCCGACGGCCGCCTATCGCGCTGGCTTTACGGCCTCGCGCCCGACCCAACGGATCTCAAGCTCGCACTCACCGAAGCCGGTCGGGGCCAGCTCGGCGATTGGCGCGATCAGCTTCTCCTGCTCTGCTATCACTACGATCCCAAAACCGGCCGCTACGGTCCGGCGATCTGGGCGGCGCTGCGTTTTGCGGGCGGCGCGACGGCGGCATTGCTGCTCGGGCTCGTCGCCTTCGCTTTCCTGCGCGAAGGCCGTCCGAAAGGCGGCCGCTCATGACCGGCTTCATCCCGTTCTGGCCCGCAATCGCCTCTCGCCATGCCGCTTCGGTCGACATGCTGGTGATCGGCTTCACCGCGCTGATCGTTCTGCTCTCGGCGCCGGTCTTTATTCTGATCACGGTGTTTGCGTTCAAATACCGGCGCGGCAAACCTGCCAACCGCAAGCACAAGGTCAATAGCCGCATCTGGCTGGAGATCTCCTGGGCGGCCATCCCATTCGTGCTGATGCTGGGCTTCTATGTCTGGGCGACGCGGCTTTTCGTCGATATTCATCGCCCGCCAGCCAGCGCGCTCGATATCGATGTCGTCTCCAAGCAATGGATGTGGAAATTCCAACATCCGGGCGGCCAGCGCGAGATCAACACGCTGCATGTGCCTGTGGGCGAGGCGGTCAGGCTCATCATGGCGTCGCAGGACGTGATCCACAGCCTCTACATCCCGGCGCTGCGGATTAAGCAGGACCTCGTTCCCGGCCGCTACACGGAGCTGTGGTTCACCGCCGACAAGCCCGGCGATTACTGGCTCACTTGCGCCGAGTTCTGCGGCACCGACCATGCCCGCATGGGCGGGCGCTTCATCGTCATGAGCGGCGCCGACTATCAGCGATGGCTCGGGCAATCCGGCATCGACCAATCGCTCGTCGCTGAAGGAGCGGCGCTCTTTCGTGCCCATGGCTGCAGCGGCTGCCACGGGCCGTCATCCACCGTCCATGCGCCGCCGCTCGAAGGGCTTTACGGACGCATGGTGGCGCTCGAGGACGGAACCACCGTGAAGGCGGACGAGCAATATATCCGCGACAGCATCCTCTTGCCGCAGTCGCAGATCGCAGCCGGTTATCCGCACATCATGCCGACCTTTCAGAATGTGCTCAGCGAGGACGACGTGCTGAAACTTGTCGCCTATATCAAATCGCTGGGAACGCAACCGGCGGAGAGCGCCAGATGACGGATGCAAGCCTTCCCCGCGATCAGCTCAACCGGGCCAACCTCGACGATCCCGGCCTTTCCGAAACCGAGAGCGAACGTCTGAGCTATCTGCGCGCCGGCCATACGCTCAAATCCTGGCTTCTGACCACCGATCACAAGCGGATCGCCATTCTCTATCTGATCTCGGTGACGGTCTTTTTCTTCATCGGCGGCATCGCCGCCGCCCTGATCCGCATCGAGCTTTTGACCCCCCAAGGCGATTTCCTCACCAGCGAAGGCTATAACCGTGCGTTCACCCTGCATGGGGTGATCATGGTGTGGTTCTTCCTGATCCCCTCCATCCCCAATACCTTCGGCAATTTCCTCATTCCCCTGATGATCGGCGCGCGTGATCTCGCCTTTCCGCGGCTCAACCTGCTCAGCTGGTACATCTATGTGCTCGGCGGCTTATTCACCGTCTATGTGCTGATCGCTGGAGGCGTGGATACCGGCTGGACCTTCTACACGCCGCTATCCACGATGTTCGCCAACGGCCAAGTCGTGCTCGCGGCCACGGCCATTTTCATCGTCGGCTTCTCCTCGATCATGACCGGACTCAACTTCATCGTCACCATCCACAAGCTGCGCTGCCCCGGCATGACCTGGGGGCGGCTGCCACTCTTCGTCTGGTCGCACTATGCGACCGCCATCATTCTGGTGCTGGCGACGCCGGTGCTGTCGATCACGCTGGCGCTGATCGCGGCGGAACGGCTGTTCGGGCTCGGCATCTTCGACCCCAAGCTCGGCGGCGATCCCCTCCTCTATCAGCACCTGTTCTGGTTCTACAGCCACCCGGCCGTCTACATCATGGTGCTGCCGGCGCTCGGCGTAGTCAGCGAGCTGGTGGCGGCAGCGGCCCGCAAGCCGGTCTTCGGCTATAAATTCGTGGCCGGCGCATCGATCGCCATTGCCATTATCGGTTTTCTGGTGTGGGGCCACCATATGTTCGTGGCCGGCCAGTCCATATATGCGAGCGCAGTGTTCTCATTTTTAAGCCTCGCCGTAGCGGTGCCCTCCGGGATCAAGGTCTATAATTGGACGGCGACGCTCAATAAGGGCCAGATCTCGCTCGATCCGCCCTTCTTGTTCGCCATGAGCTTCATCGGCCTGTTCGTTGTCGGCGGCCTAACTGGCCTGATCCTGGCGATGCTGGCGGTCGACGTGCATGTGCACGACACCTATTTCGTCCTCGCCCATTTCCATTACATCATGGTCGGCGGCACAGTGTCGGCCTATTTCGGCGCGCTGCATTATTGGTGGCCGAAACTGGTTGGTCGCCTCTACCCGGTCGTCTGGGGACGGCTGTCGGCGATCTTCGTCTTTTTCGGCTTCAACCTGACCTTCTTCCCGCAATTCATTCTCGGCTATCTCGGCATGCCGCGCCGCTATCACGAATATCCGCCGGAATTCCAGGTGCTGCATGTGCTGTCCTCGGTGGGGGCGAGCATTCTCGGTGTCGCTTATCTTTTCCCCTTCATCTATCTGTTCTGGTCGATGCGCTATGGCGACCCAGCCGGTCCCAATCCCTGGAACGTCATCGGCCTGGAATGGACCGTCCCTTCACCGCCGCCGAAGCACAATTTCGACGAGATCCCGGTCGTGACCGGCCCGCCCTACGACTACCCGATCGAGCGGGAGGGCGACGATGACTGAGCGGGTCGAGCTGCACGAGCCTTATGCCGACGCCACGCAGCAGCAAGAGGCCATCATGATGGGCATGTATGTGTTTCTGGCGAGCGAGATCATGCTGTTCGGAGGCCTCGTCGCGGTCGCGTTCGTGCTGCGCTTCCTGCATCCGCAGGAGATGGTCGAGGCATCGAAGCGCCTGCATATTTATGTCGGTGCGATCAACACCGCGGTGCTGCTCACCTCCAGCCTGTTCGTCGCGCTCGCGGTTCAGGCGGCACGCGCCGCTGCGCGCAGCCGAACGGCGCTGTTCACCGGTGGCGCGGCGGGGCTCGGAGTGGCATTTCTCGGTCTCAAGGCGATTGAATATTATGAGGAATATGGCGAGGGTCTGCTTCCGGGGATCAGCGAGCCGGGACAATTCACTTCTCCCGTCCAGCGTCAATTCATGGATCTGTATCTCGTCGCGACCGGGCTGCATGCGATCCATGTGACCATCGGCATTCTCCTGCTCGGCGGACTTGGCTGGCTCGCGGGTGGCGGCCGGCTGCGGCTGCCGCAGCGCGCGGTCACCGTTGAGACGGCGGGACTTTATTTGGCACCTCGTCGATGTGATCTGGGTGTTTCTCTATCCCATTCTCTACCTCGCGAGGTGATGACCGTGATTGGCACGGGACGCTTACTGCTTGTCTGGATTACCCTCCTTGTGCTGCTGGCGCTGACCGTGACCGCAAGCTTCCAATTCACTGGGCCGCTCAACCTAAGCGTGAGCATCTGCATTGCGCTTGCCAAGGCGACGCTGATCTTCTGGTTCTTCATGCGTTTGCGCGAAGAAGGCGGTCTGCTTCGCCTGATCGCCGTCGGCGCTGGAGCATGGCTCATAATCCTGCTTTTGCTGGCCGGCACCGACTACGCGACGCGCGGCAGGACGAGCGACGTCCACCAAACGCTGAAGATCGATGCGCCCTGGGCGAGCAATGTCAGGTGACGGCGACGAGGCCGACGCGCCGATAGGAAAGCCGGGACAGGACGGTCTCTCGCTGTCGGAACGCGACGCTGGCTTCGTCGCCTCCGTCGAGTTGCTCACCCTTGCCGTCACTGCGATCGCAATCGCGCCGACCACGAGCGACGCAGGATCGCGAGGCGTCGAAGGATGGCACGGGGTTTCGGTCATGGTCCGGCTGCGCTCCCTGTTTGCAAGCCGGAGCGTCCTCGCGTCCCGGCCGGCGCGGCTTGGGCCGATAGCTCAGTCGTTTGGCACCCGAGGAGGACCGGATGTTGTGGGTGGCAAGTGCCGGTCCTGCTGGGCGTTGTTCTTGGATGCGACATGGCACCGTCCCATCCGATCGATCGACATCGTTAGTTGTCGTTCTCCTGCAACCCCTTGAAGTCTCGGATCGCTGGATCCATTGCCCAGGCGCGCCGAAGCGCGGCAAGCCGCAGCCCAGCGGGCACGCCGCTCTGAAGGAAGACAGTGATATCGGTTTGCGGGCCGATTGAATCGAGCGACGGTAGGTTAGTGGGATCGAACGCCGATGCGGTCACCTCGGCTGCTCCGCTCGCTGACAGAGCGGTGACGCTGGGCGCGCTTGATGTCGGTAGATCGAGTGATGCACCCCGTGCACCGCGACCGTCCACGCCAACGGCAGCCCGGCCCGTTGAGTTGGCGCTGGCCTCCGCACCAAATGTTAGCCCGCAAAGAACGGCGGCCGTCGCAAGCGGCCATGCATGCTTCCAATGTGTCATGGAAGACCTCCAACAGATATTCGTATGATTGGAAAACGCTATGCTCAGTATTGCATGCGCTACCGTCGAAATATTTACTTTCGAAGGGTGATTTGCGCCTCACCTGTTTGGGTGAATGGCGAAAAAAATTCTCGAAGGTGACGACGCGAAAGGCGCGCTTTCTATGTGCAGTCTCTCGCCATAGGCCAAGTCCGTGCCTTTTTTATCCGTTCGGACCCCGGCGTGCGGGCGAAATGACGATCCAAGACCATGGCGAAGAGCGGTCAGCGGGTTCTTTCACGCCGGCGGCTTGGCTCGACATAGGCGTCAAATATCGGATGGTTGTGGCGGATGACCTCCGGCGGTGCGACCGCTCTGGTCAGATAGACATAGCGGCGCGAACGATCGCGCAATCCGATGCACAATCGCAGCCCGATTCCGACGCAGATCGTCGGTTTGGCGCCTCGCCGCGTCTTGGCCGGGGAGCCTCACGACCGAATGCAACAGGCTCGATCGGACGATAATTTGCCATCCGCAGCAGAGCGAACAACGCGATCCATTAAGTGTCAATTCCGGGCAGCGCCGCGCGACCGATCAGGGCCTCGTCTTGTGCAAGCAAAATACCGACGATCACGAGGCCGATGCCGATCATATTGATTGGGAGGAGACGTTCGCTGAACGCGATCGCGGCTACGGCCGTGATGATCGCGAAGCAGGCTCCGGAGAATACGGGATAGGTGACAGACGGTGGGATGGCCCTGATCGAATGCGCACAGTTCCTCCGTCATCAGGGTTTCATCGCGCCTGGCTGGGGTGAGCGCCTCTACCGGGCTTTTTTGCGTTTGGGATCCCACAGGGACCCTCGAAGCGCTTTACAATGATCTGGAAGGAAGCTGCGTTTCGGCTAAGAGCTTGATTTTACTGGTGCGGACAGAGGGACTCGAACCCTCACTCCCTTACGGGAAACGGATTTTAAGTCCGTTGCGTCTACCGGTTCCGCCATGTCCGCAAAAGACCCCCGGGTTTATGCGCCAGCCGTGCAGCGCTTGCAACAGCAGGGCGCAGGCTTATCCAGTCAGGCGCCTCTCAACGCATCGGACGCGATCCGCCGGCCGCCATAGCGGACCGCGGCGAGCACAAGCAGAAACAGCACGATGCTGTTCAGCGTATGCCAGAGGAAATGCGTGCCGATCGGGTTGTCCATGAAGGTGATCGCCTGACACCAGATGCGGTCCGTCGCGCGGAAGCCCACCGAGACGATGAAAATCATTCCCGCGCCGAAGATATAGGGCGCGGCGGGATGACGGCGCAGCGCCAGCCAGGCGCCGATCAATAGCATCGCCGCTAGCGCCGGCAGGTAGCCAAAACTGCCATTGAGGCAGTTGGTCGTCTGCAGGAATGTGAGCGAAACGCCGAGCGTGCTGCAATCCACCGTCATCGCCAACTCGATCAGATAGGCAAAACCGGCGATCAGCGGTACCACCAGGATGAGCGGCGCTCCCGCAAAAACGTGGAGAGCATAGCCGAGATAGGCGAGCATGAAGACGCCGATCGGGATGACATCCGCGGCAGACGCCCAGGCAGTGGCGTAAGTGTGAAACAGGAAGCTGCCGGCGCCGATGACGAAAAGGTTGAGAACAAGGAGGTAGCGAAAGCGTTTTCTCTCGTCATGTGGCCGGCGCGACAACAGCCACACGGCGATCAGGCCGCCAACAATAAAGCCGAAATTGGTCAAGGCATTGAACGGCTCGGCCCAGAAACCTGGGTCGTGACCGCGTTCACAATAAGCAAAGATCTTGTCGGTATTGTCCATGCACACCGCTTATCAGGAGGCATGGTGCCTTTCAACGGCGGAGCGAAACGGAAGAGCCGGATCGGCGAACCGGCGCCGCTTTGTGGCGACGCTGCCGCATAAGGCAATTTTTCAGCATTAGACTTCACCATATTTCATCCTTATTGTCCGAGGAAAGCTAAGTTGGGCAATGAGCCGCTGGAGACGATTTGGAGATGACAATGGGGCACATTCTGAAGTCCGTTCTTGGCCTTGCGGCCGTCGCGGTTTTCACCTCCGGCTTTGCCGGCCTTGCCGATGCGGCGTCGTGCAAAGGCCGGCACTGCAAGGTTCCGCGCTATGGCGACGAGCCGGGCGTCTATCGCTTTGTCACGGCTAGGCAGACCTTTGGCGGCGCGATCGTGGCGGCGCCGGTTCGTCACGGCCGCTGGGGCGATGAAGTGCGGATCCCGGGCGGCGACAACTGGGCCGATTGTGAGATCACCTGCGAATATACGCTGCGCCGGCTGAGCGTGGACTTCTGGGACGGCATGGGGAGCCAGACCGTGTCGCCCGGCTATTTTCGCTTCGATTTCGACCCGGAGACCGGCGGCCTCTACCGGCGTGGACCGGCGTTTCTGGGCCGTTACTGAGCCGCAAGCCTCGCTTCAGCATGTCTTAATTCATAGGTCATGATGGGGCCGGTTTCCTCCTGTTGAAATGGGCTCCGGACATGATGGGTACGCGGCACGCCGGCTTCATAGGATCCGGGGCGCGTCCCCGGTCATTTTCTTTCGCGCAAATTGCGGCATGGCGTCGGTGCCCATGATCCTGTCCCACAGCCGGAAATAGAGGCCGTAATTGGCATCGAACCGGGTGTGGTGCAGGCTGTGATGGGTCGCCGAGATGAGCTGCCGGCCGATCGGGCCATAGACGAAGCTTTCGGGCAGCATCTCCCAGCCGGAATGGTTCATCACCGCGGTCACGGTCATCAGCACGAGGAGTGCGATCACAACACCGATATGGACGGGGATGAAACACGTCATCGCCGGCAAGAGCCAGGCCGTCACGACCGCCTCCGCCGGGTCGAAGGCGAATGAGGCAAACGGCGTTGGCTGGCGCGAGCGGTGATGGCCGGCATGCATCAAGCGGAACAGGCGCGGATGATGCATGAGCCGATGCGCCCAATAATAATAGCTGTCCTGCACCAGAAGATAGAGGAAGGCGCTGAGCAGGATGTAAGGCGCGCCGCCATGGGTCGACCAGTCGGTGTAGATTTTCGTGCCGCCATCCAGCCAGCGCACAAGCACCAGCGCCGCCGGCGCGGCATAGACCGCCGAAGAGACCAGCGACAGCCGGATTTCCTGCAGAATCACGCGCCGCATCGGCCGGTCGCGATTGAGACGCTTGGCCGAAAGCTTTTCTCCGCCGCGCTGCCAGAGCAGCCAATAGGCGAAGCCGGAGAAAATCAGATAGCGCGCCGCGATGATCGCGGTGAGAGCCGCGGTGGTAATGAGGATTTCAGCGATCATAGCTTGCATTTCGTCTGCTCGACCCTGCAAATCGTCGCCGATTTTAGCCCGCCGCCAAGGCGAGGATAAGGACAGTCTCGCCGCTGCTTCGAATGGACACGCTCATGCCCGGCATCGGTCATCAAGCTGTCGGCACCAGCCACTCCGTCCTGCCCTGCCCCCAAGGGCCGAGGCCCAGCCGCTCCGCGAGCGCGGGCAGAAATAGGCGCATCTCCTCATCCAGCTTCCACGGCGCGTTGACGATAATGACGCCCGAGCCGGCGAGCCCGCCCTCCTTGAAAGCCTCGCGCACCCGCAATTCCGCCACCAGCGTGCCGGGCCGGCCAAGTGCCTTCGCCGCCTCCCGGCAGATCTCCTCATCGCCTTTCCCCTTCAGCGGATACCAGAGCATGAACGTGCCGGTGGCAAAGCGCTTCATGCCGTCGGCAAGCATGCGCGCGGCCTTGGCGGCCTCGTCTTTCTGCTCATAAGGCGGATCGATGAGGACCAGGCCACGCCGCTCCGGCGGTGGAGAATTGGCCTTCACGCAAATCCCGGCGTCGAGCTGCATGATTTTGTCGCGGCGGTCGCGGGCGAAATGCTGCGTGAGCGCTTCGACATCCTCCGGGTGCAGCTCATTGGCTATCAGGCGGTCGCCGTCGCGCATCAGCCGCGCGGCGATCTCGGGCGAGTCGGGAAAGTGGCGCAAGTCCCCGTCCGGATTGAGGTTGGCGATAATCTGCCGATAAGGTGCAAGCAGCGCCTCGACCTCTGACGCCAAGGGCGCCGCCATTTTACCGATGCCGCCCTGCCATTCCCCGGTCTTCCCAGCCTCGATACCATCCAGTGCATAGATGCCGATGCCGGCATGAGCGTCGATGACGCGATATGGTTTCGCTTTCTTGTTCAAATGCACAAGCAGCCGGGTCAGCACCACATGCTTGAGGACATCGGCGTGATTGCCGGCATGAAAAGCGTGCCTGTAATTCATGGCGCATGACGCCCCAAAATTGCGAGCCGCAATCTATTGCGCGGCGGCCAGTGCCGCCATCACATCGGTCCGCCGGAAATCCTCGCCCTTGAACAGCAGCGAGGTGCCTTTCGCCTTCGCCAGCGCATAGGAGGCGCAATCGCCGAGATTGAGCCCCGCTCTATGCCGCCCCTTGCCGAAACGCAGAAAAGCCTGGCGCGCCAGAGTGGCCTGCGCCGCGTCGAAAGGCACGACATCGACGTCGGCTTCGGCGAGAAATTCGTCGAGCGGCTCAAAAGCCGTCGCATCGAATGCGCCGCCGCTCATCACCATCGATGTCTCGAGAAAACTGAGAGCCGACATCAACCGCCGGTCGGCCGCGACAATCGCCTTCAGAAAAGCATCGGCCTCCGGCTCCAGCCGAAAAATCGCAATCAGCGCCGAGCTGTCGATCACCATCGACGCGAGATCCTAAAAGCTTGTCCTCGTGAAAACGGGGATGGAACCGGTTTTAGGAAAAATCGAGCGTAAAACATAAAACGCCAGAGCGGAACCGCTCTAGCGCGGCAGGCCATCATCGCCGTAAAGATCGGCGTCGCTGAGCCACTCCCGGCCCGCTTGGGTCGCAGACGCACGTTCGGCGATGGCCCGCAGCCGGCCAAGCAACGCTTCGGCATCGCGGGATTTCGGCTTCAGGCTGACGCCCTGATGAATGAACTCCACGCCGGCCTCCTCCAAAGCGTTGCGCACCGTCGCGGTGGTTCCCTCAGCAACGAGCGACTTACCGCTAGCGGCTTCCAGCCGCCTGATCGTGGTCACCGAGACCTTGGCACGGCGCGCCAGCTCCTCCTGCTCCATGCGCAGGAGCGCACGCGCGGCTTTGATCTGTTCGGCGCTGATCATGATAGATAGCTATCATAGATGATGGCTACCTGTCAATTCCATCATGTCTTCGGCAGGCTCAGCCGGATATGCAGCTCCTGCAGCTGGCGCGGCGACACTTCGGACGGCGCGCCCATCAGCAGATCCTCGGCGCGCTGGTTCATCGGGAACATCGTCACATCGCGTAAGTTATCGGTGCCGCAGAGCAGCATGACGATGCGGTCGATGCCCGGCGCGATGCCGCCATGCGGCGGCGCGCCGAATTTGAACGCGCGGATCATGCCGCCGAACTTGCCGTCGACCACTTCGGGCCGTAGCCGGCGATCTCGAATGCCTTGTACATGATCTCCGGTATGTGGTTCCGGATCGCGCCCGAGGACAGCTCGACGCCGTTGCAGACGATGTCATATTGATAGGCCTTGAGCGCCAGGAGCGCCTCGCGGCCTTGGCTTTCGGCGGCTCGAGCGCTTCGAGCCCGCCTGCGGCATCGAGAACGGGTTGTGGGAGAAATCGATTTGCTTCTCCTCCTCGTTCCACTCGTAGAACGGGAAATCGGTGATCCAGCAGAACTCGAAGCGGTCCTTGCGCGTCAGCCCCAGCTCCTCGCCGATACGGCTGCGCGCCTCGCCGGCGAATTCGTAGAATTTCGCCGGATCACCTGCAACGAAGAACATGGCGTCCCCGTGGTTCGGCTTAATGACCTCGAATAGGCGGGTCGTCTCGCTCCCTTCTCGGCCCGATCTTCTTGGCGATCGGCCCCTTTCCGATCACCCACCATCCTTTGATAAGCTTCTTTAAATCCTCTTCTTTACCCGTGTCCGCTAGTTCCCGAAGCAGCTCCTCGCCGCCCGATCCCTCCTCAGGATTTTGGACCTCTGCAAATTATATATCCCAGCCCCGGCTGGCCCTCTCTCTGCGCCCAGGCATTCATGCGGTCGCAAAAGGCGCGGCTGCCGCCTGTCGGAGCTGGGATCGCCCAGACGCGGGCCTTGGCATCCTTCTCCAGCATCCCCGCGAACACC
>CAVZCK010000025.1:0-213437 GCA_963773735.1 uncultured Alphaproteobacteria bacterium | reverse complement strand
GAGAGCGAGTGCAACGTACCCAAGAGCATCTGAACCGGCTGAGTTTTATCCGGCGGTCGCGTGATCTCGGCTTCTCGCTCGATCAAGTGCGGGCGCTACTCGATCTCGCGGACCAGCGCGAGCGACCCTGTCGCAGCCGTCGATGCCATTGCCAAGGCACACCTCGCCGATGTTGACCGCAAAATTGCCGACTTGCAGTCTTTGCGTTGCGAGCTCGACGGCTTGATCCGGCGATGCCACTCCGGCACTGTCGCCAATTGTCGGATCATCGAGGCGCTGTCGCCCTGACACAGCCAATTGTGGCGACCGGGGAGGTGGGTAAGGATCGCTCATCCGGAAGGGGCTGCCGATCCAGCAAACCTGACCCAATCAGGCTCAGGCTTGTTTCCGGCCATCGCGGGCCATGACGCAGGCGATCACCCGCGAGGGGCGACCGGCTATGTGCTGCGATGGCCGGCTATTTCGCCGCTTCGAGTTCGGTGACTGTCAGCGCGCCGTTCACCGTGTCGGCCTCGAATTTGATCTTATCGCCTGGCTTGACGCGTTTCAGCATGCTCGGGTCCTTCACGTGGTACACCATGGTCATGGCGTCCATGTCCAGTTTCTTGATCGGTCCATGCTTGATGGTCATTTTGCCCGCCGACAGATCGACCTTCTTGACTTCGCCGTCGATCGACGGGCCCGCGGCGTGGGCGAGCGGCGTCATGCCGAGAAAGACGGCCAGAAAGGCGCCGGCGAGGATGTTCAGAGCTTTGGACATAACAGTCTCCTTTCAGCTTCGGGTTACTTAACAGTGACGGTCCCGGACATGCCTGCCTGGCGGTGGCCCCGGATCAGGCAGGAGAAGTCCAATGCGCCAGGCCTGGTGAATTTCCCGAGGGTTTGCTCGGCGGACTGCCCAGGAGCGAGACGCTTGGCGTTGGGATCGTCATGCTCCATATTGGGAAACTTCTCCATTTCCTTGGCGTGCTTGAGATTTCCCTCCAGCGTCGCCAGAACGATTTCATGATCGACCACCCCGTCATTCTTCAGCTTGAAGCGGATTTGCTCGCCTTTTTTCACGGCGATGCTGTTCGGCAGTTTCATCTTGCCGTCCGCCTCCTTCATAATGATGTCGATGTCCCGCGACGGCTTTGCGGGATCGCCCGGCTCGCCGAAGGCGAGGTCTTCGTCGTGATCGTCATGCCCCATCGCATCGGCGCTCGGGCCATTTGAATGATCAGGCATATGTGCCTGCGCGGGCGGATGCTTTGACATCCAGATCGGCGCCGCCGCAAACAGGGTGGCCGAGAGCATCGCCGTAACAATCATTCGTCTCATCATCATTCCTCTGTTCGATGTGTTAATGGCCGTGATCATTCATCCCGCCATGCGGCTTGCGCACGACGAGTGCCTCGCTGTCCTCGTTGAATGAAGATTTCTGCCCTGCCGCCGGCCGTTCGGGTGCGCCGAGGCCGTCGCCCTGCCATTCATAGGCGACCGTGCCTTTGGGGTGCTTGTACCAGCCGGGGTCCTTGTAATCGCCGCGCTCCAGCCCGTCGCGCACCTTCACCACGCTGAACATGCCGCCCATCTCGACCGGGCCGAACGGGCCGTTGCCGGTCATCATCGGCAGCGTGTTGTCGGGCAGCGGCATCTCCATCTCGGCCATGTCGGCCATGCCGCCGTCGCCCATCACCATGTAGTCGGGGACGAGCTTGGTGATCTTCTCGGCGACCCCGCGCTGGTCGACGCCGATCATGGTCGGCACGTCGTGGCCCATCGCGTTCATCGTGTGGTGGGACTTGTGGCAGTGGAAGGCCCAGTCGCCTTCGGCGCTCGGCGATGAACTCGATCGCGCGCATCTGGCCGACCGCGACGTCGGTCGTCACCTCCGGCCAGCGCGCGTTCGGCGGCACCCAGCCGCCGTCGGTGCCGGTCACCTCGAATTCGTGGCCGTGCATGTGGATCGGATGGTTGGTCATCGTGAGGTTGCCGATGCGGATGCGCACGCGGTCGCCCTTGCGCACGACCAGCGGGTCGATGCCGGGGAAGACGCGGCTGTTCCAGGTCCACAGGTTGAAGTCGAGCATGGTCGTGACTTCGGCGTGGCGCTGCCGGGCTCGATGTCGTAGGCGTTCAGGAGGAAGACGAAGTCGCGGTCGACGCGCATGAATTGCCGGATCGCTGCGGGTGGACGATGAACAAGCCCATCATGCCCATCGCCATCTGCACCATCTCGTCGGCGTGCGGGTGGTACATGAAGGTGCCGGGCGCTGCAGCACGAACTCGTAGACGAAGGTCTTGCCCGGCGCGATGTGCGGCTGCGTCAGGCCGCCGACGCCGTCCATGCCGTTGGGCACGCGCATGGCCGTGCCAGTGCACGGTGGTGTGCTCGGGCAGCTTGTTGGTGACGAAGATGCGCACGCGGTCGCCTTCGACCACCTCGATGGTCGGGCCGGGCGACTGGCCGTTGTAGCCCCACAGGTGCGCCTTCATGCCGGGCGCGATCTCGCGCACGACCGGCTCGGCGACCAGATGGAACTCCTTCACCGCCGTTCATGCGCCAGGGCAGGGTCCAGCCGTTGAGCGTGACCACCGGCTGTAGTCGGGCCCGCCGTTCGGGGGAAGCGGCGGCTGCATCGCGGCGAGGTCTGGATCGGGGCCTCGGGGAGGCGGCGGCCTGCGCCCGCCCGCTGACGGCGGCGGCGCCGATGAGGCGGCCGCCGGCCGCCATAAAATTGCGTCGTGAATCATGGCTGTTCGTTCTCCATCGGGATCAATGTCCGGCTTCGCGCTCGCGGCGACGACAGCGGCCCCATTCCGGGACGGCGCCCGCCGAGCCGCCGCCGACAGCGCCGCCTGCAGCTCGGTCTCGGCGAGCCAGAAATCGCGCAGCGACATCGATGGCCGGGGTGACGCTCGCGATGCGGTCGCGTGCGTCGGCGAGCAGGTCGAAGACGCCGGTGAGCATCCCGTTGTAGCGAAGCAGGTTCTCCTCGGCGATGGTCTTGCGCAGCGGCACGATCTCGTCTCGGTAGTGCCTCGCGAGTTCATAGGCGGCGCGATAGGCCGATAGGCTTCGCGGACCTCCGAGCGCGCGTCGATGGCCTTTCTGCGCGGCGGTTGACGCCTGCCTGTAGCTCTCCTCGGCCTCGTGTGCGCGCTGGCCGAAATCGAACAGCGGCACCTCGACCGCGATTTCAGCGCCGCGCCAGTGGGTCTTCTGCGTTTCCTTAGCGCCGCTATCGCTGATATTGGTGACCCGCTCATATTTGCTCTTGCCAGCAATTTCTAAGACATTGACCAGCCGCGTCGCATGGGTAAGGCCAAGCATTTTCGCCGTTGCTTCCACCTCCAGCCGCGCCATCTCGACATCGACGCGCCTCTGCAAGGCTTCCCGCTCGATATCCGTCTTCCGCCGTGCCTGGCGTGGCAGCGGCGGCAGGCTGCTCGGAAGCTGAAAGTCGATGTCGGCGCCCCAGAGGCCGAGCACGCGGATGAGAGCCTCGCGGTCAGCCTGTTTCGTCTGCCTGGCGCGGCCAAGCTCGCCGGTGACCTCGGCATAAAAAACATGTTCGCGCGCCTGATCGATCTTGGAGGCCGCTCCGCTTTCGCCGAGTTTCTTGGTAAGTTCTGAGGCCGCTTCGGCGGTCGCTTTCGCTTCTTGCAGCAACCTTTCTGTTTGCGCCGAAGCCACGGCCCGGTAATAGGTGCGCTTTGCCTCGGCGATGATGCGCAGTGTCTCCTCGGCGGCTTTGAACTGCGCCTGGCGGAACTGGACTTCGGCAATCTCGCGCCTTTCCCGCAGCGTAAACAGACCGAGGACATTGACCAGAATCTGTCGCTCAATCTCCAATTCGCCACTCGCCGCAAGCCGCGATAGCGACAAGGTCGGGCTGGACGGCAGGCCGTCTTCCACACCCTTTGCCTCCGTCAGAGCCAACGCGTTATAGGCGGCCTGCAGACCTCTATTGTTCAAAAGCGCAATCTGGACGGCATTATTGGCCGTCAGGCGCCGCCGCAAAAGCAGGCGGACGCGGTCCTCGGCCGCGCGGGCCTCGTGGTCGTTGCGTAGTTTGACGACCTGCCGACCTGTGGTCTCCCCGGTGATCGCTGCAACCGTGTCCATCCCGCTATCGGGGGAGAACTCGGCACAGGCCGAAAGTGTGAGCGGTACTGCCGTCAGCATCTGCACAAGCTTCCAATATCGCCGGTGCCGCCTGCCCTTACCGACGCCATCTCTCTCGTCCGTCAAGTCATCCCCCCTGAATCCCTGCCGCCTCGCGTCGTCAGCGCTGCGGTTCCCCTTGCGGTTTCGGTTTCGGCTTTGGCGCGACCTGACGATTGACGTCCTCCCAGGCCTTTGGCTCAACCGGCCGGAACGGCGTGTAGTTTTCGATGATCGGCCGGTATTTTGTGCGCGGCACGGGAGCGTCAGCGCGCGCCACCTCGGGCAGCGCCTGGAGGGCCTGGGGAGCGCTGCAAAAGCAGATCGCCGCGGCAAGCAGCAAGCAGCGATCGCGTCTCCCGCCGGCGGGCGGGAAGCGGTGGTCCGCGCCGGCAGGTCGCCGCCAGCGCTCCTGGAAAAAAGGCATGATTACTCTTAACACAAAGCCGGTCGTATGACCGCCTGGTGATGCGCCGGCGGCCGGATCAGATTTTGTGGAGCTGAGATCTTGGCGGCCGGTCGAGCCCGAACGCTTGCCAGCTTCGCGGTGCCTCGCTACTGGCCAGATCCTGGGCCTGGCCTTGCGGCATATCAGGCAGAGGTGAAGCCGCGCCCGTGACGACAGCGGCGGTGCATATCCAGCAGCAACATTCGGTCATCTTCCCGTGATCGTTCACGGGATCCTGATGGGACCCGGTAATGCTGGAATGATCGTGCGCGTCTGTTTGGTGATGTGAATGGAAGACGGCACTGCGCCCCGCGGTGCTGTCATCAACGATGGCGACGCCGACCGGATGGCCATGACATTCGGTGAGGGAATGTGCCGATGCAAAGCTGGTCGAGAGACACTGGGCGACAAACAGCGCAAGGATAGCGAAGAGGACTGGCCTGAGCCTCCGAGCCCTTTTCATGCCGTCGGTTCGCATCATGCTTTAGGCCCCGAAATACCCCGGCACGGTATTGGCATTCGCCGCGTAAGTCAATTCGGCCCAATCGTGGCCATGCGTTGCCTTGGCACGGCACCCACATATCGCGATGCCGGCGGCACAGTGTGCAACGGTGCCGGTGTCACCCGATTCCGGGTGGGGGATGCAGCCAGAGCAAAAAGGCGGCGATAAGGCCGACGCCGATAGCGAGTTTCACTTCAGTCGCCCGTGCAGACATAATGTACGCAAACACATCGCGCGGCAGGTGGTCTTATCGGAAAGCATCTGCGTCGAAAGGAAAGAACAGCGGCCTCTTCGCTTCCGGTCCCCTAGATTGCCGACCAACTCGGCGAAACCGCTATTGGAACCTCAGTGGAACCTTAGCGAGATTTCGAGGCGCAGGAACAAAGGACTGCTTCAGCTAACCCATTGAATACATTGGTGCGGACAGAGGGACTCGAACCCTCACTCCCTTACGGGAAACGGATTTTAAGTCCGTTGCGTCTACCGGTTCCGCCATGTCCGCAAAAGACCCCCGGGTTTATGCGCCAGCCATGCAGCGCTTGCAACAGCAGGGCACAGGCTTATCCAGTCAGGCGCCTCTCAACGCATCGGACGCGATCCGCCGGCCGCCATAGCGGACCGCGGCGAGCACAAGCAGAAACAGCACGATGCTGTTCAGCGTATGCCAGAGGAAATGCGTGCCGATCGGCTTGTCCATGAAGGTGATCGCCTGACACCAGATGCGGTCCGTCGCGCGGAAGCCCACCGAGACGATGAAAATCAGTCCCGCGCCGAAGACATAGGGCGCGGCGGGATGACGGCGCAGCGCCAGCCAGGCGCCGATCAATAGCATCGCCGCAAGCGCCGGCAGGTAGCCGAAACTGCCGTTGAGGCAGTTGGTCGTCTGCAGAATGGTGAAGCGAAACGCCGAGCGTGCTGCAATCCACCGTCATCGCCAACTCGATCAGATAGGCAAAACCGGCGATCAGCGGCACCACCAGGATGAGCGGCGCCCCCGCAAAAATGTGGAGGGCATAGCCGAGATAGGCGAGCATGAAGACGCCGATCGGGATGACATCCGCTGCAGACGCCCAGGCAGTGGCGTAAGTGTGAAACAGGAAGCTGCCGGCGCCGATGACCAAGAGGTTGAGAACAAGGAGGTAGCGAAAGCGTTTTCTCTCCTCATGTGGCCGGCGCGACAGCAGCCACACGGCGATCAGGCCGCCAAGAATAAAGCCGAAATTGGTCAAGGCATTGAACGGCTCGGCCCAGAAACCCGGGTCGTGACCGCGTTCACAATAAGCAAAGATCTTGTCGGTATTGTCCATGCACACCGCTTATCAGGAGGCATGGCGCCTTTCAACGGCGGAGCGAAACGGAAGAGCCGGATCGGCGAACCGGCGCCGCTTTGTTGCGACGCTGCCGCATAAGGCAATTTTTCAGCATTAGACTTCACCATATTTCATCCTTATTGTCCGAGGAAAGCTAAGTTGGGCAATGAGCCGCTGGAGACGATTTGGAGATGACAATGGGGCACATTCTGAAGTCCGTTCTTGGCCTTGCGGCCGTCGCGGTTTTCACCTCCGGCTTTGCCGGTCTTGCCGATGCGGCGTCGTGCAAAGGCCGGCACTGCAAGGTTCCGCGCTATGGCGACGAGCCGGGCGTCTATCGCTTTGTCACGGCTAGGCAGACCTTTGGCGGCGCGATCGTGGCGGCGCCGGTTCGTCACGGCCGCTGGGGCGATGAAGTGCGGATCCCGGGCGGCGACAACTGGGCCGATTGCGAGATCACCTGCGAATATACGCTGCGCCGGCTGAGCGTGGACTTCTGGGACGGCATGGGGAGCCAGACCGTGTCGCCCGGCTATTTTCGCTTCGATTTCGACCCGGAGACCGGCGGCCTTTACCGGCGTGGACCGGCGTTTCTGGGCCGTTACTAAGCCGCAAGCCTCGCTTCAGCATGCCTGAGTCATAGGTCATAATGGGGCCGGTTTCCGCCTGTTGAAATGGGCTCCGGACATGATGGTTACGCGGGACGCCGGCTTCATAGGATCTGGGGCGCGTCCCCGGTCATTTTCTCTCGCGCAAATTGCGGCATGGCGTCGGTGCCCATGATCCTGTCCCACAGCCGGAAATAGAGGCCGTAATTGGCATCGAACCGCGTGTGGTGCAGGCTGTGATGGGTCGCCGAGATGAGCTGCCGGCCGATCGGGCCATAAACGAAGCTTTGCGGCAGCATCTCCCAGCCGGAATGGTTCATCACCGCGGTCACGGTCATCAGCGCGAGGAGTGCGATCACAACACCGATATGGACGGGGATGAAACACGTCATCGCCGGCAAGAGCCAGGCCGTCACGACGGCCTCCGCCGGGTCGAAGGCGAATGAGGCAAACGGCGTCGGCTGGCGCGAGCGGTGATGGCCGGCATGCATCCATTTGAACAGGCGCGGGGCATGCATCAGCCGATGCGCCCAGTAATAATAGCTGTCCTGCACCAGAAGATAGAGGAAGGCGCTGAGCAGGAGATAAGGCGCGCCGCCATGGGCCGACCAGTCCGTGTAGATTTTCGTGCCGCCATGCAGCCAGGCACAAGCACCAGCGCCGCCGGCGCGGCATAGACCGCCGAAGAGAGCAGCGACAGCCGGATTTCCTGCAGAATCACGCGCCGCATCGGCCGGTCGCGATTGAGACGCTTGCGCCGAAAGCTTCTCTCCGCCGCGCTGCCAGAGCAGCCAATAGGCGAGGCCGGAGAAAATCAGATAGCGCGCCGCGATGATCGCGGTGAGAGCCGCGGTGGTAATGAGGATTTCAGCGATCATTTCTTGCGTTTCGTCGGCTCGACCCTGCAAATCGTCGCCGATTCTAGCCCGCCGCCAAGGCGATGATAAGGACAGTCTCGCCGCTGCTACGAATGGACACGCCCCTTGCCCGGCATCCGTCATCAAGCGGCGGCACCAGCCACTCCGCCCTGCCCTGCCCCCAAGGGCCGAGGCCCAGCCGCTCGCGCGAGCGCGGGCAGCAACAGGCGCATCTCCTCATCCAGCTTCCACGGCGCGTTGACGATAATGACGCCCGAGCCGGCGAGCCCGCCCTCCTTGAAAGCCTCCCGCACCCGCAATTCCGCCATCAGCGTGCCGGGCCGCCGAGTGCCTTCGCCGCCTCCAGGCAGATCTCCTCATCGCCTTTCGCCTTCAGCGGATACCAGAGCATGAACATGCCGGTGGCGAAGCGCTTCAAGCCTTCGGCAAGGATGCGCGCGGCCTTGGCGGCCTCGTCTTTCTGCTCATAAGGCGGATCGATGAGAATCAGGCCACGCCGCTCCGGCGGTGGAGAATTGGCCTTCACGCAGATCCCGGCGTCGAGCTGCATGATTTTGACGCGGCGGTCGCGGGCGAAATGCTGCGCGAGCGCTTCGACATCCTCCGGGTGCAGCTCATTGGCGATCAGGCGGTCGCCGTCGCGCATCAGCCGCGCGGCGATCTCGGGCGAGCCGGGATAGCGGCGCAAGTCCCCATCCGGATTGAGGCTGGCGATAATCTGCCGATAAGGCGCAAGCAGCGCCTCGATCTCCGGCGCGAAGGGCGCCGCCATTTTACCGATGCCGCCCTGCCATTCCCCGGTCTTCCCAGCCTCGATACCATCCAGCGCATAGATGCCGATGCCGGCATGAGCGTCGATGACGCGATAAGGCTTCTGCTTCTTGTTCAAATGCACAAGCAGCCGGGTCAGCACCACATGCTTGAGGACATCGGCGTGATTGCCGGCATGAAAAGCGTGCCTGTAATTCATGGCGCATGGCGCCCCAAAATCGCGAGCCGCAATCTATTGCGCGGCGGCCAGCGCCGCCATCACATCGGTCCGCCGGAAATCCTCGCCCTTGAACAGCAGCGAGGTGCCTTTCGCCTTCGCCAGCGCATAGGAGGCGCAATCGCCGAGATTGAGCCCCGCCTTGTGCCGCCCCTTGCCGAAACGCAGAAAAGCCTGGCGCGCCAGTGTTGCCTGCGCCGCGTCGAAAGGCACGACATCGACGTCGGCTTCGGCGAGAAATTCGTCGAGCGGCTCAAAAGCCGTCGCATCGAATGCGCCGCCGCTCATCACCATCGATGTCTCGAGAAAACTGAGAGCCGACATCAACCGCCGCTCGGCCGCGACAATCGCCTCCAGAAAAGCATCGGCCTCCGGCTCCAGCCGAAAAATCGCAATCAGCGCCGAGCTGTCGATCACCATCACCGCGAAATCCTAAAAGCTTGTCCTCGTGAAAACGGGGATGGAACCGGTTTTAGGAAAAATCGAGCGTAAAACATAAAACGCCTAGCGCGGAACCGCTCTCCCCTCTAGCGCGGCAGGCCATCATCGCCGTAAAGATCGGCGTCGCTGAGCCACTCCCGGCCCGCTTGGGTCGCAGACGGCACGTTCGGCGATGGCCCGCAGCCGGCCAAGCAACGCTTCGGCATCGCGGGATTTCGGCTTCAGGCTGACGCCCTGATGAATGAACTCCACGCCGGCCTCCTCCAAAGCGTTGCGCACCGTCGCGGTGGTTCCCTCAGCAACGAGCGACTTACCGCTAGCCGCTTCCAGCCGCCTGATCGTGGTGACCGAGACCTTGGCACGGCGCGCAAGCTCCTCCTGCTCCATGCGCAGGAGCGCACGCGCGGCTTTGATCTGTTCGGCGCTGATCATGATAGATAGCTATCATAGATGATGGCTATCTGTCAATTCCATCATGTCTTCGGCAGGCTCAGCCGGATATGCAGCTCCTGCAGCTGGCGCGGCGACACTTCGGACGGCGCGCCCATCAGCAGATCCTCGGCGCGCTGGTTCATCGGGAACATGGTCACATCGCGTAAGTTATCGGTGCCGCAGAGCAGCATGACGATGCGGTCGATGCCGGGAGCGATGCCGCCATGCGGCGGCGCGCCGAATTTGAGCGCCCGGATCATGCCGCCGAATTTGCCGTCGACCACTTCGGGGCCGTAGCCGGCGATCTCGAAGGCCTTGTACATGATCTCCGGCATGTGGTTCCGGATCGCGCCCGAGGACAGCTCGACGCCGTTGCAGACGATGTCATATTGATAGGCCTTGAGCGCGAGCAGCGCCTCGCGGCCTTGCCTTCGGCGGCTTCGAGCGCTTCGAGCCCGCCCTGCGGCATCGAGAAGGGGTTGTGGGAGAAGTCGATCTTCTTCTCCTCCTCGTTCCACTCATAGAACGGGAAATCGGTGATCCAGCAGAACTCGAAGCGGTCCTTCGCGCGTCAGCCCCAGCTCCTCGCCGATACGGCTGCGCGCCTCGCCGGCGAATTTGTAGAATTTCGCCGGATCACCGGCGACGAAGAACACGGCATCGCCTCTTCGGCTTGATGACCGATAGGCGATGCGCTCTCCTAGGCTTCGCGATCGGCCCCTTTCGATACGCGCCATCCTTTGAAGCTTCCAAATCTCTCTTTACCGGTCCGCAGTCCCGGCAGCCCTCGCCGCCGTCCCTCCTCAGGATTCGGACAGAAAATATAGCCCAGCCCCGGCTGGCCCTCTCTCTGCGCCCAGGCATTCATGCGGTCGCAAAAGGCGCGGCTGCCGCCCGTCGGCGCCGGGATCGCCCAGACGCGCGCCTTGGCGTCCTTCTCCAGCATCCCCGCAAACACCTTGAAGCCCGAGCCGCGGAAATGCTCGCTGACATCCTGCATCACGATCGGGTTGCGCAGATCCGGCTTGTCGGTGCCGTATTTGGCGATCGCTTGCGTATAGGGAATGCGCGGGAAGCGCGGCGTCACCGGCTTGCCCTCGCCGAACTCCTCGAACAGGCCGCGCAGAACCGGCTCCACCGCCCGAAACACATCCTCCTGGGTCGACGAAGCTCATCTCGAGATCGAGCTGGTAGAACTCGCCCGGCGAGCGGTCGGCGCGGGCATCCTCGTCGCGGAAGCAGGGCGCGATCTGGAAATAGCGGTCGAAGCCGGCGATCATGATCAGCTGCTTGAACTGCTGCGGCGCCTGCGGCAGCGCGTAGAACTTGCCCGGATGCAGGCGCGAGGGCACCAGGAAGTCGCGCGCGCCCTCCGGCGAGGATGCCGTCAGGATCGGCGTCTGGAACTCGAAAAAGCCAGCCTCGGTCATGCGGCGGCGGATCGATGAAATGATCGCCGAGCGTTTCATGATATTGCGGTGGATGGTCTCCCGGCGCAGATCGAGAAAGCGGTATTTGAGCCGCGTATCCTCCGGATAGTCCGGCTCGCCGAACACCGGCAGCGGCAGCTCGTCGGCCTCCGAGAGAATGTCGAGCGCGGAAATGCGCAGCTCGATCTCGCCGGTCGGCATGTTCGGGTTGACCGTGTCGCCGGTTCGCGCCTCGACCCGGCCGTCGGCGCGGATCACCCATTCGGCGCGGACTTTTTCGGCCGCCTTGAAGGCCGGGCTGTCGGGCTCGACGACGCATTGGGTGATGCCGTAATGGTCGCGCAGGTCGATGAAGAGGAGGCCGCCATGGTCGCGCACCCGGTGCACCCAGCCCGAGAGCCGCGCGGGGCTGCCGACATCGCCGATGCGCAGCGCCCCGCAGCTGTGGCTGCGATAGGCGGGCAGCGCAGCACGCCCCTGCGCGGCTTTGCCTTTTTCGGCCGGCGCCGGGGCGGATTTCGCCCCTTTCGACGCCTTCTTGGTGACGGTCTTTTCCATATCTCAACTTTCCGGTGATCGGGGGGGCCGGGCGGCGCCACGGGCCGCCGATAGCGGTCTCCGGCCGACGAGAAACTTTATTTTTCGCGCGCGAGAAGCGCACGAGCCAGCGCCCTTGTCAACCCAGGCCCTATAACAGGGGACAAGGCACACAGGCTCCTATATAAAAATCGGGATGACTACGATTCCGATGATTTCCACAAGCGGCGATCTTGCCGCATTCTGCCAGCAACTGTCACAGTCCGAATTCGTCGCCGTCGACACCGAATTCATGCGGCAGTCGACCTATTGGCCGCAGCTCTGCCTGATCCAGCTTGCCGCGCCGGGGGCAGAAGCGGTGGTCGACCCGCTGACCCCGGGCATCGACCTTGCGCCATTTTTCGAGCTGATGGCCGACCCGGCTGTGATGAAGGTGTTTCATGCGGCAAGGCAGGACATCGAAATCGTCTATCACCTCGCCCGGATCATCCCGCTGCCGGTTTTCGATACCCAGATCGCGGCAATGGTCTGCGGTTTCGGCGAGGCGGCGAGCTACAGCGCCCTGGTCAAGCGCCTCTTGCGCAAGACGCTCGACAAGAGCTCGCGTTTCACCGATTGGGCGCGGCGCCCGCTCACGGAAAAGCAGCTTCATTACGCCATCGGCGATGTCACGCATCTGCGCGCCATCTATGTGAAGCTGAAACAGCGCCTGGAAGCGACGGGCCGCGCATCCTGGCTCAATGAAGAGATGGCCGAACTCGTCGATCCCGGCAATTACCAGACCAAGCCGGAAGACGCCTGGCGCCGGCTCAAAATGCGCGCGCGCACGCAGCAAGAGCTGGCGGTGATGATCGAGGTGGCCGCCTGGCGCGAGCGCGAGGCGCAAAGCCAGAATGTGCCGCGCAACCGGGTCATCAAGGACGACACCATCTACGATGTCACCGTGCAGGCGCCGGCGACCGTCGACGAGCTGGCCAGGCTGCGCACCATCCATGATGGATTTGCCCGTTCGGCGCGCGCGCGGGATCTGGTCGAGGCCGTCAAACGCGGCTTGATGCGGCCGCAGGAGGAGCTGCCGCCGCTCGAGCTGAGCCAAGCCCCTGCCGCCCTCCGCCGCGGCTGCGGCCGATCTGTTTCGCGTGCTGCTCAAGGCGGTTGCCGCCAATCATGACGTCGCCGCCAAGCTGATCGCAACGAGCGACGATCTCGACAAGATCGCACTCGATGATCACGCGGATGTGTCGGCCCTGCATGGCTGGCGGCGGGACCTGTTCGGCGAGCACGCGCTCGCCATCAAGGCCGGACGGCTGGCGATCGCCATCGACAACGGCAAAGTCGTCACCCTGCCTGTCGATGCCTCGGCACGGGCCGACGACACCGCCATTGGCGAGAATGCCCCGTCTTCGGCCTCGACCGGGCTGGCTGATGAAGATCCTACCAATCCGGTCCGCTCCGGCAGGGCTCGAATGACAGCGCCCCGAAAGGTGCGCCGCAACGGCGCACGGCGGATCTGCCAGTCACTTGGGCAAATATGTTGCATGGTGGACTTCGGCTCTTACCGCCTTGCTTTGACCCCATTCATCGTCATCGATAAAAACAAAAGCGCAAGAGGATCAGGGGTCAGCAGGGGGCACGACCGATGGGCGTCTATATTCTGCGCCTCCGTCACGCCTGCGCGGCTGTGCTGATCATCGCAGCGGCGGGCTGTTCCAGCTTGCCCCGCCAGCCCTTTACCGCCAGCGAGCAGGCGATCGCGCAGATCCCCGGCATTCCCGGCGCCCGCTATTGGGCCGACGCTGCCGGCGAAGACATCCGCAATGCCA
The DNA here is from genome assembly GCA_963773735.1 of uncultured Alphaproteobacteria bacterium. Classification (GTDB taxonomy): domain Bacteria; phylum Pseudomonadota; class Alphaproteobacteria; order Rhizobiales; family Rhodomicrobiaceae; genus CAVZCK01. The sequence continues at coordinate 199,890 of CAVZCK010000025.1, read as the reverse complement.
TCAAGATGCCTTCGCTGTTCGTCGCCGCGAAGCGCATCGGCTCACTCAATGTCCTTGCATTATCGGGCGGATCTTCCAACGGAGCCTATGGCGCCGGCGTTTTGAACGGCCTTAGCGCACGAAACGAAAGGCCGAAATATGTGCTGGTGACCGGCGTGAGCGCAGGCGCCTTGATCGCGCCGTTTGCCTTTCTTGGTCCGGACTATGATGAGGCACTCACGAGGGCTTGGACAAGCGGCCTCGCGGCCAGCCTTGGCGAAGGCGGCATCCTTACGCTCCTGTTCTCGCAGGATTCGCGCCGCGCCGCCCTTTACGACCTGGTTTCAAGCTTCGTCGACGAGGCTCTGCTCCGCCGCATCGCCGCCGAGCACCGCCTGGGACGGCGCCTGCTTGTCGTCACCACCAATCTCGACGCCCAGCGTCCGGTGGTATGGGATCTCGGCACCATCGCCGCCAGCGGAAATCCGAAAGCGCTCGAGCTTATCCGCAATATTCTGACCGCGTCGGCGAGCATCCCAGGCGCTTTCGCGCCGACCCTGATCGAGGTCGAGGCGAACGGCACACGTTTTTCCGAACTGCATGTCGATGGCGGGGCAACCTTGCAGGTATTCACGATCCCCGAGGCAATTCTTGCACGGGGAGAGACGGCCAAGAGGCCGCTGGGCTTACCGATTCACTTTTTCGTTGTCATCAACAATCGCCTGAAGCCCGAGTTTGAAGTCGTTGAAGGCTCGACGGCCGCGGTGCTGACGCGGTCGCTTGCCAGCCTTATCAAGTCCCATGCGCGGGCAACTCTCGTTGCAACACAGGAATTCGCCCGCGACCACGATATCGACTTCAATCTTACCTATATCGGCGACGATTTCCCGCCGGAGCTGACGCCGAGCTTCGAGACCGACTATATGCGCAAGGTCTTCCACTACGGCTATGAGAAGGCGGCCAGCGGCCATTCCTGGCAGAAACAAATTCCGTTCATCAACGGCCCGCATCTCCCCGCGGTGGCCGCCGCGCAGCGATAAGTCTCTCCGCAGCACCGCGCCAATGGCTGCTGCAGTGCACAATTTTGCCCTGCTTAGGCGCTATTGAACCCCACCGGCATTCGCGCGGCATGGGCGAACCATTGGCCGGACGCCAGCGATGGCGCCGCGTTTGCGCGGACCCAATCTGAGAGGAAATTTCTGGTGAGCAGCATTTCGCTTTCAAGACTCCGATTCCTGGCCGCGGCCCCGCTCGTGGCCTTTCTCGTTGCCGGCGCCAGCGCAAACGCCTTGGCCGACAGCACTTCCGGCTGTGCGACGCTCGCCGCCGAGCCGGTCACTCTCGACGGCGCCGCGGCCATCCCGCAACGCACCGGGGCAGTTCCGCTCAAAGCCGGAGACATTTTGAGCCTACGCATGACGGCCATGAGCGCAGACGCCGGCGCCGGCTCGGTGACCCTGATCGAGGGCAACGAGGCCGAAGGGGTCGTGCTTTCCGGCGCCGCGCCGCGCGAGGCGACTTTTACCGTCCCTCTCGACGGCCTGTACGGCTTTGAATACCGCGCCGACGGCCCTGCGCAGCTCCGATTTGAGATCGTCTGTGCGGCACAATCACAATCGGCAAGCGCGACCCCATCGGCGACGCCGGAGGCTTTTGTTGAGCGCCGCGCCAGCCGGCTGCTTTCCGATGACACGGCTCAGGCGAGCCTGCGCCGGCTGGACGCAAAGCCTAAGACGCTTGATCAGGCGGTCAAGAGCACCGCGGTGGTCGGCGAAGACGGCCAACCGCAACAGGTGAGCGTCTCAACCAGCCTTCAGAGCCTTGCCGCAGCCAAGGGTCAGGTCTTTGCCGAGAAGAAGCTCGATGCCTGGATCGAGGGCCGGGCAACACAGTTCCAGCAGCAATTCGATGAGAATAATCTGCGCTACAGCGCCGCCGGCAGCGCCGGTACGTTCAATCTCGGTGCCGATTATCTGCTGACATCCAGGAGATCATGGTCGGAGCGCTGCTTCAGCTCGATCAATATCGGGAGAGCTACGACGAGCTGAATTCAGCGATGAGCAGCCAGGGTCTCATGTTCGGCCCCTATGCCAGCGTGCGTCTGGCACCCGATCTCGTCTTTGATGCACGCGCGGCCTGGGGCAACACCGGCAATATCGGCACATTGCCGGAAGGCACGCGGGTCTCTTTCGACACCAACCGGGAATTGCTGCGCGGACAGCTTTCGGGCAAACGGAAGCTGTTTGGCCTGGACTTCACGCCTAACGTCGCACTTGCCATGGTGGACGACCATTTTGCCGATCCGTCCCGCATGCCGGTGGGCAGTATCGACGACGGCGCCACCGTGGTCGGCCGCGTGGGGGTTGGCTCGGGCGTCTCATACCGTATTGCGCTTGAGGACGGAGCCTTCCTGCAGCCAAACGCCGCGCTCAGCACGGGCTGGACATTTGACCGGTTGGATATGAAGCCGTTCGACACCGCCCTTACCAATGATGCCGGCGCGAAGGCCGAGGCCGGCCTGACGCTCGGCACGGCCGACGGCATCAATATTCAGGCGACCGGCGCGGTCGAAGGCATCGGCAAGCCGGATTATTCGGCCTGGAGCGGCCGGGTCTCGCTGACGGCTCCGCTCAACTGACCGCGATGTCGGGGCTGGGCCACGGTGTGGTCAGATCGCTTCCTTCAGCTTCGAGCGCGGATCGTAGGCGTGATTTTCCGCCCAGTCTTCCATGAAGTCGAACAGCTCCCGGTCGACCCGCTGCGGCAGAACGATGCGCAGCTTGACCAGCTGATCCCCGGTATTGCCGGTCTGCGCATTCCTGACACCCTTGCCCCTCAGCCGCAACATCTGCCCGCTCGAGGCGGACTTCGGCACAGTGAGCGAAACGCGCCCGCTGATCGTCGGCACCTCCACCTTCGCGCCCAACACCGCCTCGTAAAGCGCAACCGGCAGGTCGAGGACGATGTCGTCGCCCTCGCGCTCGAAAAACGCATGCGGCCGGATCTTCAGCTCGATGAGCGCGTCTCCTGCCTGACCCCGCCCGACGCCCGGGCCACCCTTGCCTTTGAGGCGCAGGACCTGCCCCTGCACGACGCCTGACGGCACGGTGATGTCCAGCGTCTCGCCCTCAGGAAGCAGAACCCGCTTCTTCACGCCGTTGACGGCTTCGAGAAAATCGATTTCCAGATGGTAGCGGTAGTCCATACCGCGCATGTTGAAGCCGCCGCCGGTGCTGGTTCCGGTGCGGCCGAAGAAGTCGCCAAAAATATCTGCGAAATCGCCGAAATTGTCGGAGGTACGATTGCGGCGGTTGCCCGAGCTGAAGTCGCCATAAAAGCCGCCCGTATCACGCCCGCTCGCATCGATCTCACCCGCGTCGTAGCGGCGGCGTTTTTCGGGGTCCCCCAGAATGTCGAAAGCCGCGGAAATGCGCTTGAACGTTTCTTCGGACGCCTTGTCGCCCGGATTCCGGTCCGGGTGATATTCCTTCGCCAGCTTTCGGTACGCTGTACGGATCTCGTCGTGACTCGCTGTCCGTTTCACATTCAAGATTTGATACAGATCCTGGTTCATCTTCCGCAACTCACTCCGCGCAGCCGGCGATTATTGCAGAACGATTTGGGCACAAGCACGAATGCGCGGCGCGCGCTGACATGCGCCGATCCCTTACCAACAGCTCTGTCCGGATCGTCCTGCGCGGGATCACTCGCGCGAGGCGAACGCGCGCAGGATGGATTTGGCCGGTCGCGGCTTCGGCTCAATGCGAAATCTCAGGCTCACAATTCAACAACTGCGCAAGGACCTTGAAGCGGCGACGCAAAAACTCGCCGTCCAGCATTTCGAGATGAGCAGGCAACTTCAGCACCAGATTATTTTTATTATAGCCTATGGTGGTTTGATTGATAATCCCCGGCATATTGACGGAGAGTTTCACCGCAACCCGCTCCGCGGTACCAAGGATTTGCGCGCGGTGGTTGAGGGTGCGTCCGGCGAGCTTGCGCAGAGCCGGGCTGAAGTCCCCGGAAAGGCTGCGTTCGTGGCTGTAATAGACGGCAAGCGCCAGATAGGCCCTGCCGGGGTGATCGACCCCGACGAATGAGGATTGGGCGATCAGGCCGAGCGCCTTTTCTCCGCGATAGTCAGGATGGCCGCGCCATCCCACATCGACCAGAAGGCAGGCCGCCTTGCGCAGGCGGCGCTCGTCCTCGGTCTCATCAAGGCCGTCGCGCTGAAACAGCGCATGGGTCCAATCGAAGAATTCATAGCAATAGTCGAAGGAGCGCGCCCGCCGCGCAGCCATGTCCTCGCAGGCCGAAATCAGTGGATCGAGCGCCTGCTGGTCCGGCGGCAGATTGAGGTAGAGTATTCCCTCGCGCGCACCGAAGGCGGAGAAGACGATTTCAGACGGCTTCATCTTATCGGCGAGCCGCTTCAGGACCAGGAGGCCATAAGGAAGCATCTCGCGGCGCTCGCGCGCAGATTCGGGCCAGACCCCTTGCCGTCGGGTTGCGGCTGACGACGCTTGCGAACAGACTGTCGAGCTGCTTGAGGGACATCCGGTAATGATGCGTCACACTCAGCGGATAATCGGTCTCCATCATATGGAGCCGCGCCACCGACCGCCAGGTGCCGCCGATCAGATAGAAGGGCCGCCCGGCGCCCCGGCCCAGCCATGGGATATTCTGGAGATGGCTGTCGATGACCGACGACGCCTTGACGAAATCTCTGCCCGCCGCCTCCATCAGATTGAGGCTGCCGAGTGGAACCGAGGCTTCCGCGATGACGTCACGCTCTTTCAGATCAATGAGTTCGAGGCTGCCGCCGCCCAGGTCGCCGACAAATCCATCGGGCTTGATGAAACCCGAGACGATCCCTGCCGCGGCAAGTTCGGCCTCCTCCCGTCCGGAGAGGATGCGGATGGCGCAACCACCGCAGCGCTTTTCCGCCTCGGCGATGAATTCGGCGCCGTCTGTCGCGCTGCGCACGGCTTCGGTGGCAAAGGCGTAGATCCGTTTCACGCGCGTCTGCTCGCAGAGCTTGCGGAACCGGCGCAGGACAGCATGTGCCCGCGCGACCGCGTGCCGGTTGAGGCCGCCCCGAGGCGTTCGCTTTCGGCCGAGCCCGCACAGCAACTTTTCGTTGAGAACCGGCGTCGGGCTGCGGACTTCGTCCCCATATACGACGAGGCGGATGGAGTTCGATCCGATGTCGATAACGGCGACGGGGCTTGCCTCCTGTGTGAATATTTTGCCCCGCCAATCCACGGCCCGGCTCAATCAATCACATCCTGGGCACCGCCCACAAACACGCGCGGCGGGAAGCTCTCGGCCAGCGCCTCGCCGCGCCCGGAAAGACTTGGATTGGTCATGAAATATTCATGCGCGTTAAAAGGCGCCTCGCCGGGGTCAGGTTTGACGCGAACGCAGCTCCCATCGGCAAGAACATGCCAGCTTTGCTGATTGTCTTTCAGATTGGCTGCCATAATTTGCCCGAGGACTTGCTCATGCACGGTAGGGTTGGTGATAGGTACCATGGCCTCAACGCGCCTGTCGAGATTGCGCGGCATCATGTCGGCAGAGCTGATATAAACATGCGCCGAGGATGATGGAAGGCTCGCGCCGCCGCCGAAGCAGTAAATGCGGCCATGTTCCAGGAACCGGCCGATGATGCTTTTGACGCGGACATTCTCCGACAGGCCCGGCACGCCTGGGCGCAGGCAGCAAATCCCGCGCACGATCAGCTCGATATGAACGCCGGCCAGGCTTGCCTCATAGAGCGCATCGATGATGTCCGGATCGACCAGGGCGTTCATCTTCATCCAGATCACGGCCGGCCGGCCTGCCCGTGCGTGTTCGATCTCCTCATGAATACGCTTCATGATCAGGGCGCGAATGCCATGCGGCGAGGCAGCCATCGTCTCCAGGTCGGCTGGCTCGGCATAGCCGGTGATGAAATTGAACAGCCGTGTCACGTCGCGCCCGATCATACGATCGGCGGTGAAGAAGGAAAGATCGGTATAAACGCGGGCGGTCTGCGGGTGATAGTTACCGGTGCCGATATGGCAATAGGTGCGCAGCTCGTCGCCCTCACGGCGCATCACCTGGCCCAGCTTGGCGTGGGTCTTGAGCTGGATGAAACCGAAGACGACGCTGGCTCCGGATTTTTCCAGATCGCGCGCAACATTCAAATTGGCCTCCTCGTCGAACCGAGCCTTGATTTCGACGAGAGCAGTCACGAGCTTGCCGGCTTCAGCCGCCTCCTTTAGCGCCTCGACGATGGGCGAATTCCGGCTGGTGCGGTAGAGCGTCCATTTAATAGCGACGACATCGGGATCGGCCGCCGCCTGCCGCAGATATTGCACGACCACATCAAAGGACTCGTAAGGATGGTGAACGACGATGTCCTTCTGCTTGATGGCGGCAAAACAGTCGCCGTTGAATTCGCGGATCCGCTCCGGGAAACGGATGACGAACGGGGTGAAGAGCAGATCCCTCCGCTCCTCGACGATGAGCTGGGACAGATCGGAGAGGGCAAGCAGCCCGTCCTGCATCGAAATCGCATCCCACGAAACCTCGAGCTCGCTGCGAACGAAGCGTCTCAAAAATTCCGGCATCGAGGCTTCGATCTCCAGCCGGATGACGGAGCCATGGCGGCGCTTTTTCAGCGCGGCTTCGAAGGTCATGACGAGATCTTCGGCCTTCTCGCTGATCTCCACGTCGAAGTCCCGCAGGACGCGGAAGCCGCCGATGCTCTTCACGTCAAAGCCGGAAAACAGCCGGTCGGCGAAGAAAGCCACCAGGGACTCCAATGTGACGAAGCGGATCGGCTGCGTCCCGCCGTTGCTTTTGGCGGAGCGCCCCGGAAGGCGGATGAAGCGGTCGAGCTGGCTTGGAATCGGCAGAATGCTGTGCATGACCGTGCCAGAAGCATCTTTCTTTTCGCATTCGAGCCCAAGCACGAAACCCCTGTTCGGAATGAACGGAAAGGGATGGGCGGGGTCGATGGCGATCGGCGTCAGGACCGGAAAGACATGCTCCATGAAATGCGGATCGAGCCAGTCCAGATCGGATTTTTTGAGGTCGCCCGGCTCGACAAGCGCGATGCCGGCCTTTTCCAGCTCGGCCTTCAGATACGCCCAGTTTCTCTGCTGCTGCGCGGTCAGCGATGCGACCATGTCGTTGATTTTTTTTAGCTGCTCGGCGGGCGTCAGGCCGTCATCGCTCTGCGTCGTGACGCCGGCATTGATCTGGCCGATCAGACCCGCCACGCGGACCATATAGAATTCGTCCAGATTGGACGCCGAGATCGATAGAAAACGGACGCGCTCCAGGAGCGGATGTTGCGGGTTTTCCGACTCTTCCAGAACCCGCAGATTGAACTGCAGCCAGGACAGTTCGCGATTGTAGTAGCGTTGCGGGCCGAAAGCAGCGATGCGCTCAGCGACGCTCGGCTCAGGCTTCTTTCTGGCCGTCCTGGAAATGATCCTCTCTTTGCCCGCACTCGCCCGCATCGCTCTGCCCTTCTCGGCCGCCTGCCCTGCCCGGCGGCGGCGCTTCCTGCATCTTCAGTCGGAAAAAATGAAACTTAAGCAAGATTTAAGACGATCGGCAGCCCGACCGAAAGCCGCCCATCAAACGTAATATGGTGTCATGGTCATGCTACGAAACCGCTAAAAGCGCTGCAAACGCTTTGCAGGACACAGGGAGCCGATGGATCGCGAGCCGGGTCAGCCTCGCCCGTCCGCGCCGTCATCCGCGCCCTCTGCATGGAGAAGTTTTGCCGCAAGCGCCTTCGTTACGCGGCGGTGCTCAGCCAACGCGGCACGGTCGAGCGCATCGACAAGCCTCTGCGCCGCAGCCATCGACCGCACCATGCGCCGCATGACATAGCCGATGACGCCGGGCTCGATGGCGAGCTGCCGGTCGGCGAACAGCTTGATCAGAACGGCGCCCAGCAAGGCTTCGTCCGGCGCGTCGATGGTGACCAGAGCCGCCGAGCGCAGCCGCGAGCGCAGATCGGGCAGCGAAACATGCCACTCGCCGGGCAGGCGCCGCGCCGTGATCAGGACCTCAAAACCCCGCTCTCGCGCCAGGTTGAGAAGGTGAAAAGCGGCGTGCTCATTGATGGCCGTCGCATCGATATCTTCAAGGATCACCGGGCCGCCGGCGCCAAGCGCCCTGTCGACGGCGCGCGCCACGTCAGTCGCCGCAAAGGCCTCCGCACCAGAGCGCGCCCGCCAGACATTGACGAGATGTGTCTTTCCCGAGCCCTGCGGCCCGGCGATAACCGCCACCGCATTCGGCCAGTCCGGCCAGGCTTCGACGAGCCTGACCGCCTTCTCATTCGATGCGCTGACAAAAAAATCCTCGCTGCCCAGAGCCGGAATATGCGGCAGGTCAAAGATCAGTTGAGTGCTCAATTCCATCTCGCTCCGATGCCGCTTTTACTGGGCCCGATCGGCGTCCCGGCCGGCCTGCTTCAGACGCTCATCGAGATCATACCGAGCCATGCGCCGCAGCCATATGACCAGATAGACCGCAGCCGAAAGCCCGGTCGTCAGCCCCGTTGCCCAGGTCAGCGGCGTGATATAGGCGCCCCAGCCGATATGCGCCCCGCCCTCGGCCAGAACCAGCACGGCGAGGCTGATCTGCAGCACGGTGTTCACTTTGCTGATCAACAGGGGATGAATGGAACCCGTTCGGCCCAGAAGCCAGGACAGCATGACCGCGCCGATGATCAGGAGATCCCGGCTGATGACCAGAATGACGAGCCAGGCCGGAATGTGCCCGAAAAAGCCGAGCGCGGCGTAAACGCTTACCAAAAGCGCCTTGTCGGCGACTGGATCAAGATAAGCGCCCAGCTCGGTGCGCCAGCCGAATCGCCGCGCCAGAAAGCCGTCGAGCGCGTCGGTCAAGCCCGCGACGAGAAACACCAGGAAGGCTCCGAACAGCTTATTGGTGACGATCAGCCAGATGATCACGGGGACCAGAAACAGCCGGATGATCGAGATGATGTTCGGCAGGTAGATGAATTGCACTCTTTGACCGCCTCATCGCGCGAAAAGCAGCCAGTCTTGACCGCGCCGCTCCAAAGCCAGGCCCTGCGACTGCGCGGCCTGGGCCAGACGCTCCGCGCCGCCGGGAAAGTCGACCTCGATGCTCGCGCCGCGCGCATTGAGGGCCTTCACGTCAAGTCCCTGAAGACCGGGCACCTTCTGCAGCCTGGCGCGCATGTCTTGCCAGGCTTTGAGGCTGGAGAACTGCGCCGTAAGCGCGACGCGCTGAAGATCCGCAGGCCCTTCATATGCACCCTGGCTTGTCAGCTTCACCCGCCGCCAGCGCCCTTCGATGACCTTGACGGAAATCTGTGCCGCCAAATTCGCGGTATAGTCGATATCGCGGTCGGGAATGCGGAAGGTTCGGTCGAGCGCGAAATTGCCGACGGCATCCTGGCCGATGAGCCGCAGGTGAAGCGCCGTCGCCTGCGCATCGACGTCGGCGATCGCCAGCACCACATTTTGGGACCGATATTGATAGCGCAGGGTTTCAAGCAGGCTGCGCGAGCTCGCCGATAAGTCGCCGATCATCGATGCGGACAGGTCAGAGCGCGGCGAAGCAAGCTTGATAGGGGCGAGCGTATGTTCACCGTCGACCCCTGATAAAGCCTCGAACCATGGATTTTTCGACCCCGGCCGAACCGCGCCGCCCTCGACCATGACCGGCAGAAGCAGCGATTGCGGCGCCTGCTGGTCGGTGTAGGGCAGCTCGAAGCGATTAAGAATATCGCGAACCGCATTGGGCTCGAAGCTGAAGTCGAGCGTGGCGATATAGCGCGTATTGGAATTGCTCTCACGGCGCACCACAAAACCTTCTATCATGCGCTCGATCATGTCGCTGTTCAGCACCGGCAGCCGCCCATGGGCACTCCAAGGCGTCATCCGCGTCAAGAGCGCGCGCAAGGCGATCTGCTGCGCCTGGGCAAGGGCTTTTTCCTTGGCCGCAACGGCATTGTCGGCATCGGCCGAGACCGAAACCTTGGAAACCGTATAGACGCCGGAGGTCTTCGCCTTGGCTGTCGGGCAAAGAGCCAGCAGCATGGCCAAGAACGCGATAAAGGCGATTCTCATCATCATATCGACTATAACCAGAGCGCGGGGCAACCCATGATCCTGGCCCGCGTCGCGCTCCCCCTTGCCTCAATTCGGGCCGGAGATTAGCGCGCTTTAGGCCGAGCCAAAAGAGCGAAACCGCATAAGCCCCCGCTGATCGCGGTTCGAAGGCAAATGCGGGACATGGATGAGAGAAGAGTTGACGGCGGCGCCGGCTGGCGCTTGTGTGCGGGCAATAGAAACCAAGGAAAGCTTTATGGCTGGGCGCGGGATGCCGGTTGAGAGCGGCCTGACCTATGCGAAAAGCGGCGTCGACATCGATGCCGGCAACGCGCTTGTCGAAGCAATCAAGCCGCTTGCGCGCGCGACCGCCCGGCCCGGCGCAGGCGCCGAGCTCGGCGGTTTCGGCGGGCTCTTCGATCTCAAGGCCGCGGGCTTCCGTGATCCGATTCTGGTCGCCGCAAATGACGGCGTCGGCACGAAGCTGAAGATCGCCACCGAGACCGGCCGGCATGACACGATCGGCATCGACCTCGTCGCCATGTGCGTGAACGACCTCTGGTCGTTCAGGGTGCCGAGCCGCTGTTCTTCCTCGACTATTTTGCCTCGGCAAGCTGGAGCTGGAGATCGCGCAAGCACGGTCCTCGCCGGCATCGCCGAGGGCTGCCGCCAGGCCGGCGCGGCGCTCATCGGCGGCGAGACGGCCGAGATGCCCGGGCTTTACGCGCCGGGCGACTATGACCTTGCCGGATTTGCCGTCGGCGCGGCGGAACGCGGCGCGCTCCTGCCTCGCGCGGACATCGCCGCCGGCGACGTGATCATCGGGCTTGCCCTCTTCGGGCGTGCATTCGAACGGCTTTTCGCTGTTGCGCCGGCTCGTTGCCGATCTCGGCCTTGCCTGGGACGCAGCCGGCGCCGTTCGAGCCGCCGTGACGCTTGGCGAGGCGCTGCTCATCCCGACGCGGATCTACGTCAAGCCGCTGCTTACGGCCATCAGGGACACGGGCGCGGTGAAGGCCCTCGCCCATATCACCGGGGGCGGCCTGCCCGAAAATCTCCCGCGTGTGCTGCCCGACGCGCTCGCCGCCGAGATCGATCTGACAGCCTGGACACCGCAGCCGGTGTTTTCCTGGATCGCGCGGCAGGGCAAGGTCGCCGAGGCGGAGATGCTGCGCACCTTCAATTGCGGCGTTGGTCTTGTAGTGGTCTGCGCGCAAAGGGAGGCGGGCCGCGTCTGCCAGGTGCTGAACGACCAGGGCGAGAACGCCCAGCCAATCGGACGGCTCGTCGATCGTGGCGGCGGGGCGTCGGTGCGCTTCTCCGGCGCGCTCGGATTTCCGTCATGAGCACGCGAAAACGGGTCGGCGTTCTGATTTCGGGCCGGGGTAGCAATCTGCAAAGCCTGATCGACGCATCGCGGGCAGCGGACTATCCGGCCGAGATCGCCCTGGTTATTTCCAACCGCCCCGGCGCGCTCGGCCTGGAGCGGGCGCGGCAAGCCGACATCCCGGCCCTGACCATCGACCACAAAGCCTATCCGTCGCGCGAGGCTTTTGACGCCGATCTTGACCGAGCCCTGCGCGACGCCGGCGTCGAAATTATCTGCAATGCCGGCTTCATGCGCCTCCTGACCGACGGCTTCGTCGAGGCCTGGCGCGACCGCCAGCTCAATATCCACCCCTCGCTGCTGCCGGCCTTCCGAGGTCTTCGGCCACAGCAGCAGGCTCTTAATGCCGGCGTATGCGTCTCCGGCGCGACGGTGCATTTCGTGCGCGCCGAGATGGATGCGGGGCCCATCGTCGCGCAGGCTGTTGTTCCGGTTCGAGCCGACGACGATGAGGAAACGCTTTCGGCGCGCATCCTCGCCGCCGAGCACCGGCTTTACCCTCATGCGCTGCGGCTCGTCGCCTCCGGCGATGTCTGGGTCGAGGGCGAAAGCGTGCGCTACCGCAATGGGCATGTGACGCGTCTGCTTCCGCCCGGCGTTGGTGGCTGATACGGAAATCTGGGGGATTTGAACACCATGCCCGAACCTGCTTTTGACCTTGTTGTCTTCGGTGCCACGAGTTTCGTCGGCAAGATCCTCTGCCGCTATCTCATGGATGAGTTTGGCGCCAGTGGCACGCTGAAATGGGCTGTTGCCGGACGGTCCCGATCCAAGCTCGAACGGCTCCGAGGCGATCTCGGCGCCGCCGCGCCGTCGCTGATCGTGGCCGACGCCGCCGATGAGGCCTCGCTCCGCGCCATGTGCGGAGCCGCACGCGCTGTCGTCTCGACCGTCGGGCCATATGCGCTTTATGGCGAGCCGCTGGTCAAGGTCTGCGCCGAGACCGGCACCGACTATTGTGACCTGACCGGCGAGGCGTATTGGATCAAGCGCATGATCAGCCGCTATGAAGCAGCGGCGAAAGCCTCCGGTGCGCGCATCGTGAATTGCTGCGGCTTCGACTCGCTCCCCTCCGATCTCGGCGTCTATTTCCTGCAGCAGGAGGCGACGCAGCGCTTCGGCCATCCGCTAACGCGTGTCAAAATGCGGGTCCGCGCCCTGCGCGGCGGCGTCTCCGGCGGCACCGTCGCCAGCATGATGGCTTTTGCCGAAGAAGTCGGTCGGAACCCGGCGCTGCGGCGTGAGGTCGCCAACCCTTACATACTGGTTGCGCCTGACATTGCGCCAAAAGTCCGCCAGCCGAGCCTGTCTGCCGCCGGCTTCGACCCGGATTTCGGCGCCTGGACTGCGCCCTTCGTGATGGCCGGCATCAATACGCGGATCGTGCATCGGAGCAACGCTCTTTCCGGCTTCGCCTATGGCAAGGACTTCATCTATGACGAGGCGGTGCTGACCGGGCGCGGCGCTCGCGGCCGAATGAGATCGCTGCTTCATGACCGGCGGCTTAGGCGCTTTTCTCACCGGCAGCGCCATTGCGCCGACGCGCTGGCTCTTGAAGCGCTTTCTGCCCGCACCGGGTGAAGGGCCGAGCCCCGAGGCGCAAAGGCGCGGCTTTTTCGATCTGCGCTTCTTCGGAACCGACGAGCATGGTCATACCTTGCGTGCCAAAGTCACCGGCGATGCCGATCCGGGGTATGGCTCAACCGGCAAGATGCTTGGTCAGGCCGCCACTTGCCTAGCGATGGACACGCCGAAGGCGGAAAAGCCCGGCGGCTTCTGGACGCCGGCGGTGGTGTTCGGCGACCGGCTGATCGAGCGGCTCAAGACCCATGCCGGACTGAGCTTCGAGCTGATCGAGGGGTAGGATCAGATGTCCGTACCCCAGCCTAATCCCCTCCCCATAGGGAGAGGGTTAGGGTGAGTGGGTCAAACCTTTGAAATTCATACACTTTAACCCCTCACCCGGCGGCTTCGCCGCCACCCTCTCCCACTGGGAGAGGGCAACTAACCCATGTCATTCAGCTTTATTCTCACAAGCTGGAGAGGCGCTGCTCAGGCGGCGCCCATAAAATCCAGCTTGCCCAACTCGACGCCGGCATGCCGCAGAATCCCGTAAGCCGTTGCAGCATGGAAATAGAAATTCGGCATGAAGAAGCCGAACACGTAATCCCGCCCGCTGAATTTCAGATCGCCGCGGCGCATCTTGAGGATGATCTCGCGATCCTCCGCACCGGCAACTTTTTCCTCGGTGATGCTGCCGACGTAATCAGCGGTCTTCGCCAGGCGGGCTTTCAGCTCCGAAATCGTCGTCTCGGTGTCCGGATAGCTGGGGATTTCGACGCCGGCGAGCCGCGAGGCCATGCCCTTGGCCTGGTCGCTGACCGTCTGAACCTGCCGCTTAAGATCGAACATATCGGGCGCGAGCCGGTATCCGAGCAGCGCGGCGGGATCGATCTTGCGCGCCTCGCAATGGGCGGCCGCCTTGTCGAGAATGGCGCCGAGCGCGTTGAGAGTTCGCAGCGTATAGGGAAACACAGCTTGATGCAGGGTGAGCGACATGGCTTCAGGGTCCGATCTTGAACAAGGTGGAAAGGCAGGCGTGGGGGCGTCCTCAGCGCCAACTCTATAAGGCCGCCCTCCGCCGCATATAATCTAACGCCGGCCCAGTGACCAGAGGCGCGTTGCGTTCCCTCACGCCTTCAGGCGCTTGACGACGCCGGCCGAAATCCGCACCCGCACCTCATCCGGCTCCTCCTCGATCGCCGAGGCAAGCGCGCGCGCCGAGCGCCGCAGATCGTAAAGCTGATCCATCAAGGAAAGCACCAGCGGAAGCGTTTCCTCCTCGACGGCAAGGTCGTAGTGCAATTCGCAGATGAGCCGGACCCGCGCCACATCGGCCTCGTCGAAGCTTATGGCGCTCCCCTGACGCGCCCCTTGCACCAGCCCGGCGTCGATCCATTCGCGAAGCATGTCGGCTTCGAGCCTGGCGAACATCGCGCATAAGTCTTTCTCGCCGATCATGACACCGCCTCCGTCGCGGCGCGCGGATTATAGGGATGCTTAGCCTCCCAGTCGGCGATGAACGCCCTCAGCTCGTCATCTGGCGCTTCCGGCAGCTTGACACGCAGCTCGATAAGATGGTCGCCGTGCTTACCGGTCGTCCGGTTCACTACGCCCTTGCCACGCAGCCGCAGCGTGTCGCCGCTATTGGCATTCTTGCGCACCGTGACATTGACCGGCCCGGCGATCGTCTCGGCGCGGACTTTTGCGCCCGACAGCGCCTCATTGAGCGAGATATTGAGCACCGAGCGGATCGTATCACCGTCACGTCTGAAACCCGGGTGTTCCGCGACATTGACGGTCACCAGCGCGTCGCCGTTCTCGCCGCCGCCAATGCCGGGCCGCCCCTCGCCGCGCAACCGCAGCGTCTGACCGTCCTTAATGCCAGCCGGAATCGTGATCGAAAGCCGCTTGCCGTCCGGCATGGTGACGGTCTTCTTTGCCCCGTTGACGGCTTCGAGGAAATCCACCGGCAGCGAATAGCTGACGTCGCCGCCGCGGAGCTTGAAGCCTCCCCTTCCGCCGGTGCCTTGGCGGCCGAAGAAATCGCCGAAAATATCGCCGAGATCGTCAGGGCCGTCAGGCCCCGACCGGCGATAATATTTGAAGCCCGGCTCGCCCTCGGCATAGTCGCGATAGAATTGCCGTTCCGGGCGTTCCGCACCGGTTTCATCGATCTCGCCCTTGTCGAAGCGGGCGCGCTTTTCGCTCATCGCCGACAATGTCATAGGCGGCGGCAATCTCCTTGAAGCGCTTTTCGGCCTCGGCATTGCCCGGATTGAGGTCGGGGTGGTGCTTCTTGGCGAGCCGCCTATAGGCCTTCCGGATGTCGGCTTGGGCGGCATCGCGCGACACGCCGAGCACTTGATAGGGATCGGCCATCTGGTCCTCGTTGCATTTTGTTTTCTTGGCTCATTGATGGTGCCGATCGGGCCGCTCTTCAACGTAGAACGTACCTGATAGTCACAATTATGCTGGGAAGCGCAAGCAAAAGGCTGGATTTTCTGCTTGCGCGCGCTGGGTCGGGAGTGCCATCAGCTCCGGGGCCGGTTTCCAATCGCGCCAGATGCTTCCGGCACGGCGCGGGAGCTGGGGGCAATTGCGGTCGCCAGCCAGGCACCCCGCGCGAAACAGGCGAGCATGATCAGCGCCCCGAACAGCCAGGCCGAAACGATGGTGCGGGCCGCAAGCTCTGCCTGCCAGCTGAACGGAGGTTCGGCGTCGACCGACATTTTGGGCATGATCACCGGGAGCGAAGCGAGCGCATAGCCGGTCCAGAACAGCCAGCGCGTCGTCGCGTCATCCGGCAGCGGCAGGCGGCCGCCGAGATAGAGCGCCAGCGGTACAAGCAGAAAAGCATAGTAATGCGTCCAGGTCAGCGGGCTGGTGATCAGCGACAGGATGATGATGATCGAAAATTGCAGGAGATCGTGCGGCGTCGGCCCTGCCCCTTGCGATGCAATGAGCCCCTGCCGTTCCGTGCGGAATATGAACCAGCCGAACCCGCCAAAAAGCACCAGCAGAGCCAGATCGCGGGCGATTTTGTGCAAGGGCGACGGCTCGATAGGCCCCCAATACAGCAGCTCCTCTGCGCCGGTCGATAGGCGCATCAGAAAGCCGTCGATCGACTGCGCGTTAAAGGCCGGTACCGCGCCTCCCGTAGCGAAGCCGATCGAGTCGTCATACCATTGCACATGGTCCGCAAAGCCGAAAATGGCGAGCGACAGCAGGACGGCGACGGTAACGGTTGTCGCACCGCCGGCGACGATCGCCCAGCGGCGCCTCAAGAAGAAATAGACCCCGAACAGCAAGAGCGGCAATTTGATCGTCGCCGCCATGCCGAGCGCGAGCCCGGCCAGATATTCCCGCTTCCCTTCCCAGAGCACGAGCGTCAGGACCAGGAAGAACAGCACGAAATGCGTGCTGTTGCCCTCGCGAAGCGTGTTCAGGAGCGGCCCGTTCAGGAAGAACAGAAACAGCAGCGCAGCGGCCATCGGTCCGCTCAGCCGGGCAAAGCGCGCCAGGAGCACCCAAGTCGCCAAGGTGACAATGAGGCCGGCGATGAGATATGCCCACGCCGCACCTTCGCGACCAAGCGGAACGAGCACGGCGAACGGCCAGGCGAGAATCGGAAGATTGGACCAGTTCCCCGGCAAGGTGAACGGATAATGCGCACTAAGCCCGCCATTCCAGAGGTGTTCGGCCGCGACCCAATAGGCTTTCACAAAATCGCTGAACAAAATCGGCGGTTCGGAAAGCGGCCACAGGCACAGATAAATCGCGCCGCCCACGAGAATCGCCGCCGCCCAAGCCCATTGCGGCCGGTTCTCAAACAGGGTTTTGACGCTGGTCGCCGCCGCGCTCAAAATGCTTTCGCCCGATCGCGCCCATGAATGGGCCGATCGCCGCCTCGCTCTCTCATCATGGCCGACTGCCTTTTTGGCCGGACTATGCGGGCGAGGTAATCACGTGCCAAAACGGCATGTCAAATGAAAGACTGTATCCCGCTTTATCCGCCGCCGCGGGAAGAGCGCCGCGTGCGCTTGCCATAGCCGTGCATCTGCGGGACCCCGCGCGGGGTCATCGGCAAACCCAGCTCGTATCAGCACATGCCGAGAAACGCCTTGATCTTCTGAAGCGCAGCCAAAGTGCTGCCATGGGCGCGCCGGTCCTCCTCGCCTTCGATGCAGAAGTCTATCGGGCGGCCTTCCCGGAGAAAGCGAGGAGGCGGGCCGAAATAATCTTCGTCGAGAATGTCCAATTCCCTCCGATCAAGCCCGTTCATCATCGTCATGGGTAACTCCGAATGCACAGATGGCAGCAACTCTGTAACTCTTCAACAAACGCGAAATCGTCGCCGCGGTTCCGGCCGGCCCGCGAGCACGCCCCTCCAGGCGCTCACGTCGCAGATTAAAGGCAAGTCATGAGCAGCGTCTTAACGGGCGCCCCGCCATGATGCGGCCGCCAGCCCCTGCGCCGCTTGGCCCGATGCGAAGACGAGAATGCCTACGGGCCGGCCGTGGTTCGGAAAACTGGGACGGCGCCGAGCCTTTTGCGGTCGGTGAGGCGCGGCCCCGCGGATCAGGCGGTTTGGCTCGCCGGACGGTCCGGCGCATCCATTTGATCAGCGAGTTCAAGACGAAGCTCGTCGAAGGGGTCGAAATTGACCTGCCAGAAGCCGTCGAAAGGATCGCTGATATCGGAGAGCATCAGGAGGAGAAAGCTGTTCAGTGCGCCCATCAGGAAGATGATGTAATACTGCCCGAAGCGCGCCTCATTCGGAATCATACCGCCGCCGATCCCTGTGCCGAGATCTGGAGTGGCTCGGCCATGAAGGGCAGGATCAACCCGAGCGCCGTCAGCCAAAGCGCGGCAATCAGATAGAAAGGGATCTTCTCTCCGATGGCGCCAATGCGCTGCGAGCGCAATGTCCCGAGTTCGCTATGAGCCTCGACGATGAATTGCAGCGAATACTGATCATTTTCATCCGCGGGCTTCAGCTTGGCAATATCGGTCCGGCAGTCTCGCAGCAGCTCCAGATTCTCGCCCTTGATCGTCTGATCGCGCAAAGCCAGGACGTTGCGGGCATAGCGCAACAGCTTGCGTCGCAGCCCGAGAATGGCCTCCCGCATTGCCGGATCATTCTCGATGTCGAAGTAATGCGTCATTTCCGATATCGTCCTGACCTTGTGGGCCTCCTCGGAAATATTGCGTTTCATCGCGTCGAAATCTTCGATGCCCTTGACGAGCGCGAGAGCCGTAATGATCGCGTAAAGCGTTGCGACGCCGGTATAAAAGTTCTGGCTGTAGTCCTGCTTGAAAACAAAATATCGCGTAATTTCGCCCGCGCTGTCCCAACGCCACAGGAGGATGTACGCTTCAACGCAAATCCCGCCGATCAGAAGAGGCAGAATACAGCGGCAGACGAACCCGGCATAGCTTGAGATGAGCCCGGTCACCACGATGACCAGGAGGGCCACGACGAGCAGTAGCCGGATAGTCCCGGACCAGCCCGGATAGAGCGCCAATCCGACGATAAGCGCCAAGGTTATGATGTTGTGAATGGAGAAAAACGGTTCGCCTTCGCGCTTGCCGTTATCAGTGCTCGCGCCGAGCCTAGCAGCCATAGAGAAAATGCGCTCTTGCATGGAATACTCGAACAAAATACGCCGCTTTCGCCGCGGCGATCACTGCAATAGAGGGCCGTATTCAGAAAATCAAATCATATCGGCAAGCCGCATTGGCGGCGCGAAACGAGCGACTGGCACGCGATTATAAAGTCTTGAGATTATTCAGCGGCTTCGAGCGATGCATAGCCAAGCTGGGCATTGAGTTTGTTGAGAAGGTCGATCGCAGCCTCCGCGATCACCGTGCCTGGGCCGAAAATGGCCCTGGCGCCCGCCGCATAGAGGGCGTCATAGTCCTGTGGCGGGATGACGCCGCCGACCACGATCATGATGTCCGGCCGCCCTTGCGCGGCAAGCTCGCCTTGAGCTCCGGCACCAGCGTCAGATGCCCGGCGGCGAGCGTCGAGACGCCGATGATATGGACGTCGTTCTCGATCGCCTGGCGCGCGCATTCCGCCGGCGTCTGCGAACAGCGGGCCGATGTCGACGTCGAAGCCGAGATCGGCGAAGGCCGAGGCGATCACCTTCTGGCCGCGATCATGGCCGTCCTGGCCGATCTTGGCGACCAGGATCCGCGGGCGGCGGCCGTCGTGCAGCCTCGAAGGCGGCGGTCATCGTCAGGGCGCGGCGCACAGTGTCGTTCATCTGCCCGATCTCCTGCCGGTAGACGCCGGACACGGCGCGGGTGTCGACGCGTGGCGGCCGAACGCCTTCTCCATGCGTCCGACATCTCGCCGACCGTGGCCTTCGCCCGCGCCGCCTTGATCGACAAATCGAGCAGATTGCCCTGCCCGCTCGGCCGCCGCTTCGGTGAGCGCGTCGAGCGCGGCTTGCGTCTCGGCCTCGCTTCCGCTCGGCGCGCAGCCGCTTCAGCTTCTCGATCTGCATGGCGCGCACGGCGGAATTGTCGACCACCAGCACATCGACCGGCTTCTCGGCCTCGGGCTTGTAACGGTTGACGCCGACGATGGTCTGCGCGCCGCTGTCGATCCGCGCCTGGGTGCGGGCCGCGGCCTCCTCGATGCGCATCTTCGGCAGGCCGGCATCGATCGCCTTGGCCATGCCGCCGAGCGCCTCGACCTCCTCGATATGCGCCCAGGCCTTCTCGGCGAGCTCATGGGTCAGCCGCTCGACATAATAGCTGCCGCCCCAGGGATCGATGACGCGGGTGGTCCCGGTTTCCTGGGCAGGAAAAGCTGGGTGTTGCGGGCGATGCGCGCGGAGAAATCGGTCGGCAGGGCCAGCGCCTCGTCGAGCGCGTTGGTGTGCAGCGACTGCGTGCCGCCATGGGTGGCGGCCATCGCCTCGACGCAGGTGCGGATGACGTTGTTGAAAGCGTCCTGCGCGGTCAGGCTCCAGCCCGAGGTCTGGCAATGGGCGCGCAGGGCAAGCGACTTGGCGTCCTTCGCGCCCAGCTCTCCGCATGATCTTCGCCCAGAGCATGCGGCCGGCGCGCATCTTGGCGACTTCCATGAAGAAGTTCATGCCGATCGCCCAGAAGAAGGACAGGCGCGGCGCGAAACTGTCGATGTCGAGCCCCGCCTTCTGGCCCGCGCGCGCATATTCGAGGCCGTCGGCGAGCGTGTAGCCGAGTTCGAGATCGGCCGTCGCGCCGGCTTCCTGCATGTGATAGCCGGAGATCGAGATCGAGTTGAATTTCGGCATGCTGCTTCGACGTATAGGCGAAGATGTCCGAAATGATCCGCATCGAAGGTCCGGGCGGGTAGATATAGGTGTTGCGGACCATGAACTCCTTGAGGATGTCGTTCTGGATGGTCCCGGCCAGCTTCTCCGGCGGCACGCCCTGCTCTTCCCCGCCACGATGAAGAGCGCCATCACCGGCAGCACCGCGCCGTTCATGGTCATCGACACGGTCATTTCCGATAAGCGGAATGCCGTCGAACAGCGTGCGCATGTCGTAGATGGAGTCGATGGCGACGCCCGCCATGCCGACATCGCCTTTGACGCGCGGATGGTCGCTGTCATAGCCGCGATGGGTGGCGAGATCGAAGGCGATCGAAAGGCCCTTCTGCCCGGCGGCCAGATTGCGGCGGTAAAAGGCGTTCGACTCCTCGGCCGTGGAGAAGCCGGCATATTGCCGGATGGTCCAGGGCTGCTGGACATACATGGTCGGATAAGGGCCGCGCAAGAATGGCGGCAGGCCGGGCATGGTCTCCAGAAAATCCAGGCCCGCAAGCGCTGCCTCGTCATAGGCGGCAGAAACCGGAATCCCCTCCGGCGTCATCCAAGGCTGGCGCGCGGCATTTTCCACCTCGCCCGCCGCGGGGAGCGTCCACTCCATCTGCGCAAAATTCGGCAGTCGGCTCATGATGCGATCATCACCTTAAGGTCTGCGCGAGGGCGTCACGGCCGCATCCTCATCCTCGTCAAAATCGTCGGACTCGACTTCTCCGAGCTCCTTCACGCGCATCATATGATGTAGCTCGGCGAGCGTCTTGAGCATATTGCAGCCGTCGTAAATGATGCGGTCGATGGCGCGCTTATCCGCTTCGCCGAGGATCGTGAGCGCCGCGGGCTCAGCGGCAAGATAGACTGCGACGGCGCCGGCCTTTTTCAGCGCCGCCGGGGCGCCGGGCATTTCGGAAAGCGTCTTGTCCGAAGCACAGATGCAGGCGATCGGCGCCGGGCTGCGCTGGAATTTTCGTGTCAGGCTATCGAAATCCTCGAAGCCGCCCTCGTCGAGCGCTTCGATACCGCCGGCAGCGAAGAAGTTTTTCGCCCAGCTCGCGCGGGCATTGTAGTCCGAAAGCGTCCCGAGATTGGCGAGGTAAACCGGCGGCCTGGCGCGAACGCGGCTCATCGCCCGGTCGGACGCGGCGCGGAGCTGCTCGAAGGGTTCGGCGCTGCGCTCGCTCGTCGGCGGGATGAAGTCGAAGCGCTCCATCAGACCGTCGCAGGCGCGTTCGAGGCCCTTGAGCGTCGCCCCGCCGAGCGCGGCGGCGGCGACCGCGCCGAAACGCTTGCCCTTTTCGGGGCGCGGCAGTTGAGGAACCTCGCCCTCCTCATCGAGCGCGGCAAGGTCGATGGCAAGATCCTCCGGCCGCGAGAACATCGGCTCCTCGGCGAGGTTCGGGAAGGATGAGACCCCGGTGATCTTGTCGTGGTTGCGCGCCAGATTGGACTGCCGCCGCAGAGCAACGTCGGTCAGCTTACGCCGCATGAGCCCGCTCTCCAGTGCCGCAAGCAGGCCACCCGACGCTTCGATGCTTCGGAACTCCTCCCAGGCCGCTGCGGCGAGCTGGTGGGTCAGCGTCTCCACATACCAGGAGCCGCCGGCGGCGTCGGCGACGCGGCCGAGATGCGCCTCTTCCTGAAGAATGAGCTGGGTATTGCGCGCCAGACGCCGCGCGAAAGCGTCCGGCGTGCCGTGGCAGGTGTTGAAGGGGATGAGCAGGACCGCCTCGGCGCCGCCCACCGCCGCGCCGAATGCAGCTGCCGTCGCCCGCAGCAAATTCACATGCGGATCACGCTCGGTGATCATGCGGAAGGACATTTCCGCAATCAGCGAGGGACGCCGCGGCGCCAGGCCGCCCGCCTCGGTCACCCGCGCCCAAAGCGCGCGGATGGCGCGGAATTTGGCGATGGTCAGAAAGAGGTCGGCGCTGGCGGTGAGGGAAAAGCCGATCGCGCCTGCCGCCTTATCGAGGGGCCAGCCCGCATCGATCAGCGCCCGCCAATAGGAAACCGCCGCAGCGAGCGCAAAGCCGAGTTCCTCGCGCGCCGACCCTCCGGATTGATGCCAAGCCCGGTCTGACACCAGAAATGGCCGCCAGCCGTAACCAAGCTCGCGGAAATAGGTCGCCGCGTCGATGGCATCCGCCAGGGCCTTGCCGCGTTCGGCCGGAATGACGCCGCTCGCCGCGATCAGGCTGAGCGGATCGAGCCCCGCCGAGCCGGTGATTTTGTCGGGTGGCGTGCCGCGCTTTTCCACGAGCGCTGTCAATAGTCCGGCGCCGGGCACTGCGTCGAAGCCGCCCGAGACATAGAGGTCGATGCCTTCCAAGGCGACGCCGTCAAAGACCTGTTCGAGGGTCTCAACCCGCCGGGCGCCGAGCAAAGCGCCGCCATAGGCAATGTTGCCGCCGAACTGCACCCAGAAGGCTCGGGCGCCGTTCGCCATGTCCTCTCTGAGCTGGCGGTTGGCTTCGGCGATGTCGAGATGGTCGAGAAACTGAATGATCGCCCATGGCCGCGCGTCGTTCAGGAGCGGCCCGCCGCGCACGAATGGCGAGGCTCCGACGCGCCCGGAGCGCCCCGGCAGCAGGCCTGCACCCTCCCGCGCATAAAGCGGCTCAGTTGAAAAACCCTCATAGAGTTCGCTCCTGAGCTCGCCTAAGTCGCCGCCGCGGAGCGCTTTTTTAGCCGCCGCCCGCCAATCCTCGATCGAAACGCCCGGAAAATCCCCGGCCAACCGCAATTCCGTCATCCCCCTATCTTAAGCGGAGCGGCAGCCGAGCGTCCAGCGCGACGCACGCCACTGGCACAAGAGCTTGATCGCAATGGCATAATGGTATCAGTGGACGCCCATGGGGAGGCCCTCGGCCGGAGCGCGACCGACCCTCGCCTGCCGCCGCAGCGATCGCAAGCGGGCGCCCGCGGGGGCTGGGCGAGGGAAACCGAAAGGAAGTCGGTGAGACGCAGCTTGCCAGCTCCGGTGACGCGGGGCGTGTCACGACGGAACCGCGAACCGAGAGCGTGGCGGCCTCTTGGTCAGTATTTCATGACGGGATCGATGCTCTTCGCCTGACTGACCCAGCTCGCCACCTGCGCAACGCCTGGAAGCTGACGGACAAGCTTTCGCTTCTCGTTCGCCTCGACCATCGCCTTATGCAGACTGTCGGCTTTGCGCTTGGCCAGTTCCTTGACCGTGTCAACCCCGGCAACCTCGAGCAGTTCAGAAAATTCCTCGCCAACACCTTTGATCCGCATCAGGTCGGACATATTGGCCCATTTAAGGATTAGCTTTTCCTCAATGCCGGACGTGTCCGCCAAGTCCTTGCGTCCCTTCCGGGTCGCGGCGCGGTCGAGTAATTGCTTGGTATTCCGAATCCCGACCTTATCGAGTTTTGCCGCAAATTTCGGGCCGACGCCTTCGATTTTCTCGATCTTATAATTCAAGTTTCTCTCCTGCAATCCTATCAGCCCTTATCATCCATCGCGGCGATCGGCCGCCGCGTTAAGGGCGAAGCAATTAAAAGTGTTATGCATATCAAGGAATAGCGCAAAGTGAATTTGTCGCAGATTGCGCAAAAACTCCGGTTCAGCGTGGAAAAGTCGGGCGGCGTCCTCCGGCGAATTGCCTGCGCGAGCTGCGCACGGCACTATCGCCGATCATCGGCGGACGCCGTCAGTCTCACGAGACGCACGGGCCGGCGCAACCCTCGAAAAGGCAGATGCAGCGATGAGCGATCAATCAGACAACGCCGTATTTTTGGGCAGGAGCGTCAAGCGCGAAGAGCTCTTGCTCCGGCTCGCCAATCGCCACGGCCTCATCACCGGCGCAACCGGGACCGGCAAGACCGTATCCCTGCAGATCATCGCCGAGGGGCTGTCGCTTGAAGGCGTCCCGGTCTTTGCCGCGGACGTCAAAGGCGATCTGTCCGGCCTCGCCGCGACCGGAGTTTCCAAGCCGTTTCTCGAAGAGCGCGCGAAGAAGATCGGCTTTGACGACTATGGCTATCAGGCTTTTCCCGTCATCTTCTGGGATCTGTTCGGCGACCAGGGTCATCCAATCCGCGCCACGGTCCAGGATATGGGACCGCTCCTGCTCTCACGTCTTTTGGAGCTCAACGACGTTCAGGAAGGCGTGCTCAATATCGCTTTCCGCCTTGCCGCCGAGGAAAAGCTGCCCCTCCTCGATCTCAAGGATCTGCGCTCGCTCATCGCTCATGTCGCCGGGCGCGCGGACGAGCTATCGGCCAAATATGGCAATGTCTCGAAAAGCTCGGTTGGCGCCATTCAGCGGCGGCTGCTCGTCCTCGAAGAACAGTCTACGGACAAATTTTTTGGCGAACCCGCCCTCGACATCAAGGACTTCATGCGCACCGATGCCAAGGGCCACGGCTATGTCAGCATTCTCGCCGCAGACAAGCTGATGACGACGCCCCGGCTCTACGCCAGCTTTCTGCTCTGGCTGCTGAGCGAGCTGTTCGAGAAGCTTCCCGAAGTGGGCGATCCGCCCAAGCCGAAGCTGGTTTTCTTTTTCGACGAGGCACACCTGCTTTTCAACGAAGCGCCTAAACCGCTCATCGAGCGCATCGAACAGATTGCGCGGCTGATCCGCTCGAAAGGGATCGGCGTCTATTTCGTCACACAAAATCCGCTCGACGTTCCGGACAGCGTGTCGAGCCAGCTCGGCAATCGCATCCAGCACGCCCTGCGCGCCTATACGCCTCGCGAGCAGCGCGCCATCAAAGCCGCGGCCGGAACCTTCCGGCCGAACCCGGAATTCAATACCGAGCGCGTCATCATGGAACTCGGTGTCGGCGAAGCGCTGGTTTCGACGCTCGAAGCAAAGGGTGAGCCATCCATCGTTCAGCGCACGCTGATCCGGCCGCCCTCTTCGCGTCTCGGTCCGCTCACGCCAGGAAGAGCGGAAAGCCATCGTCGATGCCAGCCCGGTCAAAAACGTCTATGATGAAACGCTCGACCGCGACTCCGCCCATGAAATTCTTCAGAGGAGGACCGGACGGGCCGCGACGGAAGGGGCCGCCGAAGACGGCTATGAGCGCCGCGGCGAATTCCGTATTCCCAAACCGCCGACTGCCGGCAGGTCCGGCGACGGGCCCACGTCCCGCCGGGGAAACTCGCCGACGGATGCGTTCTTCAAATCGCTGGCGCGTTCGGTCGGGACGATGCTTCCCCGCATTCTCGATAGGGTGCTGCGAAGCCGTACCAGACGGCCATGAGCAACCAGTTTTGACGGCAAGCGGAGCACGCGGCCGGCCTTAACCTCAGCCCAAGCGTCGGCCGCATGTCCGGAGATGGATGACGGCGTTGAGAGGTGAAGCAGATTAACAGCGAAAGGCCAAGTCGATGAGTCAGACGGTTACGCCCTTTTTGATGTTCGATGGCAGAGCCGAGGAAGCGATGAGCTTCTATGTGTCTTTGCTCAAAAATTCGAGCATCACCAGCATCAAGCGATATGGTCCGGGCCAAGCCGGAGCCGAGGGAAGCGTCATGCAGGCCACATTCGCTCTCGACGGTCAGTCGTTCATCTGCGTTGACAGTCCGGTCAAGCACGACTTTTCATTCACGCCTGCCATCTCGCTTTTCCTCCGTTGCGAGTCCGAGACGGACATCGATCGGCTGTTCTCCGAGCTGTCCAGGGGCGGCCAGATCTTCATGCCGCTCGATGGTTACCCGTTTGCCAAGAAATTCGCCTGGGTCGCGGACAGGTTCGGCGTCTCCTGGCAGATTATTCTTTAAGATCGATTAGCATACACTCGGCACTGGGGGAGTGGCGGCGGCCAGACAGCGTTCGATGTCAACCGGGGGAAAAAATGAAGCGCCGACTCACGAATGGAGGAACGCCATGAAAAAAATCCGGCACGCCGCGATTGCCGCGCTCTCGACTTTCCTGTGCGCTTCGGCGGCCGACACGGCACATGCGCAAGACAAAGATGCGCTTTACAAGGCCGAAACCATTGTCACTGGAACCCGCGAGCCAGAGCGCTTGCAGGGTTTCGGTGTCGGCGCGAAAGAGGTGCTCATCAAACTGACGGGCCAGCCGGGGCTTGCCGGCGCCAAGCCGGCCAAGGACGTGATTGCGCGGGCGCCCAAGCTGATTGCCGATTACAGCTATGAAGACCGGATGAAGGACATTCCGGTCCATGACGAGCAAGGCACGCGCGACCGCCCCTACTTCCTGCGGATGCGCTTCGACCCGGAAAAATTCGATAAGGCGCTCAAGGATGCTGGCCTAGCGAAATGGGTGGGCAAGCGTCCGACCGTCGCTGTCTGGCTCGGCATTCGCGAGGGGCGCGGCAAATACATCCTGTCGCGCGACGGCGAGGGCGGTTACGGACAGCGCGAGGTTCTGAAGGAAGCGTCGGCGCGGCTCGGGATTCCGATCGTTCTACCGACGGACGACCAGCATGATGTGACCTATGAGAACATCGTGAAGCGCAATTGGGGGGCGCTGTTGACGGCGTCTCAGAAGCTCGGCGCCGACTCCGTTCTTTACGGGACGCTGGAGTTCGATGGCAATGCCTATTGGAACAGCCAATGGGTCGTGGCCGGAGATCACGCCTATGCAAAATGGAAGCTGAACGGCGTGACCTTCGACAAGGCGCTGAAAGAAGCGATCGACAGGGTCGCCACTGTCCATGCAAGGCAGGCGACATCGTTCAGGGACGAGAAGAAATGAGCGGGGCCACGCGTTTGGCCGCAGCTCTGGCGGTGCTGGTCGTCACGGCGCCCGCCGCATTTTCGTCGGGGGAAAGGCCGGGCGAATTCGACTATTACGCGCTCATCTTGAGCTGGTCGCCGACCTATTGCGCGACGCGGGCTGCGAGCGGGCCGAACGAACCGCAATGCCGTGGCGACCGGCCCTATGCCTTCGTGCTGCATGGTTTTTGGCCACAATACCGGCACGCTTGGCCGGAGTCCTGCGAGACCGGCCAGCGGCCCTGGGTGCCGGATACGGTCGTCAAGGACATGCTCGACATCATGCCGAGCAAGCAGCTGATCATCCATGAGTACCGCAAGCACGGCACCTGCTCGGGCCTCAGCGCGCGAGACTATTTCCGCGCCTCCCGTAAGGCCTATGAGACGATCCGGATTCCGCCCCGGTTCCAGATCCCTCAGGACTATCAGACGGTGTCGCCAGGCGAGATCGAGAGCGAGTTCCTGAAAGCCAATCCCGGCCTCAAGCCAGAGATGATCAGCATCGATTGCAAAAACCGCCGATTGCGCGAGCTTCGCATCTGCTTTAGCCGCGATCTCCAATTAACGTCCTGCGGCGCCAATGAACGGCAGGACAAGCTCTGCACCAGCGATAAGGTCGTCATGCCGCCGGTCCGCGCGGGCGCGTCACGCAATGGAGACGAGGATCGTTATGATGACGACGATGAAGGCGGGAACGGCGATCGCGACGATTAGCGAGTCAGAGCGCCTATTCAGTGACCGACGCCGTGCGAATGGCACTGGGATATTCGGCGACCATCACGGTTGCGAGGCCGTCCGCGATCGAAGCCATGCCGGATTGCACCGTGGCAACAAAAAAACTCATGCTGAAATGACTCTCGCAGGCGAGCCAGATGAGGCAGGCGGTGAGCGGCAGGGCGCGCGCGATCATGGGGAACCTCGACGGACGATGGTGACGGTGATCGAATGCGCAGCGAGAGCGCTCCGGATCTGCACCATGCGTAAACGAACGATGTTAATGGCGCGTAGACGACATCGCTAAAATCGCCGATTTTGTCTCGGGTCGAGGTCGTTTCGTGAGGTTGTGACTTTCCAGTAACGATCGCCGGAGCGAGGCGCAACGCAGCGCACTCGGCACCTTGAGTCCGGGGAAACTCTAGCGGAAGTTGCGGAAAGAGAGGGCGGCCGGATCCCGATGGGGGCTAGGATCCGGCCTTTTGGGCACTAGAGAGGGAGAGGATT
The DNA here is from genome assembly GCA_963773735.1 of uncultured Alphaproteobacteria bacterium. Taxonomy (GTDB): domain Bacteria; phylum Pseudomonadota; class Alphaproteobacteria; order Rhizobiales; family Rhodomicrobiaceae; genus CAVZCK01. The sequence goes on along the minus strand of CAVZCK010000025.1, from coordinate 171,598 downwards.
GGTCACGAAGAGACAAGCCGAAACTTGATGTCTTCAATTCCCATCCACTTACGCTACGCTACGCTTACTAAGCTCGTACACGATGCGGCACATTCGCAAAGCTCTCGCCGCTGGAGGTTGCGCTGGAGTGACGCGCCCCGAGCTTGGCAAAGCTTCGACGATGCTGAGGACTTGCTTCATCGCGCTTCCAGACCCACACTTAATACGTGCAATCTCAAAATGCAACAGCTTTAAGTGGCGGTTCGCCAATATTTTTTGGGATAAGTTGTGAAAAACGCTCGCGACGCGAACGAAGCAGGGCGGCGGCCTTGACAGGATAGGAGATCGGCTTGGAGAGCAACTCTGCCTTGCCTCCTGATGCGGGCCGAACCGTGCTGATCACGGGGGCCGCCCATCGCATCGGGCGCGCGATCGCCTTAAGCTTCGCCGAACGCGGCTGGCGCGTCGCGATCCATTACAATTCCTCGCCCGAGGCCGCCAGAGCGCTCGCAGCCGACATCGCCGGGCAAGGCGGCAAGGCGGCGGCCTTCGCCGCCGATCTCGCGGATTCAGCCGCGGTCCGCGGCTCTAATCCCGCGCTGCATCGAAACCATCGGCGCGCCCGCATGCATCATCAACAACGCCTCGTTGTTCCAGAACGATGATCTGGCGACGCTCACAGAGGCAGGCTGGCAGGCCCATATCGATATCAATCTGCGCGCACCCGTGCTGCTCGCGCAAAGTCTGGCGTTGCATCTGCCCGATGGCACGCCCGGCCATATCATCAATATCATCGACCAGCGCGTGCTAAAACCGTCGCCGGTCTTCTTCTCCTATGCGGCCAGCAAGGCCGGGCTCTTGTGGGTGACGACGACCATGGCCCAGGCGCTCGCGCCGTCCATCCGGGTCAATGCCGTGGCGCCGGGTCCCGTCCTGCCGAGCATTCATCAGACGCCGGAGGACTTTGCGGCCGAAGAACAGTCCACGCTTTTGCAACGCGGCGCGCGGCCCGAAGAGATCGCGGCGGCGGTGCATTTCCTTCTGGAGACACCCTCGATCACCGGCCAGATGATCTGCGTCGACGGCGGCCAGCATCTGACCTGGGCCTGAACGCCGGGCGGCCGTGCCCTTATTGCTGGCCGTAGCCGCAAAATTTCTCCAGCACCCGCGCCATCTCCCCCTCGCCGAGGAGCGGCCCGCCGCCAATCTGCAAGGTCCGCACATATTGGCCGGCAAGCGTTTCGACCTCGCGGGCAAGATCGAGCGCGGCGGCAAGGTCCGCGCCGCAGGCAACCTGGCCGTGATGGGCGAGGAGCGCCGCCTTTCGGCCTTCAAGCGCTGCAACGACCGCCTCCGCCAGTTCCGCCGTCCCAAAGGTCGCGTAAGGCGCAAGCCGGATATCAGCCCCGCCTGCGACGGCGACCATATAATGAAAGGCCGGGATTGGTTTTTCCGCGCAGGCGAGCGCTGTCGCATTCATCGAATGGCAGTGGACGATGGCGCCGACATCCCGCCGCGCCGCATAGATGGCGAGGTGGAAGCGCCATTCCGAGGACGGTTTCAGCGAGCCGGGCCGCGTGTCGCCACGGTCCGACACGAAAACGATGTCCGCCTCGCCGAGCGCCTTATAGGCAAGCCCGGTCGGCGTGATCAGCATTCCGCCCGGAACGCGCGCCGACACATTGCCCGACTTGCCGGGGCTCAGCCCCTCGCGGCTGGTCGTCAGCGCGGTATCGATCACGGCGCGGCGCAGCGCGTCCTCGCCGGGCGCCTGCCCTCGTGCCTTACGCGGCGGCCTGCCCATTGGCTTTTTCTGGATAGAGCGACAACAATCCTTTTGCCGAAGCCGGGCAGATGCCGCGCTCCGTGATGAAACTGCTGATGAGCCGTGCCGGCGTGACATCGAAGGCCGGATTGGCGGCAGGGCTGCCGGGCGCGGCGATGTCGACGGTGACCACCTCGCCGCTCCCCGTCCGGCCGGTGATTGCCGTCACCTCGGCAGTATCGCGTTCCTCGATCGGGATCGCCTCGCCATCGGCCATGGTCCAGTCGATAGTCGAGATAGGGCACGGCGATATGGAACGGCACGCCATTGTCGCGCGCCGCGAGCGCCTTCAGATAGGTGCCGATCTTGTTCGCCGCATCGCCATGGCTGGTGACGCGATCCGCGCCGGTGATGCACAGATCGACGCGGCCGTGTTGCATCAAATGCCCTCCGGCATTGTCGACAACGATCGTGTGCGGCACGCCGTGCGCGCCAAGCTCGTAGGCCGTGAGGAAAGCGCCTTGATTGCGGGGACGTGTCTCATCAACCCAGACGTGAACAGGAATGCCGGCATCATGGGCCTGATAGATCGGCGAGAGGGCGGTTCCCCAGTCCACCGCGGCGAGCCAGCCGGCATTGCAATGGGTGAGGATATTAACGGGTTCGCCGCCTCTCCGCGGGACGTGTTCGCGGATGAGGCCGAGGCCGTGCACCCCGATCAGCCGGTTGGTCTCGACATCATCGTCGCAGATCGCCGCTGCCTTGGCATAGGCGGCTTCGGCACGCGCCGAAGGGGCAAGCGGGCGCAGCGCGCGATCCATCTCGGCAAGCGCCCAACGCAGATTGATCGCTGTCGGACGCGTGGCGGCAAGCAACGCGATGGCCTCATCGAGGCTCTTGTCCGAGGGATCGCGGCGCATCGCGAACGAGACGCCATAGGCCGCCGTCGCCCCGATCAGCGGCGCCCCGCGCACCTGCATCGACTTGATTGCGCGCGCGGCGTCATCGACCGTTGAAAGTCGCACGGTCTTGAAGGCATAAGGCAGCCTGGTCTGATCGATGATCTCGGCCGACTGTCCGCCCTCGGCGAGCCAGATCGTGCGGTAATGTCGGCCATGAATTTTCATGGGAGTTACTCTCTCCGCAGAAGTGAAAAATCTGTCTTTCAGCCATCGGACGGCTCTCGTACGCCGCAATCGGCGCTAGACACTGCACACACAAGTTAATTGGTTAATGGTGGGCCCGGCAGGTCTCGAACCTGCAACCAGACGGTTATGAGCCGTCGGCTCTAACCAATTGAGCTACGGGCCCGATCACCAGGCGTTCTAACGAAGAATCGCGGGCGCCGCCAAGCAGGAATTTAACCATCCGGAGGCGCTTGCCGCGCGCTCACGCCGCAGCAAGCGCAAGAATCTGCACCAGCCAAGGCCTTATGGTATCATATTAAGATGGGTGAAGACAGCCCTCACGCCAATGGCCGCATTGACGTCGGTCGTGGGATTATCGACGGGGCTCTCGAAGGAAACGCCATGCAATGATCGATGGCTGGCTCATCGTTACGGTTGCGCTGACCTATGTCGGCTTTCTGTTCGCGGTCGCCTATTTCGGCGACAAACACGCAAAGACGCGCAAGCTCATTGCCGGGCGTCCAACCATCTATGCTCTGTCACTCGCCGTTTACTGCACCTCCTGGACCTTTTTCGGCAGCGTCGGCCTCGCGGCCACCAGCGGTCTCGACTTCCTCGCCGTCTATCTGGGTCCGATCGCCGTCTTCGCTTTCGGCCGGCCGCTGATCGAGCGAATCATCAAGCTCAGTAAGGCCCAGAATATCACCTCGATCGCCGACTTCATGGCCGCGCGCTACGGGAAGAATCCGCTTGTCGCCGCAGTCGTAACGGTCATCGCCGCAGCCGGCATTCTGCCCTATATCGCGCTTCAGCTCAAAGCCGTCTCGCAATCGGTGACGACGCTCGTGCAGCCGGACGGCTATGCGCCCTATCTGCCGAGCGGCGACCCGTTCGGCGATGTGACCTTCATCATCGCCATCACCATGGCAGTCTTCGCCGTTCTCTTCGGCACTCGGCATACGGACGCAACCGAGCATCAGGACGGACTGATGCTGGCGGTCGCGACCGAGTCGGTCGTCAAGATTGCCGCGTTCCTGATCGTGGGCTACTTCATCACCTATTCGCTTTTCGGCGGCGTCGGCCCGCTGATCGACCGGGCCGCCGGGAAGCCCGAGATCATCAGCCTGTTCGCGCGGGGCTTCCATGGCGGACACTGGATCACCGTCACCTTTCTCAGCTCGGTCTGCATCATCCTGCTGACCCGGCAGTTTCACGTCACCATCGTCGAAAACCACTCCGAGCGTGAAGTCGGCCGCGCCAGCTGGCTGTTCCCGCTCTATCTCATCGCCATCAACATCTTCGTCATTCCGATCGCCATCGCCGGGATGCTGACGTTCGAGAGCGGCAATACCGATGCCGACATGTTTCTGCTCGCCCTGCCGCTTAAACGCGGGGCGGAGGGCTTTACGCTGATCGCCTTCCTCGGTGGGCTTTCCGCGGCAACGGCCATGGTGATCGTCGAGTCGGTGGCCTTGTCGATCATGATCTGCAATGACCTGGTGATGCCGATCTTCCTGCGCCGCCTGCCTCAGGGCGAGGTTAACCGGCGCTATATGGGCGCTTTTCTCCTCAACATCCGGCGCATCGCCATCTTCGGCATCCTGCTTCTCGCTTATTTGTTCTACAAGGTGGTCGGCGACACCTATGGGCTGGCGCGAATCGGCCTCCTATCATTCGCCGCCATCGCCCAGCTTGCGCCGGCTTTTTTCGGTGGTCTGATCTGGCGGGGCGCGACCGCTCGCGGGGCTATCGCGGGCATATTGTCGGGCTTCACCGTCTGGATCTACACGCTGCTCATCCCCTATTTCATCCAGGCCGGGCTGTTCCATTCCGACATCATGCAAGACGGGCTTTTTGGCCTCGGCCTCCTCCGGCCCGAGGCTATTTTCGGCGTCGATCTCGATCCGCTTTCGCATGGCGTCGTCTGGAGCATGGCCGTCAACATCGCGGCCTTTGTCAGCGTTTCAATGCTGCGCGCGCCTGTCGCAATCGAGCGTCTCCAGGCCAACATCTTCATCGAAAAGGGCTTCGTGCGGGCGAGCGCCCCGCCATACCGGACCTGGCGGACCTCGGTGACAGTCGGCGAGCTCATGCATACGGTCGGCCGCTATCTCGGCGAGGAACGGGCACATCGCTCTTTTGCCGACTACGCCGCAACGCACCGCATGCCGCTTATCCCCAAGGCCGAAGCGGATATTCATATTGTGCGCTTCGCCGAAAACCTGCTCGCGAGCGCCATTGGCACCGCATCATCCCGGCTGGTCATGTCGCTCACGCTGCGCCGTCACGATGTGGAGGTGAAGTCGGCGCTGAAGCTTCTCGACGACGCCTCGGAGGCGATCCAATACAACCGGGATCTGCTACAGTCCGCCATCGACCACGTCCATCAGGGCATCGCCGTGTTCGACCGCAATATGCAGCTCATTTGCTGGAATCGCGAATACCGCGAAATGCTGCAGCTTCCGCAGAGCCTTGGCCGCGTTGGCGTCACGCTCGACCAGATCGTGCGGCACATGGCGGCCGGGACCGTGAAGGACGCCTCCGCCATCGAGGGCTATGTTTCGAACCGCATCCGCAAATATGTCGTCACGCTCGAAACGTTTCAGGAAAAGCTCGACGACGGCAAGCGGGTGATCGAGGTGCGCACCAACGCCATACCCCAGAGCGGCATCGTGACCACCTTCACCGATATCACCGAGCGGGTTGTGGCCGCGAGCGCCCTCGAGCGAGCCAATGAAACGCTGGAACGGCGGGTGCGAGAACGCACCGGGGAATTGATGAAAGTGAACATGGCGCTCGCCGAGGCGAAGCTGAAAGCCGACGAGGCCAATCTCGACAAAACGCGCTTCCTCGCGGCCGCGAGCCACGATATTTTGCAGCCGCTGAATGCGGCAAGGCTCTACACGACGACCCTCGTCGACCGGAAGCCGCCGGGGAAATTCGAAAACCTCGCCCGCAATATCGACGCCTCGCTGGAAGCGGTCGAGGAGATCCTTAACGCACTTCTCGACATCTCACGCCTCGATACCGGCGCGCTCAAGCCCGAGATTACGACCTTTGCGCTCGGTGAGCTGTTGCAACAGCTCAAGGTCGAGTATGAACCGCAAGCTCAGAAGAAGGGCCTCGCGCTCAGGAGCGTGCCTTGCAGCCTCTATGTCAGGTCGGACAGACGCCTGCTGCGGCGCGTCCTGCAGAATTTCCTCTCCAATGCCATCAAATATACCGGCCAGGGCGAAGTTCTGCTCGGCTGCCGGCGGCGCGCGGGCGAGCTGACCATTGAGATTCACGACACTGGGCCCGGCATTCCCGCCAGCAAACACGAGCTGATCTTCAAGGAATTTCACCGCCTGAACCCTGGCACGCCCGGCGTCCATGGCATCGGGCTCGGACTCTCCATCGTCGAGCGCATCAGCCGGATGCTCGACCACCCGATACATCTTTCTTCAAAGCCTGGGGTGGGATCGGTTTTCGGCATGACCGTGCCGGCCAGCGATCAGGCGGCGGTCGACGGGCCCGTCGCTTATGCGGGGCCTGCCCGGTGGCGCCATCTAAACGGCTGCACAGTCCTCTGCGTCGACAATGAGCCAGCGATCCTCGACGGAATGTGCGCCATGCTCGAGAACTGGCGGTGCAAGGTGCTCCCGGCTTCCGGCGCGGCCGAGGCACTCAAGGCCATCGCTGAAGCGGGCGCGATGCCGGACGTTATCCTTGCCGATTACCACCTGGAGGAAGAGACGGGCATCGACTGCATCGACATGATCAGGAAGCAGGTCGGCTATTCAATTCCGGCGGTGCTCATCACGGCAGACCGCTCGCCTGGCGTCGAAGAAGAGGCCCGCGGCAACAGCCTGCAACTTCTGCGAAAACCGCTCAAGCCGGCCGCTCTGCGCGCACTTATTACGCGCCTGCATTTCCAGCGCCAGGCCGCGGAATAGAGGAGCGCCTCGCTATTTCGAGGCTTCGACCTGATCGCCGCGAAAGTCGCCCAGCTCGCCGCTTTCGATTTTCTTGACGGCAATCACGGCCTGGGTCCGGCTATCCACGCCCAGCTTCTGCAATATCGCCGAGACATGGGCTTTGACCGTTGCTTCGGAGACACCGAGCTGAAAGGCGATCTGCTTGTTGAGGAGCCCCTCTCCCAGCATCATCAGCACGCGCACCTGCTGCGGCGTCAGCGTCGACAGCCGCTCAACGAGCTCGGACGCATCGGCGCCTTCCGGCGAATCAAGATCAATGCCGGGCGGCACCCAGATCTCACCATTCAGAATCGCTGCGATGGCCTCTCTGATGCGCCTGACCGGGAGCGATTTCGGAATAAATCCCGAGGCGCCGAAATCCAGGCAGCGGCGGATCACGGAGGGAGTCTCATTGGCCGAAACCACGACAACCGGGATTTGCGGGTTGAGCGAGCGCAAATAGATCAGCCCGGAAAAACCCTGAACGCCGGGCATTGTGAGGTCGAGCAGCACGAGATCGACCTCGCTTGCGGCAAGGATTTCGGTCAGCCCTTCCAAGGACCCGGCCTCGCTCAGCCGCAGATCCTCGAAGTTCGTTGCGAGCGTCTGCCTCAGCGCGTCGCGGAACAACGGATGGTCGTCGACGATGGCGATGTGATGCTCGGTCATCCCGGCCTTCGTGATCAAGCTCCTGAAGAATGCATTATATGGCAGCTGGCGCACAAAAGCCTTAACGCGTTTTTGACGCAGAGGCCAAGTCATGCCTTGATTTCACTATAAATGCGACTGGCCGGTTGGGTAAACGCGCATCGGCTGGCTTGTATCGGCCCGCCGCTCGTGCTTCTGCTTGCTTATGAATCCGCGGGTGGGCAAGGTCTCAGGAGAAAGAGGCGACAATGATCGATGAAGAACAACGCCGACGCCACACCAGGCGCTCCCTCAAGCTGGCCGTGTTCGCGCTTGGGCTTTTCGCCGTTCTCGCGCTGATCGTGCCCCTTGCCGGACCGCTTCTGAATGGCTACTCCTTCCTGCGATTCCCGCTCGGGCTGTTTCTGACCACTCACGGATCGGTGATCGGTATTGTCGTCGTGATCTACTGGGCAGCCGCGCGCCAGGATGAGCTTGATCGCCGCTACGGTCTGACGAGCGAGCTGTAGCCCTGTCGGTGACAGGCATCCGCAACTTTTACCAATGCGGCATGGGCCGCAAATATCGATGTCCCTGAACACAAGCTATCCTTCGGTCAATCCACGCCTCGGCACCAGCTTCGGCATCTTCACGAGCGCTTTTGCCAGCCTCATTCTGATGCTGATCATTCTGGAGCAGCTCGGGCTGGAACGCGGTTGGATCAGCCAGCTCATCATCATCCTGCCGATGCTGTTTTACGCGGGGATCGGCATTCTGGCGCGCACCGCCAGTGTCGAGGATTTCTTCATCTCCGGCCAGCGTGTGCCGCCGCTTTACAACGGGTTTGCGCTTTCCGCCAATCTGGTTAGCGGCGCCGGGCTGATGGGCCTGATCGGCAGCTTCTTCTTCATCGGCTATGACGCTCTGCCGATTGCGCTCGGCTGGTGTGCCGGGCTCGGCGTGACCTCTGTCATCTTCGCACCCTATCTGCGCAAGGCCGGCGCCTATACGCTGCCCGGCTTTTTCGGTGTCCGCTTTTCCAGCAGCATCGTCCGCCTCATTGCCGCGCTTGCCCTGTTCCCGCCGGTTCTGATGCTGCTCGCGGCCGAATTTCACATCGGCCAACTCGTCGCCAGCATCTTCCTCGATCTGCGGCCGCAATTTCTCCTTGAGATCGGAGCCGGATTTCTCATTGCGACGGTCGTCTTCGGCGGCATGCGCTCGCTCACCTGGACTCAATGCGCCCAGTTCATCGTCGTCGTTCTCGGGCTCTGCATACCGCTCGTGGCCATTTCGGTAATGGTCACCAACCTGCCGGTCCCGCAGCTCGCCTATGGCGGGATTCTCGCGGAAACAGCCCAGCTCGAAGCCGCGCGCGGGCTCGTCGCCGAAAGCGCCGCAACGCTATCGCGCGCGCTGCCCGCAGCCGATCCGGCGCCGATTGCGCATCATTTCGCCGGCCTCTTTCAATCGATCAGTGCCGGCGATTTCCTTGCCCTGACCATCTGCATCACGCTTGGAACGGCCGTCTTTCCAGCGCAGATCGCCCGCCTCGCCACGCCGCCAAGCATTTCGGCGCTACGCAAATCTTTCGGCTGGGCAGCCTTGCTCGTCGGGCTCATCGCTTTGACCATCCCGGCCTATGCAGCCTTCGCCAAATTTCAGGTGACGAAGCAGCTGATGGGCCTGCCAGCGGCGCAAATTCCGGAGTGGGGAAACCTGCTGTCTCAGCTCGGCCTCATCACCCTCTCGCCCAATCCGCTCGACCCGGCGCTCGGCAGCGCTAAGATCCTGTTCAGCCGCGACTCGGTGGCGCTGATGCTGCCGGTCATCAACCAGTTTCCGTTCGTGCTCGTCGGGGGCGTCGGCGCCGCCGCCATCGGCGCGGTGCTCGCGGCCGCGGGCGGTCAGCTCGTCTCGCTCGGCACGGCGCTCAGCAACGATTTCTACTATGTCTTCCACCGCTCGGCCTCGCCGGCAAGACGGCTTCTGGTCGCCCGCATCGCCATGATCGCTTTTGCTGCCGCCGCGGTCTGGGTCGCTGGCCGGCAAGACCTCGACCCGCTGCGGCTGATGATCTGGGCAGCATCCCTCTGCGCGGGCAGCTTTTTCGCGCCTCTCGCCATGGCAGTCTGGTGGCGGGGGCTGACCGTGTTCGGCGCCGCCTGCGGCATCCTAGCCGGATTTGCCGCGACAGGCGCCTACATCGTGATGACGGCGAGGGGCGGCGTCCCGTGGTTCGGCGTTGACGGGCTTACGGCAGGGCTGCTCGGCGTTCCGGTCTCTGCTCTCGCCGCCCTGGCGGGAAGCTTCATTTCTCCGAAGCCCAGCGCGGCGACGCTCGAAATCCTGGATGAAATGCGTATACCGAGCGGCGAAACGGTCCACGCCCGGCTCACGCGCCTTGCTGCCCGCGGCAAGGCGGCTAAGCCCTAGTTCCGGTTTTGTGTGGCTCCTCGCAGCCGGGGGGAGCGGGACGCGAAAGCGATGGTTCAATCCGCCCGAAGTGGCTTTTTTCCAGAAATTCAACCATACCGCACCGGGACGCTCGCTGTCTCCGATCTGCACTGCGTCTATTTCGAGGAATGCGGCAATCCGGGCGGCAAGCCCGTGCTGATGGTGCATGGCGGACCAGGGGGCGGATCGAACCCGACAATGCGGCGCTACCACGACCCTGCCCGCTACCGCATCATCCTTTTCGACCAGCGCGGCTGCGGCCGCTCGGTGCCGCACGCCTCGCTCGAAGACAACACCACTTGGCATCTGGTTGCGGATATGGAGGCGCTGCGCAGCCATCTCGGCATCGAGCGCTGGCAGCTTTGCGGCGGCTCCTGGGGCTCGACGCTAGCGCTGGCCTATGCCGAGACGCACCCGGAGCGCGTGTCCGAGCTGATCCTGCGCGGCATTTTCCTGCTAAGGCGTACGGAGCTGTTATGGTTTTACCAGGAAGGCTGCAGCTGGATTTTCCCCGACGCATTCGACGACTATCTGAAACCCATCCCGCTGGCGGAGCGGAGTGACATGATCGCCGCCTATCACCGGCGGCTCGCCGGCCCCGACAAGACCGCCCAGCTTGAAGCGGCGCGCGCCTGGAGCGGCTGGGAGGGCACGACCTTGTCGCTCATTGCCGACCCAGACCGGGTCAGCAAATTCCGGGAAGAGGTCTACGCCCTCGCCTTCGCCCGGATCGAAGCGCATTATTTCGTCAATCGCGGCTTCTTCGAATGCGACGGCCAGCTCTTGCGCGATGCTGCAAAAATCCGGCATATCCCCGGCGTGATCGTTCATGGGCGATATGACGTGGTCACGCCTTTGCGCAACGCCTGGGATCTGAAGACCGCCTGGCCCGAAGCCGATCTGCGCATCGTACCGGATGCGGGCCACGCAATGACGGAGGCAGGGATCATTCATGAGATTGTCGGGGCCGCGGAGCGATTTGCCTGGCTATGAGCGGAAGCGGAGCGTCAATTATTCTGCAGCCTGAGACAGCGCCTCCACTGTCTCCAGCCGCAGATGGCGCAGCGCCTCAAAAATCACCTCCAGGCCCGCGCCCGGCCTGATCGCGCCTTCCGTCAGATGCCGCCGGAAAGCTTTGGCGCCCGCCAGCCCATGGGCGAGGCCGAGCATATGCCGCGTGATCGAAGAGAGCTTTTCGCCGCGCGCGAGCTGACGCTCGATATAGGGAACCATCCGCATAATCGCGGCGGATGGGCTGCATCCCGCGATGGGGACCGCCGAAAAACCGCTCATCGACCGATATGAGCATCGCCGGGTTCTGATAGGCCGCCCGCCCCAGCATGACCCCGCCGACATGGGCAAGGTGCGCTTCCGCTTCGCCAAGCGTCCTGATCCCGCCATTGACGATGATCGTCAGATCAGGCCGCGCAGCTTTGAGCCGGTAAACCCGCTGATAGTCGAGCGGCGGCAACTCGCGGTTTTCTTTCGGGCTGAGACCGCGCAGCCAGGCTTTGCGCGCGTGAACGATGAAGGTGTCGCAGCCCGCTGCGGCGACGGTCTCGATGAAACGGGCGAAATCGGCCTCGCTGTCCTGATCGTCGATGCCGATCCGGCATTTTACCGTTACAGGCACGCTAATTGCGGTACGCATGGCCGCGACGCATTCGGCGACGAGCCGCGGCTCGGCCATCAGGCAGGCGCCGAACCGGCCCGCCTGCACGCGGTCGGACGGGCAGCCGACATTGAGATTGATTTCGTCATAGCCGAAACTCTCGCCGACTTGCGCGGCCGCTGCAAGCTCTCGCGGATCGCTGCCGCCGATCTGCAGCGCGACAGGGTGCTCCGCGGGATCGAAACCAATCAGCTTCTCGCGCTTGCCATGAATGATCGCGGGCGCCGTCACCATCTCGGTATAGAGCCGCGCATGGCGCGTGAGCTGGCGGTGGAAATAGCGGCAATGCCGGTCTGTCCACTCCATCATCGGCGCGACGCAGAATCTGTGTTTTTGAAATTTCATCACTTTTCGAATAAGCTCATCGGGTTAGTACATGAACATGCACATTCGTGCCCACAGATTTTCGCCGCTTTGCGCAGCTGTTCGTAATCTCCGTGTGAACGTTATGCGCACGAGTGCACAAATTACCAGGGTGGGCTTCACCAGAAATGGCGTCTTCCGGAAGCCGGGCGGACTCGACCAGAGCGTCGGGAAGCGACGCCGAGGATCAGCGCGACCCGCTCCGGCGCTGCCGAAATCACGGCTGATGTTGAAAGTTTAAAGAAAAATTTTTCCGTGATGAACGACGCCTCTGTTCAACTTGGACTGTGCTACTTCAATTGCGTCAAGTTGACATGGTATTTTACCTATCATGAATACAATATATATTCGATCCCATAGTGAATAACTTGATTACGTCTCTCGTATTTGCACTATATCGTTGTAGCATGTATATTTTTAGGGCTTCGCGTTATCTGAACGCTTCATGGCCATCCATCCGCGACACCGAAACGAAAGCTGGTGCATCCGAGTCAACCGCTGGGAATTGTGCGATTGATCCTCTCCGGAGGCAGGATTTCGACCTATCTGCCGCAATTCCCCCTGTCGGTCCTCAAGCAGCAGTGCAATTCGGGTTGTCCGCATGAAAGCGTGGCAGAGCGCGAAATAATATCCCTGCCACCCGCCGGTGAAATGCCGCCGCCCGATATAGGTCTTGAAAAAGACCATCGGGAATTCCAGAAACAGCCTCAGCCTCAGCAGCGGAATCGAGCGCGCGCCCGAGGTCTCGGCGCGGAACTTGCTGAACGCCAAAGCCTTCTGAACCGCGTGGGCAACAGAAATGTTCGTATAATGATAGATTGGAGCCTTAAGCTGCTCCGGCCGCCCTTTGCCGATGTCCACCCGGTCATAAACGGGGTCGTCGGAATATGAAGCGACGGATCGGTGATAAAGCCTGACGACGTTGTAGTCGTTCGCCCATAGGCGCGGTCTGATTTGGCCGGGATAAACGTTGAGGATGCGAACCCGATAGGCCGCCGGGGCGGGTTCCTCGCCGTCGAACAGGCTTTGGATCTCAGCGGCACTTTCCGGCGTCAGAACCTCATCGGCGTCGACATTCAACACCCAGTCATAATGGCATAGCTGCTCGGCGAAACGCTTTTGCGGACCATAGCCCGTCCAATGCCGACGGACCACGCGGGCGCCATAGGATTCGGCAATTTCGACGGTTCGGTCGGTGCTTCCTGCGTCAACCAGAACGATCTCGCCTACCCAGGGCACAAGCGAGTTGAGGCAGCGCGGAAGTCGCAATTCCTCGTTCTGCGTTATGATGAATGCGGAAAGTGGGAGCTTCACGAACGATGCTTTCCATCGGTGTAGGGGATGGCTTGTGGCATGGTACGGATCGCAAACACAAATCCGTCCGCAGAGACAAATCCGTCCCTGGCTCGAGCCAACGGGTCATTGCCGATTTGAGCGGCACCTTGAATGAGTTGCGGGCGTGCAAGACGGAAACGCGACCTTAGGCCGAAGCACCGTGTCAGGTTCGAGCGCGCTGAGCCCCACACGGGTCGCTCGCCGTGATTGCGTTCCCGCAGCGTACGAGGCAACCGACGCGCGCTCATCCTGTGCCCGAAAACGAGCCGTTCCGCATCAAAGGCAGGCCGCCGCTGAACAAGACGAGGACCAGCGCATCCGACAGAAAGATGAGCAACCGGACTGGGCGCCGGAGCGCACTGCATCTGTCCAGCGGAATATTTGTGGAAAAAGAAATGGCTACCATGTTTTCGGACAATTCCTTGAATGGAAAGCATAATCTCTGCCAGAGTCACAGAACCTTCATAATTCACAATTCTGTATCATCGATCTATTACAATTTTAACATTAATTTGCTGAAAATGCTCTGAAGATCAAGATCAATTACATCCTGGCCTCGGCAATTACTGCTTGATGTGGATTTTACAGGCCGATCCTCGGCGCGATTAGCCAAAAACCTGACTGCCTTTGCGCGGGTTCGTGCGCTCCGGGCATGGGGCATCCGGCAGCCACACTTAGCTCATGCGACCGACCGATTGACGGTGCGAGCCACACAAATTGTGCGGGTTTGCGTGGTGCCAAGGAGTTTGAAGGGCCTTATCGAATTTGCGTAGGCCGCCTCGACGGCGCCGAACCCGAGCGCGTCTAGCGAGGTAAATGCCAAGCCCGCTCCGGCGCCCTGCAGAAAGTGGCGCCGAGAGAGCTCGATGTTCATTGAAGATGGATCCTTTTTGTTCCGGATTAATCCGGTGGCGGAACGCGCAAGTCATGCGCCAGTTCCACGTCATTGTTCCCTGCGGGCGTCGATATTGCGTGAACGCTGGCCAGTGCTGGGCACAGATGGTTAAAGACCGGCGCATTATCATACAACCTGCTCGTCTTTTTCGCGTGTCCGCCGCCCGGTCACTCCGTCCATAAGCGCGAGCAACCCCTTGAGAATTTCGATCGGGGGCGGCGGGCATCCTGGGACGTGGAGATCGACGGGGATCACCGCGGAGACGGGGCCGACACAGGCTTTGCTGCCGGCGAAAACGCCGCAATCGCGGGCACAGTCGCCGACGGCGACAACCCATTTCGGCTCCGGCGTCGCTGCATAAGTGCGCTCCAGCGCCTCCTTCATGTTCCAGGTCACAGGACCCGTCACCAGAAGCACGTCGGCGTGGCGGGGCGAGGCGACGAATTTCAGGCCGAAGCGCTCGATGTCGTAAACCGGATTGTTCAGCGCATGGATCTCAAGTTCGCAGCCATTGCAGGAGCCCGCGTCCACTTCGCGAATGGCCAGAGACCGGCCGAGCCGCCGCCTTGCCCGCTCGGCAAGCGACCGGGCGGCCTCCGCCAGCATCTCCTGGCTTGCCGCCGGCCGGCCGGCCACCGCGGTCCCTTTGAGCAATGCTTGAAGAAGCAGCCTTTGCATGCCGGCCTCAAATATCGTGACCCGAATAGGAGCAGTTGAAAGATTTGTTACACACGGGGAAATCCGCGACGATGTTGCCTTCGATCGCCGCCTCCAATAGCGGCCATTGAAACCATGACGCATCGCGCGCATGGCAGTGCGCGATGTTTCCCTCGCCATCGAGGCGTACCGTGACGAATAGATCGCCGCGGAACGCCTCGGCGACTGCGGCGCCTTCGCCAGCGGTCGGGGCAATTTCCGAGCGGACCGCCCCTGGCTCCAGCCGGTCGAGAAGCTGACGTATGATGGCGATACTCTGCTTAACCTCCTCGGCGCGAACCATGGCGCGAGAATCCACATCGCCCTCGGTGCGGATGGGCACCGTGAATTCGAGCCCAACATAGGGCGCATACGGAATCTCGCGGCGGGTATCGAAGTCACGGCCTGCCGCGCGGCCGATGTAGCCGCCGGCCGCAAACTGCCGCACCAATTCGGCGCGGACGATGCCCGTCGTCACGGTTCGATCCTGGATCGACGGCGATTCATCATAGACGCGAAGAACGGTTTCGAATTCCCGTTCGGAGATCCGGAGGAGCCGTCGCAGCTCATCGGCATCCTCTTCGTTCAGATCGACGGCAACGCCGCCCGGCGCGATGCCGTCCATCATCATCCGGTGGGCAAAGCAACGATGCGCCGTCTGCAGAATCCTTTCCCGCAGCAAGGTGCATTGCGCGTGGATCGCCACTGCGCTGACATCGTTGCAGATGGCGCCGAAATCATTGATGTGATGCGAGATCCGCTCAAGTTCCGCCATGATCCCGCGCAGCAGTTGCGCGCGTTCGGGAACCTCGGTGCCGCAGACAGCCTCGACGGCGCGCGCGAAAGCGAAAGCGTAGGCGACCGTGCTGTCACCGGAAACGCGTCCGATGATGCGCGCTACCTCCTCGATCGACCTGCCGGCACAGAGCGTTTCGATGCCTTTGTGGACATAGCCGAGGCGCTCTTCGAGCCTGACAACGGTTTCGCCATTGGCAGTGAAGCGGAAATGGCCGGGCTCGATGATGCCGGCGTGAACCGGGCCAACCGGAATTTGATGCAGCCCTTCGCCCTCGACAGGAAGGAAGCGGTATTTCCCGCGCTTCGCCGCATCGGCCGACGCGGGCCAGACCCCATGATCGAGCCATGGCCGATCGTCCTGAAGTCCCACGGGCACGCAGCCATAAAGGTCGCGCATGGCCCGTTCCAGTCGGATCGCCGGTGCATGCACGCGGCCGATCGAGGGAAAGCGGCCCCCGGCACATGCAAGCGAGGCGATCGTCCGTGCACCGCTGTCGCGATCGCGCAGCGCCACGCGCGCGCGGCCGTCGTCGAACCAGAGCGCCAGAAGATCGCAATCGCCCCCGGCACAGGCAAGCCCCAGCTCGCTCCATTTGTCCTCGGCAACATCAACGCGGATGAATCCATCACGACCGGCAACGCCGCTGGCGACGATTTTCTCAATCTCCCTGGGGCCTGCATCACTCATCCCAGAAACTCCGCCGCGCGCTGGAACCAGTTCACCAGGGTGCCTGGAAGATAAACGCCGGCAATCAGCACCAGGACGAGATGGAGCACGAAAGGAACCGGCGAGGCGCTGACCGTGTTCGAGGCTCCGGTCGGCGCCCCGAACAACATTCCCTGCAAGCGCAGGAGCAGCGCGCCGAACGCCACGATCAGCCCGAATGCCGGCATCGGCGCCAGCCATGGGTCTCGCGCGAAGGTCGTCGTGATGAGGAGAAACTCGCTCATGAATACGCCGAATGGAGGCAGCCCGGCAATAGCCAGAACGCCGAGGCCTAGGCCGATGGCGAGACCCGGATGCGTGACGCTCAGTCCGCGAATGTCGGCAATGCGCTGCGTGCCCTTGGCCTGGGCGACGCGCCCGACGGCAAAAAAGATCGCCGACTTCGTCAGGCTGTGCATCGCCATATGCAGGAGCCCGGCAAAATTAGCGAGCGGCCCGCCCATGCCGAAGGCAAAGGTGATCAGCCCCATATGCTCGATCGAGGAATAGGCGAAGAGCCGTTTGATGTCCCGCCGCTGATAGAGCATGAATGCCGCAAAGATCAGCGAGACAAGGCCCATGACCACGAGGATCGGGCCCGGCCGCATCGCCAGCGGATTCGCCGCGATCAGCATTTTGAATCGCAGGATCGCATACAGGGCAACGTTCAATAGCAGCCCGGACAGAACTGCACTGATCGGCGTCGGCCCTTCCGAATGTGCATCGGGCAACCAGGCGTGGAGCGGCGCCAGGCCGACCTTCGTACCATAGCCGACCAGAAGGAAGACGAATGCGAGATTGAGCAGCGCGACGTCGAGCTTGGCGGCGTTCGCATGCAGCAGGTTCCAGGACATCGCCGGCGCGCCCTCGCCGAGCGCACCCTGTCCGGCGAGATAGGTCAGGATGGTTCCAAAGAAGGCCAGCGAAATGCCGACACTGCCGAGAATGAAATATTTCCACGCCGCCTCGATGGCTTCGGGCGTGCGGTAGAGCCCGACCATGACGACCGTGATCAGCGTCGCCAGTTCCAGGCCAACCCAGATGAGACCGATATTGTCCGAAAGCAGCGCGAGGTTCATCGCGCCGATCATCGCCTGGTACATGGCGTGATAGAAGCGCACGGCCAGCGACGTAACCCGCCCGGTCGCAATCTCATGGCCGATGTAACTGGCGCTGAAGGTAGCGGCCGTGAAGCCTACCAGCGTGTTGAGGATGATGAAGACGATGTTCACATCGTCGACGATCAGATAATTGTCGAGCCCCGTTCCGACCCGCAGTAAATTCAGGCCGGCCAGGAACGTCAGAAACGAGGCCAGCACATTGAGCGCCGCGGTCAGACGATAGCCCGGCAGCATGACGAGGACCGCAGCGGCGGTGAACGGGATGGCGATGACGGCATAGACCCAGCCGCTCATTGCCGGTCGCCTCGCACGCTTTCGAGCGCGGCGACATCTACGGTGTCGAAACGCTCGCGAATGCGGAAAACGAACATCGCGAAGACGAAGAGCGCGATCAGCACGGAAAAGGCAACGCTGATCTCGACGACGAGCGGCATTCCGCGTGCGCCGGTTGCGCCCAAAATCAGGCCGTTCTCGATCGACATGAAGCCGATGATCTGCGTCACGGCATTGCGGCGCGTGATCATCATCAAGAGACCGAGCAGAATAATGGCCAGCGAGATTGCCAGGCCCTCGCGCGCCACCGATGGGGCGCCCGCGGTCGCCTTCAGGCTCAGGACAAGCGACAGGGCAACCAGCCCGAGCCCGAGCAGCATGGTGACGCCGACGCCCACGACCTGCTCGACCTCACGGTGAATGCCGAGGCGAAAGATCATGCGGTGGAGTGCCATCGGAATGATGAAACCCTTCAGGCCGATGGCGAGCGCGGCGGTGATGAACAGATGCGGGCGATCCTGCACCCATGCCTCCCAGGCCACGGCGAGCGACAGAATGATCGCCTGGATGGCGAAGGTCCGCAGCACCGCGATCACGCGGTCCTGGTAGATGAGGGCAAAGCTGGCGACCAGCATCAGACCGGCAAGGAAATGGGAGACGTCATAGGCGTGGTTCACTGCAGAACCTCCTGCGTCAGGAAGGCGAGCATCACCGCCAGAAATGCAAAAATGAACGCAACGCTCAAAAATTCGCTCACCCGGAAGACGCGCATCTTGGCGATGCTGAGTTCCCAGACCCCGAGCGCGACCGCTGCCAGGACAAGCTTGGCGAGGTAAGAAGCCAGACCCGCGATCCAGGCGATGATGCCGGCATCCACCGTGGCAATGCCGAACGGGACGAAAAGGCAGATGACCAGCGAGATGTACATGACGAGCTTCAACTGGCTCGCCGCCTCGATCATGGCGAGGTGCCGCCCGGAATATTCGAGCACCATGGCTTCATGCACCATGGTGAGTTCGAGATGCGTCGCCGGATTGTCAACCGGGATCCTGGCGTTCTCCGCGAGCGCGACAACGAGCAATGCTATAAGCGCGAGCGCCAGGGCAATGCGGATGGTCAGAGGCTGGGAGACAAAATGGTCCGCGATGACCGGCAGGCGGCTTGATCCGGCAGCGAGCGCGAGATTGAGCACGACGAGCAGCATGGCCGGCTCGGCAAGGCTCGCGATCATCACCTCGCGCGACGAGCCGATGCCGCCGAAAGCCGTGCCGACATCCATGCCGGCCAGCGTCTGGAAGAAACGCGCGCTGCCCAGGAGCGCGATGATCACGATGACGTCGCCGGTCCAGCTAAACAGCAATCCGGTGGCGAAGGTCGGCACTAGCGCGGCGGCGATCCAGGCGAGAGCAAAGATGATGTAAGGCGCCGCGCGAAACAGCCAGGACGCGCTTTCCGCGACGATCGCCTCCTTGCGAAGCAGCTTGGCGAGATCCCGATAAGCCTGCGAGAGCGGCGGTCCGTGGCGGCGCATCAGGCGTGCCTTGACGATACGCGCAAGGCCGGCAATGCCCGGGGCGATCAACAGGACCAGGGCCATCTGAATGCCCTGGCCGAAAAAGGAAGGCAGTGATTCGAGCATCAGGTTCCCACCGACACTGCGACAAGCAGGATGATGAGGACGAAGAACATCAAAATGAGATACCGGCGGATGGTCAGAAACTGCATGATGTTGAGTTTCCGAGACAAGCTGACCACCTGCTGAGCTGGCGCTGCATAGAGCGCGTCCCAGATGTGGTCATGCAGACTGACATGGAAGCGCGCCGGGGCCATGCTGCCGGGCGGCGGCATTTCGACATGGTCTGCGGCGCTGAATACGACCGTGCCGTAAACGCGGCGGATCGGCTGGGCGAAGCTGCTGGCCGTATACTGAGTGTTGGGGCTCGGATCCGGAAATCCGCAGTCCCATGCCGGCGCGCGGCGCAGCGAATGTGATGCCACGTGGCGGACGACGAATGCCGTCATGCCGGCCGAGACCATCATGAAGAGAAAAATCAACAGGCCGTTATACGAGCTTTGCGACGCGCCAATCGGCACGATCGACAGCCAGGCGATGTTGGCCTGGGTCGGCATCCGTTCGCCGACCAAGGCGAGATTGAGCGGTGAGAGGGCATCGATGACGAAGCCCGGGAACAGACCCGCCAGCACGCAGAGGGCGGCAAGCAAATACATAGCCGAAAGCGCGAAGCGGTTGACTTCGCTCGCCTGTCGCGCCGCCTCCGTGCGCGGCCGGCCGAGAAAAGTAATTCCGAACGCCTTGACGAAGCAGGCGGCCGCAAGGGCGGCCGACAGAGCAAGGACCGCGCCGACGGTCGGCACCAGCACCTTTAGCTGCAACAGCGGCAGGCTCGGGCTTTGCAAAATAGCCTGAAACGTCAGCCATTCCGAGACGAAGCCATTCAATGGCGGGAGGGCAGAAATGGCGATGCAGCCGATCAGAAATGTGGCGCTGGTCGCCGGCATGCGGTGAATGAGCCCGCCCAGCTCTTCCAGATCGCGCTTGCCTGTGGCGTGAAGCACCGCGCCGGCCCCCAGAAACAGCAGCGACTTGAAGAGCGAGTGATTGAAAACGTGGAACAGCGCGGCGGTCAGCGCCAATGCCGCCAATTCCGGGTAATTGCTGGCGCGGAAAGCAAGGGACAACCCCAGGCCGATGAAGATGATGCCGATATTTTCGACCGTATGATAGGCAAGGAGGCGTTTCAGATCATGCTGCATCAATGCGTAGAGGACGCCGAGCAACGCGCTGGCTCCGCCTAGAATGAGCACAGCCGCGCTCGTCCACAAGGACGGCGCACCGAGCAGATCGAAGACGACGCGGATCAGTCCGTAGACCGCAACCTTGGTCATCACACCGCTCATCAATGCTGAGACGTGGCTCGGCGCAGCCGGATGGGCCAGCGGCAGCCAGGCGTGGAGCGGAATGATCCCGGCCTTCGAGCCGGTCCCGACCAGCACCGCGCCAAGAATGAGCCCGACCACGATCGGGTCAAGCTTGGCCGCACGGATCGCATTGAAATCGTAGCCGCCCGCCGGTCCAGCCATCCCTCCGAACGCAAACAGCAGGGCGACTGTGCCGATGCTGGCCATGACAAGGTAAACATGAGCCGCCCGGCGCGACTCCGGATCCTCGTGGCGAGCCAGAACGAGCGCCCAGGAAGTGACGGACATCAGTTCCCAAAAGAACAGGAAGCCGAAAGCATCGTCCGCGAGCAGAACGGCATTCATCGCGGCGGCGAAGGCAGGAAAAAACGGCTCTACGCGTGGAGACAGGTCATGGTCTCGATCCAGCCCCAGCCCGTAAAGGGACGCTGCTAGAATACCGAGATTGACGACGACGCCGAAAAAGGCGCTCAGCGCATCGAGCCGAAACCGCAGCCCGATGGTCGGCAAGCCGAAGGGCAGATGCGCCGAGGTGACCGTCCCCCTCAGCATCACCGTCAAATCCGTCGCCATCGCTATGAGTGCTGCGGCCAGACAAATCACGTAGACGACGGTAAGCCATCGCCGGTGAAGCAGGACGGCGATGCCAGCGGCGGCGCCGAAGAGGGCGACGGCAAGCGCCATGAGGTGGAGCGGGTTCCCCGGATCAATCATTCCTGGGCTGCTCCTTCAGTCTCACGCCCCGGCCGCCGACATAAAGAAGCTCGACGCCGGCGCGGTCCAGAGCGTCCACGACCTTGGTCAAAGTGTCGACATTGCCACGCACGGTCCCCTCGCTGGCCTCCATGCGCTGAATCGTGGGCAGGGAGACGCCAGCCATGTCGGCGAGCGTCTTCTGGTCGATTCCTAAGAGCGCACGCGCCGCCCTGAGCTGCGCTGCGGTGATCAATGGAGAGCCCTCAGCCTCGCGAAGATTCACCCCTCATTCATCGAAAGTCATTTGTCAAGCATCATTTTTAAGACCATATCGCTGAATATTAATTGTTAACATATCTTTTCAGCGCGCCTTACGGGTGCACGGAGCGACGTGACATCGGCGCTGGCGTTTGGGCGTTTGAGCCCGTGCGCGGTACGCGATCCGCCGTTCCGGCATGTCTGTGGAGGGCCCTGCCTATCGCCCTGTCACAAAGCTGAAATGAATTCATGCTTTCTCAAATGAAATTTAACCGGAGGAACGATTCTGGGCGCGGACGACGCTAGCAGCTCCAGGGAAAGCGGCCATCACGGCGCCACGACCTTCCGAACGCTCTTCATCTCCGACATTCATCTCGGCACGCGGGCTTGCCAGGCCGACGCCTTGCTGGATTTTCTGCGCGATCACGACGCGGCGACAATCTATCTGGTCGGCGACATCATCGACTTCTGGCGCGTCCGGCGGGGAGGCGCGATCTGGCTACAATCGCATAATGACGTGCTCCAAAAGCTTCTGCGCAAAGCCCGCAAGGGAACGCGGATCATCTTCATCCCCGGCAATCACGACGAAGCGATGCGGTCCTATTGCGGCATGCATTTCGGCGGCATCGAGATCTACCATGACGTCATGCACGAGACGCCGGACGGACGCCGTTTCTGGGTCATGCATGGCGATGAGTTCGATATGGTGGTGCGTTACGCTAGGTGGCTGGCCCTTCTCGGGGACCGATCTTATGAAATCGCGCTGTGGTGCAATCATCCGCTGAACTGGATCAGGCGGCATTTCGGCTTCGGCTATTGGTCGCTTTCGGCCTATCTCAAGCTGCGGGTGAAGAGTGCGGTGAATTTCATCGGCGAATTCGAGCACGCAATTGCGGAAGAGACCAAACGGCGCAAGGCCGATGGCGTGATCTGCGGCCATATTCACCATGCGGCGGACCGGATGATCGAGGGCGTGCGCTACATCAATTGCGGCGACTGGGTCGAAAGCCGCACCGCCATCGCAGAAGATCACGATGGACGATTTCGCTTGATCCGCTGGCATGACCGCCCGGCTCTTAACGTTGACCCCGGCCAGATCACCCTTCCCTTGCCGGTCCCAATCCCCGCGATCGAGACGGTGGAGACGGCGTTGCGCCGCCATGCACCGAGCCGATCGGTTGAGGCGCAGACCGATTTGCAAGACCTGCATGATTGACATTTCGCCATCCCCGGCACTGCCTGGGCAAATGACGCGGAGGGAGAGTCAACGCTCGGCCCCATGAGACGAAGGAGGCAGCATTGGTCGATGTGGCTAAGGACACCAAGCCGAAAAGCGGCAGAATGATCGGCGCCGCCGTATACCGAAGCAGGCTGCTTTCAGCGGAGGGTCTGCGCGAGCGGCTTTTCGCGCTGGCATTCTCGAATCTCGTTTATCCGCAGATCTGGGAAGATCCCGCGGTCGATCTCGAAGCGCTGGAGCTTGACCATGACAGTCGCATCATCACCATCGCCTCCGGCGGCTGCAATGTGCTCAGTTACCTGACCGCCCAGCCGCTCACATCACCGCGGTCGACATCAATGCCGCGCATGTCGCCCTCAATCGGCTGAAGCTCGCCGCCGCCCGTTATCTGCCGGACTATCACGCGTTCTACCGCTTCTTCGGCGCCGCCGATACCAGGGCCAATATCGCCGCCTTCAGGCAGTACATTCTCCCGCATCTCGATGCGGCGACCGCCGGCTATTGGTATGGCCGCCACGGGCTGAGCCGCCAGCGCCGGATCAGGCGCTTCGCCAATAATTTCTACCACGCCGGCCTTCTCGGCAATTTCATCGGCGCCAGCCATTTCGTCGCCAGACTCCACGGCGTCAATCCGCGCACTCTCCTCAAGGCGCGAACGCTCGAAGAGCAGCGCCATATTTTCGAGCGTGAATTTGCGCCGCTGTTCAGCACCCGGACGGTCCGCTGGATCGTCAACCGGCCGGCCTCGCTTTACGGGCTCGGCATTCCGCCCGCGCAATATGCCGCGCTTGTCGGCGACGTGAAGGGCGGCATGGCAGAGGTGCTGCGCCAGCGTCTGGAACGGCTTGCCTGCGGCTTTCCGCTTGCTGAGAACTATTTTGCCTGGCAGGCATTCGGGCGCCGCTATCCGCTGTCCGAGAGCGGGCCGCTGCCACCCTATCTCGACCGCGCCAATTTCGGGACTGTGCGCGGCAATGTTGCGCGCGTCGAGGTTCATCACGCCTCGATGACCAGCCATCTTGTGGGGGCGCCAGCGAGCGTCTTCGACCGCTATGTGCTGCTCGACGCCCAGGACTGGATGGGCGATGCCGACCTCACCAGGCTATGGGGCGAGATCAGCCGCACGGCGCGTCCCGGCGCCCGCGTTATCTTCCGTACCGCCGCCGAGCCGACGGTCCTGCCTGGACGGGTTCCTGCAGACATTCTTTCGCGCTGGCACTATGACGCGGATCTGTCAGGGGCGCTGACCCGAAAGGACCGCTCCGCAATCTACGGAGGGTTCCACATCTATATGCTGAAGTCATGACCCAGAGCTTCGACATCGGCTCGGCCGCCGAGAAGATGGACGGCATCTATCGCCACCAGCGCTTCATCTATGACGCAACGAGACGCTATTATCTGCTCGGCCGCGATCGTCTGATCGCGGAGCTTGGCGTACCGCAGCGCGGGACCGTCCTTGAACTCGGCTGCGGCACGGCCCGCAATCTGATCAAGACTGCGCAGCTTTATCCCGAGGCGCGGCTTTACGGTCTCGACGTCTCGCAAGAAATGGTGCGCACTGCACATGCCTCCAAAACCCGAAGTGGTCTCGGCGCGCGCATCGCGCTTGCGGTCGGCGATGCGACGGCATTCGATGCGGGCAGGCTCTTCGGGGTGCAGAGCTTCGATCGCGTCTTCATATCCTACGCACTGTCGATGATCCCCGCATGGCCGCGCGTGGTGGAGACCGCCGCAGGCTGCGTCGCGTCTGGCGGCGAATTGCACATTGTCGATTTCGGCGATTTCGCCGGCTATCCCGTGCTATTTCAGCATCTGCAGCGCACCTGGCTCGCCCGCTTCTCGGTGACGCCGATCCCGGATTTCGAGGCGCGGATCGAGGCGCTTTCGGAGCAAATCGGCTTCACAGCGGCGACCGAGCACATCTATGGCGGCTACGCGGTCCGTGCGCGGCTCACGCGCCTGTGACCGCCCCCTGGGCGGATCTTTCCCGCATTTAGGCCCTGACGATCCGAACGCCGAAGCTGCCGCCGACCGCCGTCACCTCGCCATGGCCAATGAGCGTGCCGGCAGCCATGAGATCAAGCCAGGCGCCCGGCAGTGCATTGGCGCCGATCTGGGCCCCGCGCGTCAATTCCGGAAGCGCGGCCAAGGACAGCTCGAAGCGGCCCAATTCGACGAAGACGCGGATCGGCACATCCATCGCCCCGCCCTCACTGAGCGGCCCAAGCCGCCCGGCGGGCGGATCGACACACCAGTCCAGCGCCGACCCTGTTGCAGGCTTTGGAAGATCGAGAAGCTGGTAGCCGGTCGGCAGGATCTTGACGGGAGCAACCAGACTTTCGCCTATCACGGCGATTGCCGTTTCCGGCTCGCGGCAATGAGCATCGACGAGAACGATATCCCCCGCCTGCAGGGTTTTCACCTCGGCGAAGCTGAGATCGACGCAGGCAAGACGCAGGTTAACCGGCATTGGCAGATCGAGAACCGGCGCGGCCCTCTGCACGCCCGGCAGCCAGTCGAGGCCCTGCGCCAGGCGCTGGAGATGCCGGTGGCTCGCCCGCAATGTGCTCCAGGACTTGGCAGCGCCTTCCAGCTCGATCTCGATCGCGAGCACGGGATAGTCGTAGCCGATCCAGGTGGCGAGCCCCTTATGCGCCGAATGAAGGGAAACGAACGAGCCGAGCACGGTCTCAATCTTCTCCAGCGTATCGCTCAGAACAAATTCGAGAAGCAGCGCCTGAATGTCGGGGGACAGCGCCTCCCTGTCGATCGAGGCCTCGATGTCCTTGAAGAGGCTGTCGACGAGCACCTGCGGGCAGATCAGCTCGGCGGGCTCGCCGTCGATGTCGAGCGTCAAGGTCCAGGCCTCCGGGACAATCGGCAATGTACGCCGCCAGACCGGCTTGAATGTCAGCGATCGCCCGGCAAGCTGCGATCTCCGCGACGGGCGGCGCCGGTAAAGCGCGTTGACCGCCTCGACAAAATCCGGATTGACCTCCCGCAGCACCGCCGGCTGCCACTCGGCCCGTGGCGCAGAGCCATTGTATGACGGCTTGCTGCTACCGGCGCCCGCTGTATCAAGCATTGCGATCCCTGCCCCGCCTGGTCAGCGGGCCTCCTTCGACACCCGACGCCGATTCTGCAATTCGTCGTCGATCGCCTCGGACAGGGCAAGCCGCTTTTTCATCAGCTTGCGGCCGCCCTGAACGATGACATGGTCAAGTTTTTCCGCGCTTCGATGATAATCCCGGAATACGGCCGTGGCCGCTTTCAGCTCCGCCTTCGCCATTTCGCGCATCTGGCCGGCCGTCTTTTCCTCCGCCATCAGCGCCGCCAGCCGCTCGATCAGCAGCATCAGCTCCGAGCGGAAGCTGAAGATCTCGGCATGGCTGAGGGTCTTTCCGACCATACCGGAGAGCCCGGATGCTTCCTGCTGCAGGGTGGCTTGAAGATGATCTTCGAGCACGTTCTGCGCCTCGATCAGCTCATGCTCGGCGCGGCGCAATGCTGCCTGACGCGCCGTGACTTTCTCAAGCGCCTTTTCCTTGCGAAGCTCGCGCAGCCGGTACAGACGCTTGAGCCCGTCCTGGGTCATTCGGCAAGCTCCTTCATCTGCGCCCGCATATCGGCCGCATCCGACCGTTCCCCGGCCGGCTGGCGCAGGAACCGGGTGATGCGGTCGATCTTGGCGATCGCCTCGTCGGTCATCTGGTCGGTGCCGCGTTCGTACTCGCCGACGCGGACGAGCAGCTCGACCTCCTGATAGCGGGCCATCAGCTCGCGGATGCGCGCCGCCTGGCGCCGGTGCTCGTCGGAGCTTACGACATCCATCAGGCGCGACCGGCTGCGGAGCACGTCGATCGCCGGAAAATGGTTCCGCTGGGCAAGATCGGAGGACAAGATGATGTGCCCGTCGAGAATGGCCTGCACCTCTTCGGCGACCGGATCGAGCGTGCCGTCGCCTTCGACAAGGACGGTGTAGACCCCGGTGATCGAGCCCGCCGGCGCCGGACCGGAGCGCTCCAGAAGACGCGGAAGCGCCGCGAACAGCGATGGCGGAAATCCGCGCCTTGTCGGCGGCTCCCCGGCGGCGAGACCGATCTCGCGCTGAGCGCGGGCAAAGCGCGTCAAGCTGTCCATGAGCAGGAGAACATGATGGCCGGCGTCGCGGAAATATTCGGCGATCGCGGTGGCTACATAAGCCGCCTTGACGCGCTCCATCGCCGGGCGGTCGGAGGTGGCGGCGACGACGACGGACTTGGCCCGGCCCTCTGGACCAAGCTGCCGATCGAGAAATTCGCGGACCTCCCTGCCGCGCTCGCCGACCAGCCCGACGACGACGACCTCGGCATTGGTGTTGCGCGCGATCTCGGCGAGCAGGTTCGACTTGCCGACGCCCGGCTCGCCGAAAATGCCGATACGCTGGCCTCGCCCGCAGGCCAAGAGCCCATCGATCGCCCGGATGCCGAGCTGGATCGGCTCGCTGATCAGCGCGCGGGCGAGCGGCTCCGGCGGCTCGGCGACAACCGGGCGCTGCCCTTCGATACAGTCGGGCGGCCAGGGCCCGCCATCGAGTGGCTCGGCGACCGCGCTGATGACCCGGCCCAGCAATCCGGGCCCGACGGGGATGCTCAGCTCACGACCTGTCGGCTCGACCTCGGTGAGGCTCGACAGGCCCGACAGATCTCCGATCGGCGTCAGGATCGCAACATCCTCGGTGAGGCCGACGACCTCGGCCAGCACACGGCGATCGCCCGTTGGATCGACGAGATAGCAGAGCTCACCCAGGCGCACATTGGGGACGGTCGCATGAACGATGACGCCGAGCAGACTACGCACACGCCCCTTAAGCCGGCGTGGAGACGCTTCCCGGACGACAGTGTGCAGACGATGAAAGATCTGGTCCATTCGGTCTCCGCTGGCCGGCACCGCCGCGCTCATTCGGCAGCATCTCCGAGCTGCAATCCCATTGCCTGCGCGATCGCCGCGAGCTGGGTCTCGATGGTCGCCTCGACGACGGCAAATTCGGTCGAGAGGATGCAGCTCTGCTTGTCCAGTTCCTGGTCTAGTTCGAGCGCGACATGGGGGACCTGGCGCAACTGCGCGCCGAGATGATCGGCCAAAGTCCTGCGCGCCTGCGCCTCGGCCGATGGATGAATTCGGACGCGGACGGACTTCGCCTCGCGGAAGTCGGCAAGAGCCGCCGTCGCCGCCCGCCCGACGAGTTCGGCGTCGTCGAATTCCGAAAGCACGCGCCGCACGATGTCGAAGGCAAGCACGGCGACCTCCTTGTCGATCGAGGCGAGATACCGGTCGACCCTTTCGGCCGTCTCGATTACGAGCTTACTCGCCTGCTGCCTGGCGGCGGCAAGCCCATCGGCATAACCGCGGGTGCGCTCGGCGGCATAGGCGTCCTCGGCTTCGGCGAGAAAGCGGAAGCCGTCGCGCCAAGCACTTTCTTCGGCCGCACGGATGATCTTCACGCCCGGTCGCTTGGGGAGCTCCTTCGATATCGAGGCGGCTTGGTCCTGCATGGCTCACCTATTCAATTGCGGCGCGGCGGACGATCTCCGGCCCGTGCTCCCGAAATTCTTCGGGCGGCGGCGCATCGAGGATCGCATGGGGCGGCAGCTTCAAACGCACCCGGACGCCGATCGCCGGATCGACAGCGTCGCACCAGGCGGCCAGACAGCACCAGCCTGTATCGGAAAATTCGCCGGTCAGCGTCTCGCGCGGCGGCAAGGTCAGCTCGGGTCCGGCAAGATCGCGATGCTTCACTGCGAATGCGCACAGTTCCTCGCCGATCTCTTTCTGAAGAGCCGCGACATCGGCGGCCAGCACCGTATTCGCAATCGCCGCCGACCAATAGATCGCCCCGGCACAGCTAACGATTTTCAAGAGCACCTCCGGCGACGCCATGGCCACCGCCTTGTCCCCCTCGCTGCCGCCCGGATCTTCAAGCAAAGGCAGCAAGTCGAATCTGGCGCTGACGATGCCGGCAAGACGCTCTCTGAGGCGCATGCTCGCCTTCAGTCTCTCGCAAAGATCGGTAGCGATATGACCATCGAAGCAGAGAGCCAAACGCTGCGGATCGATCGTCCCCATCAAGTCGTCGCTGAACGCACGCCAAGCCTGATCGCTGAAGCCGGAGACGGTCATGACACTTTGGTCCGGCCGCTTGGCGGCAGCAGATAGACGCGCCTGCGCTTATTGACGAGCGAGAAACCGAGCCAGCCGCCAAGCGCGAAAACGAGGGCGACCAGGAAAAAGAACAGCCAGGCCGCGCGGGTGACGCTGTCACGATGCATCCAAATGCCGAGAAATGAAGCGAGCTCCTGGTCCTGCCTTACCGTCACCGGCGTCACAGGCACATCGACCGGCACCAGCACGACCGAGACCTTGTCGTAGGAAAGGCCCGCGACGCCGTTCGCAACGAGCATCTTCACCTGGGGCACCAGATTTGCGAGCTTTATGTTCGAGGCGTGGCGGATGAAGACCGACGCGGATGAGGGAATGAGCTGCTGGCGCAGCGGATCGTTCTCCGGAAGCACGAGATGCACGCGGGCGGTCAGCACGCCGTCGATATCGGAGATGGTCTTGCTCAGCTCCTGACTGAGCGCGAAGATCATCTGCGCCCGCTCCTGGACCGGCGAGGCGACGATGCCGTCATTCTTGAAGACCTCCCCAAGCGTTGCGAATTGCTGCTTGGGCAGACCCTGATCGTTCAAGATAGCGATGGATTTGGCGAAACGGCTTTCATCGACGGTCACCGCATATTTGCCGCTCTTGCCGACGACGCGCTCTGCCGGGATGCCCTGGCGGAACAGCGCGGCGACGATCTCATTGGCCTCCCGCTGGTCGAGATTGTCGTAAAGCTGGACATTGCATGCCGACAGCAGGATGGCACAGCAGAGGAGCGCGACGGCTCTGACCGGCCGCCACGGGAGTGATCGGCGGCAAATTCTCACAATGCGTGACGCAGAAAATGCTGACTGCACGGCGACCCCTTACGCGCAACTTCGTTTCTCACCAAGATTTCCTTCCGCCCGGACCCGCCCGAATGACACAGTGACAAGGCCGATGAGCCCAGTGATGTGTCCTCGAAACGCTGGCCGACCGCTCGAGATTCACACAATTGCCACACGTTTTTTCTACAAATTGTTAGAAAATTCTAAAAGTTAGACAAAATTATGCCAATACTAAATTCGCCACGTAAAGAATTGGCCACACTATTGCCAAATTGGCCAGATCCAATAAAAGACTACTCAACTGCCGCTTGAAATACAAGAGTTTATTGACGATTGACTTAAGCCAGGATTAGCGCTTAGCTAGTTGCAGGCTGCGACTTCGTATGCCGAATTCCGTATGAGTTTGGCCATGCTGCCCGATGTTTATGTCATATCTGTGCGACAACTGTCGGGCTGGCTTCCGCAGGTTTCGCACCGTGGTTGAGGACCGCCAGGACGGGCATGAAGGACGACACCCTGCAGCTCCTGCATGCGCTCGGTTTCATTTACGCAAATCATGGGCAGACCAAGCGCGCGCTTGTGCTGCAGCTCCTCGCCTCCCACCTTGAGCCAGAAAACAGGTCCATCCTGCGCACCCTCGCTTACACATTCCTGAGCGACGGCGCGCCCGACCGGGCGCTCGCTGTGATCGCGCGCTTGCGCTCCCTCGATGACGACGATCCCTCGCTCGATCTTCTGCAAAGCCGAGCGCTCTGGTACGCAGGGCAGCGGGCCGACGCGCGCCGCTTCTTCCAGCACTTCATCCTCCGTCGCAGGCAGGCAAGCCATGCTTGACAATTTAACCAGGCTCGCCGTCGCTCTATCTCGCCGAAGCGATCTGGTCATTGCGATGATCGTCCTGACCGCGGTGGTCATGATGATCGTTCCGCTGCCGACGCTTCTGGTCGATATCGTCATCACCATGAATATCAGCGCCGGGCTGCTGATCCTGCTCGTCGGCTTTTACATCACCTCGCCGATGGAGTTCTCATCGCTTCCGGCCGTCATTCTTATTGCAACCGTCTTTCGTCTGGCGATCACCATAACGACGACGCGCCTCATTCTTCTGCAAGCGGATGCCGGCGAGATCATTCGCGCATTCGGCGACTTCGTCGTCGGCGGCAATGTGGCGGTCGGCCTGGTGATCTTCTTCATCATCACCATCGCGCAGTTCGTGGTCATCACCAAGGGCGGCGAACGTGTCGCGGAGGTTGCCGCCCGGTTCAGCCTCGATGCCCTGCCCGGCAAGCAGATGAGCATCGATAACGAGCTGCGGAACGGCGATATCACCCAGCAGGAGGCGCGCTTCCTGCGGCGCACCCTGGAGCGCGAAAGCCATCTTTACGGCGCCATGGACGGCGCGATGAAATTCGTGAAGGGCGATGCGATTGCCGGCCTCGTCATCATCCTGGTCAATCTGATCGGTGGTCTGACGGTCGGCATGGCGCAAAAGGGCTTCGGCTTCAGCCAGGCGATCGAGACCTATTCGCTCTTGACCGTCGGCGACGGCCTCGTGTCGCAGATCCCGGCTCTCCTGGTCTCGCTTGGAGCCGGGACCGTCGTCACTCGCGTCGCCACCGAGGAAAAGCGCGACCTCGGCTCGGACATCACCAGCCAGCTTATTCGTGATCCGCGCGCGCTCTATCTTGCGGGCGGCATCGTGGCGGGACTCGCCTTCATTCCAGGTTTTCCGACGCTGGTGTTTCTTACGCTCGCCGCAATGCTGTTTGCCGGCGGCTTCTTCGTTCAGCGCCGCGACGCTGCCGACGCTGAAGCCGAAGCCAGCGGGGAGCCCGTTGCGGTGGGCGAAAGGCAGCTCGCGCGCGCCGAAGCGGCCCAGCCCGCCCAGTCGCAGCGCGCATCGCTTCCAGGTCACGGCATTATCGTCTGCGTCGGCCCGCAGCTCGGCGGCGCCATCACCGAACACGCATTTGCGCGTGAGGTCGACCTGATCCAGGATGATCTGATCGATGATCTCGGCATCAATACTCCGTCGATTGACTTGCGCGTCGACACCGGCCTTGAGGCCAATCGCTTCCGGATCGATCTGCAGGACGTGCCGTTGGCGGAAGGCGATATTCCCGCGAACTATCTCTTGATCATGGAAGACCCTGTCGGTCTCGATCTCGCCGACATCCCCTATGAGCGCGGCGCGCCGCTTATCGACCGCCGCGATGCGATCTGGGTGAAGACGGTGCATCGCGAGAGGCTCGATGATGCGGCCATCGCCTTCCTGACGCCGACCCAGGTCCTCGGCCGCTGCCTCGGACAGATGCTGCGCCGCTACGCGCCGCAATTCGTCGGCATCCAGGAGACGCGCGCGATCCTGACGCGCGCCGAGGGCGACTTCGGCGAGCTCATCAAAGAGGCGCAAAATGTCGTTCCCATCCAGAAGATCGCCGAAATCTTGCGTCGTCTCGTTGAAGAGAATGTGCCGGTCCGGAACCTGCGGCTGATCCTGGAAGCCATTGTCGAGTACGGTCCCAAGGAAAAGGACGTGCTGCAGCTCGGCGAGTATGTGCGCACGGCGCTCGGGCGGCAGATCTGCTTCCGGGCGGCGGACCGCAATCGCGTGATTGCCGCCTATGTGCTGGAGAGGAATGTCGAGGAGGTGCTGCGCTCGGGCATCCGGCCCACGACCGTGGGTACATTTCTCAGTATTTCCGAGGCGGTCGCGCGGCCGATCATCAACCAGTTTCGCCGCGTTCTCGCCTCGACCAAGCCGGACGTGAAGCCGGCCGTGCTCGCATCAATGGATGTGCGCCGGCACTTGCGCAATCTGCTGATGCGCAACGGCATCGACCTGCCTGTGTTGTCATATCAGGAGCTGACGCCGGAGTTCAGCGTTCAGCCGCTCGCAACGATTGTTTCGGACGTGCCGTCATCGCAGAGCTGGCCTTCGCCAGGCCGGATCAAGCGGCCGGAGGGGTCGGAGGCGGCAGGGTAGACATTTGGGGGATGGGGGAACATGGCGAACGAATTGGAAGGGCGGCCTGAGGAGCCTGTCGCCGAGATAGATCCATTCGACCTTGTACGCAGGGACACAGCGGAGGATCGTCCGGCCACGCCGCCCGAGCGTCGCCGGCATGGCTTCATTGCCTCGGCGAAGCATGTCTTTAGGTGCGGTGGGCGCATGATCGCATTCAGCGCACTCGGTCTCGTTGTTCTGATCGTGGGGGCATTGGCGCTCGCTCAGGGACTCACCGCCGCGCTGCGCAGCTCCTGGCCAGTGCGCGTTGCCGGGATCGCCGGGCCAGATGATGGCAATGTCGGCCTGTCGGTGGAGACGAACATTGCGCTCGCCGGCAAGACCGCGGACAGTTCGTGGAAGCCGGAACTGGCCGATAGCCGGAAACTTGCGGACATTCGCGATTTCGCGCAGGCATCCGGCCAATCGAACGGCGTGCGGGTGGTTCCGGATAAGCGCGTTCAGGACCGAGGTTATCTGCCGCCGGAGATGCGCCGCGACGCGCCGACCTCGAACACCGTGATCACCGTACCGGTCAGCCAGGGGCGGCTCCTGCGCTTCGATGAGCCGGTCGAGTTGGTGTTCATCGCCGATCCGACCGTCGCCGACATCCGCGTGGTGTCCCCGGATCTCGTCTATGTCTACGGCAAGCACGCCGGGCGTACCAATCTGATGGCCGTGTCGAACCGTCCTGGCGGCGCGGACGGGGGCCCGAAGCTGGCAGGGTCGGCGCTGCTGCGCGTGGTCTGGGACGAAACGGCGGCGAATGAGGCGAAGCAGATTCTGAGCCCCAACGCGCCGGCCGATATCTTCATCTTCGGCCACCGAGCCGCGGTCAAAGGCACGGCTCGAACCATCGATCAGGCGGTCGATCTCGCCAATGTCGCGCAGACCTACACGCCCTCCGACCAGCCGCCGATCAATGACTCAACCCTTGCCGGCTCCAATCAGATCAACATCCGGGTGCGATTTGCCGAAGTGTCGCGGCAGGATCTCAGGTCATTTGGGATCGACTGGAACATCGCGGTGAGTGCCGGCGGCTTTCAATTCGGTCTCGCGCGAACCGGCCAGGCCGATGCTAATAACCCCAGCCTCCAGACCACCAATGGCATTGGCACTAGCCCAATTGGCCAAATCGGCAACGTCAATCTCGACGTGCTGGTCGACGCACTTCAGCGAAACGGCGCTTTGACGGTGCTCGCCGAGCCAAATCTGACGGCGGTGACCGGCAAGACGGCAAATTTTCTCGCCGGTGGCGAGATTCCCATCGCAGTTCCGGTCACTGGTACTCAGGGAGCCGGTACAGTCCCGTTAGTGGGCTTTCAGTACAAGACTTTTGGCGTCTCGCTGGACTTCACACCGACAATGATCAAGCAGAACCGGATCGCGATGACGGTGAAGCCTGAGGTGAGCGCTATCGATCCGACGAATAGCTTTGTCTCTAATGGCTTCAACGTCCCCGCCTTTACCGTCCGGCGAGCGGAAACCACTGTCGAGGTGGCGAGCGGACAGACTTTCGCCATCGCCGGGCTGTTCCAGCGCAATGTCACGCACAGCATCGATAAAATGCCGGGGCTGGGCGATGTTCCAGTGCTCGGCGAGCTGTTCCGCTCCGAACGCTATCAGCGCAATGAGACCGAGCTCGTCATCCTGATTACGCCCTATCTCGTCAATCCGGTGAGCGACCAGCATCTGGCGACGCCACTCGACCGCATGGACACCCCAGCGGCTTGGCGACCCGATGGCGTCGATCCGACGAGCAAAGGTGCGGCCCTGACGGGCCCGGAGGCCGAAAAGGCCTCGGGCTTCATCCTGAAATAACCGGCGCGAGGGGGATATGATAACGAGAAAGATCATTTTTCGGTGGGCTGCGCTTTCGAGCGTCCTGATGCTGCCCGCCTGCTATGACAGCCCTCCCGATCCGACGCTCGCCGCGGCGCCGGACTACTCACCCGAATATGCCTATGTGAACATTGTATCGGATACCGGCCGCCAGAAACGGGTGCTCGTTCCCGAAGCGTGCCTTGCGCCCGCGACGCCTTCCGCCGCCGATGGTGGCCCGCCTCACCTGCCGCCGGGATGCGCCAACAATTACAATCTTGAGCGGATGGTGGAGCGCAAGAAAGACCTGACGCGGGGCCGCAAGCTGGGTCCTGCTGCAGCGGCACCCGCGGCTCGCGCCGCGCAGACCTATATCGATGGCGCGAAGCCGCCCGCCCTGGGCGGCGGTATCCGGGAACCGGCCGGCTCAAATAGCGAAAAAACCAGCGTTGAGCCTCCTCAATAATAATGGGACCAGACGGCATCCTCCGGGCGGATGCCGAGATCAGACCAAGCCCTGCTGGATGAGGATGCGGGCTATCGCCGCGAAATGTCTTGGGTGCACATAGTCCCCAGGGCGATGCTTGGCAGCGAGGTCCACCGCAAGCAGCGGATCTTCCGTGATCGGAATGTTGAGCTGACCGGCCGCCTCGCGAATTGCGATGGCCGCCTTTCCGCGTGATTTGATGACGACAACCGGCACCGGCATGTCCTTCCGGTTATAGCGCACGCCGGCGATATGATCGTCCCCGCTGATCAGAAAGCTCGCCGCCGCCAACCCGAGCCGAGGCGCCCGGCTTTGCCGGACCCGCTCGCGCTTGCGTGCCCCGAGAATCAGCGGATCGCCCTCGATATCTTTGCGTTCGCGCTTCTGCTCGGTGCGGGTCATCTTCATGTCGCGCAGAAAAAGCCAGCGCTGGATGACCAAATCCGAAAATCCGATCAGAACGAACGCCAGCGCCGCTACGACAAGAATCGGCTTCGCGGCGGCAAGAAGGAGCGGCACGACGCACGACTGCCCGCAATTCGGCACATGAAACATCGCTTGCAGCCATGTGCGCAGCACCAGGAAAAGCGCGCTTCCCAGCAGCACGACCTTGGCGGAGCTCTTGGCGAATTCCACCACATTGCGCATCGAGAAAATGCGCTTCAGACCGGCGGCGGGATTGATGTGCTCGAAATTCGGCTTGATGGAGTCGAAAGAAAACACCGGCCCGAGGGTGCCGACCATGCCCGCAACGACGCTCACAAGGATCACCACCGCGATCGCCGGAAGCAGCGAGTGCCAGATCACATTGATTGAAAGCGCGATTGCCGACTGCGAGGCGGCGTCGAAGGGTTCGAGGTAAATTCGCGAAACCAGCGCAACGAGTTCGAGCACGCGGTCACGAATGGCCGGCCAAACCATCAGCAAATAGATGAGCACGGCAAGCAAGCTGAAGCCCGAGACGAAATCGCGGCTGCTGGAAACCTGACCCTTTTTTCTGGAGTCCCTGAGCTTCTTTTGCGACGCTGGAAGCGCTTTTTCTTCGGTCTGGTTGTCTTTCACGCTGTCACATCCGATGACGTTTTGCGAGGGCGCTTCTGCGAATTTTATCATGCCCCGCGCAAATGGCGACAGCATGACCGGTCATTCGCCCGGGAAGTCATGCTAGCGCCATGATGCGATGGCACAGAACTGGGGGGAAATCTTTGGGCGGGCGGCATGGGCGGCGTATTCGGCAAGGTCGGCATCGTGGCTAGTCTTACGGTCGCATTGATCGCCGGCGGCTGCGCTGGGACGGACAGCTCTGGGGACGTGCAGGCGAACGGCGCGCTGGCAGACCCTCCCGCCGCGAATGGCCAAGCCGGGACGGGCGGCCGCAATCCCACGGCCAATCTGCTTCGCTTGGCAAACGACGTTGAGTCCAGAGGCTCGGTTGCGACCGCTCTGCCGCTTTATGAGCGCGCTGCTGCGGAACCCGATGCTGGGCCGGATATTTTCGTCGCTCTTGGCGATGCCTACGCGAAGCTCAATCGTGACAATGACGCGGCGGACGCTTACCGAAAGGCGCTGTCGAAGGCTGCCAACGATAGCCGCGCGCTCCTCGGGCTCGGCAGCATCCTGATCCGCTCGGGCCAAGTCGAAATCGGTCTGGAAATGCTTGCCAAGGCCGCCCCGCTCGTCAATTCACCGGAGGCCTATGACCGTCTCGGTGTCGCACACATCATGTCGGGCCAGCCGCGCGAAGCGCTCGCCTCATTCGAGCAGGCCTACAGCATGAACCGCACCGATCCGGACATCGCCACCAATGTAGCGCTGGCGGCGGCGCTTTTAGGCCAGCCTGCGAGGGCAATCGGCCTCGCCCAGCAGACGCTTACCTATTCCGGGATCAAGCCTTATCACCGGCGCAATCTGATTCTGGCGCTCGCCATCTCCGGCAAGCCCGCCGAAGCAAAGGCCGCGGCGGCAGGCGCGCTGGCTGACCAGGATGTGGACGAGCTGCTGGCGCCGCGCAGAGACCATCCGGCGGCTTTCGAATCCGAGGGATCGCGCGCTCGCCCTCGGCACGATCAAAATCGCCGCCGCACAGCAATAGTCTCACCGGGGGAGATGTCAGTGTCCGGACGATCCGCCCTGTCCGGAGCGCCGATCAGGCGGCGATGCCGGACTGCCGCTTTTCGAGCACGAACTTGTGGCGGTCGATCTCCTCATTGATGACCTTCGTTGCCAGTTCCGTCAGCTCTTCATTCCCGTTCAGATAGGGCAGAACGTCGTCACGCAAATATTGCAGCAAACGTGATGGTGTGGCTTTCCTCGAAGATCCGGGCGTCACCGATCATCGGCATGATGAAGTCGATGAGCAGGGACTCCGAAGACTGAGCCGGCTGCTGCCGCTCCGAGGCGCCCCTCAAAAATGCCTGGAATTCTTCGGAGTCGGTGAGCGGGCTCGGCTCCTCGGTGTCGCGGAGCCGCTGCAGGACGACATCGAGCCGCTCACCGGAGATTCTGGACGTTGCCATGAGACCTGCTTAGCTTAGCGGATCGAAGCCGCGACCCCGCGTCAGTGGAAGGTCAGAGTCAATTTCTCCTCGTCCTTCTTGAGCGTGACGCCGCTTTCACCAATCTGCTGCAAAATCCAGCCATTATCAAGGACGGCGCCTTCATAATAGCGCGCGCCGTTTTCGGCAATGATATAAGGCCGATCGCCGTACCAGATGGCCTGAAGACGAAGCACGGGCGGCGCAACAGCCTGCCCGATGAAGACAGTGGATGTCAGCACGAGTTTGGCGGCATAGGTCCGGTCGAACCAACGCTGGGCTGCCGTCCAATCGGAGGCCCGGCTCTCCGGCAGCTTGCCCGTGGCAACGATCTGCGTGCCGTTCGTCGTCAGTTTGATCGTATCGATGCCTGCCGTTTTCAGCTTCTCCCGCAATTCGCCCGCCGCTGTGTCGGCGTCGGCAGAACCGCCGGTCAGCTTGGCCGGAACGGCAGCCGAAGACAGGACGGCGCTGTCGGTCATCGCCAAATTCGGAGGCTTTGACTGCGCCGGGGCGTGCCCCCTGATCTGCAGGACAAGAGCGGTGGCAAGCGCGGCGCCCACGACCGTCGCCGAGGCGGCGATAGGACGCTCCGCAATCATTGCGAACAGCGGCAGGCGTTCCGCAAGACTTGAGCCGCTTCCGGGCCGCGACAAGGTCAATGACGCCGCCCCGATCGTCAGGGTTGCGGGCAAGCGCAAGCGGTAGCCATGACCGGCTTCAATCTCGTCTTCGTTGACCCGCAAGGCGCCGCCGATGGCCTCCACGCGGACCTCATGGCCGTCGATGCAGATCACCACATGCTGCGGCGCAACGCCGTCGTCCCGCAACACGATATCGGCCTCGCCGCTGGAGCCGATCGTGAAGTCGCCATTGTCTAGCGGGAGATGGACGCCGGAATGCAGACCGCCAACGATATCGAGCTGCATCGCTGCCGCAGGGACACGCGGCGAGACTTGAGTGTCACTCATCTTGATATCGTGGGTTTCCTCGAGCATTCGCATGCAGGCAGAAAACGGCGTGGCGCCGGAAGACCGGCGCCACTCGAACCGATGGTTGTGAGATTATCTCACAGCGGCACCGTCAACGATCTTTCTAGCCGTGTTCTTATCGGCTTGAATTTCCGAAGATTTCGTGCTCGCGTTCAGTGCTTGAGTGAGAACCTGGTCTAACTTGTCAAGCGCCGCCTGCTGGCTCGCAGAGACGCCACCAGCCCCAGCTGCTCCAACCGGATCCATTCAGTCTCTCCTCTAACCTTAAGTTGAGCTAGATAGATGCTGTACCGGTCAATTCATAAAGTTTGCCGATAACAACATTACTTGACAATCATAGCGACGGAGATGCAATATGTCAACGAAATGTAAACGATGAATCGCGTTCGAATGGCCTTTGTGTGAAAGATTATACTGCATAATTTTTCATAATTCGTTTATGTTGCAGTGATAATTATGCCGCGTCGAGCTTCGCCGTAGACGGATGTTTCCGTAAGCCGTGTCATCATTTCGACATGGTGGCGGATCAACTTGTTGACTGAAGCTGTTTGACTTGTGACGAGTGGCAAAAGGTCGTCAGGAGAGGGGTTCGACAGGCGGTCGCATGGGTAGAGCCTGTCGGTCACCCGGGTTGGAAGTGGTGAGTGGGGAGCTGCTGGAAATGGCGAGAAGGGCGGAGCGTTCCAAGCTTCTTGGCATTTTAATGGTGGGCCTTTCGGGTCTTATTCCGATTTCTGCTTATGGAACGGAGCCCGCCTGGGGAAACTCGCCCTATAAGTACATCATCATTGATCAAGATATCCGGGATACGCTGACTGAATTCGGCCGCAACATCAAAGTGCCGACCAAGATCAGCGCCGCGGTCGGGGGGCACCGTATTCGCGGTTCTCTCAATGCCAAGCAGGATTTGACCGCTTTAGCGTTCTTGCAAAGCCTGTGCGACAGCTATGGCCTCGTCTGGTATTTCGATGGCGCCGTTCTCAATATTGCCACAGATGATGAGGTCAAGACCGAGCTGCTGAAACTCGATGAAGTCAAAAGCGTCGCGGTTTTGCGCAAGATCGAAGATCTCGGCCTGTCTCATCCGCGCTTCAACGTCCGCGCCACGGAAGACGGCAGCATGCTGTCCGTGTCCGGACCGCCGGCCTATCGGGCGCTGATACGGGACATCGTGCTGAAGCTCCAAGGCGATTACAGCATGCGCCCGGTTCGCGAGATCAAGTTGGATGACGATGCCAAGGTGCGCGTGTTTCGCGGAGGCTCATGAATGACGGCGCGGGAGTGTGATGAGAATTTACAGCATGTAGCATTAATCAATGTTTTTTATGGATTTTTTGTTGACGATATATCGTGAAATCATTAACTTCTGACGATGCGTTCATCTTAGAAGAGGCGCAGGAACATGAACCCTTTGGATCTCGTCACGGGCGGTGCCAACCCCCTCGGCGGAAATACCGCAGCAGACGCGCAGTTTGAGCAGCAGTTTGAGCAGAAGCTCAGCGAGGCGATCACGACCGGCGGCGTCATTGTCGGCTCACAGATCATGAATCAGATGCTTTCGAACATGGCGGATGACCCCGACGCGCCATGAAGGCGATTTGCGCGAACCTGCCTTGACGCGATGGAGTCGAGATGGAACTTCCAGTTGCTGCCGCGGCGCTCACCAAATCGGCCGCGTCTCAAAATGGCTCAGACGGCGCTGCGGGCCAGCTTGTGTCATATGCGCTGGAGCGGAAACTTGCCGACTACGTCGCGGCGCTCCAGGTCGAAGGGGCCTATGGCCGGCAGCTCAGTACGCCATCGGCACTCGGAAGTGAAGCGGCACGGCTGCTCAAAGATTATCTCGATCGCGCCTCCAGTGTTCAAGATCACGCGAGGAGAAAGGTGGGTCCGATGAGCGAAAGGACCGAATTGGCCGGCGCCAGCCGCGAAGGCGTCGAGTTGGCGTCATTGCCTGCGGGGCCCGCTTCGTCCGACCTTGGGCCTGCACCTTCCCTTCAGGACCACGATAGTTTGGGTCTGACCGGCGTCAGCGGGCAGGATCTTGAGCGCGCGGTTCAACTTCTCTCCGAGATGCTGAGCTTCAGCTTCGAAACTGCCTTCATCGGCACGGCAACGACGAACGTCAGCAAGTCGGCGAACACTCTATTACACGGTCAATAAAGTCCATTCTGCTCGATTACCGCGTCGCGAGCGCGCCAAGGCGTTGGCGGGGCCTCGTTCCGTTGCGTTCATGTGAGGGGTTACATCGTGCTCGCCCAGGATCGCGATCTTGCATCTCTGAAAGTCCGCGTCGCTTTTCAGGCGGGGCAAATCGAGATGACGGCCGGTGAGTTGCAGGAGTTGGCGCCCGGGGCGCTCATCCTCATAGACCGTGGCCTCGACGATGTGTTCGACATCGTGGCCAACGGCAAGCGGATCGGCTCCGGAGAACTGGTCAAGGTCGGCGACAAGCTGGCGGTGCGCGTGACCAAGCTTAGTTCAGATGCCTAACAGTTCCTTCAATCTCCTCCCCATCCTCATAACGCTCGTCGCGTTCGGCCTCATCCCGATGTTCGTCGTGACCATGACGAGCTTTCTCAAAATCTCCGTCGTGATGTTTCTTGTCCGAAACGCGCTCGGAATTCAGCAAACCCCGCCCAATCTCGTTCTCTATGCGATCGCGCTTGTCCTGACGCTCTATATCAGTTCGCCGGTGCTTGCCGAGATCTATGGGCGGCTGAATGCGACCCCGGTCGATACGCGGTCGGTCGAAGGACTGCAGGAAGCAGCGGGCCGGATAAGGGAACCGGTAAAGACGTATCTGTCGCGCTTTGCGCATCCCAATGAACGAAAGTTCTTTCTTGCGGCAACGGAAAAGATCTGGGGCGAACGCGATCGGACCGAGGTCAGGGACGACGATCTGCTCATTTTGCTGCCGGCCTTTGTCAGCTCCGAGCTGACGCGCGCGTTCGAAATCGGCTTTCTGATCTATCTGCCTTTTCTGGTCATCGACCTGATCGTGTCGAATATCCTCATGGCGCTCGGCATGATCATGGTCTCGCCGACGCTTATTTCGATCCCGCTAAAACTGTTTCTTTTCGTGACCGTCGATGGCTGGTCACGACTCCTGCACGGCCTCATTCTCAGCTACGGAAGTTAAGGCGGAGGATCAAAGCGATGTTCGAGGATGCTCTGCTGGTGCAGGTCAACACCGCATTGATGACCGTGTTGATCGCTTCCGCACCGGTCCTGCTCGCGGCGGTGGTGGTCGGCGTCCTGGTCGGATTGCTGCAAGCCCTCACCCAGATCCATGACCAAACGCTGCCCCAGGCCGTGA
Source organism: uncultured Alphaproteobacteria bacterium (assembly GCA_963773735.1). Classification (GTDB taxonomy): domain Bacteria; phylum Pseudomonadota; class Alphaproteobacteria; order Rhizobiales; family Rhodomicrobiaceae; genus CAVZCK01. The sequence goes on along the minus strand of CAVZCK010000025.1, from coordinate 129,566 downwards.
AGCTGATCGTCACATTGCTGATCGTCTTGACGCTTGGGCCGCTCTTTGCCCATGGCGTCGCCGAGCAGGCGTCGTCCGTGCTCGATGAGTTTCCTGTCCTGACACGGTGAGCGGCGGGGGGCGCTGATATGGACACCGGCGCGGCTCTCACTCACGCCAAGGGTTTCGAGACCTATATTCTGAGCGCCGCGGTCGGACTTGCCCGCACCAGCGGCCTCGTGCTGATCATGCCGGTCTTCCTGCGGCTCGGACTGGTCGGCATATTGCGCGCGGGGGTCGCCCTCGTGCTTGCGCTTCCGCTCCTCCCCTTCATTGCCGCAACCTTCCCATTCGATCAGAGCTCGGCCGGCCAGATCGCCGCCATTCTCTTCAAGGAGGTCATGGTGGGCTTGACGATCGGCCTCGTTCTCGGTGTCCCGATCTGGGCGGCGCAGGCAGCCGGAGAATTCCTCGACGTTCAGCGCGGCGTCAATTTCGCCGACCTGGTCGATCCGTCGTCAAGCTCGAACAACAATATTACCGGATCGTTGTTCTCAATCATCATCGTCGCGATCTTCTTCGCCAGCGGCGGCTTGAACATCACGATGCGTGCCGTCTATGAAAGCTACAAACTGTGGCCTCTCACGAATTTTCTCCCCGTCTTTCGGGAAGGGTCCGCGCCACTTTTCCTCGATCTGCTCGATGATGTTTTCAGCATGGGATTAATGCTCGTCGTGCCGATCATGATGGCGCTTCTGCTCACGGACCTTTCGCTCGCGCTCGTTGCGCGCGCCGCGCCGCATCTGAATATCTTCGTCCTGTCGCTGACCGTGAAGAATCTCGCCTTTATCCTTCTGCTCACGCTATATGCGACGTTCCTCCTCGGCTATATGCGCGACGACCTCGGATGGCTCGCCGCCTTCGATAGCAAGATCGGCCCCTTCGCCCCGAAATAGCAGCGGCAAGCCAAACTCGCGGTCCGATTCGAGAGATTTTCCATGATCGGAAACGCTTTGCAGGCCAGCTTCGGGCGCGATTGTGGAGCGGTGAGATTTTATCGACGGATTGGAGGTGTCTTTTCGCTGAAACAGACGACATTCCACTTTGCTTCGTTCTCCGGACAATGTATTCTGAGACAGAATTGGCGGGCATATGCAAGATTGCGATGTCGGTAACGAGACGTCGGAAGTTAGCATCATAGCGTTATGGTAAATATTAGCGCAGTCAAACTTCTGTCGAACGACCATTCTACAGCTGGTAATCTTACCGCAGCAATGGGAGAGGATTATGGGATGTGAGTGTGGAGGTCTGGGTTACGGTAGCGGCAGCGGTAGCCGGATGGATGCGGGTATGTCAGATCCCCTGATGCAGGATCTCCTACAGCTAATTATGGATCTTCAGGGAGCGAACGGCGATCACCGCGGTAATCATTTAGATCCTCGGACGCAGAAGGATTTACAGAAGCTCCTTGCCGATCTCAAAAAGTCGCACGGCCATTCTAATAATCCTAAGATACAGAAAGACCTGCAAAAGCTTCTTAGTGATCTTCAGGGATCACAAGGCAATCACGGCGGCCATCACTGCGATGGCGACAATGGCGATGGGAATTACACGCCGGTTTCGTCGAATCCCGATAGCGACTGCTCTGGCGATAGCAACGACAACTACACGCCAGTCTCGTACCGCAATACCGACAATCATAACGCCGCAAATACCATTGACAAAGGCTCGCTTGATATTTGGGGCGATCCGCATATCAAGGGCACCGGCCTGGAGGTTAACGGCCGCGAGGTAAAATTCGATGAGTTCACGACTCAGGGCGGCGTCAACCAGAATATCACTCTGCTGGATACGGACAGCCTTGATATCACCGCTAAATTCGAACAGCGGGGCAGTAACAGTAATGTAACCGTTGTCGGCAAGGAGACGATCACGGCCGGCGATGAGGATATTACGATAGACGCCAGCATGAATACGGTCGAAGTCGAAGGCGAGAAACTCACCGCCCAGCAATTGCAAGACGGATATCACACCCACGATGGCACCACCATTAAGAAGTCCGGCGATCAGATAACCATCGAAACTGCCGATGGCCAGAAGATTACCGTCACCGACAAAGGGAATTACCTGGATACCCACGTTGAGTTCGACAAGCTTAGGACCGATCGATTGGACGGCATGCTTGGAGACCTCTTGGAGGGAACCAAAAATGCTGATGCCACTGACTATCTCGCGCCGCCTAAGGCTAATGATGAGCATGGTCATGGCAACGGCGCCAATCCCGTCAGCTATCACGGCGGCCATAATCAGCAGGGTGCAGATTGGGCCATACAAGTGCTCAGCTATCTCATCCAGGGACTGCCCAATAGCGATTTGAAGAGTACGCTGGTAGCGCTCGTCAATTATATCCAGAACAGCAACGGCCCTAATCACCATCACCGCTACAGTGGAAGCGTTATGGTTTAAGCCGAGATCTGAACACGTCCCATACTGCGAATTGAAAGAGCCCCCGCAGCGCGGGGGCTCTGATTTTATGCGGCGGAAAATGTCCTCGGAAGGCTAATCGCGCTCGACGCACATGGCGATGCCCATGCCGCCGCCGATGCACAAGGTGGCGAGGCCCTTCTTGGCGTCGCGCCGCTTCATTTCGTGCAGCAGGGTGATGAGGATGCGGGCGCCAGAAGCGCCGATCGGATGGCCGATGGCGATCGCGCCGCCATTGACATTGACCTTTTCCGGGTCCCAGCCGATCCCCTTGTTGACGGCGCAGGCCTGAGCGGCGAAGGCTTCATTCGCCTCGACCAGATCCAGATCCTTGTGCGACCAGCCGGCCTTCTCCAGCGCTTTCTTCGACGCCGGGATCGGCCCGGTGCCCATGATCGACGGATCGACGCCCGCCTGCGCCCAGGAAACGATGCGCGCCAGCGGCTCGAGCCCACGGCGCTCGGCCTCGGCCGCGGTCATCAGCACGACAGCCGCAGCGCCGTCATTGATGCCGCTCGCATTGCCTGCCGTGACGGTGCCTTCCTTCGGATTGAAGGCGGGACGCAGCTTGCTCATGTCCTCGAGCTTGACGCCGTCGCGGATATATTCGTCCTCGGAGACCACCATGTCGCCCTTGCGCGTCTTGATAACGACCGGGACGATCTCCTCCTTGAACTTGCCGGCCTTCTTGGCGGCCTCGGCCTTGTTCTGCGAGGCGACGGCGAAGCGGTCCTGATCCTCGCGGGTAATCTGCCACTGGCGGGCGACGTTCTCCGCGGTCGTGCCCATGTGATAGCCGTTGAAGGCGTCCCACAGGCCGTCCTTGATCATGGTGTCGACCATCTCGAGATTGCCCATCTTCTGGCCCTGGCGGATATAGGCCGCGTGCGGCGCCTGGCTCATGCTTTCCTGGCCGCCGGCGATCACGATCGAGGAGTCGCCGTTCTTGATCGCCTGATAGCCGAGCGCAACGGAGCGCAGGCCTGAGCCGCAGACCATATTCACCAGCCAGGCCGGCGTCTCGATCGGGAGACCGGCATTGATCGAAGCCTGCCGTGCCGGGTTCTGGCCCTGCGCCGCGGTCAGGATCTGGCCGAGGATCACTTCAGACACCTCGCCCGGCTCTATCTTGCCACGGTTCAGAACCTCGATGATGACGGTGCGGCCAAGCTCATGGGCCGGAACGCTGCTCAGCGCGCCGTTGAAGGACCCGACCGGTGTTCTCGTGCCGGCCGCTATGACGATTGCCTCTTGATTGCTCATCGAGATTGATCTCCCTTATTCGCTTAATGACGAGCATCGTGGCCCGCCTATCGGCTCCCGATCGAAATTTATCCTTAGATGGTGCCCAAAGCTGCAAAGGGAAACAAGCTTTCCCTTAAACTGCTCAAGTTTAACGCATTCTCGATGCCGGTCCGTCGGCTCGTCGCGAAACCCCTAGTGCTTTGCACAATTCTCGTGATACTCGTTGTTGCAGTGCAATCACACCGGCGCCAGGATCGAACGAGATGTCCCAAAAGTCCCAATCATATGGTAACGGGTTCGCCGAGAGCGCTGCGTCATCTGAGCCTGACGCGAAAAAAGAGCGCCAGCCCATCGTCATCAAGAAGTACGCTAATCGGCGACTCTACAATACGGATGCGAGCACCTATGTGACGCTCGACGACCTCGCCACGATGGTCAGGTCTGAGCGCGATTTCGTGGTCTATGACGCCCGGACAGGCGAGGATCTGACGCATTCGGTGCTGACGCAAATCATTGTCGATCAGGAGAGCAAGGGCACTCAGACTTTGCTGCCGATCGGCTTTCTGCGCCAACTGATCCGCTTCTACGGCAATTCGATGGAGCGCTTCGTCCCCAGCTATCTCGAATACAGCCTCGATACGCTGACCCGCGAGCAGGAGAAATATCGCCAGCAATTCGCCGACACCTTCGGCAGCGCGGCGATCGAGGCCATCCAGGAGCAGACGCGTAAGAACCTTGAGATCTTTCAGCGCGCGCTCAGCATGTTCTCGCCCTTCACCAGCTTCGAGCCGACCAAACCGGCTCCTGCCGCTCCTGAGAAGGCCGAAGAGACGCGCGGGCAGTCCGAGGAGATCGCCCAGCTCAAATCCCAACTTGCATCCATTCAGTCACAGCTCGACCGCCTCGCAGACCAAAATAAATAGCCAGGCCGCAAAGGCCACACTGCGGTCACGATTGTCCCGATCATAAGACAATTGTAGTCCGGCGGCAGCCGAGGGGGGCAATCGCTCAAAGCCGTCTTGAAGGTGGTAAAAAAACCGTTCAAGATTTGACGATTGGGTTAAAGCTCCGTTAAGCGCGCTGCGTTATGGTTCGAGTACGACTCAGTATTGCAGGCCCTTGTAAGAGTCGAGAAACGGCGCTCCGTCTGCGAAAAGTCTGCGTGGTCACGCGACGGGATGGAAGTAAGATCTCGCGTTGGCGCCGTTGGGAGGAGTTAATGTTGCGGATTTTGGCACCGCTTCTGCTTGTGCTGATCTTGCCGGCATGCGCGATTTCTCCGCCTTCATCGCTCTTTGCCTCGCTCTCAAACAATGACGAGCAGGCCGCGCGGCCAGACCCGCGTCCCGATCGCCGGCCGCCGACCCAAGAAGCTGGCATCGGCAGCTCTATCGGCAATTTGTGGGATTCGGTGAAATCCGGCCTTAGCTTCGGCAGCAAGACCGAGGTCAATGCCCCTGCCGACGATCACGTCGCCGCTTTGGACCCGATTGCGGCCGAGCAGCTCATCAACAGCTATCGCGCGCAAAAAGGCCTGAAGCCGCTGCATCTCAACAGCAAGCTCACCGAGGCAGCGCTCGCACATTCGCAGGACCTCGCCAAGAATGACCGCATCTCGCATTACGGATCGGACGGCTCCGATACCTGGGATCGCGTCAGGCGCACCGGCTATCACGCTCAGATGACCGCTGAGAATGTCGGCACCGGCCAACAGTCGCTCGCTGAAGTGTTCCGCGGCTGGCAGAACAGCCGGGATCATAATGCCAATCTCCTCCTGCGCGACGCCCAGGAGATGGGCATTGCCATGGTGCACAACCCGAACACCCAGTTCAAAACCTTCTGGACGCTCGTGATCGGATCGCCGGTGACGCCGGTCGCCGTCAATTAACGTAAAGTCAAGCGCACGCCGGCGATGACTCCTGCCTGCGGGCGGCGTTCGTCGCGGGACCTCGACCTTTTGCGCATCTCGGGATGGCGCTCGAAGGCCGCGAGCTTTTCAGTCCGATTTTGGAAAAGGAAGAGGCCGTGGTGCGGGCGGTCGGAGTCGAACCGACACTCTGTTACCAGAACCAGATTTTGAGTCTGGCGCGTCTACCAATTCCGCCACGCCCGCAAGCCGGTGCACATCTCCAGAGCACGATCGGCAAAACCGGCTCCCCTCCCCGTCTTCACGGGGCGGGCTCTTCGGATCTCGCTCTAGCGCTCAGCCGTCATAACGCGCGCGGCGGTTAAAGAAAAGGGGTTTGTCCGGCGGCCGGAGGCCGCTGAGGAATACGGGGCCAGCTAAACTGGCTCGCCGCTTTGCGCTGCGTTTTCGTTATCAGCGTCCGGAGTGGCCAAGCCCGGAATATGGCCCGGCCTCTCACCGTCTTCCCTCGGCGTCAGGTCAACATAGAGCGCCTGCGCATCGCCCGGCGGACCGCGCCGTTTGCTGAAACCGGAGATCTGGAGAACGCGGACCCGGCCGAAGACGGCCGCCGTAATCACATCACCGCATTTCACCGCATAGGCCGGCTTCAGGATCTTCTCGCGATTGACGCGGAATTTGCCGCCGGCAACGAGCTGCGCGGCGAGCGAGCGCGTTTTCACGATCCGGGCGTGCCAAAGCCATTTATCCAGCCGCTGAGTGTCTTTGGCGCTCCCGCGGTCTGCCATCTCGCCTCAAGCCTGATCCTGTGTGGCGCGCGCCATGCGTTCCTTGAGCTGCAGGAGCGCCGCAAAAGGCGAGTCGGGATCGGCTCCGGCTTCCTTGCCGCGCTTTGCCGGCGACGCGCTCTTGACGATTGGATCGGGCCGGGGCGACTTGCCGGCGGCCGGGCTGCGGCGATCCGGGCGATGCCGCTGTTGCTGGCGGTGGCGGCCGCCGTCCTGACGTGGGCCGGGCTCCGGGGAGACGGCCGGCTTCCCAGCCGGTTGCGCCGCCTCGGCCTGGGCGCCGACAGTCCGCCGTTCGCGGCTCTGAGCGGCTTTGCGCCGATCGTGGCGACGGTCCTCGCCATGGCCGTGCCGGCGCGGACGCCAGATTTCCTCGTATTCGGGCTCGGCGCTTTCCGCCGTCTCGGCCGTGGCTGCAATCTCCGAAGCCGGCTCTCTGGCGACGGGCGCTTCGGCCAGCCCCGTCTCAGCCGCCGCTTCAACAGGGGCGGCCGGCGCTTCCAAGGCCGGCTCAGCCAGCGGTGCGATGGTCTCGGCTGCTTCAGGGCGAACGGCGTGTCGGCGGCCTCCTCCTGACGCTCCGGCGGTGCATTTTGCCTCGCTGCCGCTTCCGTCCGCCGCCGCTTGTGTGCCCGCATCTCCGTTTGCGCGCCTCGACCGCCCCGCCACCCGCCCCAACGGGAGCAGCCTCCGCAGGAGCTGCAGCCTCTGATCGCAGTTGCCTCGAGCGGCTTCGGCTCGACGGGACGGCGCTCCCGGCGAAAACCGAGCGCGAACAGAATATTGGCCAGTTCATCCGCCGAACAGCCGATGATCGAAAGCATATCCGGCTGGATCCTGAAGCCGCCCCGCCCGACGGCGCCTTCGGGCGGCTCCGGACGGTCCGCGGTCGGCTTCCAGCTCGTCAGTGGACGGATGAGATCGGCAAGCCGTTCCAGCATGTCGACGCGGATGGCGCGGGAGCCGCAAATATGGAACCCGGCCGCGCGATAGAACGCCTCCGGCAAGCTCTTGTCGACGGGCACCGACGTCAGCCCCTGGCGCGGCGGCACCGGCAAATTCGCCAGATCGAGCCCGGCGTCTGGCCCCTGCTTCAGCGCCCAGAGCAAGAGCAGCAGATCGGCGGCTGCCGGCTTCAGAAGGATCGGGACATAGATGTTGTAAGCGCCGAAGCGAACGCCGTATTTGCGCAGCTCGGCGCGGGCCTGCTGGTCGAGAGCGCGGATCTCATCGGCCACCGTCTCGCGCGACAGCACGCCAAAATTTTCGACCAGCCGGAAGGCGATGCCGCGCGCGAGCCCTGCGAGATCCGCGGCCCGCGAAAGATCGACGAGTGGCTTCAGGCGGGTTTCGATCGTGCGGGCGAGCCACTCCTCAATGCGCTTGACGATGCGCTCCTTGTCGGAGGCATGGAGATGCTCGTCGGCGACCAGCGCGAAGGTCGGACGCAGCCGGTCCTCCCCGGCTTCGAGACGGCCGATTTCGTGGCCTGCCCAACTGATCGCACCATGCCGTTCGAGCTTGAACGCCTCGTCCTTGGCGTCGCAAAGCCGTCCGGCGCGGTCGCTCAGCTCGACCGCGAGCACCTTCGCCGCGGCATGGCGCGCAGCCTTGCCATGGACGCCGGCCGCAGCGCTATCCGGCGTGAAGCGGAAGCCCTCAAGCCTGCCGACATAATGCTTCTCGACAAAAATCTGGCCCGTCTGCTCGATATCGGCGTAGAGCGTGTCCTTATCCCGCATGCTCTTCATCAGCACGCTGGTGCGCCGGTCGACGAAGCGCTGCGTGAGCAGCTCATGCAGGGCGTCCGATAGAGTGTCCTCGATCGCCCGCGTGCGCTGGCGCCAATGTTCGCCATCGGCGAGCCAGCCGGCGCGGTTCGAGACATAGGTCCAGGTGCGGATATGGGCGATTCGGTTCGACAGCGTATCGATGTCGCCGTCGGTCCGGTCGGCAAGCGCGACCTGGCTCGCAAACCAGTCCTCCGGAATGACGCCCGCCTCGCCCATCAGATATTTATAGAGCGTGCCCGTCAGATCTGCATGGCTGGCACTGGAAATCTTACGATAGTCCGGGATCTGACAAACTTCCCACAGCAGTTTGACCGCGGCGGGTGCGACCGCCATGACCCGGATCGAGGCATCGGCGCTCAGCGCATCGAGCGCGACCACATCATCAGCGGCGCGCGTGCGCGTCAAGCGCGGCGAGGACGGGCTCTGGCGCAGACTTTCCTTCAACCCGTCGAGCGATGAGAAATCGAGAGCCGTGTTCCGCCACTGCAAAATCCGCGCCGGCTCGAACTCATGATTTTCCAGCCGTGAGATGATCTCGGAACTGAACGGTTCGACATCGGCGGTGACGCCGAAAGTGCCGTCATTGACATGGCGCCCGGCGCGGCCGGCGATCTGACCGAGCTCACCCGGCGTCAGCTCGCGGTGCTCGCGGCCGTCGAATTTGCGCGTCCCAGCGAAGGCGACGTGATCGAGATCGAGATTGAGACCCATGCCAATGGCATCGGTCGCCACCAGAAAATCGACATCGCCGGACTGATAGAGCGCGACCTGCGCATTTCGCGTGCGCGGGCTTAGCGCGCCGAGCACGACGGCGGCGCCGCCGCGCTGGCGGCGGACCAGCTCGGCAATCGCGTAAACGTCGTTCGCCGAGAAGGCGACGACGGCCGAACGGCGCGGCAGGCGGGTGATCTTCTTCTGGCCGGAATAGGTCAGCTTCGACAGCCTGTGGCGGGTGATGAAATTGGCCCCGGCCAGGAGGTCGCGGATCGCGCCTTCCATTGTGGCGGCACCCAGCACGAGCGTCTCGCTCTCACCGCGCGCGGTCATCAGGCGCTCGGTGAAGACGTGACCGCGCTCGGGATCGGCCGCAAGCTGGACCTCGTCGATGGCAAGGAAGTCAACCTCGATGTCGCGCGGCATCGCCTCGACGGTGCAGACCCAGTAGCGCGGGCGCTCCGGCTTGATTTTTTCCTCGCCGGTAACGAGAGCGACATTCGCCTCACCGACGCGCGTCACAACCTTGTCATAGACTTCGCGGGCGAGCAGACGCAGAGGCAGCCCGATCAGGCCGCTCTGATGGCCGAGCATCCGCTCGATTGCCAGATGGGTCTTACCGGTGTTGGTGGGCCCCAGAACTGCGATGACGGAATGTCCCGGCGCCGTCCGGCGTGAGGCGGGAGCGGAAGCAATCTCGGTCATTAAGGCAAGTCCCCAAAGGATGAGCACTCATCGGCTGAGAGATGTGCAACTAAAGGTTGCTCCTGAAATTATAGAGCATAGATGCGACCGGTTTGGCCAGTCACGAAACTCGCTTCTGTGAACTCCGGTTCCCCCAACTGGTCCGGCCTATGTGGACCGCGTTCTGCACTGTCCGGAAAAGATCATGAACGACCCGTGTACGAATCGCGCAATCGTTTGACTTTCGCCTTTTGTTCGATCCGTTCCGGAAAAATGCCTATCTGACGAGGGCAGCGCTTCGAGTTCAGCGATCTCCACGTCGAACCGCGTCGACGTCAGCGATGCATTGCCGACGGGCGTCGGAATATAGATGTAATAAGGCACGTAAAGATCCGCCTTCACCAGCGGTATCATCCAGATTTCGATCCCTTCATTCTGTGCCGCAAAGTTACTTTCGTCATCGCCGCGCTTATGACCGGCGATCGGCAGGAGCTTCACCTTGCAAACATAGGCCGGGCCCTTGTAGCCCTGGGTGGTGGTCACGGTTTTCGTCGCTTTATATGTCAGCTTGATATCATAACGCGCCTTGCCGTCGAAAATCGGCAGCCGCCGCGTGCAGACCTCGTCCGCGCTCTTATGGCTGCCGATGTTGGTGAGCATCATCACGGCGCTCAGCGGATCGACCACATTGCGCATGTGATTGCGCGTGATGGGGACGCGCGACGCTGACGGCTTCTGCGGCGGATCGACCGCGATCTCATCAACATTATTGTTGGAGAATTTCACGTCGACCGTCTCATGCTTGTTATTCGAATGATAGCCGAAGCTATAGGAATAGGGGCGCGGCAGCTTTGCCATCACTTCGCCGGACGAAGACGTATCACCCTGCCACTCGAAAATGATGCCGGCGAGCACGCTGATTGTCGCCTTCGCCTTCAGGCTGTACTCATGGTCGTACAGGTTCGACCAGAGCTTGAAGGAGCCGATGCTCAAGCCATTGAAGTTGATGGAATAATCGGCAGTTACTTTCCTCGGCGCGTCTTTCGCGGAGGCCGGCCCGCCACAGGCCGCGGAACTGGCGAGCAAAAGCAGAGACCAAGCGACGGCAAAAGCCTTACGACGGAATCCGGGGACAGCGATCATCTCGAATCCTTGACAAACTCTGAGGCTGTCCGGCTTTCACGCGTTCCTCGACAGGTGGCGCCAGGAACCTAGGCCCTGCCCCCGGGGGACCCCCAGCCAGCTCTCACTGCGCCATATCAAATGCCTTATTTTTAAATTTCGTCAATTGTATGTTTCCAGGCCCGGAAGACTTGGCAGCGCGCAAGACGTTCGGCTGATAGCCGCCATCGACCGAGATCAGCTCCAGCTTGCGGCCCTGAACGCCGCCCTTTTATCGACCTCGGCGAACGAAGCTCGAATGCCATCGCACCTGCCGACGCCGAGCGCCGCCGCTGATGCCGACGGCAGGGCGGTCTTTCCACGCATAACGACGCCTCACCCGTTGGTCATGATGACCTGTCTAACAGAGAGGGCTTGCGATTCTGTTGGGGGGATAGGCGCAAGTTGGCACGATTTGCGCAGGGCGGGTTTAGATTTGCGAACAATGGCCTTCGAAATGCGAGCCACCGGCCGCCGATTGATTGGCGATCGCAAGAACGTTTATCCCTGCAGACGCGTGGTGCCTCCAGCAGAGCGAGAAACAGCTTTCCGACCTCGGCGTCCCCGTCCCCGACCCGGTCATATTGGGAGCAATGCCGGGTCGCCGCAAGCGTCAAAATCGATGAGCACAGCGCCTCAGCTTGACGAACGCCGCGCCTCTGACTATACATTCCGGCAATGTCGGCCGCCGCATTGCGGTGGTTTTTTATTTCCGCAACAGCAAGAATTCGACGAGCTGGAGATCGCCATGTCCCGCCGGTGCGAGCTAACGGGCAAGAACGCCCAAGTCGGCCACCTTGTCTCTCACTCGCAGATCAAGACCAAGCGGCGCTTTCAGCCGAACTTGTGCGACGTGACGCTTTTGAGCGACGTGCTGAAGAGAAGCGTCCGCGTGCGCATTAGCGCCCACGCGCTGCGTTCGGTCGAGCATCGCGGCGGGCTCGATGCTTTCCTTCTCAAAGCGAAGAACGAGGACCTGTCCGACCGGATGCTGCGCCTGAAGCGCGAGATCCAGAAGGCCATGGCCACGCCAGTCGAGGCGGAAACCGCGGCAAGCTGAAGCAAGCCGCCTTCCGCCTCATCCTGCACGAACTGAGCCCATCCTCCTTGCTTTCATCGCGGCCGCGAACGTTTGCCTGTGCGGCTCTCGCCTTAAAGCGCGGCAAGCGGCGCCCCGCATCGCCAGGTGAGCGAGCATGCGGCTGAGTAAGCGACGCAGCATTCTTCCCCCGCGATGCGCCGATCTGACCACGCCTCGCCTCTTGAGATGGCCGCGCCCCGGTGCTACCAAACAGGCCTTGACAGTCGAACCGCGGAGATGAACGCCGGTCGCTCGCTCGCGAAATTGCGGGCGGCGCATCAGGCGCTCCGCCGATCTGCCTGAGGGATGTCGGGCTGCGCGGTCGCTAACCGGCAGGCCTCTTGCCAGCGAAGGGACCCCGATTGACCATGATCGCGAAGCGTCGTTCGTGCGCTGCCATTGCGGCTTTGTTGATGTGTCTCCTGCCGGTTGCCGCAAACGCGGGTCCGGCTCTCGTCATCGAACCGAAATCCGGGCTCGTGATCTACGCCGAGGATGCGGACCAGCTCTGGCATCCGGCCTCGCTGACCAAGCTGATGACCGCCTACATCACCTTCGAGGCGCTTCGCGACGGCAAGCTTGCCCTTGCCGATAAGGTCACCTGCTCGCAGCACGCGCTGGACCAACCGCCGAGCAAGATTGGTACGCCGGTCGGCGCGGAGATGACCGTGGATCTGGCGCTCAAGGCGCTGATCGTCAAATCGGCCAATGACGTCGCGGTGATGCTTGCCGAACGTATCGCCGGCAGCGAGGCAGCTTTTGTCGAGCGTATGAACGCGACGGCCAAGCGGCTCGGCATGACCAGAACGCACTACGTCAACGCCAATGGACTTCCGAATGACGAGCAGGTGACGACGGCGCGGGACATCGCGATCCTGGCGCGTGCGATCCTCAAGAATTTCCCGAGCACACCGATCTCTTCTCGCTGCCATCGTTCAAGATCGGCAAGCGGATCGCTGCATGCGGCACAATGGATTTCTGAAGACCTTCGAAGGCGCCGACGGGATGAAGACCGGCTTCATCTGCACCTCCGGCTTCAATGTCGTGGCAAGCGCGACGCGCGGCGACATGAGCATGATCGCGGTGGTGCTTGGCGAGGAGTTCGAGCGGGGCTCGGACGGCGCGGGCAAGCCAGCTCATCCAGCACGGCTTCGACTTCTACCCCTGGAAAACGATGCTCTCGATCAAGCTGGATCAGATGGCGGTTGACGAAAACGCCGGCAATACGCCGGGCGATATGCATCTCGTCGTCTGCAAGCCGCATCCTGTGAAAAAGGTCAGACGGAAACCGAAGGTGCACGCAAAGCCAAAGCCCAAGGCTTAAGCGGCGATCGTTTTGGCGGGAGTGGGAACGGCAAGCTCGCACCGGCCGAGCGCCGCGATCAGCGTGGCATCAAGGCAAAGCGTGCCAGAAGCGTGCTCTGAAAAAAGTTGAAATTATCGTCCGAAACCAGAGTGATCAGCGTCTCACCGGCCTCAGTCTCGATCACCGACATGCCCTCGAAATTGTCGATCCGGTAGCGCTGATCGGCGCTGAACAACAGCTCGCCCTCCAGAAGCGCGCCTGGCTGGATCTCCTGCGCGGGAATAAGCCGTAGCCGGCTGTCCAGCTTCAGCGTCGCTCGGATAAAGCTCCGCTCCAGCACGAGCAGGCTGCCGTCCTTCAGGCTTGCCAGATCGGTGACGTCGAATTCGCCGCTGCGCTTCAGGAACAGCGGAAAGGGCTTGCCGTTCACGACCAGCGCCCCGGTGTGGTTGCCATCCTTCGTCAGCTTGCGCTCAGCGAAAGCGACGAGCGCCCCCGCATACGGACCGCCGCGCAACAGCGTAATGCCTTCAAGTCCCTGGTTGCGTGGCATCCCCTTGAGCTGGGGCGGAAGCGCACGCCGGCCGACCGGCCCATCAAGCTCGCCATTGCGAAAGGCGTATTCATCAATCCGGTGGTGGCCTTCGAAGCCAATCAGATAATGCCCGTCGAGGCTCCCGCCCGGCGTCAGCGCCGCAAGCAACTCCGCGTCACGGTCGCTGCTGCGCCGCAAGGGGCGCCCGTCCTTTTGCGTAATCGGACCAATCCGCCCATCCGCCAGCCCAAGAAGCCGCCCGTCTTTCGAGAGAATTTTCGCGCTCAGCCAGCTTCCGGAGTTCCGAAATCGCCAGCATCTCTTTGCCGTCGGAGGTCAGCACGAGGCCGGAATAACCGCCGAAGAACGGCGAGGCCGACGCTAGGACGAGGCCGCCGCGCCATTCGAGCCGCCCGAAATCTCGCCGCTTTGGATCGGTGGCGTCGAAGTTGAAAGGTTTTGCCGACGATCTCGATAGGCTGAGGCTTCAGCGCGGAAATGTCGGCTTTCTGTGCCGCCGCCGCGGCAAGAACGCCGAGCGCGCCGAGGATCAGCGCGACGGCGGTGGTCGATTTCCTTGAGCGGGCACGCCGCAGCCCCATTGCCGCCATCTGCAAAGGCCCTCTCTGACCCGGTCTTACAGACTTTTCCGTTCCAATGGAATCGGAACGGGGCTTTATCCGTTTGTTTAAGCATGATCTTTCCGCAAAACCGGTGTCCATCCCCATTCACGGGGACACGCTATTGCGGATCATGCTCAAGACGAAGCGCGCACTATCCGGTCTGATCGGGCCAATGGCAAGACCGATGGGACGGGCAGGCCGGAGCTGCGTCAAGACGCGCAGAGAGTAGAGGAAAAAGGCTAAGGAGCCGTCAGCGCGGCAGGTCGGTGCGGCCCATCAGAAATTTGTCGATCGCGTGTGCCGCCTGACGGCCCTCGCGGATGGCCCAGACGACCAGCGACTGGCCGCGGCGCATATCGCCCGCCGTGAACACCTTATCGCGGCTTGTCCGGTATTCGCGCTCATTGGCCTTGACGTTGCCGCGCCCGTCAAGCTCGACTCGAAGCTCCTTGATCATGCCCTCATGGACCGGACTTACGAAGCCCATCGCCAGGAGCACAAGATCGGCTCTTGAGCTCGAACCCCGTTCCCGCCATCGGCTTCATCTTCTCGTCGACGCGGATGCAATGCAAGGTCTCGACCCTGCCGTTCCTGCCGGAAAGCCGTGTGGTCATCACGGCCCAGTCGCGTTCCGCGCCCTCGGCCTGGCTCGATGAGGTGCGCATTTTCAGCGGCCAGTGCGGCCAGGTCAGCAGCTTGTCCTCCTCCACCGGCGGCCGAGGCAGAATTTCGAGCTGCGTCACGCTGAGCGCGCCCTGACGGAACGAAGTGCCGATGCAGTCCGAGCCGGTGTCGCCACCGCCGATAACAACCACGTGCTTGCCGGCCGCCAGGATCGGCTCGACGCGCCCGAGCGGTTCGCCGGAGACACGCCGGTTCTGCTGCGGCAGAAAATCCATCGCGAACTCGATGCCGTGGAGGTCGCGCCCCTCGATCGGCAGGTCGCGCGCCTTCTCGGCGCCGCCTGCCAGCAAGAGAGCGTCGAACTCCGCCTCAATCTCGGAGACAGGCTTGTCGACGCCGACATGGACGTTGCAGTGGAAGGTGACGCCTTCGGCTTCCATCTGGCGCACCCGCCGCTCGACGAGCCATTTCTCCATCTTGAAGTCCGGGATGCCGTAACGCAAAAGGCCGCCGGGATAGGCAGATTTCTCAAAGACATGCACCTCATGGCCGACGCGGGTAAGCTGCTGCGCGGCGGCAAGCCCCGCCGGCCCCGAGCCGACGACTGCAATGCGCTTGCCCGTCGTTTCCTCCGGCGGCTGCGCGGCGATCCAGCCTTCTTCCCAGGCCCTGTCGACGATGGCGCATTCGATGGTCTTGATCGTCACCGGCGTGTCTTCGAGATTGAGCGTGCAGGCCGCCTCGCAGGGCGCCGGGCAGACGCGGCCGGTGAACTCTGGAAAGTTATTGGTGGAGTGAAGATTGAGCGAGGCCTCCCGCCAATCGTCGTGATAGACGAGATCGTTCCAGTCCGGGATCTGGTTGTTCACCGGACAGCCGGTGTGGCAATAGGGAATGCCGCAATCCATGCAGCGCCCCGCCTGCCGGCGCACATCGCGGTCCTCCAGCGGAATAACGAATTCGCGGAAATGCCGGACGCGGTCGGCGGCCGGCGCATAGGCGCGCTCCTGGCGGTCGATTTCCAGAAAGCCTGTGACTTTTCCCATGAATTCGCTCGTCTTTCCGTCGGCGCGCCCTGAACCTGAGGCCGCAAGCGCTCCCGGTTTCGTTCTGTCTGCCGCGCAT
Organism: uncultured Alphaproteobacteria bacterium; assembly: GCA_963773735.1. Lineage (GTDB taxonomy): Bacteria > Pseudomonadota > Alphaproteobacteria > Rhizobiales > Rhodomicrobiaceae > CAVZCK01. The sequence goes on along the minus strand of CAVZCK010000025.1, from coordinate 113,557 downwards.
CATGAGAGATGAGCGGGTTTTAGTCGGGAAAATTCCTTCAACGGTGGGGCTAATGTCCTTTTTGCATTCCGATCTCCAGGACATCGAAGCCGGTCAGATCGGCTGCCTGTGCCCGGCTCATGGCTTCGAGCGCCTTGCGATATTCGACCGGCATCACCTTCACGAATTTGGGCAGATAAGCCTCCCAATCGTCTAGGATCAGCTTCGCCCGCAAAGAGCCGGTGTAATGCCGGTGGTTCTCGATGAGCTGGCGCAGCCGTGCAGCGTCGAACCGTGTCATGTCGCGCTGGACATCGACAAGGCCGTGGCCTTCCAAGTCGCCGGCCTGGTGTGAAAAGCGGTTCCGGCGCTCCTCCTCGGCCGGGATCGGCTCCAGATCGACCATCGCCAGATTGCAGCGCCGCTCGAACGTCCCGTCCTCATCGAGCACATAGGCGATCCCGCCGGACATTCCGGCCGCGAAATTCCGGCCGGTCCTGCCGAGCACGACAACGACGCCGCCCGTCATATATTCGCAGCCGTGATCGCCAGTGCCCTCGACAACCGCGATGGCGCCGGAATTGCGGACCGCGAAACGTTCCCCGGCGATCCCGCGGAAATAGCATTCGCCCGAAATGGCTCCGTAAAGCACGGTGTTGCCGACGATGATGCTGTTTTCCGGCACAATGCCGCTCTCCCTTGCCGGGCGTGCGATGATCCGCCCGCCGGAGAGCCCCTTGCCGACATAGTCGTTGGCGTCGCCAATCAGGTCGAGCGTGATGCCATGGGTGAGCCAGGCGCCAAAACTCTGGCCCGCGGTTCCGCGCAAAGTGATCCAGATCGTATCCTCCGGCAGACCGATATGACCGTATTTCTTGGCTACCGCACCAGACAGCATCGCGCCTGTCGTGCGGTCGCCGTTGCGGATCGTCAGGTCAAGCTTGACGGGCTGGCGGTCGCTGATCGCCCCGCGCGCCAGCTCAATAAGCTTGCGGTCGAGCACTTTGTCGATTGGATGCTTCTGGCGCTCACAATTGTGAGTCGCAACATGCGGGCCCACATCGGGCTTGAAGAAAAGATTGCCGAAGTCGAGCCCCTTGGCTTTGAAATGCGCAATGGCGCGCTCCTTATCCAGCCAGTCGGACCGGCCGATCAGCTCGTCGAAGCGGCGCACGCCGAGCGCGGCCATGAATTCGCGCACCTCGTCGGCAACCATGAAGAAATAATTGATGACGTGCTCGGGCTTGCCCTTGAAGCGCTTGCGCAGCACCGGGTCCTGCGTGGCGACGCCGACCGGACAGGTATTCAGATGGCATTTGCGCATCATCAGGCAGCCGATGGAGATCAGCGGCGCGGTGGCAAAGCCGAACTCATCGGCGCCGAGCAGCGCGCCGATGATGACGTCACGGCCGGTCCTGATGCCGCCATCGACCTGCACGGCGATACGGCCCCGAAGCTCGTTCAGCACCAGCGTCTGATGCGTCTCTGCAAGACCGATCTCCCAGGGGCTGCCGGCATGCTTGATCGAGGTCAGCGGCGAGGCGCCCGTTCCGCCCTCGAAGCCGCAGATCGTCACATGGTCGGCGCGCGCCTTGGCGACGCCCGCCGCGACCGTGCCAACCCCGACCTCGGAGCCCAGCTTGACGCTGACATCGGCCGCAGGGTTGACGTTCTTGAGGTCGAAAATGAGCTGCGCCAGATCCTCGATGGAGTAGATGTCATGATGCGGCGGCGGTGAAATCAGGCCGACCCCCGGCGTCGAATGGCGGACCTTGGCGATGATGGAATCGACCTTATGGCCGGGAAGCTGGCCGCCCTCGCCGGGTTTTGCCCCCTGCACCATCTTGATCTGCATCATGTCGGAATTGGCGAGATATTCGGCCGTCACGCCAAAGCGGCCGGAGGCGACCTGCTTGATTGCGGAGCGCATCAAATCGCCGTTCGGCAGCGGCACGAAGCGGTCGGTCTCCTCGCCCCCCTCGCCGGTGTTCGATTTGCCGCCGATCCGGTTCATGGCGATGGCGAGCGTGGTATGCGCTTCGCGGCTGATCGAGCCGAAGGACATCGCCCCGGTCGAGAAGCGCTTGACGATCGATACGGCCGGCTCAACCTCCTCGATCGGAACGGGCGCGCGGCCGATCTCACCAGCATCCTTGACCCGGAACAGGCCGCGCAGCGTCATGAGCTGCTCGCTCTGATCATTCACGGTGCGGGAGAATTCGCGGAACTTCTCCGGGAGGTTGGCGCGGACTGCGTGCTGCAGGGCCGCCACCGTTTCGGGGCGCCACATATGCGCCTCGCCGCGCAGGCGATAGGCGTATTCGCCGCCAACCTCAAGTGCATCGCGAAGCACCGGAGCATCGCTGAAGGCAAGGCGATGGCGCTCGGCGGTTTCCTTGGCGATTTCACCCAGCCCGACGCCTTCGACCTGGGTGTGGGTGCCGGTGAAATATTTCGCCACGAAATCGGATCTGAGGCCGACTGCGTCGAAAATCTGCGCGCCGCAATAGGACTGATAGGTGGAGATGCCCATCTTGGACATCACCTTCAAAATGCCCTTGTTGACCCCCTTGATGTAGCGCTTTTCCGCCTCATGAGCGTCGATCGGCTCCTCGATCTCGGGCAACATCGCCTCGATGGTCTCGAAAGCGAGATAGGGGTTGATCGCCTCGGCTCCGTAGCCGGCGAGCGTGCAGAACTGATGCACCTCATGCGCCTCGCCGGTCTCGACGACGAGGCCGACCGAGGTGCGCAGCCCCTTTCGGATCAGGTGATGATGCACCGCCGAGGTGGCGAGCAGCGAGGGAATCGGAATGCGATCCGGGCTGACCCCGCGGTCGGACACGATGATGATGTTGTAGCCGTCGAGAACCGCGCGTTCGGCGCGAGCCGTCAGCGTCTCCACGGCTTTTTCCAGGCCCGAGGCGCCAAGATCGGCACTGTAGGTGATGTCGAGCGTGATCGTGCGGAACGGCACTTTCAGTGCGCCGTCAAGAGCACGGATGCGCTCGATCTGATCGTTGGTCAGGATCGGCTGATGCACCTCTAACCGCTTCAGCGTCGATGTCCCCTGCAGATCGAGGATGTTCGGCCGCGGGCCGATGAATGAGACGAGGCTCATCACCAGCTCCTCGCGGATCGGGTCGATCGGCGGATTGGTCACCTGGGCGAAATTCTGCTTGAAATAGGTGTGCAGCAGCTTCGGCTTGTTAGAGAGCGCCGAAACCGGCGTGTCGGTGCCCATCGAGCCGACTGCCTCCTGGCCGCCCTCGACCATCGGCTGCATGATGAATTTCCAGCTTTCCTGCGTGTAGCCGAAAGCCTGCTGCCGGTCGAGCAGCGCGATGTTCGACTTCGGCGCCGCCGGTCCCGGCGGCGGCAGATCGCCGACGCGGATCTGCCCTGCATCCAGCCAGTCCTGGAACGGATGGCTGTTCGCAAGCTCGGCCTTGATCTCCTCATCCGAGACGATGCGGCCCTTTTCGAGATCGATCAGCAGCATCTTGCCGGGCTGTAGACGCCATTTCTGCACGATCCGCTCCTCCGGACAAGGCAGCACGCCCATTTCCGAGGCAAGGATCACCTTGTCATCATCGGTGACGAAATAGCGCGCCGGCCTCAGACCATTGCGGTCCAGCGTGGCGCCGATCTGACGGCCATCGGTGAAGGCGACCGCCGCCGGCCCGTCCCAGGGCTCCATCAGCGCGGCGTGATATTCATAGAAGGCGCGCCGCTTCTCATCCATCAGCGGATTGCCGGCCCAGGCTTCCGGGATCAGCATCATCATTGCGTGCGCCAGCGAATAGCCGCCCTGCACCAGAAATTCGAGCGCATTGTCGAAGCAGGCGGTATCCGACTGACCTTCATAGGAGATCGGCCAGAGCTTCGAGATGTCCTCGCCGAACAGCGGCGAGGAGACACTCGCCTGACGCGCGGCCATCCAGTTGAAATTGCCGCGCAGCGTGTTGATCTCGCCATTATGCGCGACAAGCCGGTAAGGATGGGCAAGCCGCCAAGATGGGAACGTGTTGGTGGAGAAGCGCTGATGCACCAAAGAGAGTGCCGACTTGAAACGCGGGTCGTGCAGATCCTGGTAGTACTCGCCGAGCTGGAAGGCGAGAAACATGCCCTTGTAGACCACGGTGCGCGAGGACATCGAGACGGGGTAATAGCCCGAAGCCGTGCCTGGCAGATTGGCGATTCGGTTCGAGATCACCTTGCGGAGGATGTAAAGCCGGCGCTCGAAAACATCCTGATCGGCAAGCCCCGGACCGCGTCCGATGAAGACCTGGCGGTGGACGGGCTCCGAATCCTTGACGATCTTCGGCAGCCCACGATTGTCGACCGGCACGTCGCGCCAACCGAGAAGCACCTGGCCTTCGGAGGCGATCACCTCCTCGACGATCGCCTCACAGCGCGCGCGCGCATCCGGCTCGTGAGGCATGAAAAGCTGTCCCACGCCGTAAACGCCCGGCTCGGGCAATGAAAATCCAAGCCGCCCGGCTTCGGCGGCAAAGAATTCATGCGGAATCTGGACGAGCATTCCCGCGCCGTCGCCCGCCAGCGGGTCGGCGCCGACCGCGCCGCGATGGGTGAGGTTGACCAGGATTTTCAGCCCCGCCGCGATCATCTCGTGGCTTGGCCGGCCCTTGATGTCGGCGATCAGCCCGATGCCGCAGGCATCATGCTCGAATTCAGGCCGGTAAAGACCTTTGGCGCGCAGAAAAGCATCACCGCCCTGCGTCCAAGCAGACTGGGCGGCGCTGTCAGGCATCCGTTCCGTCATAGCTGTCTTCAGTGCCTCGATATGCTCTGGGACCGGCGGCGATCGCCTCGTCGAACATCGCGCAACGGACCGTCCTCCCTACGGGCCTTCGCGGACGCTGCATCCTTAGCCGTCAGCAATCGTTACACCTGGAGGTGATCCCGCCGATCCGCGGCATCGGTGTTAACGCTCTGCCAGTCCGAAAGATCAACCTGCCGCTTGTTTCTTGCCTTTTGCGCGCAATCAGCCCCGCCCCCCTCTGTTCCAACCAGAAACGAAAGGCGAGCAAGGTGCCGGGCCGCAAAGGACAGCAAAGCTGACCTACCTTTGGTGAAGATGACAGAATTTAGGCGGACGCGCAAGGCAGCAGCATTGGCCCTTCGAGTGCATCCCGGGCAGGGCCGACTGTGGCGGACATGGCCTGCGCGCAGCTTTGTCGTCGCAGCCGATAAGCAGCTTCTATGTGGTGTCGGAAATCAGCGTCTTGATACCCCGGATCTTGGCATCGGCAATCTGCGCCTCATCGACGTGTCGAGCATCGCCAACACCGTCACCGAGCCATGGTTCGATCAAAGCCTTTGCCGTGAATGATTGCGTCATACGCCTCGGCGTCGACTCCTTCGGCTAATGTCAGATCCTCCACCGCCGTCGGCCCGCCGCCCTGAATGCGCTGCGCAAGCGCCGCCTCGACGAAAGCATCGATCTCGCCGTCGAGAACCGCGGAGGGGTTAGTGCTTTCGACGCCGGTCCGCAGATCCTTCACCAGCTGATAAGGCTGAAGCACATAGGAGCGGATCTGATGGCCCCAGCCGATCTCGGTCTTGCTCGCAGCTTCGGCCTGCGCCGCCTCTTCCCGCTTCTTCAGCTCCTGCTCATAGAGCCGCGCCTTGAGCATCGCCCAGGCCGTGGCGCGATTCTTGTGCTGCGAGCGCTCGTTCTGGCACTGAACGACGATGCCCGTCGGGATATGGGTGATGCGAACTGCGCTGTCCGTCGTATTGACATGCTGGCCGCCGGCGCCGCTCGAACGGTAGGTGTCGATGCGGACCTCGCTCTCGTTCACGTCGATATTGATGGCGTCATCTACCGACGGATAGACCCAGACCGAGGCAAAGCTCGTATGCCGCCGCGCATTGGAGTCGAAAGGCGAAATCCGCACGAGCCGGTGCACCCCGGACTTCGTCTTCAGCCAGCCATAAGCATTCGCTCCCTTGATCAGCAGCGTCGCCGATTTGATGCCCGCCTCTTCGCCGGCGCTTTCCTCGATCAGCTCGGTCTTGAAGCGATGGTCCTCGGCCCAGCGCATATACATGCGGGTCAGCATCTGGGCCCAGTCCTGGCTCTCGGTGCCGCCGGCGCCGGCATGAACTTCAAGATAGGCGTCGTTGGCGTCGGCCTCGCCGGATAAAAGCGCCTCGACTTCGCGCTTTTGCGCGGTGCGGGCGAGGGCGGCGAGCGCGGCTTCGGCTTCGGCGACAACTTCGGCGTCGCCCTCTTCCTCACCGAGGTCGATCAGGCCGATATTCTCCTCCAGACCGCTTTCGAGCTGGCTATAGGCGGCAATCGCCTCTTCAAGCTGCTGACGCTCGCGCATGACAGACCGCGCCTTTTGCGGGTCGCTCCACAGGTCCGGGGCCTCCGCGAGCGCGTTCAGCTCCTTCAGCCGGGCGTTGGACTTGTCCCAGTCAAAGATGCCTCCGCAAAAGGGCAAGGGACTCGCGAATCTGATCGATGATCGCCTGCGTTTCGGCACGCATGTTGTGTTCTCCATCAAGGATATGCTTGCTGGGCGGCCGCCGGCGCCCGGCAACCGCCTCAGGCGGAATTGAAACCGTCAGTAAAGACCGCCCGCCTGCGGCTGCTTGGCGTATCCGGTGCCAACGCTGGCCTCGCCGCCCGCCGGCTGTTCCGACGTGTCCCCAGGATAGGTGACGAAAGAGAGCGGGTCCGGCGGCTCCTCATTCGGCTTATAGGCCTCAAGGATCGTCTTTTCTGATCCGGGACCAGCGCGCATCCCGGTCTTTGCGTCGATCCGGACAAGCTTGATCCCGGACGGCACGCGGAACGGTGTCGCGGGCTTGTCCGCAAGCGCCCACCTCATGAAATCGCGGAATACCGGCGAGGCAATCCCGCCGCCCGTTTCGCCCTTGCCCATCGGCTTCGGTGTGTCAAATCCGATGAACACGCCCGCAACGAGGTCCGGCGAGAAACCGACGAACCAAGCATCCTTTTCATCATTCGTCGTTCCGGTCTTGCCGGCAAGCGGCTTGCCGACTTTGGCGACGCGGTAGCCGGTACCCCGCTTTACGACACCCTCCATCAGCGAAACCATCTGATAGGCGGTCAGCGGATCGATGATCTGAGGGCGGTTGTCGGCCAGTTCCGGTTCAGGCTGATTGTGCCAGCTTTCGGCCGCACAGCCCGGGCATTGGCGCATGTCGTGACGCCAGATGGTTTTGCCGTAACGGTCCTGGATGCGGTCGATCAGCGTTGCCTGCACCTTCTTGCCGCCATTCACGAAGGTCGCATACGCGGTCGACAGCCGCAGCAGCGTCGTTTCACCCGCACCGAGAGCCATGGACAGGAGCGAGGGCAGATCATCGTAGACACCGAAACGCCGCGCATATTCGGAGATCAGAGGCATTCCGACGTCCTGAGCCAGGCGCACCGTCATCAGATTGCGCGACTTCTCAAGCCCAAGCCGAAGGGTGGACGGGCCGTAAAACTTGTTCTCGTAGTTCTCGGGTTTCCACACGTCCTGCCCGGCGCCCTGGTCGATGGCGAGCGGTGCATCGAGCACGATGCTCGACGGCGTATAGCCATTGTCGAGCGCTGTCGCATAGACGACCGGCTTGAAGGCCGAGCCGGGCTGACGTTTCGCCTGGATGGCCCGGTCGAACTGGCTCTGGGCGAAGCTGAAGCCGCCGACATCGGCCAGCACTCGGCCGGTATGCGGGTCGAGAACGATGATCGCTCCTTCGACCTCCGGGAACTGAACGAGGCGCCAGCCATCGGCCGTGCCTGCATCTTCTTTTTCGTCGTCGTCGTCATCCTTGTTCACCTCCTCTTTCGGAGCGACGTAGATGACATCCCCGCGGGCGAGAACGTCGGTGACGGCTTTGGGCCTCTTCCCGAGCTTCACCCGTCCATTCGAACTCGACTCCACGCTGCGCGCCCAGCTGACATTCTTGAGCGGCAGCTCAACGGTCTTGCGGGCTTTCTCCGGCTTGTCGGATGTCGACTTTTCCGGTCTTAACCCGACGACGGCGCGCTGCGCGTTGGCATCGAGCACGACGCCGAGTTCCCAGGGCGCCAAGTCCGACGGGATCTCGATGTCAGCGAGCGCCGCCCCCCAGTCTCCGTCGATGCTGATGCGCTTCAACGGACCGCGATAGCCCTGCTTGCGGTCATAGCGGACGAGCCCCTCGCGCAGAGCGGTACGCGCGAGCCGCTGCAAATTCGGGTCGAGGGTCGTGCGCACGGACAGGCCGCCGCCATAGAGATTGTCCTCACCATAGAGGTCGATCAGCGTGCGGCGGACTTCTTCGGCGAAATATTCCGCGGCGAACAAATTGGCGCCAAGCGGGCGGGCGGTGATCGCCAGGGGCCGCTTCTGCGCTTCTTTGGCCTCGTCCGCGGTGATGTGGCCATCTTCAGCCATGCGCTGGATCACCCAATTCCGGCGGGCGAGGGCACGCTCCTTGTGGCGGAATGGATTATAGTTGTTCGGCGCCTTCGGCAGAGCCGCAAGATAAGCCGCTTCTTCGATGTTGAGATCCTTCAGCTCCTTGCCGAAGTAGTTCAGCGCGGCCGCCGCGACGCCGTATGATCCCATGCCGAGATAGATCTCGTTGAGATAAAGCTCCAGGATCCGCTCCTTCGAAAAGGCGCGGTCGATGCGAACGGCCAATATCGCTTCCTTGACCTTGCGCATCATGCTGCGCTCGTTGGAGAGCAGGAAGTTCTTGGCCACCTGCTGGGTGATCGTGGAGGCGCCTTCCATGTGGCCGCCACCGCTCATGGCCTTGGCGAAATTGGCGATCATGGCGCGGGCGATGCCCTGGAAATCGAGACCCGTGTGCTGGAAGAAATTCTGATCTTCCGCCGAGACGAAAGCGTCGATAATGCGTCGTGGGATCGCAGTAATCGGCAGATAGATGCGTTTTTCGCGGGCGAACTCTCCGATCAAGCTGCCGTCATTGGCGTGCACACGCGTCATAACGGCCGGCTCATAATTGTTGAGCTTCTCGTAATCGGGGAGATCGCGCGAAATCTGCCAGAGGAAATAGCCCGCCACCGCGGCGCCAACGACAAACAGAATGCCGCCCGCCGTGAAGGCGAAGCCAAGGAAGCGCAAAATCAGGCTCCTCCGGCGCCTTTGGGTCGCCGGCGGCGGCATCATGGGAGCATGTAGATGCATAGGCTGCTCTATTCCCAATCTGGCTTGCTATCGACCGCCGGCAGCGACGTCGTCTCGGCCGACTAGCCGGGCACGCTAACCATACGCTTGGCGAAAAATGCGTTGATCAACTCCACGATCGCTGCGGACACCTTTGACCGCCACTCATCGGAGGTCAAGGCTCTTTCATCCTCGACATTGCTCAAATAACCCAGCTCCAGAAGCACCGACGGGACGTCCTGCGCCTTTAAAACTCTGAAATTGGCAAAACGATGAGGAGACGCGGTCAGCTCGGTTCTTCCCTTGAGCCCATCCACCAGCAGCCTTGCATATGATACGGACAGATTCTTCGTCTCCCGGTGCATCAGATCGATGAGAATGCTGGCGAGGTCGTCGTCGGAGGCCGAGGGCAATTCGATGCCGGCAAGGATATCCGACCGGTTTTCCCGTGCCGCAATGTATTTGGCGATATCGTCCGACGCCTCTTCCGACAAGGTATAGACGCTGGCGCCTCTGACCTCCCGCGCCATTTTGCCGCCGATCAGCGGGTTCCTGACATCAAGGGCGTCGGCGTGAATGGAAATGAGGAGGTCGGCCTGCTCTTTACGCGCAAACTCGACACGGGCGTCGAGGGGCAGGAAGACATCCTCGTTCCTGGTCATGACGACCTTATAGCGGCCCGTTGCCTCCAGTTTGGCCTTCAAAACCTGGCAAAGGGCAAAGACGATATTCTTCTCATACAGTCCGCTCGCACTGATCGCGCCGGGATCGACGCCGCCGTGACCGGGATCGATGGCGACCACGGGCTTGCTCTTGGCCGATTTTCCGGCACTGCCCTTCTTGTCCTTGCCGTCGAATTCTTCCGTGCTGGTCTGGAAGTTGCCCGGTGCCATGGAGCGCAGAATGGTCTGACGCGTGCGCTGCTTCTCGAATTCCTCCGGCGTTGTGCGGACCAGATCGATGACGAGGCGCGCGGGCTGGTTGCCTTCGGCAGCGCGCACGAAAGCCTTGTCGATCAGGACCGGCTCGACCACATCTATGACGATGCGGGATTTTCCCGGAGCAAAAAGGCCATAGCGAAAGGCGCTGATGAGCCCCTTGCCCTCGCCGCCTACGCCGCTCGGCATCAGGAATTTGACCTCCGGCAGATCGACGATGACGCGGTAAGGATCAGAGAGCAGAAAGGCTCTGAAGTCGACGGTCTCCGACAGATCCGCGACGAAGCGCGTTCTGGTCAGGTCGCCGCCGACACGGGCGTCCTTGGCAACCGCCGAGCGATCGCCAGCCGCCGCGGAGACAGGACCGGCCGCTGCAAAAAGGGCGACCATGATGATGAAAGGAAGACCTGCGAGCCTCACCGGATTCGCACCCATCGGCACCCTCGACTCCTCTCCTGCCGTCCTCGACCGAGGTCGAGCGGCACTATGCTTGTTTTAGGGTCCATGATAAAGATGAGAATTAAGGTAACGTTGTGATTTGTGTGTTACGCACACGTGCCGGTGAAGCTGGCACTTGCCGAGTGGAGCAACAGGCAGTAATAGTTGCGACTCGCAAGGGTCGGATCGCCGAAGCGTCGGCCTCGTCGCGCAATGAATGTCGCGAACAAGGCCAAATCTTCGCAATGATCCAGCAGCAAGTCTCTTTAGTCTTGCGACGCTATGCCCTTCCGGGCAGGTTTCACACGGAGAGATTTGCGCTTTTGGCAGCCGCAACCAACGGATTTACCGGAACGATGCGGCTCGGTCCCCAAGTGGGTTTTTCGTTCCTCGCGCAGATATCTGTGGCGCTGCGGAACGCGGCGTAGATTGCTCGTGAGAATCGTCGCAATCTTCGCCCCGAAACAATGAATTGGACGTCGCGGCCCCTCAAACGCCGTGGAGACGTCCGAAGCTAATGATAACACTTTCGCGCCCCGGTTTTGACATGCGCGCCACGCAAGAAACGAAGAACTCAAACCGCCTTGATGCGGGCTTTGGCTCGCAAGGCGGAGCGTCTCGTTTCGCCGTGGATCGCTGCTTCGCCGGACGCCGATGGATAATGCGTGCCCCAGTGCGGATGCGACGCTCAGGTCAAGCCAAATTCCTCGCTGATCTCCGCGACATGGGCGCGCGGGAGACAAGAAGAACATGGGAAATAAAATGCTTATCGACGCCACCCACCCGGAGGAAACCCGGGTTGTGGTGCTGCGTGGCAGTCGGGTCGAGGAATTCGACTATAAATCGGCGTCGAAGAAACAGCTTCGCGGCAATATCTATCTCGCAAAAGTCACGCGGGTAGAGCCGTCTCTGCAAGCCGCCTTCGTCAATTATGGCGGCAATCGTCACGGCTTTCTGGCCTTCAACGAAATCCACCCGGATTATTACCAGCTTCCGCTGGCCGAGCGGCAGGCCCTGAAGCAGGAAGAAGAGCAGGACAGCTTCGGCGCCTCCTCCTATAGCGAGGAGACGTCTGAGGCGGGTGCGAAGCAGCGGCAAGACAATGACGAGTTGAAGCCCCCCCAGGATCAAGCGGACGCGGATGCCGGCAATGCCGGCGATCAGCATATGCTGGCCATGACCGAGGAGATCGGCCATGCGGACGAGGATGGATCCGCTGACGAAGAGATCGATCCGCAGCTTCAAGCGGCCGCCCTTGAAGCCGCCTTGCCTCCGACGCGATATTCCGCTCCCATCGTCGAGGATAACGCCCCTCATGAAGATGCGCGAGCCGAGCGAGCGCGAGGACGCCTCGACCGCGGACCTCGACGCCGGGGAGGATTATAAGGCCGAAGCCGCGGGCGCCGAAGACGACGATGATGATGATGATGACGATGTGCGCGAGGCGGACAGCGCCGGTGAGGCAAGATTTAGCGGCCGCCACGCGAACCGCAATGACGACCATGTCGAGTCGGTCGGCAGCGAAGATGCCCTCGAAGAACTGCCCCACCGCCACCGCCGCCGGCGCCGCAGCTACAAAATTCAGGAGGTGATCCGGCGCGGCCAGATCATGCTGATTCAGGTCGTCAAGGAAGAGCGCGGCAATAAAGGCGCTGCGCTGACGACCTATCTCTCGCTCGCCGGCCGCTATACGGTTCTCATGCCGAATACGGGCAGCGGCGGCGGCATTTCGCGCAAGATTTCCTCCCCGGGCGACCGCAAAAGGCTCCGCGAAATCGCCGCAGAGTTGGACGTCGCCAGCGGCATGGGCCTGATTATCAGGACGGCAGGAGCGGCACGGACCAAGACCGAGATCAAGCGCGATTACGAATATCTGCTGCGGCTGTGGGAGAATGTGCGCGATCTGACGCTCAAATCCAGCGCTCCCTGCCTCGTTTACGAAGAAGGCGACCTGATCAAGCGCTCGATCCGCGATCTTTATAACCGCGAGATCGATGAAGTGCTCGTGGCGGGCGACGACGCCTATCGCGACGCTAAGGACTTTATGCGGATGCTGATGCCCAGCCACGCCAAGAACGTCCAGCCTTACAAAGACCCCGAGCCGATCTTTACCCGCCACGAGGTCGAGCGCCAGCTCAACGCAATGTTCAGCCCGCAGGTCACTCTGCCTTCCGGCGGCTATATCATCATCAACCAGACCGAAGCGCTCGTCGCCATCGACATCAACTCCGGTAAGGCGACGCGGGAATACTCCATCGAGGACACCGCGCTCAAAACCAATCTCGAAGCGGCGGAAGAGATTGCGCGTCAGCTCCGCCTGCGCGATCTTGCGGGACTGATCGTCGCTGACTTCATCGACATGGAGGAAAAGCGCAACAATCGCGCCGTCGAGCGCCGGCTGAAGGAATGCCTGCACAACGACCGGGCGCGGATCCAGGTCGGCCGAATCAGCCCGTTTGGGCTGCTCGAAATGTCCCGTCAGCGGCTGCGGACCGGCATGGTCGAAGGCTCGACCAGCCCATGCCAGCACTGTCAGGGCACCGGCGTCGTGCGCTCGACCAAGTCCGTGGCGCTCTCCGTGCTGCGCAGCCTGGAGGACTGGCTCCGCGCAAATACGCCCTGCAATCTCAACGCTGTCTCCTCGACGGAGGTTTCGCTCTACATCCTCAATCAGAAGCGCAGCTATCTGCGCGACATCGAAAGTCGCCACGGCGTGACGATCAGCGTCGCCGCCAGCGAGCGGATGCATGGGGCGAATTTCTACATCGAAAAAGTCGCGACCATTCTTCCGGCGACGGGAACGGCCCCGGCCGCGGTCACCCAATCCGACCGGATCATCCAGCCCTTCGAGTCGGACGAGAGCGAGGCGGGCGAGGATCAGGGCCGCCGCTCGCGCCGCCGCCGGCGGCGCAGGCACGGCCGCAACGAGCCGCAGGACAACCGCGAGGGCGTCGTTCGCGCAACCTATGAGGAGGCCGGCGAGCCGCTCGCCGGTGACGACACGGTCGAGAAAGAGGTCCGGACCGCGGCGCGCGCCAATGGCGAGGGCACCGACGACGGCTCTGCCGAGCGCAGGCGTTCGCGGCGTCGCGGGCGACGTGGCGGCCGTCATCAACGGGTCCGCGGCGACGAAGCCTCGGCTCAGACCGGCTCCGAGCACGGGGGCGAAGAGTCGCGCGGCGCTCGGGACAGCACTCGCGCGCCTGGACAGGATAAGGGACGTCCGTCGGGACACCGCGGGGCCGCGGCCAAAAGTAAGGCTGAAACAGCCAGTTCGGCCAGCCTCGACATGCAAACGCCCGTCAAGTCAGAGGAGGCGCCACCGCGTCCTGATACCGATACCTTTCGCAAGAACGAGAGCGAACCAACCGGCGGGACACAACCTCAACGGCATCGGCAAACCTAACGGGCGAGGCCACGACGAACCCACTGCTGAAGGCGGCAGCGAAAGGCTGGGGTCTCATCAGGAAGCTGACCGGGGACAAGCCGAGACGGAGGTGAAGGATGCCGCCTCGGCACCGCTCCCGCCGAAGCAGCGCGGCACGAAGCGCGGCTGGTGGCAGCGGCGTTAAGCGCAAGCGATATAAGGGATGTAAACGCGCGGCGGGCTATCGGCGCCAGCCGCGCAGACGCCTTGCCGCTTCCGCCATAGCCTCGGTCGTGCCAGCATAGGAAAAGCGGATGAACCGGCGCCCGCGCACCGGATCGAAGTCCGTGCCCGGCGTTACCGCGACGCCGGCTTCCTCCAGGATCCGTTTCGCAAAAATCTCGCTGTCGTGAGTCAGCTCGGATACGTCCGCATAAAGATAGAATGCGCCGTCGGCGGGAGTGAGCTTTGCAAAGCCCGCGCTCGGCAATTCCTCCAGCAGCAAAGTCCGGCTCGCGGCATAGGCGGCCTTGTTGGCCTCCAGTTCCTCGGTCGCATCGAAGGCCGCCAGCGCGCCGACCTGCGAGGCCGCGCAGGGCGAGATATAAAAGTTCTGGGCCAGCCGCTCGACGGTGCGGATCAGCTGAGGCGGCACGACCATCCAGCCAATACGCCATCCGGTCATCGAATAATATTTCGAGAAGCTGTTGATCACGATCGCCTCGTCGTGAAAGGCGAGCGCGGTCTCGGCCGGCCGGTCGTAGGTGAGGCCGTGATAGATTTCATCGGATATGACCGCGACACCCATAGTGCGGCACCGCTCGCAAATCGCGGCAAGCGCCTCCTTGCCCATCACCGTCCCGGTTGGATTGGCCGGGCTCGCGAACAGGATGCCGGATGCTCCGGCGCCCTGCGTCGCAACGGCGTCGGTGAGCCATTCTGCCGACGGCATCCAACGCTCTGCCGGTCCGACCGGAAGGCTGGCCGGAACGAGGCCGAGGGCGCGCACGATGTTGCGATAGCAGGGATAGCCGGGCTCGGGCAGAACGATCTTCGCACCCTCGTCGAACAGCGCCAGAAATGCGAGGATGAAACCCGCCGATGACCCCGCGGTGACCACGACGCGCTCCGCGCCGACCGACAGGCCGTAGGCGTCCCGGTAGTGGCGTGCGATCCGTTCGCGCAGCACCGGAATGCCGAGAGCTTCCGTGTAACCGAGCACGTCGCGATCGATCGCGGCTTTGACCGCCTCACGCACCACGCGCGGCGCTGGCGTTCCAGGCTGGCCGACTTCCATGTGAATGATGTCGTGCCCCGATGCCTGACGCTCATTGGCGGCGCGCATGATGTCCATCACCACGAAAGGCGAAATCGCGCCCCGTGCCGATGGCTCAAGCTTCAAGACAGCCTCATTCCGACGTGTCGCGCTCTGCCGCACTCTGAGTTCTCCTTCACCAAGCATTTGTCATTCTTATGCCCAATTGGCCGCGCTTTATGCGAAAGATCCTCAGCGGACCATCAAAAGCGTGTGTCCGCGGGCGGTCGCTGTGTTGACCGCGGCGCACGGTCACTCTAGGCTCCGCATAATGTTTGACAAGCGGATTAGACTTGAATCGCGCTGAACCAATGGCGAGACCGCAATTGACGATACCAAGCTTCACCCCCGCTTGGCGCGCGACCGTTCGCGCCGGGCGCCATCTCACCATCTTCATCCTGGCGATGGCTCTATTCTTCGCGCAGACGGCTAATAGCTTTGCCGTGGGCCTCATTCGCGACTCGGAGATCGAGACGCTGCTGGCCGACTATGCGAGCCCGATCTTCAAGGCGGCCAATGTCGGCTCGCAGAACGTCCATATTCACATCATCGACGACAAGACCTTCAACGCCTATGTGATCGACGGCCACAACATGTTCATCCACGTCGGCGCGATCACCCAGTGCGATACGCCCAACCAGCTCATCGGCATCATCGCCCACGAAACGGGCCACATCGCCGGCGGGCACCTTGCCCGGTTGAGGCAGCAAATGGCGAACATGCAATCGGCCGCGCTGATCATGAACATCATCGGGCTCGGCGCTATGGTCGGCGGCGCCGTCTCGGGGGGCGGTGAGGTCGGTCAGGCCGGCGCGGCCGTGCTTTATGGCGGCAACACCATCGTTCAGAGATCCATTCTGTCCTATCGGCGCGTCATGGAATCCTCCGCCGACCAGGCCGGCGTCTCCTTTTTAACCCGCACCAAGCAGTCTGCCGACGGCATGCTGGAGACTTTTCGACATCTGGCCGATCAGTCGCTTGCCTCGATCAGCTATATCGACCCCTATCTCCAGACTCACCCGATGCCGCAAGAACGCCTCGTTCAGCTTCGCGAGCTGGCGGAACGCAGCCCCTATTTCGGACAGAAGGACCCGCCCGAGCTGCAATTCCGTCATGACATGATGCGTGCCAAGCTGGAGGCGTTCACCAACAAGAACAACGCCAGATATGTGCTGCGCAAATACCCGGAGAAAGACCAGACGCTGCCGGCGCGCTACGCCCGCGCCATCACGACCTATTTCACCGCGGGCATCGATAAGGCGATGGGCGAGATCAACGGCCTTATTGCCGCGCAGCCCAACAATCCTTATTTCTACGAGCTAAAAGGTCAGTTCTTGCTGGAGAGCGGCCGGGTTCGGGAGTTGATCCCGGCGCTTCGTCAGTCGGTTTCGCTTGCACCTCACGCAGGTTTGATCCGCGTGATGCTGGGCCAGGCGCTTGTCTCGACCAATGACGACTCCCTTATCAAAGAGGCGATCGGCGATCTGCAGAAAGCTTTGGTTGAGGAAGATCAGTCGGTGATCGGCTACCGTCAGCTCGCCATTGCCTATAGCCGGCTGAACCGGATTCCGGAGGCCCAGCTCGCCTCCGCACAGTCTTTTTTCTATGAAGGTAATGCAGACTTTGCAAAAGTTCATGCAGAACGTGCGATCACAGCCTTCGCTGAAGGATCTCCCAACTGGATGAAGGCGAACGACATCATAAGCGACGTTGATACGTATAAGAAATTAGCGAGCAAGTAATCGACGAGATTCTTGAGAATTGGAGCACGCTGTATGAGCCTCACGCGCAAGCTGATAGGAATTGCGGTCGCAGCCGCCGCCGCTGCCGCGATCGTCATCCCGTCCTACGCCCAAAATACCGAAACCTTCGATGCCAAGCAGAAGGACGCCATCCGGGCGATCATCAAGGAATATCTTCTTGAGCAGCCCGAGATCCTGCGCGAGGCGATCAACGAGCTGAACAAGCGCCAGGAGGTCGCGGCCGCCGAAGAACGCAAGAAGTCGCTGGCGCCGCTCTACAAGGAGGCCACACCCTTCAGCACCGGCAACGGCAAGATCACCCTTGTCGAGTTCTTCGACTATAATTGCGGCTATTGCCGCAAGGCGTTCCACAATGTGCTCGACCTGGCGAAGGAAGAGAAAGATTTCCGCGTGGTTTTCGTCGAGTTCCCGATTCTGACGGAAGGCTCGCGCGTCGCCAGCGAGGCCGCGATTGCCGCCACGAAGCAGGGCAAATATTTCGAGTTTCACCGGGCGCTGATCACCTTTAACGGTCCGGTCAAGGCCGACACGGTGTTCAAGGTTGCCGCCGATGTCGGACTCGACGTCGAAAAGCTCAAGGCGGACATGAAGGCGCCTGAAGTCGACGCACTGATCGAAAAGAACCTTCAGCTCGGAACTGCGATGGGCGTTCAGGGCACGCCGGCCTTCTTCATCGGCGATCAGTCGATCCCCGGCGCGCCTGAGGAGCTGAAATCGATCATCAAGAGCGCCGTTGCCGAAATCCGCCAAAAAGGCTGCAGCATCTGCTGACGATTGCCTCGCCTCAGCTTTTCGGCGATAGTCCGTGCAAATGAGATAAGGCCGCTGACCGGCGGCCTTATTTGCTTCGGGAGGCCTCCCCACCGGATTGCTCGTCAGCCATGAAACCGATTTACGTCCTCAACGGCCCCAATCTGAACCTTCTCGGCACCAGGGAGCCGCATCTCTACGGTTCGGAGACGCTTGCCGGCATTCACGAACGGCTTGCGGGGCGCGCAAAATCGCTCCGCCTTTCCATCGACTTCCGCCAAAGCAATCATGAGGGCGCTCTGATCGACTGGATCCACGAGGCGCGCGAGAAAGCATCGGCGATCATCATCAACGCGGCCGGGCTCACGCACGCATCGGTGCCGCTGCTCGACGCGCTCCTGGCCGCAGAGCTACCGGTGATCGAGGTCCACCTGACCAATATCTACCGGCGCGAGCCGTTCCGGCATCATTCCTATGTCTCTGAGGCCGCAACCGGAATTATTTGCGGATTGGGCCCGAAAGGCTATGAGCTGGCACTTGACGCCCTCGCCGAGCGCCTCCAATCAGGTGCGAAAAAGCTGGACGTTTGAGGGGGACTCAAGTCAGTGACAGCCGAAATGACTGGCAAGATCAAACATGACCTGGTCGATGAGGGCCTGATCAGAGGGCTGGCAGAGCTTCTCAACGAGACCGGCCTCAGCGAAATCGAAATCGAACAGAAGGGCTTGCGCATCAGGATTGCGCGAACTCTGACCGTCGCGGCGGCTGTGGCCGCCCAGCCAGCCGCAAGCTCCGCGCCCGGTATCGCCTTGGCGGCGTCATCGGCAAAAGAGGCCGACGATCATCCCGGTACGCTGAAATCGCCGATGGTCGGCACCGCCTATCGCGCGGCGGAGCCTGGTGCGCCTGCCTTCGTCGAGGTCGGCTCGGTCGTCAAACAGGGCGAGACGGTGCTGATCATCGAAGCCATGAAAACCATGAACCACATCCCCGCACCAAGGCCCGGCACCGTCAAGGCGATCCTGGTGGAGGACGGCCAGCCGGTGGAATTCGGCGAGCCCTTGATCATCATCGAATGAGTGTCGCGGTGCGATATGTTCGATAAAGTCCTCATCGCCAATCGGGGCGAAATCGCGCTACGGGTTCAGCGCGCCTGCAAGGAGCTGGGCATTCAGACCGTTGCCGTTCACTCGACGGCCGATGCCAACGCCATGCATGTCCGCCTCGCCGATGAAAGCGTCTGCATCGGGCCACCGCCGGCATCTCAAAGCTATCTGAACATTCCTGCGTTGCTCGCGGCCTGCGAAATCACCGGAGCCGACGCCGTCCATCCCGGCTATGGCTTCCTCTCCGAGAATGCGCGCTTCGCCGAGATTCTCGAAGAGCACGACATCACCTTCATCGGCCCGAGTTCGGAGCACATCCGGCTGATGGGCGACAAGATCAAGGCGAAGGAGACCGCACTGGCGCTCGGCATACCGATCGTCCCCGGCTCGGACGGTGCCGTTACCACCGATGCAGAAGCGATGAAGGCCGCCCGTAAGATCGGCTATCCCGTGCTGGTGAAGGCGGCGGCTGGCGGCGGCGGCCGCGGCATGAAGGTCGCGCGCAGCGAGGAGCAGTTGCCGATCGCCCTGGCGACCGCCCGCGCCGAGGCCAAGGCCGCATTCGGCGACGATGCGCTCTATATGGAGAAATATCTGACCAAGCCGCGCCACATCGAAATTCAGGTGCTCGGCGACGGGCGCGGCAATGCCATCCATATCGGCGAGCGCGATTGTTCGCTGCAGCGGCGCCACCAGAAAGTCTGGGAAGAAGCCCCCTCCCCGGCGCTCAATGTCGACCAGCGCGAGGAGATTGGGGTGGCCGTGGCAAAGGCGATGAGCGAAGATCGCTTATCGGGGCGTCGGCACGGTCGAATTTCTCTATGAGGACGGCCAGTTTTACTTCATCGAGATGAATACGCGGCTGCAGGTCGAGCATCCCGTGACAGAGATGATTACCGGCATCGACCTTGTCATCGAGCAGCTACACGTCGCGGCAGGCTCCCCGCTTACGCTCAAACAGGAAGATGTCCGTTTCGACGGCCACGCCATCGAGTGCCGGATCAATGCCGAAAATCCTTTGAATTTCACGCCGTCGCCTGGCCGCATCACCTATTTCCACCCGCCCGGCGGGCTCGGCGTCCGCGTCGACTCCGCTGTTTATGCCGGCTATACGATCCCGCCCTTCTATGACAGCCTGATCGGCAAGCTGATCGTTCACGGCAAGAACCGCAATGAGTGCCTGATGCGGCTGAGGCGGGCGCTCGGCGAATTCGTGATCGACGGGATCGAGACCACGATCCCGCTCTTCAACAGGCTGATCGTCGAGCCGGATATTGTCGACGGACTTTATGACATACACTGGCTCGAAAACTATCTCGGAAAGCATTAGACTATAGGCCATTTTGAACGGGCTCGAACCGCCGGGATCGCCGCCGAGTATGGGATCGCACGCCAATCTCTCGATCGACATCACGCCGCAGGTGCTGCTGAAAGCCTATTCCTGCGGTATATTCCCAATGGCGGAGAGCGCCAACGATCCAACCCTCTATTGGATCGAGCCTGAAGAGCGCGGCATCCTGCCGCTGAACCGCGTGACGGTGCCCAAGCGCCTGGCACGCACGATCCGCCAGCAAAAGTTCGAAATCAAAATCGATACGGATTTTCCCGGCGTGATCGCGGGCTGCGCCGCCGCGCGATCCGGACGGCGGACGACCTGGATCAACAGGCGGATCGCCGAGCTTTACGGCGAGCTGTTCGCCATGGGCTATTGCCACACGATCGAAGCCTGGCGGGACGGGCGCCTCGTCGGCGGCCTGTACGGCGTTCACCTCGCCGGCGCCTTTTTCGGCGAGTCGATGTTCTCGATCGAGCGCGACGCCAGCAAGGTCGCCCTCGTCTATCTCGCCGCGCGCCTGATCTATGGTGGTTTCCGACTGCTCGATACGCAGTTCGTCACCGAGCATCTGCGGCAATTCGGCGCAATCGAAATCTCGCGCACGGAGTTTCACAAGCACTTAAGCGAAGCGCTGCAAATTCACTCCGGCTTCCACGAATTGCCGCGCGATGTCTCGCCGACGGGAATTTTGCAGCTCGTCAGCCAGACATCGAAGACCGGATGCTCGACGCCGTGAAGCCCCGGGCTTTCGGCAAACATCCACCCGGTAAAGATCCGCTTCTTGGTATTGTCGAGCTGGGTTTCGTCGACCTCGACGAACGCCGAAGTCAGCGGCTGCTCAGTGGGCGGACGCGTATCGCAAATACGCGGCGTAATGGTGAGCGGCCCGAATTTGCCGGTCTTGTTGATAGCGATCTCAAGTGGCGAGATCTGCGCCGTCACCTTGTCGAGCGCAGCAAACACCGCAATCTGATTCTTGATCTTTTGCGCGTGGCCTGCCGTGGGGCAGAGGACAGCAAAAGCCACGCCGAGGATCAAACTGCGCTTCAACATCGAGTCCCGTTCTTGCGCTCAACCGATCTCTAGGGCCTTTTCCGTTCCGATAGAATCGGAACGAGGCTCTATTTATTTGTTTGAGCATGATCTTTTCGCAAAACCGGCGTCCACTTTTGCGGATCATGCTCTATAAGGCGCTACACTAACCGGCTTTGCGCACGCATCAAGCCATTTTCGCGGGCGAGCCCTGGATGAGCCCTGGTAACCGAGCGCAGTCGGCGGCCAGGCCGCCGGCGACTTCGGGATTATCCCATCAGAAAGGCCCCGGCAAAAGCCTGCAACACAATGCGGATTCACTCTGCTGTAAAATTGGAACGCGTTCGTGAAATTTATGTGTTAGTCAATGCGAAAGTCCCGCGCAGGAAGCTCATGCGGGAGATACTCTGCATCGGCCCTTTGGCACGCTGTCCATTGATCGCCTGAAAGGCTTTCCTCAGAGGTTTGGGCAATAGCGGTAACGAATTCGAATAGGTGGTCCGGTAACCAAGCGTCTCCCAAGCATATCGCCAATCCTTCGTGCGCAACTCATCAGAACTGATCGGGTCCAATGAGACTGGTCGTTATTATTCCAACGGTCGGCCGCAAGCAGCTCCTGTCAAGACTATTGGCGCTTCTCGAAGAGCAGGACCCGGCCGCCGGATGAAATCGTCGTCTCGGCGCCGGATGAGAGCCATGCAGCCCCCTATCAAGCGCGGCGTTTCGAGGTTTCCTATGTTTTTGGCAAGCGGGGCTTATGCGCCCAGCGGAATCAGGCGCTGGATCTGGCGCTCGGCCGATCCGACATCATCACATTTTTCGATGATGACTTCCTTCCGGCCAGCAGCTATTTAGAGCGGGTCGAGAGCGCCTTTCAAGCGAACCCAGAATGGGTGGTTGTCAGAGGCGACGCCGCATATGACGGAGCAAAAGGGCCCGGCTATACTTTCGATGAAGGTCTGGCGCTGTTGCGTGACCTTGAGCGGAGTCGCCAGCTACAGCCGATAGAGTCAATAATTATTGACCAGGTCGGCGCTTATGGCTGCAACATGTCCATCAGATCAGCCAGCGTTGGGACTCTTCGCTTCGACGAGAGGCTGCCGCTTTACGGATGGCAGGAAGATATCGACTTTACATGCCAGTTGCGGGCACGCGGACGTGTCGGGGAGATGAGGGCGCTCTATGGTGTCCACTTGGCCACAAAGTCCGGCCGGATCAGTGGTGTGCGCTTTGGCTATTCGCAAGTGGCAAACGCCGTGTACCTTGTTCGCAAAGGGACGGTCCCGAGGCGGTTTGCCTATAGGCTGGCGGCCCGCAATATCGCCGCCAACGTGCTCAAAAGCCTGCGGCCGGAACCGTATATTGACCGATATGGACGGCTGAAGGGCAACATGCTCGCGGCTTATCACGTCTTAAAGGGGCAGGTTGATCCAGAATATATTTTAAAGCTTTAAGTGTAACCAGTTATGTGATCACGGGGAGTATAAACCTCATGACAGTATTTCTTCGGCAATTGAGCGTTCAACTCTCAGGACTCTTGAACGACTTTGTCGGGCTTCCCGTGGCACGGCTGCGGATTCGTTCAATTCTCAAGCTGCCTTCCTGGCGCCAGGCTCAACCCTTGATCGCGGGCTTTGCGCTGGCCCTGTTTGCGATCGGCCCGGCGCTGGCCGACGGCTATAAGCTGGGGCCTCAGGACAAATTGCGCCTCGGGTTTACGAATGGCGCGCGCCGGTTGACCAGATTTTCGAATGGACCCCTCTCAATGGCGATTTCGTCATTTCCAGTTCCGGTACGGTGTTCTGCCGATGATCGGCGAAATTGTTGCCGCTGGGCGGACCACAAGTGAACTTGCGGACGCCATCGCTCAACAGATGGTCGACCAGATCAAGCTGCGGTGGCCGCCCAAGGTCGGAGTCGAGGTCTTCGAATATCGGCCCTTCTACATCGTCGGCGCGGTGGCGAAGCCGGGCGCTTATCCTTATCAGCCCGGTTTGACCGTTTTGCGGGCTCTTAGCGTTGCCGGAGGGCTGCCGCGGCCGCAAGACGACAATCCGCTGCGGCTCGGGCGCGAGGTCATTGCCGGCCGGGGCACGGTCAAACAGCTCGCGCTGAGAACGAACCAGTTGCTAGCGACCAAATCCAGGCTCCAGGCCGAACAAAAGCAGGCAGATCAAATCACTTTTCCCGAGGAGTTGATGAAGCTCAAAAGACGATCCTGAGCTGGCGCGGATACTCGACCAGGAGCAAAGCATCTTCACGGCGCGCCGGACCGCGCTCACCGCGCAGATCGCCACGCTCAAACAACTGAGGGCCTATTTGGTCAGCCAAGTGAAATCTTTGCAGGACCAGGTGAAACTGAAAGCGGGCGAGCTTTCAATCGTGCAAAAGGAACTTGGCAACGTCTCCTCGCTTGTCGAGAAGGGCCTGTCCGTTTCGAGCCGAGAGTTCGGTCTCGAACGCCTGAAAGCAGAACTTTCGAGCGAACAGCTGCGTTTGGAGACGGAAGGGCTGCGGGCGCAGCAAGACATAAGCCGAACGGATGTTGCGATCGAAGAGGCACAAAACAATCGGGCAATCGAGGTTGCCACGCTGCTTCGCACCGCTGAGGCGGACCTGGATGACGCAATTACGAGATACAAGACCGAGCAGAAGCTGCTTTACGACAGTGAGGTTGTCTATCCTCGTCTGCTGACCGCGCGCCAGCAGAAAACACAATCAGACGAACCGAAATACACCCTCGTCAGAGTGACAGACGGGAAGCAGCAGGAAATCAGCGCTGACGAGCTGACCGAGGTGCTGCCCGGCGACACTCTCAAAGTCGAGCTTCCGATGCCGGACACTCTGTCAACGATATTGGTTCCTCCGCAAGAGGTGGTACGCTAATCGCGATAGCCGAAGCGGCTCCTAGCGGATAGGCGCCGCCGGGCCTTGCCTGTCCGAAGGCGGGAAAGACGACGCGAGCCCGGACCCCCCTGCCCTGCGCAGGCAATCCTCGGAGCCGCCGTCCGGCGGCGCCGACAAGAATGCGCGTCCATGGTCCTTGAGATGCGAGCTTTCCTTCAGCGGCCTTTGCTGCCAAAGAAATGCGCATCCTGTTCGGCACGCAACTTATCGCAGAGGCGTCCAGCGGGAACTTCGACATCGTCGAAGGTAAGCACCTGATCCTTCGGAATGTCGCGCTTAAGCCGGCAGCCCTCCGCAAGTCCCATCGGCAGGAGACGCTCGGCCTGGACGACGTCCGCGTTTTCGCAGAGGCCGTAGGTCATATAGTAGCCGATGCCGTCCAGGGTCTGGCCGGCCTTAAGGTCGATCTTGGCGGTGGCAACCACATCCACGCAGGGAGCGCCCAGCGGAGCAATCGCCGCGTCCTTGAAGATCACCGCGCGGGCGACCGTCGACGGCACCTCGAAATGGCAGAGGTGATAAGGCCAATAGAAGCAGTAGAGCGGCCCCGGCCCCAACTTATAAAGCGCCAGATAATGCTTCTCCACCGGGTCCTCGGTCGTCCCGAGAACGAAGACGCCTGGGGCCGGCATGGCTCCGACGCAGTAATCCACAATGCCGGGGCCGTTGAGCAGCTCCTCCAGAGGATACCAGTTCACCGATTCCTGGATTGGCGTCCCGGTTTCGACCGTCGGACCGTACATGCCGCGCTTGGCGACGCGCATTCCGGTAGCGTTGGCGACAATGGCATTTTCGAACGAAATCTTGGTTCCGTCCGCGAATGAGGTGACCATCGGCGCCTTCATGCCCCATTTCTTGGCGAAACCTTCCTGTGTGGTCGGGTTGCGATAGGGATCATGCAGGCCCTTGATGTTCCCGCAAAGCACAGGCCGGACGCCGAGGCCCTTCACCCAGCGGTAGAGGTTCATGATGACGCCGGGCTGGTCGCCCTCCGTGTTGGTAATGACGACCCCGGCGCGATCCGCGTAGAGCTTCAAAATCGGCCCGATCGTGCCGTCCAGCTCGGCATTCATCATCGCGACGTGCTTGCCGCATTCGATGGCGCGCATCACCACGTGCGCGGAGAATTCTACGGCGCCTGTTACCTCGACGATCGCGTCGAGCCCCTCCGCCTCACAGAGCAGCATGGGGTTATCGGTGATCGCGCGGCGGCCGCGACGGATCGCGTCTTCGAGTTCACCGACGGATTCGACGATGACGACGTTCTCCTCTCCGGCCTCGGCATAGGCCCGCCGCGCCTCATCGACATGGCGATTGGAAATGGCGGCCAATTCCATTCCCTGCACATAGCGCAGCATTTGCAGCGCGATGCCGCGCGCCATGAAGCCGGCGCCGACCATTCCCACGCGGACCGGATTTCCGGCCTTCGCCCGCCTTTCAAGTTCCCGATCGACGATGAACACCCGAACCTCGCTCTAAATCTCATCCAGTGGACATTCCGCCGCTTCCTCGCCGGAAACCGCGGCATCGAGCCATTACCCTTGAAAGTCGGGCCAGCTCCGGTCCTTGTCCGAAATCACCGCCGGCTCCGCCGGCCATTCGATGCCAAGTGCCGGGTCATTCCAGCGCACGCCGCGCTCGGCCTTGGGCGCGTAGAACTCGGAAACCAGATAGGTGACCTCGCTATTGTCCTCCAGCGTCAGGAAGGCGTTGGCGCATCCCTTCGGCACGAGCAGCATCCGATAATTCGCGCCGCTGAGCGTTATCGTGAGGTGGCGCTTGAATGTCGGAGAGTCGGGGCGCAAGTCAATGAGCACGTCATGCACAGCTCCACGCGTGCAGCGCATGAGCTTGTCTTCCTGATGCGGCGCGATCTGATAATGGAAGCCGCGCAGTGTGTGCTTATGGCGATTGTAGGAGATATTCACCTGGGCGACGTTGCCCGGCAGTCCGTGCTCCTCAAATTCCTTCTGACACCAGCCGCGCGCAAAGAAGCCGCGGTCGTCTTCGTACCGTTGCAGCTCGACGATGGTAGGCGCCGGGGATTTCGGTCTTCTCAAAAATCATGTCTCGTCCTTATCTCGATGTCGCGGTAAGTCTGCGCTTGGATGCTGATTTTTTCTTGCCTATGAGCCTGCGGAAAACAGAACGCGTGAGCCGTGGACCTCATAATCGAGGTTGACGCAGAGGAGGTCAGCGAGCGCCTCGCGCACGCGCTCGTGGTTCTCCGGCTGCACGACGAACATCAGGAAGCCGCCGCCGCCCTGCGCCGCACAGCTTGCCGCCTTCTGCGCCGGCCGCGATGGCGCGATCGTACCAAACATTGATCTGCTGGTTTGAGACCGCTGAGGCAAGCTGGCGCTTCAACTCCCAGTTCTTGTTCAGCGCGCTGCCAAAGCGCGCCGGATCGATCGAGGGACCTTTGCAAAGCGCCCGCAGCTCGTAAGCGTCGTCACGCATGCGGCGCAGCACATCGAGCTTGCTCAGCGTATTGGCCTTCTGCTCTGTGAGCACCGAGCTGGCCGGCCGCTGATGACCCGTCCAGAACATCATGATATTGCCGAATAATTGTGGGACTGCACCGTGCATCACACGCTGCGGTTCCACCGTCACGACGCCGCCGCGCTCGAAACGAAACAGATTGAGGCCTCCAAACGCCGCCGCATATTGGTCCTGCTTGCCGATTGGCTCCTTGAGAATGTCGATTTCGATATGGCAGGCTTCCTCGGCAAGCTGACCGGCGGTCACGCGCTCGCCGCGAAAGGCATGAAGCGCATTGAGCAGGCCGACGGCGAAGGCGCTTGACCCGCCCATGCCCGAGGAGGCCGGCATGTCGCCGACCGTGCTGATGTAGATCGGCGGCTCGATCGAAAGGAAGCGCAGGCATTCCCTGGCGATATTGTTCTGCAACTCATCGATGGTGTTGACCTGCTCGGTCAACGAATAATTGAGGCGGATCGGCTCGTTGAACAGCTCACTGTGGCGTTTCACCGTCACATAGACATATTTGTCGACCGCCGCGCTCAGCACCGCGCCGGTATCGACATTGTAGAAATCGGGCAGATCGGTGCCGCCGCCGGCAAAGCTTATACGCATGGGGGTCTGCGTCATCACCATCCCGGACGCATTCCCCCTAGTGACGTGCGGCATTTTGCGCGTGCTGGCCGTTCCTGAAGAAGCTGACGGCGAGTCAGCATCGAGCAGAGTGGTCATTGCTTCAAATCCCTGTTTTACGCAGAACTCCCCGTGGGAACGGTATTCGAGATGCGCGCTCCGGCAATCGCAGAAGCCCGCTCAATTCATTCCGCAATAGATCCCCTTATGCAAGAATCCGGCCGTGGCGCATAACCGCGCTGCATTCCAGCATTCTTAAACTGGGCAGCACTTTTCACGCCTGCCTAGGCGCCCCTCATGCAGCCGCGGCGACGCGCCACCGGAGCGCCTCGTCGACCTTGCCGCTTTCCAGGAGATAACGCAGCCAGTTCAGGCGGGTAAACCGCTTGTCCTTATAGTCAGCATTCGTGAGTCCAATGGATTTGAAGGCGTCGTACAGTTCGCGGGCGCCGTCGCGAGGCGTCCAGAGAAACTTGAAATCGGGAAAGGTGCGCGCGAATTTGCCGAAGCCGGCCTTATATGTCCGCTGATCCGCGCCCGGCTGGGGCACCATGCGAAGCTCGCACCCCGGCACCGTTTCCACGACAATTTCGGCAAGCTCGCGGATCTGATGATTGAGCTGTTCGGCGCCCATGTTGAAAGGCTCGTTATGGATGTCCTGGCGGGGCGCCTCCAGCACGGCCTGGAACGACCGTGCCACGTCCTGAACATGCACCACCGGGCGCCATGGCGTTCCGTCGCTATAGACCTCGACGCGACCGGTCGTCACCGCCATCCCCATTAGATTGTTCAACACCGTGTCGAACCGCATGCGCGGCGAAAGCCCGTAAACCGTGCCGTTGCGGCAATAGGTCGGAGAAAAATTGTCGTCGGCCAATTCTCTTAGCGCCATCTCCGCGCGCACTTTCGACCGGGCATACTCGGTCTGTGGCGCGAGCGGAGCATCTTCGTTCGCAACCGAGACCTCGGACATTCCGTACATGATGCAGGACGAGGAAAAAATGAAACGCTGGACGCCCGCCTTCTTGGCAAGTTCCGCAAGGCGGACGCTGGCCTCGCCATTGATTTCCCGCGTCCAATCCTCATTCAGATTGCCGATCGGATCATTGCTGAGCGCACCGAGATGGATCACGGCCTGGAACCCCTCCAGATCGCCGGGCGCCAAGTCACGCAGATCCTTCGCCACTGTCGGGATCTCGGCCAAATCGGGAACGAGTGTGCAATCGCTGAAATAATTCGTATCCAGGCCCACGACATCGTAGCCGGCCCGCCGGAGCCACGGCGCCATCACCGAGCCGAGATAGCCTTTGTTGCCGGTTATAAGAATGCGTTCGACTTTGTCCATTTTGCTTGTCACCAAAGTTTGTCGAGGGATTACGCGCCTAGCATGGAAGCGGCTTGTCCGAGAGCGGGAGGCGCTCCGAGCAGCTCCCGGGTAATATCAAGGAGAGAACGCGACGGCGTCACAAGAGCAAATGGGCACTCGGCCGCCTCCGCGGCGATCCCGTCCCGCTCGTCATCGCCGATGAAATAAGTGCGGCTGAGATCGAGAGAAAAGTCCTTCTGGGCCTGGAACAGCATGCCGGGCTTCGGCTTGCGGCACTCGCAGCCCTCGTCCCAGTCATGTGGGCAAAAATAAATCGCATCGATGCGGCCGCCGGCCTGCTCGACGTCGGCTTTCATGCGGGTGTGGATCTGCTCAAGCGCAGCCTCTGTCATTGCGCCGCGATTGATGCCCGCCTGATTGGAAACGACGATGACCCGGTAGCCAGCGCTACGCAAAAGACGGAGGGCCTCAAGCGCGCCGGGCAGCCACTGCCACGCGCTCCAATCCGCGACATATTCCGCACGCGGAGCCTTGCGGTTGAGCACCCCGTCCCGGTCCAGAATGACAGTGGGCTTCCTGCGCATGAATTCTTCGGTATCGGGCAACCTGTGGAGTGAACCCACGCTGTAATAACGATGGTCGCTGACATAGGCCGCCAGACGTCCTTGCTCAGCGAGCGGCGTATAGATGGCTTCCTCGAACAGCGTGTCCTTCTCCGGCAGCAATTCCAGCGCCAGATCCGTCAGGATCGCATAGCTGATTTCGACGCCCTGCAGACCGGGGGTGACACGCAACCGGTCAAAAACCAGTACGTTATTCGCCTCGTCCAGGATCACGCTGCCGCGCGAATAAGCGTCCTTGTTGCCGTAGACGGTGATCATTCCCGGCTTGGCGGCGCTCTGAAAGCGCTTCCACATCCGCTCCATCTGCATCGGCCAGTAATTGTCGCAGTAGAGCAGGAGGAAGCATGGGTCGATCAGATGCCGTGCGGTTGCAACGCGACTGCTGGTAAGGTCGTCAGGTCCGGTCACGGAATATTCGATTTGCACGCCCCAGGCGCGACCGTCGCCGAAATGGTCCTGAACGACCTGCGGCAGGTATCCGAGCAGCAGCAAGACGCGCTCGAAGCCTTGGTCACGAAGCTGCTCGATCTGATATTCGAGAAAAGGCCGACCGAGAATCGGCACCATGGGCTTAGGGCGATCGTTGGTGAGAGGCTGCATCCGCGTCCCACGCCCGCCCGCCAGGATCACGGCCTGTCTGGGACGGGTGTATGTGCGGCCTTCGATGAAGGCCTCGGACACCGGCGCGGAAGCGCTCGACATCAACCTTTCTCCGCCCGATCTGCGACAAGACTTTTGGTAATCGCATGGCAGAGCACCGAGTGAGCGTCCTCAACCAGCTCATAGGTGCCTTTTTCGCTTTCGACCCAGATGACCTCGTCGACGATGTCTTTCAGCTTTCCACCGTCAAATCCGAGCAATCCGATCGTGGTCATGTCCCGGCTCTTCGCCAGTTCGACCGCCTTGATCAGGTTCGGGGAGTTGCCGCTCGCGGACAGGACGACCAGAACGTCTCCGGGTTCGGCAAAATTCTCCATCTGGCCGGCGAAGCCGCGATCATAGCCCTCGTCATTGGCAAGCGCGGTCAGCCAGGAGGTGTTGTCCGAAAGGCCGATGACGCGCATCGGCGCCCGCCCGGAACGTTTGGTCGCTTTGCCCAGGTCGTTCACCCAGTGAGACGCGGTCGCAGCGCTGCCGCCATTGCCGGCGATAAAGATCGTCGCCTTGTTGTCGCGGGCGTTTCGCAATAGCCGGAAAACGCGCTCCACCGCTTTCAGATCGATCTGCTCGAGAAGCAGCCGCAATCCCGAAAAGTGCGAGGCAGCAATATTTTGAACGGAGTCATTTTTAACCATCATCAGCTGTTTTCAAGTATCCTCGCAGCATTCTTGCGACTAGTTCCGCGGCGGCGACCGGCGGTTCTCTCTACAGGAGAAAAACATAAGCCCAGGGCCTTGCCAACCTCAAGAAAAAACCAGCGTTAACGCACGATCGTAATGCGTACGGCAAACGCATGGTGCCAGCCTACAAGTAATGTCAACACCTAACAATGAACTCAAGGCCCGATACGCTCTCCGCCAGTTTTCCCATTCTGGCACAAGTCTACATTGTACGGCTCGGCCTCAGCGGCAACGTCGCGAAGAGGCCGCACTCATAGCATGCAAGGCCGCCGCATCTCGAAGGGATATTATGACCAGAAATCGAGATGCGACATTTATCTGCTTGACCAAGCTGGCGCGTAGTATCGTGACGCTGTTGGCAATCTCATGGGCGAGCGGATGGCGGGTTAGCCATAGCCCGACAAACCAGCCAATCGCGGCCAACGCTCCGGCGCCCAATCCGACCGGAACCGACAGATCGAAACGGAATCCCGCGAACGCTACGACGGCCAGCGGCCCCGCCGCGGCGAACAATGTTACGACAATGCTCGACCTAACCGCGGCAAATATCTCAAGCCAGCGCAAATCGATGCAGTTCCGCACGGCGTAGACCGACACCACGGCCTGAAACGGGACAGCGAAAAACAGGCTCAACGCCATCACCTTCAGGCCGAAAAATGCCCCGACGCACAAGGCCGCGGTGGATACGGGCCAGGCGATCAAAGCGCGCGTAAAGGTGGTGCGGACCGCGCCCATGGCGATCAGGACCGGGTAGTTCAGCTCCGCCGAAAACGCGAACATCAGCGCGAGCGCGATGATCTGTACCACGGGGACAGCCCCGGTCCATTGCGAACCGAGAAGGACCAACACGATGGGATGGGCAAGTATGGCGACGATGACTTGAGCCGGCCACATCACCGCGGTTATGTAGCTTACGCCGCGCAGATAGGGCGCTTTCAGTGAGCCCGCCTCCCGCGCCCTGGCGGAAAAGGCGGGCAAAGCCACTGCGATGATGCCGCTGAGAAAGACTTTATCCGGCACCTGGCAGATCGTCATCGCACGATTGTAGAGGCCTACCGCATCCATCGAGATGATGCGGCCAAGAAACATGTAGGGCACCGATTCATAGATTCGGTAGAGGAACTGGTTGGCGCCGTTGTAGCCACCGAACGTCAGCATCTCGCGCCAGCCCTTCAGCACGGGTCGGTAGATCGAATAGTCGCGCCATAAATACAGCGCGATCAGCCCGGACGCCGCAGCGGAAACCAGCCAGCCCCAGGCATAGCTCATCGAACTGAGGCCCTCCATCGCAAACCAGACCGTCATACCGGCGCTGCTTCCCACCTGGAGCGTGGTGATCAACGCAACCTTGCCGAATTGCATATTCCGCTGCAACAACGACACTATCGGCGCCGAGATGAGCTCCAAAACCAGGGCGACAGACACGACGTGCAGAAAGGGTACCAGCATCGGCTGATCATACGCGGAAGCGATCCAACCGGCTGAAATGCTGAGTCCAGCGGCAACGAAACCAGTCACCAGCGCTAGCACTGAGAACGCAGCGCGGACGTCGTGCGTCGTCAAATCTTTCTTCTGAACCAGGAATGCCATCGCCGCAAATTCGCGCGTCGACACCGCCAAGGCCGCGATGGTCGACCCGATCACCGCTATGCCGATCTCCTCAGGTCTTAAAAGACGTGAGATCACGGCCACCATGGTGAAATTCACCGCCATGGAGAAATAGCGCTGCACGGTCATCAAGATCAGGGCAAGTCTTAAAACGTCCATTCATCCCGCACAATTAGATACGCCGAGCTGTTGAATACCTGGCTGTAATGGCTCATAGGATATTGCTAGACAAAAACTGCTCCTGCTGCTCCAGCTGGTGCCGCAGATTGGCGCTGTTTGCCTTAATGATCTTCTCATACACGGTCCGCTGCTCGATCAGGCTGTTGAATTGCCGGATCAGAACCTCAACATCAAACCGCTCGATATGCTGACAAAAATCGCCGAGCCCCATGGCTTCCATCAGTACGTCGTTCTTTCTTGCATAACCCAGCGATATCGTCGGCTTTCCCACTTTAAGCGCGCATAATATGTTGTGAAATCGGGTTGCGACGACGACATCGAGGCCGGAAATTTCATCCATGACGTCGTTGAGCGATTGCGGATCCTTGGCGACCATTTCCTCAGGCTGGCGTCCTGTCCCCTCTGCAATTGCTTGCGTCAGGTCCTGCACTGCAGAGTGGTCCAAGACATCGCCGATAAGAATTCGGACTCGGTAGCCGCTGTTCAAAAGCCAAATTGCGAAAGCCGCCAGCTTCTTCATGTAGAGCTGGTATATCGCTGCGTTGCTCTCGGCGTCACCGCTCCAGCCGTAATAGGCCATCACGCCGATTCCGATTGTAAGCGCACGCTCACGCGGCCGCTCTGTCGAGGCGGGATCGGGAAGCCTGAAAGCCAGATCCGGATAAATCGGGTCATGGCTGGCGTCGAAGCCGATGCTTTCCATGAATTCCTTGGAAATCACGTCGCGGTAGGAGCGGTACGCCGCCATGCCCGCCGCGGATTTCATCAGCCATCGGCTGAGCGGATGGTGGATCGGCCCCGCGCCGGTGCTGACGAAGGCGACCGGGATGCCTCTCAGCTTCGCCATCAGGCAGACGAGAAACAGCGAGTAGGGAAAGCCGATCGGCCGTTCGCCGAAGTCATCCAATATGCCCGTTCCCGGAATCAGGAGCGCGTCAAGAACTCCGGACGTTTCGGAAAACACCAATGTGATCGCGCACGCGGGCGAGAACCTTGCCGAGCTTGCCGCCATTGGCGGTTCGTGGCGCGCGGATCGGCAGCGTTTCGACGCCGTGCTGCTTGCCAGCGGCATCCGGATCGGCGCAGATGCAAACCAGATCGGCTTCCGGGTGGGCCTTCCGCAGGAACAGCAGCATCGCCTCCAGCGAGCCTTCATTCCCGAGATTTCCACTGCCGAAATTGCCAAAAAGACCAATCCGTTTAACGGCCATTTGCTCTTCTTCTCGTAGCAAGAAGCGCCCATCGCTGCGCGGTCGCGTCACTTGCCCGAACCGTTTCCATTAGCGTTAGGCGCCAGCCGTGGCATCCGGCAGATTGTAGCGGCGCTGTACCACCTGCGATGGCCGGCCGACAAGATAATCGCCGACGCCGTCGTTCAGCGCTCTGGCGTAGATTTCGAGCGCGCCGTCAATGGCCTGGATAGTCTTATCGATATCGGCGTCCGTATGCGAATAGCTCACCGCCAGCGAAGGCATGATAACGCCGCGGCGAATGGTCTCCTGCAGGAATAGCGTGCGCAAAGCCTGGCTCGGATTGCCATCGGCATCGCGCGACCCATAGAGAAGGCAGCAGGACCGGCCCATCAGCGGGACCTGGGCCTCGAGCCCATGGCGCGCCACAACCTGCCCGATACCCGTCCGTAACGTGTCACCGGCACGGTAGAGATGCTCGATGACGGGCTCGTGCTTGTAGGTCCTGATCGTTGCGATGGCAGCAGCCAGCGCGTGCGTTTCCGCGCCATGCGTCGTCGACAGCAGAAAGACGCGCGGGCGGTCATAATGATCGAGGCCGCCGAGCCGCATGAACTCGCGCTTTCCGGCCAGCGCCGACACCGAAAAACCATTGCTCATCGCCTTGCCGAAGGTCGAGAGGTCGGGAACGATGTCATAGGTCTTTTGCGCCCCGCCTTTGTGCCAGCGGAATCCGGTAATCATCTCGTCCAGGATGAACAGCGCGCCGTTCTCATGGCAGAGACGCAGCAACTCCTGAAGGAAATTGTTCTTCGGTTCATCAAGCCGGCAGGGCTCGAGAATGACGCAGGCGATTTGATCCGGATACTTGGCGAAAAGCTCGCGCACGCTTGCTAGATCATTGTAATGGAAGGTAACCGAAAGCTGCTTCACCGCTTCCGGCACACCGGCGCCCATCGGAGTCGTGCCGATGAACCAGTCGTCGACTGAAAAGAACGGATGATCGCCGCAGAAGGCGATCAGGTCACGCCCGGTATAGGCGCGCGCCAGTTTCACGGCACCCGAGGTCGCGTCCGAGCCGTCCTTGCAGAATTTCACCATCTCGGCGGTATCGATGAGGCTGAGGAGTTCTTCCGCACAGGCGACTTCGATATGGCTGGGACGCGTAAAATTACAGCCGCGCGTCAATTCTTCGGCGGCCGCGTCGGCCACGGCTGGGAACGCATGGCCGAGCGCCACGGCGCGGTTACCCATGCCGTATTCGATATATTCATTGCCATCGACATCCCAGACGTGGCAGCCGATGCCCCGGGCGATAAAGCCCGGAGCGAGGACTGGGTACTGGTCGTCGCCCTTGGCGTAGGTATGGCAACCGGCAGGAATGAGATGATGGGCCTTCGCTTGAAGACTTTTTGATTTTGCAAAGCGCGAAATCGGAAGGCTCACGTCACCACCTCACTCAATCCGAGGCAAGTCGGCCGGAAAGGGCCGCACGCCAACTCGTTATGAAAAATGTCCAAGGGGGGACATCTTTCATAACTCTGTCCCCGTGCGCAAGCGATCTTGGGCGGATTTACTCGATGAGAGAACAAGAAAATTCCCGTTGGTTAACGTATTAGGGGATTGTCGCAAGCGACGCTACTTCTCAACGATTTGGCCAAAGCATACAGAGCGGCAATATCGTCGTGATGCACACAGTATGTTCAGTCGGATATTATTTCTGCCCAAACTTTATTCAGTGCGCCGTCAATACGAGCACCCAGTCATCGAAACCGGAACTGTTGGCGCCCTCCGGCCTAAACGTTCTGATGCCTTTTGGCGGGAACGGCGAGCCGCTTACGGCGCTATAGGTTCCTCCCGCTGGATCGTACCAGCGCGCGGCGATCTCCGATCCGGAAAGCCGCGACATATCAACGCCGATTGTACGAATGCTCGGAAGATAGATGACGGCGAAGCTTCCATCGCCTGCACGGCCGGCGGCAACACGATCGGTCCCGCCGCCGACCCCGCTGGTGACGAGTTTCCCGTTAACGTCCGGCTCCATACGCCACCAAGCCAAGGCGTCGAACAGTTTGCGCAGATGCGTCATGCCCTGCGAGCCGCGTCCGGAGAGCGCATCGCGCCATTTTACGTCCGTGGCAATAGAGCCCGGTCCGTCGAAATGCCAGATCGGATTGTTACCGAACACCTGCCCGAAAGCTCCCGCGAGCAGTGCTGAATAGCCTTGAACGCGCAACCGCTGCTCGCTGGCATGGTGCTCGTTCTCGTAGATGCTTTCGATGAGAAAGACTGGCATTGGGATCGAGCGCGAATATTGTCCCTCGACGCCGTCATAAACCGACCGGTAGGTATAGACGTTGTTTACCTGCAGCCACGGCTCTCCGCCCCAGAGATCCACAGCAGCCGTATTTAGAGCGCAGTGCGCGGTCTGCATGGCTTGGGGCATCGCCTCACCTATGCCTTCGGCAACCGCGCGCACGACGTTCTTGTCCCGCGGATTGTCGTCGCCGCCCTCCACCCAGATGATGTTGTCGAACTCCCGGAAACGCTTGCCGACATAGCGGCCGTAATCGCGCAGCTTGTCCGGGCCATTGGCAGCCATCTCCCGATACCAGCCCTCATTGGTGTTCCGCGCGCCGATATAGGCTGGCGCCAGCAGCACCAGAAATCCCATTTCACGCGCGCGCTGCACGACCCACTCGGCATGCGCGAAATAGGCCTCGTTCGGCGTCGAGAAATCCCCGGCCTTCGTGAACGGTGCATCGCCATAGATATTGGCCGGCGCCTTCGTCGCGAACCGGTGCTCGATAAGCGATACGAGCAGCGTATTGAAGCCTCGCGCGCGGCGGTCCCGGAGGTAAACGTCGACCTCTTCGCGCTTCAGCTGCGCGATCAGCGACCATGCCGCATCCCCCTGCAGCAGAAAAGGCTTGCCGGCTGCGTCTTGGAGAAAGCGACCGCCGGGCGCAACCTTAAGCGGGAAAGCCACCTTTTCGCCGGCTGCGCCGAGCTTGTCGTTATCACCGGTTTCAGCCGCAATTGCCTGCATTGCCATCCCTGGCGAAATGTGAAGCCATAGCGCCACAAGCACACCGACGCTGCGCCGGCAGGACCGCCGCCACCCTCCCGCCGACGATATTGCCCGTCGTGACGGTTTCATATCTGCGAACTCTCCCATGGGCCTGATACGCCGTGCCCGGTACGGCAATAATGCCAGCACCAGCCTTAGGCCTGCCGGCAAACGCAACGAATAATATTTAGAGCGTTCGAAATGTCTATTCCGATTGAAATGCATTTTCCAGTGGCCCTGTACCTGCCACGGCTGCGATGTCTGGGGCTCTTAGCTATATTCGCCGAACGCATTTGGATATTGCGTCAATCGTGTTGCGAATGAATTATGGCCATATTAGAAACTCTATCGTCATCCTTACGAATTATTCTCAATGCCCGGTGCCTCCAGTTCACCTTCCTGCAATAATAGAGGTTCAATCGAATGAAAGTCCTGGTCACGGGCCATCTCGGCTATATCGGTACGGTGATGGTGCCGCTGCTCATGAAGGCGGGACACGATGTCGTCGGATGCGACAGCGATCTCTACGAGCGCTGCACCTACGATGCCGGCGGCAAAATCGCCTCCGTGCCCGGCCTGCGCAAGGATGTACGAGATCTGACCGCGCGCGATTTGGAAGGCCTTGAGGCGGTCATTCATCTGGCCGCGCTCTCCAACGATCCGCTCGGCAACCTTAACCCGGATCTCACATACAGCATCAATCACCACGGCAGCGTGCATCTGGCAACCGTCGCCAAGCAAGCCGGCGTGCGGCGCTTCCTGTTCGCCTCCTCCTGCAGCAATTACGGCCGCGCGGGCGACGCCATGATCGACGAGACCGGCACGCTCAATCCGGTGACACCCTACGGCCAGTCGAAGGTCTGGTCGGAACGCGACATCGCTCCGCTGGCGGGCGGTGGCTTCTGCCCGGTCTTTCTGCGGCCTTCCACCGCCTACGGCGTTTCGCCGCGCATGCGCTTCGACATCGTGCTGAACAATCTCACGGCCTGGGCAGTCACCAAGGGGCTGATCTATCTGAAGTCGGACGGCACGCCCTGGCGCCCGATCGTCCATATCGAGGACATTTCACAGGCCTTCATCCTGGCGCTCACCGCGCCCGAGGACAAAGTGATCGGCCAGGCGTTCAATGTCGGCCACAGCGACCACAATTACCGCATCCGCGATATTGCAGAGGTTGTTTCCGAGGTCGTGCCGAACTGCAGGCTGGAGTATGCGCCCGACGCGGGGCCGGACACACGTTCTTACCGCGTAAGCTGCGAGAAGATCGCTAATACGCTCGGTTTCAAGCCGAAATGGGATGTGCGCAGCGGCGCCGAACAGCTTTATGAGGCCTATCGGAAGTCCAATCTGACGCTGGAGGAATTCGAGGGGCCGCGCTATCAGCGCATCGCGC
The DNA here is from genome assembly GCA_963773735.1 of uncultured Alphaproteobacteria bacterium. GTDB lineage: Bacteria > Pseudomonadota > Alphaproteobacteria > Rhizobiales > Rhodomicrobiaceae > CAVZCK01. The sequence continues at coordinate 75,617 of CAVZCK010000025.1, read as the reverse complement.
ATATCAGAATGCTGCTCGCCGACGGTATCATTGACAACGATCTGCGCCGCTAAGCCTAGCCGCGCTTGCCGGTTGGAACGATGAGCATGAACGCAATCGAAGCACGGTCCGTCTCGCTTCGCGATCATCTGCGCGGCGACAATGCCGGCGACGACATCTACGCCCTCGCCGCACGGATCTATCCGATCTGCCGCAGCATCACCGGAGACGGTGTGCGGGAAACGCTCCGGATTCTAGCGGGCCAAATCGATCTGAATGTCGTGGAGGTGCCGAGCGGCACGCCGGTTTTCGACTGGACCGTGCCGCGTGAGTGGAACATCCGCGAGGCTTACATTCAGAATGCAAGCGGCGAACGGATCGTCGATTTCCGCGATCACGCCCTGCACGTGCTCAACTACAGCGTTCCGGTGCGTAAGAGCCTACCTCTCGCCGAGTTGAAGCGGCACATATTCACACTGCCGGATCAGCCGGACCTGATTCCCTACCGGACTTCCTATTACAAGGAGGCCTGGGGTTTCTGCATGGCGCACAACCGCCTCGCCGCGCTTGCCGACGGCACTTATGAAGCCGTCATCGATTCCACCCTCACCGATGGCCACCTCACCTATGGCGAATACGTACTTCCCGGCGACAGCAATGAGGAGGTGCTGCTGTCTGCCCATATCTGTCATCCGGCGCTCGCCAACGACAATTGCTCGGGACTTGCCCTTCTCGCTTACCTCGCCAACCGCCTCGGCGGCATCCGGCGCCGGTACACTTACCGCTTCCTGTTCGCGCCCGGCACCATCGGCGCCATTACCTGGCTGGCGCGCAACGAAGAGACAGTGTCGGCCATCAGGCATGGCCTCATACTGTCTTGCGTCGGCGATGCCGGCGGGCCTACTTACAAGAAAAGCCGGCGCGGCGACGCCTTCATCGACCGGGCTATGAGCCACGTTCTCGGCCACGCTGCGGCCGCGCCGAACATCATCGAGTTTTTCCCCTACGGCTATGACGAACGGCAATATTGCTCGCCCGGCTTCGACCTGCCCGTCGGGCTTTTCCAGCGCAGCCAGTTCGGCACCTTCCGCGAATACCATACGTCGGCGGACAATCTCGATTTCATTGCGCCCGAGCACCTAAGAGCGTCTTACGAGATGATCGCCGCCGCGATCGATATTATCGAGAATGATTGCACGCTGCTGAACATGTCGCCGAAATGCGAGCCGCAGCTCGGCCGTCGCGGCCTCTATGCGGCCATTGGCGGCGACAAGGACGCGCCTGCCCGCAATATGGCGATGCTTTGGGTGCTGAACCTGTCCGACGGGCGGCATTCGCTTCTCGACATCGCCGAACGCGCAAAACTACCATTCGCCGTCATCCACAGCACGGCGACCCTGCTTCGGCAGCACGGGTTGCTCGCGCCTAAGCGCGGTGATGCTCCTTAAGCCGAAAAGTCAGGCCACGCCATGTCCTTGTCGGAAATGACAGTAACCGGGAGCGGCCAGGTGATGGCGAATGCCGGATCGTCATACCGGACTCCCGCGGCTGCCGACGGCTCGTAAAACGCTGAGATCAGATAGCCGACCTCCGCATTGTCCGTCAGGGCCTGGAAACCATGCGCGAATCCCTTGGGGATGTAGAGCCGCTGGCGGTTCTCCGGAGTTAGCTCGACGGCGAGCCAGCGACGGTAGCTCGCTGAATCAGGACGCAGATCGATAATGATGTCCATGATCGCGCCCTTGAGGCAGGTAACGATCTTCACCTCGCCATGCGGATGCCTCTGGAAATGCATTCCGCGCACTGTCCCCTTTTGCAGGGAACACGACGTTGCATGCTGCACGAACGATGTTTCGAGCCCATGGTCGCCGAACTCGCCGGTGCAGAAGGTGCGCGCGAAGAATCCCCGATGATCGTAAACCGGCTCAGGCTCGACAATCCAGGCGCCATCCAGGTCTGTCCGGCGAAATCGCATGTGAAATGTCCTTGATTAGAGCTTGTTCTAGTGCAGTTAACCACCTGTTGAAAACGATGCTTGCCAAGTTTTCAATCACATAGACAAAGCGTCGTCATTCGTTTAGTGTTCCCGCCGCTCGTTGTGTCCGAGCAGCAGAATTATACAAGTTTTGCGCGGATAGGAACAATACAATGTTACCGCTTTTGAAGAGCTGCAAAGGCAAATCTGTAATAGTCGTACCTGATTTTCAGCGGGTTGGTTAAAGATGAATTTGCACCCGGCAGCTTCAACGGATACTGTCCGTCCGCAAGCGACTGCGTCATGCCGCCTCTGCGGCGCGGATCTTAGGAATACGTTCGTCAATCTTGGCATGTCGCCGCTCTGTGAAAGCTTTCTACAAGCACATGAGCTCGACGCCATGGAGCCGTACTTCCCGCTGCATGTGCTCGTTTGCGGCGACTGTTTTCTCGTGCAGCTCAAGGAGTACGTCAGCCCGGAACACATATTCCGCGAATATGCTTACTTCTCTTCCTACTCGACAAGCTGGGTCGCGCACGCCAAAGCCTACTGCGAGATGATCGCCAAACGGTTGAAGCTCGGCAAAGAAAGCCTCGTGGTCGAACTCGCCAGCAATGACGGCTACCTGCTGCAGCATTTCCTGCCGCTCGGCGTCCCCGTTCTCGGCATCGAGCCCGCAATCAATGTTGCTAAGGTGGCGATCGACAAGGGCATACCGACGATCACCGAGTTCTTCGGCGTCGCGCTTGCCGAGCGCCTTGTCGCGGAAGGCAAGCAGGCCGACCTGATCGCTGGGAACAACGTCTTGGCCCAGGTGCCGGACCTAAACGATTTCGTCGGCGGGATGCAGCGACTGCTCAAGCCGGAAGGCGTGATCACGCTCGAATTCCCGCATCTTGAACGGCTGATGGCGGAGAACCAATTCGACACGATCTATCACGAGCACTTCTCGTATTTCTCGCTGGTCGCCATCGAACGCATGGCGGCGCGCCATGAGCTGAAGATCATCGACGTTGAGGAACTGCCGACGCATGGCGGCTCGCTGCGCGTCTATCTCGCCCATGCCGGATCCCGGCATCCGCAGGCGCCAAGCGTGGCAGGACTACTCCGACGTGAGGAAGAACTCGGCTTCCGCAATCTCGCCACCTACGCTTCCTTTGGCGAACAGGTGAAGCGCACCAAGCGCAGGATCCTGGATTTTCTGATTTCGGTGAAGGACGAAGGCAGGACGATCTGTGGCTATGGTGCGCCGGGCAAAGGCAACACGCTCTTGAATTACTGCGGAATTGGTCCCGATTTCCTCGACTTCACCGTCGATCGCAATCCCTATAAACACGGCCGGTTCACACCCGGGATGCATGTTCCGATTTTTCCCGTCGATGAAATTACGTCGGCAAAGCCGGATTACATCTTCATCCTGCCGTGGAATCTGAAACAGGAAATCGTTCAGCAAATGAGCTTCGTTAAGGAATGGGGCGCAAAGTTCATCATTCCGATCCCAGAGGTCGCCGTCATTGATCCTAAGGAATTGGAAGAATGAAAGTCGTACTTTTCTGCGGTGGATTGGGAACCCGGATCCGCGAATATTCCGAGAATATTCCCAAGCCTATGATCCCGCTCGGACATCAGCCGATTCTCTGGCATCTGATGCAGTACTACAGCCGCCATGGCCACCGGGATTTCGTCCTCTGCCTCGGCTATAAGGCGAATATCATCAAGGAATTCTTCCTCAATTACCGGCCGCAGGTTTATGCCGACTGCACGGTGTCGGAACATGGCTCCAAGATCGAATTCCTGAGCGCGCTTCCCGAGGACTGGCGCATTTCGCTGATCGACACCGGTATTTGGCGCAATATCGGCGAGCGGCTATGGGCCGTGCGCAACCATGTCGCCAAGGAGGAAATCTTCCTGGCCAACTATTCGGACGGGCTGAGCAACGTCAATCTCGGCGAAATGATCGAGCGCTTCAAGAAAAGCGGCAAGATCGCCTGCTTCCTGGCGGTGCGGCCACCGCTGACCTACCATCTCGTCGACATGGCGGCTGACGGCCGCGTCCAACAGTTCCGCTCCTCGGACACTTCGGAAATATGGATAAACGGCGGCTATTTCATCATGCGCCCGCAGATCTTCGATTACATGGAGCCGGGTGAAGAACTCGTTCTGAAGCCGTTTCAGCGCCTCATCCGCGACGACCAGCTATTAGCCTTCAAGCACGAAGGTTTCTGGCGCTCGATGGATACGCTGCGCGACCGGCAAATCCTTGAGGACATGGTCGAAAAAGGATCGATGCCCTGGGCCGAAGAGCCGAAAGCGGCGGCAGCGGAACCGGAGACGCGTCTGGCGGCGGGCGTATGAAAGCATTTGGCCTTGGCCATGCCGGCGAGAGGCTTTCCGTCCTCTGTCTGGGGGCCCATTCCGACGATATCGAGATCGGCGCGGGCGGCACGATTCTCAACTGGATCGCCGCGGGCGTGCGGCTTCATGTGCATTGGTGCGTGCTAAGCGCCAATGGCCCGCGCGCGGAGGAGGCAAGAGCCTCGGCCGAGGCCTTTCTCGCCGGCGCGGCCGCGATCAAAATTGAGCTCGGCAACTTCCAGGACGGCTACTTTCCCGTATCGCGGCGCGGAGGTGAAGGATTGGATTGAGGACCTGAAGAAGCGCACCGCGCCCGACGTGATCCTCACGCACCGCCGGGACGATGCGCATCAGGATCATCGTGAGGTGAGCAAGCTGACGTGGAATAGCTTTCGCGACCACATCATTCTCGAATATGAAATTCCGAAATGGGACGGTGATTTCGGGCAACCGAACGCGTACATGCCGATCCCGGCGACGATCCTGGAGCGCAAGATCGAGTTGCTGCACAAGCATTTCGGCACTCAACGTTCCAAGGATTGGTTCGACGCCGAGACTTTTCGCAGCCTGGCGCGTTTAAGGGGCATGGAGTCCCGCGCGCCGGAACATTACGCGGAAGGATTTGTGATGCGGAAAGCTATGCTGAGATGAGCCCGTATCGTTAAGCGACGTGAGGAGTTTAATGGCCAGTATTGATGTCGTAATACCGTCCTACCAATATGGACGTTATCTTGGCGAATGCATTAGAAGTGTACTGACGCAGGGCATAGACGATCTGCGCATTCTGGTCATCGACAATGCGTCCACGGACGATAGCGTCGCTATCGCCAGGCAATTCGCCGCGGAGGATCCGCGTATCGAAGTCCGGGCGCGCGAGAAAAATCTGGGGCCCCATGCCTCGTTCAATGAAGGCGTCGACTGGGCGGAATCGGATTATTTCACGCTGCTATGTGCCGACGATTATCTCACCCCTGGCTCTCTAACGCGCTCGATCGGGATTTTGGAGAAGTATCCCAGCACCAGCTTCGCTTTTGGCGGCTATATTATTCTGGAAAGCGAGGGTGGCCCGGACCGCGGACTCGACGATGATACCGGAGAGCCGTCATGGCGCATACATGAAGGCCATGAGTTTATTAGTAAATGTTGCGACCGCATGGTCCTGACCGTTTCGCCGGTCATGCGGACCTCGATATTGAAGCGTGCGGGACATTTCCGGCCCGAATTGTACTACTACGACGACCTGGAGATGTTGTTGCGCCTAGCCTATCTCGGCCCTGTCGCTGAAACGACCGCGAAGCAAGCCGTACAACGGCTGCACCAATCCAATATCTCGCGCGGAACCTGGGAAGATGCCCTCGAGCGCTTCAATCAAGAAGAGGCCATGTACGAAAGCTTCTTTACGCACGACGCCTATGCAATGCCCGAGGCAACGACGCTGCGGCGGCGAGCGAGGCGCAATGTCGGCAAGCATGTTTACTGGTCAGCAGTCGCACAATTGTCCAGTGGGCGGAAAGATGCGGGCATGAAGCTGATGAAATATGCTTTCAAGCTGTGCCCGAGTACTCGGATATTTCCGCCAATCGACTATCTGTTTCAGATCGATAACCCAATCAACCGCATAGCGAAGGTGCTGTCAGACGGCTTCGGGATGAAACGAGCAATTCAGCCGGTAAATAATCGTCAAGTCTGACCAACCGGCCGAAGGATCGGGGCGGATTTCGCCGACAGAGCCGCGTGCTGAATGCGTAAGGGGGGCCTATCCCCGGCGCACTCCGGAAGGGTGATCGCGCCGATACTCGTGGAACGCTCAACAAAAGCGAGAAAATATCCAGAGGCCAGAGGATGCGGGGTTAGTTCAGTGGTGTGGCGGTCGCCAAACAATGCTTAACGCGCAAGCCCCAAACGAACTAAACTCAGAATCAAGTCTACCTTCGAATACTTTCGCGTTAAGCATTTAATCGTAATATGCGGCATCTTCGGGTCAGAGGCATTGGCGGTTTGCCTCATTGATTTAATTGTGCTATCCCGCCTCTGAATAGGTGTAAGAAGGACGTTTTGAGCTATGCAGTTCATTGAAGCGGCTGCGCTGAATGATACTTACGACATTGTTGCGGTCGGGTCGGGGTTCGGCTCTTTGTTCTTCATTAAGGGGTTCTTACGCAACCGTCCCAAGGCCAAGATACTCATTTTGGAATGGGGTAGCTTTCACAACCACGAATGGCAAATTGAAAACGGCCGCAATTCAGATATTTCAGTAGAAAGCGCTGTCGATAATCGAAGCGACAAGGAATGGACATTTACCATCGGCGTTGGCGGGGGCACGAATTGCTGGTGGGCCCAGAGTCCGAGGCTACATCCAACAGACTTCGCATTGCAGACCAAATATGGTGTGGGCCAGGATTGGCCGCTGTCCTACGACGACCTCGTACCTTACTATGCAGATGCCGAGCGCATCATGATGATAGCCGGGCCGAACGATATTAGTGCTGTTTGGCACGACACTCCGCCCTATCCGCTGCCGCCGCATAATATGACGACCGCGGATCGGCTCATGAAAGCCGCCATGCCAGACAGGCACTTTTCCGTCCCCAATGCACGGTTGAGTAGGCCAGTCGGCGGACGCAACGCATGCTGTTCATCCGCGAATTGCTGGCTCTGTCCGGTCGACGCCAAGTTCACTGCGGAAAATTCCTTGGGTTCGGTGTTAAACCATCCTCAGGTGGATATTTGCGTATCGGCAAAGGTCGAGCGCCTCGAGACGGAAGCGGGTCGTGTGCGACGGGTATTGTTCAAACAAGGCGGGCGCGATTTTGGCGTTTCCGGCGACCTCGTTGTGCTGGGTGCAAACGCGCTCTATTCGCCGTTCATCCTGCTCCGATCCGGTATCGGAGGGCACGGTCTCGGGCGTTATTTAAGCGAGAAAGCGCTTGTGAAGTTCGAAGTGTACTTGAAAGGACTAAAGCATTACGACGGTGGGACGGCGACGACATGCTTCAATACTTCGCTGCTCGATGGCGAGCATCGCCGTACGAGGGGCGCCGTTACCTTGTATTTCGAGAACCGTTTCATTTTCGGGGTGCGCCCCGAGTTTGGACGATGGCGAGAGTTGCTCCCGATATCCTGCTATATCGAGGACATTCAGCAGGAGTCCAACGCTGTAACCGTGGGTGACGGCGATCTGCCTCTGCTTCCGCATTTTGCCTTCTCGGACTATGTGTTCAAGTCCATCGACGCCACGGCGGAGGCTCTGCCGAAGCTTCTGAGCCCGCTGCCCGTGGAAGATATCCGCTACAGACACTTCTGGCCGACTCTGGGCCATATCCAGGGTACGACGCGGATGGGACGATCAAGCGCCGACTCGGTCGTTGATCATGAGTTGGTGCACCACACGCTCAGGAATCTCGTGGTTGTAGGCAGTTCCACGTTTCCGACGACCGGCAGTGTCAATGTTTCCCTGACCGTTGCGGCGCTGTCGCTCCGATCAGCAGATCGCCTGACGAGGTCCGCATGAAGAACCACCTGCGCCTTTCGCGACGTCAGATGCTTGCCGGGGGCGTCGGCCTGGGAGTATTGACTGCTGGCGGTGTATACGTTGCGACCGGCGAACCGTACGACTTTTTCAATGCCATGCTGCACCACGAACTCCCTGGCGTTAAGTTCAGCGACGCGACGGTCCGCGCATATACGACGGATGCTATGCAGGGACGAAATCCAGATTTTTATGTGAAATTCGAAACGCTTCTGAGGATATATCGAGTCATTGGATATGGCGGTATCATGGAGGTCCTCGGGAGTTCCTGGGCATTTGAACGGTTCCGCCGAGACATGCTGAGCCAGTTTTTGTTCAACACCGACTTTTTCGATCTCGCCGATCCGAGAGCTAAGGAACTCACCTACGACGACACCCCCCGGGCCTGCGGCAGGTTCGCGCAGCTCGGATACTAGTGCACTGACGCATTCACTTCGTGCATGCGTCCGCACACTAGCTTTTTGTTTATGCATCAATTTTTCCAACTCCGGCTGTAGCCTCCGTTTGGATTGATGCACTGATGCACTAGCCGCCGGTACGTGCTTATACGAGGTGCCGAGTAGGTTTTTGCTCTGGATGATGTGGCGAATGCGTCGTCATCGCTGACCGCACCTATCGGGCAGCCGCTCCGCCATCTTCACGCCGGGCCGCGGGCAAGTCCGTACCCGTTCCTACTGGGGTGGTTCAAGGTTGGCAAACGGATTGCCGCATGCCGCATGCGGCGGCCTTCTGGCATAGACGATCGGCTGAGCTCTGGGATCCTTGACCAGAAAGAAGTTCGAGTCGATGAGAAAATGCGTCAACGCGTGACGCGCCGCCGATTTAAATCTTCCGTTGATCTCGGCCATGGTGTCCACACCCGCCACGTTCCACGCGGTCTGCAGCACCAGCGTCTTTGCCATTGACCAATCCTTCACGAGATCGTCGATGCCGGCCAAGGCGGATTTCTCGTCGATCGTCACGCCAGGCAGCGCGCGCTTGTAGAATGCAAGGACCGCATATTTGAGGTCGGAAGTCGTAGCCCACGTCCCGCCGCCTATTGCGGCAGCCCCCAAGGCTGTAGCGCCGATAAGTACGTTCCGTCGCGTGAGAACCTCAGGCATGTTGACCTCCAATCCGTTCCGCGGCCCGCAAGGAGAGTGCGGCGGCCGTCAAGCTTGGGTTTTCACACGCGCAAGTGGGCCAGACGGCAGTTCCGAGCACCAAGAGATTGCGAACCTCGTGATGAATAAGATCCGCATCGACGATGGAGGACGAAGGATCTGCGCCCATACGGCAGGTGCCCTGAATATGGTTGGCGGTGGGAACGTCTTCGAGCCGGGTGATGCGCTCCACGGGCAGTGGGGCCAGCAGCTCGGGCAGCTTCGCCGCCGCGCGTTCGACGCCCCTGCGATTGTAGTCCGAACGGGATGGATGCTTCACAACGGGCATGGGGCCGCCTTCGTCCACGACCATGTTGGTTGCCTGGGGCAGATCCTCAACCAGAACCCAAATCGGAAGCGACTGGCGCCAACGGCCCCACTCCGTGCGCAGGCCAAGGTAAAAGCTGTTGGAAAAGTAAATGAGCGCCGCGGCGGCTTCCCGCCGGTGCTCGCCATCGACCCAGAGGGTGTTGCAGCCTGCGGCCGGGATACCCCCGTCGAAATTGTCGAGCCCGTCGAGAAGCACCTCGAATTGCATGACGCTTTTCTCGTGCAGATATTTCCCCAGAACAGGGTGTTGAAATCCAGACCGCATGAGGATGAACGGCGTGTGGATCGCGTTGCACCCCACCGCAACGAGATTACCGGCAACAACCCGCTCGCGCCCGCCCGCCGCATAGCGCAGCCCCTTGGCGCTGCCCCCCGCCATCTCCACCGCCAGGACCCGTGCATTCACAAGGAGATGAACATTGGGCAGATCAATCAGCGGCCCAAACGTGTTGAGCGCCGTGAACTTGGCCTCTGTCGGGCACAGATTGCACATTCCGCTGTCGCAACATGAGCCGCGATTGCCGACCGGGATCCGCAGCCGGGCCGTCGGCACGGCAAAATGATAGTCCGGCATCGCCGCCTTCATCACCTTGTCGACCGAGGACATGTGATGCGGCGGCTGCGGATAGGGGCCCGATCGCGGATAGTGCTTGGCCAGATCATTCGGACCGGCGATCATCATGATCTGTTCGGCGGCGAGATAATAGGGCTCGAGATCGTCATAGCTCAGCGGCCAGTCTTCCCCGACGCCGTATTTCGATTTGAGCCGAAAGTCGTTCGGCGCCAGCCGGGGCGTCTCGGCCCACCAGCAATTCGTGCCGCCACCAAAGCCAACCGTGAAGTACCACGGCTTCTCGTTCGGATTGCGGACAAACAATTCCGCGCAATCAAGGTCGCTATTCTGCTGGTTTTCGATCTGCCAGTCGTGGTCGCGATAGGAACCCCATTCCACCAGAAGAATACGAGCCTGGGGAAAGCGCTTCAGATAGCCGTGCAGGAAGAACATCGAACCAAAGCCGGTTCCCGCGATTACCAGATCATATCCATCCTTGACCGCATCAGCACCGATAAGGGGCATCCAGGACTACTCCTTCCGCATTACAGGGTCACGCTGAAGACTTACCAATATTGAGCATTTCACCTGCCGAGACTTAAGTAAGTCTCGAACATTTAGCGCATCGACGGATCAGAGGCTAGAGTCATATCGCATCAATCGGTATTATGATTACCAGGCGATGGGCGCAGTCGCTGCGGTCGGTCGCTGCCCGTGCGGGAACTTGTTAACGTGAAACGCTGACGGGCTTCGATCCGGTGATTTCCGCCAGCAGGCCGAAAAAAGCGCGTTTGCGAGGATGGGTGATGCCCCAGTCGACGGGCACGCTCTGAAACCCAGCCTCGAAGGGCTCGCCAGGATGCCTAAGATCAAGGTAGCCCCAGGAGGCATACGCTCGCGTCGCCGCGACGCAGTTGTTGCTCGGCCGATCGAAGTCGTAGTGATCGTCCTCATTGAACACGATCGGCATCGGTCGATAGCCAGGCCCGGCACGAACCGCCTCCACCATCGCTGTAATCCTCCTCGGATCACCAACGCCATTACCGTGCAGGAGGATGTAGTCGGCGCTCCTGACCAGCGAAGCCGGCGGCAGGCTGCCGCCACGCACGCTGGCCGAGACGAGAAAGCGATGTCCGCTGCGCACCCGGTTCGCAACTTGCTCCACCAGCTCGTGCACACGATCGCACCGCAGGATTGCATGGTCGTAAGCGAGAACGTCGCATTCATTGTCGATCTCGATGAGAACGTTGCGCGCGCCAAGATCATGCAGCCAGTCGATCGTGCGATCGACCGCCGTGCGGATCGAGGTTTCGTTGCGGAGGACTTCGTCGTCCCGGAAATAAAACAAGCCAAGGATCACAACCATCCCAAGGTCGTCCGCCTTCTGAATGACCGCCCGCAGACGGTCGAAATAGTCCGGATGCAGCTCGCCATCAGCATCAAAGGCGCTGTTAACCAAGCCCTTATGGCGACCGTGGGCATTGCCGCCCTGCAGGTTCACGGTAATCGCAATGAGCCCATGCTGGCGCCAAGAAGGCATTGCGTTGATGAACTCCGCTGTATTGCGGGCGGGGTCCCATCTGCCGGTGTCGGGATAAGCCCAATCACCGGCACTGTCTGGGTTCCAATCATCGAACGTGGCCTGCACCATGCGGGCATTGAACAGCAGACCCTCGATCCGCGCGCCGTTCCAGACCCTTCCCTTATATGTCGGGGCGCCGTTGATGAGAAAGCGCTCGCCTTCGATCGACACGGCGGTCTTTGCCGTCATGGAGGCAACGCGAAGCGGTACTGGACCAGCCGTATGTGCGGCCGCGCGAAGTCCAGGCCGAACGAGCGATTCGACCCCAAAGGCGCGCGCCAGGATCTCGACGCCGTCGCGGTCAGGCACATCTCTATGCGCCCGGTAGAGACGCACGAGTTCAGGTCCGGTAAACGCCAGAACCAAAATCCCTCCGACGACCGCAGCGCCAGCCAGGCAAGTCCATTGCCTCATGTGTCGCACCTCGCCGCAAGCCCCCCGAGAAGAACAAGCGACATCGATATCTAGTAAAACCTCTGAGCGCTCGTGGAATGCGAAACACATAGCGCAGAAAAATATCAGAGGCCAGGGTGCAGAATTACCCTGATAGACGCAGGGGCGGCCAAAGACCATTTGGCACTTCCGCCATTTTCAAATGACCGGCGCTGCCATTTGCCCGGTTGTTTTCGCGCCTGGCAGAGAGACGAGCCAATCGAGGCTTGCAATGCATGCCACCCTCGGTTAGCCAAAAGCTTCGGACTTATTTGTGTAACTTCTGGATAACATCGGTCTGATAATACATGGATTTGCTTTCTGCCGTGAAAACGCTATGTTGTCGGATTCCACGTCGGATTGTCCGCAGGTTTGCGATTACCACGCGAATGTTGCCGATTGACGCACAGGGGAGGTTATGGCTGAGACGCGAGACAAGCAGCAGCTGGTTGCGGTCGTTACACCGGTTTACAATGGGTTACCCTATCTTGAAAAAACCTTGGCCTGCGTGCAGGCGCAAACCCATCCAAATCTTGTTCACGTCGTATTAGACAACGCCAGTACTGACAATACGCCTCAAGTCATTGCTCAAGCGCGTGGCGGCCGGGTGCCGATCCTCACGCGGCGCAACGCCTCCGTGCTCCCGCAGGTCGAGAATTGGAACGCCGCGATAGCCATGACCCCCGCAGAAGCGGGTTACATTAAGTTTCTTTGTGCGGATGATCTCATCCGGGCCGATGCTATTGCGCGGATGGTCGCCATCGCGGAAGCTCATCCACGGGTGCAGTTCGTGACCGCCATCGATGTCTTCGATGATCTGGTCAAGCCGCATAATTTTGATCAAGAGGACCGTGTCTATGACGGCCGCGAATGCGTCCGGCGGCTCGTTTCCGGCGACATCACCTGGTTTCCCTTTCCGCATCTGTTCTTCAGGGTGACGCCCGAGCGGCTAGAAAATCCGTTTAACCCAGCGGCCAGCCCGGCACAGGATGCGGACTTCGTCTTCCGTCTGCTTTTGGAGGGCGATATGGGCTTCGTGAACGAAGCGCTATTTTACACGCGCAAGCACGAATTGGCGGCCACAAGCCGCATGGGCGGCGATCGGCTGTTCATTGTCACCGGACTTCGAAGATTGAGGCTATATGGCAGAAATGTGCTGGCGCCCGACGAATTCGAGCGGAGGTCCAGAAATGCCATGCGGCTTTTGCTGCGCCATATTCTCGCGTGGCGCGCCTCAGGAAAGTCGGAGCTCGCGGCGCAGACCATGCAAGCTCTGGTCGAACTTGGTCTCGAGCCGGGTCTGACCGACTATGTCGCGGCAATCCTGAGCTGGCCCCGTCATAAGCTGCTAAAGACTGCTCGGCAAATGACGCACCGCGTTAGCGAGCCCCCAATCCGCATGACCGCCGTCGATTTTCTGGTGAGCTCGCAAGGCATGCCTGTACCGGAGAGATAGCCGGCGCACGGGCAGCACAATTGAATAAGAACATTCCGACCATGCTCGGCGACCCTATTTGTGCCGAGGCCATCCTCGATCGCCTCTTGCATAGGTGCGCACCGGATTGACCTCATGGACCAAAGCGTCCGCAAGACCCGTTTGCGTGCCGCAAAGAAGGATTATGCAGCGCCAGTCACGCCGGATGGGCCGCCAGGTAGCGCTATTTCAGCGGCTCGGGCTCAGAGCTGAGGCGATAGTTGAGGCCAATCTTGGCCGTGTGCAGCTGATTATCGTATTTGTAAATATCGCCGTCCGAGCTGCGCGACGTCGCCGATCCGAAATCCATATAGAGATATTCGGCCTTGAGGGTGAGACGGTCGCTGAGCGCATGCTCAATGCCGCCGCCGAGCGCCCAGCCTGTTTCAGTGCCGCTCTTGCTAGCCTCGCTGCCCTGGTATTCTTGAAAGCTGCCGCCCTTCAGATCGAGATCGTAGCCCCTGTTCTGTATATGGGCGAGGGCGAGACCGCCCTTCGCATACACCAGGCTGCGATCGAAGGCGTAGCCAAGCCGTCCCGTCGCAGTGCCATAGAATCCATATTCGACCGAGCCGTAATCGCGATCATTAAAGGGCCGGATGAGAACGTAGTCGTTGCTAACTCCAAGATAGCCGAGGTCGCCCTCGATGCCGAGCACGAGGTGATCCTGCTGCCAATTGGCGCCGAGTTGCATGCCGCCCAGCCACCCCTTGGGATCAAGCTCGAACGGGGTATTGCAATAATTGCCGGTGAGGGCCGGGCCGCAGGAGAAAGCTCCATAGGGTGGTATGCTCTTGTTCCCAGTGCCGCTATAGAGATTTGTCCCGCCGTCCCGGATCGAGCTGTTGCCCCAGCCATATCCGCCATTCACGCCGATATAGGGGCCGGACCAGGAATACGGCGCCGCCGCGATTGGCGCATCTTTGAGGGGCCCAGAAGAGGAGTCACCGAGATCCGCAGCCAGAAGCGGCGCAGGAAGAGCGGTCGCGACGACCAGAAAGGCGGCGGCGTGAAAGCGGCGCTGCATCAGCCCGTCCTTACATCAGATTTCCCATCTTATGGGTACGCGACGACGGCTTGCCGGTGAAACTAACCATGGGTTGCGAATTGTCGCGACGGGCATAGGCTATAACCGATTTATATTCGAATGGAAAAATTAATCATTAAAATCAGAGGCTTGTGTGGTCCACGGCTGTTGCCGGCGGGCAACGATCTGAAAGATTTGGTTGCCTCATTGCTTCGGGTCACCACGAAATTGTGACTCTGGATATCAAGGACGGCGGGTCGCGGCAGGTTGGTTCCGGTGGGTCAAATCGTGAAGGACCTTGACAAGGAGGAAATTATCGCGAACTCCCCTTTGAGCGGTAGATCGCCAATGCCGGGTCCGGCTGCGTTTATGGTGCGACAGCGGGCTCAAAAGCCAAGACATCGCTGCGAAATTGGAGTTAGTGCGTGCCAGCAGCGAGAAGCGGTTATCTGTGCAACGCGCATACCTGATCAAATGCGCGCACGATTTCCCGACGGAACCGTTCAGGTGCGAAGCGCTCCGCGTTTTCGCGGCAGGCCGCGGCGGTGATGGCACGGTTGTTCGCTTCAAAGTGATCGACCGCTTCTTTAACCGCGTCGACGGTCTGGCGCTCGAATAAGACGCCCGTCGGCGCCGCATGCGTTCCGAGCGGGCGCACGATATCGCTGGCGCCGCCGCGCCGAAAGGCAATGAGCGGCGTGCCGCTGGCCTGCGCTTCCGCCAGCGCGATGCCGAAATCCTCGCATCCGGCAAACACGAGCGCCCGCGCGTAAGAGACCTCGCGAATATAGTCCGCGCGGGGCAAGAAGCCGAGAAAGGAAATATTCGGGCCGGCCAGCTTACGCAGCTTGGACGATTGCTGACCATCGCCGACGACATGAAGACGCCGGCCCGGCATTTGGTTGAAGGCCTGGATGACGAGGTCTGTGCGCTTATACGGCGCCAGGAAGGACGCCGTGATGTAGTAGTCCTCCTTGTCTTTCACGACATCGAATTTGTTGATTTCAACCGGCGGGAAGACAACCTGCGCATCGCGTCCATAGATGCGGCGAATCCGCGAACGGACAAAATTCGAATTTGCGACCATGAGATCGGGACCATGCGCCGTCCGGCTGTCCCATATACGAAGCTTGTACAGCATACGGCGGAACAACAGGCCTCTTGGGCCGTAGCCGAGCCGGCCCTGAGCCAAATAGGAGAATTGTTCATCCCAGGCATAACGGACGGGACTGTGAACATAGCAGAGGTGGGGCTGGTCGGGTCTGGTCAGGACACCGCGGGCGAAAGCGGCCGAAGACGAGATCACGGCGTCATAGGCAGTGACATCGAACTGTTCGATCAGGAAAGGGCAGGTGAAGAATAAGGCGCGATAATATTTGCGCACGAAGGGGAGCCGGTTGGCAATGGAGGTATGGAATTTGATGCCAGGAAAATACTCTTCCTTGATCTCCTCAGGCAGGAAATCGAATAAGGTGAAAACGTCCGCCTGCGGATAGATTCGGCACATCTCTGCGACGACCCGCTCGCCTCCGCGAAACGAGGGGCACCAATCGTGAACAATCGCTACGCTCAATCCGCTGTGTGCGGCGGTGTCCTGATGCAAAAATTGGCTGGTGCTGGTGCCGTCATTCTTGGCCATTTTAGTTACGCATCGGCTATCGATTGTTGATAAAAAGGGTGCAACAGCGGCGACGAGGCACGCAATGGCCAAATCCATCCGCGTTATTAAGGCCATAGGGCGCGGTCTGCAAGTTTGGCGCGGGAGCAAGCTTAAAAAGCCTTTGTGCCCACATTGACGCGGCACCGCATTTTTGACAGCCTGCGCCCCTGCTCTGAGAACATTATGGTGCACAGCGGACTGCTGTTGAGGGATGCCGGTACGATGCCGCGATGTAAAATGATCATCTTCTCGCTGCTATGGCTCGCAATCATGCCTCAAGCCTTCGCCAAGGCTGATTTCATTTGGGGCGCAAACGGCCATCCGTTCACAGCCTATCAGGGCGTCAGCTTCGAGCAGCAGCTCGATTATCTCCGCAATCTCGGAATGACCTCCTATCGGGTCAATATATCGAGCATCGATAACGCAACGGCTTTGAAGACGCTTGTCGACGCCGCCAAGCCGCGCGGCATTGAAATTCTGCCGGTGCTGACCCCGGGACTTAACCTGAAGAATGAAGCCCCGGAAGACCTTTACAAGAAAGCTCGTGCCTTCGCCGTTTATCTGGTTTCGCGCTTCAAGGACGACATTCGCGTCTGGGAGCTCGGTAACGAGTTGGAGAACCATGCCATCATCCAGCCCTGCGAAATGCAGGACAATGGTGTGCAGTATAATTGTGCCTGGGGTCCCGCCGGCGGTGTCGGGCCACTGGAATATTTTGGTCCGCGCTGGGCTAAAGTGAGCGCAGTCCTCAAAGGCTTGTCCGACGGTACGATCTCGGTCGACCCGACGATCCGCAAGGCGATCGGCACCGCCGGTTGGGGCCATGTCGGCGCGTTTGAACGCATGCGGCGGGACGGGATCGCCTGGGACATTTCGGTCTGGCACTTCTATGGCAAAGATCCTGAATGGGGATTCAAACGTGTCGCTGCATTCGGCAAACCCATCTGGGTGACGGAATTCAATAACCCGATGGGCAGTCAAAAAGGCGTGGTCCAGCAGGCCGCCGGCTTAAAGAGGATCATGACCCGCATTCGCGAGCTCCAGGATAAATACCGGGTCGAGGCTGCCCATGTTTACGAACTGTTGGACGAAACCTATTGGGCGCCGAACTTCGAAGCCTTCATGGGATTGGTCTATCTGGATAAGAACGATAAAGGCAAATGGGCCGCTTCCGGGCCTAAGCCTGGCTACTGTGCCGTGCGAACGCTGCTGCGCGGCGGCTATCGCTTGGCGGCGCAATCTGCTTCCGAACCGGTGTTGCCTGGTCAAAACCAAGTTCAACCGAAGGGACCTGTTCCCCACCGCCAGTGCGATCTTTGCCTCTTTGATGATCGCGATGCCAGCCCGGCCAATAAGATCGGCTACAGCTATTGTCTCGTCTTTGGCCGTCCGGCCGACGCGCAAGGGCTTGCAAGCCGGACGGAGGAGCTTAAGAAGGGAGACACGATCGACGGGATGCTCGGAAGCATGATGCAATCAGATGAGTTCAATCAGCGCCAAGGCGCCGCGGGACTGAATAATTCCGACTACATCACGCTAATCTACCGGCTTCTACTTGATCGCGATCCGGACGGCCAGGGGCGTCACGACTATCTCGTCGCCCTCGACAAAGGCAATTTGAGCCGGCCAAATATCGTCAAGGCGCTGATCGGGTCCAGAGAGTTTCGCGATATGCACGCGGTTCTTTTTCGGTAGAGCCCATTGAAATCGAAGTTGACCTGCAGGGATTGCAACATTTGAGCAGCGAATTGCGTCGAGATCCTTTCCGGGCGCAGGCCATGGTCCCGGACACAGAGCGAGGGTGGCCGGCAGCATCAATGACGATCATGAGGCGCGGACTGACGCGTTCATCAGTCGTTATCACTGCCTGCGGTATCAAATGAACCTATGTCCGATTCCGAAGTTCGCCTCATTCTGCAGCTAGCTCCTTAGCGAACTTCGGAATCTCAAGGGACACTAGCAACTCTATGATTCTAGTGTGGTTTGAGATCGAGAAATCCCCTTGCTGAGCAAGCTGAGACAATGAAGGGGATTTCTCGATCACCACACGAGTGCATCGGTCCAAACGAAAGCTTCAGCCGGAGTTTGCTAAAATCGATGCAGAAACAAAGAATGGATGCATCGACACATGCACCAGGTGAATGTGTCAGTGCACTAGGCAATCTCCGGGATCGGGCCAACGTGTGTTTCGGGCGTGGACAAATGAGCGCGTTCGAACGGTAAAGGATCCGTGAATGACGATTGCAATGAGCCGCTTGCAGGATGACGAATACGCTGCCTAAACTTATCAACGAAATGGACCACGGCCTCCGTTAAGTCACCCTGCAGCCTGTCCCAATTTTTTGGCGACGGACACCAAAATTTCGGGTAAGCGATCGTTTTCGGACGGCACGTCAGAGTTTGAAATATGCTTAATCGTCAGACACGGCAGAAACCACAGGCCCGCGGGGAAATCGATCATTTCTTTTTTGAACCGGACTACATAAGCTATGCCGACATTGCCAGTTTTGTTCGAAGATATTTCTTCACGATCCTCTCGTGCATAAGCGCGGGTCTTCTGTCGGGGATCCTTTTCGTTTCGTCGGCAACACCGTTTTATACAGCACGCGCCGAGATTTTAATTGATCCTACGACAACCCAGCTTCTGCAAGAGCAAAGAACTCAGCTGGTACTCGACGCTGCCAGCATTGAAAGTCAAATTGCGTTTATAATGTCCGATACTATTGTCGGGGCGGTTGTCAAAGAGCTAAATCTCGAGACGGATGCCGAATTTCGAGGTAATTCCGTATCATGGCTTAGTCGAGTATACTCCTCTCTGTTTGGCAGCTCGGACGAGCAAACAGCGCCGCAGCTTTCGACTCAGGAACAGAAGCAAATTGCTGTTGAAGCGCTTCGGTCGTCTCTCGATGTGCGCCGCCTGGGCTTATCCTATGCCATTGATATTTACGTCACGACAATGGCGCCGGAGAAATCGGCACGCATTGCAAATGCGGTTGCCGGTGCCTATGAGCGGGAGCAGGTGGCGGCCCGGACCAAAGCCGCGCGTCAAAGCAGCGAATGGCTCGAGTCACGGCTCCAGCGGCTGCGCGGTAAGCTCGACGACGCAGCACGCGCGCTTCAAAATATGAAGGCGGGCCGTGATGTCGGCCCGGCGACGGGGCCCGCGCCTACAGACGCTCCCGCGACGGTCGAAGCGCTTGACGCTACAGTCCAAGCGTATCGAACGATTTATGAAAGCTACTATCAGGCGCTTACAAATGCCGGCGAGCAGCAAACCTACCCGATTTCCAACGCCCGGGTGATCACGCCGGCAGAGACGCCTCGAGGCAAAAGCTACCCGCGCAGCAAACTGGTAATAGCCCTTGGCATCTTTGCCGGGCTACTCTCCGGCGTCGGCTTAGCGTTCCTCCGGCTGAATATGGACTCCAGCGTGCGGACGCCGAAACAGGTCAAGAACTACATCGGACTCGAATGTCTGGCGCGGATTCCAAAGATTTCGCAGCCAATGTCGTTCTCACCGAAATCTCTCTTCTTCTCCTTGCGTAAGCCCGAAGTCGACAGGCAGGCATTGTTTCATTACGTCACCGAAGCCCCGTTCTCACAGTTTGCAGGCGCGGTAACAGCGCTGAAAACCAGCATCGTGAAGGCTGGCAGACAAGACGGTATCCGTTCAATTGGCATCACATCCGCTCTGCCGGAAGAAGGCAAGAGCACGCTTGCCGTCAATCTGGCCACCGCATTCGCGCTTTCCTCTTACAAGACGCTGATCATCGACGCCGATATCCATAATCCGGTGATCAGCCAAAACCTCGCATCGGGCGCAACTGAGGGACTTTTTGAGGTCTTGAAGGGTGAAGCTGAACCAAAAGACTGTATTATTGCCAGCAAGGGCGCAATGCCGGACATCCTGCCGATGGTCGGGGACAAGCGCATCTCCGGTGCCTATAGCTGGCTCAGTTCCGAGAGCATGCTGTTGCTCCTGAAATATCTTAAGGAGAAATACCATTTCGTCGTTGTCGATCTGCCGCCGCTTGCGCCGGTTCCTGAGGGGCTAACGATCAGCAGTCTTCTTGACTCGGTTCTTTTGGCGGTTGAATGGGGCAAGACGCCAAGAGACGTCCTTGCGGATGTCACCTACGGCTTAAATCTGGCGGACGCCAACATATTGGGTATTGTGCTGACGAAAGTCGATGAGTTCGCCGTGCAACTTCGTCTCAAGAAAGCTTGGAAATACTACTAAGGTTTGCAGGTGCCATAGGCCCGCAGAGCGGCGATCGCCTGCGTTCGCCGCAAGACCTGCAGATCGCTGAGCCGGATCAGGGCATTGCGGATTGGTGCAGCGCAACGCCATCCGCCTCGGCCATGAGCCGCAGATAGATTTCCGCGAACTCCACTCCAACGATATCGAGCAGCCCGAGAGCGGCCTCGCTCTATCATGGTCTGGCGCGAGCTGGAATCTCCGTACAAATGGCTGATAGCGGCAATCCAGGCGGCCGGATCGTCCGGTCCGGCATAGAGCGCGGCCTCACCGCACACCTCGGGCAGACAAGGCGCGTCAGCGGCGATGACCGGACAACCGCAGGTCATGGCTTCGACTGCGGGCAGGCCGAACCCCTCGATCCGTGATGGAAACAGGAAGCATAGGGCCGAGCCGAAGGCTTTGGCGAGATCGTCGTCGCCGATGCGGCCGAGCAGCCGAAGATTTGCGGGCTTCTCGCCTCCATAAGAGCGGAGGACCTCGGGACTGATATTGCCGGCCATATAGACGTCAAGCCCAAGCGCGTCGAGCGCAGGTGCAATGCGCCAGACAAGCTCCATATTCTTGTAGCTCTGGTTCTGACCGATACAGAGTACGAACGCCCGATCGCCAATCTCAAGCCCGGACTTTCCGGCATTCCACCGCATGGCGTGGTCGGCGCCGTTATAGGTGACCGTAATCTTATCGGCCGGTGCGATGCCATGCTGGATGAGGTGATGGCGCGAGAGCTGGGAGATCGTCGTGATGTGCCGGGCGCGGCGTCCAACGAGGGGCAGGATGAGCTTGTGCGCAAGCCTGAAACCGCGGCCATAGCTTTCCGGGTGGATCCAGGTGTGCAGGTCGTGGATGCAGGCGATATGGCGCCGCTTGAGGACCGGCGCGAGATTGCAGAAACTCACAAGACCGCCCCTTACGTGCCGCGGCAATTGCAGCTGCACCCAGAATTGCGGAAGCCGCGGCTTTCTGAACTCGGAAACGACGCGGACGGCGATATTCTTCAGCGGCAGGGCATCCGGTTCGCGCGGCGCCACCAGATCCAGAGCAAGTCCCTCCGCAAGCGGATGTCCCTCCCCGATCAGCTGATCGAGCGCCAGCGTCACTTCTCTGGCATAGCGAGGCACACCGGTCGGTTTCAGCGCAACAAAATCGCCATTGATCGTCCAAACGCGAGCCGCGCTCTTCATCTTATTCGCTCTTGGCGGACACGATGCGGAAGTTCCAACCGTTGGGCAAGCTGATGGTCCTCCGAACCCTTGCGGCAAACTCGGCAATAGCAAACCCGTCGGATATGCATTCCGATCGGGAGGTTTCACTCACGAAGACCATGGCCGGCTTGGTCGCCCGAATGATGCGATATGCGCCTTTGTAAAACGCAGTGGTCTTCGGATCAAAAAATCGCGGTCTGGGTGATTGGTCCGACGTCATAGCAGAGAACGATGTCACGAGTCCGCCGATCCTCGCCAATTGCGTGGAAGGATGGCAAATCTCGTCAGCCGGCTGATTTCGAACAGCATGGCCCGGCCGAGGCGCGTCCGCAGAAATCCGGCCGGCTGTCGGTCCGGCACGAGCCGCCGATAGCGCCCGCCGGCAAAGATCTGCGGAAGCCGCTCAATCATATCGCGGCAAACATAATACGCGCCCGTGCGGTCAATGAGCGCAAACAGAAGGCGGCAATATACCGGTTGTTCATTGTACGGCCAAATGACTGAAATCGTTGCATTATGCCTGGAACATTACTATAGAGGCCCGGCTAAAAAAAGCACACATTGGACGTAATGAAACGCTGGTTAAGAGCCTCGTATGGTGACGATTTGGAGCATCAATGGACGTTTCGTCACTCAGCCATTTTCAGGTGTTCAGCGCTACGCTTATGAAATCGTTCGGGAACTGGATGAATTGGTCAGCGAAGGCCATCCGCTGGCTGACAATCTTATCCTTGAGCTCCTCGTTCCGCCGCATACGCAGAATCTGCCGCAGTTGAAATCGATCCAGATCCGCCGCTGCGGGCGCGGAGGCGGGCACGGCTGGGAGCAGACGATGTTGCCATCTGCCGTGCGCGGCGGTCTGCTGAGCTTGTGCAACACTGGCCCTGTTGTGCTGTCCGAGCAGATCATATGCCTTCACGACGTGAATACGCGGGTCTGTCCGGAGAGCTATTCATTTGCATTTCGCGCGTTCTATCGGATCTTGCTGCCGGTGCTCGGGCGCAGAGCCAAGCTCGTAACGACCGTGTCACACTATTCTGCCGATGAGCTCGCTCGCTATGGCATTACGGCAAAGAAACAGCCTCTTGTCATTCCCGATGGTCATGAGCACGCCAAGCGTTGGCAACCCGAGCATTCGGTGAAGACCCGCGCGGTCGCGGGACGCAACACCGTGCTGGCGATCGGCAGTCCGGCACCGCACAAGAATATCGGACTCTTGCTTGGCCTGGCCGATGAGTTCCGCAAGGCAGGGCTGCGTCTGGCAATTGTTGGCTTAAGCGATAGCCGCGTTTTCCAGACTCTTTCCCACGACAGCTGCGCCACGAATGTCGCCTGGCTTGGCAAACTTTCCGACAATGAAATTGCCGCGTTGCTTAATGACTGCCTGTGTCTGGCGTTTCCGTCGTTCGTTGAGGGCTTTGGCTTGCCCGCGGTTGAGGCCATGGCGTGGGGCTGCCCCGTTGTCGCTTCAGATCGGGCGAGCCTGCCGGAGATTTGCGGTGACGCGGCGCTGTATGCGTCGCCGACCGATCCGGCCGCATGGCGCGATCAGATTATACGCCTTGCGCGAGACCCCGCACTGGCCGCGGTGCTTGTGGAAAAGGGCAGCACACAGGTCAAAAGATTTAGTTGGCGAAGATCCGCCGAGCTTTATCTGCTGGCAATGCAGAATGCAGCTTAGCCGGACTCTCAAAGTTCGCGTGTCAGAACCGCGGCCCGATGTCGGCATTCCATCCGCTTTTTTGATCCGCCATCCGTCTAACGGTCGCCACTGTCCTGATATCTACGGTAACAGCAAAAGCCCTGCCCTCAGCACCAGCTGTGCCGTTTGCGCAACAGCGGCCGAAAAGTCAACTGAGGGTTGCTGAAAATTACTAGAATCATCCTTAGATTGCGATTGACCTGTTTAGCCCGCTGGATTATTTCCAATGTGCGGACGCAAGCATTTAAGCTGGAATTGCGTTCTAGCCTAAAATTTACGAGACGTTATGCCAGAATCTACAAATTGAATATGATAAAATTTAGGTATAACTCTAATTATAATACCTTATTGTATGACTATATTTTGCTAATATACCGACATAACGCTCAGATGCTAAAAATAATATTTTTTTCATTCAGCTAAATTTTTATTGATGATTTGATGACAGTTTTAAATTACAAAAAAAATCAAACAACAACAATAAAACTGAAGGAAATGAAATGCTTAAAACTCTTTATTAGAGTCTTTCGCCTTTCGTCAGGCGAAGAAGCGGAGGCCATAGCGAAGAGACTCTGTCTGTCTTCTTCGGTACGGCTTTCGAGCAGGCCCATGAAGCCTGTGAAACTGCCTCGTATTTAGTGAAATTATAGAAAAATGGAGACAATAATGAAAAGGTCTTTGTTCACTGTAGTGGCGATTCTCGTCGGCATGTCTGCGCCCGTTCTCGCCGATGACAACAACAAGTCTGAAATTGATCAGGTCGGTACAAATAGCACGGCCACCGTGGAGCAGGGCGGCAGCGGAACGACCAACGACTCCTTCGTGAAACAGGACGGTGGCGACTCCAACACAGTCGCTGTTAAGGAGAAGGGTACATCGAATCACAACCACTCGGATGTCTTTCAATTCGGCGGCGGCGAGACAACGATCGTAAACCAGAAGGGCGACAGCAACTCCAACGACTTAATTCTGACTCAAGCCGGCTTTAATAATAGTGCCGATATCGAGCAGGGCGGCGACGGCAATATCAATGGCTCGCTCATTCATATCGAGGCAGGCACCGACAATATAATAGATGTTGATCAACATGGTTCGAACAATGCGAATGACTTATTCATCAGCACGTTCTCCCATGACAGTTCCGTGACGGTCGCGCAGTTCGGCTCGGACAACATCAACCAGTCCTCAGTTACTACGGGGCCGCTGGGCGGCAATACGGCCTCAGTGATTCAGCACTAAAGCCGACCCAACAAGCGATGACGGCTAGCCGGCAGGCTAGCCGTTTCGCAGCAAGTCATGCCAAGGCGAGCCAGGACACGCCTCCATCAAGCCTTATCAATCTAAGTTGGCGTCTAAGCGCGATGGCGGGGAGTTGGTCTCGCCAACCTCTTCACCAATATGCGCTGGATGATCCCGCTGATGCGCAACGCTGCCGCAGCGGCGTGAGGCGAAACGGAGAGCAGGCTCGATCACGCCGATACCGGCGGTCGATGCTGTTCATCATCCGAGCATTTGGTCGTCCGTGAAGAACCTGCAACGCATTGATTGCGCTGGGTGATCGCATGTCCTGAAGTAATCGATTTTGCAGGATTTGCAGCTTTTGATCGCGGTTTCCTTGCAAAACGTGCGCGGCGGATTTTCTCGGATCGACAATCATGATTTAGTCTTCCTGAGCTGATCGGGCGGAGGGAATTGCGATGCGGCCGAAGGAGCGAAGAGAGACCGGCGCGCAGGATTTGTTCCGCTCGCGGCTCGACCAAATTATCGATCTTGGGCATGCGCTGGCGCGCCTCGCCAAGGCGATCGACTGGCGCTTCCTGGACGAGAAGTTGGGCGAGGTCTACAGTGACAAGCCGAGCCATCCGACGCTGCCGACCGGCTGATGGCCGGGCTGGCGATCCTCAAGCATGCCTACGATTTCTCTGACAAGGCGCTGTGCGAGCGCTGGGTGGAGAACCCGTACTTCCAGTACTTCTGCGGCGAGGAGCTCTTCCAGCACCGGCTGACCTTCGACCGCTCCTCACTGACGCACCGGCGCCAGCGCATGGGCGAGGAGCGGCTGTAGGCCACTGTCATTCGGCGTGGAAAGTTCAGTGCCGATTGACACTTCGACTGCGGAACGCAACTCACAAACGCAACTCGACACGACCGAAACCCAACAAAAACAATTCTCTCCAGATGCCCCACGCCGGGGTGCGAGGCCGGGCCTAATGGCGGCCTGCAAGGACCTGGGCGAGGGGCGCGCCCTGCGGCGAGAGCGGTAGATCAAGCTGGGCGCGGGCTTCTGCGTACGGGGATTGCGAGGCGGCCTCGAAGAGGCCCTTTTCAGCCGCCAGGAATTCCGCCTGCTTCATCCGCTTCTCCGCAACCGTGCGCAAGACGCAGTTGGCCAGACTTCCCAATTGTTTCCAATCGGACCGAGACTCGTGCTTCACGACACACTCCACTGTTACTGACGCGTTAAGAGGTTTTTTACCTTCTTATGAGTTCCAGGCTAGCTGATTTGCGCCGGCTGGTCATCGTGCAGCAACAGTCAAGCACACAGGCTTCGCGAGCATACGGATTTTCGGGTGTTTGATGCGAAAAAGGCTCAATCAACCTGCACGCCGCGGCCGACCAGTCTTTGGTGAAGCACAGCGGTGTCCTGCTCAAGCGTCGGGGCGATCTTTTCGCGTACCTCCTGGGTATCCTTCATCCAGGCTTTTGCGCCGTCAATTGCCGTGCCCTGCCCCACCGCCAGCAGCCGCCCATAATCGCCGGACTTTTCGTAATATCGGCGCACGCCGGTCAAAACGCCGGCAGGGAGCTGAAAGGTAATTTCTCGCTGCTTCATCGTCTCCCAGACAAAGCTTTGCAGCTTGAACACGTTCGGATCGGAATTGCGGAACCGCCAGCCCTGATCGACCATATTTTTTGACATGCGGTCGGCCTGCACCGGATTGTCCGTGAGCTCGTCGAGCAGAGCGCGGCGCATGAAATAATCCTCGCGCTCGCTGCGCGTGACCTCGAAATCGAGCGCTGTTTTGTACCCGGCCTGCGCAGCAAGATAAACGCCGAGCACGGTCGAAAAGATGATAACGGCGTTTGAGACCCAGAATTCGAGATTGCCTTCCTCACGCACCTTGAAGATGCTCAGAACACGCGGTGCGGCCATATCCCATTCCCCTCAATCGATTAAAAACACTCGTGAAATACGAGGTTTGCGCCAAGTGACGCGCACCGCTTATCGGCAAAGAAGGGCAAGATTTTGCCGCACCTTCGGGCTGCCCGCTTCGAGGCGAAGACAAGCCGCGCCGATCTCAGTAATGAGCGCAGGAGGAGGAAATGGATGCGTCCTTCGGAAAGGCGCATAGGCGCGCGGCAAACGGGAGGATGTCGGCCGCACGTTATGCGGAGTATGCGGTTATTTCTTCTCGCACTCCACGCGCGCCTCATTCGAATTTCCTCACTCTCCCCCCTCGATCTTTGCTTTATTTCACGATCCGAACATTCCTCTCGGCAGAAGCTTTGGACGCCCGGGACCACAGGCCGATTTTGGGGTGGAACTCAACAAACAGGACGTTCGGATCATAAAGTCGAATTTCCAGCGCTAGAGGAACGCGCGACGAGAGCCCTATCTCTCGGGATGAATGCCTTCCGGCGACCATCCGGCCGGAGCGAGCTCGAAGCCGGCAAAATCGAAACCCGGCGCGACCGTGCAACCGACAAGCGTCCATGCGCCCAGCGAGCGAGCGCTCTGCCAGGCACCGGCCGGCACCACGGCCTGAGGCCTTTCGCCGCCGGCCAGATCCGCACCCAGGCGGACAATCCGGCGCTCCGCCTCTCCCGACAGGCTCAAGTCAAGCGGCGCGCCCGCATAGAAATGCCAGACTTCGGCGGCGTCCACCCGATGCCAGCGCGAACACTCGCCCTCGGCCAGGAGAAATTAAATCACGGTCGAAACCGAGCGGCCGCCGACATGTCTCTCGTCGCGGAAGGTCTCGCGGAAATGTCCGCCTTCCTTATGCGGCCGGAGCCCGAGCAACCGGATGATGTCTGCTGCACTCTGCATCAGTTCCGCCTATTCCTCCGCGCCGAGATACCGAACGTAGCCCAAGCGAGCCAGCCTGACGACGCCGCTCATGCCCTAGTGTACAGGCGCTGAAACTTTTCTCCCGCCGCTCTCGTAGCTCCGGACATCCAGACCTGGACAACGATTCTCTTCGCGTCTGCCGGGTGCGGACGCGGGTAGCCTCTACTCGTTGAGGCCGGTCTGGATCGCAGCCCAAAAAGAGCGAGCGGCTTTAGCGTGCAATCCAACCTGGCGGCTGGGAGGATTAACCTGCTTTACCAATCTTCACCAGGACGGATCTCGCAAGAACAAGCACCCCGATCGTCCATCTTTTAATATAGACCAAATATAACGGGTCCTGTAGGAGCGAGTTGAGCGGCACTGCCGTAAAGCGTCCCCAGGTTCGGAAATATCTCTTGCCATCAGCAGAGTAGAATACGCGGAAGAATGGGAATTTTGGAATTTTTCCGTTGACGAAGTCATCGAAACTATATTTTTGAAAAAATTCCTTTTCCGAACAATTGAACATATATTCATAATCAATAATCTTAACTTCATTCCTTCCACTGACGATGATATTATTGGGACGAAAATCCAGCATCACATAACCGTTGTTGAAAAACTGCCGCGCGGATAGGAATGTTTTTTGCAAAGCGGGAATTGGCAACGGTAACCTCAATTTTTGAGTCAACCTCATTTTATAATAAGGCATTGTGAAGTAATTTTTGCCGAACTCCAAAATCTCTGGAACCGTATCGGGATTTATTCTGTGCAATTCTTGTATTGCACTAATCTCCCTCCGGAAATAATCTTCTCTCCCGGGTCTGAATTTTTTTCGCACGACGAGGCGTCCGTCGGCCTGACGGATAAGCTCAACGACGGCTCTTCGAGCACGTTTTTGAAACCGATGGAGGACCTCACCCGGCAAATTCGCCTCTCCAAGCAGCTTATCCGTCTCGCTCAGAAGCTGATCTGCCAATTCAGGAGCAGCAATGCGAATATAGGCGAGCGCTTGACGGCAATTATCCGAAGAATGGACAATATTGCACCGCTCGCCCTCGGCTTGCGCCTTGTTCCACAGCTTTCGAATGGATGATTTGCAGGCATGGACGATCTCGTTGTCCAGTTCCGGATGCTGGCGGATCTGCTTCCTGGTCGGTTTCCGTGGAAAGACGTCCAATGCTGCGATCATGACCGCCGGCGGCCCGCCGGAGCGCAAATAGGGGCCGGTTCCCCAATCGCCGCCTCTCAATTCGGACGCGACGCGTTTGCGCTCGTCCGGCGACAGCGTCTTGCAGGCAAGAACGTTGAAACCTTCTTCTTCGAGATAGGTTCGGACATCATCCGGCCAATCCGGCTTCGAAAGCGCCGTCTCGCGCAAGAAGAATACCGCAAGACCGGGCTTGTTGGGGAGCTTGGAATGAGCATTTGCGATCAGCGAATTGTGCCAGGGGTCTTTTGACCGCCTTTTCTCAATATAATCAAGAGCTGGCCGCCAGCCATGCTCACCCAGGAATTGGTCGAGGTCCTGAAGGGTCATTTCGACCTGATAGTTGAGCCGTTTTGCAAGCGATTTCAGCGTTCTGGCGTATTTGTTATGATACTCCCGGGCTGGTTCTGGTTCCGTTGGCGGCAATCCCGAGGCAAGACCCTTGTGATAGAGCGCATGGAATGCCAGGCTGAAAAAATGATCCTCAGGGCACGGCACTCTTGCGCCGGAGGGGTGCAGAATCGAATTCGTCAGAATCCTTTCGGAAAGATGCGGCGGATAATAAGAAACCTCCTTATGCTCTGGATAAACGCCGCGCACATCCAGTTTGATGGGTTTTCGCCTTAGCGCCCTTTGCATCAGCCCGTAAGACAGCTTGCCTCGCAGCATCTGCAAATGGCTGTTGTCGATCAGAACATCGAGATCCTCGCCCTTTTCCACGGATGGAAGCTCTTCAAACCACCGCAAGACGACATATCGGCAATGGATCTCATTCAGCTCGGAGAATAAGTCCGGCAGCGAAGAATCCGATCGCAGATAGCGACGTTTAAAGTGTCTCAGGGAGTGTTTGATCTTTTTGAAACGTCTCTTCGGCCGGCTTTTGGAAGTCACGAAGCCCCCCTGGCGAACCCGCTGCGCCGCCCAGCGCCAAAACAACGCTGCGGCTCGCCCGAAATTGTAAACGTCACCTTAGTAAAGCTCTTAAGCTGTCACAAAAGTGTCATCAAGGGCAAAATTGCCCGCCATAGCGCTTTCCCGGTCCCCAGCCTTCCCCATTGACTGTTACATCATCTGCGAGTATCCGCATCCACGGGACACCTTGCCCCACCGCAAGGCAACTATCTGGAAGGGTAGACCATGACGATGCAGCAACCGGCCGCGCGCCCGCGTGTGCCGCATTTTTCTTCCGGCCCCTGCGCCAAGCGCCCCGGCTATGAACTCACCAATCTGAAAAACGCCGTGCTCGGCCGCTCCCATCGTTCGAAGGAAGGCAAGGCCAGGCTTCAGCTCGCCATCGAGAAAACGCGCAGCATGCTCGGCGTGCCGCGCGATTATCTCATCGGCATTACGCCCGCCTCCGACACCGGGGCCTTCGAGATGGCCATGTGGTCGATGTTAGGTGCGCGCGGCGTCGATGTGCTCGCCTGGGAAAGTTTCGGCGAGGGTTGGGTATCTGACATTCTGAAAGAGCTGAAGATCGCCGATGCGCGCAAGATCGGCGCGCCCTATGGCGATCTGCCGGACCTCAAGCAGGTGAATTTCGCCCGCGACGTCGTCTTCACCTGGAACGGCACCACCTCTGGCGTGCGGGTGCCGAACGGCGACTGGATCCCCGCTAATCGCGACGGCCTGACGCTATGCGACGCGACTTCGGCGGCGTTCGCCCAGGATCTCGCCTGGGACAAGCTGGACGTAACGACCTTCTCCTGGCAGAAGGTGCTCGGCGGCGAGGCGCAGCATGGCATGATCGTGCTCAGTCCGCGCGCCGTCCAGCGGCTCGAAAGCTACACGCCGGCATGGCCGCTGCCGAAAATCTTCCGGCTCACAAAGAAGGGCAAGCTCGACCCCGCCTTCTTCGAAGGCGCGACGATCAACACGCCGTCGATGCTCTGCGTCGAAGATTATCTCGACGCGCTCGCCTGGGCGGAGTCCATCGGCGGCCTGCCGGCACTCTTTGCCAGGGCCGATGCGAACGCCAGAATTATTGCCGACTGGGTCGGGCGCACGCCATGGGCCGGATTCCTCGCCGAAAAACCCGCCATCCGCTCCAATACTTCGGTCTGTCTGAAGATCATCGATCGCGATGTGCTCTCTGCCTCGCCCGAGACTCAGGCGAGCATCGCCAAGCAGATCGCCTCGACGCTGGAAAAGCTCGGCGTCGCCATGGACATCGGCTCTTATCGCGATGCACCTCCCGGCCTGCGCATCTGGGCCGGCGCAACGGTCGAGACATCCGATCTCCAGGCACTGACACCCTGGCTCGACTGGGCCTTCGGCAATGCGAAATCCGAACTTTTAAAAGCGGCTTGAAGCCGACAGCCCGCATTCGGGAAGCGGGGCGGCATTTGTCTGGCCCGCTCCCGACGGTCAGCGCTAAGGAGGGGGACAATGCCGCATTTTCATCTCAGATTGAATGCGCCCCGGCAGAGCTTCGCCTTCGACATGACTGCGGAGGAGAGCCGGCTGATGCAGCTCCATATCAGCTATTGGATGGAGCTGATCGCTGCGCGAACGGCGATCGTCTTCGGCCCCGTCTTGGACGCCAAGGGGCCATGGGGAATGGCAATCCTCGAGGTCGCCGACGAGACCGCGGCGCGCGAGATCTGCTCCAAGGATCCCGTCACGCAGGCGCAGATCGGCTTCAGCACCGAAAGTTCTCCGATGCAGATCGGAGCGGTCCGCGGAGAACCGGCCGCCGCCGCACCATCATCGCAAACCAAAACCAACTGAAGAAATTCCAAGAGACTCCAGGAAAAGACCATGGCCCCCCGCGTTCTCATTGCCGACAAGCTGTCCTCGCTCGCCCAGAACGTCTTCGACGATCGCGGCGTCGAAACGGACACGAAAGTCGGCCTCGACAAAGATCAGCTCGCCGAAATCATCGGCAATTATGACGGCCTTGCCGTCCGTTCGGCGACGAAAGTCACCGAGAAAGTGCTCGCGAAGGCGAATGGCCGCCTGCGCGTGATCGGGCGAGCCGGCATCGGCGTCGACAATATCGACGTTCCTGTCGCCACCGCCAAGGGCGTGATCGTGATGAACACGCCCTTCGGTAATTCGATCACGACGGCGGAGCACACCATCGCCATGCTGATGGCGCTCGCGCGCCAGATCCCGGAGGCCGACCGCTCGACCCAGGCCGGCAAATGGGAAAAATCCAAATTCATGGGCGTCGAGGTGACGGGCAAGACACTCGGCATCATCGGCTGCGGCAATATCGGTTCAATCGTGGCAACACGCGCCCGCGGTCTTGCCATGAGGGTGATCGCCTATGACCCCTATCTGACGCCGGACCGTGCTCATGAGCTGGGCGTCGAAAAGGTCGAACTGGACGATCTCCTGCGCCGCGCTGATTTCATCACGCTGCACACGCCGATGACCGAGAAGACCAAGAACATCATCAGCGCTGCGGCGATCGAGAAGACCAAGAAGGGCGTGCGCGTCATCAATTGCGCGCGCGGCGGCCTCGTCGACGAAAGCGCGCTCGCCGACGCCATCAATTCGGGGCATGTCGCGGGCGCGGCGCTCGATGTTTTCGAGACCGAACCCGCGAAGGAAAGCCCGCTTTTCGGCCTGCCGAACGTCATCTGCACGCCTCATCTCGGCGCCTCGACGACCGAAGCGCAGGAAAATGTCGCGGTGCAGGTCGCCGAGCAGATGTCGGATTATCTGCTGAACGGGGCGATCTTGAATGCCGTAAACTTTCCCTCGATCACGGCCGAGGAAGCCCC
This sequence comes from uncultured Alphaproteobacteria bacterium, assembly GCA_963773735.1. Classification (GTDB taxonomy): domain Bacteria; phylum Pseudomonadota; class Alphaproteobacteria; order Rhizobiales; family Rhodomicrobiaceae; genus CAVZCK01. The sequence goes on along the minus strand of CAVZCK010000025.1, from coordinate 43,422 downwards.
GCGCCTTGAGCCCTTCATCCGGCTTGCCGAACAGCTCGGCTCCTTTGCCGGCCAGCTTACCGAAAGTGGCCTCAAGCGGATCCGCATCGAATTTGCCGGCGAAATCGGCGACATGAACACAAGAGCGCTGACCTCGGCCGCCCTCAACGGCGTGCTGCGTCCACTGCTGCAGGACGTCAATATGGTCAGTGCTCCGATCGTTGCCCGCCAGCGCGGCATCCATGTCGAGGAGGTGCGCCGGGACCAGGAAGGCGCTTACGAGACCTATATGCGGGTCACGGTGACGACCGAACGCCAGACGCGCTCGGTTGCTGGAACGGTGTTCTCCGATCGCAGACCGCGCCTCATCCAGATCCATGGCATGAACCTCGAAGCCGAAGTCACCCCGCATATGCTGTATACGGAAAATGCCGACAAGCCCGGCTATATCGGCGCCATCGGTACGGTGCTCGGCGAGGCTGGAGTCAATATCGCGACCTTTACGCTTGGACGCGAGGTCAGCGGCGGCAAGGCGATCGCGCTTTTGGGCATCGATGATGGTATCAGCGAGGCGGTGCTCGCCAAGGTCGCCAAGCTGCCGAATGTGATGAAGGCCACCCATCTGCGGTTCTAATGCGGCACCCGCTCGGGCTAGTGGAGCGAATTTGACATTTGAGTCCCGCCTTTCGCGAGCTCGCACGCAAATATCAAATTCAAAAGCTCCACTCGAATCATAAAGTTACTAGTGGTCCTTTTGATTCTCGGCATTCGCTTGCCTCTAATCGGCGTCGCTAAAACCCGCAAGGCGGAGCACCTCCGCGGCGGCTTGCCCGGGGAGCTTGCGTCCCTCCCTGACGTCCGCTTCAAGCGCATCCATGCGGGCGCGAATTTTCGGATTGCCCCGCAACGCCCGCCTGAGCCGGTCCTCGATCAGGTCGCGCATCCAGCTAACGGCCTGGTCGCGCCGTTTCGCCTCGAAAGCGCTAGACGCGCGCATCAGCTCGCGGTGCCGCTTGACCGCAATCCACAGATCGTCGAGCCCGCGATTTTCGAGCCCTGAAATGGTGACGACTTCCGGTTGCCAGTCGCCTTCGCGGCTGGAGAGAATATGGAGCGCCGCGCGATAGTCCGCCGCCGTCGCCATGGCGCGCTCCGCAAAAGCGCCGTCGGCCTTATTAATGGCGATCATATCGGCCAGCTCGATGAGGCCCTTCTTCAACCCCTGCAGTTCGTCGCCGGCCCCAGGCAAAAGCAGCACCAGAAAAAAATCCACCATGCCCGCGACGGCGCTTTCCGACTGGCCGACGCCGATCGTCTCGACAATGACCACATCAAAGCCCGCCGCTTCGCAGAGCAGCATCGTCTCGCGCGTTGTCCGGGTGACACCGCCCAGCGTCCTGCCGGCAGGCGAAGGACGGATAAATGCGTTCGGATCGACGGCGAGCCGGCTCATGCGGGTCTTGTCGCCGAGGATCGAGCCGCCGGTGCGGTTCGAGGTCGGGTCGACGGCGAGCACCGCCACGCGATGCCCCGCAGCGGTCAGATTGGTCCCGAACTGGTCGATGAAAGTGGATTTGCCAACGCCGGGCAGCCCCGTCACGCCGATGCGGTAGGCCTGTCCGGTTCTTGCATCAAGCCTGTCGAGCAGCTGATCGGCAAGGAGACGGTGATCGGCGCGGCTGCTTTCGACCAGCGTAATCGCCCGGCCGAGCGCGGCGCGGTCACCGGAAAGAACAGCCTCGGCGAGGGCGTCGACGGGAGCTTGGACCGACTGGCGGCCTTTTTCGGGAAACGAATCCATGGACAAAGCCAACCGGAACACAGGCTTTTGTCAATAATTATGGTGCAGCAGAAACAAACGGCGATAAATGGAAGGAAGGATTAACCGCGCGCAACGACCAACCTTGCCGCCGAGCCACCACTCTCAGCGGAAGTCTTTCTCAAGGTCAGCAGAAAATATTTGCCGATCCGGGTGATATCGACGGTCAAAGCCCACGATCGCCATGTCACTTGCGACCGAGCAGGAAAGACTATGTCGAAAACCGGCGCGACTACTCGGCCGCCTGCCCCTGAAGCATGTCAAGCTTCGGCGCGGATGCAATCGGGTCCTCCGAGCGCCGCGACTTGCCCTCGAAGAAGGCGCCCTGCTCGATGGCGAGAGACTGATGATAGATGTCACCTTCGACGTGGGAGCTGGACTGCAGGGTGACGCGAACGCCGCGGATCGACCCCATGACCTGGCCGCGCACGACGACATCTTCCGCAACGATGCCGCCAGTAATCTGGGCTTTCTCGCCAACGATGAGCGAGGAGCAGTGCACGTCGCCCTGGATTTGGCCGTCAACCTGCACCTCGCCTTTGGAAAGCACGTTGCCGGTCACCGTCAGATCTTCGCCGATGATCGATGGCGCCATGCGGTCCGGCGAGCGGTAGGCCGGCGTCGCCATCGCAGGCTTCGGCGACATTCCGCCGAGCGGCGGCTGCGCTGGTGTGGGAGACGCCAGTGGGCCAGAGCTGGATGTCTGCGCAGGTCCCCCGACAGCCTTGCTTGTCGTTTTAGTGATCGGCTTTTGCGACTCGAACGTGTTCATTTCGCTCTCTGGCTTCTCTGGCTTCTTACTAAACATCTGCTCCTTCTCCGAACTCCGACGGGGCAGCGTCCCTCACTTCTAAGCCGGTGTCATAGGGTTTTCAATGACCTTTCGGCACGATTAAGGCGCTGGAGGAATGAGCGCAAGGAAGTGATTTGCAACTGTTGCCCAAAGTCCCCTAATAGCCGCTTGCCGGTCCATGCCGGACCCCAATCCGCCGCCAAAGCGAGCTACATGATGCGCCGCGGAAGGATCGCACCTCTGACCCGGAGCAGCAACAAAAAAGCAGCACTCCTGCGACACAACCAGCGCCGGTGCGGCCGCCGAAGGGCCTGCCGAGAACGCGGCAAAGCCGTATGTTTACATCAAAGGCCCTTCACCGCGTCGAGCACCTCGTCCACATGCCCCGGCACCTTCACACTTCGCCAGAGGCGCTTAATCTTGCCGTCGCTTCCGATCAGAAATGTCGAACGGTCGACGCCCATATAGCTGTTGCCGTACATCTTCTTCTCGGCCCAGACGCCGTAGGCTTCGATTGCCGTCTTGTCTTCATCGGCAAGGAGGATCACCCTGAGCGCGTGCTTGTCGCGAAACCTGTCGTGAGACTTTACGCTGTCGGGAGAAATGCCGATCACCTCGGCACCCGCATCATGGAATTGATCAATCATTTCGCTAAAGCCGACAGCCTCCTTCGTGCAGCCGGATGTGTCATCCTTTGGATAGAAATAGACAACGACCGGCTTGCCCTTGAGCTGGCTCAGCGCCACCACATCTCCCCCGTCCCGGGTCAGTTCGAAGTTCGGCGCCTTATCACCTTCTTTCAACATCGCTTCAGCGGCCTTCCTTTTGTCGCTTTTTCGCATTCGAATGCGGCCACAGTGTTAGGCGGCATGACTTTATCATCAAGCGCTAATTTTTAACTGGTATTGCCCTGAGTTGTCGTGCAGACCTTTCGCCGTTTCGAAGGAACAGCGGTCCCATCGGACGGCCGCTCGGTTTCGTTATGCGCGACGCCGAAATGGGGCTCCGGCCTAATCGAAGAACCGACCACAAGAGGCGGCAGACGCAAGCACATGCCAGGCAGGAAAACACCACCGCGAGGACAGGCGCCCGCCATTCCCGAGGCGCCCCGCCCCGCTGGCGGGCGATCGACCGCCTTGGTGCCTTTCACGCCGCCGACCTTCGATCCGAGCGCCCTGCGGCTCGGCGCAGTCAAGGCCGGCCATTTCTGTGCGAGCTTGGTCTTGCGGATTGCTGTTATCGTCGCGCTCATCTGCGGGGTCGGCTTCGCCGCCCTCTATGCGCGGCTCGTCTATTCGCCGATTGCGATGAGTATGCTCGTCCCGCCGATCGAGAAGGCCGTGAACCGGACGCTGTCAGGCTTTCATTTCGACATTGGCGACGCCGTTCTGAGACGCGCCGACAGCGGAATCGGGATCGAGTTCCGCTTGACCAAGGTGCGTCTTGTCGATGATGGCGGCAACGCGGTCGTCGAGTTGCCGCTTGCCTCCGCCAATGTCAGCCTCAGGGCGCTGCTGTCCGGACGCCTCGCCGCCGGACAGGTGGACCTGATCGGGCCGCGCCTCTTTCTCCAATATTCCGAAGAGCGCGGCATCGCGCTGTCCTTCGCCGATCCGCGGGACTTGAAGGGCGATCTCGAAGGCGCCAGACGCGAGCTGACCGGACCGACACCCAACGCCCTTTCGCAGGCTGATCAGCAGACCGAGCAAGCAAATTCATCCCCGACCTCGCAGGGTGTTATCGGCCGCGCCCGCGGCCGTGCCGTCAATCTCACCCACGCGCTGAGTGATATCTTCGCCGCGACCCGCAAAGGCGAGTCGGCCTATCTGACCAGCTTCGGCATCCGCGACGCGGCTATTTTTTTCGATAAAGGCGACGAGATCACGCGCTGGCTGATTCCGTCGGTCGACGTCGAGCTTGACCGCGCCGGCAAGAACAGTGCCGTTTCCGGAAATCTGGTGGTCCAGGCGCCGAGCGGACGCTTCGAGGTCCAGTTCCGCGCCGACCAGAACCGGCGCACCTCGCAGTTCGGCCTGAGCCTTTCCGTCAACGACATTGTGCCGCGTGCCTTCAGCGCGGAGTTCCCGGCGCTGAAGCTGCCGGAAATGTGGAACATGCCTGTCAGCCTGTCTGCCGATCTCGATCTCGGCGGCAACGGCGACATTCTGGGCGCGACGATCCGTGCCAGCATGAAGCAAGGCGAGTTCTACGCGCCTTGGGATCAGAAGCACGCCGCGATCATCGACAAAGGCGATTTCAACATCGTCTATTCGCGTGAGCAGGGCGTCATTCAGCTCGCGCAGTCGGACATCCGCTGGGGCGGCAGCCACCTTAAGCTGCGCGGCATTCTGCAGCGCCAAAAAGATACCGGCCATTGGTCGTTCCAATTCGGCACCGACAAAATCGCACTCGGCGCCGAACAGTTCGGCATTCCGGTCATCCCGCTCGATCGCATGATCGCGCAGGGCGACTACAATCCGAAAGAAGGCGCGGTCCGGCTAGACCGACTCTTCGTCCAGGCGGCGGACGCGCAAATCCAGCTCTCCGGATCAATCACCCAGGGCCACGACTTACCCGCCGTCAAGCTGACCGGGCAGGTCAGCCCCATGCCAATCGCTTTTTTCAAGCTGATCTGGCCGAAATTCGTAGCCTTCGGCGCGCGTGAATGGATCGGCCACCGCGTTCCCTCTGGACGCATCGCCGGCGGCACGCTCAAGATCGACATCCCTCCCGATCTGCTCGCAAGCCTGGCCTCAGGAGGCCACCTGCCGCCCGAGGCGGTCGACCTCAAACTCGACCTGGAAGACCTGGAGGTTCAGTACGTCAAGAACCTTCCGCTGATGCATATCGCCAGTGCCACCGCCACGCTCGCGGGCCAGCGCTTCTTCTTCAACGTGCCGAAAAGCGAGGTGACGCTGCCCTCCGGCGGGATTGTCAATTTCAGCGATGGGCAGTTCATCGTCGGCGATCTGCGTCCCCACATTCCGCAGGGCGAGGTCCATTTTAAAAGCGAGGCGAATGCCGCTGCCATCCTTGAGCTGCTTGACCAGCCCGAACTCGGCTATATCAGCGCGCTCAACATGCCGGTGCCCAAGACCGAAGCGGCTGTGGAGAGCGCCTTCAGCATTGCCATGCCGCTGATCGCCGACCTGAAATTCAAGGACATGACGCTGAAAGGCCGCTCCGAATTGGCAGATATCCGGGCGACCGGCCTGCCAGGCGGCTTTGGCGTTCACGGCGGCACCTTGAATTTCGATGTCTCGGAAAAGGCCGTCGAAGCACATGGCGAGCTGAAGATGAACGGACTGCCGGTGCTGGTCGCCTGGCAACGGATCTTCGATGCGCCGCCCGACCGGCAGCCGCCCCTGCGGCTGCGTACGGTTCTCGATGAGAAATCCCGCGAGGAATTCGGCCTCAACGTCAATCATCTCCTGCGCGGCGGTGCTCCGACCGAGCTGACCGTAAGCTTCCGGAAGCAGCAGGCGCCGGACCTTCACTTCGAGGTCAATCTGACCGAGGCCGACATTTTGATGGCGAGTCTCGGCTGGCGGAAGCCGCCCGGCCAACGCGCCGTGCTCACATTCGACCTCCAGCCCGCCGCCAATGGCAGCATGGAGCTCAAAAATCTCAATCTTCTCGGCGATGATCTGACGGTGCGCGGCTCCGTCAGCATCGACGAGAAAAAACGGCCGGTCGCCTTCAATTTCCCGGTCGTCTCACTCAATCAACAGACGCAGCTCGAAATCGGCGGCGAGCTCGGGCCGACCAACATCTGGCAAGTGCGCGTCAAGGGGCGATCCTATGACGGCCGGCAATTTTTCCGTTCGCTGTTTTCGGCGGGCGAGATTGCCGAGAACCAGCCGCAGCTTCCCAAAGACTCGCCGGGAGTTGATGTCGATGTGGCTATCGACCGTGTGATGGGTTTCTTCGACACGACCTTGACGAATGTGAAAATTGCCGCCCAGCGCCGGAACAACAAGCTCAGCTCGCTCGATCTTCTGGGCCAGCTCAACGGCCGCAGCCCGCTTGCCGCGCGCATTCAGACGCGGAAGGACGAGCCGCGCCAGATCCTCGCCGAAGCGACCGACGCCGGCGCTGCCTTCCGCCTCGTCGGCTTCTACCCGTCCGCGCGTGGCGGCGATGTTTCGCTGAAGGTCGATCTCGACGGAACGGGCGCGACCGAGAAGGTCGGCATGCTCTATGCCCGCAATTTCGTCATCTCCAACGATCAGGTCGTCGAGGAGGTGCTGTCCGGGCCGAAGACCCGGCGCACGCAGCCCCAGCAGCCGCAGAGTTACGACCAGCTGCAATTCGACCGGATGCGGGTGCCGTTTTCGGTCGGCAACGGCCAATTCGCGCTGCATGACGCCGCAATCAACGGGCCGCTTCTCGGCGCGACAATGCGCGGCGCGATCGACTTCAAGCGCGAGCGCATCAATCTGTCTGGAACCTATGTACCCTTTTACGGCATCAATGGCGCGATCGGGCTGGTGCCTATTCTTGGCGATCTGCTGATCAGCCGCAATGGCGAGGGTCTGTTCGGCATCACCTTCGCGGTCAAGGGGCCCACTTCGCAGCCCGATGTGCTCGTCAATCCGATGTCAATGGTGGCGCCCGGATTTCTGCGTCAGCTCTTCGAATTCGACCAGACCGAGCCGAGCATCCTGCCTCCCGAACAGCGCCGTGACGCCAGCGCCAGATCCGGCTCGCAATCAATCAGTGAGCCTCCGGTCACGCGATAAAGTCGCGATTACCGCGAAGCGGGCGGCGCCGGAGGCGGAGATCGAGCCCCGCTAATCCATCGTCACGACGACCTTTCCCATCGCCTTGCGGTCGGCAAGCCAGGCGATCGCCTCCCCCGCCCGCTCCAGCGGAAAGGTCTTCGAGACCGTCGGCTTGATCGCGCCGTTTTCGTAGAGCGCGAGCAACTCACTGACATTCTCGGACACCTGCTCGGGAAAGCGCCGCGCCCATTCGCCCCAGAACACGCCGATGACCTGACAGGATTTGAGCAGCGTCAGATTGAGCGGCAGCTTCGGGATGCCGGCCGGAAAGCCGACCACCAGAAACCGTCCCTCCCAGCCGATGGCGCGCAGCGCCGCTTCCGCGTAATCGCCGCCAACCGGATCGTAGATCACATCGGCCCCGGCCTGGCCGCATGCGTCTTTAAAGAGCGCCGCCAGTGCCTTCTGGCCATCCTTGTCGAACGGGCCGGACGGATAGACAACTCCATTATCAGCGCCATGCGCCTGAACAAGCGCAAGCTTTTCATCCGAGGACACCGCCGCAATCACCCGCGCACCCATTGCCTTGCCGAGTTCGACGGCCGCAAGACCAACGCCGCCCGCCGCCCCTAGCACGAGCAGCGTTTCGCCGGGCTTCAGCGCAGCGCGCTGCTTCAAGGCGTAATAGGACGTACCATAAGTCATCATGAAGGCGGCTGCCTCGCCGAACGGCATGCTGGCCGGGATGCGGATGCAGCGATCTTCGCCGGCCTTAAGCTTTTCAGCCATGCCGCCGCAGCCGACCGAGCCGATGACACGGTCGCCGATCTTCAGCCGGCGGACTGCCCTCGCCCGACCACCGAGACCACGCCGCTCACCTCGCCGCCCGGCGAAAATGGGCGCTCGGGTTTATACTGATACATGTCGCGAATGATCAAGCTGTCCGGAAAATTGATGCCGCAAGCTTTGACGTCAATGACGACCTCGCCCCGGCCCGGCTGCGGATCGGCAACCTCCTCCAGAACAAGCGTCTCCGGACCACCCGGCGCCTTGCTCAGCATTGCTCTCATCACACGTCCCCTTGCTCGAATTGGTCTCGAAATTTCCTCTGCCGACCCCGGCGGACAACGCAGCTCTGCTCTGGAAGGCTCTCCCCGCTAACCGATGCCCGCAGCCACCGCAATTGTCGCGCGCGGTACGATTTTCCCCCGCCAGCCTCCTGCTGACAAGTGCGCGAGGCTTGTCCTTCGCTGTCGCAGCAGATCAGCGGCGTCGCCGAATGGCCGAATTCTCGGCCGGGTTCGCCAGTGGATCACGGGCATTGCCTGTGAATAAGCCCGCAGAGGCTGCGGAAAAGCGGAAATGCACGCTAAACGTTTTCAATCTTTCTTGTTACAACCTCGCGGGTAACGCGAATTCTTGGCGGCACTAGGAGAGTTTTTTGCGCAGAGTTTGGACATTCATGGTCACGATCGTGGCGATCATGGCCTCTGCCGGCTGCGCGACCTCGCCCGGAGCGGATGTCTCCTCAACGGCTGCGATCCCGGATGCCGCGGCGTACGCCCTCGCTCCCGGCGACCAGTTGAGGGTCAAGGTCTTCAATGAGCCGGATCTGAGCGGCGATTTTCAGATCGACGAAAATGGGAGCGTTGCATTTCCCCTGGTCGGCAGCATCCGGGTCGCCGGGCTCTCAGAGGAGGAATTCCGGCTCAGCCTCATCGCGCGTCTGAAGAACGGTTATGTCCGCAATCCGCGCATCACCGTCGATATTCTGAATTACCGCCCGATCAATATTATCGGCGAGGTCAAGAATGCTGGCCAATACCCTTATCGACCCGGCATAACATCCCGGGATATCCCTGCCATTGCAGGTGGATATACATATCGGGCCAATGAAAATAAGCTTTTCATTACCAGAGATTCAAAAAAGAATTCAATAACTGTCGATTTGAATGAAGACCATATTTCGATCCTGCCAGGGGATACAATAAAAATACCTGAAAGATTCTTTTAACGAGCGCTGCTCCAATCCGGCGATCTAACGGATTGACCAATTTCGTTCAGCAGTGAAGCGCGAGACGCATCACCGGCCTGAATCAGTGAGTGATGACGTGTTGAGGGGAACCGTGTTGGTTCATTTGAAGAGATGCGCCGACAGGGCATTGGGCCGCGCCGCACTGCCCAGCTTAACGGCCGCATTATTCAGTGCATCATTGTCGGTGCCAGCCAATGCCGCAGACCCGGAAGGCGATCAGGCGAACGTGCCGGTGCGCCAGCGGACTCATCCCCAGTGGGATGCGAGGGGCGTTGCCTATGGCGACACGTTCTTCTATCCCAGCGTCATCGCAGGAGCGGAGTTCGACAGCAATGTCTTTGCCTCCTCGCGCTCGCCACAAGACGATTTCGCGCTCGTCATTGCGCCTGAACTTCGCGTCCAAAAAAATGGTTCAACATCGAGTCACGAACTCGACCTTGGCGCACGCCACTATGAGTATGACCGCTTCGACAGCGAAGACCGCACCGAGGCCCACGCCAGCTTGAAATCATCGCGCCAGTTCGGCGACCGCATCGACGTCAATACGTTCGTCGAAGCTGCCAGGAGATTTGAGCCGCACGGCGATTTTCTAACGGCGGCCAATAGCATAACGCCGATTGCCTACAACGATCTGCGCGCGGACACGGTCGTGACGAAGAGTTTCAACCGGCTCGGGCTCGCGGTGGGTGCCGGCGTTCGGCACCTGACCTATGAAGACGGGACGAGCGCCTCAGGTGCTCCGATCGATCAATCCTACCGCGATGGAACGATCATCACGAGCAGTTTGATGCCCTTCTACGAATTCTCCCCCGGCTATCGTGCCTTTGCCCGGCTGGAGGTGAATCAACAGGACTACCAGGGCACAGGTACACTCAACCGAGACTCCGAAGGGTATACCGCACGCGGCGGGGTCGAATTCCTGATCTCGTCGATGCTCTTCGGTTCTGTCGCGGCGGGCTATCTCGATCAGCGCTACAGCAATCCGGACATTCCCGAAGCGAATGGCGCTTCCGTTCTCTCGCAGCTCACTTGGCTGATGACGCCCCTCATGACGGTGTCGCTATTCGCGTCGCGCTCCGTCGCCGGGATCGCGGCTGAAGAAACGGAGGCGCGCGTCGATCTCACCGGCGGGCTCCAACTCGACTATGAGATTCGGCGAAATCTCATTGCCACTCTTGGAGCGTCTTTCACTAACGAAAATTTTAAAGGAACATCGAGGCTGGACGATGTTCTGAACATAAAGGCGGGACTTGATTACTCAATGAACGAGTATATGCATTTCAGCATTCGATATTCATATTTAGACAGGCAATCGAATATTTCGAGTGATTCGTTCAACCAGCATCAGGTGCTGGTGAGCATTATCGCACAATACTGATCGTCAGCGACAACAATGCTCGCTCTACTTGCCAATCGCATGGAAAGACCAAACCATTCATAGGGTCGCATAAAAAAGAGAGAACACGTGCCGCAATCCCAATCTACTGAAGTCAAAGCAGAGCAAACCGGCGATTTGCCCGCCTTGCGCGCTGTCGCCGATCCCCAAAGCGCACCTTCGGGTTCATTGGCCGAGGGCGGCGGAGGCATCCACAGAGCCGATATTCTGAAATATGGGCGACCTGGCAAGGTCGTGGTGAACGACCTGTCGGGACGCAAGCGCAGTCTCGACAGCATTTTGAATGCGCGGACGACGCCCGTGCTTTCGCTGGCGCTGGAGTTCGCTCTCGTTTCGGCCGCCAGCTTTGCCGCCAGCAACGTCTATCACCAATATGCATTCGGCTTTCTGCCCTATGCGAATTTCTATCTTGCGGCAACGCTGTGCCTGGCCGCAATTTTCGTGGTTCCCAGCGGCTTCAATCGTGACTATGCGGTTTCCCGTCTGCCGCAAAAACGTGAGCAATTGCGGTCGGTTATCCTGCATTGGAACACCGCTTATCTGCTTTTCGCCTTTACCCTGATCATCGGTCACGCGACCGACTTCTATTCGCGCGGCGCACTCATCGCTCAATATTTTGCCGGCGCGCTGACCGCCTTCGCGCTGCGCCTTGCATTAGGGCGCCTCGTCACTCTTGGGCTGCAGAAGGGCTTTTTGGGCGGCAAGCGGGTCCTGATCGTAGGTGACGCGGCGAGCGTCATCTATGCGACCCAGCGGCTTCGACCTCGCGCCTGTGGGATCGACATCATCGGAACCGTAACGCTTCCAACCAGCGACCGCACCGCTCAACGTCGCTCCGGCGAAATGCCCCCCGACATCCTCGAAGCAAAAGCAGCCGTTGAAGATATCACCCGGCGCGCGGAACCCGATGAAATCATCATGTCCTTGCCATGGTCGGACGGCGGACGCATCAGGCACTTCGTCGATGAGTTAAGCGTCGTGCCGGCTGCGGTACACCTGGCACCGGACGCATCAGCGTCATGGGCGCACCGTCTCACCCCGGCGCGGGTTGGTCCGTTGCCAACGCTGAGGCTCTCGCGCGCACCTTTGACCTTGAGAGACCGGGTCCTGAAGCGCTGCTTCGACCTCGGTGTCGGCTCGGCGCTGCTCTTGGCTGCATCCCCGATATTCTTGATCATCGGCCTGCTGATCAAGTTGGACTCGAGGGGCCCGGTTTTCTTCCGGCAGAGGCGGCATGGCTTCAATCAGGGCGAGTTCAGGATTTTCAAATTCCGGACCATGACAACGCTCGACGACGGCGCGGTTATCCGGCAGGCCGAGCGAGACGACATCCGCATTACGCGACTAGGCCGCTTCCTGCGCCGCACCAATCTGGACGAGATTCCGCAGCTGTTCAACGTCATCGCGGGCGATATGTCTTTGGTCGGCCCCCGCCCCCATGCTCTGGCCCATAATAACGAATTCGAGGAAAAAATTCGCCTTTACGCAAGACGACACAATGTGAAACCTGGAATTACAGGCTGGAGCCAAGTTAATGGCTATCGTGGCGAGACGGATACATTAGAAAAGATGCAAAAAAGGGTCGATTGTGATGTTTTTTATATAGATAATTGGTCAATATTATTCGACATGATGATATTGTATCTTACAATTTTTTCTCTCAAGTCCTATCAAAATGCTTATTAATTGGTCTATGTATCATCAAAAATTCTTATCCACGCGCGCCTTCCTCTCGGCGTCAGGCTTGAACACCCCTGTAAGTCCATCCAGCTCTTTAGATCTCATCCCGTTGATAACGTTCACAGGTAGTCCTATGCGACAAGAATTACTTGGAATTCCTATTGATATTCTGACTTTCGACGAAACGGTCGGCCGCGCAGCCGACGCCATGGAACGCAGGCAGCTCACACAGCACGTCGCGATCAACGCCGCGAAACTGGTGAAAGCTCAGCATGACGAGGAGCTGTGGCGCGACATCGTTGAAAGCCACATCGTGGGCATCGACGGGATGGGAATTGTCTGGGCAGCGCGGCTGCTTGGAATCCGGGTCCCGGAACGAGTTGCCGGCGTCGACCTGATGGAGCGGCTGCTCGCTCTGTGTGCGGAGCGTGGGTTTCATCCCTACCTCCTGGGCGCGCGCCGGGAGGTTCTCGAACGAGCAGTCACGCGCGCCCGAGGACGCTGGCCTGACCTCCAATTTGCCGGCTATCGCGACGGTTATTTCTCGCAGGATGAGGAACAAAATGTCGTAGCGGCCATTCGCGACGCCAAAGCCGACTGCCTATTCATCGGGATGCCGACCCCGCGGAAAGAGCGCTTTCTTCACCTGTATCGCGATTCGCTCGATGTGCCGTTCATCATGGGAGTTGGCGGCGGCCTCGACGTCCTTGCCGGCCAGGTTCGGCGTGCGCCGACCGCCATGCAAAACGCCGGGCTGGAATGGCTTTACCGGATCTACCAGGAGCCGCGGCGAATGTGGTGGCGCTATGCCAGCACCAACTTTGTCTTTGCTGGTCTGGTCGGAAAGGCGCTTCTGGGACGCCTCTATCCAGGCCGAGGCGGCTCGAACAAAATCGGCGCGGAGGGATAGCTATGAAAATCCTTGTCGTCTTCGGGACCCGTCCCGAGGCCATCAAACTATTCCCGGTCATTCATGCCCTGCGAGGCGATCCCACCTTTGCCGTGAAGGTCTGCGTCACCGCGCAACACCGTCAGATGCTCGATCAGGTGCTCGAAATCTCCGGCATCAAACCGGACTACGATCTCGATCTGATGAAGCCCAATCAGAGCCTGACCGATGTGACTGCCAAGATCGTTTGCGGCGTCGGCCAGGTGATCGACAACTGCCGGCCGGATCGGGTCATGGTCCAGGGCGACACGACGACCGCCATGGCCACCGCCCTTTCCGCCTTCTATCGGAAGATCCCCGTCGACCATGTTGAGGCTGGGCTCCGATCTGGAAATCTCTATGCGCCCTGGCCCGAAGAGCTGAATCGCAAGGTCGTTGGGTCGCTTGCGTCCCTGCATTTCGCGCCAACCCAGCGCGCGGCGGACGCCCTGATCCGAGAAAATCTGCCCAGGGACCGCATTTTTGTCACTGGCAATACGGTGATCGACGCGCTTCTCGACGTCAAGGCCAGGACAGAAAAATTTGCCTGGGGCGAAGCGTTCCAGGCGCCAATGCTGCAGACTGCCGAGCCGCGGCGCACAATTCTCGTGACGGCGCATCGCCGGGAAAATTTCGACGGCGGCATTGAGCGCATCCTCGCTGCCCTCTCCCGGCTTTCACTGCGTAGGGACTGCTTCATCCTCTTTCCGGTGCACCCAAATCCGAACGTCGAGCAGCCCGTGCGCAAGGCGCTTGGCCGCATTCCGAACATTCGATTGCTGCCGCCGCTTGAATACGTTCCCTTCGTTCGGGCGTTATCGGCATGCCACTTTGTGCTGACGGACTCCGGCGGCGTCCAGGAAGAGGCGCCGGCTCTCGGCAAACCGGTCCTCGTCATGCGCGAGACCACCGAACGCCCGGAAGGCGTCGATGCCGGAACTGCGCTCCTGGTCGGCACCGATCCCGACAAAATCGTCGCGGAGGCATCGCGCCTCCTTGATGACCGCGCTCATTACGACCGCATGAGCCGCGCTCATAATCCATTCGGCGACGGCAAGGCCAGCCTGCGCATTCGCGGCATTCTCAAAGCCGAAGCCTCGTCCACAAAGACTTCCCAATTGGAGAGATTGCGCCATGCATCCTGAATTCCCGAAAGTTTGCGTCATCGGCCTCGGCTACATCGGCTTGCCAACCGCTGCCCTGATCGCAAGCCGAGGTCTCTCGGTGACGGGCGTCGACGTAAACCCTTCTGTCGTCTCCACTGTGAACGCCGGAAAAATCCACATCGTCGAAACCGATCTTGAGAGTGGGGTTCGCGAGGCCGTTCGGTCCGGCAGGCTTGCGGCGCGCGACAAACCGGCGTCCGCCGATGTTTTCTTGATCGCCGTTCCGACGCCGCTCAGTCATGACAAGAAGCCCGTGGTCGATCATGTCTTTGCCGCTGCCCGCGCAGCGGCGCCGTGCCTCAAGCGAGGTGACATGGTGATCCTCGAATCGACATCCCCGGTCGGCACGACGGAGCGGGTCTGCCGCTTTCTCGCCGAGCGACGGCCCGATCTTGTCTTTCCGACGGGATCGGAGGGAGCGGGCGCGCCAGACATATTCGTGGCTTACTGCCCAGAGCGCGTCTTGCCGGGCCGCATCCTAAAGGAGCTCGTTGAGAATGATCGTTGCATTGGCGGGGTGAGCCCGGCCTGCGCGGCAAAGGCGCGAGCCTTCTACGAGCTTTTTGTGCGCGGCAATTGCATCGAGACCACCGCTCGGACCGCCGAAATGGTCAAACTGACGGAAAACGCCTTTCGCGATACGAACATTGCATTCGCCAACGAGCTATCCATGATCTGCGACCGGCTGGATATCAATGTTTGGGACCTGATCGAACTCGCCAATCTTCACCCCCGCGTTCAGATTTTGAAGCCCGGCCCCGGTGTCGGAGGCCATTGCATTGCGGTCGATCCCTGGTTCATCGTCGACGCCGCTCCGCAGGAGGCTCGTCTCATCCACGCCGCCAGGCAGGTCAATGACGAAAAGGCCAACTACGTCGTTGATCAAGTCCGTTCACTGATCGAGACTTATCCGGATCGACCGGTCTCATGCCTTGGCCTTGCCTTCAAAGCGAATGTCGATGATCTCCGCGAAAGTCCGGCGCTTGCGATCGTCGAGCGTCTCGCCAATGCCTATGGAGAGCGCATCGGTGTTGTCGAACCTTTCATCGATCGTCTGCCCGAGAGCCTCCAAGATCTTGGTGCGAAATGGACGCAGCTGGACGATGCCCTCGCCGAAGGGGCCATCCTGATTCTCCTCGTGGACCACGATGCGTTCCGCGAGGTCGATCGCAGCCGTCTCGCCGGCTCGATCATCTACGACACGAGAGGAATTGGGGCGAATCCACGATTTCGACCGGCGCGCGGCCGACCCCGTCAGAGCCTGCAACACTGGCACCAAGATCGGCATATAAGCTGCAGTAAGCCGGGCGCGCGACACGACCTTCGTTCGAGATGAATCCAAGTGCGTCGCGCCCTGTCGCATTACCGATGGTGGGCCTTCCCCGCCGGCCGCTGCGCTTAAGGTTCGACGGGCTCGGATCGGCTACCGCATCGACCGGGCTGCGACAGGCGCCGATCCTTGCGCTTTGGCGGCGAAGCGCAGCAGCAGATATCCCAATGCCGCCGATGCCAGTGATCCGGTCAGCACGCCGATCCGGATCTGTGCGTCACGGTCGCCATGCGGGAATGCGAGGGAGCCGATGAATAGGCTCATAGTGAAGCCAATTCCGGCAACGGTGGCGACGCCATAGAGCTGATGCCAGGTCGTGTCCTTCGGCATAGCCGCCAGCCCGAGCGTGACGGTCAGCCATATAATGCCGAAAATCCCTATCTGCTTGCCGAGGAACAGGCCAAGCGAAATGCCAAGCGTGACCGGCTCCGACAGGCTGGCAAGACCCATGCCTGCGAAGGAAACGCCGGCATTTGCAAAGGCGAAAAGCGGCAGGATGCCATAGGCGACCCAGGGATGCAGCGCGTGTTCCAACTCCTCCAAAAGGGTGTGATCGGAGCGTTCGCCCTTTATGAGCGGAATGGCAAGCGCGGTGACGACACCAGCAAGCGTTGCATGTACGCCCGATTTGAGCACCATCACCCAAAGCACAATTCCGAGAAGGACGTAAGGCGCGGTCGAGGTCACACCGCGCAAATTGAGGATCACCAGCCCGGTGACCGGCAAGAGCGAAAGCAATAACGCCGTCTGCGACAGATCGCTGGTATAGAACAAGGCGATGATGAGGATCGCGCCGAGGTCGTCGAAGATGGCGATTGCCAGCAGCAGCACCTTTAAGGCGGGCGGAATCCGATTGCCGAGCAGCGAGAGAACGGCGAGCGCAAAAGCGATATCGGTCGCGGCGGGAATGGCCCAGCCGTTCAAACTCTCCGGCGCCGCCATATTGATGAGCACATAAATCAGCGCCGGTGCGGCCATGCCCCCGATCGCGGCGAGGCCCGGGAGCGCAATCTGGGACAGGCTCGACAGGTCGCCGGCCTTGAACTCCCGCTTGATCTCCAGCCCGACAAGGAAGAAGAAAATCGCCATCAGAGCCATCGTTGATCCAAAGCAGCAACGGCTTTGCGATCTTCAGCGCGCCGAACTGAACGACGACCGGCGTCTCCAGAAAACCATCGTAGAGCCCGCCAAGAGCGCTGTTGGCGAAGACCATGGCAATGATCGTCGCAATCACCAGAAGGATGCCGCCGGCAGACTCCAGCCTCAGAAATTCTCGGATCATCTCATAGGGCCGGGCGGCCGGGATCATGTGCATTGGCCCTCAGATCGATGGGTGACTGTCGCAAACCATGCGCGACCGCGATCACCCGACGATCTTAACATGATGGCTCTGGAGCGAGACGCCTGGCGAGAGCGACGGAGCGAGATCGGCGGAAGCCGTTGAGAGCCTCAGCGGAACTGCCGGATGTCGACGAAATGCCCGGCAACCGCCGCCGCCGCCGCCATGGCCGGCGAGACCAGATGCGTGCGGCCCCTGAAACCCTGGCGCCCCTCGAAATTGCGGTTCGAGGTCGACGCGCAGCGCTCACCGGGCGACAGCTTGTCCGGGTTCATGCCGAGGCACATCGAGCAGCCCGGCTCGCGCCATTCGAAGCCGGCATCGATGAAAATCTTGTCGAGCCCCTCGGCTTCGGCCTGAGCCTTGACCAGGCCCGATCCCGGCACGACCATCGCGTCGACGCCGATCGCTCACCTTCTTGCCTTCGAGCACTTTGGCGGCAGCGCGCAGATCTTCGATCCGGCCATTGGTGCACGAGCCGAGGAACACCTTGTCGATGGCGATGTCGGTAATCCTGGTGCCGGGTTTGAGGCCCATATAATCGAGCGCCCGCTGCATGGCCGCGCGCTTGCCCTCATCCTGCACGGCGTCCGGATCGGGGACCACGCCGGTTATCGAAACCACATTCTCGGGGCTCGTTCCCCAGGTCACCAGCGGCGGCAGATCGGCGGCGTTGAGCTTCACCTCGCGAGTCGAAAGCGGCGCCGTCATCGGAATGCAGCGTCTCCCAAGAGCGCATCGCCACATCCCAAGCCGCACTTTTCGGCGTGCGCGGGCGGCCCTTGATATAGTCGAAGGTCTTCTCGTCCGGCGCGATCAGCCCGGCGCGCGCCCCGCCCTCGATGGACATGTTGCAGACGGTCATCCGGCCTTCCATGGACAAGGAGCGGATCGCCTCGCCGGCATATTCGATGACATAGCCGGTCCCGCCGGCGGTGCCGATCTCACCGATGATCGCCAGGATGATATCCTTTGCGGTGACGCCCTGCGGGGAGTTTGCCGTCAACGGTGACGCGCATGTTTTTCGGCTTTTTTCTGGATCAGAGTCTGCGTGGCAAGCACATGCTCGACCTCGGAGGTGCCGATGCCGTGAGCGAGCGCCCCGAACGCGCCATGCGTCGAGGTGTGGCTGTCGCCGCAAACGATCGTCGTACCGGGCAAGGTGAAACCCTGCTCCGGGCCGATGACATGGACGATGCCCTGGCGGATATCGCTTTCATTATAATATTCGATGCCGAAATCGGCGGCATTCTTGGCCATCGTCTCGACCTGGAGAGCCAACTCCGGATCGTCGATGCCCTTGGAACGATCGGTCGTCGGGACGTTGTGGTCGACGACGGCGAGCGTCTTTTCCGGCGCGCGAACCTTCCGCCCGGACATCCGCAAGCCTTCGAAAGCCTGCGGGCTCGTCACCTCATGGACAAGGTGACGATCAATATAAATGAGGCAAGTGCCGTCCGGCTGTTCATCGACCAGATGATCGTCCCAGATTTTGTCGTACAGCGTCTTGCCCATTGTCACACCCTATTTCTGCTCGGTCTCTTCCGCCTCTTCCTCGGCCGGGACTTCGTCCACGGTCGATTCGGCCATCAGCGCCCGCGCCTGACCGGCCCAATCCTCGCGCTCGAAGCGGCCGCGCAAATCCAGCTTGTCATCGAGAAAGGCGATCTCATCGTCGTCAAGATTGGCGATCTGGGCGAAAGTGATAATGCCGAGATCATTGAGCTTTTTGCCGTAAACATCCTCAATGCCCTTAATCAGCTTGATGTCGTCGGCCTCCCCTTTCGGCTTCTTGAATTTGAAGGTTCTCGCCTTTTCCTTGGCCGCCTGAGCCTTGGCGCGCGCGTCGGTGCGCTCAGGGATTCGGGCCGCCTTGCCGCGCAGACCGCGCAGATAATAGAGCTTGGCGCGGCGGACCTTGCCGCGGCGCACGATGTCGATGGAATCGATCAGCGGCGAATGCACCGGAAAGACGCGCTCGACGCCCTCGCCATAGGAAATCTTGCGGACGGTGAAGCTCTCATTGAGACCGCGTCCGGAACGTCCGATACAGACCCCTTCATAGGCTTGCACGCGCTCGCGCGTGCCTTCGACCACCTTCACATTGACCCGCACCGTATCGCCGGGACCAAAATCCGGCACATCGCGCTTCGCCGTCAGCTCGGCAACGTAACTTTTCTCGAATTCCTCAATAACGTTCATGGCTGTTGCCCTTTGCTTGGCCAGCTTGCCGGTCGTGCCGATTTCGCTGCGCTTGATATCCTGATGGCGGGATCAGGCCCGCATCGCACCGGCTTCGACCGCAAGAGCGTGCTCGCAGGCGCCGGCATGTCGGGAGACTGGAGCATGTGATAATCGATAATATCGCGCTTGTCGATGCCCTTAGCTCAAGAGACGAGCGGGTCGTGACATGCGTCGATTGCGCCCGGGTGATTATGGTTTTTCCTCGTCGTCTTTGTTCATGCCGCCACCGTTGAAAAGATCCGGACGGCGCGTGCGGGTGATGGCCTCGGCCTGCTCTCGCCGCCATTGGCCGATCCTCTGGTGATCGCCGGAGAGAAGGACGCCGGGGATCGCGCGGCCTTCCCATTCCCGAGGTTTCGTATAATGCGGATATTCGAGGAGGCCATTTTCGAAACTTTCGTCGGCGGCGGAGCCGGGCGCGCCCATTACGCCAGGCAACAGGCGAACTGCGGCGTCAATCATGACCATCGCGGCGAGTTCCCCGCCGGACAGCACGTAATCGCCGATGGAGATTTCCTCAGCGCCGCGCGCCTCGATGACCCGCTCATCGACGCCCTCGAAACGCCCGCATAGCAGCATCCCGCCCGGTCCGGCGCTCAATTCGCGGATGCGCGTCTGGGTCAGTGGTCGTCCGCGCGGCGACGGATAGATCAGTGGCAGGCCGGGATGACGTTCTCGCGCACCGTCGATCGCCGCGCCAAGGACATCGGCACGCATGACCATGCCGGGGCCGCCGCCCGCCGGCGTGTCATCGACCGAGCGGTGCCGGTCCTTCGCATAGTCGCGGATGTCGATCGCATCGAGCCGCCAACGGCTATCGGCAAGTGCCTGGCCCGCAAGGCTTGCTCCAAGCGGGCCGGGGAACATCTCCGGAAAGATCGTCAGCACACAGGCAGTCCACATATCGGCCTCAGAAGCGCAGCTTCATGCCCTCATGGCTCGCGGCAAAGCCGAGCGAGCGGTAGAAGGCGATTGCCCCGGCGCGTCGCTTGTCGGTCGCGAGCTGGACGAGCACAGCGCCGCGCGAGCGTGCCAGTTCGACGACGTGAGACATCAGCGCCCGGCCCAGCCCCGCGCCGCGCAGATCCTTGCGGATGCGGACGGCCTCGATCAGCACTCGCTCACCGCCGGAATAGGTCAGGCCGGGGATGAAGGTGAGCTGCAGGCAGCCGGCGACGGCGCCGTCCAGCTCCGCAACAATCATGAGATTGCGCGGATCGGCGGTGATAGCTTCGAAGGCCACTCGGTAACCGGCGGGGATTTGGGCGCCGTCGGGCACCGACATCTCGCGATATTTGCCGAGCGGATCGTCTGCCAGCAGCGCCAGGATCGCGGGCAGGTCCGTTTCGCGCGCCTCGCGGAAGACTGGGGCCGCCGTGCCAGCCGCCTCAAGATTGCTCATCCTCATCCTCCGCGAGATTGACGACGACATGGCCGCCCTTGACATCGACAACCGGCACCGCCGCCTTCGTGAATGCAACGAGGAGCGTCTGCCGGCCCCCCGGCGGGCGGATCTCCAGAAGGTCGCCGGCGCCGAAATTCTGCACCGCGACGACCTCGCCAATGGCCTCGCCGTTCGGCGACAGCGCCCTCAGGCCGATCAGATCCTGGTAATACCACTCATCCTCGTCCGGCTCGGGCAGCTTTTCCCGCGCAATGTACAGCTCAGTGCCTTTGAGCGCTTCAGCCGCGGCGCGATCGGTAATGCCGGCAAGCTGCGCCGCAACCGCCGCGCCCTTGATCGGGCGCAGCCGCTCGATGCTGAAGCTGCGGCCTTCGCCGTCGGTGAGCGGGCCATAGGCGGCGATATGCTCCGGCGGCTCGGTGAAGCTCGCGATCCGCGCCTCACCCCTGATGCCATGCGCGCCCACGATCCGGCCGAGCAGGACGAATCCCGCCGCTGTGTTCGCCACCTCCGGCTCACCATCGCGCTTCTGCATTCGCGAGCCTCAATTTAGCGCTGCGCGGTCACCTCTCCTGGTGGGAGAGCCTGCCCACCCGCTAGAACGGGGATCGGAGCGCGCAAGCCTTCCGAGTGAGGGAATTATATCGATCCGCACACTCATAAGCCTAACGTCAATCGCGCTGGCCGACCCCTCTCACACTCCTTCTCCCCCATGGCGAGGGAATCCGGCTGCGCAAGGTCCGCCAAAGGAGCAAGGATAAGCCGCGCACGATGCAAGTATGGAGAACGTTGGAGGCCGCATAATTGTGGCAGCGCGAAGGGACTACGCCGTCGCTTCCGCGCTATCCCCGCCACTGGCGGCTTCCTCGGCCTTCTTGCGCTTCGCCTCGACGCGCTCGACGGTCTTCTTGCCGGGCTCGGCCTTTTTCGGATTGCTCCGCGCCGGGCGTTTGGCGAGACCCTTCTCGTCAAGGAAGCGCAGCACCCGGTCAGTCGGCTGCGCGCCGACGGAGAGCCAATGCTTCACCCGCGCCTCGTCGAGCACCACACGGTCGGCATGATCCTTCGGCAGGATCGGGTTCCAGCTGCCGACGCGCTCGATGAACCGCCCGTCGCGCGGCGCGGTCGCCTCGGCGATGACAATCCGGTAGAAGGGGCGCTTCTTGGCACCGCCCCGCGCCAGTCTGATTTTCAGTGGCATATGGTTTCCTGTCTCTGTTCTTGCACAGTCGTCATCCCCGCGAAGGCGGGGATCAAGTATTCACTGACTCGCAATTGTCGGATAGAGGTCGACCCAATTCGGATTCTTCTCTTCAATTAACCGAATTTTCCAATCGCGATTCCATTTCGTCAGTTGCTTCTCGCGACGGATTGCATCTTCGATACTGCCAAACTCCTCGTAATAGACGAGACGATCGACTTTGTATTTCTTTGTAAATCCGTCCGCTGTTCCCGCCTTGTGCTGATAAACCCGAGCAATCAAGCTATTCGTCATACCTGTATAAAGCGTGCCTCCAAGGCGGTTCGCGAGAATATAAACGTACGCAGATACCGCCATGTCTGCCGCTACTTTGTGCGCCGCGTTTACTGGATCCCCGCTTTCGCGGGGATGACGACAGACAAGCTGTCGTCACTTCTTCTTCCCCGGCAGCCCGGGCAAGCTGCCCATCCCGCCCGGGAACCCCTTTGGCAGTCCGCGCGGCAGCCCCGGAAAGCCTCCCGGCATTCCTCCGGGCAGCCCGCCCATTCCGGGCGGCATCTGCATCCCAGCGGGCAGCTTCCCCGGCTTCGCCGCCTCGACCATCTCCGGCGTCACCTCCGGCATGACGCCGCCCATGCCGAACATCTTGGCCAGCCCACCCTTGCCCTTGGCGACATGCTTCATCATGTCCGCCATGGTGCGGTGCATCTTCAGCAGCTTGTTGACCTCTTGCACGCTCGTCCCCGAGCCGGTGGCGATGCGCCTCTTGCGCGACGCCTGCAAGAGCTTCGGGCTGCGCCGCTCTTTCGGCGTCATCGAGGAAATGATCGCGACTTGCTGCTTGAACATGCGGTCGTCGAGGCCCGAGGCATCGATCTGCTTCTTTACTTTGCCGATGCCCGGCAGCATGCCGAGGATCGAGGACATGCCGCCGATCTTCTGCATCTGCCGGAGTTGATCGGCCAGATCCGCCAGATCGAACTCGCCCTTCTGCAGCTTGCGGGCGACTTTCTGCGCCTGCTCGGCGTCGATGCTCGCCGCCGCCTTTTCGACCAGGCTGACCACGTCGCCCATGCCGAGAATGCGGCCGGCGACGCGCTCGGGATAAAATTCCTCCAGCGCATCGATCTTCTCGCCGGTGCCGAGCAGCTTGATCGGCTTACCCGTGACCGCGCGCATGGAGAGCGCCGCGCCGCCGCGCCCGTCGCCATCGATGCGGGTGAGAACAATACCGGAAACACCAATTCGTTCATCGAAGGTTCGCGCAAGGTTCACGGCATCCTGGCCGGTGAGCGCATCGGCGACCAGCAACGTCTCATGCGGACGCGCCGTGTCGCGGATCTCCTCGGTCTCGGCCATCAGCGCTTCGTCGATATGGAGGCGCCCGGCCGTGTCGAGCATGACCACGTCATAGCCGCCGAGGCGCCCGGCCTCCATGGCGCGGCGGGCGATCTGCTGCGGCGTCTGGCCAGCGACGATCGGCAGCGTGTCGATACCGGTCTGCTCGCCCAGCACTTTGAGCTGCTCCTGCGCGGCGGGGCGGCGGGTGTCGAGCGAGGCCATCAGCACGCGCTTCTTCTCGCGGTCCGTGAGGCGTTTGGCAATCTTGGCCGTGGTCGTCGTCTTGCCGGAGCCTTGCAGGCCAACCATCATGATCGCGAAGGGCGATGGAGCGTTCAAATCGAGCGGCTCAGCTTCCCTGCCCAGCGTTTCAACCAGCTCGTCATGGACGATCTTGACGACCATCTGGCCGGGGGTGACCGACTTCACCACCTCGCGCCCCACCGCCTTGGCGCGCACCCGGTCGGTGAAGGAGCGCACCACTTCGAGCGCCACATCGGCCTCGATCAGCGCGCGTCGCACCTCACGCATGGCCTCGGCGACATCGGTCTCGGAGAGCGCGCCGCGCCCGGTGAGCTTGTCGAAAATGCCGGAAAGGCGATCGGATAATGTCTCAAACATTGCACTGTCAGCCTAGGTTGACGCATTTTGCTGCTCTCAAAGTGAGGAGCGCGGCGCCGCGAAGCAATGGCCAATTCCCTGTTTCCAAGCACAAACGGCATCCGCGGGCGAATCCTCGCTGGCGGATGGTGTGCGCCTTGCCTCCCGGACCTGGGCGTGCCGCCCACCGCCATGTGCAAGATTCACGCAAAAGCTGGGCACGTCAGAATTGTGGATAGCTCTACACGGGAATTCCCCGAAGCGTCAACTCCGGAGCGCGAGCGGCGTTACTCGCCTGGGACCGGCAGGTGCTGCGGCCGGGCCAGCCTGCCGCGTTCGGTGATCAACACCGCAAGGAGCGCTCCCAACCCCAGGACCGTGAAGCCGATCGTCAAAGGCCGCACGGTCCCGTCGAACAACTGCCCGACAAGAAAGCCGAAGAGCGCGCCGGCCCCGGTGGTATAAAAGCCGACGAAGGACGAGGCCATGCCGGCGATATGGCCGACCGGCTCCATCGCCAGGGCGTTAAAATTCGGCCCGATCAGGCCAAAGCAGAAAAAGGTGCAGGCAATAAAGAGACAGAACCAGATGAGAGGCGGCTTGTCCGGATAGCCGGCGAGCGCCATCACCCCGCAGACGCAGAGGAACGCCAGAAGCGCGGTGTGCGAGACGCGCCGCATGCCGAGCCGCCCAACGAGCCGGGCGTTGGTCACGGACGCGAGCACCATCACCGAACCGATCGCGCCGAAGACCAGCGGGAAGCTCGTGCCGAGGCCGTAAACGTCGACGAAGACCTGTTCGGCGCTGGCGATGTAACTCATCAGCACGCCGAAGAAAAAGCCGAAGCCGATCGCATAGCCGACGGTCTGGCGCGTGGTAAATACGGTCATCATCGCGCCGAGCAGTCTTCGCGGCGAAATCAGCAGCCGCCTTTCCGCCGGATGCGTTTCCATGAGCCTCAGCGCGGCCCAGGCAAGGATGAGGAGGGCGACGAACAGTAGAATGGCGAAAATCGCCCGCCAGGGCCCGACCTGCATCACGCCCTGGCCCAGGGTCGGCGCCAGGATCGGCATGATGACAAAAACCATCATCACGAAGGACATCACGCGGGCCATGCCGCGTCCGGCAAAACGGTCGCGCACGATGGCAATGGCGATGATCCGCGGCGCCGCCGCGCCGAAGCCCTGAACCGCCCGGGCCATGAACAAAGCCGTGGCAGAGTCGGTCAAGATTGCCGCAACCGATGCCGCCGCATAGATCGCCAGGCCGACGTAAAGCGGCCTTTTGCGGCCGAAGCGGTCCGACAGCGGCCCAAACACGATCTGACCCGGCCGCAAATCCGGCCAGATAGATGATAATGACAAGCTGGCGGTCATTGTCGGCGGCGAGGCCAAGATCGCCGCCGATTTGATTGAGCGCCGGCAGCATGATGTCGACCGACAGCGCTGTGAGCGCCATCATCGCCGCGATCAGGGCAACGAATTCGGCGAAGGGCTGGTCCTGGCCGCTGGTAGACGTTTGTGGAGCCTGTGTCTGAAGCATGGCCGTCCGGATTATCGATTTCGCCGCCGCGGCATCTATGGAAGCACGGTCCGGCATAGGATGGGAGAAGAGTCGAGTTGCAACGCGGGACAGCACATGCACAGCCCTAGATCACGGCGATTTTGGATTGGATCAATCCAAAATCGTGACCGTGATCGATTCCAATAGGCTAGAGCGGGATGCGGGCGGAGAACCGTTTCGCACTTTTCCTCATCGTGGAGCTTTTGAATTTGACATTTGAGCGCGAGCTCGCGACAGGCGGGACTCAAATGTCAAATTCGCTCCACTAGGTGGCCTTCAAAGAAAGGCTTGGCAAGACCATTTAAATGGCGGATTGCTGACGAAATTTCACCTGACCTTGAGTTCCGCACCGATTTGAGAACATTGAGCCGGCCCTTTCCATGACATTTATCGAACGCCCGACTGGTCCCTCGACAGGCAAGATCAAGATCCACGGCCCCGACGCCTTTGCCGGGATGCGCCGCGCCGGCCGCCTTGCTGCCGAAGCGCTGGACATGATCACCGAATATGTTCAGCCGGGCGTGACCACGGAGCGGCTCGACCACATCGCCCTCGACTTCATCCTCTCGCATGGCGCCGTCCCGGCGACGCTCAACTATCGCGGCTATACGAAGTTCCTCTGCACCTCGGTCAATCACGTGGTCTGCCATGGCATTCCCGGACCGCGGCCGCTGCGGGAGGGCGACATCGTGAATATCGACATCACCGTCATCGTCGACGGCTGGCACGGCGACTCCAGCCGGATGTACCCGGTGGGCGAGATCTCGCGGAAAGCCGAGCGCCTGATCACGGTTACGCATGAGGCGATGATGCGAGGCATCGCGGCGGTCAGGCCGGGCAACGCGCTCGGCGACATCGGGGCGGCGATCCAGGCCTATGCGGAGGCTGAACGCTGCAGCGTCGTGCGCGATTTCTGCGGACACGGCCTGGGGCTCGTCTTCCACGACCGGCCGAACATCCTCCACTATGGCGAGCCGGGTGAAGGGAATATTCTGGAGCCGGGCATGATCTTCACGGTCGAGCCGATGATCAATCTCGGCAAGCCGCATGTGAAGATGCTGTCGGACGGCTGGACAGCCGTCACCCGCGACCGCTCGCTTTCGGCGCAATTCGAGCACTCGGTCGGCGTGACCGAGACAGGCTGCGAGGTCTTTACCTATTCGCCTCGCGGCTGGCACAAGCCGCCCTATCACGGCGTCGTTCTGCGGACCTAGCCCGCATTCGGAGGTTTTTCAGCCGCCCGTTGGGGCTCATTTCAGCGCCGCTCCGGTCCGAGGTGAGGCGCGAGAGCGAAGGCGAGCGGAAAGGTTGCCAGCGCGACCATGGCGGTCGCAGCAGTCGCCCAATTGACGCCCGTCACATCCCCCAGCATACCGTAGAGCACTGGCGAGACCGCGCCCGAACCGATCGTGCCGGTGTAGAACAGCGCGAAAGCCCGCTCCCTACGGTGCGGCGGCGACAACTCCGGTACCGTTCCATACAGCACAGAGGATGTGCCGTTCAGCATGATGCCCAGCAGGGGCAGCACCAGAAGGCAGGCCAGCAACGGCAAAAACAGGACCGCGAAGATGCCTAAGGCCGTCCCGCCTTCGGTCAGCAGCACGGTCCGCAAAACCCCAATTCGTGCGCCCAACCATCCGCAGGCAAACTTCCCGGCCGCACCGCCTATGAACACAAGAGCAAGAGCAAGCCCGATCGTGGGTAGCGATGCCCCTTTCGCCTGGAGGAGGAAAGGCAGAAACATCAACAGGCCCATCCGCACGCCGGTGTCCAGCACGCCGATTGTAAACAGCAGGGGGAATCCGCCGCGCGCCTTGGCCTGCCTTCTCATCTCGGGGCTCGCCTGCATGTGCTCGGCTGATTGGGGGCATGAGCAGAGGAACGGCGATCGCTATCGCCAGCCCGAGCAGAGCAAGCAGCCAAAGCGATTCGCGCCAGGGCATGAGCGTCAGCAGCAGCGACGCCAATGCTGGAATTGCCGCCTTCCCCAGATCACCGGCGAAATTGTAGGTGCCGAGCGGACCGCGCGAGGCGTCCCCATAGGCGCGCGACACGGCTGCCGAAGCGATCGGATGCTGTGTGCTCGAACCAGCGCCCGATAGGGCCAGAGCCGCACATAGGCCGAGCAGCCCGCCGGAGCAGCCGGCGAGCGCATAGCCCAGCGCCGCCAGCGCGGTACCAAGCGCCAGGACGATACGGCCGCCCAGTCGCTCGGCAAGCCGGCCGGCGGGAACCTGGAGCGCGGCCATGGCTCCGGCGTAAAGCCCACGCAGCAGCGCCAACATACCGTAGCCCAGGGCAAATTCGACCTGCCAGATCGGCAATAGCACATAGATCATGTCGGTGAAGCCATCGTGCAGAGCGTGCACGGCGCAGGCCGACCAAAGCGCTCGCCGCTTGGTGTCAGCGGATGGCTTGGCCGTCAGGTCAATCAGGTGCGTTGTCGATGCAGGCAAACAGTGTGGTCCCAATGGTCACCGCTGAGTGGTTGACCCATCAGCCGGCGGGAGGAATTCTCCCAGTGCTTTAGGTTCGGCTCATCCGGCAGAGGATAGAGCCTAGTTCCTGAGCCGTTCAATTGAGCTATTATCTCGGCTGATGAGAGAAAAGGTCACCTATGGACAAGAATGGGCTTCCGCCGCTCAACGCCATTCGCGCTTTTGAAGCGGCCGCGCGGCGAGGCAGCTTTGTCGGAGCCGCCGCTGATTTGCGTGTCACACACTGGGCAATCGGCAAACAAATCCGGCTGCTGGAAGACTGGCTCGGTGTACCGCTCTTTGAGCGGCGTTCGCGCGGTGTGGCGCTCACCGATGAAGGCGCGGAGCTTCTGGGAGACGTCAGCGATGCCTTCTCTCGCCTCTCGGAGGCGACCGGGAAGCTGCGGCGACCAGAAGTTGCCCGTCGCGTATCAGGGCTTGTGCGGGTCAATGTGCTGCCTAGCTTCGCGCTTCGCTGGCTGTTTCCCCGATTGGGGAAATTCCAGGAGCTGTTCCCGAACATCGACCTTCGGATTTCGACGACATCACGGAAGCTCAGATACATCGGGAACGCGTTCGATATCGGCATCCGGTCTGGTTCGGAACAAGCCGCGGGGTTGCGATCCGAGACACTCATGGCGGATCGGCGACGCCCTGCATGCAGCCCGGAGATTCTGCGCAAACGCCCGGTGGAAACCGTGCACGATCTGCGCCGGCACACTTTGCTGCATTCCTTGACGACCCGATCGGCGTGGTCCCACTGGCTGTCTGCGGCCGGCGTCCCCGAACTCGCTCCCCTTCGTCACCTGGAGCTTGAGCATGTCTATCTTCAGCTCCAAGCGGCAGTGGACGGGCTTGGGGTCGCGCTGGCGTCAATGCCGCTCATCGAGGGGGATATCGCCGCCGGGCGCCTCGTATGTCCTATCGCGGCGCCCGAGTGGCAGGCTGAAAGCTATGAACTCGTCATCAGCGAAGATCGTGCCGAGGATGCAGCCGTTCGCAGCTTTCGAGAATGGATCATGGCTGCAGCATCGGATCGGACTTCGTGACGCGTCGTGCGCCTATTCGCAATTCTGTGAGGTGCCGGCCGTCGGAATTGGGCTCGCTCTCGCCAGCCTTGGCCGGAACGACGGCGCAGGCACGCCGCCCTGCGGTCCCCATGCCCTTAAGTGTTTTCGCCGATTGCGGCTTTCGCGGGCGCGATATCTCTTAAGCGCGGTCTCATTTGTCTGCGCGTTGAGGGGTTTGGCCGATGTCGGCGTTCAAGGAAGAAGCGGTTCCGCATTATTGGGGACATCGCGAGCGGCTGCGACAGCGCTTCCGCCAGACCGGCGCAGAGACGCTTCCCGATTACGAGCTGATGGAGCTGATCCTGTTCCGTGCCATCCCGCGCCGGGACACCAAGCCGCTTGCCAAGGCTATCATCGCCAAATTCGGCGGCTTTGCCGAGGCCATCAACGCCAGCGAAGAGCGGCTGTCCGAAGTGCCCGGACTCGGCCTTTCGGCAATCATCGAAATCAGGCTGGTGCGCGCCGCCGCCATTCGCCTCATGCAGGGCGAGGTGATGAAGCGTCCGCTGCTCAGCTCCTGGGACAAGGTCGTCGGCTATTGCCGCGCGGCAATGGGCTTCCAGATGCATGAGGAATTCCGCATCCTATTCCTCGACAAGCGCAACCGGCTTCTGGCGGATGAGGTGCAGGGGCGCGGCACGGTCGATCACACGCCGGTCTATGTGCGCGAGGTGGTGAAGCGCGCGCTTGAGCTGTCGGCCTCGGCGATCATTCTTGTCCACAACCATCCTTCCGGCGACCCGACGCCGTCGCGCTCGGATATCGAAATGACCAAGGAGATCATGGCAGCCGCCGAGCCTCTGGACATCGGCGTGCACGATCATCTGATCGTCGGGCGTGACGGGCATATCAGCCTGCGCTCGGCGGGACTGGTCTGAGGCAAGGCTACTCTGGCGGCCGAGGCGCGGCTTTGGCGCCGTCGAAGGGCTTGCCGGCTGCTGGGCGGGTGCGGTACAAAGACGGGGCTTGAGCCGTTCGGCCCGGGCAGCGATGCCGAAATTTTCGGCGTCTCCAAAGCCTCAGGGCGACGTGGCGGAGTGGTTACGCAGCGGCCTGCAAAGCCGTCCACCCCGGTTCGATTCCGGGCGTCGCCTCCAAGCCAACATCGACGCAATCCCGGGCTGCGGCTTCGCTCGGCAACCTGCCGCGGCTCAGGCGCTCTCGGATGCTGCGCACCGCCTGGAGGCCTCTGCTCACATGGTGACGATGATCTTGTAAGCGAGCAATCCGATGATCGCCGCCACGGTGACGAAAATGGCGGACCGGTCGCGGCCGAGGGCGTGAAGGATCAATACCAAAAGCGCCGCTATCGCCGCGGCCAATGCCCCGGACAGATACAGAAAAAGCTCTGCCCCAATGTGGGTTACGGCAGGGTCATAGAGCCGCAGAAATTCGCCGAGCGAGCGAATTACCACGACAAGCAGCACTCCAAGGGCAAGCTGCGCACCGCGATGTCGTGACAGAGGTATCATCGATTGCTACAAGCGCCCCCTCAAGGACCGAGACCGCTGTCGACGCGGCTCGATCGCCGTGGCCGCTGCGCGTCTCGGCTCGGGCTCGGCAACCGGGCTGAGCCTATTGAGCCAGCGCCGCCTTCGGCTGCTTCTTCACCGAAAGCAGCAGGTTGAACTCGTTCGGCCGCCAGCGATAGCCGACCCCGAATGCGATCGGCTCCCGGTTCGGCTGTTTGAAAAGCTTGGCGAGCCTTGACTGATAATTGCCCCTGAAGATCGGGATCGGCCCAAGATAGCGTCCAAAGGGCTTCAGATCCCAGTCCTGATCCTTGAAATAGCCGACCGGGACGCCGGAATCGTCCTGAAGCACTGCGGCGCTGTTCTGCAGGAGGAAATCGCGAACGGTCGAGAATCCGCCGGAATGCAAGAGGTAGGAGGCGCTCTTGATGAAGGCGTCACCAGGCGCAAGCTTCTCACAGAATTTCAGGAAGCCGAACTTCTTGACGCCGCCATTGGACAGGTCGGTGGTGAAATAATAGAGCGTCTGCTTGCGGCCGTCGCTGTCGGAGAAGGCGATTTTCGCGCCCTTGGTCACCGTTTTCGGGCTCGCGTCGGTCGCCGGCTTCAAATTTCCGTCCGTATCCAGCTCGACATAGCTGACCTCGTTGATGGTCTTGCCGGATCTGGCGAGGAACACGTAGATGACCGGCAAAGTGCCGTTCACCTTCCCGCCGCGAAGCTGCCTCTGCATATAGCTGGTGATGAAGAAGCTGTAGTTGAGGACTGTATTCAGTGAGACCTCAAGTGCGCGAAATTCGCCCTGCAGCGCGCGGCTCGACAGCTCACTCAGCTCGGGCACCTTGCCGACCGGCTCCAGCCCGCTCAGCACATAGGTCGACGCTTTCGGGAAGAAGGCGTTGGCATAGAGGAAGTCCGGGCCGCTGAACATATAGAACAGCGTCTGCTGCGGCGCGGTGAGATGCGTGCCCCGCCAATCCCGGATCTTCGAAAGCTGGCGCGCTTCGAGCTTCTCCCACGCCGTGTCGAAATAATTCGCGTGCCGCTTCCAGCCGGAGTCTTCGGCGCGCTCGGCGAGCGGTGTTCCCGCCGCTGGGGGCATTCCGGCAAGGAAGCGCGCCGCGTCATTCGGCGTGCTCTCGGCCGCCGAGGCGCCGCTTGCTAGAAATCCGACGATGAAGAGTGCCGGGACGGCAGCCCGGATCGATCTCAACGCATTACTCATAGGTCAAGGGCTCCCAAGCGGCGCGGCAAAGCGCCAGTTCTTCTGCGAGGCGAAATAGATGAGAAGCCCCGCCAGCATTGTCGCCAGACCGGCAAGCGACTGCAGCGGGCGCTCGGCCATGAGATAATACATCGTGAACAGGGTGATCGCGAGGAAGACGAAGGGCGTCACCGGATAGCCCCAGGTCTTGTAGGGACGCGGCAGATGCGGCCGGGTGATGCGCAGAACGATTACGCCGAGCACGGTGAGAAACGAGCAGAAGGTCAGGCTGAACTGAACGAAGTCCAGCACCGCCTCAAAACTCTGCGTCAGGAGCAGGACGTTGACGATCGCCGAGCTGGGTGACGATCGCGGTTGCCGGCACGCCATTCGTCGTGCGGCGCGAGAACGCCCGAAGCAACGGCAGATCTTCGCCCATGGTCATGGTGACGCGCGGGCCGATCCAGGTCATGGCGCTGATCGAGGAGATGAGGCCGACGCAGATCAGGGCGCCGACGAGGCGGCCGCCGTCTTCGCCGAAAATGTGCCGCCCGGCGATCAGCGCCACGTCGATCTGGCCGGCCATCTGCGACATCGGCGTGGTGTAGAGAAAGACGGCATTCAGAGCAACATAGAGCACAAGGACGACAAGCAGAGAAATGAAGATGGACCGCGGCAGGTTCTTATGCGGCTCGCGGACTTCTCCGCCGATATAGGTCGCTGCGTTCCAGCCGGAATAGGAGTAAAGCACGAAAACGAGGCCGATCGCGAAGGGCGCGCTGCCGATATAGCCGAGGTCCGGAGCCGAAGGCGCAAAAGAAATCGGCTGCGGCTCGCCGAACGCGAGGCCGGCAAGGATCAGCACGATGATCAGGCCGAGCTTGATGAAGGTCGAGACGTTCTGGAAGACGCTGCCCTGCTTCACCCCGAAAAGATGGACGATCGAGGCGAGCCAGACGAGGCCGACGCCGAGCGCGAGCGGCGGCGCACCGGGAACGACGCCCGCGAAATAGCTGCCAAAGGCCATCGCGGCGAGAGCGACCGGCGCGGCAAAGCCGACTGTCGCCGAAATCCAGCCCGCGAGAAAGCCGACGGCTGGATGGAAGCTGCGCGAGAGAAAATTATACTCGCCGCCCGAGCGCGGAAACATTGCGGCGAGCTCAGCATAACAGAGCGCGCCGCACAGCGCTGCGACGCCCCCGATGACCCAGAGCATGATCACCGAGAACGCCGATGGGATTGCGGCGACCTGAAATCCGAGGCTGGTAAAGACGCCGATCCCGATCATGTCGGCGATCGCAAGCGTCACGGCGGTCGTCGCGGACACGGACGCACGATCGAGCTGGCGATGATCTTGGCCGGTAACGCCGCTCGACTCTGTCATTTTGGCGATCAAACTCCGGAATACGACCGTCGCTCGTGTTAGCAGGCCGACTATTTTTCCACAATTGCCGATCATAGAGGATCTGTCAAAGCAAGCCGCGCGAAGTTGCAGAACCGCAACGAGTCGGAAATGTGGCTCGTCCGTCTTTCCTACAGAAGAAGGAGCAAAAGTACCGTTAACGTTCGGATTTTATTAAATGGATTGGCAGAAAATTCACTCGAATTGGGCGAGGCGGACGGGGAAATCGGGCCTGAGCGGCGCGCGTCAAAAAGGCCGCCTCAATGCGCCCATGATTTGTCACGATTGTTTTTTATAGACTGGTGCTCCAAAGCAACGGCGTTCCGGCGAGACCTTAGCCATAATGCGAGATTCCGGCGATCATCACAGCGAATAACAAGACGGCACGGCAGATGACGGAAAGGGTCCTTCGCGCGCTTCTTGGCGCCGCGGCGCTCCTGACCCTGATCCTGACGGCGGCGTGCCGCGACCAGCCGGCAGCGGTCAAAGGCGATCTGGAGCTGAACAATCTCTATGGCCGCATGCAAACCGTCCGCATCGCCTATGTCAGCCAGGTTCAGCGGAACGACAAGCATGACCGCCTGCTGATTGCGCACGTCCTCGTTCCGAATCCCGGTCCCGGCCCTCAGGTTGCAGAGGCAACCTTGCAAACCGCCGCCCTGTTTTCCGTGCCCGCATCCATCGCCGTGCCGCAGCGGCCCAAGACCAG
This sequence comes from uncultured Alphaproteobacteria bacterium, assembly GCA_963773735.1. Taxonomy (GTDB): domain Bacteria; phylum Pseudomonadota; class Alphaproteobacteria; order Rhizobiales; family Rhodomicrobiaceae; genus CAVZCK01. The sequence continues at coordinate 9,545 of CAVZCK010000025.1, read as the reverse complement.
ATTGGTCGCCTTCGACTATGCGCCATTTCCCTATGACGGGACCATCGGCCGCACGGATCTGCCTTTCTTCAATGTCGCCGAGAATGGCCGGCGCGGCCATCGGACGCCGTTCAACCGGGTCTATTGGGAGAATGAAACCTATAACGACCCGCGCGTGCTCCTGCACATTCCGCGCGGCTTCGATATCCGCAAGCCCGGCGTGATCGTGCTGTTTTTCCACGGGCATGGCGCAAAGCTCGAACGCGACGTGCTGCGCCGCCAGCAGGTGCCGCAGCAGATTTCGGATTCCGGCGCCAATGCGGTTCTCATCGCGCCTCAGCTCGCCGTTGATGCACGCGATTCGAGCATCGGCAAATTGTGGGAGCCGGGCGGAGTGAAGCGCTTTCTCGGCGAGGCCGCGGGCAAGCTCGCACAGCTTTACGGCAATCCCGGAACCAAAGACGCCTTCGCCAAAATGCCAGTCGTGATCATCGCCTATAGCGGCGGCTATATTCCGGCGGCCTGGGCCATATCCAGCGGCGGCCTCGGCAGGCGGCTTGAGGGCGTCGTGCTGCTGGATGCGCTCTATGGCGAGACGGAGAAATTCACGAACTGGATCACCAACCGGCGTTCGGGCTTTTTCGTCAGCGCCTATGCGAATTCGACCCGGTCGCGCAATCAGGACTACGAAAAGGCCCTGACGCAGCTCAATATCCCGGTGCGGGACCGGCTCGGGTCGCTCGGGCAGGGCAGCGTCGTCTTCATATCGACCGATCCCGAAACCGAGCACCGCGACTTCGTCACCAAAGCCTGGGTCGATGACCCGATCAAGGATCTGCTCCGACGCATGACCTTCGTCGAGCACGCCTCGCTTTAGGCGCGGCGCGCAACTGGTGCCGCCGCGAGTTTCGCATCACTCGGGCATGACGCTGATATAAAGGCCGCGCCGCGTCGGCCAGTCCGCCTCGTAATGCACCGTCAAGCCGAGGCGGGTGAACGCCTCGCGATATTGCTCTTGGGTGAACAGCCCCACCTCATGGCGCTCGACGAAATGCTCGACGCCGTCCGGCGTTCCGACGAGATAGTGGAAATCGAAGCGCGCGAGCGAGCCGTCGCGCTCCGGCACCGCGATCCGCGCAATTTTCAGCTCCGGCTCGTCGGCGAAGGTCGCCATGACACGCCGCCCCGGCTTCCAGCCGCCGGGCGTGTAATACGGCTCGACGATCAGCACGCCGCCGGGCAGCACATGGCGCGCCATGGTCGCAATTGCCTCTCGCAGCCGCTCTTCAGTGGCGACATAGGCGATCGAGCTGAACAGGCAGGCGACCACATCGAAGCGGCGCCCCAAATCGAACGACACCATGTCCGCCAGGTGAAAAACCATGCCCGGATTGCGCGCCCGGGCGATCGTGATCATGCCCTCATCCAGATCCAGGCCCTCGACCTCGAACGCCTCGCGGAGAAGGGCCATATGCGCGCCGGTCCCGCAGGCGACGTCGAGCAGAGTATTTCCCGGCGCGCGCTTGTGTTTGTCGATCAGGGCGCGAAGACGAGCCGCTTCCGCTTCATAGTTCTTGAAGCCGTAAATCGCGTCGTAATAGCGCTGAGACTTGCTGAACATCGCCGACCCTGACCTCGGAGTTATGCAGCGCGCAATGCGGCAGCCAATTGCCGCGCTCGAACCCCTGCCCTTCACCTTAAAAGACCAGAATGACGGTTGAATTGCCGTCGAAGCAATCGCATTTTGGGTGGAACAGCCAACACGTATTTGCTATACGCATCGGACGACACGGGTTCGCCCGCTCTTCCCCGGTAGCTCAGTTGGTAGAGCAAGCGGCTGTTAACCGCTCGGTCGCTGGTTCGAGTCCGGCCCGGGGAGCCAATTCGATCAAGAGATGGATTTTGTTGATTATTTCTTCTGGTGGGACAGAAGGTGGGACAATTGTGCCGCTGTGCGTGAGCTTCGCGACACCGCTCGCGGCCAGTTTTTTCTGCGCCGCTTTCCGCGTATAGACGCGCGCCATGTCGGCATTTTCCCAGCCGAACGTCGCCATGAGCTCATGCTCGCTTGCGCATACCTCCGCGGCACGAACGGCGCTTATCTTGCGCAGACCGTGACAAGTGCTTTGCGGCAACCCGGCCTCTTTGCACCAATCCTTGAACGAATTGCCAAAGCCCGCGGTGCTGTAAGGTTTGCCGAGTTCTGCCAAGAGCGCCCGCCGGGCCGCCTCATCCCATTCGAGGCAGCGGATAAGCGCAGGAACCCAACGTTCAAGCTGGGGTTCGTAACGATCAATGTTCGGCCACGCGAGCATTTCCATTGAGAGGAATTCTACTAACCTTTCCAACGTCACGATAGCGCTCAATATTTTGAAGAACGTGGCGATATCGATGCTGAGACCACGCGATTGCTCGCAGTCAGTCAGATATCTACGGGTCGGGCTGCCTCAGCACAAACTCCGCCAGCGCGGCTAGGGGCGGAGTCCACGTGGAAGTCGTAGACACCCGCGCGAAGAGTTGGGTGCGAAGCTCTTTGTCATCGTCAAATTGCTCAGCGAACGTTTCGGCGGCAACAAGACTGCCGCAATATTCGGTGTCCCTGCCGAGACCCATTCGGGGAGCTTCTTCGGTTGCAGAAATACGCGCTGCTATCGGCCGGTTGAGGACGTTGTCTCGGTTGAACGCTATTTACATTTCAGAACCGGCATATTAGCTTGCCGCGGTTCGCGTTCTACTTGCTTTTTTAGTAGGTTGTTGTGACATGAGAGTTTGCTTTCGCGTCGGCTCCGCCGCTTTCCGCCAATTCGGGAATGCGCTGGTGCTGCTTACGTTCGCCGCCTGTCCGTTTGCGTCGTCCGCCTGCGCCGACGACTATATGACGGAAACGCCGGTGCCGAAGAAAGCGCTCGTGATCGGCGTTTCGAACTACCTTCATCTGCCAAAACTTCCCGTTTCCAAGCTCGATTCCAATCACTTCAAGGCCAGGGTCGAGAGCTTCAATTTCATCGTCACCCAGGCGACCGCAACCGATCGCAGCTCGTTGATAAGGGCGGTGCAGGGCTTTGCAGACACCCTCAATGAAGGCGACATCGCCTTGGTCTATTATTCCGGGCATGGCTTTCAGCGGAACGAATTCAATTATCTGGTGCCCTCGGACGCTCCGGCCTGTCCCGGCAACGTCGTCCGCGAAGACATCCCGGTCACCTACATCAGCGAGCAATTGGAGAAGCACGGCGTCGCCGCCTATGTCCTGGTGCTCGACGCCTGCCGCACCACGCCGCAGGACTGCCGGCCGGTCGTCGCGGAACGGCGGGGTGTGATCGAAGTCGCCGGCTCCGCTCTCGCAGGGCTTGGCCGCGCCGAGCCCGCCTTTGGATCATGAGGTCATCTACGCGAGCTGGATGATCGCTCTCGCGGCCTCTCCGGGCAAACCCGCCTGGAGCGGCAGCGATGGATCGAATGGCAGCCTCTATTCACGCCATCTCGCGGAGTTGTTCGGCACCAAGGGGTGGGACCTGACCAAGACGTTCGACGGTGTCCGGCGCAAAGTTCGCGAAGACTCCGGCGGACAGCAGATTCCCTCCGAGCAGCGGGTGATGTATGGCGACATATTCATCGATCCCGACGACGTCATGCGGCGGAATTACAGGGACGCCTGGCAGCAGACTCGGAGCTTGGGCGACGCTGAGACGGTCAAATATTATCTGCTGTCCTTTCCCGAGAGCCCTTACGCCGCGATGGCGCGGAAATGGCTTAAGGACCGCGCCGAGCCGGGCGCCGCCGCGCCGGGCATGCTGCTCTCCTCCGCCGATCAACCGGCCGTGCTGGCTTCGGCGGAGCCTTCCGAGCCGGAAACGCGCAGCCGCGGCTTTAGCTTGCGCGGGCCCGCCAGGGAGCGCCGGGGCGTCGGCGCGGCAAGCCCCGGCGGACATGTCGCGGAAAGAGAACCGGCGCGGGAACGCAAATTCTTCACCCCGGCGGACCGGCCGACGCAGTCGCAGCAGTTCGACAGCTTTAAGGGCAAGGCCCGAAGCGAAGAGGAAAGAGCGCTGGAGGTTGCCGAGAGAACCAAGACCAAGGTTCTCACGCTCAAAAAACCGCAAGCCGCTCCCGAAGGCTCAGGCTCGTGGGTTGCGGTTGAGGTTAACACCATCGACGGCGTTCCCGTCAGCGAGTCGCTCAAGGGCAGGGGCTCGGGCTCGCCCGAACAGCCGAAGGCGGTGCCGCTTAAGGAACTTTTCCCGGACAAGGAGCGCGGGATACCCGGCGCCGACAGCGCGCTCGATCAGTTCGGCGAGTTGAAAGGATCGAAGGTCGAGGTCGAGCTGAGCGACTCCGCGCCCGATGCCCCCACTCAGGGACATGCGCGGATGCAGGCGTTTCAGCGCAGCCTGCAGATCCGCAAGGACCTTCTGGATTCCGGCGTCGAGCCCAGCAAGATCGTCGTCAAGATGCCGGAGCAGTTCCAGCTCGAAGCGGACGCGCCCCGCTCCGTCGCGACACCTGACCAGCTCACGATCATCAAGCCGGATAAATAGACAATGGGGACGCCTATGGAAGGCTTTCGTTCTGTCGCCGGATATGCGGTGACGATTGCGGCTGCCGCTTGCGCTTGTGGCTTTGCCTGGCTCTCATCTCCGGCCTCAGCCCAGGATCCCGCGGTCCCCGGCCTGCAAAATCGCTCCGAGCCGTTCCGCGCCGCCGTCGACCGCTTCCTCGACAAGACGCTTGGCCAGCGCAAGATCATCGGCGGCCAGGACGCCAATTTCGCCGACCATCCCTGGCAGGTTGCGCTGCTGGTTTCCTGGATCGCGGACACGCCCAAGGCGCAGTTCTGCGGCGGCTCCATCCTCAATGCGGCCTGGGTGCTGACGGCCGCACATTGCGTAAACGGCAACAACCCGATCGACGTTCATGTGCTGAGCGGCACTGCGGATCTCGCCAGCGGCGGCCATCGACATAATGTCAAGGCCATCTTCGTTCACAAGGACTACAACCCGTCCAACCACGACAACGACGTCGCGCTGCTCAAGATCGACGGCACCTTGCAGGCGGGCGGTCCAGTTGCGCTGGCCGACGCCGCGATCGAGGCACGGCTTGCTGCGCCCCGCGAAAACGCCATGGTGACGGGATGGGGCGTCAGCGAAAGCGGCGAGCCGTCGCCCACGCTGAAGCAGGTCTCCGTGCCCATCGTCAGCAATGCGGATTGCAATGATCCGGTCAGCTACAATGGCGCGGTGACGGCGAACATGATGTGCGCCGGCTTTTCCGAAGGCGGCAAGGATTCCTGCCAGGGCGACAGCGGCGGACCTCTGACGGCCACGGATGCTTCGGGTGCCGCCAAGCTCGTCGGCGTAGTGAGCTGGGGTGAAGGCTGCGCCCAGCCGGGCAAGTACGGCGTCTACGCAAGAGTGTCCAAATTCGCGTCCTGGGCGGCGAAGTGCATGGCGACGCCGGACCAGTGCGAGGCGAAGCGGTAGCGAAATCCCAGCCGCGGCGCACAGCCGGGCCATGACGACCGGCGATGTTTTTCGAAACGACAGACGAGAATTGGACCTGAACCGGCGGCGCTTCTTACTGGCCTTGGGTGCGCTCGGTCTCATCGTCTACGGCGTCGGCAGAACCGGAAGCTGAGGCGAAACTGTCACCCACTTGCGGTCGATGCCAGGCAAGGCCTGCAAACTCCGGAGATATGCGGATGGCCGCGCTCGACCACTGGCGCGACGAGCTATGCGGGAAAGTTGGTGACGGGCCGAGGAAAGGGAGGCGGCGTATCGTGGCGGTGACAAGCCAGCCACACATCCAAACGAGGATTGATACGCCATGGAAGACAATAAAATCATTACCTTGCGCCAGCCGGGCGAGTTCACCGATCCGCTGACGGAGGCGCTGCGCACCGGCGCCCGCGCATTGCTTGCCCAGGCCGTTGAAGCCGAAGTCGCCGAATGTATCGCGGCCCATGGCCACCTCACGACGGAGGATGGCCGACAGCGGCTTGTGCGCCACGGGCATTTGCCTGAGCGCACGATCCAGACCGGCATCGGACCGGTGGCGGTGCGCCAGCCGCGCCTTCGTGATCGCGGCGCTGCCGATGGCGAACGCATCCAGTTTTCATCCAGCATCCTGCCGCCTTACGCCAGGCGAACAAAGAGCCTCGATGCTCTGTTGCCGGTGCTTTATCTGCGCGGCATCTCGATGGGCGACATGCAGGAGGCGCTCGGCGCCTTGCTTGGCAAAGATGCGCCGAACCTCTCGCCTGCCGTCTTCAGCCGTCTGAAAGCGGGCTGGCAGGAGGAGTTTGAGCGTTGGAAAAGGCGCGACCTCTCGGCGCGGAGCTATGTTTATATCTGGGCTGACGGCGTTTATCTCCAGGCGCGCATGGAGCCGGACAAGCAATGCATCCTTGTGCTGATCGGCGCCACGCCGGAGGGCAAGAAGGAGTTGATCGGTTTTCAGTCAGGCTACCGGGAAAGCGCCGAGTCCTGGCGCGAGTTGCTCGCCGATCTGAGGGGCCGAGGGCTATCCGTTCCGCCGGAGTTGGCCATTGGCGATGGCGCGCTCGGGTTCTGGAAGGCGCTCGAAGAAGAATTCGGCGCCACGCGGCAGCAGCGCTGCTGCGTGCACAAAACTCTGAATGTGCTCGACAAACTGCCGAAATCGGTCCAGCCTAAAGCCAAGGCGGACCTCAAGGAAATCTGGATGGCGGAAGGCCGCGCAGACGCGGAGAGAGCGTTCGACCGCTTCCTCGCCAAATATCAGGCCAAATACGACAAGGCCGCCGATTGCCTGGCCAAGGATCGCCAGGCGCTGCTTGCCTTCCACGACTTTCCCGCCGAGCATTGGAAACACATCCGGACCAGCAATCCCATCGAGAGCACCTTCGCCACCGTGCGCCATAGGACGACAAGAGCGAAAGGCTGCCTCTCGCACGAAACGGGGATGATAATGGTGTTCAAGCTGATCCAGGCGGCGCAGGCCTCCTGGCGAAGGCTCGATGGACAAAACCAGTTGCCCAAAGTGGTTGAAGGCGTCAAATTCACCGACGGCTTGGAAGCTGGCTACGATTACGCCGCCGTCTGATCAATGGACTCGCCGTCACCAAGATTCACGATAGCTCCTGGCGCGACTGCATCAAGTCTCACGACCATAGAGCGCTGTGCTATGCCCGGCGCCGCGGGCTGCAGCGCAATCCGGTCCTTCCCTGCGCTGCAAGGCAAAGTCGAGGAATCGGAGCTTGAACGCTTGGCCGCAGGTTCGGGAAAACCGATGTCCACTTTTCCCGATCGTGCTATGAGGCGGATTGCTCGGTAAATCGAGATCGTTCGGCGCACAAGAAGACGTTATACCAGCCGCGCTTGATGCCGGAGCCGAGCATCTCGTCATAGACATCGATTGGCGGTCGCGCAGTGGCTGGTTAAAGCTGTTCAGCACGCGCTTGCGGCGTGCGTCCGACAGGTTCACATCCGCGTAAATGATCTCTTCGGCGGTCGCGCTGGCGGGGCCAGCTAGCGGAAATCCCGTATGGCTGACGATTAGGCTTGAGCCGAGGAAAGGCTGGTCGCGCTCGGTGCCGACACGGTCGGCCGCCGCCACATACATGCTGTTGGAATGTGCGCCGCCCATGGCCAGCACGTTCGCCATCACCATCATGTTCGCCGGCTGATCGGGCATCGGCACCCAGTTGGTCGGAACCAGAGGATGTCGGCCCCCTGAAGCGCGGCGAGGCGATATGTCTCTGGAAACCATCCTCATAGCAGATAGCCGCCCCCATCCGCCCGAACACGGTCTTCCACACCGGGCATGCCGAGATCGCCCGGCTCGAAGAACAGTTCTCGGCGCCCCAGAGATGAACCTTGCGATAGGTGCCGATGAAGCCGTCGGGACCGACGATGGCGACGCTGTTGTAGAGGGCGTCGCCCGCCCGTCGCAAATGCCGGCGACGATCACCGCCCCATGCTGGCGCGCCGCGTCGAGCCAGGCCCGCGTGGTCGGACCGTCCGGCACCGGCTCGGCCAGCGCGAAGGCTTCCTGCCGCGAGGCGAAGACATAGCCGGAATTGCACAGCTCCGGCAGCACGATCAGCTTGGCGCCCTTGGCCGCAGCCTCTGCGATCTTTTCCAGCGAGCGGGCGACATTGGTCTCCTTCTCGCCGATGCGCGGCTCCATCTGGATGCAGGCGACGGTGATCGGACTTTCGGCATGCTGATCGGTCGGCATGGGGCTGGCTCTCGTGCTCAGAGTTTGGGGCGCATATCTTTCCAGTCATGGGCGCGCTCATAGGCGTCGGCGGCGCGGATGACGGTCATCTCGTCGAAGGGGCGTCCGGCAAGCTGCAACCCGATCGGCAGGCCGCTCGCATCGAAGCCGCAGGGCAGCGAAATGGCCGGCAGCCCGGCCAGGTTCCACGGGTAGGTGAGGCGCCAGGAGGCCGCGAGCACGCTCTCGTCCTCCGGGCCAACGCGCACGGTCCATTCCCCTATCGGCCAGGCGGTGAGCGGACAGGTCGGGCCAAGGATCACGTCGACATCGGCGAATACCCGCGCGAGATCCTCGATCAGCACGCGGCGGAACTGTTCGGCCTTGAGATAATCCGGGCCGGTGACGAGTTGCCCCATCTCGACGAGCAGACGCACATCTTCGGTGAACCCCGCCGCCGCGCCGCTCGCCAGATTGCGGCTGTGATAGGCGGTTGAGGAGGACAGCTCGATGGCGAAGATTGCGCCCAGGCCGAAGGCGAGGATCGGCAGCTCGAATTCGACGATCTTGGCGCCCGCGTCGCTGTAAAAGCGGATCACCGCCTCGATCGCCGCATCGACATCGATCTGATTGCGGCCGAAGAAATGATTTTTGCAGACCCCCACCCGCAGGCTCGCTAGGGGCTGGCCAAGCGCGGCGGCGAAATCCGGCACCTCCGCCCGGGCCGAGCCAGCATCGGCTGCATCGTAACCGGAGATCGCGTTCAGCACATATGCGCAGTCGGCAACGGTGTAGGAAAGCGGTCCGGCATGGTCGAGCGACCAGCTATGCGGCACGATCCCGGGGCGGCTCACGCGGCCGAAAGTCGGCTTCAGCCCGACCGTGCCGCAAAGGCTCGCGGGGATGCGGATTGAGCCGCCCGTATCCGATCCCATCGCCACCGGCACGATGCGCGCGGCTACCGCTGCCCCGGAGCCGCCACTCGATCCGCCAGGCACGCGGGTTAGTCCCAGGGGTTCTTCGTGGGCGGTGAAACATTGCCCCAGGCGAATTCATGCATCCGCGTCTTGCCGATGATGACGGCGCCCGCCGCGCGCAGCCGGGCGACAGCGGCGGTATTTTTTTGCGAAAAACGAATGCCCGGTGCGTCCGTCCCAGCATGCGTCGGCATATCGCGGGTGAAGTAATTGTCCTTCACCGCGATAGGGACGCCATGGAGCGGACCGCGCCAATTCCCATCGCGGAGTTCGGCATCGGCCTTGGTCGCCTGTGCGCGCGCGTCATCCGCCACGCAGACGAAGCTATCCAGCTTCGGATTGAGCGCGGCGATGCGCTCCAGCGCATTCTCGACAAGCGCGGCGCTCGACAGC